>NZ_JCAFTP010000001.1:0-1337830 GCF_059370395.1 Stenotrophomonas sp. YJH_SMC_101-4 | reverse complement strand
TCGCAGGAAACTGTCGAAGGCGGGGTGGGTCCGGTTGCGGGGGCGTGAGCCGCATGGATGCGGCGACCGAGCTTACATGGACGTACTTGCAGCGGCCCCCGCAACCGGACCCACCCCGCCATCCCACAGGAAACCCGCTTCTGCTGTTGCCGTTGCCGTTGCTTGAAGCCTCTGCAGGTGCCGGGCGCAGCCCGGCCGACACCCCCAACAGGCAGCCGGCGCCCGGAACAGGTACCCTATGCCGCCATCAGACAACCAACGTGACATGACCGACGCCCTCGTCGCTCCGCAGTGGGCCTCCCGCCTGCGCGACATCGCCGACTTCCCCAAGCCCGGCATCCTCTTCAAGGACATCATGCCGCTGCTCGCCCATGGCGAGGACTTCCGCGGTGCCATCACCGCGATGGCCGACCGTTGGCGCGACCAGAAGCTGGACGCGGTGATCGGTATCGAATCGCGTGGTTTCATCCTCGGTGCCGCCATGGCGCTGGAACTGGGCGTGGGCTTCGTGCCGGTGCGCAAGCCGGGCAAGCTGCCGGGTCAGGTGCTGCGCGAGGAATACACGCTGGAATACCGCAGCGACTGCATCGAAGTGCACGCCGATGCGCTGCCGGCCGGTGCCCGCGTGGCGATCATCGACGACGTGCTGGCCACGGGCGGCACGCTGGTCGCCGCGTTGTCGCTGGTGCGCCGCCTGGGTGTCGAGGTGGTGGGTGCCGGCGTGCTGGTCGAGCTGGACGGCCTCGGCGGCCGCGCACGCTGGGAAGCGGACCTGCCGCTGCACACCGAACTGGTGTTCTGAGTCTGTCGCCGGGCGTGGCCCGGCGCTACACACGGCATGCAGGTAGTGCCGGGCCATGCCCGGCGACTACCTTGCCAATCACATCATCCGCACGCGGAAGCGACGGCCCTTGATCTTGCCGGCTTCCAGCCTGGCCACGGCCTTGTTGGCCTGCTCTCGGGCGATCGCCACGTAGGAGCGGGTCGGGAAGATCGCGATCTTCCCGATGAACTTGGCTGACAGGCCGGCATCACCGGTCAGCGCGCCAAGGATGTCGCCCGGGCGCAGCTTGTCGGTCTTGCCACCATCAATGCGCAGGGTGCGCATCGCGGCCTGCGGCAATTCGGCCGGGCGCGAGGTCGCCAGCGGCGTCTTCTGCCAGTCCAACGGCTGCCCCATCTGCGCTTCGATGGCTTCGGCGCGGGTCTTCTCACGGCCGGCCACCAGGCTGATCGCCAGGCCGCTGGCACCGGCACGGCCGGTACGGCCCACGCGATGCTGGTAGCTCTCCACGTCGGTCGGCAGCTCGTAGTTGATCACCGCCGCCAGCTCTTCCACGTCCAGGCCACGTGCGGCCACGTCGCTGGCCACCAGCACGTTGCAGCTGCGGTTGGCCAGCAGCAACAGCACTTCCTCGCGGTCGCGCTGCTCCATGTCGCCATGCAGGGCGAGCGCGGAGAAGCCGAACTGCTGCAGGGAATTCGCAACCTCGTCCACGTCCTTGCGGGTGTTGCAGAACACCACCGCTGATTCCGGCGTGTACTTCAGCAGCAGGCCCGCCAGCGCCTTCTGGCGGTGCGCCGGTTCCACCTCGCAGAACAGGTGGCGGATGGCCGGCGCCTGATCGGCGCCTTCCACGGTCACTTCCACCGCGTCGCGCAGCAGGTCACGCGCCATGGCGCGGATGCTGTCGGGGAAGGTGGCGGAGAACAGCAGGCTCTGGCGATCCTTGTGGGTGCGGCCGGCGATCTCGCGGATCGGCTCCTCGAAGCCCATATCGAGCATGCGGTCGGCTTCGTCCAGCACCAGCGTGCGCACCGCGCCCAGGTTCAGCGCGCGCTTGCGTGCCAGCTCCTGCACGCGGCCGGGTGTGCCGACCACCACATGCGGGTCATGGCCTTCCAGCGACGCCAGCTGAGGGCCCAGCGGCACGCCGCCCACCAGCAGCAACAGCTTCAGGTTGGGGATGCCGGTGGCCAGCTTGCGGATCTGCTTGCCGACCTGGTCGGCCAGTTCGCGGGTCGGGCACAGCACCAGCGCCTGCACGCGGATCAGGCTGGGGTCGATGGCCTGCAGCAGGCCCAGGCCGAAGGCGGCGGTCTTGCCGCTGCCGGTCGGCGCCTGTGCGATCACATCGCGGCCATCCAGAATGGCCGGCAGGCTCTGCGCCTGCACGGGGGTGAGGGTGGTGTAGCCGAGGGCATCCAGGCCGGGCTGCAGGGCCGGGCTCAGCGGCAGGGTCGAGAAGTCAGTCATGGCGCATTGTACCCGTCTGCGCGGCCGCTCCCTGCCACAGGGCCTTCATCCACGTGGGCGCCGACCTTGGTCGGCACGCTCTTGATCAGCCCAGCACCGCCAACACGCCCTGATGAATCGCCAGGCCACCGAACAGCAGCCAGGCGAACAGGATCAGCGCCAGCAGCAGCGGCTTCAGGCCGGCCTGGCGCAGCGCCGAGACGTGGGTGGTCAGGCCCAGCGCGGCCATCGCCATCGCCAGCAGCACGGTATCCAGCTGCACCAGCCCGGCCTGCAGGCCAGCCGGCAGCAGATGCAGCGAGTTGAAACCGGCCACCGCCACGAAACCGAAGGCGAACCACGGCACCACGATGCGCGCCTTCCTGCCGTCGGCGCTGGCCTTGCCGCCACGCGCCAGCCACAGCGACAGCGCAACCAGGAACGGCGCCAGCAGCATCACCCGCACCATCTTGGTGATCACCGCCGTATCAGCCGCCGCTTCATTGACCGCACGGCCTGCCGCCACCACCTGTGCCACTTCATGCACCGTCGCACCGGTGAAAAGGCCGTACTGCCGCGCATCCATCGCCAGCCAGCCGTGCGACTGCACCAGGGCATACAGCGCCGGGTACAGGAACATCGCCAGCGTGCCGAACACCACCACCGTCGACACGGCCACCGTGACCTGTGCCGCGCGGCCACGCACCACGGGTTCGGCGGCCATCACCGCTGCCGCGCCGCAGATCGCGCTGCCAGCACCGATCAGCATCGCTGCCTCGCGCTCCATCTTGAACACGCGCACACCCAGCCAGCAGGCCAGGCCGAAGGTGCTGGCGACCACCAGCACGTCCATCAGCACGCCGCTGACGCCGACGTGGCCGATGTCCTGGAAGGTCAAGCGCAGGCCGTACAGCACGATGCCGGCGCGCAGCAGCCAGTGCTTGGAAAAGCCGACACCGGCCGCGCTGCTCGGAGCCAGCCGCGGGTAGAGGGTGTTGCCGATCACGATGCCGGCGACGATGGCCACGGTCAGCGCACTCAGGCCGTGTGCCTGCAGCCACGGCAGCTCGGCCAGGTACAGCGACGCCGCTGCGATCAGGCCGACCAGCAGCAGGCCGGGCAGGCGCGGCTGCCAGCGTTGGCGCAGGGCGGGCAGGGACCAGGGGGAGAGGGCGGGGGCGTTCATGGCACGGGCAGCGCTGGAGAGATGGGGCAAGCGTGCGCCTGAGACGATTACCTGTAAAACAAATAATATAGGTGAAACCTACCCATCAAGAAGGTAAGTGCCATGCGCCTGACCTTGCGCCAGCTGCAGGTCTTCGTCGCCATCGCCGATCACGGCAGCACTACCGCCGCCGGCCAGGCCATCGCGCTTTCGCAATCCGCCAGCAGTGCCGCCCTGCAGGAGTTGGAAGCCCACTTCGGCACCCCGCTGTTCGACCGCATCGGCCGCCGCCTGGCGCTGAACGGGCACGGCCGCGCACTGCTGGAGCCGGCGCGTACCTTGCTGGTCAACGCCGCCGATCTGGAGCGGCAGCTGGCCGCCGGCGGCGACCCGTCGCAGGGCGCGCCGCTGCGGCTGGTGCTGGCGGCCAGTACCACCATCGGCAATTACCTGCTGCCGCCACGCATCGCCGAACTGCTGCGCCAGGCGCCACAGGCCGAGGTCGATCTGCGCATCGACAACAGTGCCGGCGTTGTCGCCGCCGTGCAGCGCCTGGACGTCGACGCCGGCCTGATCGAAGGCCCGTGTCACGAGCGCGGCCTGCAGGTGACCGCCTGGCAGCAGGATCCGCTGGTGATCGTCGCCGCCGACGACGCTCCGCCGCGCTGGACGCTGGACGAACTGCGCCGCGCCCGCTGGCTGCTGCGCGAACCGGGTTCCGGTACCCGCGAAGCGGTGGAGCAGGCCCTGCTGCCGCATCTGCGAGGTTTCGCCCAGACCCTGCAGCTGGGCAATACCGAAGCGATCAAGCAGGCCGCGATCGCCGGCCTCGGCCTGGCCTGCCTCTCGCGCCACGCGCTGGAAGAGCCGCTGGCGCTGGGCCACCTGCGCGTGCTGGACACCCCGCTGCCTCCCCTGCAGCGCACGCTGTGGCTGGTGCGCCACCCGGGCAAGCAGTGGCTGCCGGGGTTGCAGGCGTTGCTGGGTGACGTGGAGTAAGCCATCAGACCCCTAGTCGATTCCATCCATCGACAGTCCCTGCAGCGCTCATCCACGCATGGCGTGGATCTATCGTGTCGACCAAGGTCGACACCCACCAGAGCAGAATGCCGTTCCGACAGATCGCGGGAAACTGTCAGAGGCGGGGTGGTGTGGGTCTGCAGGACCGTTGGCGCCATGGATGGCGCCATCGAGCCCCCATGGATGGGTTTACGGCGTGTCCTGCAGACCCACACCGCCCCGCCATCCCACAGGAAACTAGCTTTGTGTGTTGCTTCGGCAGCAGCAGTGGCCGCTGCGGGTGCCGGGTGCAACCCGGCCGACGCCCCCAACCCGTACAATATCCGGATGCCTCTGATTACTCTGCAGAACGTCGACTTCAGCGTCGGCGGCCCGTTGTTGCTGGAAAAGGCCGAACTGTCGATCGAGCCGGGCGAACGCATCGCCCTGATCGGCCGCAACGGCGCCGGCAAATCCACCCTGCTCAAGCTGCTGTCCGGCGACCACAAGCCCGATGACGGCGAAGTCCGCGTGCAGCAGGGCGTGCGCGTCACCCGCCTGGAGCAGGAAGTGCCACACGGCGCCGCCGGCTCGGTGTTCGACGTCGTCGCCGATGGCCTCGGCGAACTGGGCCAGTGGCTGGCCGAATTCCACCACCTCAGCCATGCCGAGGTGTTCGATGGCGAAGCCCTCGGCAATGTGCAGGCCAAGATCGACGCCGCCAACGGCTGGGGCCTGGACCAGCGTGTCAGCGAAACCCTGACCAAGCTCGACCTGGACGGCGAGGCCGAGTTCGGCCGCCTGTCCGGCGGCATGAAGCGCCGCGTGCTGCTGGCCCGCGCGCTGGTGTCCAGCCCGGATGTGCTGCTGCTGGACGAACCGACCAACCACCTCGACATCGAAGCCATCGACTGGCTCGAAGCGTTCCTGAAGGGCTGGAGTGGCAGCGTGGTGTTCGTCACCCATGACCGCCGCTTCCTGCGTGCACTGGCCACCCGCATCGTCGAGATCGACCGCGGCCAGGTCACCAGCTGGCCGGGCGACTGGGCCAACTACGAGCGCCGTCGCGAGGAGCGCCTCAACGCGCAGGCGCAGGAAAACGCCCGCTTCGACAAGCTGCTGGCGCAGGAAGAAGTCTGGATCCGGCAGGGCATCAAGGCCCGTCGCACCCGCGACGAAGGCCGCGTGCGACGCCTGAAGGCGATGCGCGTGGAGCGTTCGCAGCGCCGCGACCTCAGCGGCAACGTCAAGATGGAAGCCGCACAGGGCGTCAGTTCCGGAAAGAAGGTCATCGACGTCAAGGACATTTCGTTCGCCTTCGGCGAGCGCACCATGGTCCGCGATTTCACCACCACCATCCTGCGCGGCGACCGCATCGGCCTGATCGGTCCCAACGGCAGCGGCAAGACCACGCTGTTGAAGCTGCTACTGGGCGAACTGCAGCCGGCCAAGGGTGAGGTCAATGCGGGTACCAACCTGCAGATCGCGTATTTCGACCAGTACCGCGCGGTGCTGCGCGAAGACTGGAGCGCGATCGAGAACGTCGCCGAAGGCCGCGATTTTCTCGAGTTCAACGGCAAGCGCAAGCACGTGCATGCCTACCTGCAGGACTTCATGTTCACCCCGGAGCGCGCGCGTGCGCCGATTACCCGCCTGTCCGGTGGCGAGCGCAACCGCCTGCTGCTGGCCAAGCTGTTCGCGCAGCCGTCCAACCTGCTGGTGATGGACGAACCGACCAACGACCTGGACGTGGAAACGCTGGAGCTGCTGGAAGAGCTGCTGGGCGACTACACCGGCACGCTGCTGCTGGTCAGCCACGACCGTGACTTCATCGACAACGTGGTGACCTCCACGCTGGTGATGGAAGGCGATGGCGTGATTGGCGAGTACGTCGGCGGCTACAGCGACTGGCAGCGCTATGCAGCCAGCATCGCAGCGCCTGCTGCGGCTCCGGCAGCCAAGCCGGCGGTCGCCGCACCGGCCACCCCGACTGCTGCAGCTCCGGCCGCACCGAAGCGCAAGCTGGCCTACAAGGAAGCGCGCGAACTGGAGCAGCTGCCGAAGACCATCGAGAAGCTGGAAGGCGATGTCGAAGGGCTGACCTCGGCGATGAACGATCCGTCGTTCTACACCCGCAGCAGCGCCGAAGTGACCGCGCACACCCAGCAGCTGGCCAAGGTGCAGGCCGAGCTGGATGCCGCGTACGCACGCTGGGAAGAGCTGGAAGGCTGAGTTCGCCGGGTTCGTGCGGACCAACGGTCCGCACCTACCGACGCCGGTGCCTGGTAGATCCACGCCATGCGTGGATGTCTGCATCAGTGCGGACCAAGGTCCGCACCCACCAAAGCGGATTCCGCACCCACCGGGGGCCAGCGGTCATTTGACCCCGTGCAGATCCCGCAACTGGCTCGGCCGGCTACCGAAATACGCCGCCAGATCGGCGATGTCCTGATCGCTCAGGTCCTTCGCCTGCGGCGTCATCAACATGTGCTGGCGGTCACCGGCACGGTAGGCCTGCAGGGCGTGCGCCAGATAGTCGCCGTACTGCCCACCCAGCTTCGGATAGGTCGGGTCGATCGGCGCATTGCCGTCAGCCCCGTGGCAGTCGATGCAGCTCTGGTTGGTGGCCTTGCCCTTCACCTTGGCGCGGGCTTCACCGGCGGCCTCGCGGCCTGCGGGCAGGCCGGCCGAAGAAGAAGAGCCGTGTTCGCCGCTGGCATGGCCCGGGTCGGCGGCGGATTTCTCGCTGTTTTCCACCTGCGACTGCGAACAGGCCGCCAGCAGCAGGGCAACGGACAGGGCGATGGCGTGACGCATCGGATGCGCGGCTTTCGACATGGGCGGGCCTTACTTGACGGTGGACAGGTAAACAGAGAGATCGGCGATCTCCTGTTCGCTGAAACTCATCGACTGCGCCTGCATCGTCGGATGCCGGCGCTTGCCCTGGCGGTATTCGGTCAGGGCCTGGGCCAGGTACTGCTGGGTCTGGCCGCCGATCTTCGGCACCCGGTAGCTGGGGTAGGCGTTCTTGTAGCCGGTGATCCCGTGGCAGCCCTGACAGGTGTAGGCCAGGACACGGCCATTGTCGAAGTTGCCGGTGGGGGCGGCGGGCGCCGGGGCAGCGGCGGGAGCCGGGGCCGGGGCCGGTGTGGCAGGAGCAGGAGCAGGAGCGGGCTGTGCGGCGGCCCCAAGGGGCAGGAGGACGGCCAGAGCGAGACAAGCGGCGAGCGGCTGCGGGCGCATGGTGTCGTTTCCGGGGATTCGGGTCTGGTCGTTCCGGCGTGGGGTACGGAACGACCCGAGTATAGCCCCAGGTTTCATCTAGCTGAAATGGGGGGCGGGCCGACCAGTGGCGTGAAGGCACCATGACCTTTGGGATATGGTGTTGCCGTGAAGTGGTGCATTACTTTGCTACCACACCTGTCCACGCATCCTCCAGGGACCTGACGATGTCGCACCCAACCTTCCTGTCCGGCCGTCGCAGCGGAATCTGCGCTGCCGCACTGCTGATCTCCACCTCCCTGCTGCTGGGCGGTTGCGCCGCAGGGCCCAATTCCGAAGCCAAGGCCGCCGAGACCAAGGAGGAGAAGAAGGTCGACGCGGTCCCGGTCGAAGTGGCCGTGGCCAGCCACCGTGCCGTCGCGGCCAGCTACACCGGTACCGCCGCGTTGGAACCACGCGCCGAATCGCAGGTGGTCGCCAAGACCTCGGGCGTGGCGCTGGCGGTGCTGGTCGAGGAAGGCCAGCGGGTGACCGCTGGCCAGCCGCTGGTGCGCCTGGACCCTGACCGCGCACGCCTGGCCGTGGCGCAGAGCGAAGCGCAGATGCGCAAGCTGGAAAACGACTATCAGCGTGCACAGAAGCTGGTCGTCCAGCAGCTGGTCAGTGCGGCCAGCGTTGACCAGCTGCGCTACGACCTGGAAAACGTCCGTGCGCAGTACCGCCTGGCCACGCTGGAACTGTCCTACACCACGGTGGTGGCGCCGATCTCCGGCGTGATCGCCTCGCGCTCGATCAAGACCGGCAACTTCGTGCAGATCAACACGCCGATCTTCCGCATCGTCGACAACTCGCGCCTGGAAGCCACCCTCAACGTGCCCGAGCGTGAGCTGGCCACCCTGCGCGCCGGCCAGCCGGTGACGCTGGCCGCCGACGCGCTGCAGGGCCAGAGCTTCACCGGCACCGTCGACCGCATCGCGCCGGTGGTGGATTCGGGCAGCGGCACGTTTCGCGTGGTCAGCGCCTTCGATGGCGCGGCCCATGCGCTGCAGCCCGGCATGTTCGGGCGCATCCGCATCGATTACGACCAGCGTGCCGATGCGCTGGTGGTGCCGCGCCTGGCGCTGCTCGACGACGGTGAGCCGGCGGTGTTCCGGGTGCGCGAAGGCAAGGTCGCACGCGTTCCGGTCAAGCTGGGTTACGCCGAGGGCCCGTGGGTGGAGATCCGTGATGGCCTGGCGGCCGGTGATCAGGTGGTCACCGCCGGCAAGGTCGCGCTGCGCGACGGCACCGCAGTGCAGGTGATCGCCGATCCGAAGGCAAAGGCGAAGACGGTCGCAGCGGCCGCCAAGCCGGCAGACAAGGCCGGGAGCAAGCAATGACCGCCCCGGGCCACGACCACGGTGCCTCGCCGGCGAGCGACGGCGCCGCCGCGGGCATGCGCGGCGGCCTTGTGGAATTCGCCACCCGCCGCCGCGTGACCATCGCCATGTGCACGGTCACCCTGCTGCTGTTCGGGCTGATCGCGCTGGGCAACCTCAAGGTCAACCTGCTGCCCGACCTGAGCTACCCGACGCTGACCGTGCGCACCGAGTACACCGGTGCGGCGCCGACCGAAATCGAAACCCTGATCACCCAGCCGGTCGAAGAAGCGGTCGGCGTGGTCAAGAACCTGCGCAAGCTGAAGTCGGTCTCGCGCACCGGCCAGAGCGACGTGGTGCTGGAGTTCGCCTGGGGCACCAACATGGACCAGGCCAGCCTGGAGGTGCGCGACAAGATGGAAGCGCTGAACCTGCCACTGGAGGCCAAGGCCCCGGTGCTGCTGCGCTTCAATCCGTCCACCGAGCCGATCATGCGCCTGGTGCTGTCGAACAAGGTGGCACCGGCCAGCGATGCCGATGCGATC
The DNA here is from genome assembly GCF_059370395.1 of Stenotrophomonas sp. YJH_SMC_101-4. Classification (NCBI taxonomy): domain Bacteria; kingdom Pseudomonadati; phylum Pseudomonadota; class Gammaproteobacteria; order Lysobacterales; family Lysobacteraceae; genus Stenotrophomonas; species Stenotrophomonas sp. YJH_SMC_101-4. The sequence goes on along the minus strand of NZ_JCAFTP010000001.1, from coordinate 1,328,305 downwards.
CGCGAGCTGACCGGCCTGCGCCGCTATGCCGATGAAGACCTGAAGAAGAAGCTGGAGCCGGTCACCGGCGTCGCAGCGGTCAAGGTCGGCGGTGGCCTGGAAGACGAGATCCAGGTCGACATCGACCAGCAGAAGCTGGCGCAGCTGAACCTGCCGATCGACACCGTCATCAAGCGCCTGAAGGACGAGAACATCAACATCTCCGGCGGTCGCCTGGAGGAGGGTTCGCAGCGCTTCCTGGTGCGCACCGTCAACCAGTTCGCCGACCTGGAGGAAATCCGCAACCTGCTGGTGACCACCCAGGCCGCCAATGGCAGCGCGGCCGACTCGGCACTGCAGCAGATGTTCAACATCGCCGCATCGACCGGTTCGGCGGCCGCGATCGCGGCGGCGTCGGCGGCGCAGAGCGCGTCCTCCGGCGGTGGTTCCAGCGTGGTCGCCAACGGTGTGCCGGTGCGCCTGAAGGATGTGGCCACCGTGCGCCAGGGCTACAAGGAACGCGAAGCGGTGATCCGCCTGGGTGGCAAGGAATCGGTTGAACTGGCCATCTACAAGGAAGGCGATGCCAACACCGTGTCCACCGCCGAAGCGCTGCGCAAGCGCCTGGAGCAGATCAAGGGCACGTTCCCCTCCGATGTCGAGATGACCACCATCGAGGACCAGTCGCGCTTCATCGAGCACGCCATCGCCGACGTCAAGAAGGATGCGGTGATCGGCGGGCTGCTGGCCATCCTGATCATCTTCCTGTTCCTGCGTGATGGCTGGAGCACGTTCGTGATCAGCCTGTCGCTGCCGGTCTCGATCATCGCCACGTTCTTCTTCATGGGCCAGCTCGGCCTGAGCCTGAACGTGATGTCGCTGGGCGGTTTGGCACTGGCCACCGGCCTGGTGGTGGACGACTCGATCGTGGTGCTGGAGAGCATCGCCAAGGCGCGTGAGCGTGGCCTGGGTATCCTGCAGGCGGCCATCGTCGGTACCCGCGAAGTGAGCATGGCGGTGGTCGCCTCGACCCTGACCACCATCGCGGTGTTCCTGCCGCTGGTGTTCGTCGACGGCATCGCCGGCCAGCTGTTCCGCGACCAGGCACTGACCGTGGCGATCGCCATTGCGATCTCGCTGCTGGTGTCGATGACGCTGATCCCGATGCTGAGCTCGCTGAAGGGACGACCGCCGCTGGCGTTCCCGGAAGAGGCACCGAACGAGCCGTGGCAGCCGCAGAACCGTTGGCAGAAGCCGGTGGCGCTGGGTCGCCGTGGTACCGTGGCGACCGCGCGCTGGAGCTTCTATGCACTGGCCTGGCTGGTCGTGCGGGCGTGGCGTGGCGTGGTGGCGGTGGTTGGCCCGGTGATGCGCAAGGCCAGCGATCTGGCGATGAAGCCCTATGCCGGTGCCGAGCGCGGCTACCTGCGACTGCTGCCGAGCGCGCTGGCGCATCCGGGCAAGGTGCTGGGCGTGGCCTCGATCATCTTCGTGGCGACCATGGCGCTGGTGCCGATGCTCGGTGCCGACCTGATTCCGCAGCTGGCGCAGGACCGCTTCGAAATGACGGTGAAGCTGCCGGCCGGCACGCCGCTGAAGCAGACCGATGCGCTGGTGCGCGAGCTGCAGCTGGCGCATGGCAAGGGTGAAGGCGTGGCCTCGCTGTATGGTGTCAGTGGCAGCGGCACCCGCCTGGATGCCAGCCCGACCGAAAGCGGCGAGAACATCGGCAAGCTGACCGTGGTGATGGAAGGCGGCGGCAACGCGCGCACCGAGGCGGAGATCACCGAGCGCCTGCGTGACACCATGGGCCAGCATCCGGGTGCACAGGTCGACTTCGCGCGCCCGGCGCTGTTCAGCTTCTCCACGCCGCTGGAAATCGAGCTGCGTGGGCAGGACATGGCGACGCTCGAAGTGGCCGGCCAGCGCCTGGCGGCGATGCTGCGCGGCAACGCGCACTACGCCGACGTGAAGTCGACGGTGGAGGAGGGCTTCCCGGAAATCCAGATCCGCTTCGACCAGGAACGCGCGGGTGCGCTGGGCCTGACCACCCGCCAGATCGCCGATGTGGTGGTGAAGAAGGTGCGCGGTGACGTGGCCACCCGCTACAGCTTCCGTGACCGCAAGATCGACGTGCTGGTGCGTGCACAGGAAGGTGATCGTGCCAGTGTGGAAAGCATCCGCCGCCTGATCGTCAATCCCGGCAGTACCCGTCCGGTGACGCTGGACGCGGTTGCCGACGTGGTTGCCACCACTGGCCCCAGCGAGATCCATCGTGCCGACCAGACCCGCGTTGCGGTGGTCTCGGCCAACCTGCGCGACATCGATCTGGGTGCGGCCATGCGTGAAGTGCAGCAGATGGTCGCCGAGCAACCGCTGGGCGCGGGTGTCGGCCTGCACATCGGCGGCCAGGGTGAAGAGCTGGCGCAGGCGGCGAAGTCGCTGATCTTCGCCTTCGGCCTGGCGATCTTCCTGGTCTACCTGGTGATGGCGTCGCAGTTCGAGTCGCTGCTGCATCCGTTCGTGATCCTGTTCACCATCCCGCTGGCGCTGGTCGGCGCGATCCTGGCACTGATGCTGACCGGCAAGCCCATCTCGGTGGTGGTGTTCATCGGCCTGATCCTGCTGGTGGGCCTGGTCACCAAGAACGCGATCATCCTGATCGACAAGGTCAACCAGCTGCGCGAGGCCGGCGTGGCCAAGCATGAGGCTCTGGTGGAAGGTGCACGTTCGCGCCTGCGGCCGATCATCATGACCACCCTGTGCACGCTGTTCGGCTTCCTGCCGCTGGCGGTGGCGATGGGCGAGGGTGCTGAAGTGCGTGCGCCGATGGCGATCACCGTGATCGGTGGCCTGCTGGTGTCGACCCTGCTCACCCTGCTGGTGATCCCGGTGGTGTACGACCTGATGGATCGCCGCGGTGATGCCTACTACCGCGAGCGTGGCCGCAAGCACGCCGGTGAGATCGAGCCGGGTGCAGCAGGCAGCGCGGCGGGTGTGGAGGAGCCGGCATGAGTGTTGCCGAGTTCTCCATCCGCCGTCCGGTCACCACCATCATGTGTTTCGTGTCACTGGTGGTGATCGGCCTGATCGCCTCGTTCCGGCTGCCGCTGGAAGCGCTGCCGGACATCTCCGCGCCGTTCCTGTTCGTGCAGATCCCGTACACCGGTTCAACCCCGGAGGAAGTGGAGCGGACCATCATCCGCCCGGTGGAGGAATCGCTGGCGACGATGACCGGCATCAAGCGCATGCGCTCGTCGGCCACCTCCGAGGCGGCGCTGATCTTCATCGAGTTCAGCGACTGGGACCGCGACATCGCCATCGCCGCCTCCGATGCACGCGAACGCATCGATGCGATCCGCAGCGACCTGCCCGATGACCTGCAGCGCTACAACGTGTTCAAGTGGTCCAGCAGTGACCAGCCGGTGCTGAAGGTGCGGCTGGCCAGCACCACCGACCTGACCACTGCCTATGACATGCTCGACCGCGAGTTCAAGCGGCGCATCGAGCGCATCCCCGGCGTGGCCCGCGTCGACATCACCGGCGCGCCGCCGAACGAGGTGGAGATCGCCATCGATCCGAACCGCCTCAACGCGCACGGTCTGAGCATCAATGAGCTGAGCGAGCGCCTGCGCACGCTGAACTTCTCGATCTCCGCCGGGCAGATCGATGACAACGGCCAGCGCGTGCGCGTGCAGCCGGTGGGCGAGATCACCGACCTGCAGGAAATGCGCGACCTGGTGATCAACGCCAAGGGCCTGCGCCTGGGCGACATCGCCGACGTGCGCCTGAAACCGGCGCGGATGAACTACGGGCGTCGCCTGGACGGCAACCCGGCGGTCGGCCTGGACATCTTCAAGGAACGCAGCGCCAACCTGGTGGAAGTCTCGCGCGCGGCGCTGGCCGAGGTCGAATCGATCCGCGCGGAGCCGTCGATGCGCGACGTGCAGATCAAGGTGATCGACAACCAGGGCAAGGCGGTGACCTCCTCGCTGCTGGAACTGGCCGAGGCCGGTGCGGTCGGCCTGATCCTGTCGGTGACGGTGCTGTTCTTCTTCCTGCGCCATTGGCCGTCCACGCTGATGGTCACCCTGGCCATCCCGATCTGCTTCACCATCACCCTGGGCTTCATGTACTTCGTCGGGGTGACGCTGAACATCCTGACCATGATGGGCCTGCTGCTGGCCGTGGGCATGCTGGTCGACAACGCCGTGGTGGTGGTGGAGAGCATCTACCAGGAGCGCGAGCGCCTGCCTGGGCAGCCGCGGCTGGCCTCGATCATCGGCACCCGCAACGTAGCCATCGCGCTCAGCGCCGGCACGCTGTGCCACTGCATCGTGTTCGTGCCGAACCTGTTCGGCGAGACCAACAACATCAGCATCTTCATGGCGCAGATCGCGATCACCATCTCGGTCTCGCTGCTGGCCTCGTGGCTGGTCGCGGTAAGCCTGATCCCGATGCTGTCCGCGCGCATGGCCACGCCCAAGCAGGTGCACTCGCAGACCGGCATGATCGCGCGCCTGCAGCGCCGCTACGCCAGGCTGCTGGACTGGTCGCTGCATCATCGTGGCTGGAGCCTGCTCGGCATTCTGCTGGTGGTGCTGGTCAGCCTGGTGCCGATGAAGCTGACCAAGATCGACATGTTCGGTGGTGACGGCGGCAAGGACATCTTCATCGGCTACATGTGGAAGGGCGCCTACACCTATCGGCAGATGTCCGAGGAAGTGGCGCGGGTGGAGAACTGGATCGATGCCAACCGTGAACGCCTGCACGTCAAGCAGGTCTATTCCTGGTACAGCGAGCAGGAAGGCAGCTCCACCGTGGTCACCCTGGACGAGAAGTACGCCAAGGACATCAAGGCGCTGCAGGAAGAACTGCGCAAGGGCCTGCCGAAGTCAGCCCGCACCGACTACTTCGTCGGCAACCAGGGCGGCGATGGGGGGGGCGGCGGCAACCAGGGCGTGCAGGTGCAGCTGGTCGGCGACTCCAGTTCGATGCTGCAGGAGATCGGCCAGGAAGTGGTGCCGCTGCTGGCCCAGCGTGCCGAGCTGCGCGATGTGCGGATCGACAATGGTGAGAAGGGCGGTGAGCTGAAGGTGCGCGTCGACCGCGAGCGCGCCGCCGCATTCGGCTTCAATGCCGAGCAGGTGGCCAGCTTCGTCGGCCTGGCCCTGCGCGGTGCGCCGATGCGAGAGTTCCGCCGCGGCGACAATGAAGTGCCGGTGTGGGTGCGCTTCGCCGGCGCCGAGCAGAGCAGCCCGGAAGACCTGGCCGGTTTCAGCGTGCGCACCGGCGATGGCCGCAGCGTGCCACTGCTGAGCCTGGTCACCGTCGACGTCGGCTCGTCGGCCACCCAGATCGGCCGCACCAACCGCCAGACCACGCTGACCATCAAGGCCAACCTGGCCGAGAAGGTCACCGCGCCGGATGGCCGCAAGGCGATGGAGTCGGTGCTCAAGCCGATGAACTTCCCGGCCGGCTATGGCTTCACCTTCGACGGCGGCGACTACGGCAACGATGACGAAGCCATGCAGCAGATGGTGTTCAATCTGCTGATCGCGCTGGTGATGATCTACGTGGTGATGGCGGCGGTGTTCGAGTCGCTGCTGTTCCCGGCGGCAATCATGAGTGGCGTGCTGTTCTCGATCTTCGGCGTGTTCTGGCTGTTCTGGATCACCGGCACCTCGTTCGGGATCATGTCCTTCATCGGCATCCTGGTGCTGATGGGCGTGGTGGTGAACAACGGCATCGTGATGATCGAACACATCAACAACCTGCGGCGCGGCGGCATGGGCCGAACGCAGGCACTGGTTGAAGGCTCCCGCGAGCGCCTGCGCCCGATCATGATGACCATGGGCACGGCGATCCTGGCGATGGTGCCGATCTCGCTGACCAATACGCAGATGTTCGGCAACGGCCCGGAGTACGCGCCGATGGCGCGCGCGATTGCCGGGGGCCTGGCGTTCTCGACCGTGGTCAGCCTGCTGTTCCTGCCGACCATCTACGCGGTGCTCGATGACCTGCGCAATGCCGTGACGCGGCTGATCCGCCGCGCGCGCGGCCTGGAGGTCGTGGCGGGTACCCCGGTGTAGTGGTCGAGCTTGCTCGACCGTAATGCGCGACAACGTGTTGTGGTGTGGGGGAGGCCGGTCGTAGTGGGGCGGCCTCCCCCTTTTTTTCTGCTCGCCGCGTCTGTTTGTCTCTGTAGAGCCGAGCCCATGCTCGGCTGCTGCTCGCCGCGTCGCGGCGTCGCCCGAGCGTGGGCTCGGGCGCTACAGATTCTGTGGCCGGTTGAGGGGTTTACCCCGCCACCTTGCCCCACACCTTGAACGTGGTCAGCCACAGGCCGAGCATGCTGCCGATGTTGGTCAGCATGAAGGTCAGCACCACGCGGGTGACGCGATTGCGATACCAGCCCTTCAGGCTCTGCGCATCGTCGCGCAGCTTGAGGAAGTCCTCATACGCCGGCTTGCGCAGGCGCGCTTCCACCAAGGCCGAGAATGCGCCGGTCGGGATGCTCAGGCGGAACGGCTTGAACGGGGCCACCGCGATTGCAGTGAGGATGCTCAGCGGGTGGCCACCGGCCAGCAGGCAGCCCAGGCCCGCCAGGCCGCCGGTATACATCGCCCAGGTCGCCAGCAGCTCGGTACCCACGCCGAGGCCGCCGCGATAGAAGCCCACGCCGATGCCGGTCGCCACGATCGCCAGGATGCCCAGCGTGAACCAAGGGATGTTGCGCTTCTTCGGTACTGCTTCCAGCTCGGCACGCAGCGGCGCCGGTGCTTCGGTGTCGGTTTCCAGGTAGCGCGCCAGGCCTGCAAGGTGACCCGCACCGACAACCGCCAGCACTTCACGCTGCTGCGGGTTGTGCTCCTCGCGCAGGCGCGTGGCCATGTAGCGGTCGCGCTCACCGATGATGGTCTCGTACAGCGCCGGGCTCTCGCTGGCGAACTCACCGAAGCTCGATTCCAGCATGTCGCCCTGCTTGAGCTTCTCGATCTCGTTCTCGCCCACTTCCTCGGACGAGAACAGGCCGGCGCCGAGGCCGGCGACCAGCTTCAGCTTGCCGAAGAAACCCAGCCGCTGCGAGGCGCGGCGGAAGGTCAGGCCGACCTCGCGGTCGATCAGGTGCACCGGCAGGTCGCGTTCGCGGGCCAGTTCCACCGCGCGCTTCAGTTCGGCGCCCGGCTCGATGTCCAGCTGTTCGGCCAAGCGGCGCTGGTAGGCGGACAGCGCCAGGTTGGCCGCGAACAGGGCGACGCGGCCCTTGCGGATCACCTCGACCAGGTCGAGCTTGGCCAGCGTGTCCGGATCACTCAGTGCCTGCAGGCGCTGCGGGTCCAGTTCAACGGCAACGGCATCGAAGCGGCCGCTGTCGATGGCTTTCTCCACCGCCTCAACGCTGGCGCGCGAAACGTGGGCAGTGCCCAGCAGGGTGTAGCGCACGCCGTCGCGTTCGACGACGCGTACCGGCTGGCCGGCGAACAGGTCGTCGCCGGTTTCGGGAAGGGTTTCGGTCATGGGTTCATTCATTGGAAGGTGCGGTGTCGGCGCCATCGCCGAGCGCGCGCTGCATCTGCACGGTATCCAGCCAGCGGCCGTGCTTGCGGCCGAGGCCACGGAACACGCCGACCAGCTCGAAGCCGAAGCGTTCGTGCAGCTTGATTGAAGCGGTATTGGTCGGTTCGCCGATCACCGCCACCATCTGCCGGTAGCCACGCGCCACGCAGGCATCGATCAACGCCTGCAGCAGGCCGGTGCCAACGCCCTTGCCCTGGAACGCGGCATCGACGTAGACCGAGTTCTCCACGGTCCACTGGTAGGCAACGCGGGTACGGTAGGTGTTGGCGTAGGCATAGCCGGCCACCTGGCCGTCGATCTCGGCGACCAGGTAGGGGAAGCCGCGGTCGATGATGTCGCGCATGCGGCGCAGCATCTCCGACGCGTCCGGGATGTCGTACTCGTAAGTGTTGACGAAGTCGGTCACTTCCACTGCGTAGATCGCGGTGATCGCGGCGATGTCGGCCGGGCCGGCATCACGGATGAGGACGGCCATGCGCGGCTCCGGCTCAGTCGATGTAGCGCTTGAGCAGGTCACCGTACGCGTCGATGCGACGGTCGCGCAGGAACGGCCAGATGCGGCGCACGTGCTCGCTGCGCTGCAGGTCGACATCGCACAGCAGCACGGTGGCTTCGGTGCCGGCTTCGGCCAGGAACTCACCCTGCGGGCCAAGCACGTGGCTGTTGCCCCAGAACTGGATGCCCGACGCGCCCAGCGGCGAAGCCTCGTGGCCGACGCGGTTGCAGCTCAGCACCGGCAGGCCGTTGGCCACGGCGTGGCCGCGGTGGCTCAGCACCCAGGCGTCGCGCTGGCGGGTCTTCTCGTCCTGCACGTCGTCCGGGTCCCAGCCGATCGCGGTCGGGTAGAGCAGCAGTTCGGCACCGGCCAGCGCCATCAGGCGTGCCGCTTCCGGGTACCACTGGTCCCAGCACACCAGCACGCCAAGGCGGCCCACCGAGGTGTCGATCGGCTTGAAGCCGATGTCGCCCGGGGTGAAGTAGAACTTCTCGTAGAAGCCCGGGTCGTCCGGGATATGCATCTTGCGGTACTTGCCCAGCAACGTGCCGTCCTTCTCGAAGACGACGGCGGTGTTGTGGTACAGGCCGGCAGCGCGGCGCTCGAACAGCGAGCCCACCAGCACCACGCCATGCTTCTTCGCCAGCGCGCCCAGGCGCTCGGTGCTCGGGCCCGGAATCGGCTCGGCCAGGTCGAACTCGTCCACCGACTCGTGCTGGCAGAAGTACGGACCGTTATGCAGTTCCTGCAGCAGCACCAGCTTGGCACCCTGCGCAGCCGCCTCGGCCACGCGTGCTTCGATCACCGCCAGGTTGGCGGCGGCATCACCGTGGTTGCGCTCCTGGATCAGGGCGACGGTAAGGGGGCTGCGCGAGTTCATGCGGGGCGTTCCTGCGGGGGAAAACCAGCATGTTAGCGCGGATGGGCGGCGACGGCGTGTCGCGCGCTGAATGGGTGCACGCAATCGGTAGCGCCGGGCCATGCCCGGCGGATTTTCCAGATGCGACAGCGTTCGCCGGGCATGGCCCGGCGCTACCGGTTCGGCTTACGCCTTCAACAGCCCTGCCGGCAGCTGCATGGTGATGCAGTGCAGGCTGCCGTTCTGCCAGATCAGCGAGCGGCAGGGCACCTGCACGATCTCGCGGCCCGGGTGCGCCTGCGCCAGCACGTCGCGGGCCAGGTCGTCGGCCGGATCACCGTAGGCCGGCATCAGCACCGCACCATTGACGATCAGGTAATTGGCGTACGACGCAGCCAGGCGGCGGCCTTCGTCGATCACTGGCTGTGCCCACGGCAGCGGGAACAGGCGATACGGCTGGCCGTCCTTGGTGCGCAGCGCGGCCAGTTCGTTGCCCATCGCCTGCAGCTCGGCGTAGTGCGAGTCGCTCGCGTCGTCGCAGGCCTGGTAGACGATGCTGTCAGCCGAGGCGAAGCGGGCGAGGGTGTCGATATGCGCGTCGGTGTCGTCGCCTTCCAGGTAGCCGTGGTCCAGCCACAGCACGCGGTCCTGCTGCAGCCAGTCGGCCAGGTCGGCGCTCAGGCTGGCGCGGTCGCGGTCCGGGTGGCGCTCGTGCAGGCACTTCCAGGTGGTCAGCAGGGTGCCTTCGCCGTCGGTCTCGATGCCGCCGCCTTCCAGCGCGAACGGGATGCTGCGCACCGGCGCGTCGTTGAACACACCGGCCTGGTCGAGCACGCCCACCAGCTGGTCATCCAGGGTGGCGTCGAACTTGCCGCCCCAGCCGGTGAAGCGGAAATCCAGCAGCTGGAAGCCGCCGTCGGCGCGGCGCAGGGTGATCGGGCCGGAGTCGCGCAGCCAGGTATCGTCGTAGGCCGCCGTGGTGAAGTGGACCTTGTCCATGTCGATGCGGTTGGAGCGCAGCCGCATCTCGGCATAGGTCTCCACATCGTCGTCGGCCACGCAGATCAGCACCGGCTGGAAGCGGGTGATGGCCGCGACCAGGGCGATGTAGGTCTCTTCCACCTGGCCCAGGCGGTCGGCCCAGTCGGTGTCGGCAGTGGGCCAGGCAATCAGGACGCCGCTCTGGGCTTCCCACTCGGCAGGAAAACGAAGGGTCTGGTTCATGGTCTCGCTACACAGGCCCGCCCACGGCGGGTAAAGGGATCAACGGATCGGCGGTTTCGGGCCGATTTCGTTCGGGTCCGCCTGGTTGGCCACCACGTCGATCACCTTCTGCTTCTCGAAGTAGACGGTGAACTGCGGGTACACCCAGCGGTTGATGGTCGGCCACTGCCGCTTCTGTCCGCCACGTGGCTGCAGCTGCTCGCTGGGCGCGCCGAACTGCGCCTGCACCTGCTGCATGCTCTGGCCGCGCACGGGCAGAGCACCGGCCGGCTTCTCGCGGGCGCGGTCGACAAGCAGGGTATCGGCCAGTGCCGGTGTGGCGGCGGCCAGGGTGGCCATCACGGCCAAGGCGGACAGGTAACGCTTCATCTCGATCTACTCCCCAGTGGTCAAGAAAGGCGATTACAGCAAAAACGGCAGGAAAAAGCCGCATAAACAAAAAACCGCCCGAAGGCGGTTTCTTGCATCGGGTCGGCCCCGCGTAGGGCCAGCCGCAGCCGGAAGGCTGTGAGGCTTAGCGCTGACGCGCCTTGAAACGCGGGTTCGACTTGCAGATGACGAAGATCTTGCCACGACGACGCACGACCTTGCAGTCACGGTGACGGGCCTTCGCCGACTTCAGGGAGGACAGGACTTTCATGGCATACCTCGGCGTAAACAGTAGTTGTTCGGGTGGAGCGTGGCCGCGATATGCGAAAGACAATCGGCAGTTGACGCTCGTTCAAGCCCGCCATTCTACCGGGCTTTTCCTCGTGGTTTCAAGTGGTTGCACAAAAGATCCCGCTGGGGGTGTCTGGCAGGGGCTAGAATGACCCCTTCACACGCTCTGGGAACCCCATGAATCCACTCGCTCCCGTCCTGACCATCGACGGCCCTTCCGGGGCCGGCAAGGGTACCATCAGCCGCATCATCGCGCGCCGGATGGGCTGGCATTACCTGGATTCGGGCGCGCTGTACCGGGCAGTGGGCGTGGCCGCGAGCTGGGCCGACATTGATACGTCCGATGCCTCGGCACTGGTGCGCTGCACCTTCGACACCCATGTTCAGTTTGTTGAACAGGGCGAGTCGATGCGGGTCATGGTCAACGGCACCGATGCCACCGACGAGCTGCGCCTGGAGACCACTGGCGCCCTGGCCTCGGCCATTGCCGCCATTCCGGAGGTCCGCGCGGCCCTGAAGGAGCGCCAGCGCGCATTCAGGGAGCTGCCCGGCCTGGTCGCCGACGGCCGCGACATGGGCACGGTGATCTTCAAGGACGCCCCCTACAAGGTCTTCCTGACCGCCAGTGCCGAGGAGCGCGCCGAGCGCCGGCATAAGCAGTTGAAAGACAAGGGGGTTTCTGTTAACTTTGATGACCTCCTGCGCGAGATCATGGCCCGCGACGCCCGTGATGCTCAGCGTACCGTGGCGCCCCTGAAGCCGGCAGACGATGCTGTCCTCATCGACACCACAGGCATCGGCATCGCAGATGTCGTTGCCAGAGTGATGGATCTGCTTCCGGTTCCGGCTGCCTGATCCGTTCGCGCGGGAGCACTGCCAGCAACATCGGTGGTGGTCGCGCATAGCAGTGCTGTACCAGCTCCGTCGCGCAATGATGCGTGGCGGTTTTCCTACTACACACGACCTGCGTTTCCGGGGTCGACCAACAGGCGGGCGGTCGCCATTCCCCTGAAGGGGACGCCACCGACCCATGTGTCCAACAGAGTAAATCTAATGACCGAATCATTTGCCGAACTGTTTGAAGCCAGCCAGGCCAACCTGGCCAAGCTGAAGCCGGGCGCCATCGTCAGCGGTACCGTTGTTGAAGTCCGCGGCGACGTCGTGGTGATCAACGCTGGCCTGAAGTCCGAAGGCATCGTGCCGATCGAACAGTTCCGTAACGACGCTGGCGAAATCGACGTCGCCGAAGGCGACATCGTCAAGGTCGCCCTCGACTCGATCGAGAACGGCTTCGGCGAAACCGTCCTGTCGCGCGAGAAGGCCAAGCGCGCGATGGTGTGGGACGAGCTGGAAGAAGCGTTGGAAAAGAACGAAACCATCACCGGCCGCATCAGCGGCAAGGTCAAGGGTGGTTTCACCGTGGACATCAAGGATGTCCGCGCCTTCCTGCCGGGTTCCCTGGTCGATGTGCGCCCGGTGCGCGATCCGGCCTACCTGGAAGGCAAGGAACTCGAGTTCAAGCTCATCAAGCTGGACCGCAAGCGTAACAACGTCGTGGTCTCGCGCCGCGCTGTCGTCGAAAGCGAGCACTCGGAAGAGCGCGAGCAGCTGATGGACAAGCTGCAGGAAGGCGCGATCCTGAAGGGTGTCGTCAAGAACCTGACCGATTACGGCGCGTTCGTGGACCTGGGCGGTATCGACGGCCTGCTGCACATCACCGACATGGCGTGGAAGCGCGTGCGTCACCCGTCGGAAGTCGTGAACGTCGGCGACGAGCTGGACGTCCGCGTGCTGAAGTTCGACCGCGAGCGCAACCGCGTTTCGCTGGGCCTGAAGCAGCTGGGCGAGGATCCGTGGGACAACATCGGCCGTCGTTACCCGGCCAACAGCCGCGTCTTCGGCAAGGTCTCCAACGTCACCGATTACGGTGCGTTCGTTGAGATCGAGCCGGGCGTCGAAGGCCTGGTGCACGTCTCCGAGATGGATTGGACCAACAAGAACGTCAACCCGTCCAAGGTTGTCCAGGTTGGTGATGAAGTCGAAGTGATGGTGCTGGACGTCGATGAAGAGCGTCGCCGTATCTCGCTGGGCATGAAGCAGGTTGCCGCCAATCCGTGGGAAACCTTCGCTGCCACCCACAAGAAGGGTGACAAGGTGTCGGGCCAGATCAAGTCGATCACCGACTTCGGCATCTTCATCGGCCTGGACGGCGGCATCGACGGCCTGGTCCACCTGTCCGACATCAGCTGGAACACCACCGGCGAAGACGTCGTTCGCAACTTCAAGAAGGGCGATACCCTGGACGCCGTCGTCCTGGCTGTCGATCCGGAGCGCGAGCGCATCTCCCTGGGCGTGAAGCAGCTGGAGCAGGATCCGTTCGGCCAGTACATGGCTGCCAATCCGAAGGGCTCCAAGGTCGAAGGCGTGGTGAAGGAAGTCGACGCCAAGGGCGCGATCATCGAGCTGGCTGACGGCATCGAAGGTTACGTCTCGGCCCGCGACATCGCCAACGAGCGCGTTGACGACGCCACCCAGCACCTGAAGGTCGGCGACAAGGTCGAAGCCAAGTTCGTGGGCATGGACCGCAAGGGCCGTACCCTGCAGCTGTCGATCAAGGCCAAGGACGACGCTGAAATGCGCGAAGTGCTGGAGGAATACCAGTCCTCTTCGGCTTCCAGCGGCACCACCCAGCTGGGCGCGCTGCTGCGTGCACAGCTGAACGGCAACAAGTCCGAGTAATCGGCCTTACGCTGTTCGTTGTTTCCTGGACGGCCCGGGCATTGCCCGGGCCGTTTCAGGCTGGGATACCCCTGATGTGAGCCGGTAATGACCAAATCCGAACTGATCGAAATCCTTGCGCGCCGCCAGGCGCACCTGAAGGCCGATGATGTCGATCTGGCGGTGAAGTCGTTGCTGGAAATGATGGGCGGATCGCTGTCTGCCGGGGATCGCATCGAAATCCGTGGTTTTGGCAGCTTCTCGCTGCACTATCGTCCGCCGCGCCTGGGTCGCAACCCGAAGACCGGCGAATCGGTTGCCCTGCCGGGCAAGCACGTCCCCCATTTCAAGCCGGGCAAGGAACTGCGCGAGCGGGTCAGCAGTGTGCTGCCGCTGGACGCCGATCCGGCCTGAGCCTCCCGTCGCGCCACCGCGTGCGAATCCAGCCGCGAGTCGGATAAGCTACGGACTCCTGCCACTGGAGCTGTCGCATGAAGGTTTTTCGTCTGCTGGTCCTGCTGGCGGTACTGATCCTTGGATTGATCATCGGTGCGGTCAACATGACCGCGATGTCGATCAACCTGCTGTTTACCCAACTGCACACCTCGGTGGGCGTGGCCCTGATCGCCGCGCTGCTGGTGGGTGTCATCGTCGGCGCCGGCCTGGTGCTGGTGAGCGTGGTCATTCCGCTCTACAGCCAGTTGCGCCGCGCCAACAAGTCCGCTGTCGCCACGCCGGCACCGGTTGCTTCCCCCCAATCTTTTGATGGACGCTGATCGAAGATGGATTTCGTCACCGAGTGGTTCTGGTTCTTCCTGTTCGTTCCGCTGGCCGCACTGGCCGGGTGGGTGATCGGACGGCGTGGTGGTCAACGCCACGGTGACAGCCAGGTCAGCCGCCTGTCGAGCACCTATTTCCGTGGCCTGAACTACCTGCTCAACGAGCAGCCGGACAAGGCCATCGAGCTGTTCCTGCACATCGCCGAGCTGGACAAGGAAACCTTCGAGACCCAGGTCGCGCTGGGCCATCTGTTCCGTCGACGCGGCGAAGTCGACCGCGCCATCCGCCTGCACCAGGGCCTGGTCAACCGCCACGACCTCAGCGATGCGCAACGCGTGCAGGCGCTGCTGGCGCTGGGCGAGGACTACATGAAGTCCGGCCTGCTGGACCGCGCCGAAACCGTGTTCACCGAACTGGCCCAGCTGGACCAGCGTGCTCCGCAGGCACTCAAGCACCTGATCGGCATCTACCAGGCCGAGCGCGACTGGGAAAAGGCGATCGACAACGCCACCCGTTTCGAGGACGTCACCGGCGAGCCGATGGGCAAGCTGATCGGGCAGTTCGAATGCGAACTGGCCGAACGCTTCCGCGGTGCCGGCAAGCTGGAAGAGGCGAGGGCAGCGATTGCCCGGGCCTACCAGGCCGATGCGATGTCGGTCCGTGCCGGCATCATTGAAGGCCGCCTGGAAACCGATGCCGGCAATCCGGAAGCGGCCGTGCGCGCCTTCGAGCGCGCGGCGCGCAACGATCCGGAGTACCTGCCGGAGCTGCTGCCGGCGCTGATGCAGAACTACCGCAAGGTGGGCGATCTGGCCGGCGCGCGCGCCTTCCTGTCGGAGATGACCGAGCATTACCGTGGCATTGCCCCGGTGCTGGCGCTGACCCGCCTGATGGAAGAGCAGGAGGGCGTGGCCCCGGCCCGTGCCTACCTGGGCCGCCAGCTCAAGGATCGCCCGTCGGTGCGTGGCGAGTCCGCGCTGATCGACCTGACCCTGGCTGAAGGTGCCGATTCCACGGCGACCCTGCATGACCTCAAGCACATCACCGACCAGTTGCTGGTGCGCAATCCGGCCTATCGCTGCACCCGTTGTGGTTTCGGTGCGCGCACCCACCACTGGCAGTGCCCGAGCTGCAAGGAGTGGGGTACGGTCAAGCCGCTGCTGAACTACGCGGTGCTCTGATCCATGCCGTGGCTCGTGATGGGCGCGCTGCTGGGTCTGGCCCTGCTGAGCGCGGCACTGACCTGGGCAGCGCGGGGCTATGCGCTGCGCCGGCAACTGTTTGACCAGCCGGGCGAACGCCGCAGTCATAGCGTGGCGACCCCGCGTGGCGGCGGCATCGCCATCGTCATCAGCCTGCTGGTGACCGCCGGTGTTGCCATGTGGGCCTGGCCCGAAGCGCGTCCGAGCCTGCTGGTCGCCAGCCTTGGCCTGGCGCTGGTGGCGGGTATCGGCTGGTGGGACGACCACCGGCCGCTTCCGGCCATGCGCCGCCTGATGGTGCACTTCATCGCCGCCGCGCTGCTGGCCGCGCTGGTCAAGGTCCATGGCGGCAGCTGGCTGCTGGCCGTACTGGTCCTGCTGTTCACCGCTTCGCTGATCAACATCTGGAATTTCATGGATGGGATCAACGGCATCGCCGCCAGCCAGGCCATCGTGGTCGCGCTGGGACTGGCGCCGCTGCTGCCTTGGCCGTACTCGCTGGCGGCGGTCGCGTTGGGCCTGGCCTGCCTTGGCTTCCTGCCGTTCAACTTCCCGCGGGCCCGGATCTTCATGGGCGATGTCGGAAGTGGCGCGCTGGGCTACGCGGTGGCGGCAGTGCTGGCACTGGCCAGCGTAAAGACCGACATCCACTGGATGCTGCTGCTGGTGTCGGCATCGCCCTTCCTTGTGGACGCGGGCTTCACACTGCTGGCGCGCATCATTTCCGGACAACGCTGGATGGAACCCCATACCCAGCACGTTTACCAGCGCGCGGTGCAGGCAGGAGCCAGTCACGCCCAGGTAACAGGGATGTACTTTGCTTTGGGCCTGTTCAGTATTACAGTGCTTAATGTCTGCTCCAATTTGCAGCCGAGGTGGGAGGCTGCCGTGGCGATCGCGTGGTTCACCGCGCTGAGCGTCCTCTGGCTCCTCCTGCGCAATGGATTGCGCCACCCAAAAGGAAATACCTGACTTATGGCTTCACCCTGGCGGGACAGAATCCTCGGCCTGATGCCGCGTTCGGCCATCGTCTGCCATGACCTGTTCATGGTCTGGGCATGCTGGCAGCTGCTCCACGCGGGGCGGTACTCGATCCTGGCCAACGCCCCCGAGCTCCCACTCTGGAACGTCGACACCACGCTGGTGCTGCTGCTGCAGGGCATGGTGTTCTGGCGCGTCGGCCTCTATCGCGGCCTGTGGCGGTTCGCCAGCGTCAGCGACCTGCTGAACATCTTCAAGGCCAGCTTCATCGGCATGGTCGCCATCGTGCTGGTGCTGATGTGGAAGCGCTTCGACGGCGTGCCGATGTCGGTGCTGGTGATCTATCCGTTCGCGCTGTCGGCGCTGCTGGGCGCGCCGCGCCTGCTGTACCGGGCCTGGAAGGACTATCAGGCGCTGCAGTCGGACTCGTCCGCGCGTCGCGTGCTGATCCTGGGTGCCGGCCAGGCCGCCGAGACCCTGGTCCGCGACCTGCGCCGTTCGGGCAATTTCGAGCCGGTCGGCCTGCTGGACGACGCGCCGCACCTGCGCGGTGCCAAGCTGCAGGGCCTGCCGATCCTCGGCACCCTGGACGATGCGCCGACAGTGGTCCGCGAGACCGCGGCCAAGCTGTTGGTGATCGCCATTCCGTCGCTGGACGCTGCGGGCATGCAGCGCATCGTCGCCATCTGCGAAAGCACCGGCGTGCCGTTCCGCACCGTGCCCAAGCTCAGCGATATCCTGCAGGGCCAGTCGCTGCCGGGGCAGTTGAAGGAAGTAGCGATCGAGGACCTGCTCGGCCGCAAGCCGATCATGCCGGACTGGAACCTGATCCGTGGCTGGTTGGGCGGGCGTACGGTGATGGTCACCGGCGCCGGTGGTTCGATCGGCTCCGAGCTGTGCCGCCAGTGCGCGCGTCACGGCGCCGGCCGCATCATCCTGCTCGAGATCAGCGAACTGCTGCTGCTGACCATCGAGGGCGAGCTGCGGCGCAGCTTCCCGGATGTCGAGGTCGAAGCGGTGCTGGGCGACTGCGGTGACCCGGCGGTGATCCGCCACGCCCTGTCGCTGCACCCCGTCGACACCGCCTTCCATGCCGCCGCCTACAAGCATGTGCCGGTGCTGGAGCGGCAGCTGCGCGAAGCGGTGCGCAACAACATCCTGGCCACCGAGAACGTGGCCCGCGCCTGCCTGGAGGCACGCGTGGAGCATTTCGTGTTCATCTCCACCGACAAGGCGGTCGACCCGGTCAATGCGCTGGGCGCCAGCAAGCGCTATGCGGAGATGATCTGCCAGAGCCTGGACCAGAAGTCCACGCATACCCGTTTCGTCACGGTGCGCTTCGGCAACGTGCTGGCCTCGGCAGGCAGCGTGGTGCCGTTGTTCCGCGAACAGATCCTGCGTGGCGGGCCGGTGACCGTCACCGATCCGGAAGTCAGTCGCTACTTCATGACCATTCCGGAGGCCTGCCAGCTGATCCTGCAGGCGGCCGCTTCGGCGTCGCACGGGGCGATCTATACGCTCGACATGGGCGAGCCGGTGCCGATCCGCGTGCTGGCCGAGCAGATGATCCGCCTGGCCGGCAAGCAGCCGTACAAGGACATTCCGATCATCTACACCGGGCTGCGTCCGGGCGAGAAGCTGCACGAGACGCTGTTCTATTCGGACGAGGACTACCGTTCCACCGCGCATCCGAAGATTCTCGAGGCCGGTGTACGCACGTTCTCGCGTGATCTGGTGTTGGGCAATGTTCCACGCCTGCGCGATGCCGTGGCTGGTTACGACACCACCAGCATCCAGGAGATCCTGTTCGCGACGATGCCGGAGTTTTCTCCCATCGAACAGGATGCTTACATTTCATCCGCTAAAGTCGTGCCTTTTCCGGCACGTGAGGCCAACAGGCACCAATGAGCAAGCGAATTCGCAAGGCAGTTTTTCCAGTGGCAGGGCTCGGGACGCGCTTTTTACCGGCAACCAAGACGGTTCCGAAGGAAATGTTGCCGATCATTGATCGTCCGCTGATCCAGTACGCGGTCGATGAAGCGATCGAAGCCGGTTGCGACACCCTGGTGTTCATCACCAACCGCTACAAGCATGCCGTGGCCGACTACTTCGACAAGGCCTACGAACTGGAGCAGAAGCTCGAGCGCGCCGGCAAGCAGGAGCAGCTGGAGATGATCCGCCATGTGCTGCCCAATGGCGTGCGCGCGATCTTCGTGACCCAGGCCGAGGCCCTGGGCCTGGGCCATGCGGTGCTGTGCGCCAAGGCCGTGATCGGTGACGAACCGTTCGCGGTGCTGCTGCCGGACGACCTGATCTGGAACCGCGGCGACGGCGCGCTGAAGCAGATGGCCGATCTCAACGAAGCCAGTGGCGCCAGTGTCATTGCGGTTGAAGATGTGCCGCACGACAAGACCGCCAGTTACGGCATCGTCGCGACCGAGGCCTTCGATGGCCGCAAGGGCCGCATTTCGCAGATCGTGGAGAAGCCGAAGCCGGAGGACGCACCGAGTGATCTGGCGGTGGTCGGCCGCTACGTGCTGAGCCCGAAGATCTTCGAGCTGCTGGAGCAGACCCAGACTGGTGCCGGCGGCGAGATCCAGCTGACCGATGCGATCGCCGAGCTGCTGAAGACCGAAGAAGTCGATGCCTATCGTTTCGAGGGCACCCGCTTCGACTGCGGCACGCACCTGGGGCTGGTGGAAGCGACGATCCGTTTCGCGCTGGACAACCCGAAGCTGGCCGGGCCGGCGCGGGAGAAACTGACGGCGATGTTGGCGGAATAAGGTTTATCAAGCGCTCCGTCAGCGCCTTCCTGCCAAAGTGGGGGAGGCGCGGGCAGGCCGCTGCAGGACACGCCGTAAACCCATCCCTGGGGGCTCGATGGCGCCATCCATGGCGCCAACGGTCCTGCAGCGGCCTGCCCACGCCTCTCGACAGTTTCCTGCGGGCGCGGACGGGAAGGGCGGAATCAAGGGCAAGAGCAAAAGCAAAAAGGCAGCCGATGGCTGCCTTTTTTGTTTCCGCGAGCGTCGAGTCGGGGTCGGATCCCTTTGCGTAGCAAAGGGCTCTGACCCCAGCCTTTGATCCTGCCTTTGCTCATCCCTCCGCCGCGGGGAGGCTGGAAGGGCCGGGTTGGCAGGGCTGCCCGGGACCGTTGGCGCCATGGATGGCGCCATCGAGCCCCCATGGAAGGGTTCACGGCGTGTCCCGGGCAGCCCTGCCAACCCGGCCCACGCCATGAAGCCCAACGAGGCAACGCTTTTAACCTTACAGCGCCTCGAAAATACCCGCTGCGCCCATGCCGGTGCCGATGCACATCGTCACCATGCCGTACTTCTGCTGGCGACGGCGCAGGCCGTGCAGCAGGGTCGCGGTACGGATCGCACCGGTTGCACCCAGCGGGTGGCCCAGGGCGATCGCGCCGCCCAGCGGGTTGACCTTGCCCGGGTCCAGGCCGCAATCGCGGATCACCGCCAGCGACTGCGCGGCGAAGGCTTCGTTCAGTTCAATCCAGTCCAGCTGGTCCTGGGTCAGGCCCGCCTGCTTCAGTGCCTTCGGGATCGCGGCGATCGGGCCGATGCCCATCACTTCCGGGCGCACGCCGGCCACCGAGAAGCTGACGAAACGGGCCAGCGGGGTCAGGCCGTAGTCCTTGATCGCCTGTTCGGAGGCCAACAGCACGGCACCGGCGCCGTCGCTCATCTGCGAGGAGTTACCGGCGGTGACGGTGCCGCCGAACTGGCCGTTGCGGAACACCGGGCGCAGCTTGGCCAGGCCTTCGGCGGAGGAGTCCGGGCGCGGGCCTTCGTCGGTGTCGGCGATCTTGTTGCGGGTGATGATGCGCTGGCCATCGGCCAGGTCCGGCAGGTGCGAGACGATCTCGTACGGGCTGATCTCGTCCTTGAACTCGCCGTTCTGGATCGCCGCCATGGCCTTCTGGTGCGAGGCGAGGGCGAAGGCGTCCTGGTCTTCGCGCGAGACCTTCCACTCTTCGGCCACCTTCTCGGCGGTGATGCCCATGCCGTAGGCGATGGCCACGTGGTCGTTGTCGAACACGCTCGGTGCCATGGCGATCTTGTTGCCCATCATCGGCACCATTGACATCGACTCGGTGCCACCGGCCAGCATCAGGTCGGCGTTGCCCAGGCGGATCGCGTCGGCAGCCTGCGCCACGGCCTGCAGGCCGGAGGAGCAGAAGCGGTTCACGGTCTGTGCGGCGATGGTGTTCGGCAGGCCGGCCAGCAGCACGCCGATGCGGGCGACGTTCATGCCCTGCTCGGCTTCCGGCATCGCGCAGCCGATGATCGCGTCATCGATGCGGTTGACGTCCACGCCCGGGGCCTGCGCGACGACGCTGCGCAGCACGTGCGCGAGCATGTCGTCGGGGCGGGTGTTGCGGAACATGCCCTTGGGCGCCTTGCCGACCGGAGTACGGGTGGCGGCGACGATGTAGGCGTCCTGGATTTGCTTGGTCATTGCAGTGATCTCTCGATTTTTTTAGCCGGAGTGCCGACCAACGGTCGGCACCCACCGGGGCAGAGGGAGTGCCCACCAAGGTGGGCACCCACCAAAAGCAGGGATGGCGATCAGTTACGCAGCGGCTTGCCGGTCTTCAGCATGTGCGCGATGCGGGCCTGGGTCTTTTCCTGCTGGGCCAGTTCGACGAAGTGCTTGCGCTCCAGGGTCAGCAGCCACTCTTCGTCCACCAGGGTGCCGCGGTCGACCTTGCCGCCGCACAGCACGGTGGCGATGCGCTCGGCGATCTCGTAGTCGTACGGGCTGATGAAGCGGCCTTCCAGCATGTTGACCAGCATCATCTTGAAGGTGGCGATACCCACGTCACCGGCCACCTGGATGCGGCGTGCCGGCAGCGGCGGACGGTAGCCCGCTTCGGCCAGGGCGCGCGCTTCGGCCTTGGCGATGTGCAGCGCTTCGTAGCTGTTGAACACCACCTTGTCGGTGCTGCGCAGCAGGCCCAGTTCCTTGGCGTTGACCGCGGAGTTGGACACCTTGGCCATCGCCACGGTCTCGAAGGTCTTCTTCAGTTCGGCGAACACATCACCGCCCGGGCCTGCGGCCTGCGAGGCGCGCACGGCCAGTTCCTTCAGGCCACCACCGGCCGGCAGCAGGCCGACGCCGGCCTCGACCAGGCCGATGTAGCTTTCCAGGAAGGCCACGGTCTTGGCGCTGTGCATCTGGAACTCGCAGCCACCACCCAGCGCCAGGCCACGCACGGCGGCAACCACCGGCACCAGCGAGTACTTGATGCGCTGGCTGGTGCGCTGGAAGTTGGCAACCATTTCTTCGAACTGGTCGACCTTGCCGGCCTGCAGCAGGCCCAGTGCACCGGCCAGATCGGCACCGGCAGAGAAGGGCTCCTTCTGCTGCCAGATCACCAGGCCCTGGAAGTCCTTCTCGGCGCGGCTGACGCATTCCTGCAGGCCGTCCAGCACCTGGTCGGACACGGTGTTCATCTTGGTCTTGAAGCTGACCACGGCAATGCCATCACCGTCGTGCCACATGCGCAGGCCATCGTTCTCGAACACGGTCTCGCCCGGCGCGAACTTCTCGCCCAGCAGCGGATCGGGGAAGCGCTGGCGCTGGTACACCGGCAGCGACGAGCGCGGCAGCTTGGCATTGCGCGACGGGCTGTAGCTGCCTTCGGCGGCATGCACGCCGTCGCGGCCATCGAACACCCAGTCCGGCAGCGGGGCGTTGCTCATGCTCTTGCCGGCCACGATGTCATCGGCGATCCACTGTGCGACCTGCTTCCAGCCGGCGGCCTGCCAGGTTTCGAACGGACCCAGCGACCAGCCGTAGCCCCAGCGGATGGCCAGGTCCACGTCGCGCGCGGTCTCGGCGATGTCGGCCAGGTGGTAGGCGCTGTAGTGGAACAGGTCGCGGAATGTCGCCCACAGGAACTGCGCCTGCGGGTGCTGGCTTTCGCGCAGCTTGGCGAACTTCTCGGCCGGGTTCTTGATCTTCAGGATCTCGACCACTTCCGGCGCGGCAGCGCGATCGGCCGGGCGGTAGTCCTGCTTCTCCAGGTCCAGCACCACGATGTCCTTGCCGACCTTGCGGAAGATGCCGGCGCCGGTCTTCTGGCCCAGCGCGCCCTTGGAAATCAGCGCGTCCAGCCACTTCGGCGACTTGAAGAACTCATGCCACGGATCATTCGGCAGGGTGTCGCCCATGGTCTTGATGACGTGCGCCATGGTGTCCAGGCCGACCACGTCGGAGGTGCGATAGGTCGCCGACTTCGGGCGACCGACCAGCGGGCCGGTCAGGCCGTCCACTTCATCGAAGCCCAGGCCGAACTGCTGGGTGTGGTGGATGGTGGACAGGATCGAGAACACGCCGATGCGGTTGCCGATGAAGTTCGGGGTGTCCTTGGCGTACACCACGCCCTTGCCCAGGGTGGTGACCAGGAAGGCTTCCAGGCCTTCCAGCACGGCGGCGTCGGTGGTGGTGGCCGGGATCAGCTCGGCCAGGTGCATGTAGCGCGGCGGGTTGAAGAAGTGCACGCCGCAGAAGCGGTGACGCAGCTGCTCGGGCAGCACGTCGGCCAGCTTGTTGATGCCCAGGCCCGAGGTGTTGGAGGCCAGCACCGCGTGGTCGGCCACAAACGGCGCGATCTTCTTGTACAGGTCCTGCTTCCAGTCCATGCGCTCGGCAATGGCCTCGATGATCAGGTCGCAGTCCTTCAGCTGCTCCAGGCCCGACTCATAGTTGGCCGGGGTGATGGCTTCGGCCAGCGACTTGCTGGCCAGCGGCGCCGGGCTCAGCTTGCCCAGG
This sequence comes from Stenotrophomonas sp. YJH_SMC_101-4, assembly GCF_059370395.1. Lineage (NCBI taxonomy): Bacteria > Pseudomonadati > Pseudomonadota > Gammaproteobacteria > Lysobacterales > Lysobacteraceae > Stenotrophomonas > Stenotrophomonas sp. YJH_SMC_101-4. The sequence goes on along the minus strand of NZ_JCAFTP010000001.1, from coordinate 1,305,030 downwards.
TTGGCGATCGCCTTCAGCACGATGCCGTCGGCCGGACCTTCCTTGGCAGGCAGGTCGAACAGCACGGTGTCGACGCCAGCGTTGGTGAGGTGGGCGGCGATCTGGGCACCCATGACGCCGGCACCCAGCACGGCGGCGCGGCGGACTAGCAGGGAATTGGACATGGTGTAGGGCCTTTGTTGGTCAGCAGTTACTGGGTGGAATCAAAGGGAAGCGGGCAGGGCGCTGGCGCGTGCGGCGGCGCGGAACCCGGCTTCGGCGAAATGGATCAGTTCGTGGGCGGCATGGGCACGATGCGCCGCTTCGGTGACACCGGCGGGACGCTTGATCAGCCCGAAGTCGGCCATGGCATAGGTGAGCGAGCCGGCCAGGAAGTCCAGGCGCCAGTACAGCTCTTCCTTGCTCAGGCCGGGCACGCACTCGCCGATGGCCTTGCCGAACGCACGCAGCACGTGGCCGTAGTGGTCAGACAGGAACTTGCGCAGGTTGTCGTTCTTCTCGGCATAGGCGCGGGCGATCACGCGCACGAAGGCGCCGCCGTTCTGGCGGTCCTGGGCCAGCGCCAGCGCCGGTTCGACGAAGGCGGCCAGCACCGGGCGCAGTTCACCGGGGTGTTCGCTGCGGGCCCGCTCCAGCTGCGACAGGCGGGCACCGGTCATCTCGTCCATGCGGCGGCGGAAGACCTCGTTGACCAGGTTTTCCTTGGAACCGAAGTGGTAGTTGACCGCGGCGATGTTGACGTCGGCCTGGCTGGTCACCTGCCGCAGCGAGGTGCCGGCGAAGCCGTGCTGGGCGAACAGCTCCTCGGCCGCGCCGAGGATCCGGTCCTTGGTCGAGAAGTGGGCGGGCTTGGCCATCGATGGGCGGACCTTAATCAAACGATTGTTTGATACTAGAACCAGACGGTACCGTATGGCATTTTGCAGTGCAGCAAAATCGGCGGGCTCGGTCAGATTTCACTCAGGTGGGTGAATGGGTGGACCTGAACCTGTAGGGCCGAGCCCGCGCTCGGCTGCTCTTCGGCCCAAAGGCCAGCCGAGCATGGGCTCGGCGCTACTACAGGGCCACAAGGCCCTCTACCACCCGGCCACGTTATCTTTTACAATTCGCCTACGTTTATCAGGCTAAGCCCGCGTCCCGACGCGGGTTTTTTTCATGTTACCCTTCGGGCCATCAGCGGCCCGATTCCATTGGAGACATCCCATGGCGCTGGAGCGCACCCTTTCGATCATCAAGCCGGACGCCGTTGCCAAGAACGTCATCGGCGAAATCTACGCCCGCTTCGAGAAGGCCGGCCTGAAGGTCGTGGCCGCCAAGTACAAGCAGCTGTCGCGCCGTGAAGCCGAAGGCTTCTACGCCGTGCACCGCGAGCGTCCGTTCTTCAACGCGCTGGTCGAGTTCATGATCTCCGGCCCGGTGATGATCCAGGCCCTGGAAGGCGAGAACGCCGTCCTGGCCCACCGCGACCTGCTGGGCGCCACCAACCCGAAGGAAGCCGCTGCGGGCACCATCCGCGCCGACTTCGCCGAATCCATCGATGCCAACGCCGCCCACGGCTCGGACTCGGTCGAGAATGCCGCGATTGAAATCGCCTACTTCTTCGCCGCCACCGAAGTCGTCTCGCGCTGAGAGTAATGCCGTGAACGAGGTCGTACAGTCCCCCGCCATCCAGCCGCTGCCGAAGTCGGCACCCACGGCTGGCAAGCAGAACCTGCTCGACCTCGATCGCGCGGGCCTGGAGAAGTTTTTCGTCGAGGTTCTCGGCGAAAAGAAGTTCCGTGCCCACCAGGTGATGAAGTGGATCCACCATCGCTACGTCACCGACTTCGATGAAATGACCGACCTCGGCAAGGTCCTGCGTGCCAAGCTGCAGGCCCATGCCGAGGTACTGGTTCCCAACATCGTGTTCGACAAGCCCTCCGCCGACGGCACCCACAAGTGGCTGCTGGCGATGGGCGTGGATGGCAAGAACGCCATCGAGACCGTGTACATCCCGGACAAGACCCGCGGCACGCTGTGCGTGTCTTCGCAGGTCGGTTGCGGCCTGAACTGCACGTTCTGCTCCACCGCCACCCAGGGCTTCAACCGCAACCTGACCACCGCCGAGATCATCGGCCAGGTGTGGGTTGCCGCACGCCACCTGGGCAACGTGCCGCACCAGATGCGCCGCCTCACCAACGTGGTGATGATGGGCATGGGCGAGCCACTGATGAATTTCGACAACGTCGTGCGCGCCATGAGCGTGATGCGCGACGACCTGGGCTACGGCCTGGCCAACAAGCGCGTGACCCTGTCGACCTCCGGCCTGGTCCCGCAGATCGACCGCCTGTCTGCCGAAAGCGACGTTTCGCTGGCGGTGTCGCTGCATGCGCCGAACGATGCGCTGCGCGAGACCCTGGTGCCGCTCAACAAGAAGTACCCGATCGCCGAGCTGATGGCCTCGTGCGCACGCTACCTGCGCGCCAACAAGCGCCGCGAATCGGTCACCTTCGAATACACCCTGATGAAGGGCATCAACGACAAGCCCGAGCATGCCCGCGAGCTGGCCCGCCTGATGCGCCAGTTCGACAACGCGGTGCAGGCCAAGGACTCGGGCAAGGTCAACCTGATCCCCTTTAATCCGTTCCCGGGCACCCGCTACGAGCGTTCGGAAGAGGCGCACATCCGCGCCTTCCAGAAGATCCTGCTCGACAGCAACGTGCTGACCATGGTCCGCCGCACCCGTGGCGACGACATCGACGCCGCCTGCGGCCAGCTCAAGGGCCAGGTGATGGACCGCACCCGCCGCCAGGCGGAGTTCAACAAGACGCTGCAGGCGGGGAAGGGGAGCGATGCCGCGGCCTGACCGCCTCTGGCTGGTTCTGCTCGCAGGCGTGCTGGCCGTTGCGGTCGGTGGCTGCAAATCCCAACCCAAGGCCAGGCTAGGCCCCAGCGAAGCGCCGGTCTACTCGGTCCGCGATCCGGACAACGTGCGGCGTCAGGTGCGCCTGCAGGACCTGCTGGCACTGGCCGCCCGCGACATGCAGGTCGGCAACCTCGATGCGGCCGAACGCAAGGCGCGCGAGGCGCTGAAGCTGGCACCCGAATCGCCTGATGCGCTGGTGCTGATGGCCGGCATCGACGAGCGCCGTGGCCGTACCCAGCAGGCCGGCGAAAGCTTCCGCAGGGCTGCCGAACGGGCGCCGCAGCGCGGGGACGTCCTCAACAATTACGGCGCGTGGCTGTGCCAGCAGGGCCGGCCGGCCGAGTCGCTGGCCTGGTTCGATCGTGCGCTGCAGGCGCCGGGCTACGCCACACCGGCCGAGGCCCAGGCCAATGCCGGGGGCTGTGCCCTGGACGCTGGCCAGCTTGAACGTGCCGAGCGCGACCTGCGCGCGGCGCTGTCGACGCTGCCGGGAAACCCGGTCGCGCTGGAGGCGATGGCCCAGCTCAGCTTCCGCCAGGGCCGCTACATGGAGGCCCGGGCCTTCGCCGAACGTAGGATTGCGGCTGCACCCGCAACGCGTTCCGTGTTACAACTTGCGTCTCAAATCGAAGCGCGGCTGGGTGATCGGGCGGCATCTGATCGCTATATTCAGCGGATTCGAAAGGAATTTCCGCAGGAAGCGGGCTCCTAACTCCAGGGTTGATGCATTGTGATTGATGACCAGACTGTGAGCGCTCTCGAGACTGCGGCCGGCTGCGGCAGCCGCCTGCGCCAGGCCCGCGAGGCGGCCGGACTGACCCTCGAAGATGTCGGCTCGCGCCTGCGCATGCCGGTCCAGGTGGTCAGGTCGCTGGAAGAAGAACAATGGCAGAAGCTTGGCGCGCCGGTGTTCGTGCGCGGCCAGCTGCGCAGCTACGCGCGGCTTCTGGATGTGGACGTCGGAGAGCTGCTGGAGCAGGCCCAGGTCGGCCCGGTGGTTCCGCCCACCCTGGTCAGCCATACCCATACCCCGCGTGCGCGCCGCATTGCCGAGAATCTCGGCCGTCGCGTGCTGTATGTCGGCATCACCGCGGTGCTGGCGGTGCCGGTGTGGTTCGCCACCCGTGGCCATTTCGATGGCAGTGCCACCCCGTCGCCGAATACCGCCTCGCTGGATGCCATCCCGGCCGCCGTGCCGGTAACCCCGTCCGCTGCGGGTGTCGAGCCCTCGGCGCCGGCTGAAGTGGCGAGCGCCCCGGCCAGCAAGCCGGCCGCCACCCCGTACGTGGCCTCGCTGGCCCCGGTGCCGCGTTCAGCCCCGGCGCCAGCGGCTGCCGCCAACACGCTGGACATGCAGTTCAGCGGCGACAGCTGGGTCGATATCGGCGGCCCGGACGGCGCTACCGTCGAGAAGGCGCTGATCAAGTCCGGCGAAAGCCGCAGCTTCACGCCGGGCCAGGTGACCCGGGTGACCCTGGGCAACGCCTCGGCGGTCCAGGTTCAGCAGAACGGCGCTATCGTCGATCTGACCCCCTACCAGCGAGCCAACGTGGCGCGCTTTCAGGTATCCTCTGAAGGCTCCGTAGTCCCGGTTTCGCACTGAGGCGCGGTTTCACCACCTTCGATTAATTCCAACGGTCCCTCCCGATGGGCGGGGCGAGAGTACGCATGGCGATCGACGATCTGCTCGACGAGCACGAACAAAGTGAACGCGTCCGCAGCTGGCTGCGGAAGAATGGTGCCAGCATCCTCGGTGGCGTGGTCATCGCCATCGGTGCCATTGCCGGCTGGCAGTGGTACCAGAAGGATCAGGGCGGCAAGCTGGCCTCGGCCAATGTCGAGTACCAGAAGGCGCTCGTTGGCCTGCAGCAGAACAAGCTCGACGACGCCGCCAAGGCGGTCAAGGCGCTCGAAGCCGGCCCGTCCAGCATCTACGGCGACCTCGCGGCGCTGCAGCTGGCCAAGGCCCAGGTCGACGCCGGCAAGAACGAAGAAGCCCTGGCCACCCTGCGCGGCGTGAAGGTCGAAGGTGACCTGCAGCGCGTGGTCGACCAGCGTGTGGCCCGCCTGCTGGTGGCCACCGGCAAGAGTGACGAGGCGATCAAGCTGCTGGGCAGCGCCACTGACAGCAGCAGCCTGGAAATCCATGGCGACGCGCTGATGGCGCAGGGCAAGCGCGATGACGCCCGGAGCCAGTACGAGAAAGCGCTGAAGTCGCTGGACGTGGCAGCGCCGCAGCGGCGCCTGCTGGAAACCAAGGTTATGGACGCCGGCGGCACCGTTGCCGCCCCTGCGGAGTCGGTTTGATGAGTCAGAAGGTCATGATCACCCGCGTCGCCACCGTGCTCCTGATGGGCATGGCCCTGAGCGGCTGCAGCACCGTGAAAGGCTGGTTCGCCGGCAAGGACGCGGCCGCGAAGAAGGCACAGGAACCGGCTGAGCTGGTCAAGTTCGAGCCGACCCTGAAGGTCAACAAGGCCTGGTCGGTCAACCTCGGCAAGGGCGAGCGCCGCATCGGCGTGCGCCAGGGCCCGGCGGTGGCCAACGGCCACGTGTTCGCTGCGGCGATCACCGGTGGCGTGCACGCCATCGACCTGCAGACCGGCAAGAAGGTCTGGACCTGGGAGCCGAAGAAGGAAAAGAAGAAGGCCAAGCTGCGCCTGTCCGGTGGCCCGGGTGTCGGTGAGAACCTGGTCGTGATCGGCACGCTGGATGGCCAGGTCATCGCCCTGGACATCAACGACGGCAGCGAGAAGTGGCGCGCCCGTGTTCCGGGTGAAGTCATCGCCGCGCCGGCCATCGCTCAGGGCGCAGTCTACGTGCGCAGCAATGACGGCCGCATCACCGCGTTCGATGCCGGCAACGGCACCCAGAAGTGGTTCAACCCGAGCGAGCTGCCGGCACTGACCGTGCGTGGCAACGCGCCGGTGGTGACCGGCCCGGGCGTGCTGTTCATCGGCAAGGACGAGGGCGCGGTTGCCGCCCTGGCCCAGCAGGATGGCCGCACCCTGTGGGAACAGAACGTGGGCAACGGTGAAGGCCGTACCGAGCTGGAGCGCATGGCCGATGTCGACGGCGCGCCGGTGCTGGATGGCAACACCCTGTTCGTGAGCAGCTTCAAGAACCAGACGATGGCCATCGAAGGCCCGACCGGTCGCCCGCTGTGGGCGCGCGACCATGGCGGTGCCGGTGGTGTGGCGGTCTCGTCTGGCAATGTGTTCGTCACCGACAACAAGGGCGGCGTGTTCGGCCTGGACAAGGCCAGCGGCGCAGCGATGTGGTCGCAGACCGCACTGGCCCGTCGCTCGCTGACCGGTCCGGCACTACACGGCGACTACGTCGTGGTCGGCGACTACAAGGGATACGTGCACTGGTTGCAGACCTCCGATGGTGCGATGGCGGCACGGGCGAAAAGTGGCGGCGACGCCCTGCTGGCCCAGCCGGTCGTCGCAGACGGGGTGCTGCTGGTGCAGAACGTTGATGGCAAGCTGACCGCCTTCCGGTTGGCAAATTAAAAATTGGAGTAATCGCGATGCTGCCTTTGGTCGCCCTGGTTGGACGGCCGAATGTCGGCAAGTCGACTATTTTCAATGCGCTTACGCGCACCCGTGACGCGCTGGTCCATGACCAGCCCGGCGTCACCCGCGACCGCAACTACGGCGTCTGCCGCCTCGACGAGGACAACCATTTCCTCGTCGTGGATACCGGCGGTATCGCGGAAGAGGAAGAAGGTCTGGCCGGGGCTACCACCCGCCAGGCCCGCGCCGCTGCGGCGGAAGCGGACCTGATCCTGTTCGTGGTTGATGCCCGTGAGGGTACGTCGGCGATGGACGACGAGATCCTGGCCTGGCTGCGCAAGCTGTCGCGCCCGACGCTGCTTCTGATCAACAAGATCGACGGCACCGACGAGGACACCGTGCGTTCGGAGTTCGCCCGTTACGGTTTCGGCGAGATGCTGACCGTGTCGGCTGCGCACCGCCAGGGCCTGGACGACTTGCTGGACGAAGTGGTCCAGCGCCTGCCGGAAGAAGGCAGCGGCGAAGAGCTGGACAACGATCCGAACCGCATCCGCATCGCCTTCGTCGGCCGCCCGAACGTGGGCAAGTCGACGCTGGTCAACCGCATTCTTGGCGAGGAGCGCATGATCGCCTCCGACGTGCCGGGCACCACCCGTGACTCGATCGCGGTGGACCTGGAGCGTGACGGCCGCGAATACCGCCTGATCGATACCGCCGGCCTGCGCCGTCGTTCGCGCGTGGACGAGGTCGTCGAGAAGTTCTCGGTGGTCAAGACCATGCAGTCGATCGAGCAGTGCCAGGTGGCCGTGCTGATGCTGGACGCCACCGAAGGTGTGACCGACCAGGATGCCACCGTGCTCGGCGCCGTGCTCGATGCCGGCCGCGCGCTGGTGATCGCCATCAACAAGTGGGACGGCCTGACCGAGTACCAGCGCGAGCAGGCGGAAACCATGCTGTCGCTGAAGCTGGGCTTCGTGCCGTGGGCCGAGTCGGTGCGCATCTCGGCCAAGCACGGCTCGGGCCTGCGTGAGCTGTTCCGTGCGGTGCACCGCGCGCACGAATCGGCGAACAAGACCTTCACCACCAGCGAAGTGAACAAGGCGCTGGAAGTGGCTTACGAGACCAACCCGCCGCCGACCATCCGCGGCCACGTCTCCAAGCTGCGCTACGTGCACCCGGCCGGCTCCAATCCGCCGACCTTCATCGTGCACGGCACCCGCCTGAAGGAGCTGCAGGAATCCTACAAGCGCTACCTGGAGAACTTCTTCCGCAAGCGTTTCAAGCTGATCGGCACGCCGGTGAGCTTCATCTTCCGCGAGGGTACCAACCCGTACGAGGGCAAGAAGAACGTCCTCACCGAGCGGCAGGTCAAGGCCAAGCGGCGCTTGATGAAGCACGTCAAGGGCAAGTGATGCAGAAAAAGGCGGCCTGAGGGCCGCCTTTTTCGTTGTGATGCAGGGGCGGCCGCCTTGCTCAGGCGTGGCCCCACGGCAACAGCACGCCACGGAACCTCATCCGTCCTGACGACAGGCGGTCGTACGCCTCGGTCGCCTGATCCAGATCAAAGGTCTCGACCATCGGCTTCACCTTGCCGGCGGCGGCAAGCTGCAGCACTTCGCTGAGGTAGTGCTGGCCACCATGGGTGGCGCCGATCACGCGCTGGCGCATCATGTGGAACGGCACGCCTTCGGACGAGATCGAGAACGGCTGACTGAAGTCCAGGCCGCACAGCACAACGCGCCCGTCGACACGCAGGCCGGTCATCGCTTCTTCGGCCGAGCTGAATTCATTGGTGGTCACCAGCAGCACGTCGGCGCCGCCGATGGCCTTCAGCTCCTTGCCATTGGCCACGACCTTGTCGGCGCCCAGCTGCTGGGCGAGCGCATGCTTGTCTGCGGAATGGGTGATGGCGATGGTCTCGAAGCCGCAGGCCTTGGACAGCTGCAGGGCGACATGGCCCAGTCCGCCGATGCCCAGTACCGCGATCTTCTCCCGTGGCTGGGGCGCCGCATCGCGCAGCCCGCTCCAGGTCGTGTAGCCGGCACACATCATCGGCGCCGCATCCACGTAGGAGAGTCCGTCAGGCAGCAGCACCGTGCCTTCGGCGGAGATCGCGATGTACTGGGCATGGCCGCCCTGCGCGGCGAAGCCGGTGGTGCGGGGTGCATCGCAGTTCATTGCCGTCTGTCCGGACAAGGGGCGGTTCTCGCGGCAGTAGGGGCAACGCCCACAGGACGACTGGACCCACGTGGTGCCCACGCGATCGCCCACCCGGCGCGAGTGCACGCCGGCGCCCACCTCCACCACTTCTCCGACTACTTCATGCCCCGGTGTCTGCGGGTAGATGTCGCCGCCATAGCCCTGGGTTGCCCACACGTCCGTGTAGCACATGCCCGATGCGTGGACCTTGACCAGCACCTGGCCCGGTTCGATCACGGGCATCGGCACGTCCTGGACCTGCCACGGCGCATTCGGCCCGGTCATCACAACCGCTTTCATCGTCTTCATCGTCTTGATCCTGTCCCGGTGGGTGAGCGCCGAGGGCGGGTGCCCGCGGACTACTCGGAGCGTAGAATCGGTTGACTATCAAGACAATCGCTTCAATATTTCACGATATGGTGAGCCGAATTCAACAAACGAGCGGAGGGGATCTGACCGCCTTCACCGCGTTCCTGGCGGTGGCGGCGCATCGGAGCTTCCGCAGCGCGGCGGCAGAGCTGAACATCACGCCGTCGGCGATCAGCCATGCGATCAAGGCGCTCGAGCAGCGGCTGGGTGCGCGCCTGTTCAATCGCACCACGCGCAGCGTCTCGCTGACCGATGCCGGGGAGCGCCTGGCGGAAAAACTGCGGCCGGCCATGGCCTCGATCGAGGAGGCCCTGCAGTCCGTGGACACTGAAGCCGGCACGCCGCGTGGCACGGTCCGCATCAACGCCAGTGAGGGCGCCATACGGCTCGTGCTGAAGCCGGTGCTTGCGCGGTTCCTGCGCCAGTACCCGCAGGTCCACCTGGACATCGTCAGTGACGGCCGGTTGGGCGATATCGTTTCGGAGGGGTTCGATGCGGGTATCCGCCTGACGGAAGCCGTGCCCCAGGACATGGTCGCGATAGCGGTGACCGCCCCGATGCGCTTCGCGGCGGTGGCCTCGCCGGCGTATCTGCAGGCGCGTGGCCGTCCACTGCGGCCGCTGGATCTGCATCAGCACGACTGCATCCGTTTCCGCTTTGAAAGTGGGGCGATCTACCGGTGGGAGTTCGAGCACCAGGGCACTACCGAGCGGGTGAACGTCTCCGGGCCGATCACGTTGACGGACCAGCCGTTGATGGTCGACGCGGCCATTGAAGGGATCGGCATCGCCTTCGTTCCCGAGCATCTGGCACTGGAACCGTTGGCCGATGGCCGCCTGCTGCGGTTGCTTGAGGACTGGTGTCCCGAGTTTCCCGGCCTTTCGCTGTACTACCCGGGCCATCGGCATGTGCCGCCCGGGCTGAAAGCGCTGATCGGTCTTCTTCAGGAACAGCACGGCGGGCGCGGGTAGCCCGGGTAGCGCCGGGCATTGGTCAAGGCAAGGCAGAGCGGCCTGCGTGATAATGCGGCCATGAGCATCCAAGAGCTTTCCCCCGCGCAGGCACGCGAGCGCCTGGCCCACGGCGCGGTGCTGATCGATGTGCGCGAAGCGCACGAACGGGCCGGCGGGATGGCCGAGGGCGCGCGCGGCGTGGCCAAGGGCGAGCTGCAGGCCAACCCGGCCGCGCATCTGCCGCGGCACGACCAGGAAATCCTGCTGATCTGCCAGAGCGGCAAGCGCTCGGCCGATGCCGCGCAGTTCCTGCTGGATGCCGGCTACACCCAGGTCGCTTCCGTGACGGGTGGTACCGTGGCCTGGCGCGAGCAGTCGCTGCCGCTGGTGCAGCCGCTGGCCAGTGCTGCCGACCGCGATTTCTATGATCGCTATTCGCGGCATCTGCTGCTGCCGCAGGTGGGCGAGGCCGGCCAGCGCCGGCTGCAGCAATCACGCGTGCTGGTGCTGGGCGCGGGCGGCTTGGGTGCGCCAGCCGGCTTCTATCTGGCAGCGGCCGGGGTGGGGCACCTGCGCTTCGCCGACCACGACCGCGTCGAGCGCAGCAACCTGCATCGGCAGATCGTGCATACCGAAGCCAGCGTCGGCCAGCTCAAGGTCGATTCGGCGCGCGAGCGGCTGCTGGCGCTGAACCCGTCGATCGAGGTCGAGGCCGTGCCCGAGCGGGTCACCTCCGAGAACGTGGATGCGCTGCTGGACGGCGTGGACGTGGTGCTGGACGGCTCGGACAACTTCCCGCTGCGCTACCTGCTCAACGACGCCTGCATCAAGCACGCCAAGCCGCTGGTGTATGCCGCCATCGAGCGCTTCGACGGCCAGGTCAGCGTGTTTGATGCCGGTCGCCAGCGTGGCGTGGCACCGTGCTATCGCTGTCTGTTCCCGGAACCGCCGCCGCCGGAGTTCGCGCCGAACTGTTCCGAGGCCGGGGTGCTGGGTGTGCTGCCCGGCCTGGCCGGCGTGCTGCAGGCCACCGAGGTGCTGAAGCTGCTGCTCTGCATCGGCGAACCGCTGGTGGGGCGGCTGCTGCGCTTCGATGCGCTGGGCATGCGCTTCCGCGAGACCGGCATCCGGCCGGACCCGCATTGCCCGGTGTGTGCGCCGGGCGTGCCGTTCCCGGGGTATATCGATTACGCCGCGTTCTGCCGGGGTGGGTGAACCCGGCCGGGGATCCATCCACGCCATGCGTGGATCTACCGGGGCGCGGCGGATGTGCGTCATCCACGCATGGCGTGGATCTACTGTAGAGCCGAGCCCATGCTCGGCTGCTTCTGGCCTCGGCACGAAGAGCAGCCGAGCGTGGGCTCGGCTCTACAGTCATGGCGCCCACCCAAGCATGTGCATGGTTTCGGGATGATGCCGGGGGTCGCTCCCGGCATCGTTCCACCTCCAAGACAATCCGGCGCAACATGCGTGCTATTGCCGTCATCGGCATTGCTCTATTGTTGAACCCGATTCTGGATCTTGGGGAAAACACCGCATGGCGGTAGAAGCAGCGACCAGCGAGCTGGTCAAGGTCGTCGCCCTGTTGGGCGCGGCGGTGGTGATGGTGCCCCTGTTCCGCCGGGCCGGCCTGGGCTCGGTGCTGGGCTACTTCGCCGCTGGCCTGGCGATCGGACCGTTCGGGCTGGGCTGGTTCTCCGACCCGCAGGCGATCCTGCATACCGCCGAACTCGGCGTGGTCATGTTCCTGTTCGTGATCGGCCTGGAAATGCGGCCCTCGCACCTGTGGAGCCTGCGCAAGGAGATCTTCGGGCTGGGTACGCTGCAGATCGTCACCTGTGCGGTGGTGCTGACCAGCATCGCCAAGCTGTTCGGCCTGCCGTGGCAGGTGGCCTTCATCGGCGCCACCGGCTTCGTGCTCACCTCCACCGCGGTGGTGATGCAGCTGCTGGCCGAGCGCGGTGACATCGCGCTGCCGTCGGGGCAGAAGATCGTCTCCATCCTGCTGTTCGAAGACCTGCTGATCGTGCCGTTGCTGGCGCTGGTGGCCTGGATGGGCCCCAGTGCGGGTAGTGCCGATGGCGAGGGTTCGCGCTGGCTGTCGGTGGCGATCGGCGTGGGTGCCATCGTCGGCCTGGTGCTGGTCGGCCGCTTCCTGCTCAACCCGTTGTTCCGCGTGCTGGCCGAATCGAAGGCGCGCGAGGTGATGACCGCCGCCGCGCTGCTGGTGGTGCTGGGCGCGGCGCTGCTGATGCAGCTGTCCGGCCTGTCGATGGCGATGGGCGCGTTCCTGGCCGGCGTGCTGCTGAGCGAATCGACCTTCCGCCACCAGATCGAAGCGGACATCGAACCGTTCCGCGGCATCCTGCTCGGCCTGTTCTTCCTCAGCGTGGGCATGGCGCTGGACCTGGGCGTGGTGGCGGGCAACTGGAAGCTGATCCTCGGCCTGGTGCTGGCGCTGATGGCAGCCAAGGCGCTGTGCATCTACGTGGTCGCACGCATCATGGGCAGCGACCACGCGCAGGCGCTGGACCGTGGCGTGCTGATGGCGCAGGGCGGCGAGTTCGCTTTCGTGCTGTTCTCCGCCGCGGCATCGGCCGGCGTGATCAACCTGGAGATCAATGCCAACTTCACTGCCGTGGTGGTGCTGTCGATGGCGCTGACGCCGCTGGTGGTGCTGCTCTACAAGCGCATCGCGCCGAAGCCGACGGTAAACATGGACGGCGTGGACGAGGCCGAGGGCCTGTCCGGCAGCGTGCTGCTGATCGGCTTCGGCCGCTTCGGCCAGGTTGCCAGCCAGTCGCTGCTGGCGCGCGACGTGGACGTGACCATCATCGACAACGATGTGGAGATGATCCAGAGCGCCGCGCGGTTCGGCTTCAAGATCTATTACGGCGACGGCACGCGGTTGGATGTGCTGCATGCTTCGGGCGCGGCCACCGCACGTGCGATTGCGGTGTGCGTGGACAAGGCCGAGGCCGCCGACCGCATTGTTGAACTGGTGGCGCACGAGTTCCCGCAGGCCAAGCTGATGGTGCGCTCGTTCGACCGCGAGCATTCGCTGCGGCTGATCCATGCCGGTGTCGATTTCCAGATCCGCGAGACGTTTGAATCGGCGGTGCTGTTCGGCCAGGCCGCGCTGGTGGAACTGGGTGCGGATGAAGACGATGCGGTGGAGATTGCCGAGCAGATCCGTCGCCGCGATGCCGAGCGCTTCGAGCTGGAAATTGCCGGTGGTGGTCTGAATGCCGGCGCGCGGATGATCTACGGCAACAGCCCGCAGGGCGTACCGACGCCAACGCCGTTCACCGCGCCGAAGCGGGAGAGCAAGACGCTCAATCCGCAGGATGTGCCGGAAGAGGAAGAATGAGGTGCCGCGCACCGCGCTCGCCGGGCGTGGCCCGGCGCTACCGTGGTGCGCACGGGTGGGGTAGCGCCGGGCCATGCCCGGCGAGCGCAGCGGCCGCCCGGATTGGCGGTGGGCGAGGGGGCCTGAATCGGGGACAATAGCGTCCCCGCCGCCCCACGCCTGCCTCCGATGACCGATTCCGCCCCCCAGCATCCTGCCCGCATCCTTGATGGCCGCCGTATCGCCGAGGACCTGCTCGACAGCCTGAAGGTGCGCGTCGACGCCCGCGTGGCCGCCGGCGGCAGCCGTCCGGGCCTGGCCGTGGTGCTGGTGGGCGGCGACCCGGCCTCGACCGTATACGTGCGCAACAAGCGCCGTGCCGCCGAAAAGGTCGGCATCGAGGCGCATGACTACGATCTGCCGGCCGGTACCACCGAGGCCGAGCTGCTCGACCTGATCGACCAGCTCAACGCCGATCCGAAGATCAACGGCATCCTGATCCAGCTGCCGCTGCCGGGCATCCCCGACGCGCGCCGGTTGATCCAGCGCATCGACCCGCGCAAGGACGTGGACGGCTTCCACCCGGAAAACGTCGGCCACCTGGCCCTGCGCGAGTTCGGCCTGCGCCCGTGCACCCCGCGCGGCATCACCACGCTGCTGGGCCACACCGACCAGCCGGTGCGTGGCCGCAACGCCACCATCGTGGGCGTGAGCAACCACGTTGGCCGGCCGATGGGCCTGGAGCTGCTGATTGCCGGCTGCACCGTGACCAGCTGCCACAAGTTCACCCCCAAGGACGTGCTGGAACAGGCCGTGCGCAACGCCGACATCCTGGTGGTGGCGGTCGGCCGCCCGGGCATCGTGCCGGGCGAATGGGTGAAGCCGGGCGCGGTGGTGATCGACGTGGGCATCAACCGCTTGGATGACGGCCGGTTGGTGGGCGACGTCGGGTTTGAGGCGGCGGCCCAGCGGGCGAGCTGGATCACCCCGGTGCCGGGTGGTGTGGGCCCGATGACCGTGGCCACGTTGATGCAGAACACCCTGGAAGCGGCGGAAGCCTCCTGAGGGTAGCGCCGGGCCATGCCCGGCGGATGTTTGCGGCGCCGCTGCGCTCGCCGGGCATGGCCCGGCGCTACCGGGGTTGCATTGATGCCCCGCGATTCCCGGCGACCCGCTCCTGGTAGGTGCCAACCTTGGTTGGCACACATCCATCGGGGCCATCGGCCCATCTGGGGTACCGGTGCCGGACGGGTTGTGCCAACCAAGGTTGGCACCCACCCAAACCCCCCTGAACCAATCACCGCCCGCGCGACACTGCGTCGCATCTACCCCCTGCCACGCGGCGCGAAAACAGGGTAAAATGTCGCGCTTCCCCACATCTCGGGTATGCCGATGCTGCGCATCCAGGCTGAAGCACTCACTTACGACGACGTCTCGCTCGTCCCCGCCCACTCGACCATCCTGCCCAAGGACGTCAACCTCGAAACGCGGTTGACCCGAGACCTGAAGCTGAAGCTTCCGATCCTGTCCGCCGCGATGGATACCGTCACCGAAGCCCGCCTGGCCATCGCCATGGCCCAGCTCGGCGGCATGGGCATCATCCACAAGAATCTCAGCCTGGAACAGCAGGCCGCGGAAGTGGCCAAGGTCAAGAAGTTCGAGGCCGGTGTCATCCGCGACCCGATCACCGTCGGCCCGGAAACCACCATCCGCGACGTGCTGGCCCTGACCCAGGCGCACAACATCTCCGGCGTGCCGGTGGTGGGCAGCGACGGCCTGCTGGCCGGTATCGTGACCCATCGCGACATGCGCTTCGAGACCGAGCTGGACGATCCGGTCCGCCACATCATGACCAAGAAGGATCGCCTGATCACGGTCAAGGAAGGCGCCGCGTCTGATGAAGTGCTGCAGCTGCTGCACCGCAACCGCATCGAAAAGGTGCTGGTGGTCAACGATGATTTCGCCCTGCGTGGCCTGATCACCGTCAAGGACATCCAGAAGAACACCGACTTCCCGAACGCTGCCAAGGACATCGCCACCCGCCTGCTGGTCGGCGCCGCCGTCGGCGTGGGCGGCGATACCGATCGCCGCGTTGAAGCGCTGGTCGCCGCCGGCGTGGACGTGATCGTGGTCGATACCGCGCACGGCCATTCGCAGGGCGTGCTGGACCGCGTCAGCTGGGTCAAGAAGAACTTCCCGAACGTGCAGGTCATCGGCGGCAACATCTGCACCGGTGAAGCGGCGCTGGCGCTGCTGGACAGCGGCGCGGACGCAGTGAAGGTGGGCATCGGCCCGGGCTCGATCTGCACCACCCGCGTGGTGGCTGGCGTGGGCGTGCCGCAGATCACCGCGATCGACCTGGTGGCCGAAGCGCTGCAGGACCGCATCCCGCTGATCGCCGACGGTGGCATCCGCTACTCCGGCGACATCGGCAAGGCGCTGGCCGCCGGTGCCTCCACCATCATGATTGGTGGCCTGCTGGCCGGTACCGAGGAATCGCCGGGCGAAACCGAGCTGTTCCAGGGCCGTTCGTACAAGAGCTACCGCGGCATGGGCTCGCTGGCCGCGATGGAGAAGGGGTCCAAGGACCGCTACTTCCAGGACGCCGCCACCGCCGACAAGCTGGTGCCGGAAGGCATTGAAGGCCGCGTGCCGTACCGCGGCCCGGTGGGCGGCATCATCCACCAGCTGATGGGCGGCCTGCGCGCCACCATGGGCTACGTGGGCTGCGCCACCATCGAAGACATGCGCAGCAAGCCCAAGTTCGTGAAGATCAGCGGCGCCGGCCAGCGTGAGAGCCACGTCCACGACGTGACCATCACCAAAGAGCCGCCGAACTACCGCGCCTGATGCGCTTGCGAACTGCTCTTGCGATTACGGGCAGCCTGCTGATGGCAGGCTGTTCGTTGTCCGAACCGCCGCCGCGCTCCGGGTTTCCGGGCGCGGCGGTTTCGCAATTGCAGGACGTGCAGGCGTGCCAGAACGCGTTTTCGCTGCCGGAGGGCTGGCAGGTGCAGGCCGCTGGCGAACAGCGCTGGCTGCTGAAAGGCACCGGCGAGCGTCCGCTGCAGGTCACGCTGCAGTGCATAACCGAGCTGCTGCACGGGCCGGATGATCCGGTGCTGACGCCGGTACTGGGCGCGCTGGAGCCCGCACGGATGAGCGTGCAATGGGCGTCCTGGGGCGCTGCGGAGTCGGGCTTCTCGATGGCCGCGCTGCAACGGCGCATCGTGCCCGGCACCGAAGTGCAGGAAATCGCCGAGCTGCCGCGCGCCGACCGCGCCAACCCCAACGCACCGCACGGCCTGCTGATGCTGCGCTGGGACGAGGAAGACCCCTCACATATTCAACAACGCGAGGCGTTCATCGCCACGCTGACGCAGAGCCTTGAAGCGCCGGGCGCTGCGAAAAACACCACTGGAACGGCACCATGACCAACATCCATAACGACAAGATCCTCATCCTCGATTTCGGCGCGCAGTACACGCAGCTGATCGCCCGCCGCATCCGCGAGCTGGGCGTCTACTGCGAAATCTGGGCGTGGGACCACAACCCGGCCGAGATCGCCGCGTTTGGCGCCAAGGGCATCATCCTGTCCGGTGGCCCGGAATCGACCACGCTGCCGGGCGCCCCGGCCGCGCCGCAGGAAGTGTTCGACAGCGGCCTACCGATCTTCGGCATCTGCTACGGCATGCAGACCCTGGCCGCGCAGCTGGGTGGTGCCACCGAAGCCGCTGACCAGCGCGAGTTCGGCCACGCCGAAGTGAACGTGATCAACCCGGATGCGCTGTTCAAGGGCCTGAGCGACCACGGCGGCGAGCCGAAGCTGAATGTCTGGATGAGCCACGGCGACCATGTCTCCGTTGCACCGCCGGGCTTCACCATCACCGCCACCACCGACCGCATTCCGGTGGCCGCCATGGCCAACGAAGAAAAGCGCTGGTACGGCGTGCAGTTCCACCCGGAAGTGACCCACACCCTGCAGGGCCAGACGCTGCTGCGCCGCTTCGTGGTGGACGTGTGCGGCTGCCAGACCCTGTGGACCGCCGCCAACATCATCGACGACCAGATCGCCCGCGTGCGCGAACAGGTGGGCGATGACGAAGTGATCCTGGGCCTGTCCGGCGGCGTCGATTCGTCCGTGGTGGCCGCGCTGCTGCACAAGGCCATCGGCGAGAAGCTGACCTGTGTGTTCGTGGATACCGGCCTGCTGCGCTGGCAGGAAGGCGACCAGGTGATGGCGATGTTCGCCGAGCATATGGGCGTAAAGGTGGTGCGCGTGAATGCCGCCGACCGTTACTTCGCCGCGCTGGAAGGCGTGAGCGACCCGGAAGCCAAGCGCAAGATCATCGGCAACCTGTTCGTTGAGATCTTCGATGAAGAGTCGAGCAAGCTGAAGAACGCCAAGTGGCTGGCGCAGGGCACCATCTACCCGGACGTGATCGAGTCGGCCGGCAGCAAGACCGGCAAGGCGCATGTGATCAAGAGCCACCACAACGTGGGTGGCCTGCCGGAGCACATGAAGCTGGGCCTGGTGGAGCCGCTGCGCGAGCTGTTCAAGGACGAAGTGCGCCGCCTGGGCGTTGAGCTGGGCCTGCCGCGCACCATGGTCTACCGCCATCCGTTCCCGGGCCCGGGCCTGGGCGTGCGCATTCTGGGTGAAGTGAAGCGCGAGTACGCCGAGCTGCTGGCCAAGGCCGATGCCATCTTCATTGATGAGCTGCGCAAGGCGGACCTGTACGACAAGACCAGCCAGGCGTTTGCCGTGTTCCTGCCGGTGAAGTCGGTGGGCGTGGTGGGTGACGCGCGGGCTTATGAGTGGGTGATTGCGCTGCGTGCGGTGGAGACGATTGACTTCATGACGGCGCATTGGGCGCATCTGCCGTATGAGTTCTTGGGGACGGTGAGCAACCGGATCATCAATGAGCTGCGGGGGGTGTCGCGGGTTGTCTATGACATCTCGGGGAAGCCGCCGGCTACTATTGAGTGGGAATGAGTTGAAAGAACGAGGGCGCCGAGAGGCGCCCTTGTTGTTTGTGGTGTCCGCTAGCGCTAGGTCCGACTTAAAGCTGGCTTGTTAGCCGGACGCAGCCGCCCTAGTATCGAGCTGTATTAGAGTTAAGCCCGCCGTACGTTGCTTTGTGGATACTTCGTATAACCGGACCACGGGTCCGACTGTTAGCTAGTTGGGGGCACACCAATGGTCACTCGGTCCATGGATGAAGTCCGTAGTGAGTACATCTCATCGATGGGACAAGAGCTTGGGGCCAGCTTCTATGAGCTGTGTCGAAAGCTCGTGGAACTTCACGTTCTTTGGCAACAGTACCGTCAGCTTTTCGGTGGTGACCCTGACACGGTTCACCTGCTTAATCGGACCTCTGGCCTGTTCTTCAAAATCGTTCAAGATGAGCTTTGGGACAGTGTTCTACTGGGTGTGTCTCGGATGACGGACCCGCCAACCACGGGCAAGAAGAGGAATCTTACGATCCAGTCTTTGCCTCCGCTAATCTCCGATACAGGGCTGCGGGGCGAGGTGCAGAATCTCTGTGACAAAGCTGTCGTTGCAGCGGAGTTCGCTCGCGAGCATCGAAACAAGCGCATCGCTCATCAGGATCACGATTATCTCAGAAATCAAAGTTCCGATCCTCTGAGCGGAATTAGCAGGAAATTGATAGAGGAGATGCTCGCTACACTAAGAGCCGTCTTGAATCGCTTGGAATTGCATTTTCGAGACAGTACGGTCATTTATGAGGATTTCGTGGACGAGAGTGGAGCACGGCTCTTGGTCCATAAACTGAGGAAGATGGAGCGACTTCAATGCGCGGCCACAAGTGCGCCCTAAGTGCGCCCTAACGATTCATTCAAACCGTCGCCGCTTCGCGACGCGGATCAATTCAGGTGTTGATTAGTGTCCGCTTCTGGCCGTAGGGCGTCATGCAAGCCATAACGTTCATTGGTGCGGCCGTCGAGGCAGCCGTAGGGTCCGGTTATGCGCTGGCTTGTTAGCCAGACGAAGCCGCACTAAGATTGAGTTGTACCGGCGGAAGGGCCGCAATGCTGTGCTTTGTCGTTAGGTCGTATGCCCAGGCTAAAAAGTCCTCTCGCTGGGCATTTGGAACTCACAAGGAAGTTGATCTCAGATGAAACTCTCAGAAAAGACGTTAGAGCTAAACATTTGCGCTCAGGCGTCAAGACTGCTCGGTGCAAAAAAAAAGATCCTTTGGTTTGGGCTCACCCAAAAGCAGGAAGCAAAGGCTGGATTCGATGCATGCACGAAGCTAGGCGGCCGGTTGCTGATCTTTCAGTTCAAGGCATCAAACCGCCTTCTTAGGTCGAATGAGCGAGTTTTTCTCGTGCCTCACGATCAGCTTGAAGCGTTACGAAATCAGGTCAAATCTTGCTCGCGGTCTGTCTTTTACGCATTTCCATTGGTTGGGAACACTTCAGAACTCAAGAAGAATCCCGACTTGCTTTCACAGACCAGGTTGGTGGATGTGGCATCGCTTTCTTTAGTTGGACTTCCAACTAAATCCGATGGCACTTTGCGAAAGAACGGGTGCCACAACGTTTACGTTAGCCCTACGAAAGTAGTCTTTCACTCTGAGCCTGTAAACGTTGAAGCTATTAGCTTCGAAAAATTTATAGGAAGTGGCTTCCATGGGGCGGATGGAATCAATTGGGGATTCGAGCGCAGCTTTGAACGCTTCTGGGATTTTGCTCGCAATCTTTCCTCTGGCGCCAGGGGGGTGGTGCTATGGTGACCTCTAACAGTTAATTCAAGTCGATGTCGCGGCGCGGCTTGGTGTAGGTGTCGAAAGTCTGCTTCTGATCGCAATACGCAATATGGCCGTAGCCGACCCATAGCTGTCGGTCGCGACAGGAACAGATCATACAAAAGCAGTCTTCAGAGTAAAGATGGATGGGGGCGACATGCAGGGATCGGGAACATTTTCGGCGATTTGGTCATCGTTGGCAGGGGCCGGGAAAGGCCGGCGTAGCAGGCGGTTCATGGCGCGCCATGCTCCTTCTCGCCAACAGAAATGACGCAAAGCCACTTAGCATCCAGGAGCCAGGTTGTGATCACGGAACTGAACATAGATGGCGTCACCAGTTACAAATCCAAGTCTACTCTCTCGCTCACCAACAAGACTTCTCTAATATACGGGCTAAATGGTGCGGGTAAGAGCACTATCTCTGAATTTTTGTATAAGCAAGCCGAACCTCGGTTTGCTAAATGCAGTCTGAAAACTAGTCAACCATGTGAAATTTTGGTGTACAACCAAGGCTTCCTCAAAGACTACTTTTACGAAGAAGAGAATTTAAAAGGAATTTTTACGCTATCCAAAGAGAACAAGATCGCGCTCCAGCAAATTGAAGCCGAGACGAAAGAGCTGGAGAAGCATCTGTCCGTTCAGCAAGAGAATTCAAAGCGGGCCACTGGAAATGCGACAAAACTCGATCAAGAAAAGATCAAGGCAAGCGGAAAGGTTTGGAATATTAAGACTAGTTTCGCGGGCGGGGATCGCGTACTGGAGTTTTGCCTAGAAGGCCTAAAGAAAACAGAGCTTCTTTTCCAGCATATTATTGGATTGCCTCTGCCGGAAAAGGCGCCTAGTTACACCATAGATGACCTGAAGGCCGAGGCGTCGTCCATTGAGGGCGAGGGTGCAGTTCCATTCACGAAAATTCCAACCCTCTCGGCCGACTGGCTGACCATTGAAGGGGATTCCCTCTGGTCGAAAATCATTGTCGGCAGTCAAGAAGGTTCAGTTGCAGAGTTCATCACTAAAGCTCGCAATTCTGACTGGGTGAAGCAAGGGCTCCAGTACATTTCATATGATAAGGATCCTCAGGCCTGCCCTTTCTGTCAGAAGGAAACGATTACTAAAAATATCATCGATTCCATCCGTCAAGTCTTCGATGAAGACTATGAGAGAGATGTTAAAAAGTTGGAGTCGATCAAGATCCGCTATGAGGCGTTGACCTCAGGCTTGAGTCTCCAAGAGATTTCAAAATCTCCGCTTGCCAACAAAAAGCTTGTGGAAACCTGGAGTATTGCCAGTGAGGCTCTAAAAGCGTCAATCCGCGAAAATATTCTGCACATTGACAGCAAGATCAAAAGCCCTAGCACACCAGTTGCCCTCGCCGATACCCAGCCCGCCGTCGACGTTATAAATGATTTGATCGGCGGCCTGAACGTGCTGGTTGAGGAACATAATGAAAAGCTGGCGAACAAGAAGAGAACTCGGGAGGATATAAGGTCGCGTTTTTGGGCGCTGATGCGCTGGGATTATGATCAGACGATTTCTGCATATTCGCAGTCCGCTTCAGATCTCAAAGATGAGGCTAGCAAAATAAGTCAAGAAGCCGCCAAGATCGACGCTAACGTGGCAGCGTCTAACGACAAGATTGCTGCTCTTAGAAAGCAAACGGTCAACATCGAAGAGTCAATTGAAAACATCAACGCTGGGCTGGTAGAGATTGGTATCGATGGATTCTCTGTGGTGCCATACGGCGAAAATTTATATCGGGTTTCCAGGGCTGCTGATCAGGCGAATGCATTTCACTCGCTGAGCGAAGGCGAGAAAACCGTCATTAGTTTTCTATACTTCATAGAACTTTGCAAAGGGCAGAGGGCTGCTGCTGCGGTTCCCCAGCCGAAAGTAGTTGTGATTGATGATCCCATCTCCAGCCTTTCTCACCTCTACGTTTTCAATATTGGGCAGTTGATCAAGAAGTATTTAATTAACGATAAGAGTTTTGCCCAGGTGTTTGTTCTCACTCATAGCCTTTATTTCTTCTATGAGCTGACACATTCTAATAAAGAGAAGCGCGCGGAGACGCAGCAACTATTCAGGGTTTTCAAGAATAAAAACGGAAGTGCTGTAGTTCCGATGAAGTATGAGGAGATACAGAATGACTATCAGTCATACTGGTCAATCATAAAGGATCAGGCATCGCCGCCTGCGCTGATTGCTAATTGCATGCGAAATATTGTCGAATACTTCTTTAACTTTGTTCAGAAGAAGGATTTCAATAACGTATTCCAAAAGCCAGTCCTGTCAAGTGATAAGTTCGCGACTTTCTACAGGTACATGAACCGAGAGTCGCACTCCTTGGGTCAGAATATTTTCGACATAAAAGAGTTTGATCACGATGTTTTCAAGGAAGGTCTGAGGTTAATTTTTGAAGAGTGTGGGTATGGCGAGCACTACCAGGCTATGAGTAAGTAAATGCAATATGCGCGGGCATTCAAGGTCGGGCATGAATGGATTTTTGTGTAGACGGAACGTTGAACGGCCTCGGTTTCAAGCGAGCCAGCATTCGGAAGTATGGTCGCTCCCGGTCGCGGGGCATCGTGCGAACCAAAGCGGTTATCGAGTTCCTATCGAAGCGAGCCTTCGGTGGTCACTGAGCCCCCCAGCTGGGTCCAGTTATTTGCTGGCTTGTTAGCCGGACTCCATCCAGCCTAGAATCGATCTATATCAAGGGGAGCGTCCGCCGGACGCTGCTTGTTTGCCAACCGCATAACCAGATCGACATGTCCGTCAATTAGGTGCTTAGTGGCTATGAAAGATAAATCGCTTGCTGAGAGACTCATTTACCTAGATATCGACTTTATTGCACGCCTCTATGAGGCGGAATTCGATATCTCACCAAGGACTCTGATCACTCGAACGCAAGCAATGCAGGCTGGCGTTTCTGTTACATTGTTCTCTGGCGGCGGAAGTTCCAGTGAAAGCAAATCTTACTCACTGTCGACGCTGGAGATGCTCGATCAACTGGCCAAACGACTAGCAAGGTATCCTGATCTTACCCATGAACAGGAAATGGACAGCCCATCCAGATACGTGTGGGTGGTTGGTGCCTTGGGAATTAGCAAAGTCAAAGTTACTCGCTCATCCAGTACAATTGCGCTGATCGGCAAGCCTGGCCCAAACAAGCCAAGTAAAACTAATGAGTATGTCGGCGAGGAAGCTTTCTTTTCATTAAGGAGCGGAGACGCAAAGTTTGCCCTTTCCCCGACAGATGAGTATTTCGTCCCCGGGGTTGCGTCTTTCAAGGGGCTCTCTCATCTGGTCATTGATCGTCTTTCGTTGCCGTGCAGAGCGCTACTCCGAGTGTTCTCCGCCAATACGTCGTTCGGCGAGTGGATCGCTACGCCATTGGTCATCTATGATTTGGCCGGTCGCCAATAATTAAATCAAGGCGAACCCGCTTCGCGGTACGGCCTAGTTCAGGTGTTGAACGTTTGCTCTTGGGCGAAAGCGGGCGCTGATGCGACGAGTGGCACTTACTACGCCCAGAAGGGGCCCACATAGGTCACTCCGGCCTAACCTCTCGGCAAGCCCACTCAACCAGCCCCCTACAAGCCAGAAACAGCCCATCCACAACCCCCTCATCCAGATGCCGCTCCGGGTCCGCAGCCACCCGGCAGCGGTCTGCCGCGTGCAGCAGTTCCAGAACCGTCAGCGCCCCCACCATTGCGCGTTCGGTCCTAGCCAGGCTCACGCGGCGGCCGGGTGACACATCGGTTTCCGGCCAAGGATGCCCATCTGCACCTTCGCAGCCGCGCATGTGCTTGAGGATGCCGAGCAGGGAGTTCAGGTCGGGCAGGGGAGTGTCGTCGTTGATGGGCTCAACAACGGTGTACGAGGAGAAGGTGTCGGAATCGTTCATGGCGTCGGCTTCCTTGGCTGTGCTTAACAGCGCCACCGCGAGGAGGTGGCGGGCGATGCGTGGCTGCAAACCGGGACGAAGTAGTGCCATGACCGGTGGGTCCGAAGACCCCCACGCACCGCCCGCCATACAGGCCGACGGATTGCCCGCCGGCACCGGTTAAGGACGGTGCCGACGGGCAAGCGTAAACAACAGGCACAACAATCGTCGCGGGTTTGCAGACCCGGAGCCACCCGTTGTCGGTGGCACGTCATGTTGGTTACGCAGTCGCTTCGAATGCCAATAGAAATTCGCGAAGGAATCGCGGAATCCGAGAGCGAAGAACTATTGTGGCACGCACCATTCGTGCAGCACGCGACGCCAGCAGACGTATTCGCGCAGCTGCTCTGCTGATGGCGAATCAAAGTGGCGCAATCGCCCATGCCACAAGCGAATAGCGCGACAGCCTTCTTTGCAACAGTTCTTAGTCCGCCTCGCCAAGCAGCGGCACGCGATCAGCCGCAAACCTCGAAAATCGGTTCAAACCCGACACCGTTAACAAGCTCGCAGCTTCAACCAACGCCCTTCTCAGCCGCATTCCCCACCAGCAACTCAATCATCGCCCGTGCCGCCGCAGACTGCCGCCGATGCGGCGCATAGATCACCGAGAACGGCCGCGACCGCCCACGCAGCTGCGGCAGCACTTCCACCAGCTGCCCGCGCCGCAATCGCTCGCGCACGATGAATTCATAGCTCTGGCAGATGCCGATGCCCTGTTCGGCCAGCGACACCACGCCCAGCACATCGTCGGAAGTCTCGATGGACGAACGCGGCAGCCAGTCCACGTCGCGCCCGCCGTCGCGGAAGATCCACGGCGCCAGCCGCCCGGTACGCGGCATCACGAAGGGCAGGCACAGGTGCTGCTGCAGGTCGTCCAGCGTCTGCGGCGTGCCACGGCGCTGCAGGTAATCGGGCGAAGCCACCAACAGCAATGCCGCATCCTCCAGCTTCCGCCCCACCAGCCCGCTGTCCGGCAGCTGGCCCAGGCGGATGGCCAGGTCGAAGCCTTCGGCCACCAGGTCCACGTTGCGGTTGGTGAAGTTCAGTTCCACCTGCACCTGCGGGTGCTGCTGCGCAAAGCGCGCCAGCACGGGCGGCAGCCGGTAGTGGCCGTAGGTGGTGGGCACGCTCAGGCGCACGCGGCCGGCCAGCGCACCGTCCTGGGCCAGTGCGTCGCGCTCGGCGTCGTCCAGCAGGCCGAAGGCGGTGCGCACCTGTTCCAGATAGAGCCGCCCGGCGTCGGTCAGGCCCACGCGGCGGGTGGTCCGCTGCAGCAGCTGACGGCCCAGCCGCGCTTCCAGGCGGGTGACCGCGCGGCTCAGTACCGAGGGCGTGGTGGACAGCGCCACCGCGCCGGCGGTGAACGAGCCGTGCTCGACCACCGCCAGGAACACTTCCACATCGCCCAGGTAGTCGAACTTGCGGCTCATTTGGCTCTCCGGGGAACAGATGTTTTGCGATGGGGCCAATTTATCGCCGCTGGGGCGATGAATAAAGTGGCGGCCATTCCCCGATAGGAGCTACCCCATGAACCTGATGACCCGGCTGGCCGCAGCGCTGGCCCTGACCCTGGCCGCCAGCGGCACGCAGGCCGCCAACGTGCTGGTGGTGCTGTCCGACGAAAACCACCTGGACCTGAAGGACGGCAAGGTGCTGTCCACCGGCTTCTATCTCAACGAGCTGATGCAGCCGGTCAAGCTGCTGCTGGACGCGGGCCACGAGGTGACCTTCGCCACGCCGCAGGGGCGGGCGCCGACGGTGGATGCGTCCTCGGTGACGCCGGCCTACTTCGGCAACGATGCCGCGCAGCTGAAACTGCACAAGGACCTGCTGGAGAAACTGGCGCTGACCTCGCCGACGGCCTCGCCGGTGGTCAGCCTGGCGCGCATCGAGCAGCAGGGCTACGCGCGGTTCGATGCGGTCTACATTCCCGGTGGCCACGCGCCGATGCAGGACCTGCTGAAGAGCCCGGCGCTGGGTCGCTTGCTGGCCGACTTCCACCAGCGCAACAAGACCACCGCGCTGGTCTGCCACGGGCCGATCGCGCTGCTGTCCACGCTGCCGGATGCTGCGGGTTTTGTAGCGAAGCTGGAAGCGGGTGCGATGCCGGCCACGCCGAAGTGGATCTACAGCGGCTACCAGATGACGGTGATCAGCAACCAGGAGGAAGAGCAGGCCAAGCCGCTGTTGGGCGGCGGCGAGATGAAGTTCTACCCGCAGACGGCGTTGCAGCGGGCGGGGGCGACGTTCAGCAGCAACGCGACGCCGTGGACCGGGCATGTGGTGGTGGACCGCGAGCTGATTACCGGGCAGAACCCGGCGTCGGCGCTGGAGGTGGGGCAGCGGTTGGTGGAGCGGTTGAAGTAGGCAGGTTCTGCATCGCATGCGGTGCCGTGGCACCATGGCGGGCTGGCCTCGTCCCTTTGGGCGAGGCCGGTTTTCCACGGAAGCTCTAGAACACGACATGCGAACGTCTTTTTTCATTCTCTCCGCCTTGTGCCTTGGCCTGCTGTCCGGCTGTGCCAGTGGCCCGGAGGAGCACGCCTCAAGCCGCGAGATCACCAGTGCGTTCGTCGCCGACGACGGCCAGCTGTACCTGCTGCCGCGCTATGACGAGCCGATGCGCTTCAATGCCGCGCCGTTCCGCGAGTACCGGGCGCTGATGGACAGCCCGCTGCGCGAGGCGGTGGCCTGCGCGCAGATGTACTTCCATGAGGATTGGCGCGACCCGGCCAACAAGGCCAAGGTGCATGGCAGCTATGCGCTGCTGCTGCGGCCGGAGCAGGTGACGCCGGAGCAGGCCGCGCAGTTCAAGCTGGAGCGGATTGAGGTCCCCTCGCGTGAGGCCAAGGCCGTGGAGGAGCGGGCGCGCTACTACCTGCCGATGGACCGGACCCGTTACGCGCTGGCGTTTGACCGGGCCTGCAATCTTTCCAAGAAGGGCGGCAGCTATTACAGCGCGCTGTTCGAGGGCGACGGCGAGCGGGTGAAGTTGCCGGATGCTGCGGCGCTGGCGGAGAAGGGGAAGCTGGCACAGCCGATCAATGCGCGGGCGCAGCGGATCCTGCCGGAGATGGAGGACAAGCCGGGTGTGGGTTCGGCGGCGGGCAAGGTGCTGGGCGCGGCGTTGATCCCTGTGGCGGTGCCGGTGTTTGTGTTGAGCCTGCCGTTCCTGGGGCCGGATCATTGGAAGTGATGGGGCGTTGAAGCCAGAGCATCCACGCGTGGCGTGGATCTAGTCGGGCCTTGCAAGTGCCTGAACGTTCATCCTGGAGATCTGTGTGCCCAGCACGCTGGAAACTGCTTTGAAGACCGTAGGTTTCATTGTCCTTGCGGCGCTTCCGTTGGTGATCCTCTGGTTTACCCTTCGGCGAATGTCGGCAACTGCTCGCTCGTCCGTGAAATCGGGGCTGCGTTTGGATCCTCCTCGCCGGATCTCCGGAACATCCATGACCTTGGTGATGGTGGATGGCAAAGAGGATCGCGAGCATTACTTCTTTGATGCGGAGTCCTTCTACCTGCGGCGTGGGCCGGTGCCTACGGCGGTTCCGCTTTCGCAGATCACCTCAGTCACACGAACGTCCGACGTCATCTATTCGCGCTATGTCTGGCAGGTATGCTTCAGCAGAGCATCGGGTAGAAAGTGCGTGACGTTCACCAACAATCTGTCGCTGTTCAACCGCGACTTCCTGCTTTTCCTGGAGGCGGTGCGGAAGGCCAATCCACTGGCGACCGTTGATCGAGCGGGTCTGTTCTTCTGATTGCGCGGCGATATCAATAGCGCCGATTGGCAAACAGAGGGACCAGGAGGGCGGGTTGTTGTGAATGATTTCGCGCGTGTCTTACACACTCAGCCCATGCTGGCGGCACGGATCTGGATATCCTGCTGCACGCGCTGATCTTCCAACTGCTGTTCGAGTTGATTGGCGATGGCGCGCTGCTGCGCTTCGCGGCTGACGGCGTCGAACTGCTGCATGGATTCTTCGACTGAGGTCTGTGCGGCCAGTTCGGTCGGCATCGCAGCGCGCTGGTGTGCGGGGTCGCTGGGCTCGCCCTGTACGACGAACAGAGTATGACCGGCGGGTTTGTCCGCGGTGGCGTTGCTCAGCAGTACGTGGTCCACGCGATCCAGGTCGTTGTCCTTGGCGAGCACCAGCAAGCTGGCCGTCATGCGCTCGCTGGCTTGGTCGAAGGTGCGACCGTGTTTGGCGTCCAGCGCCGCTACGCCTTCGCGCACCTGTTGGTAGAGGGCATGATCGGGATGCTCGGGCTGGGTAGGCAGCAGGGGCGTGGGCGGCGCTTCGGGCTCTTGCTGGGCCGTTGCGCTTGAGGGGGGGGCCGCCGGTGCTTCCACGGGTGGTGGCGCGTAAGGAGGCTCGTGCTCCGAGACCTTGGGCGCGGCGTCTGTTATCAGCGGGCGCGCAGCTGGCTCGGCTGCTGCGAGGGTGGCTGGAACGTCTGGCTCAAGCTGGATTGGCGCTGGCGTTGCTTCGGCTTCGGGGAGACGAGCAGTAGCCGGCGCGGCTTCGGTCACTTCGGTGTGGATCGACGGGGCGGGGGAGTGGGCGTGAGTCGCAACGGGCTCCTGCGCAGGAGCGGGGTGTCCGACATCCGACGTAGGTAATGCACTCACTTCTGGCTGTGCGGGAGATCGCTCAGCGGAGGGAATGCCGGGTGACGGCACAGGGGCTGCCGGCATCGGGTGCGCAGGAGGATTTGCCTCGGTATGCGCTTGCCGCTCGCTTGACTCATCCGGTGCAGGTTGCGTTGCAGCGGCCGCGATCGGCTCCCGTCGTGGTGCTTCGCGGCGAGCCGGTTCCTGCACGGATTCCACACGATCCGAAGGCGTCGGCGCTGCAGGCGCAGGAGCGCGATGCTCCTGTACCAAGGGTGATGTGTTGGGCGACAGTGCAGCGCGTTCAACGCTGTGCGCATCGATCACGGCTTGTGGCGTCAGCCGTTCTTCGGCGTGCTCGCCGCGAACCTCAGCCACGGCAGCGGCGGCAACCTGCTGCGCTTGCGGTGCAGCGACACCCAGTCGATTGGCTTCCTGCATGGCCTGGTCGCGGGCTTCGCGTTCGTTGACGGTCAGTGCCTCGATACT
This sequence comes from Stenotrophomonas sp. YJH_SMC_101-4, assembly GCF_059370395.1. Taxonomy (NCBI): domain Bacteria; kingdom Pseudomonadati; phylum Pseudomonadota; class Gammaproteobacteria; order Lysobacterales; family Lysobacteraceae; genus Stenotrophomonas; species Stenotrophomonas sp. YJH_SMC_101-4. The sequence continues at coordinate 1,275,914 of NZ_JCAFTP010000001.1, read as the reverse complement.
GCGTTCGTGGGCGCCGGGTACCGGCGCCTCCATCTGTTGGATGGCGCGGATCTGCGGATAGGTTCGGTTCAACTCGTCGCGGATGTTGCCCTCGGCCAGCGAGTCGTAGATCCAGCCGTCATGCAGCCATTCGCCGTCGCCCTGTTGCTGATAGGTGCGTCCATCGGATGCCAGTACGTGATCGGGATGGTCTTGGGCCCAGATCACTTCATCCGGAATCGGTCCGTACTGGGACCAGCCTTGGGCGGTGTAGGCCTGCTCGTACTGCTTGGCAAAGGCCGCCGAGCTACGGGCGGCGTTGAAGGCCATGATGCCCTGTGCGGCGTCATCAAGCTGGGCAGCCTTGGTGGCGTCGGCTACTTCGACCGTGGTGTTCTTGATGCCGTGTTCGAGGACCTGATGGACGACCTCGCGCCGCCATTCGCCGGTTTCTGGATTGCGCTCCCAGGAGCGTGGCAGTGCGCTGGGCGTATCGCTGGCATCGCCGGCGATGCTGAAGGGATTGATCGGTTGATCCGGCGCGGACAGCCGCAGCCCGACGGCCCGGCTTGAGGCCTGGTAGTTCAGTTGCTGGGTCAATTCGGCGTCGGCCGTGAGCAGTGTAGTCGCGCCGTAGATCGGGCGATCGGCCAGGGTGCCGACGGTGCCGATGATCTCCCGCTCGCTGTGCGTCCAGCCCTTTTCGGGATGCGCCGGGTCAAACGTCCAGACCCTGCCGGTGCTGTCTGCCTGGTTGTTGATCTGGTACTTCTCGATCCAGTCGACGATCTCACCGCCACCCCAGGCGCCTAACCCGCCACCAATGATGCCGGTGACAATGGCGCCAGGGCCGGATTCGATGCCCAGCAGCGTACCGACCTTGGCGCCCACCACTGCGCCGGTCCAACCGCCGACGCTGCGTGCTCCGAAGTCCAGCAGCGCGGCTTCCGCGCCCGTCCGGTTGTCGCGTGCGTACAGGTCGGCGATCCTTGTTCCTTCCGTCGCGGCTTCAACGACCGTCGCTGCGGCGCCACCGATGACGGCGCCCCGCACCATGTTTGGACGCACGCGGATGGTGTGGTCGATGACGCGTGCTTCCTGGATGTTGGGTGTAATGCCTTCAACAACCTTGAGCGTTGCGCGCTCATCGAAAACGGCTGCCGCTGTTGGTGGACTGACCTTGTCGTTGAGGGGCAGGGTGTCCCCAAGCTCGGCGTGCCAGCGGCCTTGTGCGCGCCAGCCATCGCGCAATGATTGGGTGATTCGGGGGTCTTTCAGCCGAGCCTCACGTTCGGCTTCCAGCGCTGCGCCCGGTAGACGGGTATCGCTATGGCTGTCGTAGACCTGAGCGCCTTCGCGTCCGTAGAGTCGAATCTGGATGCCGGTCTCGGCATGAACCTTGTCCAGATTGCCGGGCAGGGCATCGTAAACGTGTTTGCGCACGTCTTCGGGGACGTAGCGGCCGAAACCGGCGCTATTCAAAGAGTCCGCAAAGCGCGCATCCACACCAAGTTCGCTTTCCAGCCGATGCGCGACGACGCCCCGAATCTCTACGTCGTAGCCTTTGGCCTGAAGGTCCTTGATCAGTGTGACCGCGCTATCACCGTTGCCGAGCGTGGTATCGAGGATGAGATTTCTACGCCCACCGATTGCTGCCGATCGCAGCTCTTTTGCCCATTGGCTGGCGTCTTCGTGGGTGTGGCCGGCCCAAGTGTATGGGTGCTGCTGACGCAGGCGTTCGACGTCCGGATGTGTATCGCGTAGATCGTCAGGATCGATGGGCACTACGTCATACCCCAGGTCGATCTTTGCCGCATCATTCAGTTTTCTCTTGCCAGCACCTGGTTGCCCGGCCAAGACGATGGCGCGCGGTACTTCATGATGGTTTGCGGAATTGAATCCACTCCGAGGGATGACGTGCCGCTCCAGGTATTCTGCATGAGTCGCGGGGGCAAGAACGGCACTGGGAGCTGGCATCAGTAGTGCTCTTTATGAGTTTCAAAGTAGGCCGCAAGATCACTGATGTTCAGCATCCCGCCGCCACCGCTTCGTGCCATGAACATCAGTTCGAGCTTCTCATTTGCCTGTGCAATGGCCTGCGGATTGCCTGACGTTTCGGCGGTGGCTAGTTCAGCTCGCGCTTCAGCGATAAAGCCACTGAGGTGGTCTTCCAATAGCCAGACTGCGGCCTCAAAAGGAGGGGTGGACTTTATCCTCCTGTCCTTCACCGAGTTGAGAGCCTTCTGCAGTCGTTCGATATACTCCGGATAGTCTTTGAGCATTTCCTGGAGCTTAGCCGGAACCGGGGGGGAGGATTGAGGCATGGTGGGTACCTGTTCAGCTGTCTGACGCGTTTTCATGAGTATCTGTACTTGTAATGGCGAGTTCAATGCCCCCTCAATAGCCAGCCGACTAACAGAAGCCGTCGCTAGTCGGGCCTTGAATGAAGCTCGAAGTACTTCCTGAGATCGCCGAGTCTGGCCATGCCAAAGTTGCTGGATCTCGCAAAGGACATGAGCCTTTCCTTTGTTTGAGACTGTGCGACTGCCTTGGGGGCGTCTGAAGCTTCGGCAATTGCTGGTTCAGCTCGCGCTTCGGCGACAAAGCTAGTGAGACAGTCCTCCATACTGCGGCCTCAAGGGGGGGCGTAACTCTGTCGCCTATGGCTCACTGAAATGAGAGCCTTCTGTAGCTGTTCGATGTGCTCCGGATAGTCCTTGAGCATTTCCTGGAGGTTCGCCGGGACAGGCGGAGGGGAAGCAAAAGCCATGACTATCACCCTTTCGGCAGATCCATGCGGATTCAAGGGTATCCGCACATTCCGTGGCGGGTCCAATGTCATTTGCGACATCGGGCGGAGTGCCTGAGCGGCCTCCGTCCTTGGGATCATCGAGTTGAGGCTACGTTGAGGGAGAGCATCCACGCGTGGCGTGGATCTACTGGAATCGCGGCAGTCACGTGTGGCGTGGATCTGCGGGGCTAAACTGGTTGCCTGTACTTGATGGAAGCTCGCCCATGTTCAGTGGAAAGGTTGCGGTGGTCACCGGCTCCACCAGCGGTATCGGTCTTGGCATCGCCACGGCGCTGGCACGGCAGGGCGCGGACATCGTGCTGAATGGCTTCGGCGATGCGGCGGAAATCGAGCGCATCCTTTCCGCATTGGAATCCAAGTTCGGGGTACGGGTGGCGCATGACGGCGCCGACCTGTCCCATGGCGAGGCAGTGCGCGGATTGATCGACCACGCCGTCGCGACGATGGGGCGCATCGACATCCTGGTGAACAATGCCGGCATCCAGCACACGGCCGCGATCGAGGAGTTTCCCGTCGACAAGTGGGATGCGATCCTGGCGCTGAACCTGTCGGCGGTGTTCCATGCCACTGCGGCGGCCTTGCCGCACATGAAGCAGCAGGGCGCCGGCCGCATCATCAACATCGCGTCGGTGCACGGGTTGGTAGGCTCGGTGAACAAGTCGGCCTATGTGGCGGCCAAGCATGGCGTGGTGGGGTTCACCAAGGTAACTGCGCTGGAGAATGCGGGCACGGGCATCACCGCCAATGCGATCTGTCCGGGCTGGGTGCGGACGGCGCTGGTCGAGCAGCAGATCACCGCGTTGGCGGAGAAGGAAGGCACGGATCAGGAATCGGCCGCCCGCGCGCTGCTGGCCGAGAAGCAGCCTTCGTTGCAGTTCGTGACGCCCGAGCAGCTGGGCGAAATGGTGGTGTTCCTGGCCTCGGACGCCGCGGCGCAGATCACCGGCACGGCGCTGCCGGTGGATGGGGGCTGGACGGCGCGCTAACTGGCCGAGGCCGACAGGCGAGTCTGCAGAGCATCCCAATCGGCCACGAAGCAGCCGTCGCGACCACGGTTGCACTCGGTGATCCACGCGTCCAGCGATTCGCTTTGTGCGCGGTAGCCGCTGACATCGCCCAGCACGGCGAAGCGCAGGCGGTAGTTCACCAGCATCTGCAGCCACTGACCGGCCATGCCGGAGCGCAGCTCGAAGAAGTCAGCCGAAAGGCGCTGCACCGGCACGGCAATCCACTCGGCCTGATGCCCAAGGGCGTCGCCGACCAGATCGCGCAGGCCGTTGGCATCGAGTGCGGGGCCCTGCGGCGCGATGCGCAGGAGGCGGGTGGTGCCGATGTGTTCAATGGAATCATTCATGCTGGAGGTTCTGCAGTTGACGCAGCCGGGCGAGGATGTCTTCGCGCAGGCCGGGGATGTAGTGATAGGCGTCTGCGAGCAGGGTGACGTCCGCCGTCGGGACGAGCCGTTTCATGCGTTCGGCGGCGGCAGGGGTGTCGATGAGGGCGTCACGCGCGCCCATGACAAGGGCTGCCGGGGGATGCAAGGTAGCCAGGCGCTCGTCGCTGATGCGGGGAATGCGCAGCGGACGTGGCCGAACCTCGGCACGGATCAATGCCAGCAGGTCGAGCAGCGGCTGCGCACGTGCAGGTGCATGCAGTGGCGCGGGACCCATGACCGCGCGGCGCAGGCGCTCGCGTCCCCATCGGCCAAGCAGCAACAGTGGCAGCGCCTTGAGCAGGAATGCACGCTGGCGCCCGATACCCGAGGGGCTGACCAGGACCAGTGCGTTGACCCGGGCAGGCCTTCGCAGCGCGTAGTCCAGTGCCAGGAAGCCGCCGAACGACAGGCCCACGAATGCTGCGCTTTCCACGCCAAGTGCGTCGAGGACATCATCCAGCCATTGCGCATGCGCGTCGCTGTCCAGCGCAGGTTGCGTGCCTTCGCTGAGGCCCGGTTCGCCAATGATGTCGACGGCATGCACGCGGTAGTACTCGCTCCAACGTTCGGCATCGAACATCCAGCTGGCGGCATTGCTGAGGGTGCCATGCAGCAGCACCAGGGCAGGGCCGTGTTCCGGGCCGCAGCTGACCACAAATGTCGAACCGGCGCGGGTGGCGAGATGATGCGATTCGTGTGGTACCGGCCAGTCCGAAAGCACCTGGCGATAGGCGGCAAGTACGTGCTGCGTGGGAATGCCGGGGCGCTGCCGCTTCATGCGCTGCGGTCCTGCAGCAGTCGCTGCAGGCTGACCAGCAGCGCCGTGGAACCTGCCAGGCCACCGATCACGATCAGCTTGAGCACATCGTGCTCAGGCGAATAGATCGTCTCCATGCGCAGCGGCTCATCGTCGGCCTCGCGGCCGGTGACGCGCGCATGCAGGGCACGCACCAGGTCGGCGGCACGTGCCGCACCGCATCCGGGAATATCCACCACTGTGGTCAGCTGTGGGCGCGCAGCGGAGGGCTCACGCACGGTGCCGGTGAACACGTCGAGGTCTTCAGCGGTGATGCGATAGGACTTGCCGATGCGGGTCGCGCGCAGTTGGCCGCTACGGATATGCCGCAGGACGGTTTTGGGGTGCAGGCTGAGCTGCTGGGCAGCCTGATCGACGGTTAGCAACGCGGGGGACATAACGGAACTCGAGAACCATGTGCTCCCTATTGTTCCATGAAATGCAATGTGTGGGAGCGATTGGGGATTGCGCGGCGGCGGCGACAGCGGGCCATCTGCCCGGTGCCGCTCGCGCGGGCCAACCCTCCCGACGACTACGCCGGCTTCGCAAACACATCCAGCCCCTTGCCCGTCTCCAGCAGCGACTTAAGGCTCGACAGCACGATCGGCCAGCCCTGGCGGATGCCGGTATCCATGCCACTGCCGGGTTCCAGCTCCTCATGGGTAACCGTCAGCCGCACCATGTCCTGGTAGGGCACGATGTCGAAGGTCACCCGGCTGTAGGCGTCCGGGTTGTCGGCCTGCGAGGCGGCGGCCCAGGTGATGACCAGCCGCGAGGGCGGGGTGCTTTCCACCACTTCGCCGACCAGCTCGACCGAGCGCGTTTCGTTGGCGCGCACGTGCTGCCAGCGCGAGCCGGGCTTCCAGTCCGAGACGTTCTCATGGCCCCAGTAGCGGCTGGCGATCTCGGGGCGGGTGATGGCCTCGAACACCTTCTGTGGCGTGGAGGCGATATAGATCACGTGGATGAAGCGGGTGGTCTCTGCGGACATCGTCATTCTCCTTCCAGTTCTCGTTTCAGGTCATGCAGCAGGCTCAGGCGCTGCTGCTCGAACTTGCGTACCCAGCGCTCGTAGACTTCATGCAGCGGCACCGGGTTGATGAAGTGCAGCTTTTCGCGACCACGACGCACGGTACTGATCAGGTTGGCGTCTTCCAGCAGGCCCAGGTGCTGGGTGACCGATTGCCGGGCCATGTCCAGGTGCTCGCAGAGCTGTCCCAGAGTCTGGCCGTTGTCTTCGCAGAGCAGGTCCAGCAGCGTCCTGCGCGTGGGGTCGGCCAGGGCCTTGAACACCTTGTCTGCATTCATGCGGGGCGTCTTCAATTCCAGTTGTCGATCCTGATGTCGTGCGGGTTGGGCTGGCCCTTGCCGGTTTCCAGCAGGGCTTTGAGGCTCAACAGGAACACCGCCCACTTGGTGCTGCAGTGGGAGGTGAACTCGACGCGTTCTTTCCAGCCTTCGTGGGTGAACAGCACGATGCAGTAGTCGCCTTCCTGTTTCAGTGCGAAGCGTGCATGCGTGCCGATCCATTCGGCGGGGCCGACCAGGAACTTCCAGAGCACCAGCTCGCCAGGAATCAGCTGTTCCAGTTGCATTTCCATGGCGCCGATTTCCTGGCCGTTGTTCGTGAAGCGCACCCTGACCGTGCCGCCGGTCTCGCGATCGCCATGGGTGTCTTCGGCCCACCAGGCGGCGACGCCTTCGGGGGTGGCCAGGGCTTGATACACCAGGCTTGCAGGGGCCTTGATGCCGACCCGATGTGCGATATCCACCATTGCAGGTTCCTCGCGTGGGCGGGCAGGTGCCGTCCTTGGTGTCGACTATATGCAGGTAAATACCTGCATGTCAAATCCGGCCCACGGACTTCCGGCCCTGGTAGTGCCGGCCGCTGGCCGGCATCCCGGTGGAGTTGGGGGTGTGCAGTTGCCGGCCAGCGGCCGGCACTACCAGATGCTGCCCACCCGGCAGCGGGGAGTTGACAGCGTGTCAACCTACTAGTAGGTTGATGACATGAAAGAGTCGCTCTCGCCCAAGGCCCAGGAGATCCTGGCCCACGCCCGTTCGCTGCTGGAGGCCGGTGGCTACAACGGCTTCAGCTACGCCGACGTGTCGGCGCGGGTGAACATCAGCAAGGCCAGCATCCACCACCATTTCCCCAGCAAGGCGGATCTGGTGCGCACGGTGGTTGAGCTGTACCGGGCCGAGGCGCGTGAGGGCCTGGCGCTGCTGGACCGGCAGCTGGGCGACCCGCTGCAGGAGCTCAACGCCTATGTGGACTACTGGTCCAGCTGTATCGCCGGTGGCACGTCTTCGTTCTGCATCTGCGCGATGCTGGCGGCAGAGGCACCGATGATCCCTGCCGAGATTGCCGAAGAAGTACGCGGGCATTTCGAGGATCTGAGCGGGTGGCTGACCGCGACGCTGGAAAAGGGCGCGGCACTGGGTCAACTGCGCCTGCAGGGTTCGGCGACGGACGAGGCGAGGGCCTTCATGTCGTCGGTACATGGCGCGATGCTGGCTGCGCGCGGTTTCGGCGATGCGGCGACGTTCGCGGCACTGGCGCGGTTGGCCATTGCGCGGGTGAGCGCGACTGCCTGACATGACTGTGGTGGGGCCCGCGGTGACGCGGGTCATTTTTTTGAATCATGCGCCTACCTACTAGTAGGTTTATTTAACTCTGGAGATATTCCATGTCGCACTCTCTGTCCACGCTGGGCGTGTTCCATACCGTTGTCAGCCTGATCCCGGTCCTCAGCGGCCTGTATGCCTTCATTCGCCATCGCGCAATCGACCCTGCAACACGCTCGGGCAAGCTGTACCTGGCGGGACTGGTGCTGTCTGTCGCTACCTCATTCACCGTCTCCAGCACGGGCGGGATCAACCCGGGCCACGCATTCGGGGTGATCGTGCTGCTGGTGGCATTCGGCGGCGTGCTGGCCGCGCGGCTGCGCTGGCTGGGGCGCGCAGCGCGTTACCTGTCGACCTTCGCGCTGTCGTTCAGTTTCCTGTTGTCGCTGGTGCCCGGCGTCAATGAAACGCTGACCCGCTTGCCGGCAGCGCATCCGATTGCTGCGGCGCCGATGGCCCCGGTGGTGCTGCAGACGCTGCTGGGATTGGCTGTGGTGTTTGTGATGGGCTTTGCCGCGCAGTGCTGGCGGATCCATCGGCGCACCACCACGTTGTAAGCGATGCAGGCCCGCAGCACGAAGTACCGCTGAATCAGCAGCCCACCAACCGATCCGCGCCAATACCGCCACGATGCTGGCTGCGATACTCGGTAGGGCTCGCATCGACCTGACCCCGGAAATGCCGACGGAATGACTCCTGCGAACCAAACCCGGCCTGCTCGGCGACCCACTGCAGCGGCCGGTCGGTGGTTTCCAGCAGTTCGCGCGCGAAGGCTACGCGCTCGCGGATCAGCCAGTCGATCGGCGACAGGCCGGTGGCTTCCAGGAACTGCCGCTGCAGCGTGCGCTGGCTGAGTGCAGCCTGCTCGGCGAGACTGCCAAGGGAATGTGGCTCGCGCAGGTTGCGGCGCATCCATTCCATCAGCTTTGCCAAGCGCGTGGGCTCGCCATGGGGAATGGCCCGGCTGACGCGCTGGCTGCGGCCGGCGTCGCGCCACGGCGCCAGCACCAGCCGCTCGGCCACCAGGTTGGCTACACGCGCGCCGTAGTCCTTGCGCACCATGTGCAGCATCATGTCCATGCCGGTGGCCGAGCCGGCCGAGGTGATGATGCTGCCGGTATCCACATACAGCGCATCTTCGCGCACATCGATGCGTGGGAACTCACGTGCGAGCGCTTCGGTGAGGCGCCAATGGGTGGTGGCCTGGCGACCGTCGAGCAGCCCGGCCCAGGCCAGCACGAACGCACCGGAGCAGATCGAGGCGATGCGCGCGCCGCGTGCGTGGGCACGGTTGAGCGCATCGAGCAGTGCCTGCGGCGGGCGTTCGCTGGGTTCGCGCCAACCGGGGATGACGATGATGTCGGCGTCATCAACCGTGCTGAGATCGCAGGGCAGCTGCACCTGCGCATTGCCGAGCATGCGCAGTGCGCCGGGCTCGCCTGCGCATAGCTGGGTGCGGTACCAGGCCACGCCGAGCTCGGGTCTTATCGGCGCGAACAGGCCCACCGCACAGCCGAATTCGAACAGCCCCTGGCCGTGGCAGGCGACGATGGCAACGAGCGGCGCGGCGGGACCGGCGGGTGGGCTGGGCATGGCTTGATGCTACGGGTGCAGATGCATGGCGCTGAGTGGTGCGCGGGCATGAGGTGATGCCGGCCAGGCATATGGAGCGGTCGCTCCCCTCTTGTAGAGCCGAGCCCACGCCCGGCTCAAAATTGGCAGAAGTGGATGCATCTGACGCCGTCGCGAAGAGCAGCCGAGCGTGGGCTCGGCTCTACAGACAGCAGTGCACCGGCAATGCCGCCTAACCTCATTACCAGCGGTCATGTGGGTGGCCGGATATGACGGTTGGGTGACGTGATCCCGCCTGTCGCGCCAGGTGAACAGGCCCTTGAATGGAAGCGTGTTTCCGGCCCACCCCCACGAGCCCCCATGCCTGCCGCCCACGCCCCTGTCCTGAGCACTCTCGCGGTTCTGATCACAGCTATCCTCGCCGCGTCGCCCGCCCATGCGGCGGAAGCCGATGCTGATCCTACCGCCACCGCCGCGACCGCCAACGTGGCAGCGTCCACGCTGGATGCAGTGGTAGTGACCGGTTCGCGCACCAGCACGCGCACGGTGAAGAACAGTTCCACGCCCATCGACGTGATCTCCGCCGAGGACCTTGCCGCGACCGGGCAGGGCAACCTGCTGGAAGCGTTGCAGCGCAGCCTGCCGTCGCTGAGCCAGATCGGCGGATACCAGAGCGACCAGGAAAGCCTGATCCGCGGTTACCAGCTGCGCAACCTGTCGCCGGGCTACACGCTGGTGCTGGTGAACGGCAAGCGCCGCAATGCCAGTGCCTATGTGAGCGGGGCCAACGGCGGCGGCTATCCGGGCCACGCGTGGGCCGATCTGGCGCTGATTCCGGTTTCAGCCATCGACCATGTGGAAGTGCTGCGCGATGGTGCATCGGCCATCTACGGCTCGGATGCGATCACCGGCGTGGTCAACGTGATCCTGAAGTCGCAGGCCCACGGTGGTGAATTTGCCGTGGAGAGCGGGCAGAGCATCGATGGCGATGGCTCGCGCACCAGCGTGCGCGCCAACGTCGGCCTGCCGTGGGGCCAGGATGGCTTCGTCAATCTGTCCGGCGAGACCACCCGCCAGCATCATGCGATCCGCACCCGCCGCTACATCGATGGCTACCTGAGCTACCCGGCGGTGGATGGCAGCGGCAATCTGGTGGCGCTGCGCCCGAACAATCGATTGCCGGCCGGCGCATCGCCGAACCCGGCCGAGACCAACCGCAATGCCGAGGCCAACACCATCCTCAGCTCGCCGTCGTATGCGCTGAAGGCCTTCGCGGTGAACGTGGGCCATGGCCTGGGCGAAAGCGCGCAGTTCTACGCCAATGCCACGGCCAGTGACCGCACCGCGCAGGCGATCCAGAACTTCCGCCTGCCGGCGACCATCTTCACCACCTACAAGGCACCCGGCGTGCTGAGTGTGTTCCCGGATGGCTTCCTGCCGGTACTGGAAACCAAGGAGAAACAGTACACCGGCACCGCAGGCGTGAAAGGCCAGATCGCGGGCTGGGACTATGACGCCAGCCTGACCGGCAACCGCAGCACGGTGCGTACCTACACCCGTAATTCGGTGAACTATTCGCTGCCGTACCCGGGATCGCCCACCGATTTCTATGACGGCAAGCTGGACTACCAGCAGGGTATCGCCAACCTCGATCTGCGCCGTGGCTTCGAGGTGGCGGCATTCGCCTCGCCGCTGGAAGTGAGCGCAGGCGCCGAATACCAGCATGAACAGTATGAACGCGGGGCCGGGCAGTGGGAGTCGTATACCGGCTTTGGTGCTGCGGCGTTCGTCGGCTATTCGACTGCCGATGCGGTGAAGGCTACCCGCAACAGCAAGGCGGTGTACGTCGGTGCGGCCACCAACATCACCTCGCGCTGGTATCTGGATGCGGCCGCGCGCTGGGAAGATCACTCCGACTTCGGCAGTGTCTCCACCGGCCGCCTGACCACGCGCTTCGACGTCACCGACGCGCTGGGCGTGCGCGCGACGGTCAGCAACGGTTTCCATGCACCCAGCCTGGGCGCGCAGTTCTACCAGGCCACGGGCAGCTGCCCCTGCGGCACCACGCTGGTGGCGCAGGTGTCTTCGCCGGCGGCGATCGCACTGGGTGCCACGCCGCTGAAGCCCGAGAAAGCCACCAACTACAGCCTGGGCGTGACCTGGGACCCGAGCCCGGCGTTCCATCTGGCCGTGGATGCGTACCAGATCGATATCCGTGGCCAGCTCGGGCAGTCCAGCCAGATCGGCTACAACGCACAGGATCCGGCGCGCATCACCGACAACAGCGGCACGGTGCTGAGCGCAGCGCAGAAGAACACCATCGATGCACTGCTGGGGTCAGCCGGTATCAGCATCCTGCCGGGTGATGCGTTCTACGCGAGCTACTTCACCAACGTGGGCAATACCCGCACACGCGGCGTCGAATTGACCCTGGAAGCGAACCAGGAGACTGCGTGGGGCAAGCTGCGCTGGAGCTACGCGGCCAACGTGGGGCGCACCACCATCCAGAAGGTCAGCGACATTCCAGGGGTGCTGCAGGGGCTGCCGAACATCAACCTGCTGACCAGGACCAGCGAATACGCACTGCGCTTCCGCACGCCGAGCTATACGCAGGTGGCCGGCCTGGGGTGGCAGAACGGGCGCTGGCGCTCGAATGTCGACTTCACGTACTACGGCCCGATCAAGCGCCTGAACAACGGCGTGGAGTACAAGCAGCCGCCCGTGCTGGTGACCAACCTGTCCGGTGGCGTGGAACTGGGGGCGGGCTGGAGTGCGGCGCTGGGCATCAACAATGTGTTCGACAAGCGCACCCGCAAGGTGCCCGAGTACGCACGCAGTGCCACCGATGTGGCGAGCATCGAGACGACGTGGGATTCGGGCGACGTGCTGAGCCGCATCGGGGCGTTCTGGTACGGGCGGATCAATTACCGGTTCTGATCTGGAGCAGTCGAGCATGGCTCGACTCCACAAAGGCGAAAGCAGCCGAGCATGGCTCGGCTATACACAAGGCGAAAGGCGGCCGGCGGTAGTTCGGCATCATCGAGGAGCAGTTCATGTCTTCTGCATTGAGGGTGGTTGCAGTGGTGGGGTCGCCGACCAGTTCGGCGACGTCGCGCACGTTGCTGCTGGTGCGGCATCTGCTGGCGTCGCTGCAGCAGCGGGTGCATGCCAGTGTGGATCTGGTGGAGCTGGCGCCAATCGCGCGCTCGCTGGGGCAGTCGTTGTCGCGCGATGAAGTGGAACCCGCCGTGGAGCAGGCGCTGCAGACGATCGAGGCGGCCGGGCTGCTGGTAGTGGCTGCGCCGGTCTATCGGGGATCGTATCCGGGGCTGTTCAAGCACCTGGTCGACTTCATCGGGCTTGAAGCGTTGGTGGATACGCCGGTATTGCTGGCAGCGACCGGCGGCAGCGAGCGCCATGCGCTGGTGATCGACCACCAGTTGCGGCCGTTGTTCAGTTTCCTGCAGGCGCACACGCTGCCGATCGGGGTGTATGCCACGCCTGCCGACTTCGATGGCGAGCACATCAACAGTGCCGCTTTGCAGGCGCGGATCGCGCTGGCGACCGAGCGTGCGGCCGGCCATCTGGCTACGCAGGCGCTGGCGGTAGCGGCGCCGCTGCGACGCATCGCCTGACGGCATAACCGGCGGCGCTTTGCTTATGGCCAAGGCGCATCTGCGTGGCCGGATCCGACCGCCGATTGTCGTCTGGCATCGCCGTGCCGACCGCCGTCATCTCTAGCATCGATATCGAAGCGGCATCGCATTGCCGCCCCCCGATGAGGACGACCCCGTGAGTCTGGACGCAACCGACAAGCCCATCCTGTTCCTGCTCGACCGTGAGTTCGAGGACGGACAGATTCCCGGCCAGCGCTTCTTCTGTCGGCACAGCCTGCTGCTGGAAGGGGCGCTGTCGAGCATCGACGGCCTGGACGCGCAGCTGGACGTGCGCCGCATCGGCTTCGCGCGGCCGCGCCGCGAGGTGATCGCCGAGATCGGCGAGCAGGACCAGTCGCTGCCGAAGCTGGTGCTGCCGCAGGGCGTGCACAGCGCGCTGGCCAGTGGTGCGCACCAGAACCGCCAGTACATCTCCGGCGCCGAGCCGATCCTGGCCGCGCTGAACGGGTTGCTCGGCATCCCCGTGGCCCATCCCTGAGCGAGGACGCGACGATGAGCTATCAGATCAGTGTATTGGACAAGAGCCCGGTGGCCGAGGGCGCCTCGCCGGAGCAGGCACTGCGCAACAGCCTGCAACTGGCGCAGCGCGCCGAACAGCTGGGCTATCACCGCTACTGGTTTGCCGAGCACCATGCCGCACCGACGTTGGCCAGCCCTGCACCGGAAGTGCTGGCGGCCTGGGTGCTGGCGCAGACCCGGCGCATCCGCATCGGCAGCGGCGGGGTGATGTTGCGCCACTACGCGCCGTACAAGGTTGCGGAGAACTTCAACCTGCTGGCGGCACTGGCGCCGGGGCGTGTGGATCTTGGCGTGGGCAAGGCCCCCGGTGGCCTGCCGGCCTCGACGGCCGCATTGGCAGCGGGGCGACCGGCGTTTGCCGATTTCGACCAGCAGCTGCGCGACCTGGACGGCTACCTTTCCAGTACCGAAACCGAGGCGCAAGCGCGCCCGATCCCGCAGCAAGCGCCGGGCCGCTTCCTGCTCGGCGCAAGCCCGCAGAGCGCGAAGCAGGCAGCCGAGCTGGGCTGGCGCTTCGTCTACGCCGCGCACTTTGATGGCGACCCGAAGCACATCGAGGCCGCGTTCGACGCCTACCGCAGCGTCTCCTCGCAGGCTCCGCTGCTGGCCACGGTGGCCTTCGCCGCACCTACGGCCGAAGCGGCTGCGCGTCATATCGGCGCGTTGCGGGTCTACAAGCTGCACCTCGGCCCCGGCCAGACGGTGAACCTGCCCAGTCCGGAGGCGGCTGCCGAGTACGCGCGCCAGGTGGGCGTGGCCGACTTCCGCATCGAGGAAACGCGCCCCAGCGTGCTGTCCGGCGATGCGCAGCATGTGCGTGACGAACTGGACGCGTTGCACCGGCGCTTCGGCGTGGGTGAGTTCATTCTCGATGCGCCGGTGGCCGACCTCGACGCACGCCTGACATCCCTTGAACTGCTGTCGCCCGCGCCACGCGCGGCGGTGGCCTGACCTGCAGGAGCGATCCCCATGAGCACCACCCCGCGCCACATTCCGTTCGGCATCATGCTGCAGGGCCCCGGCAGCCACATGCATGCCTGGAAGCATCCGTCCAATCCGGCCGATGCCAGCGTCAACCTGCAGTTCTACATCGACATTGCGCGCACCGCCGAGGACAACGGCATTGCCTTCGGTTTCGTGGCCGATGGCCTGTACATCAACGAGAAGTCGATCCCGCATTTCCTCAACCGCTTCGAGCCGATCTCGCTGCTGTCGGCGCTGGCCACGGCAACGAACAAGATCGGCCTGGCGGGCACGCTGTCGACGTCCTACAGCGATCCGTTCACGGTGGCACGGCAGTTCGCTTCACTGGATCTGCTCAGTGGCGGCCGCGCCGGCTGGAACGTGGTGACCTCGCCACTGGAGGGTTCGGGCCGCAACTACGGCCGGCCGCACCCGGAGCACGCGCTGCGCTACCAGATCGCCGATGAGTACCTGGACGTCGTGCAGGGGCTGTGGGATTCGTGGGACGACGACGCCTTCGTGCGTGAGCGCGACAGCGGCACCTTTTTCGCACCGGAGAAATTCCGCCGCCTCGACCACAAGGGCCGCTTCTTCCAGGTGGAAGGCCCGCTCAACATCCAGCGTTCGCCGCAGGGACAGCCGGTAATCTTCCAGGCCGGTTCGTCTGACGACGGCATCGCGCTGGCCGGCAAGTACGCCGATGCGGTGTTCACCCATTCGCCTTCGCTGGAAGAAACCCGTGCATTCACCCAGAAGGTGAAGAACTCGGCGATCGCGCACGGCCGCAGCGGCAACGATGTGAAGATCTTCCCGGGCATCGGCCCCATCGTCGGCCGCACCGCCGAGGAGGCCGAAGCCAAGTATCAGGCGATTGCCGCACTGGCCACGCTGGAGGATGCACTGGCGTACCTGGGGCGCTTCTTCGATCACCACGATTTCAGCCAGTACGATCCGGATGCACCGTTCCCGGAGCTGGGTGACATCGGCAGCAACTCGTTCCGTTCCACCACCGACCGCATCAAGCAGGATGCGCGTGAGAAGGGCCTGAGCCTGCGCCAGGTGGCACTGGAAGCAGTGAGCCCACGGCCGAACTTCATCGGCACACCGGAGCATGTGGCCGATGAGCTGATCCGCTGGTTCGATGCCGGTGCCAGCGATGGCTTCATTCTCGGCTTCGCCGCGCAGCGCGAGGGCCTGGACGATTTCGTGACCCAGGTGCTGCCGATCCTGCAGGCGCGCGGCTACCACCAGCGCGAGCTGGAAGGACAGACCCTGCGCGAGCATCTGGGTCTGCCGTACAAGGCCAGCCGCTATTCGACCGACGCCGAGCCGGCACGGAAGGCGGGATAAGGCGATGAGCGGAGAAACCGCGGTAGCGCCGGGCCACGCCCGGCGGACTTCCCCAACCAGTGGCATATTGCCCGAGATCGCAGCACGCGCCGAGGCCGCCATCGCGATCCGCCATGACCTGCACCAGCACCCGGAGCTCGCCTTCGAGGAGCACCGCACCAGCGCCCGCGTGGCCGAGCTGCTGCAGCAATGGGGCTATGAGGTGACCACCGGCCTCGGTGGCACCGGCGTGGTCGGCACGCTGCAGCGCGGGCAGGGCAGCCGTCGCCTCGGCCTGCGCGCCGACATCGACGCACTGCCGATCCATGAGGACTCCGGCCTGGCCTATGCCAGCCAGACCGAGGGCCTGATGCATGCCTGCGGTCATGATGGGCATACCGCCATCCTGCTGTCCGCCGCGCATTACCTGGCCCACCACGGGCGCATCGACGGCACCCTGCAGCTGGTGTTCCAGCCTGCTGAGGAGACGGGTTCGGGTGCTTCGAAGATGATTGCCGATGGCTTGTTCGAGCGTTTCCCGGTGGATGCGATCTATGGGCTGCACAACTGGCCGGGCGTGCCGGTGGGCCACTTCGGTTTCGTCGACGGCCCGGCGATGGCATCGGTGGATTGGGCACGGCTGAAGGTGATCGGCAAGGGTGGCCATGGCGCCGAGCCACAGGGCAGCGTGGATCCGATTCTGGTCGCCGCGCACATCATCACCGCGCTGCAGAGCGTGGTGTCACGCAATGTCGATCCGCGGCAGATGGGCGTGGTCACCGTGGGCTCGATCCACGGCGGGCAGGCCGCCAACGTGATTCCGGACGTGGTCGAGCTGAAGCTGACCGTGCGCGCCTACCTGCCGGAAGTGCGCGACACCCTGCGGCGCCGGGTCACCGAGATTACCGAACAGACCGGCGCCGCGTTCGGTGCGCGCGCCGAGATCGAGTTCCCGCGCGGCTTCCCCAGTGTGATCAACCATCCGCAGCAGACCGCCTACATCCGCGAGGTGGCCGTGCAGGGCTTCGGCGCCGCACAGGTGGTGCCCGAATTCGCGCCGCGCACGGCCAGCGAGGATTTCGCCTTCCTGCTGCAGGCACGACCGGGCAGCTTCGTGTTCGTCGGGAACGGCGAGAGCGCACCGCTGCACAGCCCGCGCTATGTGTTCAACGACGCCGCCATTGCCCCCGCCGCCAGCCTGTGGGCGCGGCTGGCCGAAGACTATCTGGTGAAGGACGTGGCATGAGCAGCAACGAACGCTTCCTCTATACCTCGGTGGATGATCCGCTGGCGCGGCCGCTGTTCGACGGCCTGGAACAGGAGTACGACAGCCGCTATGCCGACGTGCGCCGACGCATCGGCGGCAGCGCTCGCGAGGAGCTGCAGCGCTACCCGGCGCAGGCCTTTGCGGCCCCGGTGGGCGCCTTCGTGCTGCTGCTGCGCGACGGGGTGGCGATTTCCGGCGGTGCGTTCATGCCGCACCGCGATCCGGATACCGCCGAATTCAAGCGCATCTGGACACTGCCCGGGCTGCGTCGCCAGGGCATTGCGCGGCGCGTGCTGCAGGAGCTGGAAGAGCAGGCGGCGCGGCAAGGGTACCGGAGGGTGTTCCTGACGACCGGCTTCCGCCAGCCTGAAGCTGTTGGCCTGTACCTGAGCCACGGCTACACCGCGCTGTTCGATCTGGAGGCCGACCCGGAAACGGTTGCGTATCTGCCGTTCGAGAAGCACCTGCGGGCGACGACGCCCGTCGTTGCACCTGCACAGGCACTGCTGCACGGAGCCCACGCATGAGCACACCGTCGACCGCGCTGGAGGGCATCGCCGCTCGTCCGGCGCCCGGACAGGCACTGAAGATCGTGCCGGCCCGGCATCCGCTGCAGGTGTTCGGCACGGTGCTGGCACTGGCGCTGATCCTGATCGGGCTGCAGTCCGTGCTGGGCAATCCGCGCTGGGGTTGGGGCACCTTCGCCGAGTGGTTCTTCGCACGCCCGGTGCTGGAAGGCCTGGGTCGCACGCTGCTGCTGACCGCGCTTGGCACCGGCCTCGGTTTCGCGCTGGGTACGCTGCTCGCGCTGGCACGCGTCTCCGGTTCGCCGCTGCTGTCGGCGGTGTCGTGGGGCTATGTGTGGTTGTTCCGTTCGATCCCGTTGCTGGTGCTGTTGCTGCTGTTGAACAACCTGGGCTATCTGTACAGCACCATCGAACTGGGCGTGCCGTTCACCGGCATCAGCCTGTTCTCGTACCCGACCACGCAGCTGATCGGTGTGTTCACCGCCGCGGTGCTGGGCCTGACCCTGAACCAGGCCGCGTTCTCGGCCGAGGTGATCCGCGGTGGCATCCTCTCGGTCGACCACGGCCAGTACGAGGCCGCGGCCGCGCTCGGCCTGCCGCGCGGTCGCCAGGTGCGGCGCATCATCCTGCCGCAGGCGATGCGTTCGATCCTGCCGGCGGCGTTCAACGATGTGATCGGCCTGGCCAAGAGCACCTCGGTGGTCTACGTGCTGGCGCTGCCGGAGCTGTTCTACACCGTGCAGGTGATCTATCGGCGCAACCTGGAAGTGGTGCCGCTGCTGATGGTGGCCACGGTCTGGTACCTGGTGATCCTGACCGTGTTGTCGCTGCTGCAGCGGCGCGTGGAACAGCGCTTCGCGCGCGGCCAGCTGCTGCGCGAGCGCTCGGTGTCGCGGGTGTCGTCACCGGTGCGGACATCCAGTGATGCTGCGCCGCGCGTGGCCAACCGCCCGCGCATCGCCACCCAGGTGGAAGCAGGCGAGGGTGCGGCGGTATCGCTGCATGGCGTGGGCAAGGTGTTCGGCGATCAGCCGGTGCTGGAAGACGTGAACCTGGACCTGCGCGCCGGCAGCGTGACGGTGCTGATCGGCCCGTCCGGTGCCGGGAAATCCACGCTGCTGCGGTTGATCAACCACCTGGAACGCGCGGACAGTGGTTACGTGACTGTCGGCGGCCAGCTGATCGGTTACCGCCGCGAGGGTGACACGTTGTACGAACTTCCCGAGCGCGAGATCCGCCGCCGTCGTTCCGAGGTGGGCATGGTGTTCCAGGGCTTCAACCTGTTCCCGCATCTGACCGCGCTGGAGAACATCATCGAGGCACCGATCGCGGTACGTGGTGTATCGCGCGCGCAGGCCGAGCAGCAGGCGCGCACACTGCTGGAGCGGGTCGGCCTGGCCGACAAGGCCGATGCCTTCCCACGCCAGCTGTCCGGTGGCCAGCAGCAGCGCATCGCGATCGCCCGCGCACTGGCGCTGCAACCGAAGGTGCTGCTGTTCGATGAACCGACCTCGGCACTGGACCCGGAACTGGTGGCGGAGGTACTCAGCGTGATCGAGGAGCTGGCCAGTTCCGGCACCACACTGGTGATCGTCACCCATGAGCTGAGTTTCGCCCGCCGCGTGGCCGACCACGTGGTGATGATGGACCAGGGGCGGGTGATCGAGCAGGGCACGCCCGAGGCGTTGTTCGAGCGCCCGCGCCAGCAACGCACCGCCGATTTCCTGGCCAAGACCCTATAGCCCTGGAAGGAACACCATGAGCCCTGCAGCACCGCGTCGCCCCTCGCGCAGCACCCTGTTGATCGTGGGCGTGCTGGTCATCGGCATCGCCGGCATCGTCTATTCGCGCGTACGCCAGGCACCGGATGCCGGCGCCGTGGCCGCGACCAGCCTGGCCGGTGCGAACACGGCCGTGCTGAAGGGTACGTTTGACCCGAAGGCTCAGGCGTTGATCCCGGCCGACTATCGCTTCGTCACCCCCGGCACATTCACCGTTGCCACTCATCCGGGGCAGCTGCCGCTGGCCGACTATGGTGCCGACAGCAAGGACGTGGTCGGCATCGAGCCGGACATCGCGCGGCTGATCGCCGATGGGCTGGGCCTGAAGCTGGTGATCGTGCCGGTGGCATGGGCCGATTGGCCACTCGGGCTGGAGTCGGGCAAGTACGATGCAGTGCTGTCGAACGTGACGGTCACCGAGGAGCGCAAGAAGAAGTTCGATTTCTCCAGCTATCGTTACGACCTGCTGGGCATCTACACGCGCGCCGATGGGCCGATACAGAAGATCGAAAAGCCCGCCGACGTCGCCGGGCTGAAGGTGGTGGTGGGCGCCAGCACCAACCAGGACCAGATCCTGCGCCAGTGGGACCAGCAGAACATCGCTGCCGGCCTGAAGCCGGTGGAGTACCAGTACTTCGACGACGCGGTGGTCGGCCGCTTGGCGGTGATCACCGGCCGCGCCGATGTCTCGTTCGAGCCCAATGCCACCGGCGCTTATTCGGCACGCGATGGCAAGGTGCGGCGTGTGGGCCTGTTCCCAGGGGGATGGCCGAACGCTGCGGCGATTTCGGTGACCACGCGCAAGGGCAGCGGCCTGGCCGACGCGGTGACGCAGGCGCTGAATACCCAGATAGGCAGCGGCACCTATGCGCAGGCGCTGAAGCGATGGAATGTGGCCGAGGAAGCCGTGCCGCAGTCGCAGACCAATCCGCCGGGGTTGCCGACGCTGCAATGACGCCGGGCGTGGCCCGGCGCTACCTCCGCCTTTGTAGAGCCGAGCGATGCTCGGCTGCTCTACCAACGCGCCTCCAGTGTCCGGAACGGTTTCACCAGCCGCACACCCTCGGCATCGAAGTCGGAAACGCTACGTCCATCCACACGCACCGTCTTCGGCATGGTGCGCTCCGGCCACCAGACCTTCACCGCCGTCCCGCTGCGCAGCCCCTCACCAAGCGCCACCGTCAGCACCCCGTCGCGTTGCCGCGCCTGCATCTGCAACGTGCCATACGCTGTCGGCAACCGCTCCACCGCCAATCCATCGCCTGCCACCCACGAGGGCGGCGTACCCGGCAGCAGTGAGAGGGCATCATCGTCTTCGCGCATCAGCATGCCGAACAGCGTGCGGCCGTACTCGGCACCAATCCAGGTATGCGGCATGTCGCCCAGGTAACGCGGAAAACGCAGGCGTGAGTGCACGACCTCAGCCAGCACCTGCCACTCAAGCGGGCGCCGATCATGCAGCAGTCCCTGCAGCAGCTCATCGGCCACCTGCGGCTGGCCCAGGTGCACATAGCTCAGCACATTGCGGATCTCGTACGGTGTGTACGCGTACAACGCACCAGGCTGACTGCGCTTGCGCACATCGTCCAGATAACGCGCGAAGGTGGTCCGCAGCGCCTCGGCGGGCAGCACGCTCTGTGCGCCGGTCGGGTCCAGTGCGATCGAAACGCCGGTGGGATCGCCATCGCCCAGGTCGGCCGAGGAGGGAATGAAGTCGATGCCCTTCCACGCCATCGTCGCCCGGATCGAGGCATGCAGCGCGTCGTAAAGCAGTTTGTACTGCTCCCGTGCCCACATCGCAGTCTCGTGGTCGCCCAGTGCCTCGGCCAGCCACGCGCCGTCGTGCCACCCTTTGAGGCCCCAATAGTCGTCCCAGTAGCTGTGGGTGGGAGACGGATAACCCTCATGGCTGATCGACGGCGCAAGAATGCCCGCGAAGCGCTCCGGTGCCGGCTGGTCGGCCTTGTAGCCGGGCACCAGCGTGCGCTCGCGCAGTTCCTGCAGGAAGTGCAGCGCGGCTTTCACCTTGGGCAGGTAGCCACGCACCGACTCGGGCCCGCCATCCAGGCGTGCAACGTCGGCCACCAGCGCCACGTACTGGCCCTGGCTGTCGTACTCGATATCCGAACCGAAGCCGGTGTTGACGCTGCCATCGTCGTTGAGGATCGGCGAGACCAGGCCGTTGGCATGCACGCCGTGTTCGCTGTACCAGCCCAGGTAGTCGCGCGCGACCTTGGCTTCGCCCATGCGCAGCAGCACCGCCGAGGTGGCCATGCCGTCGCGGATGAAGGAGCGGTTGTAGTTGCGCGGGCCGGGCTGCATGGCCGGGCCGGTCTGGTTGATCAGCATGTAGGCGGCCTGCGCACGCAGCATGTCGACCAGTGAGGGATCGGGCAGGCGCAGGCCGACCTGGCCCAGCCGTGCCTGCCAGTCCGCGGAGGCCTGCGCGGCCAGTGAATCGAACGCCGCACTGGCATCGCGGGGCAGCGTGGCCAGATCGAGCGCGGGAGCTTCGGGCAGCACGCCCTTGGCATCTGCAGCGGCGATGCCCAGCGGGAATGCGACCACGACGGCATCGCTGGCGCCCGGTGCCAGTGACACGCGGTAGTTCAACGCAGCCGAGGCAAGACCCTGGTCATCACGTGCCTGTGGTGCGGAGGGCAGTTGGCCGGCAGCGAGGGTCGCGGTGATTTCCGTTGCGCCATCCTTGCCGAACGGCGCCGCGCCGGACGCAGCCACCGGCGTGAGCGACTGCAGCAGCGTGCGTCCATTGATGCGCACCGCCTGCCCATCGATGGTCACATTGCGGATCGGTGACAGCCCGCCGTTCTGCCACGGCGGATTCATCTGCATCGGGCGCACGACCAGGCTGAGCGTGCCTTCGATCCTGGCGCTGCCCGTGTTGTGCAGGCGATGCCGCAAGAACGTTACCGGCTGGCCGTCGCGCTCGATGGCGAATACCTCGCTGCGCAGCTCCAGGCCGGGCTGCGGTGACCACGTAGCGGAGGGCATCGGCTTCCAGCCATCCCGCAACGCGTGCTGTATCGGCTGTCCTGCCGCGCCCGCGGCACGCCCGTCAGCGCCACGCCAGATCGGCTGCACCAGCGGCGCGCCCTTGAAAGCTTCCAGATTGCCGTACTCGTCGAAGATTGATTTCTGTCGTCCTGCGTGCACACCGACGGCGGTCCAGTAGGTCTGCTGCATCTGCAGCGACGCCGGGAACAACGCACGCTGCGCGCCGCTGGCGGTGATCTGGTACCGCTTCATCGGCGTCATTACCGCCTTTGGCCCGAGCAGGCGCAGTCGCGCGACCTGCGGTGCGGGGCCGTCCACGCTCAGCCGGAACGCACGCAGGGGTTGTGCCGTGTCAGCAGCCAGCCAGCTTTGCCGATGATTGGCCGCCTGTGCATCGTGTGCGAGGTCCTGCCAACGGCCCTGTGCACCCTGCGCCTGCAGTCGTGCAGCGCCGCGCGCGCCATCCGCCCATTCCACTACCAGGCCAGCCGTGGACTGCGCACGTGGCAGTGTGAGTTCGAGCGTGTGGCTGCCGCCTCTCCCGGCCGGCAGAGCGACCGCACTGCCGCCTTGCCAGAGTGCTGCCGCCTGCGTCGCATCGACACCGCCGATGCGCGCGCTGAGTGTGCTGTCCAGTGGCTCCATCTCGAAGATCGACACGCCCCAGTCGGAGGTGCGCTGCGGGCTGGCCAGCCGCAGGTAGCGTGCCTGGCGCGGTGCGAAGTACAGCGTTTCCACGTCGCCCAGCGAATCGGCCATGGTGTACGCGGTCTGCCACTGCTGGCCGTCCAGCGAGGTCTGCAGCGAATAGCCTTCCGGGTTGGAGACATCCCAGGTGAGGCGTACGCCGGCCATCATCGCGGGGGCCCCCAGATCGATCTGGAACCAATGGCCGGGGCTGAAGGCGCCGCCGGTGACGGT
The DNA here is from genome assembly GCF_059370395.1 of Stenotrophomonas sp. YJH_SMC_101-4. Taxonomy (NCBI): domain Bacteria; kingdom Pseudomonadati; phylum Pseudomonadota; class Gammaproteobacteria; order Lysobacterales; family Lysobacteraceae; genus Stenotrophomonas; species Stenotrophomonas sp. YJH_SMC_101-4. The sequence goes on along the minus strand of NZ_JCAFTP010000001.1, from coordinate 1,252,693 downwards.
CTTCGGGTCGCCGTCGATCAGGTGGCTGATCGCCATCGCGGGTACCTGCTGCGAGGAACTGCTGGCCTGCCATTGGCTGCGCGGGGGGAGGGTCTGTGCCTGTGCGCTGGAGGCCAGGGCGGCCAACAGCAGGGCAGCGGCAGGGCGCAACGGGAAAAGCGGTGTGGAGACCTTGGAGCGTTCGGCGCGCAACGTCATTACGGACAGCCTCGCAGGTTCGACCGGAATCGGGCGAGCGCTACGCTAGCAAGGGATGTAATCGGTTACATGACGCACTGCAGCGTCGCAGGCCGCTTCTGTGGTTGACGCAGCCGAGCATGGCTCGGCTCTACATGGTCTCCGGCAGGTCAAGCGCACCGCACGCTACAGCTCCACCGTCTCCCACCAGCGCGTACCCGCCTGTGGCGCCTGCATGTCCAGTGCTTCGCCCATCATCGGCGTGGACACCGGCACATTCTTTGCGGCCGCCAATGCGGTGATGCGCTCGAACGGCTGCTGCCATGCGTGCAGGGCCAGGTCGAAGGTGCCGTTGTGGATCGGCAGCAGCCACTTGCCGCGCAGGTCCAGGTGCGCCTGCAGCGTCTGTTCTGGCTGCATGTGCACGAACGCCCAGCGCGGATCATAGGCGCCGGTCTCGATCATGGTCAGATCGAACGGGCCATACTTTTCGCCGATGGCCTTGAAGCCATCGAAGTAGCCGGTGTCGCCGCTGAAGAAGATGCGGAAGTCACCGTCCTGGATCACCCACGACGCCCACAGGCTGCGATCACTGTCGCCCAGTCCGCGGCCAGAGAAATGCTGGCCCGGGGTGGCGGTCAGGCGCAGGCCGTTGGCTTCGGTCGATTGCCACCAGTCCAGCTGTTCGACCTTGCTGGCGTCCACACCCCAGGCGATCAGCTGGTCGCCGACGCCGAGCGGGGCGATGAAGCGCGCGGTCTTGCCTGCCAGCTGCATCACGGCGGCATGATCCAGGTGGTCGTAGTGGTTGTGCGAGAGGATCACGCCGGCAATCGGCGGCAGTTCGTCGATGCTGATCGGCGGTGCATGGAAGCGTGCCGGGCCCATCCACTGCACCGGCGAGGCGCGCTCGGAGAAGACCGGGTCGGTCAGCCAGTACTGGCCGCGCAGCTTCAGCAGGATCGTGGAGTGCCCAAGCCGGAACAGGCTGCGGTCCGGCGCGGCGTCGAGGGTGGCGCGGTCCAGCGGCAGCACCGGAATCGGGTGCGCAGGCACGGTGCCCTTGGGCTTGTTGAACAGGAACGTCCACCAGATCTCCGCACCGTCGCGCAGGCCCACCGCCGGACGGGGCAGGGCATTGTGGAACTTGCCGTCGCGGTACTGCGGCGAATCGGGGAAGTCGGGGAGGGACCAGGATTTGCAGAAGGTGTAGGCGGTCACGGCGAGGATTCCAAGCAAAAGGACAACGAGCAGGCGCTTCATGGGTGACGTCCGCTGGGTACACTGCACAGTGTAGTTTCGTGTTTTTCAAAAGTACACTGTCCGGTGTAAAATGTGCGCATCCGTTCAGTTATCCGGTTTCTGCCATGCCCCGTGCCCCGCAACGCCTGACCGACCGTAAACGCGATGCCATCGTGCGCGCGGCGGTGGAGGAGTTCCGTGCCTCGGGCTACGAGGCCACCAGCATGGACCGCATCGCCGAGGCGGCCGGGGTCTCCAAGCGCACCGTCTACAACCACTTTCCCAGCAAGGAAGCGTTGTTTTCGATGATCCTGGAGGAGCTCTGGGAACGCAGCGTGGCCAGCGACGCGTTACCGTACCGCGCCGACCAGCCGCTGCAGGCGCAGCTGCTGCAGTTGCTGGGCCAGAAGCTGGAACTGCTCAGCGATGCCAACTTCATTGACCTGGCGCGGGTGGCGATGGCCGAGATCATCCACTCACCTGAGCGCGCGCAGGCCATCGTCTGCCGCATGGGCGAAAAGGAAAGCGGCGAGAGTGCCTGGATCCGCGCGGCCATCGCCGATGGCCGACTGCGCGAGGTCGATCCGGAGTTCGCCGGCCACCAGCTGCACGGGCTGGTGAAGAGCTTCGCGTTCTGGCCACAGGTGACGATGGGGCAGGCACCGTTGAGCGCACAGGAGCGTGCACGCGTTGCCGAATCAGCGGTGGCGATGTTCCTGGGTTTCTACGCGGTCTAGCTGGCAGCGAAGCGGCGGAACTCGTCGGCCGGCAGCGCCGCCGAGTACAGATAGCCCTGGCCGACATCCACACCCAGTGCGCGCAGTTGCTGTTCCTGCGCCAGGGTCTCGGTACCTTCGGCCACCACGATTGCACCGCAGCGGTGCGCGACTTCGACGATGAAGCGCACGATCGACTGCGACTTGGCGTCGGACAGTGTGGCGATCAGCGCCTGCTCGATCTTGACCTCGGCGATGGCCAGCTGCGAGAGCAGGATCAGGGTTGAATAGCCAGCGCCGAAATCATCCAGTGACAACGTGACCTCCGCCGCCAGCAGCTGTGCGATGTTGGCATCGACCACGTCGCGCTCGACGATCTCGGTCCATTCGACGATCTCCAGGCGCAGCATCACGCCGGGCACATCGTGCAGCTGCAGCAGTTCCTGCAGGCGCAGGCCGAAGCCGGGCAGGCGCAGTGACTCGGCCGAAACATTCACGGCGATTTTCAGCTGCGTGCCATCGCGTCGGCACTGCTGCAGGAAGTGGATGGCCGACTGCAGCGTGGCCCATTCCAGTTCAGCCAGCCGCCCCTGCCGGCGCAGCAGCGAGATCACCCGCATGGGCGCGATCAGCCGACCCTCGCCGTCGCGCATGCGCAGCAGTGCTTCGGCGCCGACCAGCTGGCGATCCTGCAGGCGATGCTTGGGCTGGTAGCACAGCGGGGCGTCGCCCTGCTGCAGCCAGCGATCAAGGGCGACTTCAATCAGGGCGTCGATCTCGCTGTCGCGCTGGATCGGGTCGTCGAAGAACACGACGCCGGATTCGATCGCACTCAGCGCCACGGTGATTGCCCGGAAGGGCAGGTGGCCATCGTCTGCCGCGCCCGGTGGCTTTAGTTCGACCACCGCGCAGCGGAACAGCGGCCGGAAGCCGGGCCAATCGCGGCCGACCCGATCGGCCAGGTTGCTGGCCAGCTCGGTGATCTGCGGCTGCGTGCGCAGTTCGGACAAGGTCAGGTCGCGCACCAGGATCGCCAGCGCGGCATCGCCGAACTGGTAGATCTCCAGCTGGCCGGCCGGCAGCGAGGGCAGCAGCCGATGCACCTCTTCGGTGCTGTCGCGCTGCCACAGTCCGTTGTCCTGCAGCGGACCGTAGCGCAGGCGCAGGTCGCGCAGGTTGCCCATCTCGGCCACGATCAGGCAGGCCTTGCCGATACCGTCGTTGTCGCGCCAGTAATGCTGCAGGCGTTCGCCGAGCGCACGCATGTTGGGCAGGCCACTGATCGGATCGATGCGCAGCCAGGCGTGTTCGCGCTGACGCTGTGCATCGATCTGCGCATCGTTGTAGACCAGTGCGAACACCGCGCCCAGCATCAGCAGCGATAGTGGCAGTGCCAGCAGGCGCTGGATTGCCAACTCCTCCACGGGTAGCTGATTGGCGCCGATGATTGCGACGCCCAGTGCCAGGCCCAACGCAGTGACGACGATACGCACGCCCCAGGCCTGCAGGATCATGCGCAGCGAGAGTTCATTGAGCATGCGCGGGTGCAGGCGCCTGCGCAGCCAGACGCCGGCCAGCATCTGCAGCGTGGCCTCGAGGCCGGCTGGCAGAAAATACTGGGTGCCGGCGAACTGGTATCGGGCCAGCAGGCTGGCACCCAGGCAGGCCAGGCCGCCGCGCCAGCCGCCGAGCAGTCCGCTGACCAGCAGGATGTCGAAGCCGAGGTGCAGCTTGACCACGCCTTGGGTATAGCGGGCCACGAACCAGGCGTTGAACAGGTAGATCAGGCCCAGCGCCACGCCCACGTACAGGCGGCGGCCTTCAATGGCATGGCCAGCGCGACGGGTGGCGATCAGCAGCACGCCGATCATGCCGATCACCGCCGTGGCCTGCAGCAGGTACAGCGGCAGGCTGGGCAGGGCGCTGTCCAGGACCTGGGCCGAGACCCGTGAAAGCGCATCCATAGCAGGTTCCCGCCTGTGACCGACGGCCAGTGGGGAGCAGGGTAAACCACAGGCGCCCGAGCGGCCACCAAGGGCCCCGGGCCGAGGCCTCTGCAGTCAGTAGCGCGGGTCGGCGATGGCCGGCAGCACCAGTTCGCGCACGAAGCCGGACGGTGACAACTGCAGCAACGCGCGCACCATCGCAACGACGTCATGCACGGGCACTAATTCGCCGTCGCCGCGCGCTGCAGCCTCTGCAACCGGCACCGACAGTGCATCGTCGGTGTTGAGGTAGCCCAGCTGCAGGCTGGTCACCGCCAGGCGGCGATCGCGGAAGCCCTCGCGCAGTGCATCGGCGATGCCGTTGAGTGCGAACTTGGATGCGCCGAACGCCACTTCCGGGCGGCCACTGCGCGGCAGTGCCGAGGTTGATCCGGTCAGCACCAGCTGCGGGCGTGGTGCGCCGAGCACTCGCGGCAGCAGGCGCTGCAGCAGCACCAAGGTGGCGGTGATGTTGACGTCGACCAGTTGGGTGAGCGCGGCATCGCTCTCTTCGAGGAAGGCGTACTCGTCGCTGAAGGCGGTCTCTTCCCAGATGCCCAGGTTGTGGATCAGCACATCCAGATCGGCCGGTGCCTGCGCTGCGATGTGATTGGCAGCCAGGGTGGGCTGGGACAGATCGGCCTCGATCCACTGCAGAGTGACACCCTCGGGGCATTCAAGATCGCGCGGACGGCTGCGCGAAACGCCGATGACGGTGTCGCCCGCACTGCACAGGCCTTCCACGAACGCCCGACCCAGGCCCCTGCTGGCGCCGATGACCATCAATTTCATGTTGCTTCCTTGTTGTACTGCGGCGGCCTCAGTCGGCAGCCAGAATGGTGTCCCAGTCGGCGAACGCGCGCAGGTTGCTGCGTTCAGCGGTAATGATCGAGGCGATGTTGTCGAGCTGGCAACGGTACTGTGGTAGTAGCCGTCGCAGCTGCTGCAGGTGCTGGGATGTACTGACCACTGACAGCCGGGTCAGTTTGGTCAGGCCTTCCATTGCGCGCTCTGCTGGGCGGTGTGCTTCGGGATCGGCGAGAATCCGTAGGGTCCCCAGCAACAGGAGCATCCCGACATGGGAGCACCCGATCCCTTCACTGATGGCCTGCCGCTGCCGCGGGCGTGGCAGGAAGCGTTGGCCGATGCGCGCATCGAGCGGCAGTCGATCGGCGTGTCTCGTGCGGATGTCGCGCGAGTGCATCGTCCCGGGCAGGCTGACGCCTTCCTGAAGTCGGAAGTGATCGACGCCTTCAGTGAGCTGGGCGATGAGATCGCGCGCCTGCGCTGGCTGCAGGCACAGGGAGTGCCGGCGCCAACGGTGATTGCCACCGCCGAAGAAGCGGGCCGGCGCTGGTTGCTGATGAGCGCGCTGCCCGGCCGCGACCTGGCCTCGTCGCCGGAACTTGCGCCGCAGCAGTTGGTGGAACTGCTGGCTGACGCGCTGCGCAGGCTGCATGTGTTGCCGGTGGCAGCCTGTCCGTTCGACCAGCGATTGGCCTCGCGCCTGCAGGCCGCGCAGGCAAGGGTGGAGGCGGGCCTGGTCGACGCCGATGACTTCGATGACGAGCGCCTGGGGCAGAGCGCACAGCAGGTGTTCGCCGAACTGTGCAGCACCCGGCCCGACCATGAAGATCTGGTGGTCAGCCATGGCGATGCGTGCCTGCCGAACCTGATGGCGGTCGAGGGGCGTTTCAGTGGTTTCATCGACTGTGGGCGGCTGGGCGTGGCCGACCGCTACCAGGACCTGGCGCTGGCCGCGCGCAGCCTGGTTCACAACTTCGGCGACACGCGTTGGGTGGCGCCGTTGTTCCAGCGCTACGGCGCGTTGGTCGACGAGCGTCGGCTGGCGTTCTATCGGTTGCTCGACGAGTTCTTCTGAGCCCGCGCATGGCTGGCGATGGCCGCGCAGATCAGGCCACCGACCACGCTCAGGTGCTCCAGCGCGAAGAACAGCGCCAGCTGCTGTTCCGCGCCGTGCTTGGTCCAGAAGGTATGCACGATGACGATGGTCAGCAGCATGAACACCGCCAGCGCGCCGCTGCCCAGCCATAGCAGGCGATCGAGCAGCAGGCACAGTGAGCCGCCCAGCAGCACCACGGCGCTGGCGATGTTGAACAGCGCAGGCGGTTGAAGCCCGGCCGCCTGCATTTCGGCCACGCTGTTGTCCCACGCCAGCAGCTTGGCCAGACCCGAGGACAGGAACACCACGGCCAGCAGCAGTCGGGCGAGGAACCACAGCACGCGGCTGTCGAGCAGGGTGGAGATCATCCGTGGCATGCAGCAACTCCGGGTTGAGCGTTGGGCGGGGCGGGCAGCATCGGGCCTCAACAGCGGTTGAGGTCAAGGCTGCCTGAACGAAGCCCGGTGGTGGCCGGGTTACGATCTTCAAAATGGACGAACGTTCGTTCACTATTCGTGGCATGAGCAGAATCGACCGCAATGAGCAGCGCGTGACCCTGATCCTGCAGGCGGCACTGCAGTGCTTCCTCGCAAAGGGATTCCACCAGACCAGCATGCGTGACATCGCGCAGGCGGCCGGTGTCAGCCTGGGCAATCTCTACAACCACTTCCCGGGCAAGGAAGCGATCATCCTTGCAGTGGCGGTGGCCGAGAGCGAAGAACTGGCACCGTTGCTGCAGCGACTGGCCGCGTCCGATGGCGATCGCGCACAGGTGCTGGTGTTCCTTCGGGACTTCCACGCACTCTGCCGGCAGCCGGACTGGGCGACGCTCGCCGTCGAAGTGCTGGCCGAGAGCGCACGCAATCCGGCCGTTGCCAAGGCGTTTGCGGCCAATCGCAGGCAATTGCAGGCGACCCTGGCCGAAGCCCTGCAGCAGGTGGCTCAGCGCGAACGTCGGCGTCCCGTGCTGGCCCCGGCACTGCAGGCGCAGGTGCTGCTGGATGCCATCGAAAGCGATGCGCTGCGTCGGGGGCTGGGCGAAGCCGATGGCACCGATGAGGCTTCGCTGGATCCAGGCCTGCTCGCGCTGCTGCTCGGGGCGCGCGCATGAGCGCTGTAGATCGGCGATTGCACGGCCTTGATCTGGCGCGCTTCCTGGCGCTGGCCGGCATGGTGCTGGTCAACTTCCGCCTGGCGATGGCCGTGCCGGCAGAGGGCGAGGGTTGGCTGGCAGGGTTCTTCCATCTGCTGGAAGGGAAAGCCTCGGCGACGTTCGTCACCCTGGCCGGTCTTGGCCTGGTGCTGGCCACGCAGCGGCAGGGGTGGTGGCCGGCCAGTGTGCAGACCTGGCGGCGCGCACTGTTCCTGATGGTGCTGGGCCTGCTCAACCTGACCTTGTTCCCGGCCGATATCCTTCACTACTACGCGGTGTATTTCGCGTTGGCCGTGCTGTGGCTGCGTGCCTCGCCGCAGGTATTGTTGGCCAGCATCGTGGGCCTGGCGGCCTGTTCGTTCTGGGCGTTGCTGCACTGGGACTACAGCCAGGGATGGAACTGGCAGACGCTGGAATACGCCGACCTGTGGCAATGGCCGGGCGCGGCCCGCAACCTTCTGTTCAATGGCTTCCATCCGCTGCTGCCGTGGCTGTGCTTCTTCCTGCTGGGGATGCTGCTGGCACGGCTGCAGCTGTCGCAGCCGCGGGTCCAGCGCGCGCTGCTGGTGCTGGGCCTGCTGCTGATCGCGGCCGGACATGGCATGCAGCAACTTGCGCAGGGAACGCCCTGGCAGGCGTGGCTGGGAACGCAGCCAATGCCGCCGGGGCCGGCCTACGTACTCACTGGTGCGGGTGCGGCGTGCAGTGTCATTGCCGCCTGCCTGTGGCTGACGCGTGTGCGACCGGGGGACTGGCTGGAGCCGTTCACCGCGGCCGGGCGCATGACCCTGACCCTCTACGTCGGCCATATCCTGCTGGGCATGGGCACGCTGGAAAGCCTGGGCCTGCTCGATGGCAGTGCATCGCTGGCGTCGGTGCTGCTGTGGGCACTGCTGTTCCTGATGCTGGCGACGGGCGCGGCATGGCTGTGGTCGTGGCAGTTCGCGCGCGGCCCGCTGGAGGCGGTGATGCGGCGCATCGCAGGCTAGTTCTCTGGTCGTGCCGAGGCGATGTTGTGACGGACATGTCTGTGTCGTGGCGAGTGCATCTGCGATAGTGGCGGCAGGTAACACTTTCCGCTTGCATCCATGTCATTCGCTTCGGCGCAGCATCTCGGCGAAGTCCTGCAACAATCCTATGGCATCACCCCCACCGCCGTGGTGCCACGCCCGGTGGGTGCCGACGCCAATGCCAGCGTGTATCGCGTCGATGCGCGGCACGGGCAGTGGTGGTTGAAATGCCGCACCTACCAGGTCGACCCCGCAGTGTGGGACAGCCTGCATTGGATGCGCGGCACGCTGGGCATCGATGAGATCGTCGCGCCGTGGCCGGCACTGACCGGTGGTGCGTCGGTGCAGCGTTGGGGATTGCAGTTCACCCTGTTCCCTTATGTGGAAGGCCAGTCCGGGTTCGAGGCGGCGTTGAGCCGCACGCAGTGGAAACGGCTGGGGGAGGTGCAACGGCGCCTGCATGGCGCGCAGCTGCCGGCGGACCTGCAGCAGGCGCTGCCGATCGTACGGCTGGAAACCGCGGCGCTGGAAACCGTTGGGCAATGGCTGGCTGGCGAGGGCCTCGCGGCCGCGAAGGACGGGCTGGGCCGCGCCTTCGTTTCGGTATGGGACCGGCAGCATGCGCGCATCGCGGCGCTGCATGCGCAGGCACGGGAGCTGCTCGCGGCATTGCAGGACGTGCCGGTAGACCTGCATCTGTGCCACACCGATCTGCATGCCGGCAACCTGCTGATGGGCAATGACGGGGGCCTGCACCTGATTGACTGGGATGGCCTGTCGCTGGCACCGCGCGAGCGCGACCTGATGTTCATCGGTGCGGCTGTTGGCGGGCGCTGGGGGCGCGAGAATCCGCTGGGCTTCGAGGACGGCTACGGCAGCGACCGCGGCGACCCGCGCTGGATCGCCTGGTACCGGCACTGGCGCATTCTCCAGGACTTGATCGAGTTCCAGCAGGTGCTGCTGGGCAGTGATGGTGAGGAGCGTTCGCCGCAACTGCGCAGGCAGTCGCTGCACTATCTGGGCGAGCAGTTCGCACCGGGCAATGTGTTCGATGCGGCGGAGCGGGTGTATCGCGCGCTGTAGATCCACGCCATGCGTGGATGAACCCTGCGCGCTCAGTCAACGGTGGAGGCGCGAAGAGCAGCCGAGCGTAGGCTCGGCTCTACAGAGGAGTGCAGCGTCATCCACGCGTGGCGCGGATCTACTCGGCGGGCTTGGCCGCTGCCGAGGCCGCTGCACTTGCGGCACGCCGCGACAGTACGGCTTCGCGGTGGGCGATGTACGCGTTCGCGGCGAGGATGATGCCGGCGCCGATGATCGTCCAGCGGTCCACCGTTTCGTTGAACAGCAGCCAGCCGCACAGCGTCACCAGCGGCAGTTGCAGGAAGCTGATCGGGGTCAGCGCCGAGACTTCGCCCAGGCGCAGCGCCCGCGTCCACAGCAGCTGGCCGACAGTGCCGAGCACGCCGGTGGCCAGCAGCCACAGCCAGGCGATGCCGGTGGGCCAGACCCAGACGAACAGGGCAGGCACCAGCGACAGCGGCACCCAGAACACGTAGGTATAGAGCACCACGGTATCGGCGCTGTCGATACGGGTCAGCTGCTTGATCTGGATCGCCACCAGCGAGCTGAGCACGGCCGCACCGACAGCGACCAGGCTGCCGGCCGTGAAGCCGGCGGTGCCCGGGCGGACGATCACCAGCACGCCGATGAATCCAACCACCACAGCGGCCCAGCGGCGCACGCGCACGGTCTCGCCCAGCCACAGCACGGCGGCGATGGTGACGAACAACGGCGTGGAGTACGACAGCGAAACCGCCTGCGCCAACGGCAGGTGGCCCAGCGCCCAGAACGCGCATAGCATCGAGCCCAGCCCGATCGCACTGCGCACGAAATAGCGCGGCAGCTGCTGGGTCTTCAGCGGCGCGTGGCCGGGGCGCAGCAGCATCGGCAGCAACGCGAGCAGGCCGAAGGCATTGCGGAAGAACGCTACTTCCTGGGTCGGCACGTAGCGCGTGGCATAGCGGATGGCCACCGCCATCAGGCCAAATGCCATGGTGCTGCCGAGCATCAGCAGCGCCGCCCGCATCGGGGTGGCGCTGGGGGAGAGGGCGGGGCTGTTCACCACTGTGCGCCGAGCAGGCGGGGCTCCGGTTCGATCGGTACGCCGAACTTCTCCAGCACCGAAGCGGAAATACGTCGCGCCAGCGCCAGCAGTTCAGCACCGGTGGCGTTGCCGTGGTTGACCAGCACGAGTGCGTGGCTTGGCGCCACGCCGGCATCGCCTTCGCGGAAGCCCTTCCAACCGCAGGACTCGATCATCCATGCCGCCGAGACCTTGCGCTTGCCGTCCTGGTCGGACGGGAACACCGGCAGTTCGGGGAAGTGCTGCAGCAGCACGTCGACCTGTTCCAGCGGCAGCACCGGGTTCTTGAAGAAGCTGCCGGCGTTGCCGAGTACATCCGGGTCGGGCAGCTTGCGGCGGCGGATTGCGATCACCGCGTTGGCCACGTCCACCGCGCTCGGCAATTCCACGCCCTGCGCCTGCAGTTCCTCGCGGATGCCGGCGTAGTCCATGCGCAGATCGTGCAGCAGCGGCAGCTTGAGCTCGATGGCGGTGATCAGGTAGCGATCAGGCTGCTGCTTGAATACGCTGTCGCGGTAGGAGAAGCCACACTGTTCGTTGTCCAGCCGCACCCAGGCCCGCTCCTGGCAGTCCCAGGCCTCGACGGCCTGGATGAATTCGCCGACCTGCGCGCCGTAGGCACCGATGTTCTGGATCGGCGCGGCACCGGCGGTGCCGGGAATCAGCGCCAGGTTCTCCAGGCCGGACAGGCCCTCCTGCAGGGACCACATCACCAGCCCGTGCCAGGGCACGCCGGCACCGGCGCGGATCACCGCATGGTCGGCGCGGTGTTCAAGAAAACTGATGTCACGGTTGCCGAACACCAGTACCGTGCCAGGCAGGTCCTCGGCGATCAGTACGTTGCTGCCGCTGCCCAGCACCAACAGCGGGCCGTTGGCTACCTCGGGCAGCGCGAGCACGTCCGGCAGCAGTGCGGCATCGTGCAGTTCCAGCAGCTGCGCGGCGCTGGCCTGCACATGGAAGGTGTTCAGCGCCTGCAGCGGCGCATTGCGGGTGAGCGTCCAGCGCAGCGGTGCGTTGCCGTCGACGGTATCCATGGGCGCGCTCACAGTGGGGCCACCGCGCCGCGGCTCGGTGCTTCGCGGCGGCGACGGATCGCCTCCACGCATTCGGAGACCAGCGCCGGGCCACGGAAGATCAGGCCGCTGTAGCACTGCACCAGCGCCGCGCCGGCGGCCATCTTGGCCACCGCATCGGCACCGGACAGGATGCCGCCGACACCGATCAGCGGTACCGATTCGGGCAGGCGCGAACGCAGGCGGCGCAGCACCAGCGTGGACTGCTCCAGCACCGGCGCACCGGACAGGCCGCCGGCCTCGTTGGCCAGCGGATCGCCGGCCACCTTGCTGTGGTCGATGGTGGTGTTGGTGGCGATCACGCCGTCCACCTGCAGTTCGCCCAGCACGCGTGCTGCGGCATCGATGTCACGCTCGCTCAGGTCCGGCGCCACCTTCACCAGCATCGGCACACGGCGACCGTGCTGCGCCGCCAGGGTTTCCTGGCGGTCACGCAGCTGGCTGACCAGCTGGCGCAGTGCGGTCTCTTCCTGAAGCTCACGCAGGCCGGCGGTGTTGGGCGAGGAGATGTTGACCGTGATGTAGTCGGCCAGCGGATACACCTTGTCCAGGCAGGCGATGTAATCGTCCACGGCCTGTTCGTTGGGGGTGTCCTTGTTCTTGCCGATGTTGATGCCGAGCAGGCCGCGACGGTTGCGCGCGCGTTCGACATTGCGCACCAGCGCATCCACGCCCGCGTTGTTGAAGCCCATGCGGTTGATGATCGCGTTGTGTTCCGGCAGCCGGAACAGGCGCGGCTGCGGATTGCCGGCCTGCGGGCGCGGGGTGATGGTGCCGATTTCGACGAAGCCGAAGCCCAGCGCGAACAGTGCATCGATATGCTCGCCGTTCTTGTCCAGGCCGGCAGCAAGGCCGACCGGATTGGGGAACGTCAGCCCGAACACGGTGCTCGGCATCGGCGCGATGCGGGCGGCCAGCAGCGGCGTGGTGCCGGTGCGATAGGCCAGGTCCAGTGCGGACAGGCCGAGGCCGTGGGCGCGCTCGGCGTCGAGCGAGAACAGGAAGGGGCGGGCAAGCGAATACATGCGTCGGTTCAGTCCAGCGTGCCGAGGAAGGCTCGGGTTCGATATTCAAAAGCAACCTGGCCGTCGACCGCGTGGGCGGCGAACAGGTCCTGCAGGGCGGCGATCATCGGCGCATGGCGCGGATGACCGGCTTGGGGTGCGTAGGAGGAGGACAGCAGGCGCCCGCGCAGGGCGTCGAAATCCAGATGCTGCACGTTCGGCAGCTCCACCATGCCGCGCAGACCGGGGCCGAACCAGGCCTGCATGGTGGCGTCGTCCTGGTAGCGCTCGGCCACCGCGGTGTAGTCGGTGCCGTAGTCCAGCAACAGCTGTTCGTAGCCGATCAGGAACGGGCTGGCGTCGAGCAGGCGCGAGTTCCAGTAGATCAGTGCCAGGCCACCCGGGCGCAGGATGCGCTGCCACTCGGCGCGCACCGCCACGGTGTCGAACCAGTGGAAGGCCTGCGCGACGCTGACCAGATCAATGCTGGCATCGTCCAGTGTGGTGGCCTCGGCGCGGCCGTCCACCGCACGGAACTGCGGGTACTGCGGTGCCAGCCATTCCTCGGCCGCGCCCCGCATGGCGGCGTTGGGTTCAACCGCGACTACTGGATGGCCGCTGGCCAGGAACAGGCGACTGGAAATACCGGTGCCGGCGCCGATGTCGGCGACCACGGCCTCGTGGCTGACGCCCATCGGGCCATGCAGCCACTCCAACAGGGCGGGCGGGTAATCGGGCCGGTAGCGGACGTAGTCGGCGACGCGGCTGCTGAAGCGTTCAGTGCTGTCGGAAGTGGTCATGATGATCAGTTCGACATCGCGGCGAGCCAGGCCAGGCCGCCGAAGAACAGGATGAAGACCAGGATGGCGGCGATCACGGCGCCGACCATCACCCAGCCCAGCACCAGGCCGGTGACGGCGAGGCCATCGCCTTCCAGTTCATGCGGGCGGCGGCGGATCTCGGCGCGGGCCATGTGGCCGGTGATGATGGCCACGATGCTGGCCACGAAGGGCAGGACGGTCCAGCTGGCGATGCCCATGACCAGGCTGACCACGGCCAGGGCGCTTGTCTGTCGGGGTGCCACGCTCATCGGGGTCCTCCTTGGCAGTGTGCACATGATAGTGCCTCTGCCCGGGCAATCCCATGGGCAGTGCCCTGTAGAGCCGAGCCCATGCTCGGCTGAACTCTGGGCCGACGCGGTATGGACCGCGCTTTGCGCGCAAGCCGAGCATGGGCTCGGCTCTACAAATTCAGCCCATCAACACCTGGCCGCCATCCACGTTGAGCACATGGCCGGTGATCCAGCGCGCCAGCGGCGAGCACAGGAACAGGGCGGCATCGGCAATCTCGCGCGGGTGGCCGAAGCGGCCGAACGGGATCTTCGCCAGGGTGCCGTGGTACAGCGCGGGATCTTCGGTGCGGCGGCGATCCCACAGGCCGTCATCGAACTCGATCGAGCCCGGGGCGATGGCATTGACCCGGATCCGGTCCTTGGCCAGCGCCAGTGCCTGCGAGGTGGTGTAGTGCGACAGCGCGGCCTTGGCGGCAGCGTAGGGCGCGCCACCGGGACGCGGCTGCTGGGCGGCGATCGAGGACAGGTTGAGGATGCAGGCATCGCTGGATGCGCGCAGCCACGGCAGTGCCAGGCGCGAGGCCCGTACCGCCGCCATCAGGTCGATCTGCAGGCTGGCGGCCCAGCCCTCTTCGTCATCGGCCATGCCATAGCCGGTGGCGTTGTTGACCAGCACATCGATGCCGCCGAGTGTATCGGCGGCAGCCTGCAGCCAGGCCTGGATCTGGTTGGCCTCGCCCAGATCGGCAGGAAACGTGTGCAACTCGACGCCCTGTACCTTTGCATCGGCACGCAGGGCATCCAGGCCGGCCTGGCCGCGGGCGCAGACCGAGACCCGCGCACCGGCGCCGGCAAATGCCAGCGCCATCTCACGGCCAATGCCCTTGCTGCCACCGGCGATGAGCACGGGGCGGCCGGTGAAATCAATCACCGGCTTGCCACCCTGTAGCGCCGAGCCATGCTCGGCTGCATTTCCTGCGGTGTTCATTGCACATCCTGCCGAGCATGGCCCGGCACTACAGAAAGCGTTACAGGTCGAACTTGATGCCCTGTGCCAGCGGCAGCGAATCCGAATAGTTGATGGTGTTGGTCTGGCGGCGCATGTAGACCTTCCACGCATCCGAACCGGATTCGCGGCCACCGCCGGTGTCCTTCTCGCCACCGAAGGCGCCGCCGATCTCCGCACCGGACGTGCCGATGTTGATGTTGGCGATGCCGCAGTCGCTGCCGGCGGCCGACAGGAACTTCTCGGCGGTCTTCAGGTTCTGGGTGAAGATCGAGGACGACAGGCCCTGCGGCACGCCGTTCTGCATGTCGATGGCTTCGTCGATGCTGTCGTACGGCATCACGTACAGGATCGGCGCGAAGGTCTCGTGCTGGACCACGGCGTCGCTGTTCTTCAGGCCGGAGACGATCGCCGGCAGCACGAAGTTGCCGGCGCGGTCGATGCGGGTGCCACCGGTCTCGATGGTGCCACCGGCCGCCTTGGCCTGGGCGATGGCATCGAGGAACTGCTGCACGGCGCCGTCGCTGTTCAGCGGGCCCATCAGGTTGGCGGCATCGGTCGGGTCGCCGATCTTGCCTTCCACCTGCTTGTAGGCCTTGACCAGGGTGGCCAGCACGTCGGCGTAGATCGAGCGGTGCACGATCAGGCGGCGGGTGGTGGTGCAGCGCTGGCCGGCGGTACCGACGGCGCCGAACACGATGCCCGGCACGGCCAGCTTCAGGTCGGCGGTTTCGTCCAGGATGATGGCGTTGTTGCCGCCCAGCTCCAGCAGGCAGCGGCCCAGGCGGCGCGCGACCTTTTCGTTGACGGTGCGGCCGACCTGGGTCGAGCCGGTGAAGCTGATCAGCGGCACGCGGCGGTCATCGACCATCTTCTCCGACAGCGCGGTGCCGGCATCGTTGATCAGGAAGAAGATGTCCGGGAAACCGGCTTCGCGCAGGGCGTCGTTGCAGATCTTCAGCGAGGCGATGGCGGTCAGCGGCGTCTTGTTGGACGGCTTCCAGATGCACACGTCGCCACAGATGGCCGCCAGGAACGAGTTCCAGCTCCACACCGCCACCGGGAAGTTGAAGGCCGAGATGATGCCGACCAGGCCCAGCGGGTGGTACTGCTCGTACATGCGGTGGCCGGGGCGCTCGGAATGCATGGTGTAGCCGTACAGCATGCGGCTCTGGCCCACGGCGAAATCGGCGATGTCGATCATCTCCTGCACTTCGCCGTCGCCTTCCGGCTTGCTCTTGCCCATTTCCAGGGCGACCAGCGAACCCAGCGCATCCTTGTGCTTGCGCAGCGCTTCGCCGCACAGGCGCACGGCCTCACCGCGGCGCGGGGCAGGCGTGGTGCGCCAGACCTTGAAGGCTTCCTGCGCACGGGCGACGACGGTCTCGTACTCGGCCTCGGTGGTCGCGCGGACCTGTGCGATCGGCTCGCCGGTGGTCGGGTTGACCGGGGTGATCAGCTCACCACTGGTCGCGCTCGACCACTCCCCGTTGCCCAGGTACGTGCCAGCGTTGATCGCGTCCAGGCCAAGGGACTTGAGCAGCTCGGAAGACATGCAGACTCCTGTGTTTCGTTACGTTGTTTGGCGCCATCGCGGGCAGGTGGGGGACGCGATGAACAGAACCGCCGATGGTAGCAGAGGGTGGTGGTTGGGCTTTGGTGCGGTGCGGGGTGGATTGAGCGCCAGTGAACCGACATGAAGTGCGCAATGACGTTCATTTTTTGACGCTAAATGACGCATGTTGATGCAAATTGACACACTGGAAATTGTCAATATTTTCAATTGGATAGGGTGATTTCATGGCATTCGTCCGAGCCTGTGCCCAGTCGGGATTCCTATCTTTTGGCCCAGACTTCATCCACAATTCCTCCACATTTGATTGACACAACCTCGACGATTCCGTGCTGGCTGGGGAGTCCGCGCACGTGGACGCAGACAATTCCGCGTCCCGTCGAGCCGAGAATGGAGAAGTGCGTTGCTACAGGGATCAGTAGAAGACCTTTCCGCAGAGCGGGCCCGGGCTGGCCGCCGCCGCGTCGAAGCCCGGGCTGCCTTGGAGTTGGGGCTACGCCTGGGCGACATGTTGCTACTGCCAGGCATGGCAGTGCTTTCCCATATCGTGTTGTATGGAGCAGCTGCGCCGGACTCCTCCCAGCGAATCGTGTTTGGCGCGGTGATTCTCAGCGCCATCGTGTGTTTCTCCGTGGCGCCGCTGTATCGGAACTGGCGCATCCGGGGGCTGCTCGCTGACCTCTGGCTGCTGTTGCTGGCGTGGTCTGCCACCTTTGCGCTGTTTTCGCTCTACGTCGTGCTGGTTGGGCTTGCCGACGTGGTGCCCTCGACATGGCTGATTGGCTGGTACGCCTTTGGTCTGGCATCGATGGCGGCGCTGCGCGTATTGCTGAGAGTGCAGTTGCATCGCCTGCGCTCGCGCGGAATGGACCACGAGCGCATCTTGCTGGTTGGGCTAAGGGCTCCCGCTTTGAGGTTGCATCGCCTGCTGCGCGGGAAGCCAGAGCTTGGCAAGGACGTCATCGGCTACTTTGCCAGTGCGGGCGATATCGCCACCCGCCGCGGAGGGGACGCGCCGTGCAGGCTGGGGCGACTGGAAGACGTCCCGCAGTACATGGATCAGCACCGCGGCGAATTCGATCAGGTATGGGTGTCTCTGCCGATGGGGCATGCTGGCGCCATCAAGGACATGCTTAAGCAGATCGAGCGTTTTCCGGTGCCTGTGCGTCTGATTCCTGATACCACGGGCCTTGGGGCGCTGAACCCTGGTGTGCACCAGGTGGGTGATGTGCCGATGATCGGTGTACGCCAAGGCTTGGTTGATCATCGATTCCGCTTGTTCAAGCGCGTCGAGGACATCATGGTTGCAGGCGTGGCAGTAATCCTGCTGGCGCCTTTGTTTGCCGTGTTGGCCATTGGTGTGAAGCTGAGTTCTCCGGGGCCGGTGCTGTTCCGCCAGAAGCGCCATGGACTGGGCGGAAAGGAATTCTGGATGCTCAAGTTCCGCTCCATGCGCGTACATGCAGAGGGCGCCGGGCAGATCACCCAGGCGACGCGCGGTGATCCGCGAGTGACCCGGTTCGGTGCGTTCCTGCGTCGCAGCAGCCTGGATGAGCTGCCACAGTTCTTCAATGTGCTGGGCGGGAACATGTCGGTGGTGGGGCCACGGCCGCACGCGATCCAGCACAACGACCACTATGAACGGGTGATCGAACGCTACATGCACCGTCACTACGTCAAGCCTGGAATTACTGGCTGGGCGCAGGTGAACGGGTTGCGCGGTGAGACGCCGGAGCTGCGCTCGATGAAGAAGCGCGTCCAGTACGACATCGATTACATCCGGCGCTGGAGTCCGACGCTGGATGTACGGATCATTTTGATGACGGCCTTCAAAGTGCTGGGCCAGAAATCGGCATACTAGGCGAGGCTGCTGCCGGCATGTGGCGGCACGTTCGGATGGAAGTGCCCGGTCTGTAGGGGCGGCCAGGTGTTGCGTGCCATGTATTGAAGAATTGATGGAAGCCGTTGTCCGTGTTCAAGAATATTCTGGTTGTGTGTGTCGGCAACATCTGCCGTAGTCCGTCGGCGGAAGTGATGCTGCGTGAGGCTGTGAGCGGCAGGGGCATCACGGTGTCCTCGGCCGGGCTGGGGGCCCTGGTCAATCATGGTGTGGATGCCACCGCGCAGGCGCTGTTGACCGAGCATGGCCTGGATGGCAGCAGCCATCGTGCGCGGCAGATCGACCGCGGCATCCTGGCAGCTTCGGATCTGGTGCTGGTGATGGAGCGCAAGCATGTCCATCGCATCATCGAAATCGCGCCGGAGGCGTCGGGCAAGACCTTCCTGCTGGGAAAGTGGCAGTCCGATCGCGAGATTCCCGATCCCTATCGCCAGCAGCGTGCTGCATTCGAGCACGTCTACACGCTGATGGATGAGGGGGTGAAGAGCTGGGTGCGTTACCTTTGATTGCACAAGCTCTTTGAAGTTGCGCTGCAGACGAATGGCCGGGAGCCGTCAGGCTCCCGGCTTTTGTCATTCCCCGACGTTACGCAGATTGTCGTAGAAGAAGCGCTCGTCGCGATCACCAGTCATGCCGTACAGGCCGTACTTGCGGCCGAGCATGGCGCCACCATCGCGGATCAGCGGGTTCCAATTGAAGGCCGCACGGCCACGCGTGGAGCGTGGCAGGAATCCATCGAGCGGAATGCTGAAGTAGATGCCCTTGTCGAAGCTGCCCTCACCGAAGTCGCGCGCCGAGACATTGGTCTTGGTCGCATACGCGCCCATTGTCACGCCGTTGTCGAATACGCGGGCCAGGTCCAGAGTGGCGCCCTTGTCGCCGGCCAGATACTGGCCGACCGATAGCGAGCCGATGATGCGTTCACGGGCGTCGAAGGCGTAATAGAACGTGGCGTGGCCGGTGGTGATGCGGTAGTCACGAAGGCCCCAGTGCTGGTCATAGTCGCGCTGTTGCACCCGGTTGAGATTTGCGCCAACCGCCCAGCGCTCGCCGCTTGGGCGATACAGCAGTTCGCCGCCGACGCCAGCATACATCCACTCCAGGTAGCCTGCGTAGGCGATGCCATACAGGTCCGGTGCCAGCCGCCCGGCGATGTTGGCCTGCAGGTTGGGCAGCATGATGTCGGAGGTGGTCAGGTACTGGCGGATGTCGGTACGTACACGCGGCAGGCGGCTTGGGGCGTTGTACTTGAACTTGTGGTAGTTGTTGGTGACATCGGCACTGATGGTGCCGGTCAGCCAGATGTTGTCGCGCAG
The DNA here is from genome assembly GCF_059370395.1 of Stenotrophomonas sp. YJH_SMC_101-4. Classification (NCBI taxonomy): domain Bacteria; kingdom Pseudomonadati; phylum Pseudomonadota; class Gammaproteobacteria; order Lysobacterales; family Lysobacteraceae; genus Stenotrophomonas; species Stenotrophomonas sp. YJH_SMC_101-4. The sequence continues at coordinate 1,233,414 of NZ_JCAFTP010000001.1, read as the reverse complement.
GAACAGGCTGCCCGTATAGTTGGCTGCGACCTGGTACAGAATGAAGCCATCGGGGCCGCCAAGGTTCTGCCGGTAGCCGATGTTGAAGCCGCCGCCGAACGGGTTGCGCTTGGGTGTGTAAAGCGTTTCGCGCGCGCGCGCGTCAGGCGCCTGCAGTTCCGTGCTCCGTCGCAGTACGTCTTCGCTGACGGTGCCATCCAGGTATCCCGCGAACGCTTCGCGGTTGATCGACAGATCGGCGATCGGCATGCCCACGCGGGTGGTACGCAGGGTGAACCAGTTGTAGTCATCGCCGGTCGCGTTGGCAAGAATGCGCGTGGCGCGTCCCAGGCCCTTGGCGGCATGCAGGTAGCGGGTCTGGTAACCGTCGACATACAGTTCGTCGCCGCGGCGCGAAATGCGTTCGACACGGAAGCCGGCATTGCGCTGCAGCTCGGTGCTGATCGCTGCCCAATCGGTGCTGGTGCCAGGTGCGGCACCAGAAGCGTCGCTGTTGGCAACTGATGCGCGCTGATCGACGGCGGCCGTCTCGGGCAGCAGTCGCTGCGGTGGCGGGTCGAACGGCTTCGGTGCAGCAGGCGCATTGCCCGGGTTGCCACGCAGGGTGAGCGAGAACATCGCCGCGTCGCCGCGCTCCCAGGCTGCAGTCAGCTCTACATTGCGGTTTGGCACATAGACCAGGCCCACGTTGACGGGCGTGCGCTGGCGCAGGTTGTTGTTGCGGGGTTCGCGGCGGTAGTCGTTGCCGTCGTATTCGACTTTGAGCAGCAGCTCATCCATCGGCGTCTGGTAGGTGATGCCGCCAAAAACGCCAACTGGCCCCTTGAACATGTTGCTCAGGCCGAACTTGCCGGACTGGGTGATGTCACTGTTGGCAATGGAGCGGCGGTCCTTGAAGCGATCATCGATAGCGCCGAGTGGATTGGAGAAGTCGCCGCGGTTGCCAATGTAGCCGGTGGCAAGTCCGATCGACGCATCGATCGGACCGAAATTCTTGTTGGCAACCAGGTATTCGCTGGAAAAGAATCCAGTGCCACCCAGATCGCGCACACCAAAGGCCAGCTCCGGCAGCAGGCGTGATTCCTGCCATAGGCGCAGTTTGAAGTCGATCGACTTGTCCTTGTAATGCTGATCGCCTGCAACGCTGGGCCCGTACAGTAAGTTATTGACATTGATGTAGCGGAATGACGCCTCCAGCCATGGGAATGGCTGCATGGTCAGGTTATAGCGGGCGTACGGAGCGTTGTATGACGCCGTAAAGCTCAGGTCTCCGTCGCTTGCCATGCGCGCGGTAGGCGTCTGCAACAGGCCGATCCCGCCCCATTCGTTGGCGGTGGGTGGCGGCGCCTCCTGTGCATGCAGCGCGCAGGACAGCGACAAGGCGAGCGCGCTCAGTGCGAAACGGGCGGGGCGCACCGGGTGCGCGCGCAGGCAGGGCTGGGTCATCACGGATTGATGGGCTGGGTGGCGATGAACGTGGCGAAATCGCTGTTGAACAGCGGGTCGATATGCTTGATGAGGGACGCACGTACGGGCACGAAGACCGTACCTCCAGGCGCGACAGCTTGGGGATCTGCGCGGTTCCACAGGCCGATACCCAACTGCTGGATTCGCCCGTCGGGTTGAATCACGTAAATATCGTTGCGGTCGGCAAGAGGACTGGGATGACAGTCACGCAGATAGTCGCGTGCATCGCGCTGCGGGACGTGCGGCAGCTCGCATTCCTGCTCCACTGCGCCCATGACGGTGATCGTGCGTGGCTGCAGTGGGAACCGCAGCCTATCGCCTGTGGCTAGTACCGGGTTGTTCGCGGGCTGGACCTGGATCAGTCGGGCGGGGCCGGTGATGGGTGTCCGGCCGGTGGCCGGATGTGTCTCCAGCCAGGTCTGCAATGCCTGCGCGAGCGTGACCACCTGTGCGTCGGCAGACTCTGCCAGCTGCCCGGCGCCATACTGCAGCCCTGCGCGCAGCCGCACTTGGTCCTTCAGGGCGTGTGGGCGTTCGAGGCTTGTCCCCAGGAGGTAGGCGTCGGTGTTTGGGCGGGCTAGCAGTAGCCCGTCGGCCAGACGGGCGCCAGCGCTCAGCTCGTACTCCCCGGCTGCTTCGACGGCACCTTCAATATGTATCTGCGCGGCCTGGACGCCAGTGGCAGCAAACAGCGCGGCAAGGATTGCCGGGTTGGGAAATCTGAACGTCATGGCTCAATCCTTGGCCGTGCGATAGGGTTTGAGCTGGGTCAGTTCTGCGACGCGGCCGGGTGCCAGATGTTGTCGGCTTTTCCAGATGAAGCCCGTGACCGGATCTGCCCAGTAGACATTGCGGCCACTCATTCCGCCGCCCTGTAGCCGCTCGTCGAACCGCTGCAGGGTTCGACGCGAACCCAGTATGTCTACCTGCTCCAGTGCACCCCTGCTCAGTGTGCCGGTCACGGCGACGTCGACCTGGTAGGCGGGAACCCAGTCATAGCGGCGTTGCACCGTAACGGGCGCGGTCACTGTACGCAGGTCCTCGAACGGCGAAGGGCCATCGATACGCGCATGCCATTGCTGCCCCAGGCCGCTGCCACCCAGCAGCAGGCCGTGAGCGTCCATTTCGAACACCGCATGTGAGCCTGCGAACCACTGCTGGCGGCCTCCATCGATGTAGCCCAACACCGCCACTGCGGTGAGGTCAGGAGTTTCTACCTGCATCTGTGGGAAGCGGTTGTTGGCCACGCCTTCTGCGGTCGCCTGCGCCGGGCGATGGGTGATCAGCCGGAAGGTGTCCACTGTGGAACGGCTGCCGGTGGTGCACCCGGTGAGCAGCAGGGCGGCGACGATGACCATCAACACCGCGCCATGGGCCCGATGTGCTGGGCAGTGGCAAGCCGCATCCATGCGAGCCATGTCAGTTGTCCTTGATTTCGGTTCCGGTACGCGCCGCGTTGTACAGGATATTGGTGAAGGGCAGCAGCTGATTTACGAATCGGTTCCAACGGCTGACGCCGGCTGCGCCGACAAATACCACGTCGCCCGGCTGCAGATGGAACTGGCTGCCGGCAGCAAATGCGGTCGGCGAGCGCGCCTCCAGCTGATAGACCATCGACGGCTCCTGCTGCAGGTCCGTGCTGCCGCGGATGACATACACGGCGTTGCCGTTTGCGGTCTGTTGAAGCAGGCCGCGAGCACGGCCCAGTGCCTGGTTCAGCGAGACATCGCCCGTACGGAAGCTGTAGGCGCCAGGCTGATTGACTTCGCCCACCACGAAGATCTCTTTGCGATCCAGATAAGGGACGAAGATGGAGTCGCCATCCTTGAGGAGCAATTGGCGGCCGCCAAACTCGCGGGCCAGGGTTTCCAGATTGATCGTGTAAGTGGTGCCTTCCCGGCTGAGCTGGATGCCGGACAAGTCGGCCTGCTGGTTGTCCAGTCCGGACTGGCTGATCGCATCCGCCAGCGTCAGCGGCGAGGTGCCCAGAGCAATCGGTGAGGATCGCTGGGCAGCGCCTGTCACCCAGACCCGCTGGCTGCCATAGGTGAGGACGGATACGTCCACTTGGGGCGATTCCACGTACTTGGCCAGGCGGGTGCTGATCTCCTCGCGGAGCTGCATCGGCGTCTTGCCTGAAGCTGTGACCTTGCCGATGTATGGGTAGAACATCGTGCCGTCACTCTGCACAAGGCGCCCTGCCAGAGCACCTTGCTGCTGGGGACCGGCCGGCACGGTCAGTTCCGGGTGATCCCATACGGTGACATAGAGAATGTCGCCGGCGCCGACCGTGTACGGTGCCGGCTGGTAATCGAACAATGCAGCCGGCAGTGAATTCTGCGTACGCGCGGCGTTTTCCTGCGCGATCAGCTTCGGCGTGATGGTGACGATTTCCAGCTGACCATCGCCGCTCTTGCGGTCAACGGCGACGTCGCTGCGGCGCAGGTGCTGTCCCGGCGCAAGCGCACAGCTGGACAGTGCCAGTGCGGTCAACGCAGCGGCAAGAAGGCGAGGGGTGATGTTATTCATGGGAATGAGAGTCTGGCAGGCATAAAAAACCCCCGCCGGGCCGCGCCCGGCGAGGGCCTGAGTGGTACGCGGTGCGCTGATCAGCCGCCGGTGCCGCCGGTGCCGCCCGTACCACCGGTGCCGCCCGTACCGCCGGTGCCACCCGTACCAGGGCCGCCCGGACCCGGGCCGCCCGGATCAGTGCCGCTGCCGCCGTCATTGCTGCCGCTCGTGCTGTCGCCGCCGATGCTGTAGGCAACGGCAGCGGCGGCCACGCCGATTACGGTGGTGCCCACGACTGCAGCGGTCGAGACGCCAGCAGCTTCTGCGCCGGCAACTTCAGCCGCAGTAGCCTCCGTGCCGGCCGTAGCCTGCGCTTCCTGCGCGAAACTCATCATCGGGGAGGCGGACAGGGCCGCCAGTGCCACAACTGCGATCGTCTTCTTGAACATGGGAGGCCTGCTCCGTCAGGGGAAATTCCTTTCACATATTCTGCGGATGAACCCTTGCTGTCAAGATTTGTGAAAACTTCGTGCCTAATGATGGCTTCTGTCTGGCGACGAATTGCCGCGTAGATTCTGGCGCTCGAATGCCTGCGTGCGGCCGGACAGTGTCTTCGCAGCGGCCTTCACGAGGTCATGAGTGTGTAAATCTGCGAGCAATATCGGCGTGGTCATGGCGGCGGCAATGGTCAGCAACGCGGCGCGGCCATGCACCGCCAGGATGTTGCCCAGCGTCTGTCCGTGACGCAGCACCCAAGCCGACGCAGCCAGGCCGAGGCTGAGTCCTATGATGATCTCGGAGGGGGAATGGGCCCGCAAAGGCAGTCGAGAGTATCCGATCGCGACTGCAAGCCCCGCGCCAGCGACGGCCCAGGCCCGCAAGTGTCGGCTGCGGCCGCTGGCCAGCAGCCATAAGGTCACGGGATAGAGCACGCTGGACATGGCGGCATGCCCGGAGATGCCGGTGAAATCCAGATGCTCCAACCCGAAACCCCAGCCCATGAAGGCGATCTTGCTGGCCAGAGTGGTCGCGGCGACTACAATGATTGCCGTTGCCCAGCGCCATAGTAGGCGGCGGTGAGAGGCTGGCAGGAACAAGGCGAGTACAGTGGCAAGCGGAAACAAGGCGCGGCTGTCGCCGAGCGCAGACAGGCTCTCCCAGAAGGTCATCATGCGGCGACGGTATAAGTGCAGGGGGGGGATGTGCGCAGAATACTGGTGCTGGACGTCCTGCAGAACGCCCAGCGCTTGGTCCATTCAGCTGGACGCGGTATCCTGTGCCGCTGCCAGTGGCCCCGTAGCTCAGCTGGATAGAGCGTCCCCCTCCTAAGGGGAAGGTCGCCCGTTCGAATCGGGCCGGGGTCACCATAAGTCAATGGCTTGCGGCATTTGGCCAGCTTGCAGATTGTCTTGAAGCGCCAGTTGCTCCCACAGGTGCGGAATGCAGGCGCTGCGCGGAAGTTCGCTGCGCTGATGGTGTGGACCTCCGCTCATTTCAGGCGGCCCGCAGCTTGCACTACTGTGGTCATTCATCCCGGCTTCTGTCGCGGAGGGCGAGGAATGCGGCAATTGCGCTTGCAGCGACGCCAAGCAAAAAGCCGAGGACCATTCCGTCGAACCAACTCAAGCTCGCCACGTTGCCCCCATGCAAAGACTGATGCGCGAACAGCGTTCTGCTGCTTGTGTTGTACTGCGAAGGGGCAAAGGTATGGTCCCGGGCTTTCGCGGGCCTTACAGAGAACAATTCGCATCTTGGTGTCGCGAATCCCAGGTGATCTGCAGCAACAGATCTTCGCGGTTGTTCCGGGGCGCGTTCACCGTGCGGCTGACGCGGTAGGCCTCCATCACGTCCCCAGAACGGCACCGTGGTCAGATAGCCGCCATGTGTTAAACCGCCCAGATCATGGCCGCCTACCAGGATAAGGTCGCCCGTTCGAATCGGGCCGGGGTCACCATTCGGCACTGCTGCATTGCAGTCGCTGGCTGGAGTTCTATAGCAACCCCAGCCCGCCCAGCACCGTCGCCACCTCCTCGCGCTCGCCACCACGCAGCCCCTGCAGCGGCAACGGCATGCAGTTCTCGCCGCACAGCCCCAGCAGGGTCGCCGCGCAGGCCATGACGCGAATCCCGCCAAACCGGTCATACAACGACCACAGCGGCGCCAGTCGTGCCGAGAGGGCAATGGCACCCTCGGCATCGCTGTTTCCCACGGCCCGCACGATCTGCAGCGCAACCTCAGGGAACAACCCTGCTGTCACCGAATACCAGCCATCGCACCCCGCCAGCAGTCCAAGCACCGCCGAGGCGTCACCACTGACGCCCAGCGTCACATGCGCAGGAACGCACGGACGGAGTGGAGCAACGCGCGCGGCCACCTCAACCGGATCATCAGCAAGGCGCGGGATCTTGATCGAGGCGATGTTGGGCAGTGCGGCGATCCGGCCATGCAGCGCATCGGTGAAGCGGAAATGCGTGGTGCCCGGATTGTCGTAGACGCAGATCGGTGTGCGCACCGCTGCGCATACGGTTTCGAACAGCGCTTGCACCTCATGATCCTTCAGGGGCTGGTAGGACACGGGGGCCAGCAGCAGGCCAGCAGCACCCGCATCCTCCGCATCCAGCGCCAGTGCCAGCACATCGCGGGTACGCAGTGCACCGATGCCGGCGATCACCGGTACGCCCCCGGCATGCGCGAGTGCTTCGCGCAGCACCCGCTTGCGCTCGGGCTTTTCAAGATAGGCGTAGCTGCCCGTAGAGCCCAGGACGCCCATTGAATCAACACCGGAATCAGCCAGGCGCTCGATCAGGTGCGCAAATGCCCGAAAGTCGATGCCGGCTTCAGAGAGCGGGGTCAGGGGAAACGCGCTGAGGCCATTGAACATGGGATCTCCCAGAACTGGGATGGGTTGGGTGCCACCGCGCCTGGGGCGTGACGACTGGACGTCTGGAATTGTTTATTGTCCTATGACAAAACTCAAGTGCGGCCATGCAGCGTGTCTATCCGGTGCAAATGGCGCACCATGAATGTCATGGAACCGAACCTTCGCCCCGTCCAGCCTTCGAACTACGCCACCGTCGCCAGCTGGCCCGAATCCGCCGGGGCCACCCAGCGCTGGGCAGGCCCGGGTGTGCCGTTTCCACTACCGCCGGAGCGGTTCGCGCAGGTGCTTGAGCTCGAGGTGCGCCCGGGCTGGGCGCTGCTGGACGAGCAGGGTGTTTGTGTTGGATTCGGTCAGTACTGGATGACCGCAACCGACACGGCGCACCTGGGTCGCATCATTGTTTCCCCACTGGCACGCGGGCGCGGCCTTGGCCGGCTGCTCGTTCAGTCCTTGAGTGCACAGGCGCTGCGCGGAAGCGGTATCCAACGCCTCACTCTGAGCGTCTATCGTGACAACACGGCCGCCGTGGCCCTGTACCGCGATCTCGGTTTCCAGCAGGTTGAAGCGTCCTCAACGCCGGAACTTCTGTTCATGCGGCGCACGTTGGCCTGAACTCTGCTCAGGCCGGCGAGGCGGCCTGCAGGGCACACCATTGCTCCCGGGTGATGCGGCTGATGTGCTCGGTACGGTAGTCGCCAAGGAAGCTGTTGAACTTGTTCAATTCGGTATGGTGATGCTGGAAACCGCATTTGCTCTGCGCGGTGAGCGATTGCAGGTTATCAGCGAAGTAACCGCACCACAGCGCTTCCAGCTCCAGCTCCAGGAATGCATGCCGCATCACTTCGCGCACCGCTTCGGGGACCAGTCCGCGGCCCCAGTACGGTACGCCGATCCAGTAGGCGATCTCGCCTTCGCGGTCGCTGATCTCGAAGTTGCTGTCAGCGCCGATCAGGATGCCGACACAGCCGATGGCGCGGCCGTCTTCGCGGTTCTGCAGAGCGTAGACCTCCGGCTGGTTGAAGACGGTGCGGATGATTTCGGTACTTTCCTCGACACTGGTGTGCACCGGCCAACCGGCGATCGGACCCACGCGCGGGTCGCGGGCGTACTCGTACAGATCGGCGGCGTCGGTGTCTCGCCAGGGGCGAAGGATCAAGCGTTCGGTGTGCAGCTGCATGTCGATTCCAAGGAGACAAAGTGAGCGCACAGGCTAGGTCGCCAGGCGCGGCCGGCCCAGAGTGGGACCTTGATGGTTTCGGTACTTTTCACAACTGATGGTCGAGCCCGGGTATGCTGGGGCCCGGAATACCGCCGGATCGGCCCATGGACCGCGTACCCCAGCTTCTGGACCAGGACGAATCCATGCGGCTGGAGGTCAGTACGCTGGCCGAAGGGCAGGGCGTCCCGTTGTCGTTCGGTCACGCCTATCTGGCGGTACTGGTATGCGTCTCGGGGCGCGCGCGCTTTGCACTGAATTTTCGTGAAGTTGCGGTGCAGCGTCATGATGTGCTGGTGCTGGCAGAGGACACGCTGGCGCTGCTGCGGCATCGCTCGCGCGGCTTCCTGGCGATGGTCTGCCTGATGCCCAAAGCGCTGGCATCGGAGGTGGCCTATGTGTTGCCCAATGCGCTGTTCCAGTTCCTGCACGAACAGCCGCACTGCCGGCCATCACCGTTGGATGTGCCGTTGCTGCAGGGATGGTTGCAGCTGATGATGGACGCGCAGCACAACGGTGGACGGCATCGCCACGTGATGCTGCGCAATCTACTGCAGAGTTTCTTCCTGAAGATGGCCACGTTGCTGCCGAAGCAGAAGCGGGCGCCCGCGCAGGTCAGCCGGCGCGAGCGCCTGGCCTGGAGCTTCTGGGAGCTGGTCGGGCAGCGCAGCACGCGCCAGCGTGACGTGCAGTCCTACGCCGAGGCGCTGTGCATCACCCCGTTCTATCTTTCGCAGCTGACCCGCGAGTGCTTCGACGAGACGCCGAAGGCATTGATCGACCGTCAGGTGGTGCTGGAGATCAAGGCACTGCTCACCTACAGCGAATTGCCGATCGGTCGCATCGCCGAGCGCCTGTGTTTCGAGGATGCGTCCTACCTGTGTCGCTACTTCCGGCGGCATACCGGTCAATCGCTGACCGGCTACCGCCGGTCGGGGCAGGGCGGCACTAATGTGATACGAACAGCGGCGCCGGTACTTCGGCGAGCAGATCCTCGGTGACTCCGCCGAGCACGCGCTCGACCACCCGGCTGCGGCTGTAAGGGCCCAGCACCAGCAGGTCTGCGTCGGCATCGAGTACGTGCTGGCGGATGGTTGCGGCAACGCCGCCCTGGCTCGAACTGATCGTCTGGATCTCCACCTCAACGCCATGCCGCGATAGATGCTGGGCCATCTCTGCGCCGGGTGTGGCCTCGGCCTTGGGCGTGTCGACCATCAGCAGGTGCACCGCTTGTGCACGCGCGAGCAGGGGCAGCGCATCGGCCACCGCGCGACGTGCCTGCTTGCTGGCATTCCAGGCCACCACAATGCGATGGCCGACCTGATCGCCCTGCCAGTGCGGCGGCACCAGCAGCATCGGCACGCCGGTCTGGCGCAGGGTGCCCAGCGGGTGCCAGCCAGAAGGGGCGCCGGGAGTACGCGGATAGCCGGCGATGATCAGGTCGCAGTACAGCGACTGCAGGGCCAGGTCGGCGCCGCCCAGATAGTCCGAGACGATGCGCAGTTCGGTGCTGATCTGCAGCGGCTCGGACACGGCTCGCAGGTTCTGCATCAGCTGTGCGGTGCAGGCGGCATCCGCGCGCGCCTCATGGTCGAGCGCGGCGGCGATGCCGGCGCCGCGCGCGAAGCCGTTGGCGATGTCGGTGGGATGCTGGGCGGTGGAGACTGCGACCAGATGCGCCTGCTGCGCCTGCGCCAGATCGGCGGCGATGTTGAGAACGCGGTTCCCGGTGTCGCTGGCGTCGAACAGTACAGCGATATCGCGTAGTGGATGCAGCATGGCGTTGTCTCCTTCGATGCCTGTGACGCGTTCCCTGTCGCGCACCGACCCGGGTGCACCGGACGCACACCCGTTTTAGCGCATTGGTGATTCGGATGAATCATCCGTGATTCAGTTTATTAATTGATGATTCATGCTAGCGTGAGGGTGAACCCACACCTCAGCGCTTTCATGCGACCTGCCGCAGCACGCACCCGCCGCGACCTGCACCACGCCCTGGCAGCCACCCTGGTCAGCCATCCGCGCTGCACGCTCAGCGAACTGGCGCAGGGGGCAGGCATCAGCCGGGCCACGCTGTATCGGTTTGCACCAACACGTGAAGCAATAGACGAAGCACTGTTCGCCGCAGGCTTCGAGCGTCTGGAAGCGGCGGCGGTCTGGTTCGACGAGGGCGGTGATGCACGCCACGTGCTGGAGCAGGTCACCGCCACGCTGCTGGCGGACTGGGAACTGGTGACGCTGCTGTTCGCGCGGATGATGGAAGAGCAGCAGCGCCAGGGCGACCTGCATCTGCTGCCGGAGCGCTGGGCGCCGATCGGCGAGCGCTTCGAGGCCTTTTTCCTGCGTGGTCAGGCGGCCGGAGAGTTCAACGTCGGTTTCACCGCAGTGTGGCTCGCGGACTTCTACTGGACCTGTTTCTACGGCATCACCTGGTCACTCGCACGTGGTCGGCTGGCGCCGGCCACGGCGGCCTCCACGCTGCTCGCGTCGTTCCAGCGGGGGGCGATGAAGGATTGACCGCAGGGGCTTGCTGCCGGGGCGCCGTGGCTTACGCTTGCTTCAGCAGCTGCACCAGCTGGCGCAGCCGATACGGCTTGGGCAGGAACTCCACCTGTTCCGGCAGCGGCGGCAGCTGCGAACGGGCATAGCCGGACGACAGGATCATCCGCGCCTGCGGTTGTTCGCGCGCCACATGCTCGCTCAGCTCGATGCCGGACATGCCGTTGGGCATGCTGACGTCGCTGAACACTACGTCGAAACGTGCCTCCCCCTTCAGCAGGGCGGCGGCCTCATGCGCGTCAGCGGTCGTGGCCACATCGATGCCAAGGTCGCGCAGGGCCAGGCCGATCATTTCACGCAGATCGGTCTGGTCTTCCACCATCAATACGCGGATCGGGTCATCGGTCATCGGCAGGGTCCTCCATTGCGGGGAGCAGCAGGCTGACCGTGGTGCCGACACCGGGCGTGGTGGACACGTCGACGAAGCCGCCGCTCTGGGTAGTGAATCCGAACACCTGGCTCAGGCCCAGGCCGCTGCCCTTGCCGATGTCCTTGGTGGTGAAGAAGGGCTCGGTGGCCCGTTCGGCGATGTCGGCCGCCATTCCGTGGCCATCATCGCAGACGCTGAGCGTGACATAGCCCCGTTGCAGCGTGGAGTCCGCATCCGGGTCGAGCCGATGCTCCAATGCGGTGCCGATCAGGATGCGGCCGCCTTCGAGGGTGGCATCGGCGGCATTGGCCACCAGGTTGGCCAGCGCAGCCTGCAACTGCATCGCATCGGTGTTCACCAGGGGCAGGCCGGGTGTGAGCCGTAGCTCCAGCAGCACCGCAGGCGGACAGGCGCGCTGCAGGTCCGGCAGCCCTTGCAGTACCAGGGCATTGATGTCCAGTGGCTCGCGGATCAGCGTCTGGCCGGTGCTGAACGCCAGCAACTGGCGGGTCAACAGCGCGCCGCGGTCGGTGGCTGCCTGTGCAGCATCCAGCAGCTCGGCGGCACGCGCATCGTCACCGCTTACACGCAGTGAGAGCAGGTCCAGCGCGTTGCCGATGGTGGTCAGCAGGTTGTTGAATTCGTGTGAAAGGCCGCGGCTGAGGCGGCCGACGGTTTCGAACTGCTGGGTGTTGCGCAGCGCACGCTGGGCGTCGCGCAGCAGTCGTTGTGCCTGCCACTGCTCGGTGATGTCGCGGGTGATCTTGACGAAGCCGAGCAGCTCGCCTGCCTCGACGACCGGCTCGATGACCACGCTGGCACGGAACGAGGAGCCATCGCGACGTACCCGCCACCCTTCACTGGCAACGTGGCCATGTTGAGCTGCATGGCGGAGCAGGCGCTGCGGTTCACCTGCCTCACGATCGGCAGCCAGATAGAAACGGCCAAAGTGCGTGCCTATCACTTCATCGGCTGAATAGCCCTTGATGCGCTCCGCGCCCGGGTTCCAGCTGCAGACCATGCCATCAGGATCAAGCAGGTACAGCGCATGGTCGCGCACGCTGTCGATCAGCAGTCGCAGTTGGCGGGAAGTGTCCGTCAGCACGGACGTCGTAGAGGCGGCAGCGTCCACGTGGAAATGAGCATTACCCCTGGGAGGGACGTGAAGCTAGGCAGTGCAGTGTGAAGAGTGTGTAGAGGCATGGCACGTGCCATTCGTACTGTGCGGCTGAATACGACACGGGGTACCATCTCCCACCTTTATTTGCTGGAACCGACCTGCATGCGTCCTGGTGCGACCACGCGTGACCGCTGGATCTGGATGACCTCCGCCGTGCTGCTGGGGGCGACCATCGCCCTGGAGCTGGTGGTTCCACTGGGCTATGCCGTCTGGCTCGCCTATTTCCTGGCGGTGGGCGTCACGGTGTTCCAGCGTAGTGCACGCGCGCCGTTCATCGTGGCTGTGCTCGCCTGCGTCCTGCTGGTCATCGGGTTCAACATCGCCCCGGCCAGCTCGAATTCGGCGTTCTCGCTGGTCAACCGAAGCATCGGCGGCTGTGCGTTCCTGATGATCGCGCTGATCGTTTCCCGCGCGATCCAGGCACGCCGGGATGCAATGCGGGCGTTGTGGCTGCAGGAGGCCGAAAACGCGGTGGCGATGAGCCTACGCGGCGACCTCGGTCCCGAGCAGATCGCCGAGGCCGCGGCAACCAGCCTGGGGGCCCAGCTGCAGGCGGATGTCGCCGCCGTCTACCGCCTGGAAGGGGGGCGACTGCAGCTGACCGGTGGCCTGGCATTGCCGTCCGGCATGCCGGCGTCGCTGGCATTGCAGGAGGGCGTGGCCGGGCAGGTGGCGCGGGACGAACGCATCCGCCACCTGCACGGGGGTGACGATTCGGTGCTTGAGCTGCAGACCAGCCTGGGGCGCTTGCCGGTGCGCGAGCGCATCCTGGCGCCGATCAGCAGCGATGGTGCGGTCGTGGGCATCGTTGAACTGGGACGCACCCGCGCCGGCGAACAGGATCGACTCGATGTCGAGCTGCTGGAGCGCTGTGCAGAGACCATCGGCATGGCGCTGCGCGCATCACTGCTGCGTGCACAGTTGGTGGTGCTGCTGGAGGAATCCCAGCGCCAGGGCGAGGAGCTGCAGGCTCAGCAGGAAGAGCTGCGCGTGGCCAATGAGGAGCTGGAAGAGCAGAGCCGCAGCCTGCTGCAGTCGCAGAGCCATCTGGAAGAACAGCAGGCCGAGCTGGAACAGAGCAACGTCCAGCTGGAAGAGCGCACCCACGAGCTGGAGGCGCAGAAGCAGGCGCTGCTGGTCGCGCAGAGCCAGCTGGTGCGCAACAGCAACGAACTGGCCGCCACCTCGCGCTACAAGTCCGAGTTCCTGGCCAACATGTCGCATGAACTGCGTACGCCGCTGAACAGCTCGCTGATCCTGGCCAAGCTGCTGGCCGACAACAAGGACGGCACGCTCACCGAAGAACAGGTGAAGTATGCGCGCGCGATCCTGTCGTCCAACAACGACCTGCTGTCGCTGATCAATGACATCCTGGACCTGTCGCGCATCGAGGCCGGCCACGTCGAGCTGGCCGATGAAGTGGTGGTGACGGACAGCGTGCTGCAGCGCCTGCGCGAGACCTTCGAGCCGATGGCGCGGCAGAAGGGCCTGGCCCTGCAGATCGAGGCCGATGCGCTGGCGCCGAGCCAGCTGGTGGTCGACAGCCAGCGCCTGCAGCAGATCCTGAAGAACCTGCTGGCCAATGCGGTGAAGTTCACCGAGCATGGAAAGGTCAGCCTGCACGTGCGTGCGGGCGGCCAGGGCCGCATCCGGTTCGAGGTCTGCGACAGCGGTATCGGCATTGCCCGCGAGCAGTTGCAGGTCATCTTCGAGGCGTTCCGCCAGGCCGATGGCAGCACCCGCCGCCGCTACGGTGGCACCGGCCTGGGGCTGTCGATCTCGCGCGATCTGGCCGAGCGCATGGGCGGCAGCATCCAGGTCGACAGTGAACCGGGCCGCGGCAGCTGCTTCATCCTGGAACTGCCGTTGCAGGGTGCGCCCGCATCGAACGCCACTGACATCTCTGCGGCGCCCGTGGCGGCGCCCGCCACGGCCACTGTGCCGGCGATGCCGGTACCTGCAGCGGCCGCGGTGGCGCCGACCACGACGGTGCCCAGCGTGGCCGATGACCGCGGTCGTCGCCAACGCGCTGGCCGCTTGATCCTGGCCGTTGAGGACGACGCCACGTTCGCCGAAGCGCTGGTGGCCCTGGCCCATGAACTGGACTTTGACTGCGTGGTGGCCGGAACCGCCGAAGAGGCGCTGACCCTGGCCAGCGAACTGCGCCCGAACGGCATCCTGCTCGATATCGGCTTGCCGGACGTGTCCGGCCTGAGCGTGCTGGAGCGGCTGAAGCGCAACCCCGATACCCGGCATATCCCGGTGCACGTGGTCTCGGCGATGGACCGCAGCCAGGTGGCGCGCGAGCTGGGCGCGATTGGTTTCGCGATCAAGCCGACCACGCGCGAGCGTCTGGTGTCGGCCATCGAGCAGCTGGAGCAGACCAGCCAGCGCGACGTGCGGCGTCTGCTGATCGTCGAGGACGACAGTGAGCTGCGCCACAACCTGGAACTGCTGCTGGGCCGTGATCAGCTGCAGATTGTCGCGGTGGGCACTCTGGCCGGTGCGCTGGAGCAGCTGAGCACGGTCACGTTCGACTGCATGGTGATGGACCTGTCGCTGCCCGACGGCAGTGGTTACGACCTGCTCGAGCACATGGCCGGCAACGATGATGTCGGCTTCCCGCCAGTGATCGTCTACACCGGCCGTGCGCTCAACCGCGAGGAAGAGCAGCGCCTGCGCCGCTACTCCAAGAGCATCATCATCAAGGGCGCGCGCTCGCCCGAGCGCCTGCTGGATGAAGTGACCCTGTTCCTGCACAGCGTGGAGGCCAGCCTGCCGACCGACCAGCAGCGCCTGCTGCGCGAGGCACGCCGCCGTGACACCGTGCTCGATGGACGCACCGTGCTGCTGGCCGAGGATGACGTGCGCAACATCTTCGCGCTGTCCAGCGTGCTCGAGCCGCTGGGCGTGACGCTGGAGATCGCGCGCAACGGCCAGGAAGCGGTGGATCGCCTGGCCGAGCGCGACGTCGACCTGGTGCTGATGGACATCATGATGCCGGAGAAGGATGGCCTGGCCGCGATGCGCGAGATCCGCGCGCAGCGTCACCTGCAGGACCTGCCGATCATCGCGTTGACTGCCAAGGCGATGCCCGATGATCGTGAGCGCTGCCTGCAGGCCGGTGCCAACGACTACATCGCCAAGCCCATCGACGTCGACAAGCTGGTCTCGCTGTGCCGGGTCTGGTGCTCGCGGCAATGAACGAACAGGCCCTGTTCGACCTGGAACTGAAGGTCCTGCTGGAGGCGCTGTACCAGCGTTACCACTACGATTTTCGAAGTTATGCGGTGTCATCGCTGCGCCGGCGCATGCGCCAGGCGATGCAGCGCTATGAGTGCGAACGGCTGGTCGATCTGCAGTACCGGCTGCTGCACGAGCCGGAACTGTTCGCCCAGGCCATGCAGTTCTTCACCGTGCAGGTCTCGGAGATGTTCCGTGACCCCGCGTACTTCCGTGAGCTGCGCGAGCAGGTGGTGCCGGTACTGCGCACCTATCCCTCGGTGAAGTTGTGGGTGGCCGGTTGCAGCACCGGCGAGGAAGTGTGGTCGCTGGCGATCCTGCTGCACGAAGAGGGCCTGCTTGATCGCAGCATCGTCTATGCCACCGACATCAATCCGGCCGCGCTGGCCACCGCCGAGGCGGGTGCCTATGGCATCGACCGGATGGCCCAGTTCAGCCGCAACTACCTGGCTGCCGGCGGCACGGCGTCGCTGTCCGACTACTACGCCACCGCCTACGATGGTGCGGTGTTCGACCGCCAGCTGCGTCGCAACGTGGTGTTCGCCGACCATAGCCTGGCCACCGATACCGTGTTCTCCGAAGTGCACCTGGTGTCGTGCCGCAATGTGCTGATCTATTTCAACCGCGATCTGCAGGACCGCGCCGTCGGCCTGTTCCGCGAAGCGCTGGTGCACCGTGGCTTCCTTGGCCTGGGCAGCAAGGAGTCGCTGCAGTTCGGGTGCCACCATGACGCCTTCGATGTCTGTTCGCGCGAGCATCGCCTGTACCGGAAGGTGGCCTGATGGCGTTGCCGGCGCGTCCAGCCGTGCTGGTGATCGGCGCGTCCGCCGGTGGCGTGGCCGCCTTGCAGGCGGTACTTGGTGCACTGCCGGGTACGCTGCCCGTACCGGTACTGGCCGTGCTGCACCTGCCGCGTGACCGTACCAGCCGCATCGCCGAGGTGCTGGCGCCGTACTGCGCGTTGCCGGTGCGCGAAGCCGAAGACAAGCAGCCGTTGCAGCCGGGCACGGTGACGTTCGCGCCGCCGGATTACCACCTGCTGGTGGAGGACGAGGGATCGGTGGCGTTGTCGGTGGATGCGCCGGTGCTGTTTTCCCGTCCGGCCATCGATCCACTGTTCGACTCCGCTGCTGCAGTGTTCGGCGGGCAGGTATTGGCCCTGCTGCTGACCGGTGCCAGCAGCGATGGCAGTGAAGGCGTGGCTGCGGTGCGCGCCGCCGGTGGCCGTGCCTGGCTGCAATGTCCCGAGGAGGCCGAGGCATCGATGATGCCGGCCTCCGCCCTGCAGTATGCCGGCGCCGATGCCGTGCTGCCCCTTGAACTGATGTGTCGCCGCCTGAAGGAGTTGTTTGCATGAACCTGTTGCCACCGGACCCTGCGCAGCCGCAGACCCCGGTCAACCTGCTGATCGTCGATGACGTGCCGCAGAACCTGGTAGCCATGCAGGCCCTGCTGCAGCGAGAAGGGGTCAACCTGCTGCTGGCCGGCTCGGGTGCGCAGGCGCTGGAGTTGCTGCTCGAGCACGAGGTGGCATTGGCCCTGCTTGACGTGCACATGCCGGAGATCGATGGCTTCACCCTGGCCGAACTGATGCGCGGTTCGCATCGCAGCCGCGACGTGCCGATCATCTTCCTGACCGCCTCCCCGGATGATCCCCTGCGCGTGTTCAAGGGCTACGAGAGCGGCGCGGTCGATTTCCTGCACAAGCCGGTGGCGCCACAGGTGATCCTGAGCAAGGTCAATGTCTTCATCGAGCTGTACCAGCAGCGGCAGCTGCTGAAGGCGCGCAACGAGGCGCTGGAACGCGCGCTCAAGCTCAACGAAACGATGGCCGCGGTACTGACCCACGACCTGCGCACGCCGCTGTCGGCCATCCTGCTGTGTGCCGACAAGCTGGCGCTGGATCTTCCCGAAGACAACACTGGCGCGCAGCAGACGCTGCAGTACCTGGAGGCCAGCACCCTGCGCATGGCACGCATGGTCGAGCAGTTGCTGGACTTCTCGCGGATCCGCAGCGGTGGCCTGCGCCTGCAGGCCAGTGCCTGCGACCTGGCCGACGTGACCCGCGCGGTGGTGGCTGAGGCGGGCAGTGCGCATGGGGCAGGCCGGATCCATCTGGACATGCACGGTGATACGCGGCTGCAGGGCGATCTGGACCGTCTCGGCCAGGTTGCCGCCAACCTGGTCGGTAATGCGCTGACCCACGGCAGCGAGGCGAGGGTGGAGGTGGACGGGCGCGACCCCCGCAGCGTGCTGTTGCGTGTGAGCAACGCCGGCCGGATCGACGACGCGCTGCTGCCGCGGTTGTTCGAGCCGTTCAAGGCCAGCTTCCACCAGAGCAAGGGCCTGGGGCTGGGTCTGTACATCGTCGATCAGTTCGTGCGCGCGCATGGGGGGCGTATCGCCGCGCGCAACGAGGCCGGGCAGGTGGTCTTCGAAGCCCTGCTGCCGAGGCGCGTCGAGGGGCTGCCTGCAGCAGCAACCTGAATTCTTCAGGAAACGCCCGCGGGTGTTGAGACGGACTCGTCCGCAACTGCTACCGTGGGTGTACATCTTGTCAAGGAAGCACCATGCCACTGCGTGCCATCGCCTATGTCAGCCAGGCGCTGCCGGATCTTTCCGCTGAACGGTTGCGGGCGCTGGTCGACGATGCAGCCCGCTTCAACAAGATGGCGGGCGTGACCGGTGTGCTGCTGCATGACGGCGGGCGATTCCTGCAGTACATCGAGGGGCCGCCGGACGGTATCGATTCGGTCTATGAGCGCATCCTGCAGGCCGGCAGCCATGTCGACATCATCGAGCTGGCGCGCGGCCGCCTCGGCCAGCGCCAGTTTCCGTACTGGTCGATGCGCGCGTTGCCGGTGGAAGAGGCGCTGCTGCGCCAGCTGTCATCCAGCGACTGGTCGGGTTTTACCCGTGCCCTCCAGGGCGATCATTCCGCGCCGACGCCGGTGGATCTGCTCGACAACGTCGTGCAGCCAGTCCTGCACGCCGGCTGAGCGTCAACGCGAGGTGCCGCCGCAGTAGGCGGCATGCAGCGCCTGCAGCACGCCCAGTGCGGGCCCTTCAATCACGCGGTAGTGGATCGCCTGCGCTTCGCGCCGGGTCGCGACGATGTCCAGTTCGCGCAGCACCGCCAGATGCTGTGACAGCGCTGATGCGCTGAGTCCGGTCAGTGCCTGCAGTTCCGGCACCGGCGCCTCACCTTCGACCAGGCGGCATAACACACGCAGCCGCGCAGGATGGGCCAGGCTCTTGAGCAGGGCTGCAGCCTGCGAGGCGTGCTCGGCCATGGCGGCGCTGTCGAGCGGGGGGCGGGCCATGGTTGACCTGTGGATTTAGAAAAAGCTAATTTAGAAAAATCTAAATAAAAAGGCAAGCGAATGTACGGTATGGGCGGAGGCAGGTCATGACCCTGCCGTGGGCCGCGGTGGCGGGGGGCGCGTTGATCGGTGCGGCGGCGGTGGTGCTGCTGGCAACCACGGGCCGGGTGGCCGGCATCAGTGGCATCGCTGCTGGCAGTGTGCGTGCCGCGCCAGGTGAGCGAGGTTGGCGTTGGGCGTTCCTGCTCGGCCTGCTGGCTGCTGCAGGGTTGGTGATGTGGTGGCAGGCCGCGCCAGGGCAAGCGCCCCGCGCCCTGCTGCGTGATGCCTTGCCGGCGTGGCAGCTGGTCGGTGCCGGCCTGCTGGTCGGCTTCGGTACGCGGTTGGGCAATGGCTGCACCAGTGGTCACGGGGTCTGCGGCCTGGCCCGCGGCTCAAAGCGGTCGCTGCTGGCGGTGCTGGTGTTCATGGCCTGCGCGATGCTGACCACGTTCCTGATCCGTCACGGCGGAGGCTTGGCATGAGCCGCGCGATGGTGGCCGCCGGTGCGGCAGGCGCGCTTTTCGGCGCAGGCCTGGCGTTGGCCGGCATGACCGATCCGCGCCGCATCCTCGGTTTCCTCGACATCGCCGGCGATTTCGATCCCACCTTGGCCTGGGTGCTGGCCTCTGCGCTGCTGGTCAGCGCGGGTGGCCACCGCTGGGTGCTGCGGCGCGCGCGTCCGTCCTGCGCAACGCGCTTCCAGTTGCCCGCTGCGCGCGGTGTCGATCTGCGCCTGGTGCTGGGCGCGGCGTTGTTCGGCATCGGCTGGGGCTGGGCAGGCTATTGCCCGGGCCCTGCCATCGCCGGGCTGGCGGTGGGATCGCGCGAGGCGCTGTGGTTCGTGCCGGCGATGCTTGCAGGTTTCTGGCTGCACGATCGCGCAGTCCGCTGAGGCTTCACCGCTGTGTCACCCTGCATGGGGTCATATCCATGGATCACGGGGAAAGGAGCGCAACGACATGGCACGGATGAAGTGGAAGGAAAAGGCACTGCTTGCGGTCGCATTGGCCGCCGCAGCAGCACCAGCGCTGGCCTGCACGCGTGCGGTGTACCTGGGCGACAACGGCGATGTGATCACCGCGCGCTCGATGGACTGGAAGGTCGATGTGGCGACCAACCTCTACATACTGCCGCGCGGCATTGCCCGCACCGGTCAGGCCGGCCCGAAGTCATTGGCCTGGACCGCGCGCTACGGTTCGGTGGTGGCCACCGGCTACGACGTGTCGACCACCGATGGCATGAACGAAAAGGGCCTGGTGGCCAACCTGCTGTGGCTGGTCGAGTCGGAGTATCCGCAGCAGCGAGGCAACAAGCCGGGCCTGGCCATCTCGCTGTGGGCGCAGTATGTGCTGGACAACTTCGCCACCGTGGAAGAGGCGGTCACCGCGTTGAAACGCGAGCCGTACGCGATCGTCACCGACAGGGTGCCCGGCGAAGATCGACAGGCGACGCTGCACCTGTCGCTGTCAGATGCCAGCGGCGACAGCGCCATCGTCGAGTACATCGGCGGTCGCCAGGTGATCCACCATGACCGGCGCTATCAGGTGATGACCAACTCGCCGATCTTCGAGCAGCAGCTGGCCCTCAACAGTTACTGGCAGCAGATCGGCGGCACGGTGATGCTGCCGGGTACCAACCGCTCCGCTGACCGCTTCGCGCGCGCCTCGTTCTACATCAACGCCATTCCCAAGGCCGAGGATCCGGTGGTGGCGCTGGCCAGTGTGTTCAGCGTGATCCGCAACACCTCGGTGCCGTACGGCATCACCACGCCGGGCGAGCCGAACATCTCATCCACACGCTGGCGCACCGTGGCTGACCACAAGCGGCGGCTGTACTTCTTCGAATCGGCGCTGACCCCGAACACCTTCTGGGTCGATCTGAACAAGGTCGATTTCGGCGGCAAGGTGCTCAAGCTCGATCTCGGCCCGGACCAGCGCAACACCTTCGCTGGCGATGCACTGGGTCACTTCGTGCCCAGCGCACCGTTCACCTTCCTCGGCGTCGACGGTTAGTTCGACGCCTGGCTGGAGGCCGGGTAGACCGCCTGGATCGCGCAGCTGCCGCGGGTGTACTGCGGCAGCGGGGCGATGCTCTCACTGCGCAGATCGTCTGTCTCGAACTCGGCAGCCATGATCCGATCGCCAGGATTGCCGCAGATCAAGCCATTCTGCAGGCCCGAGTGGAAGCTCAGCTGCGGCGCGCGGTCGAGCTGGCGGCAGTGGCTGCCGAGTTCGACCCGGTAGTAGCGATGGCCACCATTGCGGCGCGGATTGGTCTCCACCAGCATGCCCTGCGGGTCGGAGGACCAAGCGCGCACGTTGCGCGTGGCAAAGCAGTAGGACGGTGAGCCGCCGAAGCTGCGGCGTACCTCCTTGCGTTCGCGGATGGTCACGGCGGGCAGGGTGGCCGTGCGCAGTCGGTCGCTGTCGCGGGCGACGCTGGCGTAGTCTCGATCCTGCAACGGGGTGACCGCGCTGATGGCGCATCGGCGGCCGTCGACCACGACGCGTTCGCTGGGGCGGCCGCAGGCCCAGCCGGCGGGGGCTTCCAGCTTCAACGAGGTGGCAGCGCGGACGCCGGGACAATCTTCGTTGAAGTCAATCCGATAGGCCTGGCCGGAGGCGGCGCGCAGTGCGAGCGAGCGCGGTGAAGCCTGCTCCACTTCCTGTACGCCGACAGCGTCCATGCAGTGCGGAGCCGGTGGCGTACGCTCCTGTGCGGAGGCCGAAGCTGCGAGCATCAGGCCGAGGCTGGTGGCGAGCACCAGGGACACCTGCTGATGGGTCATGTCCTGCACTCCCTGCGTTGGATGACGGATCGACTATAGCAGCGGTTTGCACGGCCGTTGTTACACGCGCACACTGCACGGATGGGCGCCATCTTCCATCTGCGGCACTACGGGCAGGCCACTGGCCTGGACCGCCATGACTACGCGCAGTGGGTGCTGCCGCTGCAGGGTGAGCTGCAGTTCGAGATGGAGGGGCGCGGCGGTCGGCTGGACCTGCTGCAGGGAGCTTTCGTTGCTGCCGGCGAAGCGCATGACCAGATGGCTGACGGTCCCAATGGGTTCGTGATCGTTGACTGTCCTCCGGGCGTGCTCGATGACGGCACGCAGGAGCATCTGTGCCGGCAGCGCTGGCTGCATCTGCCGCTGGCATTGCGTCGGCGCCTGGCCGAGGTGCAGGCAGGGCAGCCGATGCCGCCGCTGCTGCCGCAGTTGCTGCAGGTATTTGCACCTGCTGGCAGTGGCGCGCGCATGCAGGGCCTGTGTGCGGCGGTGCAGGCCGATCCCGGGCAGGCGTGGCCGGTGGCGCGCATGGCTGCGTTCGTCGGGGTCAGCGAGAGCCGGTTGCACGCGCTGTTCCAGCAGGAGTTCGGGCTCAGCCCGCAAGCCTGGCTCAGTGCGTGCCGGTTGCGCTGGGCCAAGCATCGGTTGCGCACCAGCACGGCGCCGATCAGCGATATCGCGCTGGCCGCAGGCTATTCCGAGCAGAGCGCACTGACCCGTGCGCTGCGCCGCGAGTGTGGCCAGACCCCGGCCGCGTGGCGCAGGAGCGCCGGCTGATCTGTAGAGCCGAGCCCACGCTCGGCTGCCCTTATCTGCACAAGGGCGAATCGCAGCCGAGCATGGGCTCGGCTCTACAGAGGTGACAATGCAGTAGCCTCGGTCAAGAGCGCCCAGCGGCCAGCGCTTACACTGCGCGGCCCGTTCTCTCCCCCGAAGAACCCGAATGCGCAACAACCCGATGGCCCTGGGCATCGCCAATGGCGTTGCCGCCGGCGCACTGTGGGGCGTGGTTTTCCTCGCGCCCGCCGTGCTGCAGTCGTTCAACGCCCTGCAACTGTCGGCCGGTCGCTATCTGGTCTACGGCCTGATCGCCGTAGCCCTGCTGCTGCCGCGATGGAAGCGGCTGGCGCCGCGGCTGGGCCGCGCCGAATGGATCGGCCTGCTGTGGCTGAGCCTGGCCGGGAACCTGGTGTATTTCCTGTTGCTGGCCACGGCGGTGCAGTGGGCCGGTGGCGCGGCGGCGTCCTTGATTGTCGGCCTGATTCCGGTGGTGGTCACCCTGGTTGGCGTGCGCGAGCAGGGGGCGGTGCCGCTGAGGCAGCTGCTGCCGGCGCTGGGCCTGTGCGTGCTCGGCGTGGGACTGGTTGGCTGGGAAGCGCTGATGTCCGAGCACCTGGCAACCCCGTGGCGGCAGCGCCTGATCGGCCTGCTGTGCGCGTTCGGCGCGCTGTTCTCGTGGGCGTTGTACTCGATCGGTAACAGCCGCTGGCTGGCGCGCCGACCGGACCTGTCCAGCCATGACTGGTCGCTGCTGACCGGCGTGACGACTGGCGGCCTGGCCCTGCTGCTGGTGCCGATGGCCTTCATCGGCCACACCGGCAGCCATTCGGCGGCGCAGTGGAGTGGTTTCTGGGCGATCAGCGCCGGTGTGGCAGTGGTGGCCTCGATCCTCGGCAACGCATTCTGGAACCGCGCCAGCCGCCTGTTGCCGCTGACCCTGACTGGCCAGATGATCGTGTTCGAGACTTTGTTCGCGCTGCTGTATGCCTTCGCCTGGCAGCAGCGCTGGCCGACGCTGCTGGAGGCGCTGGCAATCGTGTTCCTGGTAGCCGGCGTGATGCTGTGTGCGCATGCCCACCGCACACCGCGGGCGATCGCCGAACATGCCGGCTGAATGCGGAAGTCATGGGTGCTGATGCCGGCTTGGTCTCAGTTGCAACCAAATGTCGGCACGTTGGCCGATGATCGCCGCAGCGGATTTTTGCATCGCAGCACTTGACAGCCGCCCGGCGCACAGTGTTTTCTGTGCGTCATGGTTCTTGATGCCGCCCACGCCAGCCTGATCGCCCCCGCTACTGCGGGCCGTTCGACTGCGCCGGTCGCCACCACCACCATTACCACCACCACCGTCACCACTGCCCTGGTGCGGCCCGTCGTCTTCGTGTAACTCCCGAAAACCACGGCCCCGCACCATACAGGTGGCGGGGAAACTCGACACCTGCATGCGACGGGGCCTCCTGCCGAGGTCTGCATGTCTTCCCACGCCCC
Organism: Stenotrophomonas sp. YJH_SMC_101-4; assembly: GCF_059370395.1. NCBI lineage: Bacteria > Pseudomonadati > Pseudomonadota > Gammaproteobacteria > Lysobacterales > Lysobacteraceae > Stenotrophomonas > Stenotrophomonas sp. YJH_SMC_101-4. The sequence continues at coordinate 1,209,566 of NZ_JCAFTP010000001.1, read as the reverse complement.
CGCCCATCCCGTTGCCCCGGCCGATCTGGCTGCGCCGTCCACTGTCGTGCACAAGTTCGGCGGCACCTCGGTGGCCGATGCCGAACGTTACCGCCATGTTGCCGGCCTGCTGCTGGCCCGTCCCGAATCGCTGCAGGTCACTGTCGTCTCGGCGATGAAGGGCGTGACCGACGCGCTGATCGAGCTGGCCCAACTGGCGGCCAAGGGTGATGAAAGCTGGCGTGAAGCCTGGCATGCGCTGCGCGCGCGCCATCGCGGCGCTGCCGTGGCGCTGTTGGGCGAGCAGGTGGGCGAGACGGTCGAATGGATCGACGCCCGCTTTGATCAGCTGGCCGAAGTGCTGGCCGCGCTGGCGGTGATCGGTGAACTGCCGCGCGAGGTCCTTGACCGCGTGCAGGGCCTGGGCGAAGTGTTCTCCGCGCAGCTGCTTGGCACCCACCTGCGGGCGTTGGGCGAAGAGTGTGCGGTGCTCGATGCGCGTGATGTGCTGGTGGTCGGGCACGGTGAACTGGGCGTGGATGTCGACTGGGAAGCCAGTGCCGACCGCCTGGCCAAGTGGCGTCTGCAGCACCCGCAATCGCGCCTGGTTGCCACCGGATTCGTCGCGCGTGATCGCGATGACCGTATCACCACCCTCGGCCGCAACGGCAGCGATTACTCCGGCGCGATCTTCGCCGCGCTGTTCAACGCCGATGAACTGCACATCTGGACCGATGTTGACGGCGTGCTGTCGGCCGACCCACGGCTGGTGCCTGAAGCCGTGCAGCTGGAATCGCTGAGCTACGACGAAGCCTGCGAACTGGCCTACTTCGGTGCCAAGGTGGTGCATCCGCAGACGATGTCGCCGGCGATCCGCCTGGGCCTGCCGATCTTCATCCGCAACACGTTCCAGCCGGCACATCCGGGTACGCGCATCAGTGCCGAGCGCTCGCCGCGCGGGCCAGTGAAGGGCCTGACCCTGAGCCCCGGGCTGGCCCTGCTGAACCTGGAAGGCACCGGCCTGATCGGTGTACCCGGTACGGCCGAGCGCGTGTTCGCGGCCCTGCGCCAGGCACAGGTGTCGGTGGTGATGATCTCGCAGGGTTCGTCGGAGCATTCGATCTGCTGCGTGGTGCGTGCTGCTGAAGCAGCGCGTGGCCGCGAGGCGCTGCTGCACGCGTTCGCGCACGAATTGTCGGTCGGTCAGGTGCAGCGCGTGCAGGTCAGTGAGGGCGTCAGTGTCCTGGCGGCGGTCGGTGACGGCATGGCCGGTCAGCCCGGTGTGGCCGCACGCCTGTTCGAGGCACTGGGGCGTGCGCAGGTGAACATCCTTGCGATCGCACAGGGCTCGTCCGAACGCAACATCTCGGTGGCGGTGGACAGTGCCGATGCCACCCGTGCGCTGCGCGCGGCGCATGCAGGCTTCTGGCTGTCGCCGCAGACGTTTGCGGTCGGTGTGATCGGGCCGGGCAATGTAGGTGCCGCGCTGCTGGACCAGCTGCTGGCGGCCCGTCCGCAGCTGCTGGCCAAGGCCAATGTGGATCTGCGCCTGCGCGCGCTGGCCTCGCGTTCGCGCATGCGCCTGGAAGTGGATGGTCTGCACGCCGACTGGCGGGAGGCATTGCAGGACGCAGGCGAGTCCAGCGATCTGGATCGCTTCACCGAACACCTGCTGGCCGCGCACCTGCCGCATGCGGTGGTGATCGACTGCAGCGGCAGCGCCGAGGTGGCCGAGCGCTACGAGGGCTGGCTGGCGGCCGGCATCCATGTGGTCACCCCGAACAAGCAGGCCGGGGCCGGGCCGCTGCCGCGCTACCAGCGCATCCGCGCCGCGGCGGCGGCAAGTGGCGCGCGCTTCCGCTACGAGGCTACGGTGGGTGCAGGCCTGCCGGTGATCACCACGCTGCGTGATCTGGTTGATACCGGTGATGAAGTGCTGGCGATCGAGGGCATCTTCTCCGGCACGCTGGCCTGGCTGTTCAACCGCTTCGATGGCAGCCAGCCGTTCTCGCAGCTGGTCGCGCAGGCGCGGTCGATGGGCTACACCGAGCCGGACCCGCGCGATGACCTGTCCGGCGTGGACGTGGCGCGCAAGCTGGTGATCCTGGCGCGCGAAGCCGGCCACGCACTCAGCCTGGAACAGGTACAGGTGGAAAGCCTGGTGCCGGCGCTGCTGCGCGAGGGCAGCGTGGATGACTTCATGGCGCGGCTGGGCGAGTCCGATGCCAGCCTGCTTCAGCGCCTGCAGGACGCGCGGGCGCGTGGCGCGGTGCTGCGCTACGTGGCGCAGCTGGGTGCCGGCGGCGCCTCGGTGGGCCTGCAGGAACTGCCCGCCGATCACGCCTTCGCCAACCTGCGGCTGACCGACAACGTGGTGCAGTTCCGTACCCGCCGTTACTGCGACAATCCGTTGGTGGTACAGGGGCCGGGGGCCGGTCCGGAAGTCACAGCGGCCGGTGTGTTCGCCGACCTGCTGCGGGTGGCCGCCGGCGAAGGAGCGCGCTTGTGATCGCACGTGCGTTCGCGCCTGCCTCGGTGGCCAACGTGGCGGTGGGTTTCGACATTCTTGGTCATGCCATCGCCGGCGTTGGCGATATCGTGAGCGTGCGCCGCATCGATGAACCGGTGGTGCGCATCGATGCGATACGTGGCAGTGCGGTTGAGCTGCCACTGGATGCGGCTGGAAACACCGCAGGTGCTGCGCTGATGTCGCTTCGCGCAGGGCTGGCCCTGGACTTCGGATTCGCGGTGGAGATCGACAAGGGCATTCCGTTCGGCTCCGGCATGGGCGGTTCGGCAGCGTCGTGCGTCGCTGCGCTGGTCGCCGCCAATGCACTGCTGGATGCGCCGCTGACGCGCGAGGCGCTGTATCCATTTGCGCTGGATGGCGAGGCGGTGGCCAGTGGTGGCCGTCACGGTGACAACGTGGGGCCATTGCTGCTGGGCGGGCTTGCACTGTGCACGGCCGACCGCCTGCTGCCGATTCCGGTACCGGCTACCTGGCACAGCCTGCTGGTGCATCCGCACGCGGTACTGGAAACACGCCGCGCACGCCAGGCGCTGCAGGGCAGCTATGCGCTGGGCGAATTCGTGGCACAGAGTGCGAACCTTGCGCTGGTACTCAGTGGCTGCCATCGCAGCGACGCCGCGCTGGTCCGCGCAGGCCTGCGTGATGTGCTGGTGGAGCCTCGCCGCGCCGGCCTGATTGCGGGCTTCGAGGCCGCACGCGATGCGGCGCTGTCTGCGCATGCGATGGGCGCGGGCATTTCGGGCGCTGGCCCCAGCGTGTTCGCCTGGTTCGAGGACGCCGACCAGGCCCGCGCCGCTGCCGCACCGGTGCAGGCGGCATTCGCCGCCGCCGGTTTCGACAGCGATGCCTGGGTGTCGCCGCTGGATGCACCGGGAGCCCGCTTGTGCTGAATCCTTCCCCTTTACTGGATACCCAACCCATGCAATTTGTTTCGACCCGCGGCCAGTCCCCGGCCGTCGGCCTCAGTGCGGCGATCGCTGCAGGATTGGCGCCCGATGGTGGGCTGTATGTTCCGCAGGTGCTGCCGGCGCCACGTGAGCTGCAGGCCGGCGCAACGCTGGCCGATACCGCCGCCGATCTGCTGGCACCGTTCTTCGCAGGTGATGCTCTGGAGGCAGCGCTGCCTTCGATCTGCCGCGAGGCGTTCGACTTCCCGGTGCCACTGCGTGCACTCGGCGACGGCGACCATGTGCTGGAGCTGTTCCATGGGCCGACGGCGGCGTTCAAGGATATCGGTGCGCGTTTCCTGGCCGGAACACTTTCGCGGCTGCAGGCCGGCAAGGACCGCGACCTGAGCATTGTTGTCGCCACCTCTGGCGATACCGGTGCTGCAGTGGCGGCGGCGTTCCATCGCCAGCCGGGCGTGCGCGTGGTGGTGCTGTATCCGGATGGCCGCGTGTCACCGCGCCAGGCGCACCAGCTCGGTTGTTTCGGCGACAACATCCAGGCGCTGCGCGTGGCCGGTGCTTTCGACGACTGCCAGGCCATGGTCAAGCAGGCGCTGGCTGACCGCGAACTACAGGCACAGGTGCCGCTGAGCTCGGCCAACAGCATCAGCCTGGGCCGCCTGCTGCCGCAGATGAGTTATTACGCGCATGCGGCACTGACCCATCATGCTGAAACCCGTCGCCGGCTCAACCTGGTGGTGCCGACCGGCAACCTTGGCAACGCAATGGCTGCGGTGCTGGCGCGTGCGCTGGGTGTGCCGATCGGACAGATCGTGCTGGCCACCAATGCCAATGCGGTACTGCCAGCGTACTTCAGCGGCGGCGACTACCAGCCGCAGGCCAGTGTGGCCACCGTGGCCAATGCAATGGACGTAGGGGCGCCAAGCAACTTCGAACGCCTGCGCTGGCTTTACCACGGAGATGATGCCGAGCTGCGCGCTGCGTTCCGTGCGTTCGCGGTGGACGACGTGACCATCCGCGCCACGATTGCCGCAGCGTATGCGAGCCGCGGCGAACTGTTCTGCCCGCACACGGCGACGGCGGTGAAGGTGCTGCAGGATCTGCGCGCGCGTGGTGCCAAGGGTGACTGGGCGGTGGTGGCTACCGCCCATCCGGCCAAGTTCGAGGCTGTGGTCGAACCGTTGATCGGCGAACCCGTGGCCGTGCCGCCTGCATTGGATGCGTTGTTGCAGCGGCCGGCGCACGCCGAACCGTTGGCCGCCGATTACGCGGCGTTGCGTGAGGTGTTGGCTCCCATGTAGAGCCGAGCCATGCTCGGCTGCTGTTCGCGCACGGCGCGATGAGTCGAGCATGGCTCGACTCTACAATGCGCTTCGCGCAACACGGGTAGTGCCGGCCGCTGGCCGGCAACCCCATGAACTGCGAAACCCTCAGATCAACCCTTCACCGGCCAGCGTGCGCAGCCCGTCCTCGTCGAGGATCTCCACCACGTTCAGGTGGGGCAGGGCGATCAACCCCTGCTGGCGCAGTTTGGTGAAGGTGCGGCTGACCGTTTCCATGGTCAGGCCCAGGTGGTCGGCGATATCGCCGCGGCCCATTGGCAGCGACACGCGCAGGCCGTCGCCACCCAGCTTGGCCTCGCGTGCAGCCAGGCGCAGCAGGAAATCGGCCAGTTTTTCGGCAGGCTGCAGGCGTGCGAGTGCCAGCGCAGCATCCTGTGCGGCATCCAGTTCCTGGCAGGCGCGCTGCAGCAGCTTGCGCTCCAGGTGCGGGAAGCGGCTGCGCAACGCCTTCATCTGTGGCAGCGCAACGCGGCATACCCGGCTGTCGGCGATGGCCTCGATGTCGTAGCGGTGGTGGTCGCTGCCGCTCAGGCCCAGGTAGTCGCCGGGCAGCACGAAGCCGTTGATCTGGCGGCGGCCGTCGGCCAGGGTGCGCACCAGGCGCAGTGCGCCGCCGGTCAATGTATAGACATGGTCGCGCTCTTCACCGGTGCGGGCCAGCGTGCTGCCCATGCTGACCTGCTGCGATACGGTGACCTGTTCCAGCGCCTGCACTTCATCGGGCGACAGCGCCGAGCACACCGCAAGGTGGCGAACCGAGCAGTGCAGGCAGTCCAGCGTGGCGCAGGACGGCGAGGCGGGATCGTTGGTGGCGGGCGGAGCGCCGGAAGGCCGGGACATGTTGCGGGGGCGTATCGCGGGCGGGGAGGGCCTTATGATACTTCAAGCGGCCGTTCGACCTTGCCGGAGGCGGGGGCGCTAGAATGTCGCCCCCTCCCACGTCCCGTTCCAGCAGGAGTTCCGCCCGTGATCAAGCCCCGTACCCCGCCCGGCACCCTTGAGCTGCTGCCGCGCGAGCAGATTGCGTTCCAGCGCATGCTGGACGTCATCCGCCGCAATTACGAGCGCTTCGGGTTCCTGCCGGTGGAGACGCCGGTGTTCGAGCTGTCCGACGTGCTGCTGACCAAGTCCGGCGGCGAGACCGAGCGCCAGGTGTATTTCGTGCAGTCCACCGGTGCGCTGGCCAACGCCGCCGAATCGGGTGACCGTTCGCTGCCGGAAATGGCGCTGCGCTTCGACCTGACCGTGCCGCTGGCGCGCTACGTGGCCGAGCACGAACACGAACTGACCTTCCCGTTCCGCCGTTACCAGATGCAGCGCGTGTACCGTGGCGAGCGTGCCCAGCGCGGCCGTTTCCGCGAGTTCTACCAGTGCGACATCGACGTGATCGGCAAGGACAGCCTGAGCGTGCGTTACGACGCCGAAGTGCTGGCGGTCATCCACGCGGTGTTCTCGGAACTGCGCATCGGTGACTTCAGCATCCAGCTGAACAACCGCAAGCTGATGCGCGGCTTCTTCGAAAGCCTGGGCGTGGCCGAAGGCGAGCGCCAGCTGGCGGTACTGCGCGAAGTGGACAAGCTGGACAAGCGCGGTGCCGATTACGTGCGCGAAACGCTGGTGGGCGAGGGCTTCGGGATTCCGGCCGAGCAGGTCGAGAAGATCCTGGCATTCGTGGCCGTGCGTTCGCAGGGTCATGCCGATGCGCTGGCGCACCTGGCCACGCTTGAAGCCGACGCCGGTTCTTCGGAGATCCTGCGTGCCGGTGTTGCCGAGCTGCGCGAAGTGCTGCAGCTGGTGCAGGCGCTGGGCGTGCCGGAAACCGCGTACTGCCTGAACTTCTCCATCGCGCGCGGCCTGGACTACTACACCGGCACCGTCTACGAGACCACGCTGACCGATCACCCGCAGATCGGCTCGATCTGCTCGGGCGGCCGCTACGAAGACCTGGCCAGCCACTACAGCAAGTCGAAGCTGCCGGGCGTGGGCATTTCCATCGGCCTGTCGCGCCTGTTCTGGCAGCTGCGCGAAGCGGGCCTGATCGACGGCATCGAAGCCAGCAGCGTGCAGGCGCTGGTGGCGCTGATGGACGAGCAGGGTATGCCGCAGTCGCTGGACATCGCGCGCCGCCTGCGCGCCGGTGGCATCAATACCGAAGTGCAGATGGAACCGAAGAAGATCGGCAAGCAGTTCCAGTACGCCGCCAAGGCCGGCATCCGCTTCGTGGTGCTGGCCGGCGAGGACGAGCTGGCGCGCGGCGTGGTGGCGGTGAAGGACCTGGTGCGCGAGCAGCAGTTCGAAGTCTCCCGCGACGAGCTGGCCAGCACCCTGCAGGTCGAGCTGGAGCAGTCGAAGGTGATGTAACGGCCGGTTGGCCGCGCGCCAACACGCCACGAGAACGCCCACCACCCGGTGGGCGTTCTCGTTTCCGGGCCCCGGCCGTCCCGACAGCTCGCGGCCAACTGTCGAAGGCGGGGTGGGTCCGGTTGAGGGGGCGTGAGCCGCATGGATGCGGCGACCGAGCTACATGGGTGAGGGCGCTTTGCTTGCGAAGCACTGCTTCGCAAGCGCCCGAACGCACAGCCGCCAGCGGCTGGGCCGGGCCCCGGAGGGGTACTTGCAGCGTCCCCCTCGACCGGACCCGCCCCGGCAACCCTTGGGATGCCTTCTTTTGACGTAGACGTTGCCTCTGCGGGAGCAGGGCGCGGCCCTGCCGTACCCCAACCCAATCAACGATTTGACGCACTGCGCAAGAATGCGCTAATGTACTAACGCGCTATTACATTGATGCATGGAAACGACCCCGTGAAAGCCCGCCCGGACATTGCCGCCAAAGACCCGAAGGCCGACCTGCAAGCCCTGGCCCGGGCCTTTGCCACCCTGCGCGAGCCTGAGCAGGTCGAGGCCTTCCTTCGCGACCTGTGCACCCCGGCCGAACTGGAAGCGATGGCCGACCGCTGGAAGGTGGTGCCGCTGCTGCAGCAGGGCGTGCCGTACCGCGAGATCCACGAGCGCACTGGCGTCAGCGTGACCACCACCGGACGGGTGGCGCGCACGCTCGAGCATGGCCATCGAGGCTATGCCGCTGCCATCGACCGCCTTGCTTCGCGCTGATCCGCGCCCCGTTCCGAACTTCGAGACCTCCCCATGAGTGCAACCCAGGCAGCGCCGGCACGCGACCGGCTGCGTATCGCCATCCAGAAGAGTGGCCGGCTGGCCGAGCCCGCCCGCAACCTGCTCAGTGCCTGTGGCCTGAGCTGGCGCGAGAGCCGCGACAAGCTGTTCTGCTACGGCGAATCGCTGCCGGTGGACCTGCTGCTGGTGCGCGACGACGACATCCCGGGCCTGATCGCCGACGGCGTCTGCGACCTCGGTATCGTCGGCCGCAACGAGCTGGACGAGCAGGCTGCGGCACGTCGCCAGAGCGGCCTGCCGGATGCCTACCAGGCACTGCGCGGGCTGGGCTTTGGCCAGTGCCGGCTGATGCTGGCGGTACCCGAGGAGTGGCAGTGGCAGGGACCGGCGCAGCTGGCCGGTACCCGCATCGCCACCAGCTACCCGGCCATCCTCAAGCAGTGGCTGGCCGAGCAGAACGTGGATGCAGAGGTGGTCGAGCTGTCCGGTTCGGTGGAGATCGCGCCACGCCTCGGTACCGCCGACCTGATCTGCGACCTGGTCTCCAGCGGCGCCACGCTGCGCGCCAACCAGTTGACCCCGGTGCACAACCTGCTCGACAGCGAGGCGGTGCTGGCGGGCGCGGTGCGGGTGCCGGATGACGCACGCGCGTCGCTGCGGGCGATGCTGCTGCGCCGTCTCGACGGCGTGGTCCAGCGCCAGGACCGCAAGCTGCTGATGTTCCGCGCCAGCGAAGACCGCGTGGATGCGCTGGCAGAGCTGCTGGCCGATGCCGAGCCGCTGGTGCGGCTGCCGGCCGATGGCGGTGCGCTGCGCCTGCAGACCATGTGCCCCGGCCCGTTGAGCTGGCAGCGCATGGAAGAACTGGAGCGCGCTGGCGCGCAGGGCCTGATGGTGTTGAGCGTGGAGCGATCGCTGGCATGAACCGTCTGATCTGGTCCCGACTTGATGAGGCCGCGCGTAGCGCGGCATTGACCCGCCCGGTGCAGACCGTGGCGCAGCAGACCCGCGACGCGGTGGCGACGCTGATTGCACAGGTGCGCACACAGGGCGACGACGCGCTGCGCGCGATCACCGCACGCTTCGATGGTGTCGAGCTGCCATCCTTTGAAGTGAGCGAAGCCGAGTTTGCCGCGGCCGAAGCTGCGGTGCCGGCTGAGCTGCGCCAGGCAATGGTCGAAGCTGCCGAGCGCATCGCCCGTTTCCACGCCGCCGGCATGGGGACGGGGTATGCGGTGGAAACCGCACCGGGGGTGGTCTGCGAGCGCATGCTGCGTCCGATTGGCCGTGTGGGCCTGTATGTGCCGGCGGGCAGCGCACCGCTGCCGTCCACCGCGCTGATGCTGGGTGTTCCCGCGCAGCTGGCCGGCTGCCCGCAGGTGGTGCTGTGTACGCCGCCACGCGCCGATGGCAGCGCGGATCCGGCGGTGCTGGTGGCCGCGCGGCTGACCGGCGTGCAGCGTGTGTTCAAGCTGGGCGGCGCGCAGGCGATTGCCGCGATGGCCTATGGCACCGCCACCATCCCGGCCTGCGACAAGCTGTTCGGGCCCGGCAACAGCTTCGTCACCGAAGCCAAGCAGCAGGTCGCACAGGACGGCGCCGCCGCCATCGACATGCCGGCCGGTCCTTCCGAAGTGCTGGTGATTGCCGATGCGGGCGCCAATCCGGCGTTCGTCGCCGCCGACCTGCTGTCGCAGGCCGAGCACGGCCCGGATTCACAGGTGCTGCTGTTGACCGACGATGCCGCGATGCTGGCGGCGGCCGAGGCGGAAGTGGAGCGCCAGGTGGCCCTGCTGCCGCGCCAGCAGATCGCACGCCAGGCGCTGTCGGCCTCGCGCCTGATCCAGGTCGATTCGCTGGAGGAAGCCTTCGCGATCAGCAACCGCTATGCGCCCGAGCACCTGATCCTGGCCCTGCGCGACCCGCGCGCGTGGCTGGACAAGGTGCAGGCGGTCGGCTCGGTGTTCCTCGGCGATTACACGCCGGAAGCACTGGGCGACTACTGCAGCGGCACCAACCACGTGCTGCCGACCGCCGGTGCCGCGCGTGCCTACAGTGGCGTCAGCGTGGCCAGCTTCCAGAACCTGATCAGCGTGCAGAGCGCCAGCGCCGCCGGCCTGGCCGCAATCGGCGGCTGCGCACGCATCATCGCCAGCGCTGAAGGCCTGGACGCGCACGAACGTGCGGTTGCCCTGCGCATGGAGGCTGCCGCATGAGCGCCGCCATTGATGACGTGCTGGCACTGGTGCGCCCGGATCTGCAGGCGTTCGCTGGCTACAGCTCGGCGCGCAGCGCGGCGGTGCAGGGCGAGGTCTGGTTGAACGCCAATGAGTCGGCCTGGGCCAATCCCGCTGATGCCGCAGGCAGCAGCCGGCGCTATCCCGAACCGCAGCCGTTGGCATTGCGCGAGGGACTGGCGGCGCTGTACGGCGTGACGCCACAGCAGCTGCTGATTGGTCGCGGCAGTGACGAAGCCATTGATCTGCTGGTGCGCGCGCTGTGCGTGCCGGGCCGCGATGGCGTGCTGGTCACGCCGCCGGTGTTCGGCATGTATGCGGTCTGCGCGCGCCTGCAGGGCGCCGCACTGCTTGAGGTGCCGCTGGTTGATACCGAAGTCGGCCTGCGTACGGATCTGGATGCTGTGATCGATACGGCCAAGTCGCGCAACGCCAAGCTGGTCTTCCTGTGCGCGCCGTCCAACCCGGCCGGCAGCGATATCGGCCTGGCCGAGATCGAGCGGGTGGCCGCCGCTCTGCGCGGGCAGGCGCTGGTGGTGGTCGACGAGGCTTACGTCGAGTACGCGCTGCGTCCGTCGGCGACCACGCTGCTGGCCGCGAACCCGAATCTGGCGGTGCTGCGCACGCTGTCGAAGGCGCACGCGCTGGCCGCGGCCCGAATCGGCACCTTCATCGCCGCCTCGGAGCTGATTGCCGTGCTGCGCCGCTGCCAAGCGCCGTACCCCGTGCCGACCCCATGCGCGGACCTGGCCGTGCAGGCACTGCAGCCGGCCGCGCTGGCACGCACCGCCGAGCGCGTGGCCACGGTCATCGCCGAACGCGAACGCCTGTTCGCTGCGCTGCCCGGCCTACCCGGCGTTCGTCGCGTGTACCGCTCGTCCGGCAACTACCTGCTGGTCCGCTTCGCCGATGCCCAGGCCGCGTTCGATACGCTGCTGGCTGCAGGCGTGGTGGTGCGCGACCAGCGCGCCGCGCCACAGCTGGGCGATGCACTGCGCATCAGTATCGGCAGCCCCGAAGAGAATGACCGCGTGCTTGCGGCCCTGTCGGCGCGGAGGGCCGCAGCATGACCCCGATCCTGTTCATCGACCGCGACGGCACCCTCATCGAGGAGCCGTCCGATTTCCAGATCGACGCCTACGAGAAACTGCGCTTCGTGCCGCAGGTGATCCCGGCGCTGCTGAAGCTGCGGGATGCCGGTTACCAGTTCGTGATCGTCACCAACCAGGATGGCCTGGGCAGCGACAGCTACCCACGTGCCAGCTTCGACGGTCCCAACGAGCTGATGCTGCAGATTTTCGAGAGCCAGGGCATTACCTTCCGTGACGTGCTGATCGATTGCAGCTGGCCGCAGGACAATGCGCCGACCCGCAAGCCGGGCATCGGCCTGATGACCGCCTACCTGCAGGACCGCAGCATCGACTGGGCGCGTTCGGGCATGGTGGGTGACCGCATCACCGACCTGCAGTTCGCCGACAACCTCAATATCCGTGGTTTCCAGCTGCGCACCGAACAGTTTGGTGGCGAGTGGGACTGGGCGGGCATTGCCCACGCGCTGGCCGACGCGCCGCGTACCGCCGTGGTCCAGCGCAATACGAAAGAAACGAAGATCCGCGTAGAACTCGATCTGGATCGTGCGGGCGATGCGCGCATCTCCACCGGACTGCCGTTCTTCGATCACATGCTGGAGCAGATCGGCAAGCATGGTGGCTTCGCGCTGGACATCCAGGCCGAGGGTGACCTGCACATCGACGAGCACCACACCATCGAGGACACCGGGCTCGCATTGGGCCAGGCGCTGCGCGAGGCGCTGGGCGACAAGCGCGGCATTGGCCGCTACGGCTTCACCCTGCCGATGGACGAGACGCTGGCCAGCGCCGCACTGGATTTCAGCGGCCGGCCGTACTTCGTGTTCGAAGGTGAGTTCAAGCGTGAGCGCGTGGGCGATATGCCGACCGAGCTGGTGCCGCACTTCTTCCGCTCGCTGTGCGACGCCAGTGGCCTGAACCTCAACCTGCAGGTGCGCGGCGACAACGATCACCACAAGGTCGAGGCCTGCTTCAAGGCGCTGGCGCGTGCGCTGCGTCCGGCGTTGGCCCGGCAGGGCACCGCGCTGCCTTCCACCAAGGGGGCGTTGTGAGCGACGTCGCGCTGATCGATGCCGGCGGTGCCAACCTGGGCTCGGTGCGCTATGCATTGGAGCGTCTGGGTGCGACGGTGCGGCTGGTGCGCGATGCGGACGGCCTGATCGGCGCGCAGCGGGTGATCCTGCCCGGTGTCGGCGCCGCCGGTCCCGGCATGCAGCGCCTGCACGCGCAGGGCCTGGTGGAATCGCTGCAGCGACTGGAGGTGCCGCTGATGGGTATCTGCCTCGGCATGCAGCTGCTGTTCGAACGCTCCGAGGAAGCGGGTGTGGAGACACTGGGGCTGATTCCCGGCGTGGTGCGCAAGCTGGTGCCGGCCTGCGGCATCCGCGTGCCGCACATGGGCTGGAACCGGCTGCTGCCGCTGCGCGAATCGCTGCTGCTGCGCGGTGTGCCGGAGCGCGCCAGCGCCTACTTCGTGCACAGCTATGCGGCGCCGCTGAATACCCACACCGTTGCTGCCTGCGATCACGGCGGCCTGTTCACTGCCGTGGTGGAGCAGGGGCGTTACTACGGTGCACAGTTCCATCCCGAGCGCTCCGGCGAGACCGGCTCGCTGATGCTGCGCAACTTCCTTGAGGGCACTGCTGCATGAGTTTCATCGTCTACCCCGCGCTGGATATCCGCGATGGCCGCGTGGTGCGGCTGCGCCAGGGCGACTACGCGCAGGAAACCTCCTACGGCGACGATCCGCTGCCGCGCGCGCAGGCCTTTGCTGCGCAGGGCGCGCAGTGGATGCATCTGGTCGACCTGGACGCTGCGCGTGCCGGTGGCTACACCCTTGCGCCGCTGCTCGCGTCGATCCGTGCGCAGACGCCGCTGCAGGTGCAGACCGGCGGTGGCGTGCGCGGTCGCGACGACGTGGCGCGCATCCTCGATGCCGGCGCCGGTCGCGTAGTGGTCGGCTCGCTGGCCGTGCGCCGTCCCGATGAGGTGGTGGGCTGGCTGGAGGAATTCGGCGCCGAACGCATCACCATTGCGCTTGACGCGCGCCAGGATGCACAGGGCCAGTGGCAGCTGCCGGTGCACGGCTGGACCGAGAACGCCGGGGTGACCCTGGACGTTCTGGCTCAGCGCTACGCACGCGCCGGCATGCGCCACCTGCTGTGCACCGACATCGCCCGCGACGGCATGCTGGCCGGGCCCAACATCAGCCTCTACCAGCACCTGTCGGCGCTGCTGCCGGGCGTGGCGGTGCAGGCTTCCGGCGGCATCCGTGACGTGGCCGACGTTGCCGAAGCGCGACGTGCAGGCTGCGGTGGCGCGATCCTTGGCAAGGCGCTGCTGGAGCAGCGCATGGACCTGGCGGAGGCACTGGCATGTTGAGCCGGCGCATCATTCCGTGCCTGGACGTGCGCGATGGCCGCGTGGTCAAGGGCGTGCGTTTCCGCGACCACGTCGACATGGGCGATATCGCCGAGCTGGCGCAGCGCTACCGTGACCAGGGCGCCGACGAGCTGGTGTTCTATGACATCGGCGCCAGCCCCGAGGCGCGTTCAGTGGACGTGGCCTGGATCGAGCGCATCGCGCGGCTGATCGACATTCCGTTCTGCGTGGCCGGTGGCATCGACAGCGTGGAAACCGCGCGTCGCGTGCTGTTCGCCGGTGCCGACAAGGTGTCGATCAACTCGCCGGCGTTGGGCCGTCCGGAACTGATCACTGAACTGGCCGACGAGTTCGGCGTGCAATGCGTGGTGGTCGGTGTCGACTCGGTACGCGAGACCGATGGACAGTGGCGGGTGCGCCGCTTCAGCGGGGACCCGGACAAGACCCAGGCGGTGCCACTGCGCACCCTGGACTGGATTGTCGAGGCGCAACGGCGGGGCGCCGGTGAGATCGTGCTGAACTGCATGGACAGCGATGGCGTGCGCCGTGGCTACGATGTCGTGCAACTGCAGCAGGCGCGGGCCCTGTGCCAGGTGCCGCTGATCGCCTCCGGTGGCGCCGGTGCGATGGAGCACTTCGCCGAAGCCTTTGACCAGGCCGACGTCGACGGCGCGTTGGCAGCCAGCGTGTTCCACAGCGGTGCCATCGCCATTCCGGAATTGAAGCGCTACCTGCGCGCACAGCAGATCGAGGTGCGGGATGTCTATTGAAGTCAGGCCATCGCTGGATGCGCTGCAGGCGCTGGACTGGGGCAAGGGCGACGGCCTGCTGCCGGCCGTGGTGCAGGATGCCGATACCCTGCAGGTGCTGATGCTGGGCTATGTCAGCGCCGAATCATTGGCGGCCACCCTGGCGATCGGGCACATGACGTTCTTCAGCCGCAGCAAGCAGCGGCTGTGGACCAAGGGCGAGCAGTCCGGCAACGTGCTGGTGGTGCAGTCGATCAGCGTGGACTGCGATGCCGATACGCTGCTGGTGATGGCACGCCCGGCCGGGCCGACCTGTCACACCGGTGCGGAGAGCTGCTTCGATGGCGCGCCGAAGGACTTCCTTGGCGGGCTGGGCCAGCTGGTGGCGATGCGCGAGGCGCAGCGGCCAACGGGCAGCTACACCACGAGCCTGTTCGAGGGCGGCATCCGCCGCATCGCGCAGAAGGTGGGCGAGGAGGGCGTGGAGACCGCCTTGGCGGCGGTGGCGCAGGATGACGAGGCGCTGCTGGGCGAGGCTTCGGACCTGCTGTACCACCTGCTGGTGCTGCTGCGCGCGCGCGGGCTGTCGCTGGAGGATGCGCGGGCGGTGCTGGAAAAGCGCCATCGTTGAGGTGCGGTAGTGCCGGCCGTTGGCCAGCAACCACCCGACGTCCGACGAATGTGAGGTTGCCGGCCAGCGGCCGGTACTACCATCTTGAAATGCAGCCGAGCATGGCTCGGCTCTACAATACCGCGTCTCTTTCTGCTGGATCTCTCCCATGAAACTGCCTGCCGCGTGGCTGTGCTGCCTGTTGCTGACCTCGCCGGCCTGGGCCGCGGACACCGTGGTCACCGGCAAGGTCTATCTGGAGCGCGACGGCCGGCCGGGGCGCGGCGCGACCGATCCGGGCCTGGCCGGGGTGCAGGTCTCCAACGGCGAGACCCTCGTCAAGACCGCCGCCGACGGCAGCTACAGCCTGCCGGTGCGTGATGGCCAGACCGTGTTCGTGATCAAGCCCGATGCGTATTCGTTCCCGAAGGCGGCCGATGGCCTGCCTTCGTTCTGGCGCCACTACCGTCCGAACGGTTCGCCGGCGCTGAAGTACGGCGGCATCGCCGCCACCAGCGACGTCACCCGCAACTGGGATTTCGCCCTGCAGTCGGATCGCCATGACAGCCGTCGTGGTTTCCAGATGCTGGTGTTCACCGATTCGCAGACCGCCAGCCTGAAGGACATCGGCTACTACCAGCAGTCGATCGTGGCGCCGCTGGTCGGTCAGACCAGGGCGCGCATGGGCACCACCCTGGGTGACATCGTCAATGATGACCTGACCCTGTATCCGGCGATCAACAAGGTCACCACCGAACTTGGCGTGCCGTGGTTCCATGTGCCGGGCAACCACGACCTCGACTTCGATGCCGCCAGCGATGAGCACTCGCTGGACAGCTGGCGCAACATCTACGGCCCGGATACCTACGCGGTGGAGGAGGGTGGCGCCAGTTTCGTGTTCCTGGACGACGTGGTCTACGACCCCAAGGCCAAGCCGAAGTATGTCGGTGGACTGCGCGAAGACCAGTTCGCCTTCCTTGCCAGCTACCTGAAGGGCCTGCACAAGGATCGCCTGCTGGTGCTGGGCATGCACATCCCGCTGTTCGACGCCGCGCCGGGACGCGAGACCTTCCGCCATGCTGACCGCCAGCGCCTGTTCGACCTGTTGAAGGATTTCCGCAACGTGCTGGTGCTGAGCGGCCACAGCCACACCCAGCAGCACGTCTACCACGGCAAGGCCGACGGCTGGAACGGCGACAAGCCGCTGCACGAGTACAACGTCGGCGCCAACTGCGGCGCGTTCTGGTCGGGCGTGAAGAATGCCGCCGGCGTGCCGGACAGCACCATGAGCGATGGCACGCCGAAGGGCTATGCATTGCTCGACGCGGACGGCAATGGCAGCTACAAACTGCAGTACCGCGTGGCCGGCAAACCGGCCAGCGAGCAGATCGGCCTGCACGCACCGAAGGTGCTGCGCCAGGGGGCCTACCCGGCGTGGGGCATCTATGCCAACGTCTATATGGGTGAGGATGCCAGCGTGGTCGAGTACCGCGTCGATGGCGGCGCCTGGCAGCCGATGAAGCAGGTCAGCCAGCCCGATCCGCGCCTGATGGTGGAGAACGTGGCTGACGATCTGGCTGACAGCCTGCGCGGCTACGACCGCTCGCCGGAGGCCACCGCATCGCCGCACCTGTGGCGTGGCGCGCTGCCGACCGATCTGGCCGTGGGCAGCCACAAGGTCGAGGTGCGCTCCACCCAGCCCGACGGTGCGGTGTTCACCGCCAGCACCAGCTACAGCCTGCAGACTGCCCAGCCCTGACCTCCGCATCACGGCCCCAGCGAAAGGACCCCGCATGGATATCCGCTTCATGGCCGGCACCACGCCGGTGACCCTCAGCCGCCATTGGTTCACCGGCGCGATGCAGCTGCAGAGCGCCTCCGAGACGGTCTGGGTGCAGCACCCGCTGCATCCGGGCACCCACTTCTCGTTCTCGCTGGTACAGTCGTGGCTGCGCCACATCGCCGGCCATGAAGTGCTGGTCGAGCGCACCCGGCCGCTGCTGTTTGCCGGCTTCCGCCCGCAGCGGCTGCGCGTGCTGGTGGATGGTGTGCAGGTGGCCGAACAGGAAGGCATGTAGGCCAACCTGAATCATCGGCGTGCTAGGCAAAGCCGCCCCGATGCCTGAGAATCGGGGCGATTCAATCGATCCAAGCAGGCCAGCGTGACCATCGCAGCAGCGTCCCCGGTTTCCTCCGACTCCGCCCGCGGCGGCCCTCCGCGCTGTCTGGTGGTCGCCGATGTCGGCGGCACCTTCGCCCGCCTTGCGCTGGCTGAAACCCAACCCGGCCAGGCGCCGCTGCTGGGCAGCCATCGCACCTATGCCTGCGCCGAGCACCCCAGCCTGGCCGCGATCCTGGCCGATTTCACCGCAGGCCTTGGCCAGCCGGTGCAGACTGCGGTGGTGGCCATCGCCGGCCTGCTCGATGGCGATGTACTGATCAATTCCAACCTGCCGTGGACGGTCTCGCTGTCGGCCACCCGCGCGCAGTCCGGGCTGCATGAGCTGCAGCTGATCAATGATTTCGAAGCGGTGGCGCTGGCCATCCCGTACCTGCAGCCGGAAACCCTGGTGCCACTGAACGGCGACGCTGATCCGGCACAGGCGTTCCCGGCGCTGGTGCTGGGCGCGGGCACCGGCCTGGGCGCCGCGCTGCGTTTCGCCGATGGCGAGCGCCCGGTGCTGGCCAGCGAGATCGGCCATGCCGCGCTCGGCGCCGGCAACGCGCTGGAACTTCAGGTGCTGGGCAAGCTGCTGCAGCGCTGGGCGCACGTGGACAACGAGCGCGTGCTGTCCGGCAGTGGCCTGATGAACCTGTACCCGTGCCTGTGCGAGCTGCGCGGCGTCACCCCGGTGTGGACCAGCACAGAGGCGCTGATCGGCGCCGCCCGCGGCGGCGAGGATGCGCTGGCGGTGGAGACGCTGCAGGTGTTCTGCGCCTGGCTGGGCAGCCTGGCCGGCGACGCGGCGATCGCCGTCGGCGCACGTTCGGTGTACCTGGCCGGCGGCATTTCCGCGCACGTGCAGGATTTCCTGGCCGATGGCCGTTTCCGTGAGCGCTTCCTCAACAAGGGCGTGCTGACCGAGGTGCTGCGGCAGGTGCCGGTATGGCGCGTGGAGCATGGCCAGCTGGGGGTACTCGGTGCAGCGGTCTGGCACGCCGCACGACAGCCCACGCACGACTGATCGGCACGGCCGGCATCGGGCCGGCCGTGCATTGCAGACTGGGAGGGGAAGATGGTGGATCGCAGGCAGTTCCTGCAGGCCGGCGCACTGGCCGCAGGCATGGCGGCTTTGCCGGGCGTGCAGGCGCGCACGCAGGGTGGGGCCAAGGTGGTTTCGACCTGGGACTTTGGCGTGCCGGCCAACCAGGCCGCATGGAAGGTGCTGGCGCAGGGCGGCAGTGCGCTGGATGCGGTAGAAGCGGGCGCACGCTGGGCCGAGAGTGAGCTGTGCAACCCTACCGTCGGTCATTGCGGCAACCCGGATCGCGATGGCGTGCTGAGCCTGGACGCGAGCATCATGGATGGCGATGGTCGTTGTGGCGCAGTGGCTGCGCTGGTCGACATCCTGCATCCGGTGTCGGTAGCCCGCAAAGTGATGGAAAACAGCCCGCATGTTTTGCTGGTGGGCGAGGGCGCGCAGCAGTTCGCGGTGCAGCAGGGCTTCGAGCGCAAGCACCTGCTGACGCCGCAGGCCGAAGCGGCCTGGCGCGATTGGTTGAAGACCGAGAAGTACCAGCCACAGATCAATGCCGAGCGCCGTGGTATTCCCGGCAACAGCGACAACCACGACACCATCGGCATGCTGGCGCTGGATGCCAAGGGCCATCTGGCAGGTGCCTGCACCACCAGCGGTATGGCCTGGAAGCTGCACGGCCGGGTCGGCGACAGCCCGATCATCGGTGCCGGCCTGTATGTCGACAACGAAGTGGGTGCGGCCACCGCCTCGGGCGTAGGTGAGGAGATGATCCGCAACGCTGCTTCGTTCCTGGTGGTCGAGCTGATGCGCCAGGGGCGCTCGCCCGCGCAGGCATGTCGCGAGGCGATCGACCGTGTGGTGCGCAAGCGGCCGGAGGCGAGCAAGACCCTGCAGGTGTGCTTCCTGGCCATGAACAAGCAGGGCGAGGTGGGCGCCTACGCGCTGCATCGCGGCTTCGTCTACGCCGTGTGCGATGCGCAGCGCCAGGATGACCTGCGCGACTCGCCGTCGATCTACACGAGCACCCAGGCGTGAGCACGCGGCTGACCCTGGAGATCGCCAGCAACTCGCTGGCCTCGGCGCTGACCGCGCAGGCCGGCGGCGCCGACCGTATCGAACTGTTCGACAACCTGGCCGAGGGTGGCACCACGCCGTCGTTTGCCACCATCGCGATGGCCCGCGAACGCCTGTCGATTCCGCTGTTCGTGCTGGTGCGCCCGCGCCCGGGCGACTTCCACTACGACGCGCTGGAAACCGAACTGATGCTGCGTGACATCGCGCAGTGCCGCGCGCTGGGCTGCGATGGCGTGGTGATCGGCGCACTGGACGTGCAGGGCGGCGTTGACGTGGCGTTGTGCCGTGAACTGATGCAGGCCGCCGGGCCGTTGCAGGTGACCTTCCATCGCGCCTTCGACGCCGCCCGCGATCTGCCGGCGGCACTGGAGCAGGTGATCGAACTGGGTTGCCAGCGCGTGCTGACCTCCGGCGGCCAGGTCAGCGCCGAGGCCGGTGCCGAGGTGCTGGCGGGCCTGGTCACCCAGTCGGCGGGGCGCATCACGGTGATGGCCGGCGCCGGACTGGGCCCGGCCAATATCGCCGCCGTCGCGCGACGGAGCGGCTGTGCCGAGTTGCACGCCTCGGCGAAAGGCCTGCGGCGCTCGGCCATGCAGTTCCAGAATCCGGCCCTGCGCGGACTGGATCCGGACTGGAGCCAGACCAGCACCGCGACCGTGGCCGCCCTACGGCAGGCGCTGGACGGCGCAAGGTAACCCGTTTCTTCTCTGTAGAGCCGAGCCCACGCTCGGCTGCTTTTCGCGGCGAACAACAGCAGCCGAGCGCGGGCTCGGCTCTACAACGACGCGCTGTCGACCGTACACGCCATCACGGACAAAACAGTTCCGCGCGCGATTGTCGCGATCGTGTCATTGACGTGTGCGCCATTCTCTCAGCGATGTTTCGCAACCCTTTGATTGTTCTGGATGCCGGCAGCCGATGGCAGCATTCCCTCGGGTGTTGCTGCGCCGCCGCATGCCGTGCATGGTTCAGCTGTGCTTTAGTTTGGATCGATCCACAGGGGAGGGCGCCGCGACGGTCTTGAACCGATCCAAGCGCCCGGATCAGCCGTAGTGCCGCGCCACCACCCGTCCGTGCGTCCACACTTTCGAAGAGCAACCACCCATGGCTCAGATTGTCCGCAAGCGCCGTCACCTGCTGTCCCAGGCCCTGGTCCTGGCCCTGCTTCCCCTGGCTGCCAGTGCGCAGGAAGCCTCAAGCTCGTCCACCAAGGATCTCGATGCGGTCACCGTCACCGGCTCGCGCATCAAGCGCGCCAGTGTCGAAGGCCCGGCACCGGTCAATGTGATCACTGCCGCGCAGATCCAGAAGGAAGGCTTCGTCAGCGTGTACGACGCGCTGAAGACCCTCACCGAAGCGACCGGCACTGTTGAAGCCGCCTCGCAGTGGGGCTCGCATACGCCCAATGCCAGCGGCCTGAACCTGCGCGGGATGGGCCCGAACCGCTCGCTGTTGCTGGTCAACGGCCGTCGCGTGGCGGACTACCCGCTGCCGTATGGCGGTGAAACCAACTTCTCCAACTACGGCAACATTCCGGCCGCGGCGGTGGAGCGCATCGAAGTGCTGACCGGTGGCGCCTCGGCCATCTATGGTTCGGATGCGATCGCCGGCGTGGTCAACGTCATCCTGAAAACCAACTACGACGGCGATGAAGTGCGCGTACGCGGCGGCACCTCCACCGAAGGCGGCCGTGATACCTGGGACCTGTCCTGGGCCGGCGGCAAGACCGGCGACAACTGGAGCGTGACCTACGCGCTGCAGTACACCAAGCGCGACCCGCTGTTCGGTCGTGACCGCCCGCAGATGGACGATGCCGATGATGCACCGTATCCGTCCTGGAACATGGAACAACGCAAGGTCGGCTTCCGTCCCACCGCCGGCCTGGCGCTGATCGATCCGACCACCGGCCAGCGCCTGGCGCCGCCCACCGGCACCTGCGAGAAGTTCGACGGCGAGTACTACACCGCCGATCGATTGGTCTACAACTACGCCGCCAACACCATCACCAACACCGGCCGCCTGTGCGGCATGAGTGCGGACTATGCGAACTGGCTGCTTACGGGCGGTGCCGAGAACGTGTCCGGCAACCTGTATGCCACCTTCGACTTCAGCAATGACCTGCAGGCCTGGACCAACCTGGCCGTCTACCGCTCCGAAGCGATCTGGGGCACCAATCCGCCGAGCGTGTCGCTGATCGACGACGACAACGGCTACTACTGGGATGCCAACCGCAACCGCCCGATCCTGGGCGTGCGCCAGTTCACGCCAAATGAAGTCGGTGGCCTGGATACGCTGCGCAACACCAACCGCGAACTGTCCTGGGACTGGAGCGCCGGCCTGCGTGGCCGCCTCGCTGACCGCTTCGACTGGAGCACCACAGTGGGGCGTTCCTACTACCGCGTTGAAGAACGGCAGAACGTGGTCGACAAGCAGAAGTCGTATGACTACTTCCTGGGCCCGAAGCTGGGCACCACCGCCGATGGCGAGGCGATCTACGCACTGAACGAATCGCGCTGGTGGAATCCGCTGACGCCGGACCAGTACTGGCAGATGGGCACGGTGGCGAGGAACCGCGCATCATCGTGGGTCAACCAGGCTTCGGCGGACATCACCGGCGAGCTGTTCCAAGGATGGGCGGGTCCGATTTCGTTCGCGGCAGTGGCCGAAGTCGCGCAGCAGGGCTATCACCTCAGCCCCGATCCGCGTGCAGGTATCGACTTCGACCTGCAGAACGTTGATCGCGGCGGCGGCGAGCGCACCCGCTATTCGGCCGGCGTCGAGTTCAAGATCCCCCTGCTGGAGAGCGTGACCGCCACTGCGGCCGCGCGCTATGACCGCTATGGCAACTACAAGGCTGACAACAGCGGCGAAGCGCTGGACATCGGCAGCCAGAAGGAAACCACCTGGAACGTCGGCCTGGAATGGCGCCCGGTGGAGTCGCTGCTGGTGCGTGGCTCCTACGCCACCAGTTTCCATGCGCCGGACATGCACTACCTGCTGGGCCAGCCGAGCAGCTCCGAAGTGCAGACCTATGACCGCCTGCGCTGCATCCAGAGCGGCGCTTACCTGGTCAACAACTGCGGCGTGGGCAACACCGACGTCTGGTACACCTTCGACGTGAACCGCCGCGGCACGCCACTGCTGCGTTCGGAAACCGGCGATTCGTGGACGGTCGGTTTCGTCTGGGATGTGATGCCCAATCTGTCGGTCAGTGCCGACTACTGGGCGATCAAGCTGGAAGACATGATCGTCGACGTCGGCGCCGACGAGGTGCTGGCCAGCGAAGCCGGCTGCCTGACCGGCAAGAACATCGACGGTACACCGTGGGCCAATCCGGCCGGTGGCGAATACTGCGCCGGCATCCTGGCCCGCGTGAACCGCGACAGCAACGGCCGTCTGGTATCGATCGAGCGCGGGCCGTTCAACCTGGCCAGCCGCGAAGTGCGTGGTATCGACCTGACCGCGCGCTATCGCCTGGAAACCGCGCAATGGGGCAGCTTCCAGCTGGGCCTGAACTACACCAACCAGATCTCGACCAAGGAACAGCGCTACGCCAACGACCCGAACCCGGAGCGTCGTGACCGCGACCTGCGCAGCAAGCTGCGCGCGAGCCTGGCCTGGCAGCGCGGCAACTGGAACGCCAATGTCTATGCCGACCGTATCGGTTCGGTGCCGGGCGTGCGCTACCACTGGGGCACCGATCGCCTGAACAACCCGGGTGGCTGCCTGCCGTTCGCTGATGGCTATGTGCCCAGCGACAGCCCGTCGCTGAACTGTCTGGAACCGGCAACACGTCCGGATGGCTCGCCCAACCCGAACCCGAACGCCGGCCAGCAGACCACGCGCTACTACGGGCGGGTCGGGCCGTTCATCACCTGGAACTTCAACATGGGCTACCAGGTGACCGAACGCGCCAAGGTCAACGTCTACGTCAACAACGTGTTCAATTCGGCCAGCTGGAACCACAAGGATCCGTACAAGCTGGACTATGACTTCGCCCCGACCCGCCTGCTCGGCGCGGTGGGCCGCGAGTTCGCGCTGGAGTACGTGTTCACCTTCTGAGGCGGATTGCGGGCGGTACGCCGGGCCTGGCCCGGCGATACCGGCTGGACGTGGCGGCTGGATTTGACCTTCCCACGATGGCAAGGTTTAGCCTGTCCGCATCCAGAAGGAACCCCGGGAATCCGATCATGAGCACGCCCCGCGCCATTGCAGCCCCCGCAAGCCCCGCCACCATCAGCCTGCCCATCGAGGGCATGACCTGCGCCAGCTGTGTCGGCCGGGTCGAGGCCGCGCTGTCCAAGGTCGAAGGTGTGGGCAGTGTTTCGGTCAATCTGGCCACCGAGCGCGCGGATATCCGCCCGTCGGGCCCGGTCGATCGGGCCGCGCTGATCCAGGCGGTGGAGCGGGTGGGCTATGACGTGCCCGCCGCTACCGTTGAACTGGCCGTGGAAGGCATGACCTGCGCTTCCTGCGTGGGCCGCGTGGAGCGTGCGCTGCTGGCGGTGCCGGGCGTCAGCCAGGCCAGCGTGAACCTGGCGACGGAGCGTGCGACCGTGCGCGGCGTGGCAGGCGTTGACGCGCTGGTGGCGGCCATCGACAAGGTCGGCTACGCCGCACGCCTGATCCAGGCCGGTGTGCAGTCCGACGATGAGGCTGCAGAAAAGAAGGATGCCGAGCGCGCCGGACTGAAACGCGACCTGATCGTGGCGTCCGCGCTGGCGCTACCGGTGTTCGTGCTGGAGATGGGTTCGCACCTGATTCCCGGCATGCACGAGTGGGTGATGGCCACCATCGGCATGCAGGCCAGCTGGTACCTGCAGTTCGTGCTGACCCTCCTGGTGCTGGCCATCCCCGGCCGCCGTTTCTACCAGAAGGGCTTCCCGGCACTGCTGCGGCTGGCGCCGGACATGAACTCGCTGGTGGCGGTGGGCACCGCCGCGGCGTTCGGTTATTCGGTGGTAGCGACCTTTGCACCGCGGCTGTTGCCACCGGGCACGGTGAACGTCTACTACGAAGCGGCGGCGGTGATCGTCGCGCTGATCCTGCTCGGCCGCTTCCTTGAAGCTCGGGCCAAGGGCCGTACCTCCGAGGCGATCAAGCGCCTGGTGAACCTGCAGGCCAAGGTCGCCCATGTGATCCGTGACGGCCGCACCGTCGACATCCCGGTCAATGAAGTGCAGAGCGGCGACGTGGTGGAAGTGCGCCCGGGCGAGCGCGTGCCGGTCGACGGCGAGGTGGTCGAGGGTCGCAGCTACATCGACGAGTCGATGATCAGCGGCGAGCCGATTCCGGTCGAGAAGCAGCCGGGAAGCAGCGTTGTCGGTGGCACGGTCAACCAGAAGGGCGCACTTACGGTGCGAGCCACGGCGGTGGGCGCGCAGACGATGCTGGCGCAGATCATCCGCATGGTCGAACAGGCGCAGGGCTCGAAGCTGCCGATCCAGGCGGTGGTCGACAAGGTCACGTTGTGGTTCGTGCCGGCGGTGATGCTGGCCGCGCTGGCGACCTTCGCGGTCTGGCTGATCTTCGGTCCATCGCCGGCGCTGAGCTTCGCGCTGGTCAATGCGGTGGCGGTGCTGATCATTGCCTGCCCCTGCGCGATGGGCTTGGCCACGCCGACCTCGATCATGGTCGGTACTGGCCGTGGCGCTGAAATGGGTGTGCTTTTCCGCAAGGGTGAAGCGCTGCAGCTGCTGAAGGACGCGCAGGTGGTGGCGGTGGACAAGACCGGCACGCTGACCGAAGGCCGCCCGCGCCTGACCGACCTGGAGATCGCCGACGGTTTTGATCGCAGTACGGTGCTGGGAGCGGTGGCGGCAGTGGAGTCGCGCTCGGAGCATCCGATTGCCCGCGCCATCGTGGATGCGGCCACCGAGCAGGGCATCGCGTTGCCGGCGATGGCCGATTTCGAATCGGTCACCGGCATGGGCGTGCGTGCCAGCGTTGATGGCGCGCGCGTGGAGGTGGGGGCGGATCGTTTCATGCGCGATCTGAGGGTGGATATCACGCCGTTCGCGGCGCTGGCCACCCAGCTTGGAACGCAGGGCAAGTCGCCGCTGTATGTCGCCATTGACGGTCGCCTGGCCGCGATCATCGCGGTATCCGATCCGATCAAGCCGAGCACGCCGGCCGCGATCACGGCACTGCACCAGCTCGGCCTGAAGGTGGCGATGATCACCGGTGACAACGCCGGTACCGCGCAGGCGATCGCGCGCGAGCTGGGCATCGATGAGGTGGTGGCCGAGGTGCTGCCGGAAGGCAAGGTCGAGGCCGTGCGCCGCCTGAAGGCCACGCATGGCCACGTCGCCTTCGTCGGCGATGGCATCAATGATGCGCCGGCACTGGCCGAAGCCGATGTCGGCCTGGCCATCGGTACCGGCACCGATATCGCGGTGGAGTCGGCCGATGTGGTGCTGATGTCGGGCAATCTGCAGGGCGTGCCCAATGCCATCGCGCTGTCCAAGGCGACGCTGGGCAACATCCGGCAGAACCTGTTCTGGGCCTTCGCCTACAACACCGCGTTGATTCCGGTAGCGGCCGGCGTGCTGTACCCGGTGTGGGGCGTGCTGCTGTCGCCGGTGTTCGCGGCCGGTGCGATGGCATTGTCCAGTGTGTTCGTGCTGGGCAACGCGCTGCGACTGCGCCGCTTCCAGCCGCCGATGGCGGATGCCGCCGCTGCCACCCACTGAAGGAGATCCGCATGAACATCGGTGAAGCTGCCAAGGCCTCCAGCGTGTCGGCGAAGATGATCCGCTACTACGAGCAGATCGGCCTGATTCCCGCAGCTGATAGAACCGAGTCGGGCTACCGGGCGTATTCGCAGGCGGACATCCACCGCCTGCGTTTCATCCGCCGTGCGCGCGATCTCGGCTTCCAGGTGGCCGAGATCACCGATCTTCTGGGCCTCTGGAATGACACCTCGCGGCACAGTGCCGACGTGAAGCATCTGGCCGAACAGCACATCGCCGATCTGGAACAGCGCATCGAGCACATGCGGCAGATGGCCGACACGCTGAAGTCGCTGATCAGCTGTTGTGCGGGAGACGAGCGCCCTGAGTGCCCGATCCTGCAGCGGCTGGGTGAGGACGATGAGACACCGGTGCCGGTTGATACCGCGAAGACCGGTGCAGTGCGGCGACGCGCACAGAAGCATTGAATCGATATCGCGTGAACCAAAAAGCCCGCCCTGTGACAGTGCACGGGGCGGGCTTCGTTGTGGACGCAGGGCAGGGGTCAGACGGTACGCGGCGGGAAACCGGCATCGTTCACCGCGGCGAACACCTGTTCCTGCGACGCGGTGGTCTGCACCTTGACCAGGCCGGTCGGCGGGTCGGCAACCACGCTGGCGTTCGGATCGATCTGCTGGATCGCGCGGGTCACGCTGCGCGCGCAACCACCGCAGGTCATGCCTTCAACATGGAATTCCATCTGTAGCTCCTTCGGTGCTCTTGGGGTGGAGTCAGTGTGCACCTTCCAACGATGGCAGGGTCAAGCGCCGGGCTGAACGATAGGCAAGGCGCCGACAAAAAACGGCAGCCACCTGTACCAGCGTGGCTGCCGTGGAGGAACTTCCCCGCCGGAGCAGGGCGTGGGCTGCGCCGGGCGTACCCGCGCAACCCGTGGTGCTTCAGAACTTCCAGGTGGCGCCGAAGTACAGCTGGCGGCCTGCGTAGGTGTTGGAGACGAGGCGGGCCTTGGTGTCATTGCCCAGGTGCACGCGCTGCTCGGACTTGGTGGCATTGATCACCGAGGCGGTCAGGGTCCAGTCCGGGGTCAGGTTGTAGGCAACATTCAGGTCCAGCTGGTCATACGGTTCGGTGTAGACGGTGAGGCCATTGTTGAGCCCGCCGACCACCTGGCCGCGACGGTTGAACGAAGCGCGCGCGAGGAACTTCTCGTTCTCGTAGAAGACCGTCACGTTGGCCTGGTTCTTGGCGCTGCCGACCAGCGGCGAGGAGCCGATTTCCTGCCCGTCCAGAACAATGGAAGCCAGGTTGGTGTCGTTGTAGGTGTAGTTGGCCTGCACGCCGAAGCCGAAATCGAAGGTGTACTGGCCATACAGCTCGACGCCCTGCGACACACCATCGCGGCCATTGGCCTGGGTCTCGTAGCGCTGCACGTTCACCGCTTCACCGTTGATGACCATGGGCGTGTCGCGCACCACCGGCAGGGTGAAGTTGTCCACGTTCTTGCGGAACAGGCTGACGCCGGCGACCGCGCCCGGCTGGAAGTACCACTCCAGGCCCAGGTCGAACTGGGTGGCCTTGAACGGCTCCAGCTGCTTGTTGCTGCCCTGGCCGACCCAGCCTGCGGTCGATGCGCCACCGGCAACGCGGCGATCATTGACGTACTCCTCGCTGTAGTAGCTCAGTGCGCCCGGTGCTGCGATGTCGGTGTAGCCAGGGCGGGCGATCACCTTCGATGCGGCACCACGCAGCACCAGCGTGTCGGTGATGTCCCATGCGATGTTGAAACTCGGCAGCACGTCGGTGTAGGTGCGGTCCACGCCGATCAGGCTGTAGGTCTTGCTCTGCGCCAGGTCATGCGGCAGGCGCACGAAGCCGCTCTCGCAGCTGTAGGTCGGGTAGGCTGCAGCGGCCGGATCGGTACACGCCATCGGCGCGCCGGACGCGTTGTCCAGGAAGTAGTCGTTGAACTTCTCGATCGAGTCGGAGGACTGCGCGAACTGCTTGGTGCGCACCACGCGCACGCCAACGTTGCCGCGCAGACGCTCGGTGCGGAAGTTGGCCTGGAAGTAGCCCGAATAGATCTTCTCGTTGACGTTGTAGACGAAGTCTTCCTCGGTACGGTTGTGCGAACCGCCGTAGGTCTTGTTCAGGTAGTCGATGTAGGCCGGGTAGTTGATGCCCGGGAACACGTTGGCATTGAAGCCACCAGCAATGTTGCTGATCGGGTTGGACAGGAAGAAGCCAGGCTGCGCATCGCCGGCAGTCGGATCGCAGCCGCTCTGGTAGCGGCTGTTGTCATAGTCGGCCGGGTCACGGCCCGGGCACACCCAGTAGGTGTTGCCGGTGTTGCGGTGGACCTTGCCATCACGGTACTTGGCACCGAACTGGATGGAGTCCAGCCAGCCGGATTCAAACAGCTTGGTGACGTCGGCCTGGAAGTAGTTCTGCTTGACCTCGGTGCGCTTCCACGACGAATCGGTCGAGCCGGTGTCGACTTCGGCGATGCCGTTCATCAGCTGCTGCTGCAGGTCGGGCGAGAAGGTGGCCGAAGGCGTGCCGGTCAGATCCCAGGCGCTGTACAGATTGCCCGACAGGTAATCGTTGCCGACCTTGCGGCGCGGCTTGGCCGACATCCGGAAGTTCATCGATGGGCCACCTTCGGACCAGGTGCGGCCGCCTGTGAACGAGGCCTTCCACAGCGGGCTGATGTCCCAGTCGATGGTCAGGTCAGCGGTCTGCGACAGCGCCTTTTCCTTGCTGTAGCCACCGGTCAGCTGCGGCGTCGGAACCGTGCAGTCGTCCGGGCCCCAGCCGCCGGGCTTGAGGCCGGCGGCCTTGGCCTGGTCTTCATTGCAGTAGTAGGTCTTTCCAGCCAGCTTTTCGAACTGGGCGCCGGTAACGGTGTTGCCGCTGGGATCGAAGTCCAGGCCGTTGAGCAGGCGGCCACCGGCCCAGTTTCCATCGCCATTGAAGCGGGCCATGCTCCATTCCGGAATCTTCAGCATGTTCTGGGTGTAATCACCCTGCAGTTCGAAGCGGAAGTAGTTGGCCGTCATCGTGACGTTGTCGACCGGCTTGAACTGGAAGGTCAGCTGGCCGCCTTTGCGCTCGCGCTTTTCTTCCTTCACCGCGAAGTTGACCGAGGTCGGCATGAAGAAGTCGCTGTAGTTGCCGCCGGTCTGGTTGTTGAAACCGGACTTGCCCCACCAGTAGTGGATGCCATCCTGCGCCTGCACGTTGCCATAGGCATCGCGCGCCTTGCCGGCGCCATACCACTGGTAGTCCTCGGTGCTGGCTTCCATGGTACGGGTCGTGCGCTTCTGCTGCGTCACGCCGACCAGCACGCCGAAACGCTCATCCTTGCTGTGCCACGAATACAGGGCCGAGGCCTGCGGGTCGATATCGTGGTGGGTATCGGAGGAGGTGCCCTCGAGCGTGACGAAGCCCGAGTTGGACTCCATGTCCAGCGGACGGCGGGTGTGCAGGATGACCGTGCCGCCGATGCCGCCTTCGTCGATGCGTGCTTCCGGCGACTTGAACAGCTCGGCGCTGGACAGCATGTTCGACGGCAGCAGGGTGTAGTTGAACGAACGGGTGGCTTCGTCGTTGGTTTCCGACGTGGCCACGTAGTTGCCATTCAACTGGGTCAGGGTCAGGTCCGGCGCAAGGCCGCGCACGCTGACACTCTTGCCTTCACCACCGCTGCGGGTAATGACCACGCCGGGCACGCGCTGCAGTGCGTCGGCCACGTTCTTGTCGGGGAACTTGCCGACGTCCTCGGCGGTGATCACTTCGACAACGGCGTTGGCGTCGCGCTTCTGCTCAAGGCTCTTTTCGATGGCGTAGCGGTAGCCGGTGACCTGGACGCTGTCCAGAGTGGTGGCATCCGGCGCGCCGGTAGACGTGGCCTGTTGCGCGGCGGCGCCAGCCGGAATGACGGCGGCGGCCAAGGCCAGCGCGATGGCCAACGCCAGTGCGTCCTGGCCATGCGTACGTGTTGAATGCTTCATTCCCATCTCTCCCTCTCTCCTGGATTGATCCGGTGACGTGGCACGGACAACTTGAATCGATCTAATTTGAAGTGACATTGTCGCTATCGCCATGCAGTGGCAGTTGCACCGTGCACGTGGCCTGGTACGTCCTGTTGCCGCTCCCCCAACTCCCGGCCATCGCAACGTCGTCTTGGATCGATCTAAGCGATGGGCGGGCGTTTTTTAGCATGGGTCGCCCGCGGGCGCATGCTGCTCCGCAATATGGTACTGGCGTGGCGAAGGGATGACGGTTTGCTGAAAACAGTGAAATCGTTTTCGTGCGCAGGGGAAGGGTGAGTCGGCAGGGCTGCGCCCTGCACCTGCTTCAAGCCAGGGCGACGTCTACAGCCAAAGCCAAAGCGGCTCTGGGTTGTCTGTGGCTTGGCGGGGCGGTGTCGGATTGCGGGGACGCCGTAAACCCGTCCATGGGGGCTTGGCCGCGGCATCCATGCCGCGGACACCCCGCAATCCGACACCGCCCCACCTTCGACAGTTTCCCGGTGACGGTTGGATGGGTATTGGTAGACCCGAGCCATGTGTGGATGAACGTCAATCGAAATCGAATATTTCGACATCGGAACGAATTGAGCCGAGCACAGCTCGGCTCTACAAAAATGCAGGCAGATCGCGGAAATCTGTCGAAGGCGGGGTGGGTCCGGTTGCGGGGGCGTGAGCCGCATGGATGCGGCGACCGAGCTTACATGGACGTACTTGCAGCGTCCCCCGCAACCGGACCCAGCCCGACTCCCCACAGGAAACCAGCTTCTGCTGTTGCTGTTGCTCCAGCTCGTAGCAGGTGCAGGGCGCAGCCCTGCCGAACACCCCCCTCTCATGCTGCGCCGCAGAATGCATTCGGCTGAACCAGCATGCTCTACTTGAATCGATCTAAATTCACGGTCGCACGGGTCGGGCGTCATTCCAGGGGGAGCTTTCTGCCAGTTGTGGCGGAGCTCAGCGGAACGGTGCCGGACGGCCCCGGCCGTCTGCCTCCGTGTCATCGACTACAGGAACCCGACATGCGTCCAGTGCCGTCCGCTCCCGCCGTCCCATTGTCTTCGCGCCCGCTGGCGCGGCTGGCCTGCCTGCTCGCACTGTCGGCGTCGCCGATGCTGCTGCAGGCCGCGCCGGCCGCGCCGGCCGCGCTGGAGCGCGAGGTCAACACCTTCATCGGCAGCAAGGACGACGGCAACACGTTCCCAGGCGCGTCGGCACCGTTCGGCCTGATCCAGGTCAGCCCGATCGGCAGCCACTACTCGGGCTGGCGCTATGACGACGAGAAGATCCGCGGTTTCGGCCACTCCTTCATCTCCGGCGCAGGTTGCTGGGAGCAGGGCGGCCAGGTGTCGGTGCTGCCGGTGACCGGTTCGATCGGCCCGGGCGGCGATTTCGATACCGGCAACGCCAAGCAGTTTGACCACAAGGCGTATGCCTCGTCGTACACCCATGACGGCGAGGTCGGCCAGGCCGGCTATTACAAAGTGCGGCTGACCAGCTACGGCGGCATCGACGCAGAATCGACCGCACGTACGCGCGCCGCAGCCGAGCGCTACACCTTCAGCCAGCGCCAGGGCGATGGCCACGTGCTGGTCAATGTCGGCCAGGCCAACGAGCGCCATTCGGTGATCGGCAGCGTGGTCGATGTGGTCGGCGACCGCGTGGTGGAAGGCAAGCTGGTCACCAAGAGTTTCTGTGGCGGCCACCAGTACACCACCTGGTTCCGCATCGAGTTCGATCGCCCGTTCAAGGCGCATGGCACTTGGGGCGAGGGTGGCGGCCTGCCGGGCGCACGCCACAGCATGGAAGGCGAACAGAAGCCGAATGGGGCCTGGCTCAGCTTTGATCTGGCCAAGGGCCAGTCGGTGACGGCGGTCAGCGCGATCTCGCACGTGGATGCCGAAGGCGCGCGCATCAACCTGCGCGCGGACGGCATGCAGGATGGGGCGCTGCTCGGTTTCGACCGCATGCGTGCGTTGTCCCAGCAATCCTGGCGCGAGCAGCTGGGCCGGGTGCGCGTGCAGGGTGGCAACGCCGACGACCGCGCGGTGTTCTACAGCGCGGTCTACCACGCGCTGCTGCAGCCGATGACCGGCAACGACGCCGACGGGCGCTACCGCGGCTATGACGATGGTATCCACCGTGCCGACGGCTGGACCTACTACGAGTACTTCTCGCTGTGGGATACCTACCGCGCGCAGAACCAGTGGCTGGCGCTGACCCGCCCGGACGTGGCACGCGATATCGGCCGTACCCTGCTGGCGATCGACGAGCAGGGTGGTTGGCTGCCGCGCTGGGGCTATGCCAACTTCGAGACCAACATCATGACCGGCGACCCGGTCACCCCGTTCATGGTCGACCTGTGGCGCTTCGGCGCGCTCAAGGGCCGTGAATCGCAGGCCTGGGATGCGCTGCGCCGCAACGCCTTCGGCACGCCGCCGTTGAACTCGCGCATGGCCGGCCGTTCCGGCAACCCGACCTATCTGGACAAGGGCTACGTGGTCTACGACCGCGCGTTCCCGTCCAAGGGCATGGACGTCGATCCGCACCATGGCGGTTCGGCCACCTTGGAATACGCGCTGGCCGACTGTGCGCTTTCGCAGATGGCCGATGGCCTCGGCCACGCGCAGGACGCGGCGACGCTGCGTGAGCGCGGCCGCAACTGGCGCAAGGTGTGGGACCCGCAGGTGCGTGACGCCGAGACCGGCTTCACCGGTTTTCCGCGCCCGCGCACCGAAGATGGCCAGTGGTACACGCCGGCCGATGGCCACTACAGCCCGCGCTCGCATCACGGTTTCCATGAAGGCACAGCGTGGCAGTACCAGTGGCTGGCGCAGCAGGACGTGCCGGGCCTGGTCGAGGCGATGGACGGCCGCGAACAGGCCGGCCGCCGCCTCGATGCCTTCTTCGCGATGGACGCGCTGCAGGCCGACCCGCTCAATGCCGCCCGCAAAGAGTGGGTGGTCGGGCCGTACAGCTATTACAACCAGTTCCGCTACAACCCGAACAACGAGCCCGACCTGCACTCGCCGTGGCTGTACACGCTGATCGGCCAGCCGTGGAAGACCGCCGCCGTGGTGCGCGCCGCGCAGCAGTTGTTCACCAACGCTCCCAACGGCGTGACCGGCAATGACGACCTCGGCACGATGTCGGCCTGGTACCTGTTCAGTGCCATCGGCGTGTACCCGGCGGTGCCGGGCAGCGGCCAGTTCCTGCTGCACACCCCGCGCTTCAGCAAGGTGGAAGTGGACATGGGCAACGGCCGCACCCTGCGCGTCGACGCGCCGGGCGCCGATGGCCGCCGCCTGCAGTATGTGCAGGGCGTCCAGGTCGACGGCCAGGCGCATGCACCGGTATGGCTGGACTGGAACCGCCTGCAGCAGGGCCCGCGCCTGCAGTTCGCGCTCGACGCGAAGGCGCCGGAGCAGGGCTGGGGTACGGCGGTGAAGGACCTACCGGTGTCCTGGTGCGCGGCACCGGGCAGCCAGCTGCGCTGAGCCGGACTGTGCCGTTCGCGGTCACCCAGCGAACGGCACGGCACGACACGGCCCTGATCCATTAGGCTTGAGCCTCCAGCGGAGTCCGGGAAGACGATGAACGACAACGGCAGCAGTCCCAGCAAGCGCGCCGGCAAGGCGGTGACGGTGACCGACATCGCGCGTGCCATCGGCGTGTCACGGGCAACCGTGTCGCTGGTGCTGCGTGGCAGCCCACTGGTCAACGTCGATACCCGCGCCAAGGTCGAGGCCGAACTGCGTCGCCAGCGCTATGTCTACAACCGCGCGGCGGCCAACCTCCGTCGTCGTACGTCGTCAAGCATCGCGCTGGTGATCAACGATCTGTCCAACCCGTTCTTCGCCGAATTCGCCTCCGGCGTGGACGAGGCGTTGGGCGGGCGCGGCTACGTGACCCTGCTGGGCAGTACCGGTGAATCGCCGGAGCGCCAGCAGGCGGTGCTGTCCACGCTGATGGAACACACTCCGGCCGGCTTGATCCTGTCGCCGGCCGAGGGCAGCGATACCGCGCAGTTGCGGCAGGCGTTGGGTGCCAATGCCAACGTGCTGCTGTTCAATCGTGAACTGGACGGCGCCGACTGGGACTTCCTGACCTTGGACAACCAGCACGGTGCCTATCTGGCCACGCGCCACCTGATCGAGCGCGGCCATCGCCAGATTGCCTTCTTCGGCGGCCATGCTGCATCGAGCTCGTGCCACCAGCGCCGCGCCGGTTTCCAGCAGGCGCTGGCCGAAGCGGGCCTGTCACTGCCGCCGGGTTGGATGATCGAGTCGGCGCCGAACCGCCTGGAAGCCGCGGCACGTACCGATGAATTGTTTGCCGACGGCCATCGCCCGAGTGCGGCGGTCTGCTACAACGACACCGTCGCGCTGGGCCTGATGCTGGGCTTGAATTCACGTGGCATCCGTCCGGGCGGTGATTTTGCCGTTACCGGTTTCGATGATATTTCCGAGGCGTCGGTCGCGGTACCGCCACTGACCACGCTCACCGCCGATCCGCGCGAGCGGGGTCGGCAAGCTGCCGCGCTGCTGCTGCAACGATTGGACGAACCGGACGCGCCACCACGGCGCACGGTGGCGCCGGTGCAGTTGCGCATCCGCGAAAGCAGTGCCGCACGGCCGAACTGATTCCTTCCACATACCCCTTCCACGCAACAACGACCTTCCGCGCATCGAGGCGCGTACCGCATGCCGATCTCCGCAACGCCCCGTCCATCGGGTTCCTCCAGCAGCCAGGCACCGGTCATGAATGCCCGTGCTGCTCTGGCGGTCGCCACCACCATCTTCTTCATGTGGGGCTTCCTGACAAGCCTCAACGACGTGCTGATCCCGCATCTGAAGGCGGTGTTCGAGCTGAACTACACCCGCGCGATGCTGGTGCAGTTCACCTTCTTCGGCGCGTACTTCCTGATGTCGGTGCCGGCCGGTCGGCTGGTGGCCCGTCTGGGCTACAAGAGGGGCATCATCGCGGGCCTGCTGATCGCAGGCGTGGGCGCGCTGGGCTTCTGGCCGTCGGCCGCGCTGCGCACCTACGAAGCGTTCCTTGCATCGCTGTTCGTGCTGGCCAGCGGCATCACCGTGCTGCAGGTCGCCGCCAATCCTTACGTCGCGCTGCTTGGCCCGGAACAGACCGCATCGAGCCGTCTGACCCTGGCGCAGGCGCTCAATTCGCTGGGTACCACGCTGGCACCGCTATTTGGTGGCTTGCTGATCCTCAGCACCGCAGTGAAGAGCGGCGATGAGATCGACGCGATGCCGGTGGCCGAGCAGATGGCCTACCGTGCCGCCGAGGCGCAGTCGGTGCAGGGCCCGTACGTGGGCTTGGCCATCGCGCTGGTGCTGCTGGCGGTGTTCGTCTACCTGTTCCGCCTGCCCAGCCTGACTGAGTCGACCGAGCAGGCCGACAGCGGCCACCACACGCTGCTGGATGCCCTCAAGCACCCGCACGTGCTGTTCGGCGTGCTGGCCATCTTCTTCTACGTCGGCGCCGAAGTGTCCATCGGCAGCCTGATGGTGAACTACCTGGCGCTGCCGGAGATCGGCGGCATGACCGAACAACAGGCCACGAACTACGTGTCGGCCTACTGGGGCTGCGCGATGGTCGGCCGTTTCGCCGGCGCGTGGCTGCTGGCCAAATTCTCGCCGCGCCGCCTGCTGGCCGGTTTCGCCGCTGCCAACGTGGTGCTGCTGGCCGTCACCCTGGCGTCGGGCGGCAAAGTCGCGCTGTACGGCATCGTGGCGACCGGTCTGTTCAACTCCATCATGTTCCCGACCATCTTCTCGCTGGCCATCGAACGCCTGGGACCGCTGACCAACAAGGCCTCCAGCCTCCTGATCATGGCCATCGTCGGCGGCGCGATCATCCCGCTGCTGCAGGGCATGCTGGCCGACCGCATCGGCTTGCACCTGAGCTTCGTGCTGCCGGTGATCTGCTACGTCTATATCATTTTCTACGGTCTTGTGGGCTCGCGCCCGCCGGCTGTCCGCACGCAGGGAGGCTGAGTCCGGAATGGGTTCCATCGTTTGCTTCGGCGAAATTTTGATCGATCTACTGGCGCAGCCGCCGGCTTCGACCGACACCCCGCGCGCGTTCCTGCAGTACGCCGGCGGTGCGCCGGCCAATGTTGCGGTGGCGGCAGCGCGCCTTGGTGCGAAGACCCAGTTCGTCGGCATGCTGGGCCGCGACATGTTCGGTGACTTCCTGGCCGAAAGCCTGGTCGAACACGGCGTCGGCACGGATTACATCGTGCGCACCGATGCGGCCAAGACCGCACTGGCCTTCGTCGCGCTGGATGCCAGCGGCGAGCGCAGCTTCAGTTTCTACCGCCCGCCGGCGGCCGACCTGCTGTTCCGTGACAGCGACTTCCAGGTCGCGTGCTTCGACAGCGCGCAGTGCTTCCATGTCTGCTCCAACAGCCTGACCGAGCCGGCCATCGCCGAAGCGACCTTCGCCGGCATGGATCGTGCGCGTGCAGCCGGCGCGGTGGTCAGCCTGGACCTCAACCTGCGTCCCGCCCTGTGGCCGGCCAACGAGGACCCGACGCCGCGCCTGTGGCAGGCGCTGGAACGTGCCGACCTGGTCAAGCTGTCGCGCGAGGAGTTGGATTACCTGGCGGCACCGCTGGGTGCCGATGGCGAGGCAGTGGTGCTGAAGCGCCTGCTGGCCGCGCAGGCGCGCTGGGTAATCGTTACCGATGGTGCGGCCACGCTGCACTGGTATACGCGCGACGGCCACGGCACGGTCACCAGCTTCCGTGTGGCCACCGTCGATACCACGGCCGCCGGCGATGCCTTCGTCGGTGGCGTGCTGGTCGGACTGCTGGAGCGCGGCGGGGCCGGTGCAGGCTTTGCAGCGTTCTGCCAGGACCCGGAGGCGATCACCGCCACGCTGCGCTTCGGTGCCGCGGTCGGCGCTCTGGCTGTTACCCGCAAGGGCGCGTTCGCCGCGATGCCCTCGCTCGATGAAGTGCAGCAGCTGCTGCAGGCCCAGGACATTACCGCATGAGCACCTCGCCCGATTTCCGTTCACCCGCGTTCCTGCGTGCGCATATCGCCGACACGATGGCGTTCTACCACCCGCGCTGCATCGATCCGAACGGCGGCTTCTTCCACTACTTCCGGGATGACGGCAGCATCTACGATGCCAGCCACCGCCACCTGGTGAGCAGCACCCGTTTCGTCTTCAACTATGCGATGGCATACCGCGAGTTCGGCAACGCCGAATACCGCGACGCAGTCGAGCATGGCGTGCGCTATCTGCGCGAGGTGCATCGCAATCCGGCCACCGGTGGCTACGCCTGGACCCTGCGCGACGGCAAGGTCGAGGACGACATGAACCACTGCTATGGCGTGGCGTTCGTGCTGCTGGCCTACAGCTGTGCGCTGAAGGCCGGCATCGAGCAGGCGCGCGCCTGGATGGACGAGACCTGGCAACTGCTGGAAGCGCGCTTCTGGGAGCCGCAGCACGGCCTGTACAAGGACGAGGCCGACGGCCAGTGGAACTTCACCGGCTATCGCGGCCAGAACGCCAACATGCACATGTGCGAGGCGATGCTGGCGGCGTTCGAGGCCAGTGGCGAACCGCGTTACGTCGAGCGTGCGCTGCAGCTGGCCGACAACATGACCCGCCGCCAGGCCGCCAAGGCTGGCGGCCTGGTCTGGGAGCACTACGATTCCAACTGGGAGATTGACTGGGACTACAACCTGGACGATCCCAAGCACCTGTTCCGCCCGTGGGGCTTCCAGCCGGGGCATCAGACCGAGTGGGCCAAGCTGCTGCTGATCCTCGATCGCCACGTGCAGGCCGACTGGCTGGTGCCGACCGCGCAGCATCTGTTCGACGTGGCCGTGGCGCGCAGCTGGGACGACGCGCGAGGCGGCCTGTACTACGGCTTCGCACCGGAATCGCGCCGGCAGCCGGGCATGGAGGGCGCGCCGATCGGTGGCGACAGCTTCGTCTGCGACGACGACAAGTACTTCTGGGTGCAGGCCGAAACGCTGGCCACCGCCGCACTGATGGCCAAGCGCACCGGTGATGACCGCTACTGGCAGTGGTACGAGCGCATCTGGGCGTACGCGTGGGAGCACTTCGTCGACCATCAGTACGGCGCCTGGTTCCGCATCCTCGATGCCGACAACCGCAAGTACAGCGACGAGAAGAGCCCGGCCGGCAAGGTGGATTACCACACCATGGGTGCGTGCTACGAAGTGTTGAACGTGGTGCGTTGAGGTCTGCCGCGCTGCGCGCTCGCCGGACGTGGTCCGGCGCTACCGTGGCGTGTTGAATTGGTAGCGCCGGGCCATGCCCGGCGGAAAAACAGGAGCATCCCGTGCATCGCCTTCCCCTCGTTGTCCGCCTGCTCCTGCTGCTGATCGCGGCCTCCGCCTTCCCGGCAACTGCAGTGCCTCTGCAGGCACAGTGGGAGTTCCGCATGTTGCCGGGCGACGCGCAGGGCGCCGCCCACCCGGGTCTGCAGCAATGGCGTGCGGCCACGGTGCCGGGCAGCGTGCACACCGACCTGCTGGCGCATGCGCTGATCCGCGACCCGTACGTGGGTGCGCCCGAAGCCGAGCTGCAATGGATCGGCTTGGCGGCCTGGGAGTACCGCGCGCGCTTCGACGTGGATGCGGCGACGCTGGCCAAGCCCAATGCCGAACTGCGCTTCGACGGGCTGGACACTTATGCCGAAGTCAGCCTCAACGGCAAGCCGCTGCTGCGTGCGGACAACGCGCACCGCACGTGGCGTGCGCGCGTGGATGGGCGCCTGCGCGCGAACGGCAATGAACTGCAGATCGTGTTCCGTTCGCCGATCCGCACGCTGCTTCCGGGCGTACAGGCGATGCCGCACAAGATCGCCGGCAACTATCCTTCGCCGTATGGCGACGAGCCGAAGGACGCGATGGTCGGCAACTTCGCGCGCAAGCCGGCTTACCACTTCGGCTGGGACTGGGGCCCGCGCTATGTCACGGCCGGCGTCTGGCGCGGTGTCGACCTGCAGGCCTGGGATACGCATCGATTGGCTGATCTGGCGGTGCGCACTGATGCATTGAGCGCGCAGCAGGCGAAGCTGACGGTGCTGCTGCAGGTGGAGCAGGGCGCGGCGGCGGGCTCGGCCGTGGTGAATGTGGATGTGCAGGATCCGCAGGGCCGCAGCGTGGCCCGGGTGAAGCGCACGGTGCTGCTGAAGCCCGGCCAGAACGCCGTCGAAGTACCGGTCGAACTGGTCAAGCCGCAGCGCTGGTGGCCGGTCGGCCACGGTGCACAGGACCGCTACACCGTGCAGGCCCGCCTGGATGATGGCGCCGATGCAACGCGGGCGCGCGAGCAGCGCATCGGCCTGCGCACGGTTGAACTTCGCCGCGAGGAAGACGGCAAGGGTGGGCAGGGCTTCGCCTTCGTCATCAACGGTGTGGAGATCTTTGCCAAGGGCGCCAACGTCATTCCTTTCGACGCCTTCCCCGCACGCGTCGATGCCACGCGATTGCGCCAGGTGCTGACCGCCGCGCGCGACGCCAACATGAACATGCTGCGCAACTGGGGCGGCGGCTACTACGAGGACGACGCGTTCTTCGACATCGCCGATGAGCTGGGCCTGCTGGTCTGGCAGGATTTCATGTTCGGCGGTGGCATGCAGCCCGGTTACGATCCGGCGTTCCGCGCCAGCGTGGTGGCCGAGGCGCGCGACAACGTGCGCCGCCTGCGCCATCACCCCAGCATCGTGCTGTGGTGTGGCAACAACGAGGAAGAGACCGCCTGGAAGGACTGGGGCCATGGTCGCGATCTGAAGGCGGCCGACCCGGCGTTTGCAGCGAAGGTGTGGCAGGGCTATGTCGACCTGTTCGGCAATGACCTGCGCCAGGTAGTAGGTGAGGAGGGGTTGGGCGTGCCGTACTGGTCCAGCTCGCCCAGCAACGACCTGGATGAGAAAGCCAACGATTCCAACCGTGGCGACAAGCACTACTGGCAGGTCTGGGGCAATCCGGCGCTGCCGGTGCAGGCCTACCTGCGCGAGACGCCGCGCTTCATGTCCGAGTACGGGCTGCAGGCGTGGCCGTCGGTGGCGACGGTGGACCAGATCGCCACCCGCGCCGAGCAGCGCATCGACAGCCCGGTGATTCGCGCGCACCAGAAGTTCATGGCGGGCGAGGGCAACAGCCGCCTGCTGCACTACATCGAACTGGGTTACGGCACGCCGAAGGACTTCGAGGACTTCGTCTACCTGAGCCAAGTGATGCAGGCCGATGGCATCGCGCTGGCGGCATTGCATCACCGCGCCTCGCGGCCGTACACGATGGGCTCGCTGTACTGGCAGCTCAACGACGTCTGGCCGGGCGCTTCCTGGTCCAGCGTGGACTATTTTGGCCGCTGGAAGGCACTGCATTTCGCCGCGCGGCGCTTCTTCGCGCCGGTGACGGTGGCGGCGCTGCGTGACGAGGGCAGCACGCGGGTGCGCCTGATCAATGATGGCGCCGCGCAGGATGCGCGTTGGCGGCTGCGGGTGATGGACATGGACGGCAAGGTGCTGCGTCGACGCGAGGACGCGGTGACGTTGACGGCGTCAGGCGTCACCTCGATCGGTGATTTCCGCGACGCGGAGCTGCTGGCCGGTGCCGACCCGAAGCGCACGGTGGCCGTGTTCGAGCTGCTGCAGAATGGGGCGGTGAGCGCGCGGCAGGTGGTCGGATTCGTCGAAGCCAAGGACCAGGTGTTGCCGCGGCAGAAGCTCAAGGCCACCTTGTCCATCGAAGGCGGCCACTATCGACTACGGCTGGAAAGCGCGGCGTACGTGCGCGCGGCGTGGATTGATTTCGGTGCGTTGGATGTGCAGGTCGAAGACAACCTGCTGGACCTGCTGCCGGGCGAAACCCGCGACATTGCGGTGCGCGGCCCGGTGGATCTGACGACGCTGCGCGAAGCGCTGAAGGTGAAAACCCTCAACGATCGTTGAGGGCATCCGCCGGGCATGGCCCGGCGCTACCATTCATGGACCACGGTAGCGCCGGGCCATGCCCGGCGTGGGTGTGGTCCGTTGAGGTGGGTGCGGACCGTAGGTCCGCACACCCTTACAGCTGGATCTGCTGGAAATTCTCGACCCGCTCGTGGCCGTTGGCGGTTTGGCCGGTACGCGGCAGCGGGTAATCGTCCAAGCGGTCGATCAGGCGGGTCTGCAGTCCAGCTTCGCGAGCGGCATCCAGTTCTTCCACCACATCGGACAGGAACAGGATCTCGCCGGCCTGCACGCCAATGGCCTGCACGATGCGGCGATAGCTGTCGGCCTCACGCTTGCCGCCGATCTCGGTATCGAACCAGCCCGACACCAGCGGGCTGAGGTCACCCGCATCGCTGAAGCCGAAGAACAGCTTCTGCGCCGGCACCGAACCGGAGGAGTACACGTACAGCGGCAGGCCGGAGGCGTGCCAGCCCTTCAGCACCGGCGCCACTTCCGGGTAGAAGTGCGCGGTGTAATCGCCGCGACGGTAGCCCTCGTCCCAGATCAGGCCCTGCAGCGCCTTCAGTGCGGTGTGCTTGCGGTCCTGGTCGATCCAGCCCTGCAGCGTCTCGGCCACCAGGCTGTCCTGGCAGGCACCGCCGATCTCGGTAGCCACCGCATCCAGCCAGCGGCGGACCTCCGGCTGCTGGCCATGTTCAGCGACGAACGCCGGCAAGGCCTTGCGGGCATAGGGGAACAGCACGTTCTTGACGAACGAGATGCTGCTGGTGGTGCCTTCGATGTCGGTCAGGATGACGCGGGGCTGCATGGATCAGGACGCCTGGGTAGGTACGTAACGGGGGAATTTCTGCGCGATGTCGGTACCGGTGAAGTGACCGACCCAGCCATCCGGCTCGGTGAAGAAGCGGATCGCCACGAAGCTCGGCTCCTCACCCATGTCGAACCAGTGGGTGGTGCCATCGGGCACGGCGATCAGGTCGTCCTTCACGCACTCGATCTCGTAGACCTTGTCTTCCACGTGCAGGGTGAACAGGCCGGACCCGGCGACGAAGAAGCGCACCTCGTCTTCCTTGTGGAAGTGCTCGTCGAGGAACTTCTTGCGCAGCTCGGCGCGGTTCGGGTTGTCCGGGGCGATCGAGGCCACGTCCACGCTCTTGAAGCCGTTCTCGGCGACCAGGCGGTCGATGTCGGCGCGGTACGCCGCGAACACTTCCTCCTGGCTGGCACCGGGCGCGACCGGTGCGGTGGCCTGCCAGCGTTCGAAGGTGACGCCGATCTTCTGCAGTTCGGCAGCGATGAGCGCGCCGTCCTGGGTGTCCAGCAGCGGCGATTCGGGGCGGGTGTCGTCGTAGATGCGCAGTCGGCTCATGGCGGCAGCTTGAACGTCTCGGGGGAAGACAGGGTAGCAGGGTGGGGGCGAGGCGCAGATTCCGGATCGGCATCTGCACCTGCGCGCCGGTTCAGCCGCGCAGCTTGCGCAGCTCGAGCTCGCAGTGGAACAGGAACTCGAACGCTTCCAGGTGGCGACGCGCCTCGGCCATGTCGCGACCCCAGGCATACAGGCCGTGGCCATCGATCAGGTAGCCCCACAGGTTCTTCTGGTCGAGCAGGTCATCGACCTGCTTTGAAAGCACGTTCATGTCCTGGGTGTTGGCGAACACCGGTACGTCGATGGCCATCTCGTGGGTGCTGTTGCCGGCGAAGGCCTTCAGCAGCTCGTAGCCTTCCAGGCGGATATGGCCCTGCGGCGCGTACAGGCGCGAGGCGATGGTCTGCACCGGCGAATGGGTGTGCAGCACGCAACCCACTTCGGGGAAGCGGCGGTACAGCTGGGTGTGCAGCAGGGTTTCGGCGGACGGGCGCAGCGGGCGGCCGACGGCCTGGCCGTCGAAGTCCACCACCATGATGTCGTCCTCGATCAGGCGGCCCTTGTCCTTGCCCGAGACGGTGATCGCGGCGTGGCGGTCGTCCAGGCGGTGGGAGAAGTTGCTGCTGGTGGCCGGGGTCCAGCCGGCGTGGGCCAGTTCGCGGACGTTGTCGATCAGCAGCTGGGCCAGTTCGCTCAGGCGCGTGGTGTCGTACGGGAAGGTGGGGGCGTTCATGCCGGCGATTTTACTGGATTCGGCCAACGGCTGAGCCCCTCGTGGCTGAGAGGTGGTTGGTTGGTCACGGAAAGCGGTTCATGGAGGTGGCGGGGCGGGTGGGCCGTGCAGGGGACGCTGCAAGTACGTCCCTGTAAGCTCGATGGCGCCATCCATGGCGCCAACGCCCCTGCACGGCCCACCCGCCCCGCCCCTGACAGGTTCCGGCGTGCGGCCGGCCACGGAGGAAGAAGGAAAAGCGGAAAGCGGGTCGCTTCGCTGCGCTTGCTCGGAGCGGAGCATGGCTCCGCTCTACAGAAACATTCATTCAGGAACATTCGTTCATGAGAACGTTTCATCCGCGCATGGCGTGGATCTACTGGACGTGCCAGCAGACTGTCGGAGGTGGGGCGGGTTGGGTTCGCGGGGGTGTCCGCGGCATGGATGCCGCGGCCAAGCCCCCAGGGACGGGTTAACGGCGTCCCCCGCGAACCCAACCCGCCCCGCCAAACCCTCAACCCAGCTGTTGCCGTTGCCGTTGCTCCGGCTTAAAAGGCGGGTGCAGGGCCGCAGGCCCTGCAATTCAGAAAACCTTACTTACCCCGCAGGCGGCTGTGCCTGAACCCGTAGCAGAAATAGATCACGAAACCGACGAACGTCCACACGCCCATCAGCATCCAGTTGTGCATCGTCATCGCCGACAGCAGCGCCAGGCAGCTCAGCACGCCCAGGCTGCAGATCAGCCAGGCCATCGGCATGCGGAACGGGCGCGGCAGGTCCGGCTGGGTGCGGCGCAGGATCAGCACGCCGGCACACACGGCGGCGAACGCGATCAGTGTACCCATCGAGGTCAGCTCACCGAGGATGTCCAGCGGGAACAGCGCCGCCAGCAGCGCGATGCCGATGCCGGTGATCACGGTGTTGATGTGCGGGGTGCGGTACTTCGGATGGATCTTGGTGAACACCGGCGGCAGCAGGCCGTCGCGGCCCATGATCATGAAGATGCGCGGCTGGCCGATGATCATCACCAGCACCACCGAGGACAGGCCGACCAGCGCGCCGACCTCGACCACCCAGCGCAGCCAGCCCAGCTGCGGATGCGCGGCCACGGCAGTCACCACCGGCTCATCGGTGCCCAGCAGCTGGAACGGCACCAGGCCGGTCATCACCGCGGCCATCGCGATGTAGAGCACGGTGCAGATCACCAGCGACAGCATCATGCCGAACGGCATGTCACGCTGCGGGTTCTTCGATTCCTGCGCCGCCACCGATACCGCTTCGAAGCCGATGTAGGCGAAGAACACCATCGCCGCGCCACGCAGCACGCCTTCCATGCCGTACTTGCCGGGGCCTTCGTTGGCGGGGATGAACGGCGTCCAGTTGCTGGTGTCCACGTACTTCCAGCCGACCACGATGACCAGCAGGATGAGGCCGGTCTTGAGCACGACCATTGCCATGTTCATCGCCGATGACTTGCTGATGCCGACGTAGCACAGCCAGGTCAGCAGCAGCACCAGTGCGGCGGCCGGCAGGTTGGCGATCGCGCCGGTCGGGCGCAGCTGTGCGTCGAGCGGGGCACTGACCAGCGCCGCCGGTAGATGGATGTCGAACTGGCTGAGCAGGCTGAGGAA
The DNA here is from genome assembly GCF_059370395.1 of Stenotrophomonas sp. YJH_SMC_101-4. Classification (NCBI taxonomy): domain Bacteria; kingdom Pseudomonadati; phylum Pseudomonadota; class Gammaproteobacteria; order Lysobacterales; family Lysobacteraceae; genus Stenotrophomonas; species Stenotrophomonas sp. YJH_SMC_101-4. The sequence goes on along the minus strand of NZ_JCAFTP010000001.1, from coordinate 1,164,939 downwards.
ATAGCCGGTCCAGCTGACCGCGACCGCCGAGGCGGAGACGCCGTATTCGAGCACCAGCATCCAGCCGATGAACCAGGCCGAGAGCTCGCCGAAGGTGGCGTAGGTGTAGGTGTAGGCGCTGCCGGAGACCGGCACCATCGAGGCGAACTCGGCATAGGCCAGCGCGCAGAAAGCGCAGCAGATGGCGGCCAGCACGAAGGACAGCATGATGGCCGGGCCGGCGTGGTTGGCGGCGGCCTGGCCGGTGATGACGAAGATGCCGCCGCCGATCACCGCGCCGATACCCAGGGCGGTCAGGCCCCAGGGGCCGAGGTGGCGGCGCAGGCTCAGGCCGTTGGCGTCTTCATGGGCGGCATGCGGGTGCTTGGTGGCCCACAGTTGCTTGAACATGTGTGGTGGTCTTGTCGAAGCGCGCCATGACCGGCGCGCGGGGAAAACGGACGGGCCGGCGCGAGGCCGGCCCGTAGGCGGATCAGGGCGATTTGGCCAGCTTGCTGTTGCGGATGCCGTAGCCCAGGTAGATCAGCAGGCCGAGCAGCGTCCAGCCCACGAACAGGTGCCAGTGCACCACGAACGCCTGCCAGAACAGGAACAGGCAGGTGGCCGCGCCCAGCGGGCAGATGATCCACACCATCGGCACGCGGAACGGGCGATGGATCTCCGGCTTGGAATAGCGCAGCACGAGCACGCCGATGCAGACCGTGGCGAAGGCAAGCAGGGTCCCCATCGACACCAGTTCACCCAGCACGTTCAGCGGCACCAGGCCAGCCAGTGCGGCGGCGATCACGCCGACCACGATGGTGGCGACGTACGGGGTGCGGAAACGGGCGTGGACCTTGCCGAAGAACTTCGGCAGCAGGCCGTCGCGGGAGATGGTGTAGGCGATGCGGGTCTGGCCCATCATCATCACCAGCACCACCGAGGACAGGCCGGCGATGGCGCCGATCTCAACGAACGTCTTCAGCCAGGACAGGGTCGGGTAGGGCTCCAGCGCGGTGGCCACCGGCTTGTCGGTGCCCAGCAGGTGGTACGGCATCATGCCGGTCAGCACCGCACAGACGATGATGTAGACGAGGGTGCACACGGCCAGCGAGCCGAGCAGGCCGATCGGCATGTTGCGCTGCGGATCCTTGGTTTCACCGGCGGCGGTGGAGACCGCATCGAAGCCGATGTAGGCGAAGAACACGATGGTGGCCGCGCGGAACACGCCGCTCCAGCCGAACTCACCCGGCACGCCGGTGTTTTCCGGGATGAACGGCTGCCAGTTGGCCGGGTCGATGTGGGCCGCGCCGATGCCGATGAACAGGCAGATGACGGTGACCTTGATCGCCACGATGATCGCGTTGACGAAGGCCGACTGGGTCACGCCCACGTACAGCAGGCCGGACACCGCCGCCACGATCAGCACCGCTGGCAGGTTGAACAGCTTGCCGGAGGCGATGAACTCGCTGCCTGTCCAGGCGATGGGCGCGGCACTGAGTGCATCCGGGAACGGCATGTGCAGCGTGGTGGTGATGAAGCTGATCAGGTAGGCCGACCAGCCCACCGCGACCGAGGCCGAAGCGAACAGGTATTCCAGCACCAGGCACCAGCCGATGAACCAGGCCATGCCTTCGCCGAGAGTGGCGTAGGAGTAGGAGTAGGCGCTGCCGGAGACCGGCATCATCGCCGCGAACTCGGCGTAGCACAGGCCCGCCAGGGCGCAGGCGAAACCGGCGATCACGAACGACAGCATGACGGCCGGGCCGGCGTGGTTGGCCGCGGCCTGGCCGGTCAGCACGAAGATACCTGCGCCGATCACCGCACCCACGCCAAGCAGGATGAGGTGTTTAGCCGTGAGGGTCCGTTTCAACGTGGCTTCGCCGTCCAGGCTGCCTTCGATGGGTTCGCCGGCATCGACGTGCCCGGCCGGTTCAACCGGCTTGACCCTCAACAGAGCTTTCAGCATGCAGTACTTCCTAGTGATCGGATGGGGTGGGCCGCCGATACGTTGCCGGCAACCCTGGAATGGTGAAGGCCGCGCGAACGGCCCGCTGTACCTTAGCCAAAGCTGAAGCCAACGCACAAGCGCAATCGCAACAATGAACGGCGATAATGAGCAGTATTTTTCCAAGCGCCGCCCATTCATGAGCCAGACCGCCGAAACCCTTGCCGTGCTTGACGATCGCCTGCGTGGCCTGCTGCGGGACTATGCCCGCCGCCAGCCTGCCCACGACGCACTGGCTGCCGAATTCGGCACATTGTTGGACGATGCGGAAGATCCGTTCCGCCGCGAGCGCCTGGCCGGCCACTTCACCGCCAGCTGCTGGCTGGTCAGTGCCGATGGCCAGCGCCTGCTGCTGACCCATCACCGCAAGCTGCAGCGCTGGCTGCAGCTGGGCGGCCACGCCGACGGCGACCATGACCTGGCCCAGGTGGCGCTGAAGGAAGCCGAGGAGGAGTCGGGACTGAGCGGCCTGGTGTTGGAAGACCCGGCCATCTTCGATCTGGACAAGCATTGGATTCCGGAGCGCAAGGACGTGCCGGGACACTGGCACTACGACGTGCGTTTCGTGATCCGGGCGCTGGGTGGCGAGGCCTTCGTGCTCAGCGAGGAGTCGCTGGAGCTGGCGTGGCGGCCGGTGACCGAAGTCGCCGCCGATCCGGAATCGGATGAGTCGATGCAGCGCATGGCGCGCCGGTGGTTGGCGCGCTAGCAACCTGTAGAGCCGAGCCGATGCTCGGCTCGATGCGGGCCGGAACCGCAGCCGAGCATGGGCTCGGCTCTACAAGTGCAAGGCGGGACGCGCGTCAATACAGAATGCGCGTACGCAACGTCCCTGGAATCGCGGCCAGCTCGTCGCGCACGGCAGCGGCCTGTGCCTCGCTGGCGGTGATGTCGATCACCACGTAGCCCACCTTCGGGTCGGTGCGCAGGAACTGGCCGTCGATGTTGACGTTGTTGCGCGAGAAGATCTCGTTGACCCTGGACAGCACGCCCGGCACGTTCTGGTGGATGTGCAGCAGGCGCAGGCTGTCTTCGTGTTCGGGCAGGGTCACTTCGGGGAAGTTGACCGCCGACAGGGTGCTGCCGTTGTCGCTGTAGCGCACCAGCTTGGCCGCTACTTCCACGCCGATGTTGTCCTGCGCTTCCAGGGTGCTCCCGCCCACGTGCGGGGTCAGGATCACGTTGTCATGGCGGGTCAGCGGCGATTCGAAGATATCGCCGTTGCCCTTCGGCTCGACCGGGAACACGTCCAGTGCAGCGCCGCCGACGTGACCGCTGGCCAGTGCGGCATCCAGTGCATCGATGTCGACCACGGTGCCGCGCGCGGCGTTGATCAGGCGCGCGCCCTTGCGCATCTTCGCCAGCTCCGTGCTGCCGATCATCCACTGCGTGGACGGGGTTTCCGGCACGTGCAGGGTGACGATGTCGGCGCGCGCCAGCAGGTCGTCCAGGCTGGCGGCAGCACGGGCATTACCCAGCGCCAGCTTGGTTTCCACGTCGTGGAAGATCACCTGCATGCCCAGCGATTCGGCCAGCACGCCGACCTGGGTGCCGATGTGGCCGTAACCAATGATGCCCAGCGTCTTGCCGCGCACTTCATGGCTGCCGCTGGCCGACTTCGACCAGCCGCCGCGATGGCATTCGGCGTTCTTCTGCGGAATGCCGCGGGTCAGCATGATCGCCTCGGCGATCACCAGCTCGGCCACGCTGCGGGTATTGGAGTAGGGCGCGTTGAACACCGGGATACCGGCCAGCTCGGCCGCGTCCAGGTCCACCTGGTTGGTGCCGATGCAGAAACAACCCACCGCGATCAGGCGCTTGGCCTCGGCCAGCACCTCGGCGCTGAGCTGGGTACGCGAACGGATGCCGACAATATGTGCCTCGGCGATGCGCGCCTTCAGTTCGTCCTCGGGCAGCGCCTTGGTGTGCGCTTCGATCTGGCTGTAGCCGGCGGCGCTGAACACTTCCACGGCGGTCTGGCTGACCCCCTCCAGCAACAGCACGCGGATATCCTGCTTCGGGAACGAGGTCTTCTTCGGCGACATGGGGCAACACGGCCAGTGGGACAGGGGCTGACCACTATGCCAGATCGAAGCCCCCATGGTGCAGTGCGCAATTGGTTGCATCCGTAGCTATCGGCGCAGCTGCGGGGCTGGACGCTGGCGCGCGCCGCTGGCACGCTTGCCCGTTCTTCACGCACCGCGCTGGACCGTCATGACTGATTCCCGCATTGCCTCGCTGCAGCAGGCCTGTCCCGGCCTGAAGCTGAAGACCGACCCGGCCGACCTGGAGCATTACGGGCGCGACTGGACCCGGCGCTGGACGCCGGCGCCGCTGGCGATCGCACTGCCGGCCACGGTCGAGGAGGTGCAGGCGGTGATGCGCTGGAGTGCAGGCGAGGGCGTGGCCGTGGTGCCGTCCGGCGGCCGCACCGGCCTCTCCGGGGGCGCGGTGGCGGCCAACGGTGAGCTGGTGCTCAGCCTGGAACGGATGAACAAGGCGCTGGCCTACGACGCGGTCGATCGCACCCTGGTGGTGCAGGCCGGCATGCCACTGGAAGCTGTGCACAATGCCGCGCTGGACCACGGCCTGATCTACCCGGTGGATTTCGCCGCGCGCGGGTCCTGCACGATCGGCGGCAACATCGCCACCAATGCCGGCGGCATCCGTGTGATCCGCTACGGCAATACCCGCGAATGGATCGCCGGGCTGAAGGTGGTCACCGCCAGCGGCGAGTTGCTGGAGCTCAACAAGGGCCTGATCAAGAACTCCAGCGGCTATGACTTCCGCCAGCTGCTGATCGGCTCGGAGGGCACGCTGGGCGTGATCGTCGAAGCCACGGTGAAGCTGACCGACCCGCCGCCGGCCAGCAACGTGATGCTGCTGGCACTGCCCAGTTTCGAAGTGCTGATGCAGGTGTTTGCTGCGTTCCGCGCGCGCCTGCAGCTGCAGGCCTTCGAGTTCTTCACCGACCGGGCGTTGGAGCACGTGCTGGCGCACGGTGCGCAGGCGCCGTTCGACGAGGTGCATCCGTACTACGTGGTCACCGAGTTCGCCGCCGGCGACGACGCTCAGGAAGCGGCGGCGATGGCGGCCTTCGAGGACTGCATGGGCAACGGCTGGGTCAGCGATGGGGTGATCAGCGCCAGCGACGCCCAGGCCGCCCAGCTGTGGCGCCTGCGCGAAGGCATCACCGAGTCGCTGGCGCGCTACAAGCCCTACAAGAATGATGTCTCGGTGCGGATCTCGTCGATGCCGGCGTTCCTGGCTGAAACCCAGGCATTGATCGGGCAGGCATACCCGCACTTCGACGTGGTGTGGTTCGGCCATATCGGTGACGGCAACCTGCACATCAACGTGCTCAAGCCCGATGACACCAGCGACGCCGAATTTCTGGCGCAGTGCGAGCATGTCACCAAGCTGCTGGCGCAGGTGCTTGCGCGCTTCGACGGCAGCATCTCGGCCGAGCATGGCATCGGCCTGGTCAAGAAGGGCTACCTGGACAGCACCCGCGGCCCGGCCGAGATCGCGCTGATGAAGGCGGTCAAACGGGCGTTCGATCCCCAAGCGCGGCTGAATCCCGGCAAGCTGTTCGACGTTTGAGCCGGACAAATCCTTCACGCACCCGTTACGCTCCACGCTTCCTCACAACCGGCTTCGAACCGATGACCCGTCCGCTTCTGCTGCTCGCCCTGCTGTCCCTGCCGCTGGCCGGCTTCGCTTCCAGCTTCGCCGGTACGTCGGCCGGTTCGGCCACGGGTGCGTCCTCCGGTTCCTCGGGCAGCAGCTCGGGTGATGACAAGGTGGTGCTGGCTGCACGCGACGATGCGGCTGCATTCGTCGCCAGCGATGGCGAGATTCGTGGCGCCCGCCTGCAGGCCGCACTGGTCCACCTGCGTGAGCAGAGCGCCGCCGCACAGCAGCAGAGCGATCTGGAACTGGCCCGCGCGCTGCTGGCACGTTGATCCAGGCTGCATGACCTCGGCGTCATCGCCTTATGTAGAGCCGAGCCATGCTCGGCTGCTGTTGCGATCCGCATGCGCCGGGCATTCAGCCGAGCATGGCTCGGCTCTACAGAGGCACAGCGGGCGGTGCGGGTGGATCGCCGCATTGGCGTGGCTGCTCATCCCTTCCGCGCACGCGGCTGATCGCCTGCAGCTTGATCCGTCCGGTCTCGACCCGGCGCAGCAGCAGATCGCCAGCCAGACCCTGGCCGACGTGCAGGGTCTGCTGCCTGATGGCCTGCTGCGCGCATTGCCGGCACAGGTCCAGGTGCGCTGGCGTGATGACCTCCCGGCCGATGTGCACGGCCGCGCTTTCGCCGGGCGCATCGGCCTGCGTCGCGAGCTGCTGGATGATGCCGTGCCCGGCGCGCGCCGCGCACGCCGCAGCGCGCTGGTACACGAACTGACCCATGTTGCAGACCGTACGGGGGCGAACTGGTCGCGCAGTGTGCGCTGGCGTGATCTGGCCGGATGGCAGCGCAAGCCCTGGCATCTCGGCCGTGGCGACAACGACTTCCGTGACCGCAGTCCCGATGCGTATGAACTGAAGGACCCGGCCGAGTACCTGGCGGTGAACGCCGAGCATTTCCTGCTGGACGCTGAGTTCGCCTGCCGGCGTCCGGCGCTGGCGCAGTGGTACCAGGTCCATTTCGGAACCCCGCCATCGCTGCCGCAGTCGCACTGCGCGACCGCGTTGCCATTGCTGCAGGCCGAATCGGAGGAGGGTGCGGCATCGCTGCTGCAGCTCGACCCCGCGCGTGTCCATGCGGTGGATTACCTGTTCGCCGAAGGCAGTGCGCAGCCGATGAGCCGCTGGGGCCACAGCATGCTGCGGCTGGTGATCTGCCGGCCAGGCCGTGCGCCGGGGCCGGACTGTCGCCTGGACCTGGAATACCACCGCGTGCTGTCGTTCCGCGCGTTCGTCGGCGACGTACAGATTTCCAACTGGCGTGGCCTGACCGGTGGCTACCCGTCGCGCCTGTTCGTGCTGCCGCTGCAGCAGGTGGTGGACGAGTACACCAAGGTGGAGCTGCGGGGGGTGCAGTCGCTGCCGTTGCGGTTGTCGCCCGGCGAGATCGCCAGCCTGCTCGAGCGCACTGCACAGGTGCACTGGAGCTATGACGGGCGCTATTACTTCATCAGCAACAACTGCGCGGTGGAAACCGCAAAGCTGCTGCAGGCGGGTGTGCCGCGCCTGGGTGAGGCGGGCTTGGCCCAGCTGAGTCCGCGCGGGTTGAAGCGTCGGCTGTCCAGGCTGCATGTGCTGGACGAGCAGGTGCTCACGGACCGCAATGCAGCGCAGGCGCAGGGCTACTACTTTGCTTCGGCGCGCGATCACTATCAGCAGTTGTTCGCCGTGGCGAGCTCACAGCTGGGGCTGCCGGTGCGCGATGTGCGCGGCTGGCTGAAGCTGCCCGCACCGCAGCGTGCGCCGTGGCTGCTGCAGGGTGACCTGCGTGCCAGCGCCGGGTTGCTGCTGCTGGAACAGGCGGCGCAACGCCGCGCCGAGCTGCGTGCGCGCGATGTGCTGAAACGACGCTTGCTGGCCGCACCGGACAGTGCCGAGACGCGCGGCCTGCGCCAGCTGCTGGAGCAGGGTGGGCAATGGTTGCGCCCGGGTACGCTGCTGGCGGACGGTGGCTATGGGTTGCCGCTGGTCGATGAGCAGGTGGTGCTGGCCGAAGCGGTTGCCACCGCCAGCGCACAGGCGGTGCCGGCCTGGCAGGCGCTGCGCGTGCAGCTGCGCCAGCAGTTGCCGGCAGGCCAGCGCAACGAGATGGATGCGATCGATGCCAACCTCGCTGCACTCGGCGCGCGCCTGCGGGAACAGGCAGCCGCGCCCGCTACTGGCGCGGCAGTTCGATGACGAAACGGCTGCCACCGGCGTTGCCCGCCGTGCAGTAGACGCGGCCGCCGTGCGCGTCGGCGATGGCCTTGACCACCGCCAGGCCGAGCCCACTGCCACCGCCCTGGCGTGAACGCGAGCCGTCGGCACGCATGAACGGGCTGAAGATGTCGGCGTGCAGCTCCGGATCGATGCCCGGGCCCTCATCCTCGATTGCTACCTGCACATGGCCTGGTGTGTCATGCACGGCAATCCGTACCTTGCCCGGGCTGGCATACCGACGCGCGTTTTCCAGCAGCGCCAGCAGCGCCTGGCGCAGGCGCGTGGGATCACAGTGCGCGTTGTGTTCCTCGCGGCTGGTTTCCAGCTCCAGCACGAAGCCTGCAGCGCGGAACTGCGGATCGACCAGGGTCATCACCGAATGCACCTCGGCCACCACGTCGGTGCGCGCGCGACGCACGTCCAGCCGCGCATTGTCAGACAGGCTCAGCACGCGCAGATCTTCAATCAGGCGGGACAGCCCTTCGACCTGGGCAAGCAGGCTGCGGAACTGCGACTCGTCCGGCTGGAACACGCCCTCGGCCAGCCCCTGCAGGCGGCCACGCAGGATCGTCACCGGGGTCCGCAATTCATGGGCAATAGCCGCATGCCACATCGCACGCTCGCTTTCCATGTGCTGCAGGCGGCGCGCCATCGCATTGAAGTCTTCAACCAGGGTGGCCACTTCGCCCGGCGAGTTCTCCTCGGCGCTGGCACGCGCGCCGAGGTCGCCGCCCGCGAGCGCGCGCACGCTGTCGACCAGCGAATTCAAGGGCGACAGGATGCGATGCGCCAGTCGGAACGAGGCGGCGATGGCCAGTGCCAGGCCGGTCAGGATCACCCCGACCATCCACGCCAGCTCCGGTCCGGTCGGCAGCCAGCTTTCCGGTTCCTCGGCACTGCCAGGGAAGAACTCGACCAGCACCGCGTACAGCAGCCATGACGACAGGATCATCATCACGATGACGCCGATCACCATCAACGACATCGAGACGATGATGTGTCGGCTGAGCCCGGAGCGGCGCAGGTGCGCCATCAGCGGTCGGCCATCAGCCGGTAGCCGACACCGCGCACGCTGGCCGGAACATTGACCATGCCTACTTCGTCCAGTTTGCGGCGCAGCTTGCTGACATGGCTGTCGACGGTGCGTTCCAGCGCTTCGCTTTCCGGCAGGCATTCGTGCATCAGTTCGCTGCGGCTGAAGATGCGGGTCGGCGCCAGCGCCATGCAGTGCAGCAGCTTGAACTCGGTGAGCGTGAGCAGCACTTCGTGGCTGTAGCCTTCGCCCTCCACATGCACGGCATGGGTGGCCGAGTCGATCAGCAGCGGGCCCGCCCGCAGCGCGGTCGGTGCATCCACGCGCGAGGCGCGCAACGTACGCCGCAGCACGGCGCGCACGCGTGCTGCCACTTCGGCCGGATTGAACGGCTTGACCACGTAGTCGTCGGCGCCCATGCGCAGTGCGGTCAGCTTGTCCAGGTCCTGGTCCAGTGCGGTCAGCATGATCACCGGCGTTTCGCCGCGCTGGCGCAGCTGGGTCAGCACGCTCCAGCCATCCAGGCGCGGCAGCTGCACATCGAGCAGGACCAGGTCGGGGCGGGCGCTGCGGTGCAGGTCCAGTGCGCTGTGGCCGTCGGCGGCGCGCAGTGTACGCAGTCCTTCGCGTTCCAGATAGGCGGTGAGAATATCGGCGATCTCGGCCTCATCCTCGACGATCAGGACGAGGGCGGCGAGGGCAGGGGCGGCATGCATGCAGGGGCGGGGCCTTAAGGTGCTTGCCTCCATCGTATCTCCACAGTTCCTCCATCGAAACCCCATCATTGCCACGCACACTTCACGCTTCAGAACCTATCAGCCGCCTGCGCGGCATTGTGCACAGCAATGAGAACCTTCAGGACTCCGGCCACGTTGATCGCGGCCCTCGCCCTGGCCATGACGGCCTGCTCAACCCCCGAAGCTACGCCGGAAGCCACACCGCGTGTCAGCGTGGTCACCGTCGGCCCGCAGGTGGTACAGCGCGATGACGAACTGCCCGGCCGCGTGGCTGCCGTGCGCACCGCACAGATCCGTGCCCAGGTGGGCGGCATCGTGCAGCGCCGCCTGTTCGACCAGGGCGCAGAAGTGAGCGCCGGCCAGGCGCTGTTCCAGATCGATCCGGCGGCATTCCGTGCAGACGTGGATTCGGCACTGGCAGCACTTCAGCGCAGCGAAGCGGCGCTGGGCCGCAGCCGCGTGCAGTCACAGCGCCTGCATGCACTGGCGGCCGCGCAGGCGGTCAGCCAGCAGCACCGCGACGATGCCAGTGCCGAGTACGAACAGGCCCGTGCCGCAGTGAACGAGGCGCGCGCGATCCTGGCCCGTCGCCAGCTTGACCTGCGCTATGCCACGGTCAGTGCACCGATTGCCGGCCGCATCGACCAGGCGCTGGTGACCGAAGGCGCACTGGTGGGCGTGGCCGATGCCGAGCCGATGGCGGTGGTGCAGCAGATCGACCAGGTCTACGTCGATGTGCGCCAGCCGGCGGCCCAGCTGGAATCACTGCAGCGCAGCGCTGCCGGTGGCGGCGAGCTGCCGGTGACGATCATCGGTGCGGCCGGCAAGCCGCTGTCCGAGCGAGGCCAGATGCTGTTCTCCGGCATCAACGTCGATGCGCGTACCGGTGATGTGATCCTCCGCATTCTGGTCGACAACCCGCAGCGCCAGCTGCTGCCGGGCATGTACGTGCGCGCGAGGGTGCCGCGTGGTGCGGCGGCCAGTGCACTGACCGTGCCACAGCAGGCCGTGCTGCGCAGCGCCGGTGGCCAGGCCTATGCCTGGGTGATCGGTGGCGATGGCAAGGCGGTGATCCGCACGCTGGAGGTCGACGGCAGCGTTGATCGCCAGTGGCTGGTGCGCACGGGCCTGAAGGCGGGCGAAAAGGTAGTGGTCGAGGGCCAGGAACGCCTGCAGGAAGGCGTGGTGGTCGATGCGCGCGATTGGCAGATGCCGGTCGCCAGCGCCAGCGCCAGCGCCGGCGCGGTGCAGGCCGGCAGCAAGGGCTGAGCCTCTACCGGGCTGGTCCCTCCAGGGAAATCCAACATGGCACGTTTCTTCATCGATCGCCCGGTGTTCGCCTGGGTGCTGGCGATCTTCATCATCCTGGCTGGCGTACTGGCGATCCCACGGCTGGCCGTTGAGCGCTATCCGGCGGTGGCGCCACCCAGTGTCAGCATCTATGCCAGCTACCCCGGTGCCAGCCCGCAGACGCTGAATGATGCGGTGGTCGGCCTGATCGAGCGCGAGCTGTCCAGCGTCAAGCACCTGCTGTACTTCGAATCGTCGGTGGACACTTCCGGTGAAGCGTCGATCACTGCCACCTTCAAGCCCGGCACCAATCCGGAGCTGGCGCAGGTGGACGTGCAGAACCGGATCAAGGCGATCGAACCGCGCCTGCCGCGCAGCGTCCGCCAGAACGGCCTGTTCGTGGAGGCCGCCGATTCCGGTTTCCTGATGCTGGTCGGCCTGCGTTCGCCCGATGCCAGCGTCAGCGAAGCCGCGCTGGGCGACTTCATGGCGCGCAACATCATCGAAGAGCTGCGCCGCATCGATGGCGTCGGCCGCGTGCAGCTGTTCGGTGCCGAACAGGCGATGCGTGTGTGGCTGGACCCGACCCGGTTGACCGGCTACGGCCTGACCATAGGCGACGTCGCCGCCGCCATCGAGCAGCAGAACCTGGAGATCTCGCCGGGACGCATCGGCGATTCGCCGGGTGTGCCGGGCCAGCGCATTACCGTGCCGTTGAGTGCCGACGGCCAACTGTCCACGCCGGAACAGTTCGCTGCCATCGTGCTGCGCGCCGGGGCCGACGGCTCGCGGGTGCTGCTGGGCGATGTCGCCCGCGTCGAGCTGGGCGCGCAGAGCTATGCCTGGGGCACCCGCGAGGACGGCCATCCGGCCACCGCCGCCGGCGTGCAGCTGCGTCCTGGCGCGAACGCGGTGCGCACCGCGTCGGCGGTGCGTGAGCGCATGGCCGAGCTGGCACCGCTGCTGCCGCGCGGCGTGGAAGCGAGCATTCCGTTCGATACCGCGCCGTTCGTCAAGATCTCGATCCAGAAGGTGGTGCAGACGCTGCTGGAGGCGATGCTGCTGGTGTTCGCGGTGATGTACCTGTTCCTGCAGAACTGGCGCTACACGCTGATCCCGGCGCTGGTCGCACCGATCGCACTGCTGGGCACCTTCGCTGTGATGCTGGCGCTGGGCTTCTCGATCAACGTGCTGACCATGTTCGGCATGGTGCTGGCAATCGGCATCATCGTCGACGACGCGATCGTGGTGGTCGAAGGCGTGGAACGGATCATGGCCGAAGAAGGGCTGCCGCCGCGCGAGGCCACCATCAAGGCGATGCGTGAGCTGACCGGCGCAGTGATCGGCATCACCCTGGTGTTGACCGCGGTGTTCATCCCGATGGCGTTGGCCAGCGGCTCGGTGGGCGCGATCTACCGCCAGTTCACCGTGGCGATGGCGGTGTCGATCCTGTTTTCGGCGCTGCTGGCCCTGAGCCTGACGCCGGCGCTGTGCGCGACGCTGCTGCGCCCGAACAGCCATGGCCATCATGGTCGTGGTGGGCTGTTCGGCGCCTTCAACCGTGGCTTCGAGCGGATGACCGGGCGTTACCAGCGTAGTGTGGCGTCGGTGCTGCAGCGGAGCGGGCGGGTCATGGGCGTGTTCGCCGCGCTGGTGGCGGCGTTGCTGCTGGGCCTGCACTGGCTGCCGGGCGCATTCCTGCCGGAAGAGGACCAGGGCTACTTCATGACCTCGATCCAGCTGCCGGCCGAAGCGACGGCCGAGCGCACGCTGGCCGTGGTCGAAGCCTACGAAAGGCATGTGGCGTCACGCCCGGGCATCGGCTCCAACCAGTCGATCCTCGGCTACAGCTTCTCCGGGTCCGGCCCGAGCGCGGCGCTGACCTACACCATGCTGAAGGACTGGGGCGAGCGTGCAGGAGCCACCGCGGCCGGCGAAGTGGAGGCCGCGCAGAAGGCGATGGCGACGATTGCCGAGGGCGAGGTGATGAGCGTGATGCCGCCGGCCATCGACAGCCTGGGACGCTCCTCCGGCTTCTCACTGGCGCTGCAGGCGCGCACCGGGCAGAGCCAGGCAGAGCTGCGCGCGGCCCTGCAGCAGCTGCTGAAGCGGGCCGAGGCCAGTCCGCTGCTGTCGGAGGTGCATGCCGATGGCCTGCCAGCAGGCACCAGCGTGCGGCTGGACATCGACCGCGCCAAGGCCGAGGCGATGGGCGTGGGGTTCGAGCAGATCAGCAGCACGCTGTCGGCGGCGATGGGCTCGCAGTACGTCAACGACTTCCCCAACAAGGGCCGGCTGCAGCAGGTGATCCTGCAGGCCGATGCACCGCACCGGATGGAGCTGGAGGATGTGCTGAAGCTGTACGTTCGCAACAGCGAAGGCGGCATGGTGGCGTTGTCGGAACTGGTGACGCCGCACTGGACCGAGGCGCCGTTGCAGCTGCAGCGCTATCTCGGCTTCCCGGCGCTGAACCTGTCCGGCGCACCGGCCTCCGGCGTGTCGACCGGCCAGGCCATGGCGGAGATGGAGCGGTTGGCGCAGGAGCTGCCGTCCGGCTTTGCCCTGCAGTGGACCAGCCAGTCGCTGCAGGAGCGGGAGTCGGGGGCGCAGGCACCGTGGCTGCTGTTGTTGTCGATGCTGGTGGTGTTCCTGGTGCTGGCGGCTCTCTATGAGAGCTGGTCAATCCCGCTGGCGGTGATGCTGGTGGTGCCGCTGGGCCTGCTCGGTGCGGTCGCCGCGGTGCTGCTGCGGGGCATGCCCAACGACGTGTTCTTCAAGGTCGGCATGATCACCGTGATCGGGCTGTCGGCGAAGAACGCGATCCTCATCGTCGAGTTCGCGCGCCAGCTGCAGCAGCAGGGTCGCGGCCTGGTCGAGGCGGCATTGGAAGCTGCCAGGTTGCGCCTGCGGCCGATCGTGATGACCTCGCTGGCATTCGCGCTGGGCGTGGTGCCGCTGATGCTGGCGCAGGGCGCGTCGAAGGAAACCCAGCAGGCGATTGGAACCGGTGTGTTCGGCGGCATGGTCAGTGCGACCGTGCTGGCGGTGTTCTTCGTACCGGTCTTCTATGTAGTAGTGCAGGGCGCGCGGCAGTGGATCGCGCAACGCCTGCGCAGGCGCCGGCCGATGCCGGAAGGATCCGTGGATGGAACGGAACATCGTTGAAAATCTGCATGAAAAACAGTTGATGGTGCTGGAGCAGCGCCTGTGCGCAGCGTTGCTGGAAAATGATCACGATGCGCTGACCGCGCTGGTATCGCCAGCCTTGTTCATGATGGATGGCCAAGGCGGGCGCATGCTCGATCTGCCGTGGCTGGGCGATTGGCTGGCCGGCGGCCTGCAGGTGCGAAGCCTGCAGCTGCACGCAGTTGAAACGCTGCTGTGTGGTCGCCTGGCACTGCTGTCCAGCAACGTGCGGTTGTCAGTGTGGCAGCAGGACCAGGAGCGTGAAGTGAAGCTGCGCCTGTTGCGCGTCTGGACCTGCAGTTCCGGCGGCAGTGGCGCACAGCTGCTGTCGATGGCGGTGCTGGCCGCCTGAGTGCGGTCAGGCCGCTTTCAGGCCCCGCTCACCGGCAGATGGTAGGGTCGAGCCTCTCTGTAGTGTCGACAAGGAGTCGAGCCATGCGTGTAGTTCCCAGTCTGTTGGCAGCCCCCCTCGGGGTGGTGCTGGCTGCGTGCCAGCCGGCCCAGGCACCCATTGCGGGCGGCAATGACACCCCGCCTGCCACGCCGCAGCCAAGTGCCAGCACCGAAGGTGGCAGCGAGACCACCTACCAGTGTGGGGATCTCAGCGTGCGCGCGACCTTCACTGGCGAGGATACGGCCACGGTGGTGATCGGCGAGCGCACCTTTGCCATGACCTCCGAACGCGCGGCGTCCGGCGCCAAGTATGGCGATGGCCAGGGCAACAGCTTCTGGACCAGGGGCAGTGATGACGGCCTGCTGAGCCTGAAGGGCGAGGCGGACCGCGAGTGCCATGTGGTCGAAGCCACTGAAGGCGATGGCAGCGCCGGCAATGCTGCGTTCCGTGCCACCGGCAATGAGCCCGGCTGGCTGGCAGTTGTCGACGGCGACACGCCGGGCCTGCAGGTGGAAGTGGATTATGGTGAGCGTCGCTTCGATGTCGCCAAGCCCACCGAAGGTGCTGATGGCTGGAGTGGGAAGGCATCCGATGGCACCGACGTCAAGCTCAGCTTCCAGCGCACCACCTGCCAGGACGACATGAGTGGCGAGGCGTTCGAGGCCAAGGTGATGCTGACTGTCGGCACGCGCCAGTACCACGGCTGTGGCAATTTCGGCGCGAAGCAGCCGTAAGCCCTCTGTAGAGCCGAGCCCACGCTCGGCTGCGTTGTGCTCTGCACAGGCACTGCAGCTGAGCGCGGGCTCGGCTCTACACCACTGCTGTCAACGATGCGCTGCTTGCTGCCTGCGGCGAACTTGCCGCAAGCAGGGACAGGCAGCCGATCAGCGCAAGGCGCTTAGTCGGCACGGCCAGCGAATTCGCCGGTGGCGGTGTTCACCAGCACGCGTTCGCCGTTGACGATGTACTCCGGCACCATGATCTCGATGCCGGTGTTGAGCTTGGCCGGCTTCGGGCGCTTGGTGGCGGTGCCACCCTTCAGTTCCGGCGGGGTCTCGATCACTTCCAGCACCACCGAGGCCGGCAGCTGGATCGCCACCGGCTGCTCGTCGATGACCTGCACATAGATGCCGGTCAGGCCGTCGGTGATGTAGCCGGCGTCATCACCGATCACGTCCGCGTCCAGGGTGTAGGGGGTGTAGTCCTCGTCATCGAGGAACACGAAGGCGTCGCCGTCCTTGTACGAATAGGTGGACTGGCGGCGGAGCAGTTCGACCTCGACCAGGTTGTCGTCGGCATCGAAGCTGGCGTCGAGCTTGTTGCCGCCCGGCACGCTGTACATGATGAAGCGGAAGCGGACGTTGCCGCCGCGACCCTGCGGCGAGCTGCGCTCGATGTCGCGGATCTGGTACACGCCGTTGTTGTACTCGACGACGTTGCCCTTCTTGATGTCGTTGGCTTTCATGGTGATCTAGGTCGTTGGGGGAGGACGCCGTCCCGGCGCCCGGGGGGAATCACTTCGGAGCGAGGCGGGTAGCGCCGTCCAGGCGGATGGTCTCGCCGTTGAGATAGGTGTTGCCGAGGATGAAGCCGACCAGGCTGGCGAAGTCTTCCGGCTTGCCCAGGCGCGACGGGAACGGGATCGAGGCGGCCAGCGACTGCTGCACGGCTTCGGGCATGCCATCGACCATCGGCGTCCAGAACACGCCGGGTGCAATCGTATTGACGCGGATGCCAAAGCGCGACAGTTCGCGCGCCATCGGCAGCGTCATCGAGACCACGCCGCCCTTGCTGGCGGCATACGCGGCCTGGCCGATCTGGCCTTCATAGGCGGCGATGCTGGCGGTGTTGATGATCACGCCGCGCTCGCCGTCGGTGCCGGCTTCGTTGTGCTGCATGCGGTTGGCCGCGGCCTTGGCGACGTTGAAGCTGCCGACCAGGTTGACCATCACCGTGCCCTGGAAGCCGGCCAGCGGCATCGGACCTTCTTTTCCAAGCACGCGGCCAGCGCCGAGGATGCCGGCGCAGTTCATCGCCACGTTCAGGCCGCCGAGGAAATCGTGGGCCTGGTCGATGGCCGCAGCCACGGCCGCCTCATCGCTGACGTTGACGTTGAAATAGCGGGCCTTGTCGGTACCCAGCCCGGCAACGGCGGCTGCACCCTTGTCGTCGTTGAGGTCGAACAGGGCCACCTTGCCGCCCTGGGCGACGAGGTGCTGGGCCACGGCCAGGCCGAGGCCGGAGACGCCGCCAGTGATCACGGCACGTACGGAAGACAGCTGCATTGAACGGTCCTGCAGGTTCGAGAACCGCCGATTCTAACGGAAGCCGCGACCGCCGCTGTTGTGCACTGCGCCGCCTTTGCGGGGCGGCGCAGTGCGGTGGTCAACCGGCCGCGGCCAGCGCCTGGCCGGTGCGGCTGGCGGTGGCGCGGCCGAGCAGGCCGGCCAGCCAGCGACCGGTTTCGGCCAGGGCCGGCAGGTCCACGCCGCTGTCCAGGCCCAGGCCCTGCAGCAGGTAGACCACGTCTTCGCTGGCCACATTGCCGCTGGCGCCCTTCGCATACGGGCAGCCACCGGCGCCGGACACAGCGCTGTCGACCACGCGCACGCCTTCTTCCAGGCAGGTGGCGATGTTGGCGATGGCCTGGCCGTAGGTGTCGTGGAAATGCACGGCCAGTGCCGACATCGGGATCTCGGCGGCGACCGCCTGCAGCATCGCCCGTGCCTTGCGCGGGGTGCCGACACCGATGGTGTCGCCCAGCGAGATTTCGTAACAGCCCATCTGGTGCAGGGCACGTGCGACGCGCACCACGTCAGTCAGCGGTACCTCGCCCTGGTAAGGACAGCCAAGCACGGTGGAGACGTAGCCGCGCACGCGCACACCATCGGCGGCGGCGCGGCGCAGGATCGGCTCGAACCGGGCCAGCGATTCGTCGATGCCGGCATTGGTGTTGGTGCGGTTGAACGCCTCGGACGCGGCGGTGAACACCGCTACTTCCTCCACGCCGACCGCACGGGCACGGTCGTAGCCCTGTTCGTTCGGCACCAGTACCGGGTAGTGGATGCCCGGCCGGCGCTGGATGCCGGCGTAGACCTCGGCGGCATCGGCCAGCTGCGGGATCCACTTCGGGCTGACGAAGCTGGTCGCCTCGATGCTGCGCAGGCCGGTGGCCGACAGGCGGTTGATCAGTTCGATCTTGTCGACGGTGGACACCGACTGCTTTTCGTTCTGCAGGCCGTCACGCGGGCCGACCTCGACGATGCGGACGTAGTCGCTCATGCGGTTGCCCCATCGGCAGGGCGGTGGCAGACCGCCTCGATGTTGTTGCCATCCGGGTCGAGCACGAAGGCACCGTAGTAGTCGGGGTGGTACCACGGGCGCAGGCCCGGGGCGCCGTTGTCGCGGCCGCCGGCGGCGAGCGCGGCGGCATGGAAGGCGTCCACCTGGGCGCGGCTGGCGCAGGCAAAAGCCACGTGCACGCCGTGGCTGGCAGTGCCGCCATTGCCAAGCCAGAAGAACGGCTTGCCGTCGTTGCCGAAGCCGATGTGGTCGTGGGCGCCGGTCTGTTCGGCGGTCACTTCCATCACCACGCCGATCTGCAACGGCGCCAGTGCCTGCAGGAAGAAGGCCTTGCTGCGCGCCAGGTCGGCGCTGGTCAAACCAAGATGATCGAGCATGTTCAGGCTTCCGTGACCCAGTGGGGGGCGCGCTTGTCGAGGAAGGCGCCCAGGCCTTCCTGGCCTTCGGCGGACACCCGCAGGCGCGCGATCAGGGCGGCATTATCGCGATCCAGGGTGTCGCGGTCATGGCTGTCGCGGACCTGGCGCACCAGCTGCTTGGCGGTGGACGAGGCGATCGGGCCGGCCTTGTCGAGCAGGGCCAGCTGGCGTTGCACGGCCTCGTCCAGGCGTTCAGGCTCGACCAGTTGGTGGACCAGGCCGATGCGCAGCGCGGTGTCGGCGTCGAAATGCTCGCCGGTGGCGAACCAGCGGCGAGCCTGGCGGGGGCCGATGGCCTCGATCACATAGGGCGAGATCACCGCCGGCAGCAGGCCGAGGCGGCTTTCGGTCAGGCCGAAGCGGGCCGAGGTGCTGGCGATGGCGATGTCGCAGCAGGCAACCAGGCCGACGCCACCGCCGAAGGCCGCGCCGTGGACCCGGGCCAGGGTCGGCTTGGGCAGCTCGTCCAGGGTGCGCATCAGCCGTGCCAGCGCCAGCGAGTCCTCGCGGTTGTCGGCCTCGCTGGCCGCCGCCATGCCGCGCATCCACTGCATGTCCGCACCAGCCGAGAAGGAGGTGCCGTGGCCGGCCATCACCACTGCCCGGACCGAATCATCGCGGCCGGCGGCCTCCAGTGCGGCGGTCAGCCGGGCGATCAGGCTGGCGTCAAAGGCGTTGTGCAGCTCCGGCCGGTTCAGCCAGAGGGTGAGGGCGGCGCCGCTGCGCTCGATCTGCAAAGCATCGTTCATGGGATTCCAGAGTCACTCCATACCTGTATGGATCATAGCGGGCCATTGGTCATGGGCCATGACGCGACGCGGGAATGTTAGAATCGAGAACCATTTACATCCAGCAGAGAACACGCTAGATGACGCTGTCCGAACTGCCGCTGCACACCTCGGCCGTGGTCGAGTCCGTGCAGGACCTGCATGCCAACGATGCCATCGCCCGTCGCCTGCGCGAGCTGGGTTTCGTGAAGGGCGAGGAAGTACGCCTGGTGGCCAAGGGCCCGTTGGGGGGAGAGCCGCTGCTGGTGCAGGTCGGGTTCACCCGTTTCGCGCTGCGGATCAGTGAAGCCAAGCGGGTCGTGGTCGACGCCGCCAGCCAGGAACGACGCGCATGACTGCTACTGCCACTACCGCCCCCCTGCGCGTTGCGCTGGTCGGTAACCCCAACAGCGGCAAGACCGCTCTGTTCAACCAGCTGACCGGCAGCCGGCAGAAGGTTGCCAACTACACCGGCGTCACCGTCGAGCGCAAGGAAGGCCGCCTGCGTGCGCCGTCCGGCCGCGAGTTCGCGGTACTCGACCTTCCGGGGGCCTACAGCCTGCATCCGGCCAGCCTGGACGAGGCGATCACCCGCGACCTGTGCCGGGGCTTCTATCCGGGCGAAGCCGCGCCGGATGTGCTGCTGTGCGTGATCGACGCCACCAACCTGCGCCTGCACCTGCGTTTCGCGCTGGAACTGCGCGAGCTGGGCAAGCCGATGGTGGTGGCGCTGAACATGGTTGATGCGGCCCAGCGCCGTGGCATCCAGGTGGATGTGGCCGCGCTGGAGCGCGAGCTGGGCGTCCCGGTAGTGGAAACCGTGGCGGTGCGCAAGCAGGGCGCCAAGGCCCTGGTCGAACGCCTCGATGCGATGGTGCCGCACCTGGATGCGCCGGTGCCGGGCCCGGAAGGTGGCATCGACTACCACGCCAAGGTGCGCGAGATCCTGTCGGTCGCCGTGCGCATGCCGGCGCGGACCGCGAAGATCGATGACGCGCTGGACCGCTGGCTGCTGCACCCCGTGTTCGGCCTGGTCAGCCTGGCGGTGGTGATGTTCCTGATCTTCCAGGCGGTGTACGCCTGGGCGACGCCGTTGATGGACGGCATCGAAGCCGGCTTTGCCTGGCTGGGCGAGTTTGTCGGCAGCGTGCTGCCGGAAGGTCCGCTGGCCAGCCTGCTGACCGACGGCATCATCGCCGGTGTCGGTGGCGTGGTGGTGTTCCTGCCGCAGATCCTGATCCTGTTCTTCTTCATCCTCGTGCTGGAGGAGTCCGGTTACCTGCCGCGCGCTGCGTTCCTGCTCGACCGCATGATGGCCGCCGCCGGGTTGTCCGGCCGCTCGTTCATCCCGCTGCTGTCCAGCTTTGCCTGCGCAGTGCCGGGCATCATGTCCACGCGCAGCATCCAGGACCCACGTGACCGCCTGGCCACGATCCTGGTGGCGCCGTTGATGACCTGTTCCGCACGCTTGCCGGTGTACGCGCTGCTGATTGGTGCGTTCATTCCGCAGAAGACGGTGTGGGGCGTGTTCAACCAGCAGGGGCTGGTCCTGTTCGGCCTGTACGCCGCCGGTATCCTCAGCGCGCTGGCGATGTCGTGGATCATGAAGAAGTGGCGTCGCGACAAGAGTGAGCATCCGCTGATGCTGGAGCTGCCGTCTTACCGCCTGCCGCATGCGCGTGACCTGGCCGTGGGCCTGTACGAGCGTGGCATGATCTTCCTCAAGCGCGTCGGTGGCATCATCCTGGCGCTGACCATCCTGCTGTGGGTGCTGCTGTCGTTCCCGGCGGCTCCCGCTGGCGCCACGATGCCGGCCATCGACTACAGCTACGCCGGCCAGATCGGCCATGCGATGGCCGTGTTCTTCGCGCCGCTGGGCTTCAACTGGCAGATCTGCATCGCACTGATCCCGGGCCTGGCCGCGCGCGAAGTGGCGGTATCGTCGCTGGCCACGGTCTACGCGCTGTCCGCGGCCGATGACGATGCCGCCAGCCAGGCGCTGACCCCACTGATCAGCGACGGCTGGTCGCTGGCGACCGCGCTGTCGCTGCTGGTCTGGTACATCTACGCCCCGATGTGCATCTCGACGCTGGCCACCATCAAGCGTGAGACCAATTCGTGGAAGCAGATGGGCTTCGCCGCGTTCTACCTGTTCGCCGCGGCCTATGTGGCTGCGCTGATCACCTACCAGGTGACCAAGGCGCTGGGAGGCGGCTGATGGATACCGGCCTGCTGATCCAGTACCTGATCATCGCGGTGGCCGTGCTGGTCAGTGCCTGGGTGGTGCTGAAGAAGCAGTTCCCGGGCACCGTGCGCACGCTGCGCGGGGCCTTGGCGCTGGCCCTGCTGAAGCCGGGTCGCCCCGGCTGGATGCAGGCGCTGGGGCGGAAGATCGCGCCGCCGGCGACTGGAGGTGGTGGTGCCTGTGGTGGTTGTGACAGCTGCGGGCCAACTCCACCGAAGCAGCACTGACGCTGCTTTTCCTGCGCTGGTGGGTGCGAACCCTGGTTCGCACGCTTGCGGGGTTCATTCCACGCATGGCGTGGATCTACTAGACCTCTTTGCGGATGATCGCCCGGAAGCGACCATCCTGATTCAATCGCCGCACCGATTCCCGGTTTCCATGGCTGGCCGCGAAGCCGGCCACGTCGGCAAGGGCAAAGAGCAGCAGGCCTTTCAGCGCGTCGCGGTTGCCGGCCTGCAGCAGATCTTCAAGATCCTGCTGGATGAAGGTCCGGCGCAGGCCTGGCGTCTCTTCGATCCGCCAGTCGACATGGGGCGTGGGAATGCTGGAGCGGTATCTGAAAGCCGTTTCAAGGTCGTCAGGCGCGAGGGGATACGCGAGCAGCTCTGGAAAGTAGAGTCCAGCATTCACATAGAAGCCCCGGTTTTCGTTGGCGCGTTGGTGATTCACGACAAGCAGGGCGGCATCCAGCAAGCGGTAGCGGGTCGTAGACGTTCCGGCAAAGCCGGTCTTCCTGGCGCACTTGCTGAAGACGGTCGAGGATTTCATGGGTTCTGCCTGGGCCGGAAGACGGGCCACAGCCTTGAGGCGCAGTGCCTGACGGTCAATTGGCAAACGCGACATCCGGAACACTGGCCAGCATTTCATCCACGCATGGCGTGGATCTACCGGGCGCGTGAGCCCAGCGCTGCTGCCAGCGCCAGCCACCGATTGCGTTGCTCCGGCGAGCTGCTGCGTACCGCGCCCACGCGGCTGACCCGCACCGGGCGGATGCCGCAGAACTGCAGGATGGTGGCGCGGATCTGGCTGATGCCCGGGTCGCGGTAGATCCAGCGGTAATACCAGGGCGGCGTGTCCAGGGTGGTGATCACCCGTGCGCTGCGTCCGGCCAGCAGCCGGTCCCACCACACCGAATCGCGCCGGTAGCGGAAGGCGTACCCCGGCAGCAGCACGCGATCGAAGAAGCCCTTCAGCAGGGCCGGCATTGCACCCCACCAGGTGGGGTAGACCAGCACCAGATGATCGCAGGCTTCGATCGCCTCGGCGGCGTCCTGCAGATCGGCTTCAAGTGGCTGGATCTGGCGGTAGCCGTGGCGCAGCACCGGGTCGAATTCAAGGTCGCCCAGTGCGATCAGGCGCACCCGGTGGCCGGCATTCTCCGCGGCCGTGGCATAGCGTTGGGCGAGGGCACCACACAGGCTGTCACGGTCAGGATGGCCGAGCAGGATCAGGACGGAACGGGACACGGCAACCTCGGGCAATGGAAAGTGCGCGAGGTTGGGGTCTGCCCCAGGGGCAGAGTCAAACCGGGGTGGTGCAGCCGCTGGGATCCAGGATGCAGTCGCCGCTGCCGGAGTGCAGCCACTGCTGCAGTTCGTCGCTGACCTGCTGCAGGGCGAGCTCGACCTGCGCCAGCCGCGCCCGTTCGCTGGCTATGCGTGTGCGCTGCTGTTCCAGCAAGGCCAGCACCGCAGGCCAGTCGAGCCGCCCGTCGCGGCCCTGCAGGCGCGAGATCGCCGCCAGGGTGATACCCAGCGCCAGTGCCTGGCGGATCAGCTGCACCCAGGCCACGTCCTGTTCGCTGTAGTCGCGATAGCGGTTCAGTCGTGGCACCGGCGGCAACAGGCCACGCGCCTCGTATAGTCGGATGGCCTTGGCGCTGGCACCGGTCAGGCGGCTGACCTCGGAGATGCGCATCGGTTCAGTTCCGCACCAGTCCGCCATCGACCACCAGGTTCTGGCCGGTCACCGCGCGCGACCAGGGGCTGGCGAAGAAGAGCGCGGCATCGGCGAATTCGGCCGGTGTGGTGACGCTGCGCAGTGGCGTGTTGGCGGCGATGTAGTCGAACACCGCTTCGGGCGTGGCGGCGCTGGCATCGGTGGTGCGCAGCAGGCCACCGGACAGCATGTTCACGGTGATGCCATGCGGGCCGAGGTCGCCGGCCAGGGTGCGGGTCAGCGACAGCAGTGCGGCCTTGGCGGCGGTGTAGTCGTGGTAGGGCACGACCGGGTTCTGGAAAAGGTTGGTGCCGATGTTGATCACCCGGCCGAAGCGACGGGCCTGCATGCCGGGCAGGGCCGCCTGCACGGTGTTCAGCGCGCCGCGCACGCTGCCCTCGAACTGTGCCTGGAAGGCGGGCCAACCGATGGTGGCGGCACTGTCGCGGGCATCACCATTGAACGAGAACGCTGCGAGTGCGTTGTTGACCACCGTGGTGACGCCCTGGCCGAAGTGGGCCAGGGCGTGCTGCAGCATCGCATCGACCTGGCGGCGATCAGTGACGTCGGCCGGGAGTGCGATCGCCTGTCCGCCCAGCTCGGCGGCCAGCGCCCGAGCGGTGCCTTCGCTGTGGTGGTAGTTGACGATGACGCGCGCACCCTGTGCAGCGAAAGCACGGGCGATGTGCTGGCCAAGTCCGCGTCCGCCACCGGTGACCAGCACCAGCTGTTCGCTGATCTGCATGAGGGAGCTGCCATCCATTGCATGAAAGGGCATGCAGCGTAGCAGCGATGGCGCTTGCCCGAGCGGGCTTGCTGCCGCTAGCCTTCAGGCATGAACCAGACTCCCCTGCGATTGCTCATTCACGGTGCCTCCGGGCGCATGGGCCAGGCCCTGCTGCGGCTGGCCGCCGAACATCCCGAAACCCTGCAGATCGTGGCCGCAGTGGCCGGCCGTGCGCCGGCGCAGCGCGTGGTCGACGGCGTGCCGTTCTTCGGTGCCAGCGAACTGCCCGGCGCGCCGGTGTTCGACGTGGCGATCGACTTCAGCCTGCCGGAGGGTTTCGACCCGATGCTGGCGTTGTGCGTGGAGCGGGGTGCCGGGCTGGTGTCGGGCACCACCGGGATCTCCAGCACGCAGCGCCAGGCGCTGGACGCGGCGGCTGCGAAGATCCCGCTGGTCTGGGCCTCCAACTTCAGCCTGGGCGTGGCGGTGCTGGACGAGTTGGTCGAGCGCGCGGCGCAGGCGTTGGCCGGCTGGGACTGTGACATCGTCGAGTCGCACCACACCCAGAAGAAGGATGCGCCGTCGGGCACCGCGCTGACCCTGGGCGCGGCAGCGCAGCGGGGTGGGGCGGAACCGCATTACGCCAGCCTGCGCGCCGGTGACATCGTCGGCGAGCACCTGGTGCAGTTCACTGGGCTGGGCGAGCGCATCGAGCTGGTGCACCGGGCCACCAACCGCGACATCTTCGCCCGCGGCGCGCTGTTCGCCGCCCGCCAGCTGCAGGGCCGGGCTCCGGGCAGCTACCGGGTGCGGGATCTACTGGACGGGCCGCGTTAACCGGTAGCGCCGGGCCGTGCCCGGCGTCGGTGT
The DNA here is from genome assembly GCF_059370395.1 of Stenotrophomonas sp. YJH_SMC_101-4. NCBI lineage: Bacteria > Pseudomonadati > Pseudomonadota > Gammaproteobacteria > Lysobacterales > Lysobacteraceae > Stenotrophomonas > Stenotrophomonas sp. YJH_SMC_101-4. The sequence continues at coordinate 1,140,151 of NZ_JCAFTP010000001.1, read as the reverse complement.
CGGTTCCGCCGGGCATGGCCCGGCGCTACCAGCGGGCGCCGCATACGCCGCCGGATTGAAATGAATACGCAATCGCCTGTTCATCAAGCGCGATAACCGCTGGCGCGAGCGCCCCGGCAGCGCTACAATTCGCACTCGCCGAATCACGAAAGCCGGACCGGTCCCAGACCGTACGTCCGCGCTTTTTTGCAACCGGATTTCCGTGAAGCGCAGGCGTGACTTCGGCAGCCCCCTCGGTAGCCAAAGTGAGATTCCCGTGACCCAAGCCGCAATCCTCGTCCTCGAAGACGGCACCGTATTCGAGGGCGAATCCGTAGGCGCGCCCGGCCTGTCCGTCGGTGAGGTGGTGTTCAACACCGCCATGACCGGCTACCAGGAAGTGCTGACCGACCCGTCCTACGCCCGGCAGATGGTCACGCTGACCTATCCGCATATCGGTAACACCGGCATGACCGACCAGGACAATGAAGCGTCCAAGGTGTGGTCGGCCGGCCTGATCGTGCGCGACGTTCCCCGCCGTCCCAGCAACTGGCGCAGCCAGGTGTCGCTGCAGGACTGGCTGATCCAGCGCGGCGTGGTCGCCATCGCCGGCATCGACACCCGCAAGCTGACCCGCATCCTGCGCGAGAAGGGCGCGCAGAACGGCGCACTGATGGCCGGCGACATCGACGTGGAAAAGGCACTGGAAGCCGCCCGCAAGTTCCCGGGGCTGAAGGGCATGGATCTGGCCAAGGTTGTCACTACCGAGAAGACCTACACCTGGACCGAGGGCCAGCTGGACCTGGATGCCAACGCCTTCGTCAGCGTGCCGTCCCGGTTCAAGGTCGTGGCTTACGACTTCGGCGTGAAGACCAACATCCTGCGCATGCTGGCCGAGCGTGGCTGCGAAGTGACCGTGGTACCGGCGCAGACTCCGGCCGCCGAAGTGCTGGCGCTGAAGCCGGACGGCGTGTTCCTGTCCAATGGCCCGGGTGACCCGGAACCGTGCGGCTACGCCATCGAAGCGATCAAGACCTTCATCGACGTGAAGATCCCGACCTTCGGCATCTGCCTGGGCCACCAGTTGCTGGGCCTGGCCTCGGGCGCGCAGACCATGAAGATGGGCCACGGCCACCACGGTGCCAACCACCCGGTGCAGGACCTGGACAGCGGCCGGGTGATGATCACCTCGCAGAACCACGGCTTCGCGATCGATGAAGCGACCCTGCCGCCGACCCTGCGCGTGACCCACCGTTCGCTGTTCGACGGCACCAACCAGGGCGTGGCCCGCACCGACGTGCCGGCGTTCTCGTTCCAGGGCCACCCGGAAGCGTCGCCGGGCCCGACCGACGTCGGTCCGTTGTTCGACCGCTTCGTGGTGCTGATGGAGCAGGCCAAGGCGTGATCAGTACGCCGCCGGTCCCCCGGTGGCGTCGCGATGGACCGTAAACCCCGCATCGCTGCTGCCCCCGGCGCGGCGCTGCGGATCAAGATTCCTGATCGACAGCGTGCGATCACCCCCCTTGTCACGCTGTACTGACTTAGAGAAGAAAATGCCCAAGCGCACTGACCTCAAGACCATCCTCATCATCGGTGCTGGCCCGATCGTCATCGGCCAGGCCTGCGAGTTCGACTACTCCGGCGCCCAGGCCTGCAAGGCCCTGCGTGACGAGGGTTACCGCGTGGTGCTGGTCAACAGCAACCCGGCCACGATCATGACCGACCCGGAGATGGCCGACGCCGTCTACATCGAGCCGATCAACTGGCAGACGGTCGAGAAGATCATCGCCAAGGAAAAGCCCGACGCGCTGCTGCCGACCATGGGTGGCCAGACCGCGCTGAACTGCGCGCTGGACCTGGCCGACAACGGCGTGCTGGAGAAGTACAACGTCGAACTGATCGGCGCCAAGCGCGAAGCGATCCGCATGGCCGAAGACCGCGAGCTGTTCCGCGTGGCCATGGGTGAGATCGGCCTGGAATGCCCGACCGCCGCCGTCGCCCACACCCTGGACGAAGCGCTGGAGATCCAGACCCGCGTCGGCTACCCGACCATCATCCGCCCCAGCTTCACCCTGGGCGGCAGCGGTGGCGGCATTGCCTACAACCGCGAAGAGCTGGTCGAGATCGTCAGCCGCGGCCTGGAACTGTCGCCGACCACCGAAGTGCTGGTGGAAGAGTCGGTGCTGGGCTGGAAGGAATTCGAGATGGAAGTGGTCCGCGATACTGCGGACAACTGCATCATCGTCTGCTCGATCGAAAACCTGGACCCGATGGGCGTGCACACCGGTGACTCGATCACTGTGGCGCCGGCGCAGACCCTGACCGACAAGGAATACCAGCGCCTGCGCGATGCCTCCATCGCCGTGCTGCGCAAGATCGGTGTCGATACCGGTGGCTCGAACGTGCAGTTCGGCATCAACCCGAAGACCGGCCGCGTGGTGGTCATCGAGATGAACCCGCGCGTGTCGCGTTCCTCGGCGCTGGCCTCTAAGGCCACCGGCTTCCCGATCGCCAAGGTCGCCGCGAAGCTGGCCGTGGGCTACACCCTGGACGAACTGAAGAACGAAATTACCGGTGGCCTGACCCCGGCCTCGTTCGAGCCGTCCATCGACTACGTCGTCACCAAGATCCCGCGCTTCGCCTTCGAGAAGTTCCCGGCTGCCGATGCACGCCTGACCACCCAGATGAAGTCGGTGGGCGAGGTGATGGCGATGGGCCGCACTTTCCAGGAGTCGGTGCAGAAGGCCCTGCGCGGCCTGGAAACCGGCAAGGTCGGCTTCGACCCGACCGGCCTGGACCTGAGCAACGAAGAAGACCTGCAGACCCTGCGTCGCGAGCTGAAGGCGCCGGGTCCGGAGCGCCTGTTCTTCGTCGCCGATGCGTTCCGCGCTGGCATGAGCGTGGAAGAGATCTACGCACTGTCGTTCATCGATCATTGGTTCCTGGACCAGATCGAGGAAATCATTGCCGCGGAAACCGCCGTCGCCGCCGATGGCATCGACGCGCTGGACGCTGCGCGCCTGCGCAAGCTGAAGCGTGCCGGTTTCTCCGACGCCCGCCTGGCGCAGCTGACCGGCACCAACGAAGCGGCCATCCGCGCGCTGCGCCGTGCGCACAAGGTACGTCCGGTCTACAAGCGCGTTGACTCCTGTGCCGGTGAGTTCTCCACCGGTACCGCCTACCTATACTCGACCTACGAGGACGAGTGCGAGGCCGCGCCGAGCAACCGCGACAAGATCATGATCCTGGGCGGTGGCCCGAACCGCATCGGCCAGGGCATCGAGTTCGACTACTGCTGCGTGCACGCGGCACTGGCGCTGCGCGAGGATGGCTATGAAACCATCATGGTCAACTGCAACCCGGAAACCGTGTCGACCGACTACGACACCTCCGACCGCCTGTACTTCGAACCGCTGACCCTGGAAGACGTGCTGGAAATCGTCGAGCTGGAACAGCCGAAGGGCGTGATCGTGCAGTACGGCGGCCAGACCCCGCTGAAGCTGGCGCGCGCGCTGGAAGCCAACGGCGTGCCGGTGATCGGCACCAGCCCGGACTCGATCGACCTGGCCGAAGACCGTGAGCGCTTCCAGCAGCTGGTCGACAAGCTGGGCCTGAAGCAGCCGCCGAACCGCATCGCCCGCAACGACCAGGAAGCCCTGCTGCTGGCCCGCGAGATCGGCTACCCGCTGGTGGTGCGCCCGAGCTACGTGCTGGGCGGCCGTGCGATGGAGATCGTCTACGGCGAAGCCGACCTTGCCCGCTACGTGCGCGACGCGGTGAAGGTGTCCAACGATTCGCCGGTGCTGCTGGACCGCTTCCTCGACAACGCCGTCGAGTGCGACGTCGACATCATCGCCGACAAGGATGGCAACGTCCTGATCGGTGGCGTGATGGAGCACATCGAAGAAGCTGGCGTGCACTCGGGCGATTCCTCCTGCTCGCTGCCGCCGTACTCGCTGTCGGCTGAAACCCAGGCCGAACTGCGCCGCCAGGTGGTGGAGCTGGCCAAGGCCCTGAACGTGGTCGGCCTGATGAACACCCAGTTCGCGATCCAGACCAGCGACGAAGGTTCCGACACCATCTACCTGCTGGAAGTGAACCCGCGTGCCTCGCGCACCGTGCCGTTCGTGTCCAAGGCCACCGGCATGCCGCTGGCCAAGATCGCCGCCCGTTGCATGGCTGGCAAGAGCCTGGCCGAGCAGGGTGCAACCAAGGAAATCGTGCCGGACTATTACTCGGTGAAGGAAGCGATCTTCCCGTTCGCCAAGTTCCAGGGCGTCGATCCGATCCTCGGGCCGGAGATGCGCTCCACCGGTGAAGTGATGGGCGTAGGCCGCACCTTCAACGCCGCCTTCGCGCGTGCGCAGGAAGCCGGTGGCATCAAGGCGCCGCCGGTCGGCAAGGCCTTCGTTTCGGTGCGTGATCCGGACAAGAAGCGCGTGCTGCCGGTGGCCAAGGCGCTGCTGGCGCGTGGCTACAGCCTGGTCGCCACCCGTGGCACCGCCGCGTGGCTGCAGCAGCATGGCATGGACTGCGAGATCATCAACAAGGTGGTCGAAGGCCGTCCTCACATCGTCGACTCGATCAAGAACGGCGAGATCGTCTACATCGTCAACACGACCGAAGGTCGTTCGGCGATCAACGACTCGTTCTCGATCCGTCGCGAGGCACTGCAGCATCGCGTCACCTACTCGACCACCATTGCCGGCGCCAAGGCGCTGGTGGATTCACTGGAATTCCGCGGCACCGGCCCCGTCTGGTCGCTGCAGGAGCTGCACAAGGAGTTGAATGCATGAGAGCCCCCATCACGATGAAGGGCGCGCAGAAGCTGCGCGACGAACTGGATCACCTGAAGTCGGTCAAGCGCCCGAAGGTGATCGCCGCGATCGCCGAGGCGCGTGAGCACGGTGACCTGAAGGAGAACGCCGAGTACCATGCGGCGCGCGAGGAACAGGGCTTCATCGAAGGCCGCATCAAGCAGCTGGAAGGTGAGCTGTCGCACGCCGAAATCATCGACGTGAGCAAGCTCAATGCCGGCTCCAAGGTGGTGTTCGGCGCCAGCGTGACGCTGGCCGACGTGGAAACCGACGAAGAGAAGAAGTACCAGATCGTTGGTGACCTGGAAGCGGACATCAAGCTGGGCCTGATCGCGATTTCCTCGCCGGTGGCGCGCGCGATGATCGGCAAGCTGGAAGGCGATTCGATCGTGATCGACGCCCCGGCCGGCCAGCGCGAGTACGAGATCGTCAGCGTCAGCTACGTGGACTGACCACGTGGCGACGGCGACCCTGCTGTTGCCTGCACGCAGCCGCTTTGCCGCGGCTGCGCTGGCGGACGATGTGGCGCGTGCGCTCGGCCGTGCCACGACGGCGCAGGTCGCACCGGGCGAACGCGCACAACTGACGCGCCATTTCACGGTTGCCGCGCCGCACTGGCCGGTGGCCGCGTTGACCCGCCAGCGCGACGTCGGCGATGCAGCCGGCGCCTGCTGGCTGCGTGCCGACCCGGCCTGCATGGTGCCGGACATGCACGGCGCGCGGATGATGGCCTACGGCGAGACGCTGCGGCCGACCTTGGCGGACTGCCTGGCCCTGTTGCCGGTGCTGCAGCCGCTGTTTGCCGATGCCGGATTCGTGCTCGACGCACCGGATCCTTCGCGCTGGTACCTGCGGCTTCCGATCGACCTGGCCCTGCCGGACTTCGACAGTCCGGACGAGGTGCTGGGCGATGACCTGTTCTCTCACCTGCCCGAAGGCGAGGGCGGCCGCCGCTGGCGGGCGCTGATGACCGAAGCGCAGGTACTGCTGCACAACCATTCCTGGAACCAGCAGCGCGCCGCGCAGGGACAACAGCCGATCAATTCGCTGTGGTTCTGGGGCGGTGGCGTGATGCCGGTGTCGGTCAGCACGCCGCACGCACAGGTGCGAAGCCGCGATGCCCTGTTGCAGGGCCTGGCCCTGGCGGCTGGCGTCGCCGTGGACGGCGAGCAGGCGGTGGATGCATTGGTGGATCTGCGCCAGCTGCGTTCCCTGCAGCAGCTCGGCAATGAAGCGATCCGTCCGCTGCTGGCCGCGCTCAAGCGTGGTGAGCTGCAGCGGCTGGTGCTGGATTTCGAAGACGGCCTGCAGTTCCAGCTGGACCGTGGACAGCGCTGGCAGTTCTGGAAGAAGCCGCGCCAGCTGCACGATTGAAGCCGACGCTGCGCGCTGCCGCACAGCCACGGGTGCTGCTGATTCCCCCTGTAGCGCCGAGCCCATGCTCGGCTTCATCACTACTGGACTTCTGTAACGTAGGTCGGCAATGACCAGTGCCTGCGGCTCCGGGTTGAGCAGTATTCACCCAAATACGTCGCGCTCAGGACAAGGCGCGAGCCATCCCAGGCCCAGTGCCGGTTCGTGCCGCAGGGATCGGTGTCGGTCACAGAACCTTCTTCAAGGAATACGGCATACGGATAGAGCGGAAACAGCGTGCTCGCGGTGATCAGCGTGGGCGAAAACGGTGGGCGGTCGCGGATCAGCCATGCACCTGCGGACACGATGTAGCGGTCGGTTGCGCAATTCAACAGCGCCAGGACATGGTTGGTATCTACCCGTTCGATACGGAGTTGGCGCGACGACATCCGGTCGCACGCATTTCCCGCAGCGGCCACCGGTTGCAGCTGCTGCAGCAGATCCGACCGCTCGGCCAGCTGCGCGTCGCCTTCCTGTGCTTCGACCAGAAGCGGCGGTGCCTTCAGGGGTGGCGCGGTAACCGCAGCCGGGACCTTCGATTCCGGCTGTGAGCCCTTGCGCACCAGCGCGCCAGGCGTATCCAGCCGACCCTGTACTTCGTCCATCTTCAGCAGCAGCGTGTGGATGCCCCGGTCGGACAGCGGCCACGCGTTGCCCGAAGCGTCGCTCATCTCGACGCGCTTGCCCGCCAGCAGGGCCTCGATCATGGCGGTCACGTAGTGCGTGGGCAGCTCCAGGCCAGAGTCGAGTGCTTCGCTGTGGCCGATGGCACCGAGGTCCTCTCCGTCCACGTGCAGGTGCAACGTTCCTTCGGGTGCTACCGCCGCAGGGGTTGGTGGCACGTCCTCGCCGCCTTCGGCCATCGACAGCCGGGCGGTGACCGCCGCGCTTGGCCCGCCGCTGCGCCCGATCAGCGCGCTCAGCATCAGCGGCGCCAATGGACCGTAGGCTGCCAGCCGGCAGGTGCGGGTGTTGTCGCAGGCCATCACGCCGTCGCCTTCCACGAACGATATGCCAACCGGCTCTGTGGCCGTGGCCGTCGATGCCAGTGTCAGCAACGCCAACAGGAGTGGCGTGCGTAACAGTGAAGATGCGTGCATTCAACGCACCTCGCTGATCAGGGTTGGCAGCATCCAGTGTCCGCCCGGTATGCCGCGACACAGGCCCGTACTGAAAGCGCTGCTGGGCTGGAATCTGCGGCCGTCCCATACCCAGTCCGAGCCGGAAACACAGTCGCCAATGCCACGGCCCTTGTAGCGTGCGTAGAGCGTGCGTTCGGCGCGCGAGAAGCCCTCTGCCTCCAGCGTGATCGTCTGCGGGGCAAACGGCGGCTGATCACGCGCGATCCAGAAGCCATTGCTGTAGTTGTACGCCCCCATCTGGCACAGCGCCTGCACCAGTACATGGTGCTCGTCCAGCCGCTCGATCACCATTTCCGGGGTGCCCGTGTACTCGATCAGGCGCGGACAGTCGTCACTGTCGCCGAGCGTGGCGATCACGGCATCGCGCAGCGCTTCGCTGCTTCCCAGTTCGCTGTCTCCGGAACGTGGCGCCACCAGCGCCGCGCTCACGATCACCGGCTTGGCGTATGCAGCCGGCACTCTGGTTTCGGCGCGCGTGCCACGCCGCACCAGGGCGCCGGGTGTACCGATCCTTCCCTGTGTCTCGTCCATTTTCAGCAGTACGGCGGCAGCCCCACGGTCGGAAATCGGCCAGCGTGTGCCGTTGTTGTCGATGACCTCGATGCGGGCCCGGCCGGGCAGGGCGGCGAGCAGTGCTTCAACCTGCGCGGGACGCAGCGTCACGGCCTCGTCGGCGCCGGTGTCCTGCACCGGGCCCAGATCACGGTCGTTCACCAGCAGGCGCATCGCTCCTTCAGGCATTGCGCTTTCGCCATCCTCGCCCACCCGCAGCCGCGCCTTCACTGTTGTACCGGGACCGCCGGCACGTTCCAACATCAGGCCCAGCAGGCTGTCTGCGTTTTCCGGTCCATAACCCGCGGCACGGCAGGTGCCGGTGTTGTCGCAGGCCAGGAACCAGTCGTGGTGCACGAACTCGATACCGGGTGTGACCGGCGTGTTTGCGGCATGACTGGCAAGCGGCAGCAGCAGGCCTACAATCAGTGCGCTCAGCGGGCGGTACATGGCGAATTCCGTTTCAGAAGCGAACAAGCATGGGCGATGGCCGCGCCTGCGCCAAGCCCGGGAAGAGCCGGGCACGCCGAGCGGGTATCATGCGCGGGTCTTCCGTCACCCGGCGATGCCGATGTCCCTTGCCGCCGATGCTGTGCAGTCATCTCCTGATACGCCGACGATCCGCCGCCGCGATGCGGTCGCGCCCGGAAGCTGGCCGGAGGGCACGCTGCCGCTGCTGGCGCGCCTGTACGCTGCACGCGGCGCGCATACCCCGGAGCTCGCGCAGCCGAAACTGGGCAATCTGCACGCCCCCGAGCTGCTGACCGGCATCGACGATGCGGTGGGCTTGCTGGTCGAGGCCATCGCCAACGACAAGCGCATCCTGGTGGTCGGCGATTTCGATTGCGATGGTGCCACCGCCTGCGCGGTCGGCGTGCGTGGCCTGCGCATGCTCGGCGCGCAGCATGTCTTCCACGCGGTGCCCAACCGCATGGTGCACGGCTACGGCCTGTCGCCGTCACTGGTGGAAGAGCTGGCCGCGCTGCAGCCGGACCTGCTGGTCACGGTCGACCACGGCATTGCCTGCCACGCCGGTGTCATCGCGGCCAAGGCGCGTGGCTGGCAGGTGCTGGTCACCGATCACCATCTTCCCGGTCCGCAGTTGCCGCCGGCCGATGTCATCGTCGATCCGAATCTGGACGGCGACGCCTTCCCCAGTAAATCGCTGGCAGGCGTCGGCGTGATCTTCTACGTGCTGATGGCGCTGCGCCGGCAGATGCGCGAAGCCGGTGTCTTTGCCGATGGCAAGGGACCTGACCTGACCACGCTGCTGGACCTGGTGGCGGTCGGCACCGTCGCCGACCTGGTGGCGCTGGATCCGAACAACCGTGCGCTGGTCAGTGCGGGCCTGCGCCGTCTGCGCGCAGGGCAGGGTTGTGTCGGCCTGCGTGCGCTGATCGAAGCCAGTGGCCGTGACGCCACGCGACTGACGGCCACCGATATTGGCTTCGCACTCGGCCCACGCCTGAACGCGGCGGGCCGGCTGGAAGACATGGCGCTGGGCATCGCGCTGCTGCTGACCGAAGACCCACGGCAGGCGCGCGAGATCGCGCAGACGCTGGAGCAGATCAATGCGGAACGGCGCGCCGTGCAGCAGTCGATGACTGACGACGCCGAGCAGGCGTTGACCCGTGTGGTGCTGGACATGGCCGGCCAGCGCCCGGTGGCTGCCTGCCTGTTCGACGCGGACTGGCATCCGGGCGTGGTCGGTCTGGTTGCATCGAAGATGAAGGATCGCCTGCATCGCCCGGTGATCGCCTTCGCACCGGCCGAGCCGGGCGCCGACACCCTGCGTGGCTCGGCGCGCTCGATCCCCGGCCTGCATATCCGTGACGCACTGGCATTGGTCGATGCGCGCCATCCGGGCTTGATCGAACGCTTCGGCGGCCACGCCATGGCGGCCGGCCTCAGCCTGCGCCTCGATCACGTCGATGACTTCAAGGCGGCCTTCGTCGCCGTGGTGCTGGAAATGCTCGACCCGGCCGCGCTCCAGCAGCAGGTACTCAGCGACGGCGAACTGGCGGCGGACGAACTCGACCATCGCCACGCCGACGCGCTGCGTCTTGCTGGACCGTGGGGCCAAGGCTTCCCCGAGCCGCTGTTCGACGGCCACTTCGAAGTGGCCAACTGGCGCGTGCTGAAGGAACGCCACCTCAAGCTGGAACTGCGCCTGCCAGGCGTACCCGGCACGATCAACGCGATCCACTTCGGCGGCTGGCACGGGAACGCGCCGGGCCGCCACGTGCATCTCGCCTACCGGCTCGCCTGCGATGACTATCGCGGCGGCAGCGCCATCCAGCTGATTGTGGAGCACAGCCTCCCCGCTTGAAGAAAAAGGGACGGAGGGGATCAAGTCGTTTTTGCCTTGTTTGCCATTGCGACTTGATCCCCTCCGTCCCCTTTTTTGGGACCCCGCCAACCCCGTTCCGGCAGCTCGTGCGTTCAACGGTCTACGATCCCACTGGAGTCCGGTCATGGTCTTCGCCCGATGCTGCACTGTGTTGTTGCTGGCCCTTGTGGCCTGCCCCGCTGGCGCGCAGTCGCCGCCGATCTCCCGGCCGCAGGCCGCCACGCCGCTGCTGATCGCGCCGGCCGCCGAACAACCGGTGCAGCTGCAGCGCGCACGCATCGAGGGCGAAGTCCAGGCGGGCATCGCCCAGACCCGGATCACCCTGGAATTCCATAACCCGAACCGGCGCGTGCTGGAAGGTGAGCTGCAGTTCCCGCTGGGCGACGGTCAGCAGATCAGCGGCTTCGCGCTGGATATCAACGGCGAGATGCGTGACGCGGTGCCGGTGCCCAAGGACCGCGGTCGTCAGGTATTCGAGGAGATTGCCCGCCGCGGCGTCGACCCGGGCCTGCTGGAACAGACCGCTGGCAACCAGTTCCGCCTGCGCATCTACCCGCTGCCGGCCGGCGGCAGTCGGCGCGTGCAGCTGGTGATGCGTGAGCCGTTGGCCTTCGACGGCCACGGCTGGCAATGGACGCTGCCGCTGCAGTTCGCCGCCGGTGCAGCCTCGGTTGAACTGAAGCTGCAGGCCCCGGGCGCGACGGCCGCGGGTACGGCGCCATTCCGTATCAGCGCGGGCCAGCTGCAGTGGCAGGGCAGGGGCGCGCAGTTGCCGAAGCAGCTGCAGTGGAGCCTGCCCGCAGCACGTCAGGCGCAGGTCCAGGTGGCGCCCTGGCAGGACGGGCACTACCTGTTGGCGCAGCTGCAGGTGTCGACCGGCAGCACGCCGCGCACGTTGCCCCGCGAGATCGGCCTGCTGTGGGATGGCTCCGGCTCGGGTGGGCAGCGTGACCGCACGCGCGAGTTCGCCCTGCTGGATCGGTACTTCGCCGCGATGGGTGACGGCACCGTGGCGTTGACCGTGCTGCGCGATCGCGCCGAACAGGTGCGTCGATTCCGTATCCGCGCCGGCAACTGGAGTGAACTGCGCGCAGCCCTGCAGGCCGTGCGCCCGGACGGTGCCAGCGCGCTGGCACAGTGGCAGCCGCAGCCGGGCGTGAAGGAATACCTGCTGGTCAGCGATGGCCTGCTGACCTATGGGCCGGAACAGCTACCGGCGATGGTGGCGGATCAACGCCTGTTTGCGATCAGCAGCGCCGGTGCGCGCACCGATGCCGTGCGACTGCGTGGTTGGAGCGAAGCGCATGGTGGCCGCTTTGTTGCACTGGGTGAGGATGTCGATGCAGCGGCGCGCGAGCTGCTGTCGTCGCCGTTGGATGTGCAGGTCGATGCGGGGCGCGGCGTGCAGGACGTGGTGATCGATCGTCGCAGTGAAGCCCAGGGCTGGCTGTGGCTGCACGCACGACTGGCCGCCGACGGTGTGCCGATGCGGGTGCGCGTGGGTGGCGGCGAATGGCAGGCGCTGCCGGCCACGCAGAAAAGCGATGACGGCGAACTGCTGGCCGGCCTGTGGGCGCAGGCGCGCCTGCAGCAACTGGCCGTCGACCGCCGCAGCAACCGTGAGGCCATGCAGCGCCTGTCCCAGCAGTTTGGCCTGGTGGGGCCGGATACCTCGCTGATCGTGCTGGAGACACTGGACGACTACCTGCGCTATGCGATCCGCCCGTCCGGCAAACTGCGCGCCGAGTACGATGCCCGCTTCGCGAGGCAGGTGAGCGATCGCGCCGCTGCAGATCGCCAGCGCCTGGATGAAGTGGCGGCACACTGGAAGGAGCGCCAGCAGTGGTGGAACCGCAGCTGGCCGAAGGGAATGCCGCCGCAGCCGAAGGGCGGGGCACTGGAAGTTGCCTCCGCGGACTACGCGATGGAATCGGCGCCGGTGGCGACGCTCGCCGCGCCTGCCCCTGCGGCACCGCCCGCCCCGGCACCGATGGCCGCCGCCGAGCAGCGCATGGAAGCCAGCAGCGCGCGTGCACGTCGCTCGGCGCCTGCATCGAACAAGGCCCTGGATTCAATCACGGTCACGGGTGGCCGTGTCGCTGCGCCCGCTGCCGCCAACGAGGGCGAGCTCGGCATCCAGCTGGCGGCCTGGCAGCCGGACTCGGCCATCGCCCGGCGCCTGCGCCAGGGCCCGGCGTCGCAACTGTATGACCGCTACCTGGCCGAGCGCGATGCCCATGCCGACAGCAGCGCATTCTTCCTCGACGTGGCCGACCTGCTGCTGGCGCAGGGTCAGCGCGACCTGGCACTGCGCGTGTTGTCGAACCTGGCCGAGATGGACCTGGACAACCGCCACCTGCTGCGCGTGCTCGGTTACCGACTGATGCAGGCCGATGCTCCCGCGCTGGCGGTGCCGGTGTTCGAGCAGGTGCTGGCGATGGGCCAGGAGGAACCGCAGAGCTTCCGCGACCTCGGCCTGGCACTGGCGGCGGCCGGCAAGCCGCAGCAGGCGCTGGCGCCGCTGTACCAGGTGGTGGTGCGGCCGTGGGACAGCCGCTTCGATGGCATCGCCCTGATCGCATTGGATGAACTGACGAACCTGGTGGCCCGCAGCACGCCCCGGCTGGATACCACCGGCATCGACCCGCGCCTGCTGCAGGCGATGCCGCTGGACCTGCGGGTGGTGCTGTCGTGGGATGCCGACAACAGCGACATGGACCTGTGGGTGACCGACCCGAACGGCGAGCGCGCCTACTACGGCAACCGCCTGACCTACCAGGGCGGGCAGATGTCGCAGGACTTCACCGGCGGCTATGGTCCCGAGCAGTTCTCGCTACGCAACGCCAAGCCGGGCAAGTACAAGGTGGAGGCGAACTACTTCGGCAGCCGCCAGCAGCTGGTGACCGGGGCGACGACGCTGATGCTGCGCCTGACCACCCACTGGGGCACGTCGAAGCAGAAGGACCAGATGGTCACGATGCGGTTGAAGGACCGAGCCGAAACCGTGCTGGTGGGCGAGTTCGAGGTGCGTTGACCGCTCGCACGCCCGTATGGAGTCGAGCGCGCTCGACCACGTTGGTATAGAGCCGAGCCCATGCTCGGCTCATGGCAGAGGCAGCCGAGCGTTGGCTCGGCTCTACAACTGCGCAGCGTGTGCAACCGGCGATGCTGGCGGATTGGCGCGCAGGCCGAACAGGGGGCGCAGCCAGCGCACGCGACGGATCAGCAGTTCGTGGATCAGCAGGCAGCCGCCGACGGTGCCGCCCAGCAGTAGCGACGGCTCCAGCCAAGGACCCAGTTGCAATGGCTTGAGCCAGAACAACAGCACGATGATCAGGCTCTGGTGCAGCATGTACCAGGGATAGATTGCCTCGGTGCAGTACGGTAGCCAGCCGAACGGGCGGTCGAGGAAGACCTTGCCCCAGCCGAGGATGGCCAGCAGCGCGGTCCAGACGTACACCGACTGGCTGGTCCTGCCCTGCAGGTCCCAGAACGTTTCAGGCCATTGCCGCAGCGAGGAGTCAGCCGGCAGCACCTGGCCGAGGATGCGCAACCCCAGATACCAGCCGACCGCCGCCAGCGCCAGCCACAGCGTGGTGCGGCGCAGGGAGACCAGGCGCTGCCAGAACACCGGCTCACGACCGAGCAGGTAGCCGGCCAGGAACACTGTCGCGTACTTCGCGTGCTGATACCAGTCGCCAAGCAGGGCATTGGTGGACGGATAGACCGGCTCCAGCCAGATCACCCAGGCCAGCAGCAGCGCAGACGGAATTCCGATCAGCAGTATCGGCGAGGCGGCGCAGAACGCGATCGCACGGCGCACCACGGCCGTTCCCAGCAATGGCATCAGCAGGGCCAGGGCCAGCGTGTAGTTCCACAGATAGGCCAGGTACCACAGGTGGTTCCAGGTGATGCCGTATTGCCAGCCGGCGAAACTGCCTTCCGGCCACGGCCGCACCTGCCAGTAGCGCAGCAGGAAATGCCCGAAGCCGGGCGCAACATGACCGTTGGCCACGCCCTCGCAGTAGGGCTGGATCGGCACGATCACGAACATGCCGAACAGCAGGGGCAGCAGCAGCCGCCACGTGCGCAGGCCGGCAAAGCGCAGCAGCCTGCTTTCCGGCCGCATCAGCGCGATGGCGATGCCTGAAATCAGGAACAGCAGCGACATCCGCCAGCGGTTGACGAACAGCATCGGCCACTGCAGCCATTCGGCGGTATGCACGCTCTTGAGGTGGAAGCCCCAGTCGTCCACATAGGCCATGGCGGTGTGGTAGAGGATCAGCAGGGCGAAGGCGAACACGCGCAGGGCGTCGATGTCGTGGCGTCGGGTCATGGTGGAGGTGTGCCGGAAGGTCGAGCCAACGTGACGCCGTCCGGCCTGTGCAGCCACTGCCAAGGGGCCGCCGGAACCCGCGCAGTGACCAATGGCGGGGGTGGCGGGACCAATGGAGCGGCTACCTTTGGTCCCTTGAGGCAGGCTGGAGCACCGCAACGACATGGATGCAGCAATGACCCAGGGCCGACCATCGCGCTGGCGTACTTCAACGCGCCTGCTGGTATGGGCGACGATCCTGTCGGCCTCGGCAGTGACCAATGCGCTGGTGGAAGTGATGGACGCCAGTCGCCGCGGCGCCGATCTCGGGCTGTGGGAGCCGATGATCTGGGAGTTCAGCAGCCTCGCCCTGATCCTGCTGACCCTGCCGCTGCTGTGGTGGGGCTGTGAGCGCTGGCCGCTGCATGCCGATACCTGGAAGCGGCGGTTGCCACTGTATCTGCTGGCCAGCGTGGGCTGGTCGCTGCTGCACGTGGTGGGGATGATGGTGCTGCGGCACCTGGCCTATGCGTCGATGGGCTACCGCTACCAGGACGATGCAGGATGGCTGGAGCGTCTTGCCTACGAATACCTGAAGGATATCCGCACCTTCGCGATGTTCGTGGCACTGGAGCACTTCGCCAGCTGGTTCGGGCGGCGCAGGCAGGGTGAGGCGAGCCTGCTGGCCGAGCCTGACGTCGGCCCGCCGGTGGAACCGGTCGAGCGCCCGCAGCACTTCCTGGTGCGCAAGCTGGGCAAGGAGTTCCTGGTCGCCACCGCCGACGTGGAGTACGCCCAGGCGGCGGGGAACTACGTGAACCTGCGGGTACGCGGGCACGACTACCCGCTGCGGATCACCATGGCGGTGCTGGAGCAGCGGCTGGACCCGGGTGAGTTCCTGCGCCCGCACCGCAGCTGGCTGATCCATCGCGGCCAGCTGCGCTCGATCGAGCCGCTGGAGGGGGGCGAGGCCCTGCTGCACATGGCCGACGGGGCCAAGGTGCCCTGCAGCCGGCGCCAGCTGCCGCTGCTCCGGCAGGCGTTGGGGGCCGGATGAGGCCCTCATTCCGGGCATCCCCGGCCTGCGGTATCATTACCAGTCATCTTTTGAATGCATAACCGCCGACATGATCGAACTGAATCCTGTCCGCCAGCGCATCACCGATCTGACCGATCGCGTGCTGTCGCTTCGGGGGTATCTTTGACTACGACGCCAAGAAAGAGCGTCTTGAAGAAGTAACGCGGGAGCTGGAAAGCCCCGACGTCTGGAACAACGCCGAGTACGCCCAGAATCTGGGCCGCGAGCGCTCCAGCCTGGAAAAGACCGTGGGCGGCATCGCCTCGGTGCTCGACGGCCTGGCTGATGCCACCGAACTGCTTGAGTTGGCCGAGTCCGAGCAGGACGAGGACACCGCGCTGGCCGTGGTCGCCGACCTGGACAAGCACCAGTCGCACGTCGAGAAGCTGGAATTCCAGCGCATGTTCTCCGGCGAGATGGACAATGCGGCCGCATTCGTCGACATCCAGGCCGGTGCCGGTGGCACCGAAGCCCAGGACTGGGCCGAGATCCTGCTGCGCATGTACCTGCGCTGGTGTGAATCGCGCGGCTGGAAGACCGAGTTGATGGAAGTCTCCGGTGGCGACGTCGCCGGCATCAAGTCGGCCACCCTGCGCGTGGAAGGCGACTACGCCTATGGCTGGCTGAAGACCGAGACCGGCGTGCACCGCCTGGTGCGCAAGTCGCCGTTCGACTCGGACAACCGCCGCCACACCAGCTTCACCTCGGTGTTCGTGTCGCCGGAAATCGATGACAACATCGACATCACCATCAACCCGGCCGATCTGCGTACCGACGTGTACCGTTCGTCCGGTGCTGGTGGCCAGCACGTGAACAAGACCGAGTCGGCAGTGCGTATCACCCACATCCCGACCAACATCGTTGTGGCCTGTCAGACCGGCCGCAGCCAGCACCAGAACCGCGACAACGCGATGAAGATGCTGGCCGCCAAGCTGTACGAGCTGGAGATCCAGAAGCGCAACGCCGAGAAGGACGCGGTGGAAGCCACCAAGTCCGACATCGGCTGGGGCAGCCAGATCCGCAACTACGTGCTGGACCAGAGCCGCATCAAGGACCTTCGCACCGGCATCGAGCGTTCAGATACGCAGAAGGTGCTGGATGGCGACCTGGACGAGTTCGTCGAGGCCAGCCTGAAGGCCGGCCTGGCTGTGGGCTCCAAGCGCGTCGATGCCTGATCGGCGCGCCTGCGCGGATATCGTCACCCTCGTGCGCAACGCCGAGGGTGGCTGATCACGCTTCCGATGTGGGGCCGAGCCCATGCTCGGCTGCTGTTGGCGCAGTAGCAGATGCGTCGAGCATGGCTCGACGCTACAACGGGTACGGCGGTAGCGATGATGCGCAGCGAAAGTGAACGCAAGGAACTCGGCGGCTTTCTCAAGGCCTGCCGCGCCCGTGTCGATCCTGCCACGCTCGGCCTGCCGGCCGGGCGCCGGCGTACCCCGGGCCTGAAGCGCGAGGAAGTCGCGCTGGCGATCGGGGTGAGCGTCAGCTGGTACACCTGGATCGAGCAGGGCCGTGAAGTGCGCGCCTCGCCCGAGGTGCTGGAGCGCCTGGCGCAGGTGCTGCGCATGAGCGACGACGAACGCGCCTACGCGTTCGCGCTGTCCGGCTACGGCGTGCCGCTGGAATCACCGGACGAGAGCGTGACCGACGGCTTGCGCCAGCTGGTGGAGGCGATGCAGCCGATCCCGGCCTATGTGCGCAACACCCGCTTCGACATCCTCGCCTGGAACCCGGCCATCGCCGATCTGTTCGTGGACTACAGCCAACTGGCGCCGCATGAGCGCAACACGCTGCGGCTGATGTTCCTGTACCCGCCCTACCGCACGCTGATCCTCAACTGGGAAGAAATGACCCGCGGCCTGCTGGCAGGCTTCCGTGCGGCGATGGCGCAGGCGCCGGACAAGGCGCCGTTCCTGGCGCTGGTGGAGGACATCGCGGCGCATAGCGAGGAGTTCCGCCAGTGGTGGCCGGAGCACGACGTGCGCCGGTTCGATGAGGGTGCGAAGAAGCTGAACCATCCCACGCGCGGGCTGCTGGACCTGCAGTACGTGGCGCTGGTGCCGGAGAGCCGGCACGATCTTTCCCTGGTGACTTACCTGCCGCGGAAGTAGGGGGTGTTCGGCAGGGCTTGCAGCCCTGCACCCGCAGAGGCCGAAGCGACAGCAACAGCAACAGCGGGCATTCCGTGAGATGGCGGGGCGGTGTCGGAGTGCGGGGACGCCGTAAACCCGTCCCTGGGGGCTTGGCAGCCGCATCCATGCGGCTGACACCCCGCACTCCGACACCGCCCCACCTTCGACAGGTTCACGTGGCTGTAGGTAGGTGTCGACCTTGGTCGACACATCTGTCAGATATCGAATGAAATTCCGGGGGTCAGATCCGTTTTCCATAGGAAAACGGATCTGACCCCAAAAGTATTTCCGACAGATCGCGGAAAACTGTCGAAGGCGGGGTGGGTCCGGTTGCGGGGGCGTGAGCGCCATGGATGGCGCGACCGAGGCTACATGGACGTATTCACGCCGTCCCCCGCAACCGGACCCACCCCGCCATCCCACGGAATGCAGGCCTTTGACCTTGACGTTACCCTGGCCTCTGCGGGTGCAGGGCGCAGCCCTGCCGGCACCTCCCCCCATTCAGACAGGTAAGTGCAGGTCACAGGATAAGCAGACGCCTTGTTGCCTCCGCCAATCGGGTCCACATTCCTGTGCAGGAGACGGGCCACCGCCCGTTGTCGAGACAACAGGAGCCCTGCATGTCCGCTGCCCCCAGCACTGCCATTTCGCGCGATCCGGCCACCGGTGAACAGATCGCCAGCCATCCCTTCGCCACCGACGCCGAACTGGAAACAATCCTCGATCGCGGTCAGGTCGGCTTCGCGGCCTGGAGCGCCAAGAGCCTCGAACAGCGCGCGGATGTACTGCGTGCGATGGCCGCGGTACTGCGCCGCGACCGTGAGAAGTTGGCTGCGCTGGCTACCGCCGAAATGGGCAAGGTCCAGGCCGAATCGCTGGCCGAAATCGAGAAATGCGCCGTGCTGTGCGACTGGTACGCCAACAACGGTGCCCAGTTCCTGCGCGACGAACCGACCCAGGTGCCCGACGACAAGGCTTACGTGTCCTACCTGCCGCTGGGCGTGGTGCTGGGCATCATGCCGTGGAACTTCCCGTACTGGCAGGTGATGCGCGCGGCGGTGCCGATCCTGATGGGCGGCAACGGCTTCCTGCTGAAGCCGGCCGAGAACATCGTCGGTACCGCGCAGCTGCTCGATGCCGCCTGGCGCGACGCTGGGTTGCCGGAAGGCACTTTCATCGCCGCCAACATCAGCCGCGACGGCACCAGCCGGGCGATCGCCGATGACCGCATCGCGGCGGTGACCCTGACGGGCAGCGTGGCTGCCGGCCGCAGCATCGCCGCCCAGGCCGGGCAGGCGCTGAAGAAGGTGGTGCTGGAACTGGGCGGCTCGGACCCGTTCATCGTGCTGGCCGACGCCGATCTGGACGCTGCCGTCGATGCGGCCGTGGCTTCGCGCTTCCAGAACACCGGGCAGGTGTGCATCGCCGGCAAGCGCATCATCGTTGAAGACGCGATATACGACCGTTTCGTGGCGCAGTTCTGCCAGAAGGTGCAGGCGCTGACCATCGGTGATGGCCGTGAAGCGGGTAACCGCATTGGCCCGATGGCCCGCCAGGACCTGCTGGAACAGCTGGACGCGCAGGTGCGCGCTTCGGTGGACGCGGGCGCGAAGCTGCTGGTCGGTGGCCATCAGCTGGATCGCCCGGGCGCTTTCTATGCCCCCACCGTGCTGGCGGACGTGGAGCCGGGCATGCAGGCCTTCGACACCGAAACGTTCGGTCCGGTGGCCTCGATCAGCCGCGCACGGGATGCCGACCATGCGGTGGAGCTGGCCAACCAGAGTGAGTTCGGCCTCAGCGGCAACCTGTGGACCGGCGACCGCGCCCGTGCGATGCAGCTGGCGCGCCGGCTGCAGACCGGCGGCGTGTTCGTCAACGGCTTCTCTGCTTCCGACCCGCGCGTGCCGATCGGCGGCGTGAAGAAGAGCGGCTTTGGCCGCGAACTCTCGCACTTCGGCGTCCGCGAATTCGTCAACGCGCAGACGGTCTGGTTCGACAAGCGTTGACGCGCAGCTTCCCTCCTTCCTGCAACGATCCATCATCAGTCCAGCGAAAAGGACGGCATTCCAATGTCCAAGGGTTCAGATCTGCTTGTCGCCGCACTTGAGAACGAAGGCGTCGAGCGCATTTTCGGTATCCCCGGCGAAGAGAATCTCGACGTGGTCGAGTCGCTGCGCCATTCCAGCATCGAGCTGGTCATCACCCGCCACGAGCAGGCAGCGGTATTCATGGCGGCCACCTATGGCCGCCTGACCGGCAAGCCCGGGGTGTGCCTGGCCACGCTGGGGCCGGGCGCGCTGAACTTCACCACCGGCGCCGCCTACGCGCTGCTCGGTGCGTGGCCGGTCATCATGATCACTGGCCAGAAGGGCATCGTGGCCAGCAAGCAGGCACGCTTCCAGATCGTCGACATCGTCAGCACGATGAAGCCACTGACCAAGCAGGCGCGGCAGATCGTCTCGGCGCGCACCATCCCGACGATCGTGCGCGAGGCATTCCGCACCGCGCTGGAAGAGCGCCCGGGCCCGGTGCTGCTGGAGCTGCCCGAAGACATCGCGGCCGATGAGGTCGGGGACGTGGCGCTGATTCCGCCGCACGCGGTGGATCGTCCCATCGCCAGTCCGGAAGCACTGGACCGTGCGGCGGAGATCATCCGCAATGCCAAGCGACCGTTGCTGATGATCGCTTCGGCGGCGTCGCGGCCGCAGTCCAGCGAGGCGCTGTCGGCGTTCGTGCTGCGTGCCGGCATCCCGTTTTTCACCACGCAGATGGGCAAGGGCGCGGTGGCCGGTGGTTCGGGCCTGTACATGGGCACCGCGGCGCTGACCGAGCGCGACTACGTGCACATGGCCATCGACCGGGCCGATGTGATCGTGACCATCGGCCATGAGGTCACCGAGAAGCCGCCGTTCGTGATGCGTCCGGGTGGGCCGACCGTGATCCATATCGGCTATTCGCAGGCGGCGGTGGAGCAGGTGTACTTCCCGCAGGTGGAAGTGATCGGCGATATCGGCCGCTCGCTGACCCAGCTGGCCGACCGCATCGAAGGCGCGGTGCCGAACGCCGATGCGCTGCTGCCGTTGCGCGCGACCATCCTGGAGCACCTGGCCGCCCGTGCCGAGGAGGACGGCTTCACTCCTCAGCGGCTGGTGCATGACGTGCGCCAGGTGATGCCGCCGGACGGCATCGTGGCGCTGGACAACGGCATGTACAAGATCTGGTTTGCGCGTAACTACCGCACTCAGGTGGCCAACACGCTGCTGCTGGACAACGCGCTGGCGACCATGGGTGCGGGTCTGCCGTCGGCGATCATGGCTTCGATCCTGCATCCGCAGCGGCGGGTGCTGGCGGTGTGCGGTGATGGCGGCTTCATGATGAACAGCCAGGAGCTGGAGACCGCGCGCCGGCTGGGCCTGAACCTGGTGGTGCTGATCCTCAACGACGGCGCCTACGGGATGATCCGCTGGAAGCAGGCGGTGGATGGCTTCACCGACTACGGCATGACCTTCAGCAATCCCGATTTCGTGAAGTACGCCGAGGCCTATGGCTGCAAGGGCCATGAGGTGACCGCCATCGAGCAGTTCATCCCGACACTGGAGGCGGCGTTCAACGAGGGAGGCGTGCACCTGGTGTCGGTGCCGATCGATTACTCGGAGAACCAGCGGGTACTGGTGGACGAGTTGCGGCAGGCCTTCCCGGGGAACGGCTGAGGTAGCGCCGGGCCACGCCCGGCGGATTCGTGCGCCGACCGACCGCCGGGCATGGCCCGGCGCTACCGGGCGCTGCCGGGGCCGGGGCGGGGCGGTTTTGGTATGCTGTCCAACCGGCTTTGCCGGCGCAGCATCCCCCCTCACTACACGATTCCCGCAGATCCATGAGCGAAGCTACCGATACCCCCCCCGTCGACGAAAACAAGTTGATTGCCGAGCGCCGTGAGAAACTCAAAGCGCTGCGTGGGCAGGGCATCGCGTACCCGAACGACTTCCGTCGCGAGGACTTCGCCGGCCGCCTGCAGGAAGAGTTCGCCGATGCCGAACAGTGGACCGCCGAGGCCCTGGAAGGTAACGGCCGCCAGGTGAAGATGGCCGGCCGCCTGATGGCCAAGCGCATCATGGGCAAGGCCAGCTTCGCCCAGATCCAGGACGAGTCCGGCCGCATCCAGCTGTTCCTGCAGGGCGCCGTGCTGGGCGATGCCTACACCGCCTTCAAGGGCTGGGACGTGGGTGACATCATCGCCGTGGAAGGCGGCCTGACCCGTACCAAGACCGGCGAGCTGTCGGTCAAGGCCGAATCGATCCGCCTGCTGACCAAGTCGCTGCGCCCGCTGCCGGACAAGTGGCATGGCCTGGCCGACGTCGAGCAGCGCTATCGCCAGCGTTACGTCGACCTGATCGTGACCCCGGAATCGCGCGCGGTATTCATCAAGCGCTCGAAGATCATCCGCGCCATGCGCGCGTGGCTGGACAACCGCGACTTCCTGGAAGTCGAGACGCCGATGATGCATTACATCCCCGGCGGCGCGGCGGCCAAGCCGTTCACCACCCACCACAACGCGCTGGACCTGGACCTGTACCTGCGCGTGGCGCCGGAGCTGTACCTCAAGCGCCTGACCGTGGGTGGCCTGGAGCGCGTGTACGAGATCAACCGCAACTTCCGCAACGAAGGCGTCAGCACCCGCCACAACCCGGAATTCACCATGATGGAGCTGTACGAGGCCTATGCCACGTACAACGAGATCATGGACCTGACCGAAGGCGTCATCCGTGACGTGGCCAAGGCGGTCAACGGCGGCACCGAGGTGGAGTGGGACGGTGCGAAGATCGACCTGGGCCCGGCGTTCCGCCGCTGGCGCATGGACGAGGCGGTGCGTCACCACAACCCGGAAATCTCCGCGGCCGACTGCACCGATCGCGACGCCCTGCTGCGCCATTGCGAGCGCTTGAAGATCCGCGTCAAGCCGTCCTACGGCTGGGGCAAGCTGCTGCTGGAGATCTTCGAGGCCACTGTCGAGCACACGCTGATCCAGCCGACCTTCATCACCGACCACCCGGTGGAAGTCTCGCCGCTGGCCCGCGCCAACGACAACGATCCGGGCTACACCGACCGCTTCGAGCTGTTCGTCAACGGCAAGGAGCTGGCCAACGGCTTCTCCGAGTTGAACGACCCGGAAGACCAGGCCCAGCGCTTCCAGGCCCAGGTGGCGGCGAAGGAGGGTGGCGACGACGAGGCCATGCACTACGACGCCGACTACATCCGTGCGTTGGAGTACGGCATGGCCCCGACCGGCGGCCTCGGCATCGGCGTTGATCGCCTGGTGATGCTGCTGACCGGCAGCAGCTCGATCCGGGACGTGCTGCTGTTCCCGTACATGCGTCCGGAGCAGTAAGTCGTCTTTTTGACTCCTGTTTGTGCGCGCCGTCGCGAAATGAGACGGCGCGATTGACGCCTCCCGCACTCGGCGTATCGTTAATGCACTACCTTGACGTCTGTTATGGCTTGATCGGCGCCAGGGGGAGTACGCATTGTGGAGAGTCCGCTTCACAATGTGATGACGATCATGAACCGGGACGCATGACACGGGAGTCAGGCCGATGCAGGGTGCGAGCGTTCGCAGCGGCAGGGTATCCTCGCCTGCTGATGATCCAGCATGGTCGAGAAACCAGGCAGAGTACGCGTTGAACATCGTCATTGTTGACGACCAGACGTCCGCCCGGACGATGCTGCGTCACGTCATCGAGGACATCGCGCCCGAACTGAGCGTGTATGACTTCGGTGATCCGCTGACCGCATTGGCCTGGTGCGAGGCGCATCCGGTCGACCTGCTGCTGCTCGATTACCGCATGCCGGAGATGGACGGGCTGGAGTTCGCCCGCCGTTTCCGCCGCCTGCCCAAGCATCGCGACATTCCGGTGATCCTGATCACCGTGGTCGGCGACGAGCCGATTCGTCAGGCGGCGCTGGAAGCGGGGGTCATCGATTTCCTGGTCAAGCCGATCCGCCCGCGCGAACTGCGCGCGCGCTGCTACAACCTGCTGCAGCTGCGCCAGCAGACCGAGAACGTGAAGCAACGCGCGTTGTCGCTGGAACAGCGCTTGCTGGCGAGCATGCACGAGGTCGAGGAACGCGAACGCGAGACCCTGTCGCGATTGGCGCGGGCGATCGAGTTCCGTGATGCCGGCACCAGCGCCTACCTTGAGCGCATGGCACGCGTGGCAGGGCTGATCGCCGAGCAGCTGGGCCTGCCCGAAGACGACGTGCGCCTGATCGAGATGGCCGCGCCCCTGCATGACATGGGCAAGATCGCCATTCCCGATGCCGTGCTGCTCAAGCAGGGCAAGCTCAACGACGAGGAGCTGGCGATCATGCGCCGGCACCCGCGCATCGGCCATGAACTGCTCAGCGGCAGCCAGAACCGCTTCATCCAGGTCGGCGCATTGATCGCGCTGCGCCACCACGAACGATACGACGGCAGCGGCTACCCGGATGGGCTGGTCGGTGAGGCGATTCCGCTGGAAGCGCGCATCGTCGCCGTGGCCGATGTCTTCGACGCACTCATCTCACCCCGTCCGTACAAGGAAGCATGGACCATGGAAGCCACACTGGCTTATTTGTACGCCCAGCGTGGCCGACTGTTCGACCCGCGCCGCGTGGATGCGCTGATGCGCGGTCACCAGCAGTTGATGGATATCTGCGCCCAGCACTCGACGGCATCGACGCGACCGGGTGGGTGACATGCAGGACCTGTTCGCACGCGTGAGGCGTCGGCTGGCGCAGCGTCCGGATTCGGAACATGGCCAGGCGATCGTGCGGGTGGTGCTGATCTCGCTGATCCTGGTCTATGTACTGTTGTCCGGTGCCCGCCTGCACCGGCTGGACCAGTACCAGGGCGTGCTGGCAACGGTGCTGACCGGGCTGGGCCTGTCGCTGCTGCTGTGCGGTTGGCTGCTGTGGAAGCCTGAGCGCTCGGACCCGCGGCGGGTGGCCGGGATGCTGGCCGATTACGGCCTGATCGCGGTCGGCATGATCCAGATGGGCGAGCCGCTGGCGTGGGTGTACGCGGTGGTGATGTGGGTCACGGTGGGCAACGGCCTGCGCTTCGGGCCGCGCTACCTGGCCGCTGCCATCGTGCTGGCGATGGTCAGTTTCGGCACCACCGTGCTGTTGACCCCTTACTGGCAGGCCAATCTGGGCCTGGCCATTTCCCTGTGGTTGGGGTTGCTGGCAGTACCGTTGTGCTGCTCCTCCCTGCTGCGCCGAAGGATGCGACATCCGACCATGGATACGACGCCCGCCGCTGGCTCCGACAAGCGCTCGCTGCTGGCCCGCTTCAAGCAGCGCCTGTCCGGGCGCGAGGACAGCGAGCACGCGCAGAACCTGATCCGCATCATCATCACGGCGCTGTTCATCAGCTATCTCGGCTGGCGTTCGCTGAGCGGTGGCGGTGAAGCGTTGACGACGACGTGGCTGATCCTCGCCTTCGAGCTGACCATTTCCGCCGGCCTGCTGACCGCGATCCTGGTCAATCCGGGTGTGTCGCATGTGCGCAGGGTGATCGGCATGCTGACCGACTACACCTGCATGGCCTGGATCATGACGATCCAGGGCGAGCCGGCGGCACCGCTGTATGCGGTGATGCTGTGGGTCACGATCGGCAACGGCATGCGCTACGGCAGCACCTACCTGCGCGTGGCCACTGCCATGGGCTGCCTGGCCTTCCTGTGCACGGTGATGCTGTCGCCATACTGGCGCGGCCACGACTATCTGGGCTGGGGCCTGCTGCTGGGCCTGGGCGCGATTCCGCTGTACTTCGATTCGCTGCTGCATGCCTTGACCCGGGCGGTGGCCGAGGCGCGCCAGGCCAATGAAGCCAAGAGCCGCTTCCTGGCCAACATGAGCCATGAATTCCGCACGCCGTTGAACGGGCTGGCCGGCATGACCGAGGTGCTGGCCACCACCCGCCTGGACGATGAACAGCGCGAGTGCCTGAACACCATCCAGGCCTCGACGCGCAGCCTGCTGGCGCTGGTGGAAGAAGTGCTGGACATCTCCGCGATCGAAGCCGGCAAGGTGCGCGTGGAGTGGCACGAGTTCGCGCTGGCCGATGTGCTGCAGGCGATCAACCTGATCCTCACCCCGCAGACCCGCTCCAAATCGCTGGACTATCGCGTGCAGGTGGACGACAACGTGCCGCCGCGCCTGCTGGGTGATGCCGGGCATCTGCAGCAGATCCTGCTGAACCTGATGGGCAACGCGGTCAAGTTCACCGACAGCGGCTACGTGCATCTGCGCGTGTCCAGCCCCGATGCGCTGGGCAGCGAGCGGATGCGCCTGCGATTCGAGATCGTCGATACCGGCATCGGCGTGCCGATGGCGTTGCGCGGGCGCCTGTTCAATGCCTTCGAGCAGGGCGATGTCGGCCTGGCCCGTCGCCATGAAGGCACCGGTCTGGGCACGGCCATTGCCAAGGGCCTGGTCGAGTCGATGGGCGGGCAGGTCGGCTATGCGCCGAACAGCCCGCGCGGCAGCGTGTTCTGGGTCGAGATCACGCTGGACGTCGCAGACACCTCATCAGCCCCGGCGGTTCCGTCCGAGGTGGCTGAAGCTGGGAATGTCATCGCGTTTTCCAATCCCTTCCTGCGCCATCGTGCACGGGTGCGCAGCCTGCGGGTTCTGGTGGCCGACGACCACGAAGCCAACCGCATGGTGCTGCAGCGGTTGCTGGAGAAGGCCGGCCACAAGGTCACCTGCGTCAATGGCGGCGCCGAAGTGCTGGATGCGTTGGAGCAGGCCAGTTACGACGCAGCGATCGTCGACCTGCACATGCCCGGCATGAGCGGACTGGACCTGCTCAAGCAGTTGCGGGTGATGCAGGCCAGTGGCATGCCTTACGTTCCCGTCATGGTGCTGAGCGCGGACGTCACCCCCGAGTCCATCCTGCGTTGCGAGCAGGCCGGTGCCCGCGCCTTCCTTGCCAAGCCCGTGGTGGCCACCCGCCTGCTTGAAGTGCTGGCCGATGTCGCCGCCAACACCCGCGCCGAGTCCGGCATCCAGTCGGTGCCGGCATTGCCGGTCGGCGATGGCGTGCTCGATACCGCAGTACTGGACGAGCTGGCGTCGCTGGGCATGGGCGATGGCTTCGAACGCAAGTTCATCGACC
This sequence comes from Stenotrophomonas sp. YJH_SMC_101-4, assembly GCF_059370395.1. Taxonomy (NCBI): domain Bacteria; kingdom Pseudomonadati; phylum Pseudomonadota; class Gammaproteobacteria; order Lysobacterales; family Lysobacteraceae; genus Stenotrophomonas; species Stenotrophomonas sp. YJH_SMC_101-4. Next base: position 1,113,213 of record NZ_JCAFTP010000001.1, on the reverse strand, counting down.
AATGCCTGGCGGACGTCGACGCGAGCATGGGCCAGCTGCAGGGCTGCGGCGAGCGCCAGGCCTGGGAGGATTTCCGCGAGCATGCACACGCGCTGCGCGGTGTGGCGAGCAACCTGGGGCTTGTCCAGGTTGCCGCCTCCAGTGGCGAAATCATGCGCATGGCGGACTGGCAGCTGAAGGGTGAATGGAGCGCCCGCCTCGGCAGCCTGGCGACCGCTCTGCGCAACGGCAGGAATGCGTTGGCTGCCCGTAGCGCGGGGGCGCCGCACCGCGACGACAGCGAGCGCAGCCCGTCCTGACCCGCCAGACGCTCAGGCCGGGTCGCCATTGCGCCGGGCCTGCGCCCGTACCAGCCGATCCATGGTGCGCAGGGACTTCTCGCCGAGCTGCATGGCGGTGTCCACCCAGATCTCGGTGATCCGCATCATTTCATGCAGCGGCACCATGGTGGCGATCTCGTTGACCTCACGCATCGCTGCCCATGCGTGCGGAATGCGTCGGCTTTCCTTGATCACCTGTTCGACCGCAGCAACGCCTTCGCCCGCCGGCACCACGATGTCGACCAGGCCCATCTCCTTCAGCTGGCTGGCGGTGTAGAGGTTGCCTTCCAGCATGATCTTCTCGGCCAGGCGCGGGCTGATCCGCTGGCACAGGAAGGAGTAGGCGCCCATGCCCGGGAACAGGTCGAACAGCACCTCCGGCAGGCCCATCAGCACGCCTTCCTCGGCGACGATGGTGTGGCAGCTGAGTGCGGCCTCGAAGCCGCCACCCAGTGCATTGCCCTGGACCAGGGCGATGCTGTGGGCACGGGTGCCCAGGCCGGCATGGAAGGCATGCACGCCGCGCACGCAGCGCTGGGCATAGTCGAGCAGGCGGGCGCGGTCGCCTTCGCGGATCAGGCGGCAGAACAGTTCGAGGTCGCCCCCCAGGTTGAACACGTCGCTGTCCGAGGCAAGAACGACATGGGGTGACAGGGCGTGCGAGGCGCTGAGGCGGTCGCCCAAGTCGCGCTGGTAGTCGACGATGTCATCGACCAGGCGCGAGGCGAAGCACGGCCGGCCTGGCTGGTTGACCAGGTTGGCGTGCATGTGGATCCAGTAGACATCCCGCTCGGGCTCCTCGGTGATACGCAGGGTAGGGTGCTGCGAGGGGCGGGTGATGATGGGGCGTACTGCGGACATGGGAGTTCTCCGTGTGACCGTCCGGCCAACCGCAGAGCGGACGGAGAGGAGTGAGGGGGCGGGCTGAACGTGCGGCGGCGACTGATTCTATGCACCCGTCGTGAACCGCCCGCAAGCGCTGTACCGGCCATGTTCCGGTAACAGAAAGACCCCGCCGTCTCCGGCGGGGTCCCTGTATTGTCCCGTTGCCCGGAAACCCTTACTGGGCGGGCGTATCACGCAGCTCGCGACGGAGAATCTTGCCGACATTGGTCTTCGGCAGCTCTTTTCGGAATTCTACGATTCTGGGGTGCTTGTAACCGGTCAGGTTTGCCCGCGCATGTTCCTTGACCATTTCCGCGGTCAGGTTCGGGTCCTTCTTCACGATCACGACCTTGACCACTTCGCCGGACTTCTCGTCCGGGACACCGACGGCGGCGACTTCCAGCACGCCCGGCATCATCGCGATGACGTCTTCGACCTCATTCGGGTACACGTTGAAGCCGGACACCAGGATCATGTCCTTCTTGCGGTCCACGATGTAGAAGAAGCCCTTTTCGTCCATCTTCGCCATGTCGCCGGTGTGCAGCCAGCCGTCGGCGTCGATGGCGGTGGCGGTTTCTTCCGGCCGCTGCCAGTAGCCCTTCATTACCTGCGGGCCCTTGATGCACAGCTCGCCCACTTCGCCCAGCGCCAGGATATTGCCGTTGTCGTCCTTGATGCAGGCATCGGTGGACGGGATCGGCAGGCCAATGGCGCCGTTGTACTCGGGCAGGGTGAGCGGGTTGATGCAGGCTGCCGGCGAGGTCTCGGTCAGGCCGTAGGCTTCGACCAGGGTCACGCCGGTGACCTTCTTCCAGCGTTCGGCCACGGCACGTTGCACCGCCATGCCGCCGCCCAGAGTGAACTTGACCGAAGAGAAGTCGATCTCGTCGAAGCCCGGGGTGTTGAGCAGGCCGTTGAACAGCGTGTTGACGCCGGTGATGGCAGTGAAGCGGGTGCCCTTGAGCTCCTTGACGAAGCCCTTCATGTCGCGCGGGTTGGTGATCAGGTGATTGCAGCCACCGAACTTCATGAAGACCAGGCCATTAGCGGTCAGCGCGAAGATGTGGTAGAGCGGCAGGGCAGTGATGATCACTTCCTTGCCCGGCTCGATGCCCGAGGTGGACAGCCACGCCGACGCCTGCTGCATGTTGGCGATCAGGTTGCGGTTGGTCAGCATCGCACCCTTGGCCACGCCGGTGGTGCCGCCGGTGTACTGCAGGAAGGCGATGTCGTCGTGGTCGATCTCGACCGGCGGAAGCGCGTGGCGGCTGCCCAGCTTGAGCGCCTGCTTGAAGCGGACGGCGCCCTTGATGTGGTAGTTGGGCACCATCTTCTTGACGTACTTCAGCACGAAGTTGACGATCGCGCCCTTGGCGCCGAGCAGGTCGCCCAGGCCGGTGGTGACCACGTGCCTGACCGGCGTGTCGGCGATGACCTGCTCGACGGTGTCGCCGAAGTTGTCGACCACCACCAGCGCACTGACGCCCGCGTCGACCAGCTGGTGCTTGAGTTCGCGCGCGGTGTACAGCGGGTTGACGTTGACCACGGTCAGTCCGGCGCGCAGCACGCCGAAGGTGGCCACCGGGTACTGCAGGCAGTTGGGCATCATCAGGGCGACGCGGTCACCCTTCTTGAGCTTGAGCTCACCCAGCAGGTAGGCGGCGAACTGGGTGACCAGCGCATCCGTCTCACCATAGGTGAGGACCTTGCCGAAGCTGGAGTAGGCGGGACGGTCGCGGAATTTCGCGACGGAAGCGTCGAAGACCGAGGCGACCGAATGGAATTCGTTGACGTCGATTTCGGCGGGAACGCCTTTCGGATAGCTCTGCAGCCAGGGACGATCCAGACTCATATTCCCCCTCCAGGAATCGTGATGTATTAGGTTCGGCCCTGAGCGTAGCGACAATGGCCGTTCATTGCAGCATACCCCGCCGTAGGGAAAACGCGAAGAGGGGTTTGCGCGGCGCATTGTGCGAACGCGTCAAACGCCGCCGGGCATGGCCCGGCGCTACCGAAGGCAGGACGCGCCTGGTAGCGCCGGGCCATGCCCGGCGGGTGTTTCACCGTGAGCGGCTGGCTCAGCCCTGCTTGCGCACCGGTGCGCCGTTGGCCTTGTAGTACGGCGCGGTGCTGCGGGCCAGCGGGGTGCGGCCGCGGATCACGTCGGCCAGCTTCTCGGCCATCATGATGGTCGGCGCGTTGAGGTTGCCGGTCACCACTTGCGGCATGATCGAAGCATCGACGATGCGCAGGCCTTCCAGCCCGTGCACGCGGCCCTGGCCGTCGACCACCGCCATCGGGTCATCGGCGTGGCCCATCTTGTTCGAGCACGACGGATGGTAGGCGGTCTCGGCATGTTCGCGGACGAACGCATCGATCTGCGCATCGGTCTGCAGCGCGCTGCCCGGGGAGATCTCGCGGCCGCTGTACGGTGCCAGTGCCGGCTGCGCGAAGATCTCGCGGGTGATGCGGATCGCCGCGCGGAACTCGCGCCAGTCCTGATCGTGCGACATGTAGTTGAACAGGATGCTCGGATGTTCGCGCGGATCCTTCGAACGTACATGGATGCGGCCGCGGCTGGGCGAGCGCATCGAACCGACGTGCATCTGGAAGCTGTGCGCCTTGATCGGGTTGGAGCCGTTGTAATTGATGGCCACCGGCAGGAAGTGGTACTGCAGGTTCGGCCAGTCGAACTCGGCGTCGCTGCGGATGAAGCCACCAGCCTCGAACTGGTTGCTGGCGCCGATGCCGGTGCCCAGGAACAGCCACTCGGCACCGATGGCCGGTTGGTTGTACAGCTTCAGTGCCGGCGCCAGCGAGACCGGCTTCTTGCACTCGTACTGCAGGTACATCTCCAGGTGATCCTGCAGGTTGGCGCCGACGCCCGGCAGGTGGTGTACCAGGTCGATATCGAGGCTGCGCAGCAGATCGGCCGGGCCGACGCCGGAGCGCTGCAGGATCTGCGGCGAGGCGATGGCGCCGCCACACAGCAGCACTTCGCGGCGCGCGGTGGCACGCTGCGGCTGGTCGTTGTGCAGCCACTGCACGCCCACCGCACGCTTGCCCGAGAACAGGATGCGGTCGGTCAGTGCGTGGGTGACGATGGTCAGGTTCGGGCGCGGCTTGGCCAGGTCCAGGTAGCCGCGGGCGGTGCTGGAGCGACGGCCCTTCGGGGTCACCGTGCGGTCCATCGGGCCGAAGCCTTCCTGCTGGTAGCCGTTGAGGTCGTCGGTGCGCGGGTAGCCAGCCTGCACGCCGGCTTCGACCATCGCAGCGAACAGTTCGTTGTTGCCGGCCTTCGGCGTGGTCACGCGCAGCGGGCCGTCGCCACCGTGGTAGTCGTTGGGGCCGATGTCACGGGTTTCCGCCTTGCGGAAGTACGGCAGGCAGTCCAGGTAGGTCCAGTCTTCCAGGCCCGGCATGCTGGCCCAGTTGTCGTAATCCATCGCGTTGCCACGGATGTAGCACATGCCGTTGATCAGCGACGAGCCGCCCAGGCCCTTGCCGCGGCCGCAGTCCATGCGGCGGTTGTTCATGAAGGGCTCGGGATCGGTCTTGTACGCCCAGTTGTAGCGCTTGCCCTGCAGCGGGAAGGCCAGTGCCGCAGGCATCTGGGTACGGAAGTCGAGCCGGTAGTCCGGGCCACCGGCTTCCAGCAGCAGCACGCTGACATCGGCATCTTCGGTGAGGCGGGTAGCCAGCACGTTGCCGGCCGAACCGGCGCCGATGATGATGTAGTCGTACTCGTTGTGGGTGCTCATGGGTGTCTCCTGCAGGCCGGGGCGCGCTGCATGCAGGCGTCCCGGCGGAATGTCGGATCGGCGCGGTGGCCGGACGAGGGTGCGCGCTCGGGGCGCGCCGGTCAGAACACGCTGGCGTAGTCGCCCAGTTCCACCTGCACCGACTTGATGCGGGTGTAGTGGCCAAGGGTGGAGATGCCGTTCTCGCGGCCGACGCCGGATTCCTTGTAGCCACCGACCGGCATTTCGGCCGGCGATTCACCCCAGGTGTTGATCCAGCAGATGCCGGCTTCCAGGCGGTGGATGATGCGGTGGGCGCGGCTGACGTCCTTGCTGACCACACCGGCGGCGAGGCCGAACGTGGTGTCATTGGCACGACGCACCACTTCGTCTTCGTCGTCGTAGGCGAGGATGCTCATCACCGGCCCGAAGATCTCTTCCCGGACAATCGTCATGTCGTCGCGGCAGTCGGAGAACACGGTCGGCAGCACGTAGGCGCCATTGGCCAGCGCGCCTTCGGTGGCGCGGCCGCCGCCGGTCAGCAGGCGGGCGCCTTCGGCCTTGCCGCTCTCGATGTAGCGCAGCACGTTTTGCATGTGCGGGAAGCTGGTCAGCGGGCCGAAGTTGGTTTCGGCGGCCATCGGGTCGCCAATGCGGATGCGCTTGACGCGCTCGACAACGGCGGCCTCGAACGCGGCCAGCATGCTGCGCGGCACGAACACGCGGGTACCGTTGGTGCAGACCTGGCCGGAGCTGAAGAAGTTGGCCATCACCGCGATGTCGGCGGCGCGGTCCAGATCGGCGTCATCACAGATCACCAGCGGCGACTTGCCGCCCAGCTCCATGGTCACTTCCTTCAGCGACGAGGACGCGGCGCTGGCCATGACCTTCTTGCCGGTGGCGACGCCGCCGGTGAAGGAGATCTTCTCGATCACCGGGTGCTCGGTCAGCCACTGGCCGATCTCGCGGCCAGGACCCTGCACGACATTGAACACGCCGGCCGGCACGCCGGCTTCGGTGTAGATCTCGGCCAGCTTGATTGCTGTCAGCGGGGTCACTTCGGACGGCTTGAACACCATCGCGTTGCCGGCGGCCAGGGCGGGGGCGGACTTCCACATGGCGATCTGGATCGGGTAGTTCCAGGCGCCGATGCCGGCGACCACGCCCAGCGGCTCGCGGCGGGTGTAGAAGAAGCTCGATTCGCGCAGCGGCAGCTGGATGCCTTCGATGGCGGTGGCCAGGCCGGCGTAGTACTCGACCACGTCGGCACCGGTGACGATGTCCACGGTGGTGGTCTCGGCCAGTGCCTTGCCGGTATCCAGGGTTTCCAGGTGGGCCAGCTCGTCGTTGCGCTCGCGCAGGAGCTCGACGGCGCGGCGCAGGATGCGCGAACGCTCCATGGCGGTCATCGCGGCCCACACCTTCTGGCCGTCGGCCGCGCTCTGCACGGCGCGCTCGACGTCGGCCTGGCTGGCGACCTGCACTTCAGCGATCACCTCGCCGGTGGCCGGGTTGACGGTCTTGAAGGTCTTGCCGCTGGTGGCATCGACGCGCTGGCCGTGGATGTAGAGCTGTTGGACGGGCAGGGTGGTCATGGGGCGTACTCCTTGGAAGGGGGCGGGTGCTGAAGCGCTTATAGCGCGACAGCCTGCAACTGGAAGTCGATATAGCCGTAAGCGATGCGCCGGGACTTCTCGGCATTGAACTGGCCACCGACCAGGCTGCCGCGCAGCCACAGGCCGTCAATCATCGCGGCCAGGCCGCGGGCGGCCAGGCGGGCCTGCGGGTGGGGTAGCAGGCGGTTGAACTGGTGGCACAGGTTCGAGAACAGGCGCTGGTCGTTGGCGCGCTGCAGCCGGGCCAGTTCCGGCTGGTGCATGCTCGCGGCCCAGAAGGTGAGCCAGACGCGCATGGCGGTGCCGTTGATCTGGCTGTCGTCGAAGTTGCCATCGACGATGGCGCGCAGCTGCTCGCGGGGGTCGTCGCCAACCTCGGCACGGTAACGGGCGACCGCGTCCTTCAGTTCGCGCAGGATCTGCCGCATTGCAGCATTGAGCAGGCCGTCCTTGTCGCCGAAGTAGTGGGCGACGATGCCGCTGGACAGCCCGGCCTTCTTCGCGATGGTGGCGACGGTCGCATCGGCCATGCCGATCTCGTCGATGGTCTGGAAAGTGGCCCGGATCAGCTGCTCGCGCCGTACCGGTTCCACGCCTTTCTTCGGCATTGTCTCTCCACGGATTGCGACCCGAAGGATCGGGCTGCCCGCCATTATGCTTTTTATTGATTGAACGTTCAATCAATAAACCCTGGGATGCGCTCGCGCCCCACGCCATGGGCCCGGTTTACCGGTCCGGCCCCGCCCATGTGCTCCCTCGGACTTGATGAGACGACCCCATGTCTTCCCTGGCTCATCCCAAGCGTTCGCCCCTGCGCTTGAACCGTTTTGTGTTCTTCAGTTCCTCGGTGTCGATCGGCATCCTCGGGCTGCTCACCGTTCTCTATCCCGAAGGCAGCGAGCACTGGCTGCAATGGGCGCAGGCCGAAGTGTCGGCCGCGTTCGGCTGGTGGTACATGCTGCTGATCGTGCTGTGCCTGGGCTTCGTGCTGTGGCTGGCGTTCTCGCCGTATGGCCGCATCCGCCTGGGCCACAACGAGGAGTCACCGGCCTTCGGCTACGTCGCATGGGTGTCGATGCTGTTCTCGGCCGGCATCGGCATCGCGCTGCTGTACTACGGTGCCTACGAACCGCTGGACCATTTCCTCAATCCGCCCGGGCAGCCCGGCGGGACTGTGGCCGCCGGCCGCGAGGCGATGGTGCTGACCTTCCTGCACTGGGGCCTGCACGGCTGGGCGCTGTACGCGCTGGTCGGCGTGGCGCTGGGCTACTTCGCCTACCGCCGCGACCTGCCGCTGGCGTTGCGCTCGGCGCTGTACCCGATCTTCGGTGAGCGCATCCATGGCCGCATCGGCGACATGGTGGATGGCTTCGGTATCCTGGCTACGCTGATCTCGATGGTGACCAACCTCGGCATCGGTGCGCTGGTGGTGCAGTCCGGCCTGGTCTACCTGTTCCACATCCCGGATACGCCGCAGGTGCTGGTGGCGATCGTGCTGGTGATGATGGTGGTGGCCACCATCGGTGTGGTGGCTGGCGTGGAAAAGGGCATTGCCTGGCTCTCCAACCTCAACGTGCGCCTGCTGTGCGGTCTGCTGCTGTTCGTGCTGGTCACCGGCCCGACCCTGCACCTGTTCGACGGCCTGATCCAGAACACCGGCGATTACCTCGGCGCGTTCGTGCGCAAGAGCTTCGACATGTACCTCAACGACCCGAAGGGCCGTGAGTGGATGGGTTCGTGGACACTGTTCTACTGGGCCTGGTGGATCGCCTGGGCGCCGTTTGTCGGCCTTTTCGTGGCGCGCATCTCGCGTGGCCGCACCATCCGTGAAGTGATCATGGGCGTGCTGCTGATCCCGCTCGGCTTCACCCTGGCCTGGCTGTCGATCTTCGGCAACACCGCCATCGACCTGGTGCTCAACCATGGCCAGGCGATCCTGGGTGAGGTGGCCCAGCACGATGCGGCGATGACGCTGTTCAAGCTGCTGGAATACCTGCCCGCCGCGCCGTATGTAGCCGGTGCCGCGGTGGTGATCGGTTTCGTGCTGTTCCTGACCCCGGTCGATTCGGGCACGCTGATGATCGCCAATCTGTGCACCCGTCGTGTCGATGACGGCGTCGAGGACGGTCACGACGCACCGATCTGGCTGCGCGTGTTCTGGGCGGCCGGCATCACCGTGGCCAGCGTCGGCCTGCTGCTGGCCGGCAACTTCAGCGCGATGCAGACGGCGGTGGTGCTGTGCGGCCTGCCGTTCTCGTTCACCCTGGCGTTCTACATGTGGGGCCTGCTGAAGGCGCTGCGTACCGACCCGGACGCACCACGCCGGTGAGCGCTTCTGTAGAGCCGAGCCCATGCTCGGCTGCTGTTGGCGCAGAACCAGCAGAGCCCATGCTCGGCTCTACAGGGGGGCATCGCAAACGCAAAGGGCCGGATCCGCAAGGATCCGGCCCTTTCCTCAATCGGGCGCAGCCGCGCCGTTACTTGCTGGCCAGCTGGCGCAGCACGTACTGCAGCAGACCACCATGACGGAAGTACTCGACTTCCTTCGGGGTCAGCAGCATCACCGACACCTCGAAGGTCTTCTTCGTGCCATCGGCCTTGGTCGCGGTGACCGTGGCGCGCTTGCTGGCGCCGTCCTGCAGGCCGGTGATGTCGATCACCTCCGAGCCGTCCAGGCCCAGGCTCTGTGCGTTCTCGCCGTTGCGGAACTGCAGCGGCAGCACGCCCATGCCGACCAGGTTGGAACGGTGGATGCGCTCGAAGCTTTCGGCGATGACCGCCTTCACCCCCAGCAGCAGGGTGCCCTTGGCCGCCCAGTCGCGCGACGAGCCGGTGCCGTATTCCTTGCCGGCCAGCACCACCAGCGGCACCTTGTCGGCCTTGTACTTCATGGCCGCATCGTAGATCGCCAGCTTCTCCGGCTGGCCGCCGCCGGCCGGGTAGTACAGGGTGTTGCCGCCTTCCTCGCCACCGAACATCAGGTTCTTGATGCGGATGTTGGCGAAGGTGCCGCGGACCATCACGTCATCGTTGCCGCGGCGGCTGCCGTAGCTGTTGAAGTCGGCCGGCTGCACGCCGCGTTCCTGCAGGAAGCGGCCCGCCGGCGAGTCCTTCTTGATGTTGCCGGCCGGGGAGATGTGGTCGGTGGTGATCGAGTCGCCGAAAAGGCCCATCACGCGCGCGCCGTGCACGTCATCGATGCTGCCGGTCTGCATGGTCATGCCATCGAAGTACGGCGGATTCTTGATGTAGGTGGAGGCATCGCTCCACTCGTACAGATTGCCGTCCGGCGAGGCGATGGTGTTCCAGCGGGTATCGCCCTTGAACACGTCGGCGTAGTTCTGCTTGAACATTTCCGGGCCGACGGTCGCTGCGATGACATCGCCGATTTCCTTGTTGCTCGGCCAGATGTCGCGCAGGTATACCGGCTGGCCATCGCTGCCGGTCCCCAGCGGCTGGGTGGTCAGGTCGATGTCGGTGGTGCCGGCGATGGCGTAGGCCACCACCAGCGGCGGGCTGGCCAGGTAGTTCATCTTCACTTCGGGGTGCACGCGGCCCTCGAAGTTGCGGTTGCCCGACAGCACCGAGGTGACCACCAGATCGCCGGTGGCGATGCCGGCGCTGACTTCGGTCGGCAGCGGGCCGGAGTTGCCGATGCAGGTGGTGCAGCCGTAGCCGACCACGTAGAAGCCGATCTTCTCCAGCTCCTTCAGTACGCCAGCCTTTTCCAGGTAGTCGGTGACCACGCGCGAGCCTGGGCCGAGCGAGGTCTTGACCCACGGCTGGCGGTTCAGGCCCTTGGCGGCCGCGTTGCGGGCCAGCAGGCCGGCACCGATCATCACCGCCGGGTTGGAGGTATTGGTGCAGGAGGTGATGGCGGCGATGACCACTGCACCATCCTTCAGCCGCACCTTGCGGCCTTCGATCTCGATGTCGGCGTAGCCCTTGGCCAGCTGCTCGTTGCCGACCGCGGCGCCGCCGCCTTCATTGACGAAGGAGGAGACGTCGTCGCTGCGCTTGTCACGGTTGGCGGTCATGCCGACCAGCGCTTCGCGGTAGTTCTTCTGCACGTCTTCCAGCAGCACGCGGTCCTGCGGGCGCTTGGGGCCGGCCAGCGACGGCTTCACCGTGCCCATGTCCAGTTCCAGCGTGGTGCTGTACTGCGCATGTGCACTGTTGGCGTCGTGCCACAGACCCTGCGCCTTGGCGTAGGCTTCGACCAGATCGATCTGCTCTTCGCTGCGGCCGGACAGGCGCAGGTAGTTCAGCGATTCGGCGTCGATCGGGAAGATGCCGCAGGTGGCGCCGTATTCCGGGGCCATGTTGCCGATGGTGGCGCGGTCGGCCAGTGGCAGATGCTGCAGGCCGTCACCGTAGAACTCGACGAACTTGCCGACCACGCCCAGCTTGCGCAGCATCTGGGTGACGGTCAGCACCAGGTCGGTGGCGGTGGCGCCTTCGGGCAGCTTGCCGGTCAGCTTGAAGCCGACCACCTGCGGGATCAGCATCGACGACGGCTGGCCGAGCATGGCTGCCTCGGCCTCGATGCCGCCCACGCCCCAGCCGAGCACGCCGATGCCGTTGATCATCGTGGTGTGGCTGTCGGTGCCGAACACGGTGTCCGGGTAGGCCACCGCCTTGCCGTCCTTGTCCGCGGTCATCACCACGCGGGCCAGGTTCTCCAGGTTCACCTGGTGGACGATGCCGGTGTTCGGCGGCACCACCTTGAAGTTGTCGAAGGCTTTCTGGCCCCAGCGCAGGAAGCCGTAACGCTCCTGGTTGCGCTGGAATTCGATCTTGCCGTTGAGGTCCAGCGCGTCGGGCTTGCCGAACACATCGACCTGCACCGAGTGGTCGATGACCAGTTCGGAGGGGATCTGCGGGTTGATCTGCTCCGGCGAGCCGCCGAGCTTGACCACCGCGTCGCGCATCGCGGCCAGGTCGACCACGCAGGGCACGCCGGTGAAGTCCTGCAGGACCACGCGCGCCGGCATGAAGGCGATTTCGGTGTCCGGTTCGGCCGCCGGATTCCAGCGGGCCACGGCTTCGATGTGGTCCTTGCCGACGGTGATGCCGCCATCCTCGTGCCGGAGCAGGTTCTCCAGCAGGATCTTCATCGAGTAGGGCAGGTGGGAGATATCGAAGCGCTGGCCCAGCGTGGGCAGGCTGAAGTAGTCGTAGGTCTTGCCGCCGACGTTCAGCTGGCTGCGGGTGGAGAACGAATCGCTCATGCGGGGTAACTCCTTCTTGCGGATGGCTTGCACTGGCCCGCGCATGGGCGGACCTGCTTGCGGTCGCCGTGGGCCTGGCGGCCCCGGTGGTCCCAGTATGAACCCCAGACTGAATGGATTCATCCGGGCCGGGTTCCGGCCTGCGGCATCGGTTCCAGACTACAGGGGAAGGTGTATGGCGTATGTCACGTTTGTGGCCGATCCTTTGCGAGGCAAGGGCTGGCGGGGCGCCGGTCCTGTTCAGGGTGGAAGTATGCCCGGGGAAGTATGTATAATTTGTGCATACTCTGGAGGGCCTACCGATGGAAGCCACTGTTGCAGAACGCGGACAGATCACCCTGCCCAAGGCGGTGCGTGACGCCCTCGGCCTGACCAAGGGCACGCTGCTGAAGGTCGAGCTGGACGGCAGCCGCATCATCCTGCGCAAGAGTGTTGACGATGCCATTTCACGGGCGCGCGGCAAGTTCGCGCTGGACGGCTTCGAGTCATCCGACGCGGCCGTACGCGCGGTGCGTGACGAGGAGTAAGCCGTGATGATCGCCGTCGATTCGCCGGTGCTGGTCGAGCTGCTCAGCAATGGTCCGCAGGCCGATGCGGTGGAAGCCATCCTCAGGCAGAGCCTGGTCGGTGGCCGCGTGGTGGTCTGTGGCGCGACCCTGGCCGAAGTCTGCGCATCGCTGCGCGGCGGCGCCGAAGTGCTGGAAGCACTGGAAGAGATGGGCGTGCACTTCAACCCGATGGAAGCCAAGTCGGCACTGCGCGCCGGCGAGATGCACCGCCGTCATCGCCAGCGCGGCGGCAGCCGCCGCAGCCTGGACGAATTCATGGTCGGCGCCCACGCACTGCTGCAGTGCGACGGCCTGATCACCTGGAACGACACGTTTTACCGCGACTACTTCAAGGGCCTGAAGCTGATCGTGCCGCAAGCCTGAGCCCACTTTGTTATTTCAACCTACGCATTACCCGGGAGTTGTCATGTTGGAAGCCTACCGCCACCACGTCGCCGAGCGCGCTGCGCTTGGCATCCCGCCGCTGCCGCTGAGCGCGCAGCAGACGGCCGATGTCATCGAACTGCTGAAGAACCCGCCGCAGGGCGAGGCTGAGTTCCTGCTCGACCTGCTGACCCACCGCGTTCCGGCCGGCGTCGATGACGCAGCCAAGGTCAAGGCCTCGTACCTGGCCGCGATCGCGCTGGGCAGCGAGCAGAATCCGCTGATCAGCCGCGAGCGCGCCACCGAACTGCTGGGCACCATGCTCGGCGGCTACAACGTCGCCCCGCTGGTGCAGCTGCTGGACGATGCCAGCGTCGGTGCCATCGCCGCCGACGCGCTGAAGAAGACCCTGCTGGTGTTCGACGCCTTCCACGATGTGCAGGAAAAGGCCAAGGCCGGCAACGCCAACGCCCAGGCCGTGCTGCAGAGCTGGGCTGATGCTGAGTGGTTCACCAGCAACCCGGAAGTGCCGCAGAGCCTGACCGTCACCGTGTTCAAGGTGCCGGGCGAAACCAATACCGACGACCTGTCGCCGGCGCCGGACGCGACCACCCGCCCGGACATCCCGATGCACGCCCTGGCGATGCTGAAGAACAAGCGCGACGACGCGCCGTTCACCCCGGAAGAGGACGGCAAGCGCGGCCCGATCCAGCAGATCCTGGACCTGAAGGACAAGGGTCACCTGGTCGCCTACGTTGGCGACGTGGTCGGCACCGGTTCTTCGCGCAAGTCGGCCACCAACAGCGTGCTGTGGTGGACCGGTGATGACATTCCGTTCATTCCGAACAAGCGTGCCGGTGGCGTCTGCCTGGGTTCGAAGATCGCCCCGATCTTCTACAACACCATGGAAGATGCCGGCGCACTGCCGATCGAGCTGGATGTGTCGAAGATGGAGCACGGCGATGTGGTCGAGCTGCGTCCGTACGAAGGCAAGGCGCTGAAGAACGGTGAAGTGATCGCCGAGTTCCAAGTCAAGTCCGACGTGCTGTTCGACGAAGTGCGTGCCGGTGGCCGCATTCCGCTGATCATCGGCCGTGGCCTGACCGGCAAGGCGCGCGAAGCGCTGGGCCTGGCTCCGACCGACCTGTTCCGCCTGCCGGTGCAGCCGGTCGACACCGGCAAGGGCTTCTCGCTGGCGCAGAAGATGGTCGGCCGCGCCTGTGGCCTGCCGGAAGGCCAGGGCATGCGCCCGGGCACCTACTGCGAACCGAAGATGACCTCGGTCGGCTCGCAGGACACCACCGGCCCGATGACCCGCGACGAGCTGAAGGACCTGGCCTGCCTGGGCTTCTCGGCCGACCTGGTGATGCAGTCGTTCTGCCACACCGCCGCCTATCCGAAGCCGGTGGACGTGAAGACCCACCACACCCTGCCGGAGTTCATCTCCACCCGCGGCGGCGTCTCGCTGCGCCCGGGCGACGGCGTGATCCACAGCTGGCTCAACCGCATGCTGCTGCCGGACACCGTCGGTACCGGTGGTGACTCGCATACCCGTTTCCCGGTGGGCATTTCGTTCCCGGCCGGTTCGGGCCTGGTCGCCTTCGCCGCGGCCACCGGCGTGATGCCGCTGGATATGCCGGAGTCGGTGCTGGTGCGCTTCAAAGGCAAGATGCAGCCGGGCGTGACCCTGCGTGACCTGGTCAACGCGATTCCGCTGTACGCGATCAAGTCGGGCCTGCTGACCGTGGCCAAGGCTGGCAAGAAGAACATCTTCTCCGGCCGTATCCTGGAAATCGAAGGCCTGCCGGAGCTGAAGGTCGAGCAGGCGTTCGAACTGTCCGATGCCTCGGCCGAGCGTTCGGCGGCCGGTTGCTCGGTGCGCCTGAACAAGGAACCGATCATCGAGTACCTGACCAGCAACATCACGCTGCTGAAGTGGATGATCGCCGAGGGTTACCAGGATCCGCGTTCGTTGCAGCGCCGTATCGAGAAGATGGAAGCGTGGCTGGCCAACCCGGAGCTGCTGGAGCCGGATGCCGATGCCGAATACGCTGCCGTCATCGAGATCGACCTGGCCGACATCCACGAGCCGATCGTGGCCTGCCCGAACGATCCGGACGACGTGAAGACCCTGTCCGAAGTCGCTGGCGCCAAGATCGACGAAGTGTTCATCGGTTCGTGCATGACCAACATCGGTCACTTCCGTGCCGCTGCGAAGCTGCTGGAAGGCAAGCGTGACCTGCCGACCCGCCTGTGGGTGGCCCCGCCGACCAAGATGGATGCCTCGGAGCTGACCAAGGAAGGCGTGTACGGCACCTTCGGTGCCACCGGCGCACGCATGGAAATGCCGGGCTGCTCGCTGTGCATGGGCAACCAGGCGCAGATCCGCGAAGGCTCCACCGCGATGTCGACCTCGACCCGCAACTTCCCGAACCGCCTGGGCCGCAACACCAACGTGTACCTGGGTTCGGCGGAACTGGCCGCGATCTGCTCGCGCCTGGGCCGCATCCCGACCAAGGAAGAGTACATGGCCGATGTGGGCGTGATCGCCGCCAGCGGCGCGGAGATCTACCGCTACATGAACTTCGACCAGATCGAGGAGTACCAGGACGTGGCCAAGACGGTCGCTGCCTGATGCGGTAACTGAAAACCCCCGGCTCGCGCCGGGGGTTTTTGTTTGCGGGATGCCCTGTGGCGCCGAATCCATGCCCGGCTGCTGTTCGCGCGATCCGCGATGAGTCGAGCGTGGCTCGACTCTACAAAGGCATCCACGCATGGCGTGGATCCACTTCGCGTCAGCTGCGGGCGAGGGCGAGCAGGCGTTCCGCTATGCGTTCCAGTGGTACCTGTTCGTCCGCGGCGCCGAGCTTGAACGCTGCACCGGGCATGCCCCAGACCACACTGGTCGCCTCGTCCTGGACCAGTGTGGGCGCGCCGGCCTGGCGCATCTCCAGCAGGCCGCGTGCGCCGTCATCGCCCATCCCGGTGAGTATGGCACCGATGGCGTTGCTGCCGGCGTTCTGCGCGACCGAGCGGAACAGCACGTCCACCGCAGGCTTGTGCCGGTTCACTGCCGGGCCGTCGTCGACGCGGCAGCGCCAGCGCGCACCGTCACGGATGATCCGCAGGTGCTTGCCACCCGGCGGCAGGTAGGCGTGGCCGGGCAGCACCGCTTCGCCGTCGCTGGCCTCGCGCACGGCCATCGCCGAGTGTCGGTCCAGGCGTTCGGCAAAGGCGCTGCTGAAGCTGGCCGGCAGGTGCTGGGTCATCACCACGGCGGGCGCGTCGGCGGGCATGCCTTCCAACACCACGCGCAGCGCTTCGGTGCCGCCGGCTGACGAGCCGATCGCGATCAGGCGGTCGGTGGTGCGGAACTGCGGTGAGGCAGGGCGCATCGAAGGAGCTGCGTCCAGTGTGAGCTTCGGGACCGCAGCGCGCACCAGCGGACGTACCCGCGAGCGCGCTGCCATCTTGACCTTGGCGATGATCTCGTCGGCGTAGGCCTGCAGGCCGCGCGCCACGTCCAGCTTCGGCTTGGAGACGAAATCCACCGCGCCCAGCGCCAGTGCCTGCAGGGTGGTGTCGGCACCGCGCTCGGTCAGCGAGGAGATCATCACCACCGGCAGCGGGTGCAGCCGCATCAGGTTTTCCAGGAACGCCAGGCCGTCCATGCGCGGCATTTCCACGTCAAGCGTGATCACGTCCGGGGCCAGGCGCTTGATCTTCTCACGCGCCAGCAGCGGATCTGCGGCGGTGCCGACCACGTCGATGGCCGGGTCGCTGGACAGGATTTCCGTGAGCATCTGCCGCACGACGGCAGAGTCGTCGACGATCAGGACCCGGCAGGGGGCGTTGCCGGTCAGGGTCATTCGAACAGCTCCACGCCGCCGGTGACCGGGGCCTTGGACAGGCGTGCACGCACCGCCGATTCGGTCGCGGCCACCTCGGCTTCATGGGCGTGCGGCAGGCGCTGCACCACCACGCGGCCGGTATCGGCGAAGAACCAGATCTTGCGCGGATGGATGCCGCACAGGTCCTCGGCGATGATCGGAATATGCTCGGCCTGCAGGTACTGGCGCACGAACTCGGCGTTGCGCGTGCCGACCGGATTGCTGGTGAAGCCCTTGAGCACGTTGGCGCCGCCGAACACCTTGGCTTCGATGCGCTTGCGGTGGGCGCCGCGCTTGAGCATGTCGTTGATCAGCAGTTCCATCGCGTAGCTGCCGTAACGCGCGGGCGCGCCGTCGCCGGCATTGCCCTCGGGCAGCAGGAAGTGGTTCATGCCGCCGATCTTCAGTACCGGGTCGCGCAGGCACGCGGCCACGCAGGAACCCAGCGTGGTGGTCAGCGCGGTGGTGTCGTCCACCACCAGGTACTGGGTCGGCAGCAGCTTGGCCGCGATGGTCTGGAAGCGCGCATCCTGGTAGCGCATCACATCGTCGGTACGCAGCGAGGCGTTCATGCGCCGGCCTTTGCCGCACGGCGATACAGCGTACGGCCGCAGGGCTGGATCAGGTCGGCGGCGTGCAGGTAGTTCTCCGAGTGTCCGGTGTAAAGCAGGCCGTCATCGGCCAGGTGCTGCACCAGGCGGCCGAGGATCGCGCGCTGGGTTGGCTTGTCGAAGTAGATCATCACGTTGCGGCAGAACAACGCATCGAACGGGCCGCCGACGTCGTAGCGCGGGGCAAGCAGGTTCAGTGGGCGGAACTCGATCAGCTCGCGCAGTGCCGGCAGCACGCGGCACTGGCCCTCGTTGGGGCCGCTGCCGCGCTGGAAGTAGCGCCGGCGCAGGTCCGGGTCGAGGTTGGTCACACGGTCGATGTTGTAGACACCTCGGCCGGCGGTGGCCAGCACCTGGGTGTCGACGTCGGTCGCGATGATGCGCACCGGCGGCTTCAGCGTACCGAAGGCCTCACAGGCGGTAATCGCCATTGAATAGGGTTCTTCGCCGGTGGACGCTGCGCACGACCACAACAGCAGCGGCGTGCGGCTGGAGCGCTGCTGCAGCTCCTCGCGCAGCTTGTCGAAGTGATGCGGTTCGCGGAAGAACGAGGTCAGGTTGGTGGTCAGGGCGTTGGTAAACGCCTGCCACTCGTCGCCGTCTTCCTGCTCCAGATGGTCCAGATACTGCTGGAAGCTGCGCATGCCCAGCGTGCGCAAGCGGCGCGACAGGCGGCCATAGACCATGTCGCGCTTTGCCGGGGCAAGGGCGATGCCCACGCGCTGGTAGATCAAGTCGCAGACGCGGCGGAAATCACGGTCGGCGAACTCGAATTCGCGCGGGCCGGTGACGATGGGAGTGGGACTTTGCACGGGGGACGTGTCCATCGGCAGAGGCGGCGGCCGAAGCCGCCGCGGGTGGGTCTCAGAATTCCTGCCAGTCGCTGTCGCTAGCGACGAAGGTGCTGGCGTTGCTGCCGGCGCGGCGGACCGGTGCCGGCGCTGGAACCGGCTGCGGGCGCGCCACGGCGGCGGCAACACGGACCGGCTCGACACGCGCGGCCACCGCCTTCATTGCGGCGGAGACCTGGTTGTCCAGGCGGAAGATCGCCACGGCGTCGGCCAGCTGGCCAGCCTGTTCTTCCATCGCGCGCGCGGCAGCGGTGGCTTCCTCCACCAGTGCGGCGTTCTGCTGGGTGGTCTCGTCCATCTGCACCACGGTCTGGTTGACCTGTTCGATGCCGGCGCTCTGTTCCTGCGAAGCCGCAGAGATCTCGGCCATGATGTCGGTCACGCGCTGCACCGAGGCGACGATCTCGCCCATGGTGCTGCCGGCCTGGTGGACCAGGCTGGAGCCCTCGGCAACCTTGCCGACCGAATCATCGATCAGGCCCTTGATCTCCTTGGCGGCGGCGGCCGAGCGCTGGGCGAGGGTGCGCACCTCGCTGGCGACCACGGCGAAGCCGCGGCCCTGTTCACCGGCACGTGCGGCTTCCACTGCAGCGTTCAGCGCCAGGATGTTGGTCTGGAAGGCGATCCCGTCGATGACCGAAATGATCTCGGCGATCTTCTTCGACGAGGCTTCGATGGCCGACATGGTGTTGACCACCTGGCCAACCACGCTGCCGCCTTGAGAGGCAACACCCTGTGCGCCGATCGCGAGCTGGTTGGCTTGGCGGGCATGCTCGGCGTTCTGGCGTACGGTGGAGGTCAGCTCCTCCATCGACGCGGCGGTTTCTTCCAGGTTCGCAGCCTGCTGCTCGGTGCGACGCGACAGGTCGCTGTTGCCCGAAGCAATCTCACCGGCGGCCAGGGTGATGCTGGAAGCACTGGCCTGGATCTGGCCGACGATCTGGGTCAGCTGCGCGACGGTTGTGTTGGCGTCGTCACGCATGCGGGCGAACACGCCCTGGTAGTCACCCTGCATGCGCGCGGTCAGATCACCTTCGGCGATGGCCGACAGCAGCTGCGAGAGCTTGCCGAGGTTGTCATCGCTGACCGCCATCATCGCGTTGAGGTTTTCCAGCATCAGGCGGAAATCGTGATCGAAGCGCTGCGCATCGCCACGGCGGCTGAAGTCGCCGGCGGCGGCGGCACTGGCCAGTTGCTTGATCTCGGCGTTGATGCGGCCGAGGTTGGTCTTGACCGTGTCGACGGTGGTGGTCATTGCGGCCTTCTCGCCGGGGTAGCGCGCGATGTCGCGGCTCAGGTCGCCGACCGCGTACTGCTGTACCACGTCCAGCACGTCATGCAGGGTCTGCACGTGGCCGCCTACCAGGGCGTTGGTTTCCTGCACCATCAGCCCGTACTCGCCGGGGAAGGCACTGGCGTCGATGCGATAGCTCAGTTCGCCGGCATCGTGGCGGCGGGCCATTTCGCGCTGGCCGCCGATCACTGCGTGCAGCTGCTGCTGCATGCCGGACATGGCGTCCAGCAGGCGACCGGGTTCGTCATGCGCCTGCGGACCGATGTGGCTGTCCAGCTTGCCGCGGGCGATACCCTCGGCGACGGCCGTTGCCTGCTTCAGCGGCACGGCGATGCGGTTGCCGATGAGCCAGCTCAGGGCCAGCACGATCAGTACCAGCACGCCACCGGAGACGGCCATGATGGCGGTGAACACCAGCGCCTGCTTCTGCACGTCGTCCATGTAGACGCCGCTGCTGACCACCCAGTTCCAGGGCGCGAACAGGCCGGCGTAGGCCACCTTCTCGACCTCGCCCTTGCTGCCGGGCTTGGCCCAGCGGTAGTTGACGAAGCCGCCACCGGCCTTGGCTGCTTCAACCTGGTCGTAGTAGATGCGCACGCCGTCGTCGGTGCGGAAGTCCTTCATGTCCTTGCCGACCAGATCCTTGCGGAACGGGTGCATCAGCAGGCGGTAGCCGGTGTCGTAGATGTTGAAGTAGTAGGCATCGCTCTCGGCGCGCATCACTTCCAGCGCCTGCAATGCCGCGCTCTTGGCAGCGTCCTCACTGAGCTCGCCGGTACCGGCCAGCCGGTGATAATGCTGGAGGATGCCGTAGCTGAGTTCGACCTGGGTCTTCAGCGCGGTCTTGCGGGTCTCGGTGAGGTCCAGGTACTGCATGCGGGCGGCGATCACCGAGAGCGCGATCACGCCGAGCGCGATGAGCAGCGTCAGCAGGTTGAGCTTGCGCCGGACGGAGAGGTTGCTGAAGTAGTGTTGCCAGCGATGCAGGAGATTCATCGAGCAGGACCAGGTCGAAGCGGGCGGGCGGCGCCGAGCCGGTCAGCGGCGGGACAAGCCGTGACAACCCCGTTATCGGCCGATGGGGCGGGGGATTGAGGCGCAGTGTCCGAACGTATTCAGGTTTCCTTGCAGCGGCGGCTGCGGCGCTGCCTGCGGCAGGCTTTTGAAGCAACAGCAACAGCAACAGCGGCTGGTCGGCGCTGGATTGTCAGTAAGTGGCTGGGCCGGGGTGGGCAGGCAGGACACGCCATAAACCCGTCCATGGGGCTCGATGGCGCCATCCATGGCGCCAACGGTCCTGCCTGCCCACCCCGGCCCAGCCCTCCCGGCATTTCGGTGTCGGACGGCAAGAGCGTTGGGTTTCCAGGTGGAAAGAGGGGGCAGATCCGTTTTCCTGCGGAAAACGGATCTGACCCCGGAAGCAATACGGCTGTTGCTCTTGCTCTTCTTTCTTCAATCCGGGGTGGACGCGCACGGAAAATGTCTGTGGCCGGGAGGGTGGGTTGCGCAGGGGTGTCCGCGGCATGGATGCCGCGGCCAAGCCCCCAGGGACGGGTTTACGGCGCCCCCTGCGCAACCCACCCTCCCGGCCAGCCCTCAGTAGCCAAGCACTCTCCGCGACCACCACGAGGGGCTTCGCCGTTGGCTGGATATCCAGATACCCCGTAAACGAAAACGCCCCGGCGCAGGGCCAGGGCGTCTTCGTGGATCAGGTCAGGCTGGAATCAGAACTCCTGCCAGTCCCCGTCGGCCAGTTCCGTGGCCATCGGGCGACCACCCGCGCTGCGGCGGGCGGGCGGGGCGGCCGGAGCCGGTGCCGCCGGTGCGGCAGCACGCGGGGCCGGGGCCGCGGCGACGCGCGGTGCAACCACGGTATCGGCTTCGTCGACCACGAAGATCGACACGGCCTCGCTGAGGTGGCCGGCCTGTTCTTCCATCGCGCGGGCGGCGGCGGTGGCTTCTTCCACCAGTGCAGCGTTCTGCTGGGTGGTCTCGTCCATCTGCACCACGGTCTGGTTGACCTGCTCGATGCCGGCGCTCTGTTCCTGCGAGGCCGCAGAGATCTCGGCCATGATGTCGGTCACGCGCTGCACCGAGGCGACGATCTCGCCCATGGTGGCGCCGGCCTTGTGTACCAGGGCCGAGCCGTCGTTGACCTTGCCAACGGAGTCGTCGATCAGGCCCTTGATCTCCTTGGCGGCAGCGGCCGAGCGCTGGGCGAGGGTGCGCACCTCGCTGGCGACCACGGCGAAACCACGTCCCTGTTCACCGGCACGTGCGGCTTCCACGGCGGCGTTCAGTGCCAGGATGTTGGTCTGGAATGCGATGCCGTCGATGACCGAGATGATTTCGGCGATCTTCTTCGACGAGGCTTCGATGGCCGACATGGTGGTGACCACCTGGCCGACCACTTCACCGCCCTGCGAGGCGACGCCATGCGCGCCGATCGCGAGCTGGTTGGCCTGGCGGGCGTGTTCGGCGTTCTGGCGCACGGTGGAGGTCAGTTCCTCCATCGAGGCAGCGGTTTCTTCCAGGTTGGCAGCCTGCTGTTCGGTACGGCGCGACAGGTCGCTGTTGCCCGAGGCGATTTCGCCGGCGGCCGAGCTGATCGCACGGCTGGACTGCTTGATGCGGGTGACGATCTCGCTCAGCTGCGCGGCCGTGGCGTTGGCGTCGTCGCGCATGCGGGCGAACACGCCCTGGTAGTCGCCATGCATGCGCACGGTCAGGTCACCCTGCGACAGCGCGGCGAGCAGGCCGGAGATCTGTTCGATGCTGCCGGCATTGGCGTCCAGCAGGCCGTTGATCTGCTGGGCCAGCTGCAGGAAGAAGCCTTCCTTGTCGCTGGAATCGATGCGGCCGGACAGGTCGCCGGCGGCTGCCTGGGCGATCACGCGCGCCACTTCGGCTTCCACCTGCGCTTCCTGGGTACGGTCGCGCCATTCCACCACGTAGCCGACGGTGTCGCCGCCTTCATTGCGGATGGTCGAGACCACCTGGGCGAACTGGGCATCGCCGTACTGCATCGGGCGACGGGCCACGCCGTGTGCCTTCAGGTTACCCAGCAGGGTCTGGTCCATTTCACCGCGGTGTTCAAGCACGGTGACCGGCTTGCCGATCAGCGAGGCCTGGGCGTCGAAGTCCGGCAGGTCGCGGCGCACTTCGTCCTGGTACTGGCTCAGGGTCTGCTGCAGGGCGCGGTTGCTGTAGACGATGGTGTTGCTGGTGTCGGTCAGGTACACGCCGGTCGAGCTGTAATCCAGCGCCGTGCGGATGCGCAGGTTCTCGCGCGCCACGGCCTGGTCGGTTTCGATGCGCTCGCGCAGGTCGCGCTGCATGCGCTGCATGGCCTGCATCAGTTCGCCCACTTCATCCTGGCGGCTGACGTCGATGTGGCCATCGAGCTTGCCGCCGGCCACGTCGTTGGCAACCGACACGGCGCCGCGCACGCTGCCGACCAGGGCGCGGGCGAACAGCCAGACCAGCACCAGGCCGAGCGCGGCGCCGCCCAGCAGGGCGATCACGGTCAGCACGGCCGAGGCGGAATACGTGGAGGCGGCCTGTTCGCGCGACGCGCGGGCGAGGCGGTTGTCTTCGGCGATCAGCGCTTCCAGCGCCGAGGCGGCCTTGCGGTGCTTGGTGCGGGTTTCGCCGACGAAGGTATCGATGGCGTCGTCCGGCAGGTCCAGTTCCAGCATCTCGGTGACGCTGTCATAGGAGGCCAGGGCGTCCTTCCACTCCTTGGCGAAGGTGTCGAACAGCTTCTTCTGCTGCGCGTTGTCGACCAGGGTCGGATACTCCTTGATCGACTTGTCCATGCTCGCGCGCAGCTCGACGCCCTGCTTGCGTGCATCCGCCTTGACGTCGTCGCTGGCGCGGATCAGCTGCTGGTAGGCGGCGTTGCGGTATTCACCCAGCATGCCGCGCATCTCGCCGGCCATGCGGATGCTCTCCATGCGAGAACCCGCCAGCTCGGTGGTGACATTGTTCAGCGAATGCAGGCCACGATAGGCGACGATGCCCTGCAGCAACATCACCAGCAGGAGGACGCCGAAGGTCAGCAGCAGCTTCGGCATCAGTTTGAGGTTGTTGATCCACGGCATGGGCGTTGCGATCTCCTAAGGCAGACGCGTCCGGGCGTCGGGCCCGGTTGCAGCAGAAACCACGCCGGCACCAGGTCCGGCGTGGTTCGACGGACAGCGGATTACTTGATGTTGGCCAGCTTCAGGCCGGCCGGCGAGCTGACTTCGATTTCCGCGCGCGAGGCGTCGCGCTGGATCTTGCCGATCACGCAGACGGTCTTGCCTTCCAGGGTTTCCAGCGGGAAGGAGAACTTGCCGCGGTTCTCGCCGGCGATGCGCGCCGAGAAGGTGTGGCGCGGGAAGGCGCCGCCCATGTACAGGAAGGTCGGCTGGCCTTCGGAACCTTCTGCGTAGCGGGCCTTCTCGACCTTGCCGCAGACCATGCCGTCCTTGCCGACCGAGCGCGGTGCCAGTTCCGGCGGGATCATGTCGGCCGACTGGGCAAACGCGGCGGAAGCGGTGGTGGCCAGGACAGCGGCCGAAACGAACGCAAGCAGGGACTTCATCGAGGTGTATCTCCGGGGATGGTGATGGTCGTTCCGGTTCTGCGCGCTCCTGCGCGACCGGCTTCTGTCCCCCTATCGGCACTGCTGGAGGGAACTGAAGGGTTGTGTGACCAGAACGTGAAGCAGGTCCGCTTGATCAGGCGGCGGCGTCTTCAACGACGTTGGCCTGGCCCATGTCGGCGCTGTCCAGCAAGGTCTCGATGTCGAGCAGGATCAGCATGCGGTCGTCCTGCGTGCCGATGCCGGAGATGAAGCGGGTATCGACGGCGGCGCCGAATTCCGGGGTCGGGCGGATCTGTTCGGCCGACAGCGGGATCACGTCCGAGACGCTGTCGACCACGATGCCGACCACTCGGTCGTCGACGTTCAGCACGATCATCACGGTGAAGGCGTCGTAGCGGGCGTCGTCCAGGCGCAGCTTCAGGCGCAGGTCGATGACCGGGACGATGGTGCCGCGCAGGTTGATCACGCCCTTGATGTAGTCCGGTGCATCCGGCACCCGGGTGACCGCGTCATAGCCGCGGATTTCCTGCACCTTGAGGATGTCCACGCCGTAGTGCTCGGCACCGAGGGTGAAGCTGAGGAATTCGCCACCGGCGCTGGCGGTGGAGCTGGTCTTGTCGTTCATCGAGGGGTCCTGGTTCTGCCGGAAGTCCCGGTGTCAGGCTCGATATCGGCCCCTCGTCGGGGGACTTTAGGTGTGGGCCCCGCGTTGTCGCGAGGTTGCCGGCCAGCGGCCGGCACTACCGGTTGGACGAGCCCTACAGCTCGCCGTTGCGGCGCGCCTTGCGCTGGCGGTCGATGCGGAAGATATAGCGTTGGATGGCGCTGTCGGCGCCACGTGGCAGGATGTCGAAGCGCATGCCCACGCGCTTGATCTCGATGCCGTTGGGTTGGCGCTGCGGCAGCAGGTTGCAGACGACCAGCTCGATCTCCAGGTCCGGGCCGTCGGGCAGCGACAGCACCGCCGGGTAGCGCTTCTGCAGGCTGAACACCGCGCAGTCGGTAGGCACGGCCACCGCCAGGCCGCCACCACTGATGTCCACCACCCGCATCGACAGCGCTTCGGCGCGGCTCTCGCCGGCGGGGACCAGCAGCTGGGGCGAATCGGTGACGGGCGTCTCCAGCCGGTACATCTCACGTCGTTGCAGATGGACCAGCTCGTCCGGCAGAGGGGCGCGGAAGGCGACGTGGCCGTCATTGTCCACACGCTGCAGTGCCTGCAGGCGGAACCGCACCAGCACGCGTTCGAGCTGGGCGAAGCACAGCAGATGATCGGCCTGTTCGGCGGCGCGGTTGGACGCCTCCTGCGGGCTGCCATCGAGCAGCAGGGTGTCTTCGTCCTCGTCGAGCTCAAGCAGCGCGGTCGGGAACGAGCGGTCGCGGCCGTCGATATGCGCATTGATCAGTGATCGCTGGTCGATCAGCGATCGCAGCAGCTGCCGCAGCTGGCGCGGATTACGGACCAGGAAACGTTCGTCAGCGGCGTCAGCCGCGTGGACATCATGCACTGCAGTGTCGTTGCCGTCGGACATGGAATCTACGGTCAGGGGCGGGCGCCAGCACGCGTTGGCGCGAGGCTCGATGGGGATATCGGCCACTGTGCCGGATTATGAAGTGAGAATTGCATCACTTTCCATGCGTCCGGGGTCGGATCCCCTTCCCGAAGGAAAGGGATCCGACCCCGGGTACATCAGAACTCCTGCCAGTCGCCGTCTGCGGCCAGCGCCGGCTGGGCTGTCGCGGTGCGCAGCGTACGCGCCGGGACCGGCTTTGCGGCCGGTGCGGCGGCTGCAACCTGGCGCGGTACCGGTGCCGCCAGCGGGCGTGCCGGGATGGCCGTCGTGCCCTGTGATGCCAGCCGGAAGCGGGCCACGGCTTCACCCAGCTGCACGGCCTGGTCTTCCATTGCACGCGCGGCGGCGGTGGCTTCCTCCACCAGCGCGGCGTTCTGCTGGGTGGTCTCGTCCATCTGCACCACGGTCTGGTTGACCTGCTCAATGCCGGCCGACTGTTCCTGCGAAGCAGCGGAAATCTCGGCCATGATGTCGGTCACGCGCTGCACCGAGGCCACGATCTCGCCCATGGTGCTGCCGGCCTGGTGGACCAGGCTGGAGCCCTCGGCAACCTTGCCGACCGAATCATCGATCAGGCCCTTGATCTCCTTGGCGGCAGCCGCCGAGCGCTGGGCGAGGGTGCGCACTTCGCTGGCGACCACGGCGAAGCCGCGGCCCTGTTCACCGGCACGCGCGGCTTCCACGGCGGCATTCAGCGCCAGGATGTTGGTCTGGAACGCAATGCCGTCGATGACGCTGATGATCTCGGCGATCTTCTTCGACGAGGCTTCGATGGCGGACATGGTGGTGACCACTTGGCCGACGACTTCACCGCCCTGCGAGGCGACGCCATGGGCACCGATGGCGAGCTGGTTGGCCTGGCGGGCGTGCTCGGCGTTCTGACGCACAGTGGAGGTCAGTTCCTCCATCGACGCCGCGGTCTCTTCCAGGTTGGCGGCCTGCTGCTCGGTACGGCGCGACAGGTCGCTGTTGCCCGATGCAATCTCACCGGCGGCCAGGGTGATGCTTCCAGCGCTGGCCTGGATCTGGCCGACGATCTGGGTCAGCTGGGTGACGGTGGTGTTGGCGTCGTCACGCATGCGCGCGAACACGCCGTTGAACTGGCCGTCCATGCGTGCGGTCAGGTCGCCGGCGGCGATCGACTGCAGCAGCTGCGAGAGCTGGCCGAGGTTGCCGTCAGCCACCTGCATCATGGTGTTGAGGTGCTCGATCATCAGCTTGAAATCGTGCTGGAAGCGCTGTGCGTCGCCGCGCTGGCTGAAGTCACCGGCGGCGGCCGCCGCAGCCAGGCGCTGGATCTGTGAATTGATCGCCAGCAGGCTGGCCTTGGCCGCATCCATCGACTCGTGCAGGATCGCGCGGCTGCCGGGCAGGCGGCGTGCATCCGGGGTCAGATTGCCGATGGCATACTGGTTAAGTACTTCAATGGCATCGACGATCGCATCGAGGTGTTCGAAGATCACCGTGTTGATGCCGTTGGCCAGCTGGCCATAGACGCCCGGGAAATCTTCCGGAATGCGGTGGCTGATGTCCGGGCCGGCATGCATCTGGGCCATCAGCTGGGTCTGCTCGCTGAAGCGGCGCAGCATCGCGGTCATCTCCGCGGTGGCGGCCAGCATCTTGCCGGCCTCGTCCTTGCTGGTGGCCTGGGTGCTGACGCTGAGGTCGCCGCGGGAAACTGCCTGGATGGCATGCACGGCCTTGCCCAGCGGACCGGTGACCGCACGCGAGATGACGATGGCCAGCGCGGCGGCCACCAGTGACAGCAGTACGATGCAGCCGATGATGGCGATCATACTGTTGCGATGGGTGGCGTTGGCGTCGGCGATCTTGCCGTCCATCTGCCCGGCGATGTGGGTGCCCAGTGCCTTCATTGCAGCGAACAGGTCGCGACGTGCCGGGCGCGACTGCTCGTCGGAGATCTGCTGCGCCAGGGCGCCGTCACCGGCGGTCACGGCGTCGCGCATCGCCTTGTTGGCGGCGAAGTAGCGATCCAGCTGCGTTCTGGCCGCGCGATAGAGTTCGCGCTCCTTCTCCAGCGCCGGCAGCGCCGAGTACGCCGCCAGTTCGTCATGCACGGCTTTGGCGGTGTCGTCCATGCGCTTGTTGTAGTCGGCGACCTTCTCCGGCTGGTCCAGCATGCTCAGCTGGGCCAGTTCGTAGGTACGGAACTCACCGAGCTGCGAGCGCGCCTCGCCCAGGTGCTGGACGGAGGGGATATCGTTGCCGGCCATCTCGCGCAGCTGCGCGTTGGCTTCGCTCAGGCGCAGCAGGGCGAACGCGCCGAGGACCAGGGTCATCAACGTGGTGAGGGTGAACCCCACGGCCAGCTTGCGGGCGATGGGCAGATCTTGGAACCACTTCATGCAGGGTGCTCCAGGTGGGCAGAGTGCTGGCGTCTGTGCGCCGGTTTGGGGGTGGTTGCAGAGCGAACGGTGGTGCCCGGTGGGGGTTCGGTGACGGCCGTCAAAGCGAAATAGCGGCGCAGTCCGGATGGACTTTATGGATGCAGATCACATTCGGTTGCGTAGGGATGACGGCGCGAAAGCGTTGCAGCGACGCGGCTTCGCTTGGATGAAGTGGTTACGCCCGCAGCCATCGTGTCGACGGAGTTCACGATTTGGTATCGGGGTGCCGTCCCGCGATCAGATCCCTTTCCTGCGGAATGGAATCTGATCCCACTGGCAGGGCGAACACAAACAGAAACCGCCGCCCGGAAGGGCGGCGGTCCAGTAGACGCCTGCAACGTGGATCAGGCGGCCTGCGGCATCCGCAGCGAACGCACCAGCCCGCCGATGTCGACGATCAGGGCCACGCGGCCATCGCCGAGGATGGTGGCACCGGACACCCCGCCGATGCGGCGGTAGTTGTTCTCGATGTTCTTCACCACGACCTGTTGCTGGCCGACCAGTTCGTCCACTTCCAGCGCGATCTTCTGGCCATCGCCTTCGACCACCACCACCAGCGATTCGCTGCCCGGCGCACGGTTGCCGTAGCCGTAGTATTCGCTCAGCGACAGGATCGGCAGGTACTCGCCACGTACGCGCAGCACGCGGCCTTCGCCGGCCATGCTGCGGATGTCCTCGGCCTGCGGCTGCAGGGCCTCAAGCACATAGGCCAGCGGCAGGATCAGGGTTTCGCCCGCGACTGCCACGGTCATGCCATCGAGGATGGCCAGGGTCAGCGGCAGGCGGATCAGCGTGCGGGTGCCGTTACCAAGGCTGCTTTCGATCTGCACCTCGCCACCCAGCGCCTGGATGTTGCGGCGGACCACATCCATGCCGACGCCACGGCCGGACAGGTCGGTGACTGCATCGGCGGTGGAGAAACCAGGCTGGAAGATCAGGTCCCATACCTGCGAATCGGTAGGATTGTCCGGCACTGCCAGGCCGCGTTCGTGGGCTTTGGCCAGGATCTTGGTGCGGTCCAGGCCGCGGCCGTCGTCGCTGACTTCGATGACGATGTGGCCGCCCTGATGCGAGGCTGCCAGGGTGATGGTGCCGGTTTCGTCCTTGCCCGCGCCGCGACGCACGTCCGGCATCTCCAGGCCGTGGTCGATCGAGTTGCGCACCAGGTGCACCAGCGGGTCGGCGATCTTTTCGATCAGGCCCTTGTCCAGTTCCGTGCCTTCACCGACGGTGCGCAGGCGGACCTGCTTGCCAAGGCGGCTGGACAGGTCGCGGACCAGGCGCGGGAAGCGGCGGAACACCGCATCGACCGGCAGCATGCGCACGCCGATCACGGCTTCCTGCAGGTCGCGGGTGTTGCGTTCCAGCTGGTCCAGGCCGGCGAACAGGCTCTCGGCGTGGACCGGGTCCAGTGCGTGCGAGACCTGCTTGAGCATGGCCTGGGTGATGACCAGTTCGCCGACCAGGTTGATCAGCGCATCGACCTTGTCGACGCTGACTCGGATCGAGGTTTCGGCTTCCTGGCTGGCGCCGCCGCTGGTGGCGGGCGCAGCAGGCGCCGCCGGTACGACGGCAGCCGGTGTGGAAGGGGCGGTTGCAAGGGGCGCCTGTGTAGCCAGGCTCGGCGGTGCGGCCGGACGGATGTCCAGTTCGCAGTCGTCCAGTACCCAGGCGAAGGTGTCTTCGATCTTGCTGCGCGGCACCTTGCCGACCAGGCCCAGATCCCACGCCAGATGGGCCTCGAGCGGGTCGAGCTGGGCGAAGCCCGGCAGGCGTTCCATGCGCGCGGCGACCTGCAGCGAACCGAGATGCTCCAGTTCGCGGATGATGCGCAGCGGGTCGTTGCCGCTCATGAACAGCGACGGTGCCGGGGTGAAGCCGATCTGCCAGGCTTCCGGCGTATCGTCCACCTTGGCCGCGACGGCAGCGGGGGCGCTCGGTGCGGCCTGGCCGGAAAGGACCGCTTCCAGGCGCGCCTTCACCGCAGCGACTGCAGCCGGATCGGCAGCCTGGCCGTGTTCGGCTTCGCGAAGCAGGGCGCGCAGCACGTCCACCGAGGACAGCATGGCGTCGACCGCGTGGCCTTCCAGCGCCCGCTTGCCGGCACGCAGTTCATCGAGCAGCGTTTCCAGCACGTGGGTCAGGCCGGCGATCGTATCGAAGCCGAAGGTGCCGGCGCCGCCCTTGATCGAGTGGGCGGCGCGGAACACCGAATTGATGATCTCCGCGTCCTGCTGCCCCGATTCCAGGGCCAGCAGGCCAGCCTCCATCGCGTCGAGGCCTTCGCGGCTCTCCTCGAAGAAGGTGGCGTGGAAGCGTTGCAGGTCCATGCTCATGGCAGTGGTGGTCCGGAAGCGAAGAGGGGGAGCGGTGGCGGGCGATCAGCCCAGCACTTTCTGCACGGTGGCGACCAGCTGTTCGGGATTGAACGGCTTGACCAGCCAGCCGGTGGCGCCGGCGGCCTTGCCTTCGGACTTCTTGTCGGCGGCCGATTCGGTGGTCAGCATCAGCAGCGGGGTGAACTTGTAGTCCGGCAGCTGGCGCAGTTCGCGAATCAGCGCGATGCCGTCCATGTTCGGCATGTTGACGTCGGTGACCACCGCATTGAAGCGCTGGCCCTTGGCGCGACCGAGCGCGACCGCGCCGTCTTCGGCTTCTTCGACGGCAAAACCGGCCGAGGTGAGGGCGAAGGAAACCATCTGGCGCATCGACGCCGAATCGTCCACCACCAAGATACGTGCGCTCATGCAGCGTTCTCCACAGATTTCAGGTTGTCATGGGTTACGTCCAGGCCCAGGGCCTGGGTGACGCCCAGCAGGCGCGCGGCGTCACGGAAGGTTGCAGTGCAACCGTGGAAGCCGGTGCCGAGACCTGCCTCGCGGCGGGCCTGCACGAACGCACACAGCACCTGCACGGCGGCCGTGTGGATGCGGGCGACCTGGCTTGCATCCAGGGTCAGCTCGCCTGCCTGCGCCACCAGCGGGGCGAGGCGGTTCTTGAGCTCGGTGGTGCTCTCGATGCCGAGATCCCCACCCAGTTCGACAGTGCTCATCGTTGCTCCGGACAAACGGTTCCGTGATCCATAACGGCACCCCGGCGGGGTTCTTTAGGGGAATTGACGCGGTGCGTCCCCGACAGGCAACGCGTCGGCGCAAAGCGCCGACTCAGCTCAACAGCCGCGTGGCATCCAGCAGGATCATCGGGCGCTGGCTGACCCGGGCGACGCCGCGGAACAGGTCGTTGGAGATCTGGCAGATGCGCGCGGTATCGGGCGGTTCGATCTGCGAATCGGTGAGGTTGGCGACATCTTCCACCGCCGACACGCGCAGGCCGATGGTCTCGCCGTCTTCTTCCAGGACCACGATACGGGTCTGTGAGTCGTCTTCGGCGGCCGCGGCTCCAAGGTGCAGGCCCAGATCCATCACCGGCACCACCTGGCCGCGCAGGTTCATGATGCCGAGCATGGCCGGTGCGGTGCCGCGCAACGGCAGCAGCGGCACCGGCAGCACCACTTCCTGCACCTTCAGCAGTTCCAGTGCATAGGCCTGGGTGCCGCAGCGCAGGCGCAACCAGCGCGAGGTGCGCTCGCCGGCGCGTCGGTTCTGCGGATGCGGACTGCTGGCGGGCCGATGTGCCTGTGCCTGCAGTTCCTGCCAGCTGTTCGGACGGTTGCCTGCTGGCGCGTCCACGGCCACGCGCGGTGGCGGCGCGGCATCGGTGCGTGCCGCTGGAGCGGGTGCTGCGACTACGGCCGGTGGTGGCGCAGGAACGTCCTCGCCGCCTGCTGCGGCCTCGAATGCAGCCTGCAGGCCGGGGCTGTCGGTGTGGGCGAGGCGATGGCTGTCGGCCGTATCGGTCTCGTAGATCACTTCGTCCGGCAGATCGTCCCAGGTGGGTTCCGGACCTGCCTTGGCGGCAGCCGGAGCAGGGGGCGTCTCGTGGATCACCTCGTCAGGCAGGTCATCCCAGGTCGGTTCGCGCTCGGGAGCGGCGACAGGCATTGCGGCGGCCTCGAAGGCGGCTTCCAGTGCTGCGTCGTCCTCTGCCGGGGCAGCAGCAACAGTCTCCGTTTCGTAGATCACCTCGGCCGGCAGGTCGTCCCAGGTCGGCTCGCGCTCGGGCGCGCCAGCAGCGGCCTCGAATGCAGCTTCCAGCGCAGCGTCGTCCTCAATCGGCGTGGTGGCTGCGGTGTCGGTCTCGTAGATCACTTCGGCCGGAAGATCGTCCCAGGTCGGCTCGCGTTCGGCGTCCGCTGCAATCGCCGGGCACGCTTCGTCGCTGGCCGGCGGCGGTGCAGCCGGTGGCGCCACGGCGATCGCTTCGCCCAGCAGTTCGTCCAGATAGTCGTCCAGTACGCCGGTGCTGTTCATGCGGCCTGCTCCAGGGCGCGGGCATCCTCGCCGAGGATCCAGTTGAGGGCGCGGCGGTAGGCAGCCAGGCCGCGGCCCGGGTAGTCCTCACCAACGCTTGGCAGGGTCAGGCCGGCGGCGTTGCTGATGCGGGTGTCGATGGGAATGGCGTCTTCCCAAACGCGGGTGCCGTGACGATCCTGCATCGTGCGCAGCGATTCGTTGCCGGCGCGGGTGCGGCGGTCGAACAGGGTGGGCAGAATCGAGATCGGCAGCGGGCGGCGGCGCGAGCGCTCGACCATCTCGCCGGTGCGGACCATCCCCTCCAGGCCATGCAGAGCCAGCGGCTCGGCCTGGGTGGGAATGATCAGGCGGTCGGCCGCGGCCAGTGCGTTGATCATCAACAGACCGAGGGTGGGTGCGCAGTCCAGCAGGATGTAGTCGTGCTGCCCCTGATGGCGGGCAAGCGCGTTCTGTAGGGCCAGGCCGAGGCCGGGCTGGTTGGCGCTGCGGCGTTCCAATGTGGCCAGCGCGGATTGTGCACAGACATAGTCCAGGCCGTGGATGCTGCTGGCATGGCACAGGCTGGAAAGATCGGCCGGCGGTGCGCCGAACAGTTCCAGCACGCCGGCCGGCGGCGGATCCACC
This sequence comes from Stenotrophomonas sp. YJH_SMC_101-4, assembly GCF_059370395.1. NCBI lineage: Bacteria > Pseudomonadati > Pseudomonadota > Gammaproteobacteria > Lysobacterales > Lysobacteraceae > Stenotrophomonas > Stenotrophomonas sp. YJH_SMC_101-4. The sequence goes on along the minus strand of NZ_JCAFTP010000001.1, from coordinate 1,080,273 downwards.
GGCACGCCGAAGGCGCGGCTGAGCGAGGCGTGCGGATCGAGGTCGATCAGCAGCACGCGATGGCCAAGCGCGGCCAGGCCACGGCCGAGGGCAAGGGTGGTGGTGGTCTTGCCGACTCCGCCCTTCTGGTTGGCGACTGCCCAGATGCGCATCGGTTTACTCCTTCATTGCCGGGGGAACGGCGGCGCCGACGCGGCTGCCAGCCGGCACCGGCGGCAACTTCACCGGTGCGATGGGGGAGGTGGGGGCGCTGGCCGGAGTTGCGGCGGCCTGTTCGGTAGCGGTGCTGTCGGTGGCGCCGGTGGCTGCGTTCAGGCGCTGGCCGAGCGGGTCCACCGAATGCGAGGTGTCGGCCAGGATGATGACCATCACCCGACGGTTGCGGTTGCGGCCCTGCGCGCTGTCGTTCTCTTCGCGCGGGCGGAACTGGCCGTAGCCGACCATCGCCAGCCGCGACGGCTGCACGCCCTGGTCGGCGAACAGATGCACCACGCTGGCGGCGCGTCCGGCCGACAGCTCCCAGTTCGAGGGGAAGGTGGCGGTGGCGATCGGCACGTTGTCGGTGTGCCCTTCCACGCGCACGCTGTTGGGCACGTCACGCAGCACCTCGGCCAGGCTGGCCAGGGTCTGCCGCGCATGCACGTCCAGCGCGGCCGAGCCGGTCGGGAACAGGATGTCGCTGTTGATCTCGACTTCGATCCACAGCTCGGTGCGGCGCACGCTGATCATGCCGCGGTCGATCAGCGGCGCCAGTGCGGCGGTGAGGCGGTCGGCGATGCTGTTGAGCTGGCGCTCGGCGCGCGCGATCTGCTCCTGGTTGTGCACCGACACCGGCATGCGCATCTGCGAGGCCATCGATGGCAGCAGGGTCGGGTCGTGCGACGGTGCAGGCGCTGAGGGTCCGATCTTGGTGCCGGACTTGATCACCGAGGGGCTGTCCCAGCCGCCACCCTGCACCTGCTTGTTACCCACCTGCACCGGATTGATGGTGCGCGGTGCGCCACCGAAGGCATCGGTGAGTGCGTCGGCCATGATCCGATACTTGCCCTCGTTGACCGAGGAAATCGCGTACATGACCACGAAGAAGGCCAGCAACAGCGTCATCAGGTCGGCATAGGGAATCGCCCATGCTTCGTGGTTGGCGTGCTCTTCGTGGTGCTTGCGGCGGGCCATGTCAGTGCAGGAAGCCGGAGAGGTTGGTTTCGATGTTGCGCGGGTTCTCGCCCTGGGCGATCGAGATCAGGCCTTCGATGACCATTTCGCGATCGCGGGTGTTGTGCGAGATCACACTCTTGAGCTTGGCGGCCACCGGCAGGAACAGCAGGTTGGCCGAGGCGATGCCGTAGATGGTGGCGGTGAACGCTGCGGCGATGCCGTGGCCGAGCTTGCTCGGGTCGGCCAGGTTCTTCATCACCGCGATCAGGCCGAGCACGGCGCCGATGATGCCGAGGGTCGGTGCGTAGATGCCCATCGCTTCAAAGACCTTGGCGCCGGCCTGGTCCTGATGCTCCTGGCTGCCCAGTTCGATTTCCAGCATGTGCCGCATCGATTCGGGTTCAACGCCATCGACCAGCAGCTGCAGGCCCTTGCGCAGGAACGGGTCCTGCTGCGCTTCCACCTGCGACTCCAGGCCCAGCAGGCCCTGGCGGCGGGCGATGTTGCTCCACTCGACGATCTGCTGGATCAGTTCGCGGCGATCACTGTGCGGCGGGCGCACGACCCAGCGCACGATCTTGAACGCATGCTTGAACACCGCCGGCGAGGTATGCAGCAGGATCGCGGCGACGGTGCCGACGATGACGATCACGAACGCCGCAGGCGACCACAACGACGCCAGGCCGGCGCCCTTGAGGATGCTGCCACCGACCAGCGAGGCCAGGGCGAGAAAGAGTCCAATGAGGCTGAGTCTATCCATGGTTCCGGTATCGGCGTGTATGAATGGGACTTGAGACACCGGTAGATCGCGTACAGACGGTAGTCACAGTTTTCGGGTCGCCGGGCGACGCCCGGCGGGGGTCATCGCAGTCCGTCCACGTCCAGGATCAAGGCCATGCGACCATCGCCGATCAAGGTTGCACCGGCATAACCGCGCAGGCCGCGCAGGGCTTTCGGCAGCGGCTTGATGACCACTTCCTCGCGCCCGCGCACCTGGTCCACGACCAGACCGAAGCGCGCTTCGCCGGCCTGCAGCACCACGATGGTCAGCAGGGGCGAGGCGGCCGGCGTCACATCCAGCCACTGGCGGAGATCGACCAGCGGCAGGGTGTGCGAGCGGCGGTCGAGCACGGCACGGCCATCGAACCAGCCCAGCGACGTGCGCGGTGCGTGCAGCACTTCCATCACGCGCGCCAGCGGCAACGCGTAGACGTCCTCACCGGCCTGCACCAGCAGGGTCGGCAGGATCGCCAGGGTCAGCGGCACGCGGATCAGGAAGCGGCTGCCACGGCCCAGCTCCGACTGGATCTGGATCTGGCCGCTCAGTTCGCGGATGCGTGACTGCACCACGTCCATGCCGACGCCGCGGCCGGAGATGTCGGTGACCTGCTGCTTGGTCGAGAAGCCGGGCAGGAACACCAGGTGCAGGCATTCCTCGCTGCTCAGGCGCGCGGCCGCCTCCGGATCGATCAGGCCCTTCTCGCGTGCCTTGGCACGCAGCTTTTCGGGGTCGATGCCGGCGCCATCGTCCTGCACCTCGATGCTGACGTAGTCACCTTCCTGCTGCGCCGACAGCCGCACGTGGCCCATCCGCGGCTTGCCCTGCGCCTCGCGCAGGTCGGGCATTTCCACGCCATGGTCGATGGCGTTGCGGACCAGGTGCACCAGCGGGTCGGCCAGCGCTTCGACCAGGTTGCGGTCGAGCTCGGTCTCGGCGCCGATCAGTTCCAGGTCCACTTCCTTCTTCAGCGAGCGGGCGACGTCGCGGGCCACCTTGGGGAAGCGGGAGAAGACCTTGCCCACCGGCTGCATGCGGGTACGCATCACCGCCGACTGCAGGCGGGCCGTGGCGATGTCCAGGGTGGACACGGCGCGGTCCAATTCTTCATCGCGCAGGCGTGCACGCAGGGTCTTGAGCCGATTGCGTGACAGCACCAGTTCGCCGATCAGGTTGACGATCGCGTCCAGGCGCTTGGTGTCTACGCGTACGGTATGTTCGGCCTCGGCCAACGGCTTGGCGGCCGGCTTTGCCACCGGTGCCGGTGCGGCGACCGGGCGCGGGGCTGCAGCCGGCGCCGGTGCCATGGCGGCAGCAGGCTTGGTGCCCGGTGCGGCGCCACCGTGCAGCTGGTCGAGCAGGGCTTCGAACTCGTCTTCGCTGATCAGTCCGTCGTCGGCCTTCTTCGCCGGTGCGACCGCGGTCGGCGCGTTGCCACCATGCAGCTGGTCGAGCAGGGCCTCGAATTCGTCGTCGGTGATCAGGTCGCTGCCACCCGCGGCGGGTGCTGCTGCGGCGGCGGGTGCCGCCAAGGCACCGCCGTGTACGTCGAACTGGGCGATCAGGTCCGGCGGTGCATAGCCCGGCTCGGTGCCGGAGGAAACTGCATCCAGCATCGACTGCAGGTAGTCCAGCGATTGCTGGGCCGCGTCGAAGTGATGGGCCTGCAGCACCGCCTGGCCGGCACGCGCGGCGCCCAGCGCTTCTTCAGCGGCATGGCACAGCTCGACCATGGCGGTGACGCCGAGGAATCCGGCGCCGCCCTTGAGCGTGTGATAGCCGCGGAACACCGCGTTGAGCTGATCGCTGTCCTGCGGTGCCTGCTCCAGCGACACCAGCTGTTCGCCGAGGCGATCCAGGATTTCCTGTGCCTCGATGATGAAATCGGCAGTGATGTCGTCGGATACCGCGCTCATGCTTACAGCCCCAGATCCGACAACAGGTCGTCGGCGTCGTTCTGCGAGACCGCGTGGCGGTCCAGTCCCTTCAGTGCCGGCCCGGCCAGTTCCGGGTCGGTGCGATGCTGTTCCGGTGGCAGGCCGAGTGCGCCGAAGCCTTCGTGCACGCGGCGGACGATGCCCACCACGCGACGGATGATCTGCCCGGTCAGGTCCTGGTAGCTCTGGGTCAGGGCGATCTCGGTCAGGTTGTGGCGGATGCGCTCGAGCTGCGCGTCCTGGCCCGGCTGCAGGCCTTCGGCGCGCAGCTGTTCGGTCAGGCTGCGGCATTCCTCGGCCAGGTCCAGGGTGCGGTGCGTGGCCTGTTCGGTCATCGCCACCACGTGGTCCAGGCGCGCGCAGGCATCGTCCAGTTCCCCGGCTTCGCTCGGCACGGTCGGCAGTTCACCCAGCGCCTGCCCCAGTTCGCGGGCCAGCCGCGAGAGCCCACTCATCATCGGCTGCGTGCGCAGCGCGACCAGTCCGTCGATGCGCTGCCGCCAGGCGGCTTCGTCACCGGACTCGAGTGCGTCCAGGGCCTCCTGCAGGCGCAGGGCGAGGGCGCTCTTGTCGACCGTGGTATCCATCAGGCGCTGGCCGCCAGGCGTTCGAAGATCTTGCCGAGCTTCTCTTCCAGCGTCTGCGCGGTGAACGGCTTGATGATGTAGCCGTTCACGCCGCTCTGGGCGGCTTCGATGATCTGTTCACGCTTGGCTTCTGCGGTGACCATCAGCACCGGCAGGGTCTTCAGCTTGGCATCGGCACGGATCGCCTTGAGCAGCTCGATGCCGGTCATCACCGGCATGTTCCAGTCGGTGACCACGAAATCGAACGGCTGGCTCTGCAGCAGCGACAGCGCGGCATGCCCGTCCTCGGCTTCGGCGGTATTGGTGAAGCCCAGATCGCCCAGCAGGTTCTTGACGATTCGACGCATGGTCGAGAAGTCGTCGACGATCAGGATGCGCATGTTCTTGTTCAAAGCAGAATTCCTTTGTTGTTCATTCCGGACGGCCGGGGGCAGCCGCCTCGGGGATGTTCATTCTTCGAGGCCGGCGTCGGCGGCCTCGAACAGCTTCAGCCGGCCACGCAGGCGCAGTACCGCCTGGCCGTGGATCTGGCAGACCCGCGACTCGCTCACGCCGAGCACCGCGCCGATCTCCTTCAGGTTCAGTTCCTGCTCGTAGTACAGCGAGAGCACCAGCTGTTCGCGCTCGGGCAGGTGGCCGATGGCCTTGCCCAGCTCGCGGCCGAACTCGCCGCGCTCCAGCACCTGCTGCGGGGTCGGGCCGCCCTGGGCCACGGTGTCCAGCTCGCCCTGGTCCTCGATGCGCGATTCAAGACTCAGCACCTGGCCACGGGCAGCGTCTTCCATCAGCCGCAGGTACTCGGGCAATGGCATCTCCATCGCGGCGGCCACTTCGGTGGCGCTGGCGGCACGGCCACTGCTCTGTTCCAGGCGGCGGATGGTGGCGGCGGCATCACGTGCACGGCGGTGCACCGAGCGCGGCACCCAGTCGCCACGGCGGATCTCATCGATCATCGAACCGCGGATGCGGATCGAGGCATAGGTCTCGAACGAAGCCCCCTGGTCGGCGTCATAGCTGCGCGAGGCTTCGATCAGTCCCATCATGCCGGCCTGGATCAGGTCGTCGACCTCGACGCTCGCCGGCAGGCGTGCGGCCAGGTGGTGGGCGATGCGCCGCACCAGGTCCGAATGCTGGGCGATGACCTCGTTGGCCGCCGTGCGCTGGACTTCCCGGTACTGGGCTGCGCCTTTCATGCGGCCACCCCGCGCTGCTTGAGAATACGCTCGAGGAAGAACTCAACGCCGCCGCGCGGTTCGGTCGGCGCCTGCCAGCGTGCGGTACGGCGGGCAATCTCGGTGATCGCCAACGCGGCCGGGCTGGACGGGTAGGCCTTTACCACTGGCTGCTGGCGCTGCACCGACAGGCGCAGCCAATCATCCTGCGGCACACAGCCCAGATAGTTCAGCGAGACATCGGCGAGGAATTTCTCGCAGACCCGGGTCAGCTTTTCGTACAGCACGCGGCCCTCGTTGGGGTCGCGCACCATGTTGGCCACCACCTGGATGCGGTCCACGCCGCGCTCGCGCGACAGCACCTTGATCAGCGCATAGGCGTCGGTGATCGAGGCCGGCTCGTCACAGACCACCACCACGGTGTCCTGCGCGGCCTGGCAGAAGGTCAGCACGCCATCGGTGATGCCGGCGGCGGTGTCCACCACCATGATGTCCAGTTCGCGTTCCAGTTCGGAGAACACGTTGACCAGGCCGACGTGCTCGGCCGGGGCCAGCTCGGCCATGTGCCGGCGACCGGACGCGGCCGGGACCACCAGCACGCCGTTCGGGCCTTCGACGATGACGTCATCCAGCGTGCAGCGGCCGGCGACCAGGTCGGCCAGGGTAAAGGTGGGGTTCAGGCCCAGGATCACGTCGATGTTGGCAAGGCCAAGGTCGGCGTCCAGCAGCAGCGTGCGCTTGCCCATGCCAGCCAGCGCCACGGCCAGGTTGGCCGAAACGTTGGTCTTGCCCACGCCGCCCTTGCCGCCAGTGACGGCAATGGTGCGCACAGGGCCGAGCGGCTCGCTGCGGGTGGCCGACAGCGGGAAGGTCTTGGTCAGCTTGGCGTACTCACGCGACGGCATGGTTCAACTCCGGGTTGCAGGGCATATCGGCCGCGCGGCGCAAATCTTCAAGGCGAAGTACGAGATTGGCCGCACTGGCCCGGTGCAGGTCCTCCGGAACGTCCTGGCCATCGGTCACCCAGGTGATCGGCAGGGCATGGTCCACGGCCACCGACAGGGCGTTGCCGAAGCGGCCGGTCTCGTCCAGCTTGCTCAGCACCAGACCCTGCAGGTTGGCGGCGCCGAAGCGGCGGACCACCTCGTCCATGTCGCCGAAGCTGGTATTGGCCGGCAGCACCAGCAGGGTGCGCACCTGGCGGGCGGCACGCAGCCACTGCAGCTGGGCGGCCAGCGCGCGGTCGCGCGGGCCCAGGCCGGCGGTGTCGATCAGCACCAGCTTGTAGTCCTTCAGGCGTTCCAGCAGCTGGTCCAGGTCGGTGCCACTGTTGGCCTCGTGCACCGCGATGCCGAGCTGGCGGCCGTAACCGTACAGCTGCTCGCGGGCACCGATGCGGGTGGTGTCGGTGGTGACCAGGGCCACATCACGCGGCGCGTGCTTCTCGGCGAAGCGCGAGGCCAGCTTGGCGATGGTGGTGGTCTTGCCGGCGCCGGTCGGGCCAACCAGGGCGATCACGCCGCCTTCTTCCAGCGGGTCGACCGGGGCGATCGGCAGCTTGCGCGAAATCAGCCCCAGCATCAGGCCGCGGCCACGGTGGGCTTCGGTCTCCAGCGGGATCTGCATGGCCACGTCGCGGGCCAGGCCGGCGTCGAAACCGTACTCGTCCATCAGGTCCAGCGCGGTGGCGCGCACCGGGCAGCCACGCAGGCGCTCGTCGGTGAAGCGGTTCATCTCGCGCTCGATCACCTGGCGCATGCCGGCCACTTCCTGGCGCAGCTGGCGGATCTCGGCGTCGTCCTGGGCGACCACGGTCAGCACCGGGGCCGGGGCGAGGGTGGGCTCCGGCGAGGTTTCGATGACGGCGTCGGCCACTGCCGGTTCGCTGGCGGCGATCTCCGGCTGTGCTTCGGTCGGAGCCGCGCCCGGCAGCGGCGGCGGCTGCACGGCGGGGGCCGCGCTTTCGTGATGCATCTCGTGCGGCGGGTCGACCTGGAAGCGGGCACGGTTGGCTGGCGCGCTGGCGGCCGGTGCCGATGCCGGTGCAACGATGGCCTCGGCGAACGGGGCGAAGATCTGTTCGGGCAGCGCCGGTTCGTTGACGGCAGCGCGGGCCAGGGTCGCGGCGAAGCCGGTGCTGCCGCGGGTCGGCACGATCTCGTCGGCGCTGTCCAGGGTACGGCCGGTGGCACCGACCGCGGCGCGGGCGAGGGCGGCCACGGCCGAGGTGGTCGCGGCAACCGGTTCCGGAGCGGGGGTGTTGCTGCGACGGCGGGTGACTGCGGCAATGACGGCATCGGCGGCGGTGCGCGGCTTGGGTGCCGGCGGCGGTGCCACGTCACGGCGCGAGGCTTCCAGTGCACGCTGCACGGCGCTCTCGTCATAGTTCGCGGCGGCGACGATCTCGATGCCTTCCTCGATCCGGCGGTTGGACAGGATCACGGCGTCAGGACCATGTTCCTTGCGCACCAGGTTCATGGCCGAGCGCATGTCGGCGGCGACGAATCGTTTGATTTTCATGCTGTGGTCACGGGACGAAGACGGCGGGGTGGCGGTCGGAGAACTCGGGTGGTCGGTGGTCTGCACGGTGCGGGTTCCCCTTGGTGTCTGTCTGTTGCGTTGGTTCGAAAGTGGTGTCTGTTTTCTGGCGCATCGGTGGGCGGCGTCAGCTGATCGTTCCGACCAGCTTCAGTCGCTTGTCCTCCGGCACCTCGCTGTAGGCCAGGACCGACAGCGACGGGACGCTGTGGCGGACCAGGCGCGCCAGCGCGGCGCGCACCGGGCCCGGTACCAGCACGACCGCCGGCTCGTTTCGCGCTTCCTGCTTGCTGACACATTCGGCCAGGCTCTGGTGCAGTCGCTCTGCGAGTCCGGGTTCCAGCGCGGCGCCGTTGCCCTGCGTGGACTCCTGCAAGACACGTTCCAATTGCGGGTTGAGGGTGAACACCGGCAGCTCCGCCGACATTCCGGCGATCTCCTGCACGATGAAACGGCCCAGTGCGGTGCGCACGGCGGCGGTCAGCACGGCCGGGTCCTGGCTGTTCGGCGCGTGTTCGACCAGTGCTTCGGCGATCTTGCGCAACTGGCGGATCGGAATGCGTTCGACCAGCAGGTTCTGCAGCACGCGCACCACCGCCGACAGCGGCAGCGCCTTCGGCGTCAGATCTTCGACGAGCTTGGGCGCGCTCTTGGCCAGGTTGGCCAGCAGGTGCTGCACTTCCTCATGGCCGAGCAGCTCGGGTGCGTGTTCGCGGATCAGGTGCGACAGATGGGTGGCGACCACGGTGGCCGGGTCGACCACCGTGTAGCCCAGCGTTTCGGCCTGGGCGCGCTGGTGCGGCTGGATCCAGGTGGCATCCAGGCCGAACGCGGGATCCTTGCCGGCAATGCCCTCCAGTGCGCCGAGCGCGCTGCCCGGGTCCAGGGCCAGTTCGCGGTCGGGGTGGATCTCGGCGGTGGCCACCGGCACGCCGTGCACCAGCACGCGGTAGCCGTTGGCGGGTAGTTCCAGGTTGTCGCGGATGTGCACCGACGGGATCAGGAAGCCGACGTCCTGGGTCAGCTTGCGGCGCACGCCCTTGATGCGCGCCATCAGTTCGCCGCCCTGGTTGCTGTCGACCAGCGGGATCAGCCGGTAGCCGACCTCCAGCCCCAGCGGATCGACCGGGCGCAGCTCGTCCCAGCTCAGTTCGGCGGTGGGCGCCGGTGCGGCCGGGCGACCCAGTGCGTTGAGCGCGGCGGCGTCATTACCTGCGGCTGCCGGGTCGGTGGCCGCGGCCTTGCCCTTGCGGTAGACCTTCCAGGCGATGAAGCCGAGGATCGCGGACAGCGTCAGGAAAGCGACGTTGGGCATGCCCGGCACCAGGCCGACCACGCCGATGATGCCGGCGGTGATCGCCAGCGCGCGGTACTGGCCGAACACCTGGCCGGTCATGGCCTGGGCCATGTCCTGCGAGCGCGAGGCGCGGGTGACCAGCATCGCCACCGCGCTGGAGACCAGCAGCGCCGGCAGCTGCGCCACCAGGCCGTCACCGATGGAGAGCAGGGTGTAGGTGGCGGCGGCGTCGCCGAACGGCATGCCATGCTGCAGCACGCCCACGGCCAGGCCGCCAAGCATGTTGATGAACAGGATCAGGATACCGGCGATGGCGTCGCCGCGGATGAACTTGCTGGCACCGTCCATTGCGCCGTAGAAGTCGGCTTCTTCGCGGACTTCCTCGCGGCGCAGCTTGGCTTCTTCACGCGTCAGCAAACCGGCGTTGAGGTCGGCGTCGATCGCCATCTGCTTGCCGGGCATCGCGTCGAGGATGAAGCGCGCGGTCACTTCCGAGACGCGGCCGGCGCCCTTGGTGATGACCACGAAGTTGATGATGGTGAGAATCGCGAACACCACGATGCCGACCGCGTAGTTGCCGCCGATCACGAATTCGCCGAAGGCGGCGATCACCTTGCCGGCCGCATCGTGGCCGTTCTGGCCGTTGAGCAGGATGACGCGGGTGGAGGCTACGTTCAGCGCCAGCCGCAGCATGGTGGTGATCAGCAGCACGATCGGGAAGATGGTGAAGTCCAGCGGGCGCTTCACGTAGACCACCGCCAGCAGCACCATCAGCGAGATGGCGATGTTGAAGGTGAACAGCGCATCAAGCACCGGTGCGGCCAGCGGGACCACAACCATGGCCAGCAGGGCCAGCACGATCAGCGGCGCGCCAAGGCCCTGGCGGATCATTTCCAGAGCGCGGCGGGTGTTGAAACCGGTGGAGGGCTGGGCGCTCACGGGCGGCCTCCCTTGCCGAATTCATCCACCTGGATGTGCGGGGCGTCCGGCATCGGGCCAGTGCGCCAGGCGCGCAGCTGGTAGACGTAGGACAGGACCTGGGCGACGGCCGAATACAGTCTCACGGGGATTTCCTTTCCGAGTTGGCCTTCCCGATACAAGGCGCGTGCCAAAGGCGGGGCAGAGACGATCGCCACCTTGTTGCCGTCGGCCACTTCACGGATGCGCAGGGCGGTCTCGTCCACGCCCAGCGCGACCACGGTCGGGGCGTTCATGGCACCACCTTCGTACTTCAGGGCCACCGCGTAGTGGGTGGGGTTGACCACCACCACGTCGGCGGTGGGTACCGCCTCCATCATCCGGCGGTTGGCCATCTGCTGCTGCAGCTGGCGGATGCGGCCCTTCACCTCGGGGCTGCCCTCGCTTTCCTTCATTTCCCGGCGCAGCTCTTCACGGGTCATCTTCAGCTTGCGCATCCAGTTCCAGCGCTGGTACGGCGCGTCGATGGCGGCCAGCACCAGCATCGCACCGGCGGTGGCCAGCAGCAGGCGCAGGGTGAAGCCGAGGCCGTCGGTGATGGCGGTCTCCAGCGGGTGGTGGATCAGCCCGCGCAGGGTGTCGAAGCCGGTCCAGACCACCATCCCGGCAGCGACACCGACGAAGGCCACGCGCAGCAGCGATTTGGTGAACTCGGCGATGGCCTCCGGGCCATACAGGCGCTTGAGCCCGCTCATCGGGTTCATGCGGTTGATGTCGGGCAGCAACGCCTTCTGCGACCAGCGCAGGCCCCCCATCACCAGAGGTGCGACGAAACTGGCCAGCAGGCAGACCAGCACCAGCGGCGCGATCACCAGCATGAACTGAAGCAGCAGGTCGCCGAAGTGGCCGAACAGTTCCTTCGGGTTCTGCCGCAGGCTCTGTTCCGGGCTGAGCGCCTGCTTCATCCAGGCCGTGGCGCCGCGGCCGATCGAGCCGCTCATCGCCATCACCGCCAGCACGCCGGCGCCGAACACGGCGGCGGTGCCGAGTTCGCGCGAGCGCGGCAGGTTGCCCTGTTCGCGGGCGTCGCGCAGGCGTTTTTCGGTAGGTTGTTCGGTCTTTTCGCCGGCGGATTCGTTCTCGGACATCACGGGCACTGCGGCAGGGGTTGCCGGGGTGCGTGCAAGAACTGTTCCGTGATGGGGTGTTGCCTATCCACGCACGGCGTGGATCTATTTGTAGAGCCGAGCCCATGCTCGGCTATGTTTGGATCGGGCGCGAAGAGCAGCCGAGCGCAGGCTCGGCTCTACAGGGGAGCGTTGTCGCTGGGCGGTGGGCTCTGCGCCAGTTCCACCCGTGGCCGCGGCAGGTCGTGCAGCTGCATGAAGCGGGCGGCGTCCACCGGCCGGCCCAGCAGGTAGCCCTGCAGGTAATCGCAGCCCAGGCGCTCCAGGTAGGCGCGCTGCGCGGCGGTCTCCACGCCCTCGGCCACGATATCCATGTCCAGTGCATGGCCCAGCGCCACGATGGCCGACACGATCACCACGTCTTCGGCGCTGTGTTCCAGGTCGCGCACGAACGCATGGTCGATCTTGATCTCGGTGGCCGGCAGGCGCTTCAGGTACAGCAGGCTGGAGTAGCCCGTGCCGAAATCATCGATGGAAATGCCCACGCCCAGGGCGGAGAAGCTCTGCAGCAGGCGCAGGCTGGTATCGGTATCGCGCATCACCGTGCTCTCGGTGATCTCCAGCACCAGGTTGCGCGGGGCGATCGCGTAGCGCTCGATCACCTCGCGTACGTCCTGCAGCAGGTGCGGGGAACTGAACTGTACCGGCGACAGGTTCACCGACATCGACCAGCCTTCGTGACCGGCGTCATGCCAGCGGCGCAGCTGCAGGCAGGCCTGGTCCAGCGCCCAGCGCCCGATGTCGTTGATCGCGCCGCTGCGCTCGGCCAGCCGGATGAAGCGGTCCGGCGGGATCAGGCCATGCTCCGGATGGCGCCAGCGGATCAACGCTTCGGCACCGGCCACCTTCTGCGTGGCTACCTGGATCTTCGGTTGGTAGTGCAGGAACAGCTGCTCGCTGCCAATGGCCCGGCGCAGGTCGGCCAGCAGCCGGAACTGTTGTTCGGCGCTGTCATTCATCCAGTCGGCGAACAGCACGAAGGCGTTGCGTCCGGATTCCTTGGCCTGGTACATCGCTGCATCGGCGAAGGCCATCAGCTGGCGCTCGCTGGCAGCGTGGTCCGGGCAGATCGCCACGCCGATGCTGGCGGTCACCTGCAGTTCGTTGTCGGCCAGCAACGGCCCGCTGCCTACCGCCTGCAGGATGCGGCGGGCCAGGGTCGGAAGGTCCTCGTCGTGCTCGATGCGCACCACCAGAACGAATTCGTCCCCGCCCAGACGGGCCAGCATGTCGTGGGGGCGCAGCAGCTGGCGCGTACGTTCGGCCACCGCCACCAGCAGTGCATCACCGGCCTGATGGCCATAGGCATCGTTGACCTGCTTGAAGCCATCCAGGTCCATGAACATCACCGCGAAACGGCTGCCGCCCTGTTCGGCCTCGGCCAGTGCCTGCACGATCCGACGCTGCAGCAGCAGGCGGTTGGGCAAGCGGGTGAGCGGGTCGTGTAGCGCGGCCTGGGTCAGTTCCTGCTGCGCGTCGGTGAGCGAGGTGCTCAACAGGGAATTGCGCAGGCGCAGCAGCTGCGCCTCCACCCGCTGGTCCAGCCAGGACACCACCAGCACCACGGCCAGGATCGCCACGGTGAGCATCACCACCAGCATGGCCAGCCATTCGCTCTGCAGTCCATCGCCTACGGCTGCGCCGCAGATGCTGCCTTCCGGAAAGCGTGCGGCGGCCATGCCCGTGTAGTGCATGCCGACGATCGCCAGCCCGAGCAGGCCGGCCGCTGCCAGCCGGTCGCCCACACGGGTGCGCTGCGCACGCAGGCGGAATGCAACGTACAGGGCCGTCCACGAAGCAGCGACCGCCACCATCAGCGAAAACAGCAGCCAGCCCGGGTCGTAGTCGATGCCCGGCTGCATGCGCATTGCGGCCATGCCAACGTAATGCATGCCGGCGATACCGGTGCCCATCAGCAGGGCGCCGACGGCCAGGCGCGGATGCGGCAGGGTGCGCAGCGAGACCAGCCACAGTGCGAACACTGACGAGGCGATGGCCAGGGCCAGGGAGAGCAGGGTGATGGGCAGGTCGTAGCCGAGCGGAATGGGCAGGTCGAAGGCGAGCATGCCGATGAAATGCATCGACCAGATGCCCAGGCCCATGGCGAAGCCACCACCGAGGCGCCACCACCATGCCGCGCCCTTGCCGGGTGCGGTGACCGTGCGCCCGGCCATCGCCAGCGCGGTGTACGAAGCCATCACGGCAACCAGCAGCGAGATCGCCACCAGCCACGGGTTGTACGTGCCTACCAGCATTCGTCAGTCTCCCGGACCTGCCTGTCGACGGAAACCACGGTGGGGCATGCATGAGGCAGGCCGACGCAGGGCGGCGGCCACGTGCGGCATCCCCCCGGTTGCCGCGCATTCACTCTAACGCGCGGACCCGGGGGAAGGGCAAGCAGTAAAACGTGATGATCGGGTCAGTGTGTGACCGCGTCCGCAGCCTGGATGGCGGCGTCGAACAGGCGCTGTACCGGCGGGCCCATTTCCCCGGCCAGCAACGCCAGCAGGAACAGGCCCAGCAGCAGCGAGATCGGCAGGCCCAGCTGGATCGGGTTCAGTGCCGGGGCCGCACGGGCCAGCACGCCGAACGCCAGATTCACTGCCAGCATCGCCACGGTCAGCGGGATCGCCAGGGTCAATGCGCCGCGCAGTACGGTCAGCAGGAAGGTCGGGGCGATGCTGAAGAAGGCGTGCGGGTCGGGCAGCGGCGCGCCGATCGGCAGCGCCCGGTAGCTGTCCACCACCAGTGAGATCAGCGCCAGGTGCCCGTTGGCGGTGAAGAACAGCAGGCCGAACAGCAGATAGAACCACTGGCCGATCACGCCCGAGGTGCCGCCACGCAGTGGGTCACTCATCTGCGCGAAGGCCAGGCCGGTGCCCTGGGCAATCAGTTCGCCGGCCATCGCCCCGGCCTCGAACACCAGGCGCAGCAGGAAGCCGATGGACACGCCGATGGCCAGTTCGCGGGCGATGGTGAGCACGGTGGCGGCATCAAAGCCCGTCCATTCCGGTACCGGCGGCAGCAGCGGCGCCAGCGCGATGGCCAGGGTACCGGCCAGGATCACGCGGATCCGCGCCGGCACTGCACGTGTACCGACCATGGGCATGGCCATCGCCACCGCGCCGATGCGCAGCATGGTCCACAACACGGTGCCGATCATGCCGAAGGCTTGCAGGCCGTCGGCAGCCATCTGGGTGGCGGCGTCCATCGAGGCGCGTGTCCTAGCCGATCAGGTGCGGGATGCGCTGGAACAGCAGCGTGGTGAACTCCACCAGGTGGCCGATCAGCAGGCTGCCCAGCGCGAACAGCACCGCGGTCAGCGCCGCCGCCTTGGCAACGAAGGCGATGGTCGGTTCGTTGAGCTGGGTCGCGGCCTGCACCACGCCCACCACCACGCCCACCACCAGCACGGTGAGCAGCAGCGGGCCAGCCACCCACAATACGGTGATCAGGCCGCCACGCAGTTCGGTCAAGGCAAGTTCGGGAGACATTCGGATTCCATCTGCTTATGTAGAGTCGAGCCAGGCTCGACTGCCTTTCGATCACGCCGGATTGAAGCTCGCCGCCAACGTGCCCACGGTCAGCACCCAGCCATCCACCAGCACGAACAGCAGGATCTTGAACGGTGCCGACACCAGCATCGGCGACAGCATCATCATGCCCATCGACATCAGCACGCTGGCCACGACCAGGTCGATGATCACGAACGGGATGAAGATCAGGAATCCGATTTCGAAGGCGGTCTTCAGCTCACTGGTGACGAACGAGGCGACCAGCACCGGGAACGGAATCGCATCGGGGCTGGCGTAGGTGCCGTGCCCGGCGATGCCGGCGAAGGTCATCAGGTCGGTCTCGCGGATCTGCGCAAGCATGAAGGCGCGCAGCGGCGAGGTGGTCAGCGTCCAGGCGGTCTGGAAGTCGATCTCGCCATTGAGATAGGGCGCCATGCCGGTGCTCCAGGCCTTGTCCCAGGTCGGCAGCATGATCATTGCGGTCAGGAACAGCGCCAGACCCAGCAGCACCTGGTTGGACGGCGTCTGGCCGGTGCCCAATGCCTGGCGCAGCAGGCCCAGCACGATGATGATGCGGGTGAACGAGGTCAGCACCAGCAGCATCGACGGGATCAGGGTGATCGCCGTCATCAGCAGCAGGGTCTGCAGCGGCAGGCTGACCGGCGCACCGCCGATTTTGCCCACGTTGATGTCCGGCAGCGGCGTGGTCGGGGCGCCCGGGGCGGCGAAGGCCAGTGCCGGCAACAGGCACAGGGCAAGCATCAGCAGCCACGGCATCAGGGTGGCAAGACGGGTACGGGTGACACGCATGTCAGGGGTCCTTGCGCAGCCGCTGCTGCAGCAGCTGGGCGAAATTCGGCAGGTTCTTGAAGTCCGGCACGCGCACCGGTGCCGGCGGCGGCAGCGGTTCGGGCAGGGTATGCAGGGTGTTGATGCCGCCGGCGGTGACGCCCAGCAGCAGTTGCTGGCCATTGACCTCGACCACCACCACGCGTTCCTTGGCGCCGACACTGAGGCTGGCCACCAGCTTCATGCCTTCGGCCGGGCGGAAGCCGCTGCCGGGCATGCGCTTGAGCAACCAGCCCAGGCCGACGACC
This sequence comes from Stenotrophomonas sp. YJH_SMC_101-4, assembly GCF_059370395.1. Taxonomy (NCBI): domain Bacteria; kingdom Pseudomonadati; phylum Pseudomonadota; class Gammaproteobacteria; order Lysobacterales; family Lysobacteraceae; genus Stenotrophomonas; species Stenotrophomonas sp. YJH_SMC_101-4. Next base: position 1,064,092 of record NZ_JCAFTP010000001.1, on the reverse strand, counting down.
AGGGCCAGCACGGCCAGCAGCGCCAGCACCGCACCGAACAGGCTGGGTGCGGCGGCCGCATGCTGGCCGACCTGCGGGCCAACCGGGGCGGCGGCCTTGCCGACCGCCAGCAGGGTGGAGGCCAGCAGGCTCAACGCAGTCTCCGGATCCGCTCACTCGGGCTGACCACATCGGTCAGGCGCACGCCGAAGCGGTCATTGATCACCACGACTTCGCCATGGGCGATCAGGGTGCCGTTGACGAACACATCCAGCGATTCGCCGGCGCCGCGTTCCAGTTCCACCACCGAGCCCTGGTTGAGCTGCAGCAGGTTGCGGATCGGCAGGCGAGCGCGACCGACTTCCAGCGACAGGGTCACCGGCACGTCCAGGATCACGTCCAGGTTCAGGTCCGGACCGTTCGCCTCATCGGCCTGCAGGCTGCTGAACTGGGCCGGGGTCGGTTCGAGGGCGTCGATATCGTTCATTGCGGGTCTTCCTGGATGACGGGTGCGCGCGGGCGGGTGCCCGGCGGATGGGTAGCGGTGATCTTCACGGCGTTCATGCCGTTGGCGATGCCGAACTCGCCGGTGAACACGGGAATGTTCTCCACGCACAGCGGCACCTGCGGGCTGAGTTCGATCGGCAGGATGTCGCCGACCTTCAGCTGGGTCAGGTCGCGCAGGGTCATGCGCTTGCTGGCCAGCACGCTGGACAGGGTGACTTCGGCGATGTTGAGCTGTTCGCGCAGTGTCTGGCCCCAGCTCTCGTCGCGATCATTGCGGTCGCTCTGGATGCCGGCGTCGAGCAGCTCGCGGATCGGCTCCAGCATCGAATACGGCAGGGTCACGTGGATGTCGCCGCCACCGCCGTCGAGCTCGACGTGCAGGCGGCACACCACCACGTACTCGCGCGGCGTCACGATGTTGGCGAAGTGCGGGTTGATCTCCGAGTTGATGTACTCGAAGTCGACATCCATCACCGGTGCCCACGCCTCGCGCAGGTCGGCGAAGGTCTGCTTCAGCAGCAGGTGGATCACCCGCATTTCGGTAGCGGTGAACTCGCGGCCTTCGATGCGGGTGGGGTAGCGCCCGTCACCACCGAAGAAGTTGTCGACGATGGCGAACACCAGGGTCGGTTCGAACACGATCAGGCCGGTGCCGCGCAGTGGCTTGAAGCGGATCAGGTTCAGGTTGGTCGGCACATACAGCGAGTGCATGTAATCGTTGAACTTGATCAGCTCGATGCCGCGCACGGACAGTTCGGCCGAACGCCGGATCAGGTTGAACAGGCCGATCCGCCACAGGCGCGCGAAGCGCTCGTGGACCATTTCCAGGGTCGGCATGCGACCACGGATGATGCGGTCCTGGCTGGCGAAGTCGTACGAACGGGCCTCGCCGGAGGGCGGTTCCGGATCGGTCTCGACCGCGCCACTGTCCACGCCGTGGAGCAGGGCATCAATCTCGTCCTGGGACAGCAGGTCATTCATCGGTGGGCCCTTACTGGGTCACGAAGCTGGTGAACAGCAGATCGTCGGCGCCGTTGCTGCCGGTCTCGGCCTTGAGCACCTTCTGCACCTCGGCCAGCGAGGCGGCCTGCAGCTTCTGCTTGCCGGCGACGTCGGCGATCTGATCGGGGCTGACCTGCGAGAACAGCATCAGCAGGCGTGCGCGGATGGCCGGCGCATGGGTCTTGATCGCTTCCAGCGCGGCCGGGTCACGGGTCATCAGCTGTACTTCCAGCTGCAGGTAGCGCGGACCGTCGACCGGGCCGTTGAGGTTGACCACGAACGCAGGGTCCAGCGCGAAGTACTGCGCCGGTGCCGGAGTGCTGGCCTTCTTCGGGGCCTGCGCGGTCTTCTCTTCGTGCTTGGACTGGGTGAAGAACCAGACGCCGCCACCGGCGGCAGCGGCGGCCAGTACGGCCACCAGTGCGGTGATCAGGATCGGACTACGCGGCTTGGCGGCCTTGTCCTTCTCGGCGGTCTTCTTGGTTTTGTCAGCGGCTGCGGCCACGGGGTGAAGCTCCTGAGGGTTGCTTCACCGGGATATGCAAGGGGTGTGCCAGAGCCGGGGCAGAGGGATGCGACGGAATTCCGTCGGGGTGCCTGTATCGGTAGCGCCGGGCCATGCCCGGCGGAGGGTTGGGGCTCCGCCGGGCATGGCCCGGCGCTACCCGCTCGCGCGGTGTCAGGCGTATGCGTCCAGCAACCCGCGCTGGCGGATCAACTGCGCGGACGACAGGCTGGCGTCGCCTGGCGACGGTTCTCCGTCACCTGCCATGCCGCCGCCACCGGACTGGCCCGTCGCATTGCCGCCACCGCCGGGGGCCTGGTGGCCGACATCGGCATGAGCAAGCTGGAAGCCCTGTTCGCCCAGCAGTTCACGCAGGCGTGGCAGGCTGCTTTCCAGTGCCTGGCGCACGTCCACATGCGGGCTGCTGAAGCTGGCGTGCACCTTGTCGCCGTTCAACTGCAGGCGCACGTCGACCGGACCCATGTCGTCCGGACTCAGCCGGATGTGGGCATGGCCGATCTTCTGGTCGGCCAGCCAACCCAGGCGCGCACCGATTGCCTGGTCGAAACCATCGTCGCCGAGCACCGGCTTCGGTGTCGGTTCGCCATTGAAGATGGCATTGCCCGTGGCCAGCGCGGCCTTCAGATCCTGCACAGCCGCGTTGCCCGGTGCATGCAGGAGCGGCGCCGTGGCGCGGTCGCCGATGAGGGTTGCGTCGCTGCCTTCACCGCGCTCGCCGCGCTTACCGGGCAGCACCAGCTCAGGCAACGGCAGAGTGGTCGCCTGGTCGGCCCCATTGGGGGCGTCGCCTTCGGCGGTGGCCGTAGCGGTCGCCGCTGCTGTGGAGGGCAGGGCTGCTGCGACCGGCAGTGCAGCGGGCGAGGGCAGTGCGTTGCCGTCTGCATCGGTGGCCGTCGCCACTGCTGGCAGAGCGGCGGCAGGATCGGCAGGCGTCGGTACCGCCAGTACCAGTCCTGCCAGGCCGAGCGGCGGCCATGGGGCTTCCTCGGTCGTCGCCGAGGCGTCCTTTTCGGCAGCGGGCCTGGCTTGCACCGGGGGCACCGTCGCCGCGGTCTCTTCGGGTACGACAGCGCTGTCCGGCCTGCGCTCGGCGCTGGACTGGCCATTGCTGTCGGATGCCGGCCCCTGTGCAGGCGACGTGGGCATGTTCGAGGGCCTGGAGGATCCATCGGCGCCCGGCGCACCACCCTGCAGCAGCTGGCTGAAATCCTTGCTGCCCTCACCGCGTGGCGCGCGCGTTGCGCTGCTGCCGGAATTCTGCGGCTGCGCGTTGGCGCTGCCGGCCAATGGCGCGGGCATCACGCGCGGCCTCCCTGCTCGGCGCCGTCCTGGTCTTCGATCTGTACCAGGCGGGCGCGGCGGGCACCGATGTCATCCATCTCGCGCTGGTCGCGGCGGTCCGTCACCACCTTCTCCTGTGCGCGGTAGCTGGCGGCCAGTTGTTCCAGCACGGCCTTGTCACGGCTGGCCAGGATCAGCCGGGCGCGCTCGGCTTCCACCTTCTCGCGGTTGCCATTGACCGTGGCCTGCTGCTGTTCGACCGCACTGTCGAGGCGGTCGAGAAACGCGCGCCGGTTCAGCAGCTGCGCCGGGCTGGTCGCCGCCATCTGCGCATTCGCATACTCCTCGGCGTAGCGGCGCAGTTCGTCCAGTCGCGACAGATGGGTATCGAGCACGCGCTGGCGTTCGGCCAGATCGCGGGCCACCGCGTCCTCGTGTTCCTGGGCCCGCTTCAGCAGGGGATCGATGCGCTTGGACTGGTTCATGGCTTAACTCTCTTGTTCCACCAGGCGCTGCAGCGCCGCCTGGCTGTGCGGGAGATCTGCGGCCTTGGCAACGTCCTGGCCGAGGAACTCCATGATTTCCGGCCAGCGTTCCAGGGCTTCGTCGGTGGCCGCGTCGTTGCCGCGCTGGTAGGCACCGATGGCGATCAGGTCGCGGTTGGCCGAGTAGGCCGAGACCAGTCGCTTCAACTTGCGGATGCGCAGGCGCCACGGCTCGTCGGCGATTTCCGTGACCACACGGCTGACCGACGATTCGACGTCGATGGCCGGGTAAAGGCCGCTGTCGGCCACGCGCCGCGAGAGCAGGATGTGGCCGTCGAGGATCGCGCGCGCTGCATCGGCGATCGGATCCTGCGGATCATCGCCTTCGGTCAGCACCGTATAGAACGCGGTGATCGAGCCACGGCCCTTGGCGCCGTTGCCGGCGCGTTCGACCAGTGCCGGCAGCTTGGCGAACACCGACGGTGGGTAACCACGGGTGGTCGGCGGCTCGCCGACCGACAGGCCGATCTCGCGCTGCGCCTGGGCGAAGCGGGTCAGTGAGTCCATCAGCAGCAGCACGTTCAGGCCCTGGTCGCGGAACCATTCGGCGATGGCGGTGGCACGGTAGGCGCCGTGCAGGCGCGCCAGTGGCGGCCGGTCGGCGGGGCTGGCCACCACCACGGCGCGGCGCAGTCCTTCTTCGCCCAGCGTGGTCTCGACGAAATCGCGGACTTCGCGGCCACGTTCACCGATCAGGCCGACCACGATCACGTCGGCGGCGGTGTAGCGGGTCATCATGCCCAGCAGCGTCGACTTACCGACGCCAGAACCAGCGAACAGGCCGACACGCTGGCCGCGGCCGATCGGCAGCAGCGCGTTGATCGCACGCACGCCCACGTCCAGCGGCTGGGTGATCGGTTCACGTGCCAGCGGATTGATCGACACGCCGGCCATGCCGACATGGCCCTCGGCGCGGATCGGGCCCTTGCCGTCCAGCGGCACGCCGTCGCTGTCGATGACGCGGCCGAGCAGGCCTTCGCCCACTTCAACGCCGCCACGGCGTGCGGACGGCACCACCCGCGCATTGGGCAGCAGGCCGTGCAGTTCCGCGCTCGGCATCAGGTAAGTGCGCTCGCCGGCGAAGCCGACCACTTCGGCATCGACCCAGCCACCATCGACCACTTCCACCTTGCAGCTGGCACCCAGCGGCGCTTCGCAGCCGACCGCTTCCAGGGTCAGTCCGACCGCGCGGCGCAGCACGCCTTCGCGGATCAGGCCACGGCCATGGGCGGTATCCACGCGCAGGCCATCGAGCCGACGGGCCAGGCGCAGGTTGCGGGCGATGGCCCAGTCGGCCGGTGGCGGCGTCGGCTGCGGATCGGGGGTCATGCATTGGCTCCGGTCTGGCGGATCACCGCGTCCAGCGCGCCTCGCAGGCGGGCTTCCAGGGTGCCGTCGATGCGCACGGCTTCTGCGTGCACGCGAAGATCGCCGCGGCTGAGGCTGGTGTCTGGCACCAGGCGTTGTTGTGGCGGCAGGCTCAACAGCGGGGCAAGGGCAGCGATGTCGTCCGGGTGCAGTCGCACTTCGACCTCGCGGGTGCTGCCGCCCACCGCGTCGATCGCCTCACCGACCAGCTGTGCCAGCAGTGCCGGGTCAGCTTCGTAGGCGCGGCCGACCAGCGCGCCAGCGATGCGTACCGCCAGTTCGCCCAGTGCGCCGACCACTTCGTTCTCCAGCCGCACCAGCGGTCGGCTGAAGTTGTCGAGGATGCCTTCGATCTGCGCGGCGAGGCGACGCACTTCCGCCTGTCCCTGGCCGTAACCTTCGCTATGGCCGTGCTGGAAGCCTTCCTTCTCGGCGCTGTCCTGGATGGCCTGGATTTCCTCCAGGGTCGGCAGCTGCAGCGGTGGCTCGGGTTCGTGTTCCGGGTGCGGCTCGGTGAGTTCGAACGCATCCTCCTGATCCAGCACCGGGTCGGGCTGGGCCAGCAGGTCCGGGGCAAGCCAGCGCACGACGTTGCTCACAGCATGGCCTCCGCGCTGCCACCAATGGTGACGGTGCCTTCATCGGCCATGCGCTTGACGATGGCCAGGATCTCGCGCTGCGCGCCTTCCACGTCGGACAGGCGCACCGGGCCACGGGCTTCCATGTCTTCCAGCAGGATCTCGGCCGCGCGCTGCGACATGTTGCGGGTGATCTTGTCGCGCACCTTGATGTCGGCACCGCGCAGGGCCAGGCCCAGGCGCTCGCCGCTCACTTCGCGCAGCACCAGCTGCATCTCGCGGTCGTCCAGGTCCACCAGGTCGTCGAACACGAACATCAGGTCCTGGATGCGGTTGCTCAACGGCGCATCGATGCGGGCGATTTCGCCCAGGATCGCCTGGTCCTGGCCGCTGTCCATGAAGTTCAGGATGTTGGCCGCGCACTGCACGCCGCCGATGTTGGACGACTTCAGGTTCTGGTTGCCGGCGAACTGGCGCTCCATGATCTCGTTGAGTTCATTGAGTGCGTTCGGCGGAATGCCGTCGAGCGTGGCGATGCGCAGCAGCACGTCCACGCGGGTGCGGTCCGGCAGCAGCTTCAGCGCGTCGGCGGCCTGGTCGGTTTCCAGGTGCGCCATCACGATGGCGATGATCTGCGGGTGCTCGTTGCGCACCAGATCGGCCACCGCGCGCGGGTCCATCCACTTCAGCGCGTCCAGCCCGGTGGTGTTGCGGCCGAGCAGGATGCGGTCGATCAGGTTGCCGGCCTTCTCGCTGCCCAGCGCCTGCACCAGCATGTTGCGGATGTAGTCGTCCGAGCCCACGCCCAGCGAGGTCTTCGAGCCCAGTTCCTGGCCGAACTGGTCCATCACCCGTTCCACCTGTTCGCGGGTGATGTCGGTCATGGTGGCCATGGCGATGCCGATCTTCTGCACCTCCTTGGGTTCCATGTGGCGCAGCACTTCGGCTGCATCCAGCTCACCCAGGGACAGCAGCAGCACGGCCGCGCGCTGCACGCCGGTCAGTTGTGCCTCAGTCATTGGCCACCCAGCCCTTGACCACCTGGGCCACGCGCTTGGAGTCGGTCTTCACGGCTTCACGCGCCATCCGCAGTCGTTCCTCATATGAATCCACCGGCAGGGCCAGTGCATCCGGCCCGCCCAGGCTGGCCCGGTCGGCGCCCAGCGCCGGCAGCGGCATGCCATCGTCATCGACCAGCTGCACGTCCGCGGTGTGCGGTTCCAGTGCCTGTTCGTCGTTCTTCCTGTTCTGGCCGGTGATCGCACGCAATGCCGGGCGCAGCACGCCGAACAGCAATGCCAGCACCACCACGGCGCCCAGCAGCATGCGGCCGGCATCGTGCACCCACGGCAGCTCCCACCAGGCCGGGCCTTCGACCGGCGTGGTATCACGCACGAACGGGGCGTTCATCACCGATACGGTGTCGCCACGCTCGGCATTGAAACCGACGGCCTGCTTGACCAGTGCCTCGACGCGGGTCAGTTCGGCGGCCGACAACGGCTGCGGGCTGACCTTGCCGTTGGCACCGGCGCGCGGCACGTTGTCCACTAGGACCGCCACCGAGACGCGCTTGATGCGGCCCGCCGGCTGACGGGTGTGCTGCAGGGTGCGGTCCAGCTCGTAGTTGCGGGTCGCGTTCTTGCTGCTTTCGGTCGGCGCCTGCGCGGTGGCCGGCGCGGCCTGCTGGCCCGGCGGGCTGTTGCTGGTCGCGCCCGGCACGCCCTGCGGGCCCGGGGTGCTGGTGGTGTTCTCGCTCATCTGCTCGCTGCGCAGCTTCTGCGGTTCGCCGTTGTAGAGCTCACGGGCTTCCTCGGTTACCGAGAAATCCATGTCCACGCTCACTTCCGGGTTGACGCGGCCGGGGCCGGTCATCGGCTCCAGCAGCTCGCGGATGCGCTGGTTGAACGAGGTTTCCTGGCGGCGCACCTGTTCGAACTGGGCAGCGTTGACCGCCGCCTCACTGTTCGGGTCGCTGACGCTGAGCATGCGCCCGCTCTGGTCAACCACGGTCACCCGTTCCGGGGCGAGATCCGGGATGCTGGCCGCGACCATGTGCACGATGGCGTCCACCTGGCTGCGTTCCAGCTGCTGGCCGCCACGCAGTTCCAGGGTCACCGAGGCGCTGGCCACGTCACGCTGGCGGGTGAAGGCGCTGGGCTTGGGAATGGCCAGGTGCACGCGCGAATCGCGCACCGGGCGCAGCGTGTTGATGGTGCGCGACAGCTCGGTTTCCAGCGCATGCTGGTAGCGCGCGCTTTCGACGAACTGGCTGACGCCGAAGCCCGGGTCGCGCTCCATCAGCTCGAAGCCGAGCTTGCCGCTGTCGGTCAGGCCGGAGCCGGCCAGCTTCAGGCGCGCGTCGTGCAGGTTCTTTTCCGGCACGGTGATGCCACCGGTGGCCGGGTCGAGCGCGAACGGAATCTGCGCGGCGCGCAGCAGGTCGGTCGCTTCAGCGGTCGCCTTCTGGTCCAGGCCGGTGTACAGCGGGACCATGCCCGGCTTCTGCGACCAGAAGAACACGGACAGGCCTGCCGCCACCGCCACCGCGATCATCGCCATCAGGCCCAGCCGACGGGTGATCTGCAGACTCTGCAGGCGGTCGAACCATTGCCCGGCCTTTTCGGCGTTCAGGCTGTCCTTGGAGAGCGTCAGTGCCATGCGTCTCTATTCCTTACAGCGGCATGTTCATCACGTCCTGGTAAGCCTGGACGAGACGGTTGCGGACTTCCACGGTGGCGCGGAAGGCGATCTGGGACTGCTGCGAGGCGACCATCACCTTGGCCAGGTCGGCGCTGGGGTCGCCCATTTCGAAGGCCTTGGCCAGCGCGCCGGATTTCTGTTGCGCATCGTTGACGCCGGCAATCGCACCACGCAGGGTTTCGGTGAAGCTGGCCGGCTGGGCCTGCGGTGCGTCCAGCACCGTGCCCGGCAGGGCGTTGCTGCGCGGCGTTTCGCCCAGCGGGTTGAGCGCCGGCTGTCCCATCTGGGTCTGATAGGAGCGGATCTGCGAAAGGATCGAAGTGACGGAGTGGGACATCTGCAACGGTTCCAGAAACAGGGGATGGGGTTGTCTGCTGGAGCCAGTGCAAGTGCCGTGCCGAAACCGGTTTTCGATTCAGTGAAGTGAGGGTTGGGGGGGGCTGGCAGGGCTGCGCCCTGCACCCGCCGAAGTAACGGCAAAGGCCGGAGCAACGGCAGAAGCTGGATTCCTGAGGTTGGCGGGGTGGGTCCGGTGGCGGGGGACGCCGTAAACCCGTCCTTGGGAGCTTGGCCGCGGCATCCATGCCGCGGACACCCCCGCAACCGGACCCACCCCGCCTTCGACAGTTTCCCGCTGCTGTCGGAGCGGCATGAGCTGCTCTTGGTGGGTGTCGACCTTGGTCGACACGCTTGATCCACGGCATGGATAGATAGATGGCGCGTTTCTGGGCTGTGACGCGCCATTTAACCGGCGTCGGTTTTCTGGCCTACGGCTGCGGTGTCCAGCGGGCGGCGTTCTGGCGCTGTGGATGCGCAGGGATCCGACTCCGGGTTCTGGAAACACGAACGCCCGGGCAAGCCCAGGCGTTCGTGCCCCCTTCATGTGGGTGACGCGCTTCAGCCGGCCAGTTCGGCCTGCTCGCGTTCGATGCCGTACTTGCGCAGCTTTTCCACCAGGGTGGTGCGGCGCAGGCCAAGCAGCTGGGCGGCGTGGGCGACAACGCCCTGGGTGCGTTCCAGTGCTTCGTTGATCAGGCCCAGTTCGATGTTGGCCATGTGGTTGCGCAGGTCCAGGCCGTCGTCGGGCAGGGCCGCCGGGGCTGCGGCGCGATTTACTGCGATGCCATGCTCCAGCGCCGGTTGGCTGCCGCCGCCCGGGGTATGGAACGAGAAGCTGCGCAGGTCGAGGCGTTCTTCACTGGTGGCCGGCTGTGCCGGTGCCGGCGTGGCAACGGCGGCCAGTGCGGCGTCACCACGGTAGCGGGCCGGCAGGTCCTGCACGCGCACCGAGCCGCCTGGATGCAGCACCGCCAGGCGCTCGACCAGGTTGGTCAGTTCGCGCACATTGCCCGGCCATTCGTAGCCGGCCAGGGCCTGCAGGGCTTCCGGGGTGAAGCGCACTTCGCCACGACCGGTGCGCGCCAGCTGTGCGGCGATGGTTTCCACCAGCGCCGGCAGGTCTTCGCGACGCTCGCGCAGGGCGGGCACGTCGATCGGGAACACGTTGAGGCGGTAGAACAGATCCTCGCGGAACTTGCCTTCGGCGATGCGCGTTTCCAGATCGCGGTGGGTCGCGGCCACGACGCGCACGTTGCAGCGGATGGTCTGGTTGCCGCCGACGCGCTCGAAGCTGCGTTCCTGCAGCACTCGCAGCAGCTTTACCTGCATCGGCAGGCTCATGTCGCCGATTTCGTCGAGCAGCAGGGTGCCGCCCTCGGCCATTTCGAAACGCCCCTTGCGGGCGGTCAGTGCGCCGGTGAACGCACCCTTTTCGTGGCCGAACAGTTCGCTTTCCAGCAGGTCCGGCGGAATGGCGCCGCAGTTGATCGCCACGAACGGGCCATCACGGCGCGGCGAGCGCTGGTGGATCGCACGCGACACGACTTCCTTGCCGGTACCGGATTCGCCCAGCACCAGTACGGTGGTATCGAACGCGGCGACCTGCTCGATCATGGTACGCAACGCAGTCACCGCCGGGCCGTTGCCGGTCGGGCCTTGATCCTGCGCGGCACCGGCCTGGTGCTCGGCGTCCAGGCGCTTGAGGCTGGCGCGGCGCAGCAGGGCTTCCATCTGCGCATGGCGCAGCGGCGTTTCCAGCGGCCAGATGTTGGCTTCGTGCAGGCCGTGCTGGCGGGCAAACGTTACCCCGTCACCATCGGCCAGCAGCACCGGCGGCGGCAGGCTGCTGCCACCCAGCCAGTTGTAGAGTGCGGTGCTGGCGGCGTTGTCGTCCAGGCTGCCGACGATCACCGCCATCCAATCGTTCTGGCGCTGGCGACCCAGGTCGAAGTCGGCCGCGTCGGACACCCAGCGCGGGTTGAAGTCCATGAATTCCAGCAGGGCAACGGTGCGCTCTGCGCGCACGGCGTCGTTGTCCAGTACCAGGATGCGCGATTCGCTCACGATCGATCCTCCCTGAGGCCTTCCAGGATCGGCATGACTTCCTGGATGTAGGACAGCTTGCTGACGAAATTGTCGGCGCCGGCGCGCAGCGCGTGCTCGCGGTGCTCGGCGTCGTCAAAGTGGCTGGCGATCACGATGTACGGTGCATCGTCCTGCGACTTGATCAGGCGGGTGGCCTGCAGGCCACCCATCTCCGGCATGGCCAGATCCATCAATACGACCTGCGGGCGCAGCGTTTCCGAACGCTCGATCGCTTCCAGGCCATTGCCGGCACTGCCGACGATCTGCAGCCAGTCGATCTTGCGGAAATGGCGCATCGCCGCATTGATGAAGCCCTCGTGGTCATCGACCAACAGGACCGTGAGCTTGTTCATGTCCAACATCCTTTTCAGCCCACCCGGGCCAGCTGCGGTTGCCTGGCGCCAAGCCGGCGCCGTTCACGGGCCGGGGCGATGTCCAGTTGTTCTCGGTATTTTGCGACGGTTCGGCGGGCAATGTTCACCCCCTGGCGCGACAGCAGGCCGGCGATGGCCTCGTCGGCCAGCGGCCGGCCGGCCGGTTCGGCGTCGATCAGGCGGCGGACCATGGCCTTCACGGCCTGGCCGGAGACGCTGGCGCCTTCCAGGCGCACGGCGAAGAAGTGCTTCAGTTCGAAGGTGCCGCGCGGGGTCTGCAGGAACTTGCCGGTGGTGATGCGCGAGACGGTGGACTCGTGCATGCCGATTTCCTCGGCCACTTCCTTCAGGGTCAGCGGGGCCATCGCCTCTTCGCCACGCACCAGGAAGGCGGCCTGGCGCTCGACGATCACCCGCGCGGTGCGCAGCAGGGTGTCGTAGCGCATCGACAGGCCGCGGCTGAACCAGCGCGCCTCCTGCAGCATCTCGCGCAGTGCCGGCGCGGCTTCGCTGGTTTCGGCCAGCGCCTGTTCGTACTGGCTGTTGATCGAGACGCGGCGGCTGGTGGCCGGGTTCAGTGCCACCTTCCATTGCCCATCGGCGTGCCAGGCCACGACGTCCGGCACCACCACCGCGTTGCGTTCGGGCAGCAGGCTGTCGCCCGGGCGCGGCTGCAGCGAGAGGATCAGGCGCACCGCCTCGCGCACGTCGTCGATCTCGGCGTCGTGCTGGCGGGCGAGGGCAGGGTAGTCGTGGGCGGCCAGCGCATCGAGCGCGCCATCGAGGATGCGGGCGGCCAGATGGCGAGCGGGGACCACGCCGTGCAGGCTGCGCAGCTGTGCCTGCAGGCCTTCGCGCAGGTCCTGCGCGGCCATGCCAGCGGGTTCTCCGTGCAGCAGCTGCTGGCGGATGGCTTCCACGCCGTCGGCCGCGATATCGAACTGGGCGCTGGCCAGCAACTGCAGCTGGCCCAGCGGTGCCTGCAGGTAGCCGGCCTCGTCGCAGTGATCGAGCCAGAACGCGGCCACCGCCAGTTCGCGGTCGTCCATGTCCAGCGACAGGCGCTGAAGCACACGCAGCTGCGGGTCGGTCGATTCGCCGGCGGCAATGCGCGCCATGCGGTCGTCGTCGCCGTCCTGCCAGCTGGCGCCGGCCACGTCCCACATCGAAGACTCCGGCAGCTCGTCGAAGGCGGCGGTGTCCATCGTCGTGGCGCTGGCCTCGGTGGCATCGGCTGCGGGCGCGTCGGCCTCTTCGATCTCCAGCAACGGATTGGAGTCCAGCAGGCGCTGGATTTCCTGTTCCAGGTGCAGCCCATCGAGCTGCAGCAGCCGGATCGACTGCAGCAACTGCGGGGTAAGGTGAAGTTGTTGGCCCAGCTGGGTCGAGAGTGCAGCCTTCATCGTGGTTCCCCGGCACCGCTCCCCGGCGCCTTGTGGAACGCATCTTGCTTTTGATCCGGCGGGGGCGGAATCAGGGGGTTCCTGAGGGGCTTCGTGAATGTCCTGACAGGATGTAGGGGTATTCCCTACATCGGCGCGGAATGTTGACGATGATCGCGCCTAAGTTGCTGATTTTCGGTGTGGTTGCCGGGTTGACCGGGCTGCGCCGTGTACGGGTTCCTGTCGGAGCGTGTCAGGGTGACGGGAATTCGTCGCCGGTGCAGTGCCGGGCAGGGGTCAGATCCCTTTCCTGCGGAAAGGGATCTGACCCCATTCGCAGGCAATCACTCCAGCTCGTGCTGGTGGCGCGCGGCCAGCAGCAGCAGATCGTTGGCGCGGCGGCAGCCGAGCGACTCCATCATGCGTGCGCGGTGGGTCTCCACCGTCTTGACGCTGATGCCGAGGTCGGCGGCGATCTCCTTGTTGCTCTCACCCTTGCCGATGCGGCGCAGGATCTCGCGCTGGCGCGGCGACAGTGCGGCGATGCCGGTAGGTTTCTCGCGACCGAGCATCGGTGCCAGCATCTTGGCGGAGATCTGCGGGCTCAGGAACACCTGTCCGGCGTGCGCGGCACGCAGCGCCAGTTCCAGCTCCTGCGGCGCCGCATCCTTGACCAGGAACCCGACCGCGCCGCGATCGAGTGCATCGCGCACGTGCGCGGCGTCGTCGTGCATGGTCATCATCACCACCCGCGTGCCGGGAGCGCGCAGGCGGATGTCACTGAGGGCTTCCAGGCCGGTGCGGCCGGGGAGTGACAGGTCCATCAGGACCACGTCCGGGGCGTGCTGCAGGGCCAGCTGCAGTGCCTGCTCGGCATTGCTGGCCTCGGCGACGAGCTGCACGTCGGCAAACCCCTGCAGCAGCCGCGCCAGGCCGGCGCGGACCAGGGTGTGATCGTCGACGATGAGAACTCGCACAGGCACGTTGGAGGTCCGTGAGGGGAGTCCACCTTAACTTAGCTGAACGGGCGCGCCAAGGCTTGCCCATCCGCCGCCATGGTGGCAGGTTTCAACGGGCGCGGCGTGCTTCGGCCACCTGGCGGCGATGCAGGCGGAACAGATGCCGCTCCATCGCCATCTCCAGGCCATCGCCAAGACGCTGGAAACGCAGCCACAGGTAGTGACCACCGCCACCGTCCGCCGCTTCGGCGATCACTTCCACCGGCAGGTCGATATGGTCGGGCAGCCAGTCGCTGGGCTGCAGGCGCACCAGGCCAGCCTGTCCGGGGCTGGCGCCGCTACGCGGGCCCAGCTGCAGGCGGATGCCGCGGCGTGACCAGCGCACGGGGCGCAGGGTCAGTTCCTGGCCCTGCTGGCGTACCAGCCGGCCCAGCAGCACCATCGCCAGATCCAGCTTGGCTTCCAGCCGCTGCAGCTGCAGGCTGGACTCATTGCGGTCGTCGTGCTCGTCGACACGGCTGTCCTCGACCAGGGCCAGGCTGCGCAGCAGGCCCTCGGCACTGCTGGTACGGCCAGCGGCGCTGCCTGCCTGGAACTCGGCCGGCAGGGCCAGCTCGCAGCTGAGCGTTTCGTCGAACAGCTCGCTTTCGGCCGGATGGTGCAGCGACGTGGTCGGCAATTGGGTCATGCCAGCGATTCTGCCTGCAGGTAGGCATGTGCCGCGCGAAGGGAGCGGCCGGTGTGCTTCAGGTGCGCGGCGGCTTCGTCGCGCAGGGAGATCATGCGTGCCAGCACGCGTTGCTGGTGGTCGCGCAACGCGAGGATGGACGCATCACTGGGGCGCTCGACAACCAGCGACAGCGCGGCAACTGCTTCCAGGTGCGCGGCCATCAGGCGCTCGCTGGTTTCGTGGTCCTCGCCTGGCAGGCTTGCTTCCAGTGTATCGAGGGCGTCATGCATCGATTGCAGGTTCATGGCCCCACCGCCTTGGTCACCTGGCGCTGGTCTGCCGGAATTGCGTTCCATGCAGAGTCGATCTCCACCATCAAGCCCAGCGCTTCCTTCAGCGCGGTTGGATCGTTGTGCAGGTTGCCCTCGGTCAGGCGCATGATGACGAAGTCGTACAACGCCGACAGGTTGCCGGCAATCTCACCACCGGCTTCATGGTCGAGCGAGCCGTTGAGGTGGCCGACGATGGCGCAGGCTTCGCCGATGGCCTTGCCCTTGCGCGCCTGGTCATTGCGCTGCAGCGACGCTTCAGCCGTGCGGATGCGCTCGCAGGCACCGGCCAGCAGCAATGCCACCAGCTTGTGTGGATCGGCATCGACGACCGAGGTGGTCACGCCGACTTTTCGGTACTGCTCGGCGAACTGCCGATTGGAACCGTACATAGGGGAAGTCTCCTGGAATGCCTGCCCATCCGCGTGGGTGGTGGGATTCGGCACGGGTCTAACGGGTTATCGGCCCAGCCGGGGCTCTACTTGAGCGCCGACTGCGCCGGAAAAATGCCTGGAAATCAGTTGCCGAGCTGCTGGATCAGCGAGCCGCCGGCCGATTGCATCTGCGTGACCATCTTTTCCATCGCGGTGAACTGCTTGGTGTAGCGGTCGGCCACCTTTTCCATGTTCTTGTCCAGCTCGTCCAGCTGCTTTTCGAGCGCCTTGATCTGCTTGTTCAACGTCGCCGTGCGCTGGGTGATCGTGCCGGTGGTCGCGTCCAGGCTGCTCTTGAGCAGTTCGGTCATCGGTTTGCCCAGTGCGCCCTCTGCACCGAACAGTTTGGTGGCGGCCTCGGGGTTCTTGGCCAACGCCGTGTCGAGCTTGGCGCCATCAAGGCTCATGCTGCCATCGGCAGCAATGGTGATGCCCAGATCCTTGAGATCGTTGACGTTCGCACTCAGCTGGGCGCGCAGCTGCTGCTGCAGGCCGCGGACCATGGCATCTCCGGTCATGGTCGATGCAGTGCGCGTCTCGGCGTTGTAGGCGCTGGAGCTCTTCAGTGTCGCCTGAATGCCGTTGTAGGCGGTGATGAAGGCCGTGAGGTTGGTCTTCAGCGTGCTGTTGTCCGGAGTGACGGTCAGCGTCTGCGTCTCGCCTTCCTTCGCCTTGGTCAGGGTGAGGCTGATGCCGGGCACCAGATCGGTGATGGTGTTGGAGCTGCTGGTGCGGGTGAAGCCATCCACCACGACCACAGCGTCCTTGGCGGGCACCATCTCGGTCATCTTCGACGCCGATGTGCCGTCATAGGCCAGTTCGGAGAGTCCGCCATTGCCGCCACTGGCGCTGACCTTCAGCGCGCCCTTGGTGCCGGAATCAACGGCGGTCAACACCAGGTGCATGCCATCGTCGGCGGTAACCACGGCCGCGGTGACGCCCTTGCTCTCGGCGGCGGAGTTGATTTCGGCCGCGATCTTCTCGAGTGTTGCGCCGGGTTCGATGTTCACGCTTATGGACTTGTCGCCGTAGCCGATCGTCAGCGTACCGTCGCCAACCACGGCATCCTTCGTATAGGCCTTGGAGCTGAGCTTCTGGTTCTGCGCCAGGGATTTGACTTCCACCTGGTGACTGCCTGCGGCGGCCTTGCCTGCGGTGGTGCTGGTATCGAGGGTGGCAGTGAAGTTCGATTCGGTCGGCGTGCTGACCTTCAGGCCGGGGGTGGCCACACCCTTGACCAGGGTCTTCAGCGCGCTCTGCAGGCTGGTCATTCCGCTTTTGATGGTGCCAAGCGCCGACAGCTTGGCACTGGCGGCAACGCCTGCCGAGTTGATCTGCTTCTCCCGGGGCTCGCGTTCCTTGGCGGTCAGCTGTGCAACCAGGTTGGGAATGTCGAGGCCGGAACCAATCGTGCCGATGGCCATGAGGGGAATCCTTTTTCTTGGACGGGCCGTGCGGGTGTGCTGCACCTGCTATCGGCCTGGGAGGGGCGAGCTTGAGCGTGGAAACGCTCTCCAACCATGTGCAAGGCCCATGCCAATCCGCCTCCGGACACGAAGAAGGGGGCTTTCGCCCCCTTCCCGTTGTTGCCTCCTGCTACCGCTGGATCAGCGCAGCAGGCTCAGCACGTTCTGGCTGGACTGGTTGGCCTGGGCCAGCATGGCGGTACCGGCCTGCTGCAGGATCTGGTTGCGGGTCAGCTCGGCGGTTTCCGAGGCGTAGTCCACGTCGCGGATGCGGCTGCGGGCAGCCGACATGTTCTCCGACGAAGTGTTCAGGTTCGCAACCACCGAGGTGAAGCGGTTCTGGATCGCACCCAGGTCGGCGCGGGCGGAGTTGATCGAGTTCAGGGCGGCGTCCATTGCCAGGATGGCGTTGTCCGCACCGTCCTTCGAGGAGATGTCGAGATCGGCAAATCCTTCAGCGGCCTTGCCTGCCGTGAACTTGGCGGTGCCGGTGGCCAGGCCGGTAGCATCCTTCAGCTTGTCAGCGGTCAGGCTGCTCTTCACTTCGAAGTCGGCCTTTTCCGAGGTCAGCTGCAGCTTGCCTTCCACCAGCGAGGCGGTGACACCCGTCTCGTGGGTCTTCGCATTGATGGCGTTGACCAGTGCGGTGCTACGATCGCCTGCAGTCTTCGATGCGCCGACGGTGATGTCAACGAAGCCCGAACCGTCACTCTTGCTGATCTGAAGTTCACCAGCAGCAACACCGGTCGAGAAGTCTGCTGCCTTTGCTACCTGGGTGGCCACGGCAACATCAACGCCAGCTGCAACAAACGGAGCGCCAGTGATCTTGAATGCTTCGCCCGAGTTGGAGATGGTGATGGCGCCGGAGGCAACAGAGGTGGAGACGCCAGCCGCCGCGAGTTCGCTGGACTTCGCAGCCAGCGCGTTTCCGATGTTGGTGACCATCGACGCTCTGGCAGCAGCGACATCTGCGCCTCCAGTCACCCCTGCCACGTCGATCTTGACGCCGGACACATTGAACGAGAATGCATCGTACGTCCTCGCTCCGTCAGCGCCAGTTGCGTCTACGAGGCTGGCCCCATCGATCGTGCCGGCCGTCGCGTTCGCAACAGCGTCCTTGGCGCCACCCACCGGTACGGCGCCGGTGGCGGTGGCGGCCTTGGACGCGGTGGTCCAGTTGCCCAGCTTGCTGATGTTGGCGTTGGCGACCTGCGAGATGTTGATCGTCTGGCCCTGGTTGGCGCCGATCTGGAAGGCCTGGTTGGTGAAGGTGCCGTCCAGCAGGTTGGTGCCGTTGAAGTTGGTCTGTTCGGCGACGCGCTGGATTTCCTGCTTCAGCAGCTGCACTTCGGCGTTCAGGGCCTGGCGGTCGGAATCGGAGTTGGTGGCGCTGCGCGACTGCACGGCCAGCTCGCGGACGCGCTGCAGGTTGTTGCCGATCTCACCCAGCGCGCCTTCGGCGGTCTGGGCCAGCGAGATGCCATCGTTGGCGTTGCGGGCAGCCTGGTTGGCGCCGCGGATCTGGGTGCTGAAGCGCTCGGAGATCGCCAGGCCGGCGGCATCGTCCTTGGCGCTGTTGATGCGCATGCCCGAGGACAGGCGCTGAATGGTGGTGGCCAGGTTGGCGCCGCTGGTGCCCAGGTTGCGCTGGGCGTTCAGCGACATGGTGTTGGTGTTGATGACTTGTGCCATGGTGCGGTTTCCTTGTAGGCAGTGTGTCCGGCAGAGCAGCCTGACCGG
Source organism: Stenotrophomonas sp. YJH_SMC_101-4 (assembly GCF_059370395.1). Lineage (NCBI taxonomy): Bacteria > Pseudomonadati > Pseudomonadota > Gammaproteobacteria > Lysobacterales > Lysobacteraceae > Stenotrophomonas > Stenotrophomonas sp. YJH_SMC_101-4. The sequence goes on along the minus strand of NZ_JCAFTP010000001.1, from coordinate 1,045,828 downwards.
TTTCGGGGGGCAGTGGCTGGCGTCCCCCCAAGGGGTGTGCTACCGCTGCTGAAATCAATAACGGCACTACCCCTCCGGCCTTTAGCGGAGTTTCGATCCTTTTTTCTCGGGTCAAACGAAAAGGCCCCGCCATCTGCATGGCGGGGCTTGGTTCCAGCTCGGTGGTGCGGGTATTACGACTGCAGCAGGCGCAGTACGTTCTGCGGCACCTGGTTGGCCTGGGCCAGCATGGCCGTGCCAGCCTGCTGCAGGATCTGCCCACGGGTCAGTTCGGCGGTTTCCTGTGCGTAGTCAACGTCGCGGATGCGGCTGCGCGCAGCCGACAGGTTCTCCGAATTGGTGTTCAGGTTGGCGATGGTCGAGGTGAAGCGGTTCTGGATCGCGCCGAGGTCGGCACGCGCCGAGTTGACGGACTGCAGCGCGGCATCCATCGCGAGGATGGCATTGTCGGCGTTGGCCTGGTTGGAGATGTCCAGTTCGGCAAAGCCGGTCTGCGCCGTGCCTGCAGCGAACGACGTGCCATTGGTGGCGCTGCTGCCTGCCGTCAGGCCAGTGGCATTGGCCAGCGCGGTGGCGCTCAGCGAGCCACCAATGGTGAAGTTGCCTTCCTTGTTTTCCAGCTGCACCTTCCCGTCGATCAGCGATGCGGTGACGCCGGTTTCGTGGGTCTTGGCGTTGATGGCGTTCACCAGCAGCGTGTTGCGCTCCGAGGCGTTCTTGGCAGCGCCCACGTTGATGTCGACCACGCCAGTGCCGTCGGCCTTGGTCAGCGTCAGCTGGCCGGCAGTGATGGCGGGGAAATCAGCAGCGACTGCAGGTTTGCCAGTGCTGTGATTACCAATGAATGGTGCATTTGCGAAGCCCTCGCCAGCACCCGCTCCCGTCATGATGATCTCAAGATCGTTTCCGTCGGCGCGCGAAAAGTACAACGGACCGCCGGTGCTTGAGACGCTACCTGTACGCGTAATTCCCGCTGCAGCGAGTGCATCTTGCTTCTGATCGAGCGCATTCGCGATGTTTGCAGCCGTGACTACTGCGCCAGCGGGTGCAGAGTAGATCTCGATTCCACCTACCGAGAAAGTGAACCCGGTTGATCCTGCAGTCACATCCGTGAAAGCACCCGACGGACCAACAGTCGTCGGAACCGCAGCCTCGGCGCCGCCGGTTGCTGTCTTTCCTGCCACGCTTGCCGGGGTCGAGGCGCTGGTCCAGTCGCCGAGCTTGTGCACATTCGCATTGGTGATCTGCGAGATGTTGATGGTCTGGCCCTGGTCCGCACCAATCTGGAAGGCCTGGTTGGTGAAGCTGCCGTCCAGGAGGCTGGTGCCGTTGAAGTTGGTCTGCTCGGCAACGCGCTGGATTTCCTGCTTCAGCAGCTGCACTTCGGCGTTCAGCGCCTGGCGGTCCGAAGCCGAGTTGGTGGCGCTGCGGGCCTGAACGGCCAGTTCGCGGATGCGCTGCAGGTTGTTGCCGACTTCGCCCAGTGCGCCTTCAGCGGTCTGTGCCAGCGAGATGCCATCATTGGCGTTGCGCGCGGCCTGGTTGATGCCACGGATCTGGGTGGTGAAACGCTCGGAGATCGCCAGGCCGGCGGCGTCGTCCTTGGCACTGTTGATGCGCATGCCCGAGGACAGGCGCTGGATCGAGGTGGCCAGCGAGCTGCTGCTGGTGGACAGGTTGCGCTGAGCATTCAGCGACATGGTGTTGGTGTTGATGATCTGTGCCATGGTGCTTCTCCGTGGTTGCTCGGTCTGTTTCGTTGTGGAAGGCGCGGGGCGCGCCGTGCTGGAAGGCGGATGGAACGGGGAAAGGGACTAGCGGATCTTGCTGAACAGGGACATCGCCTGCATCTGGCTGAAGATCGTCTGGGCGGCTTGAAGTGCGGCGGTCTCCAGCTTGTATTGGCCGATGGCATCGGCGTAGTCGAGGTCCCGCATCGTCGAGAGCGTGCTCTTGACGGTGACGGCAGTGGCTTCGCGGGCGCTGGCTGCGGTATCGATGGCGGCCAGCTGGGCGCCGCCCTTGGCGCGGGCGTCGATCATCGTTTCCGAGGCCCGGTTGAGGTCGCGGATGCTGGACTGCAGGGTGTTCTGCAACGCCGTGCGCTGGCTTTCAGTGGACGGGTCGGATTCCAGTGCGGCGACCAGTTTGTCCAGGGTGGAGAAGATGTCGCGGCTACCCGCGTCGCTGACGTTGAATTGATCACCTGCGGCTGGGTTGCCTTCGATGCGCATGCGCACGCCGCCAACGACGATGTCTTCGCCGGGCTTGTGGGTGCCGCTGCCGACCACCGTGCCGCTGCCATCAACCACCTCATAGGCGCCTTCGGCAGTGCCGGTGAAGCGGACGTTGAGCGTGCCACCGGCCCAGCTGCCGCTGCCGTCACGGCTGACCGAGGTCAACAGGCCACTGCCGGTGTTGCCGGCAGCGGCGCTGGCATCCACACGGCCATCGCCGGTGGGGATGCGCATGAAGATCTCGCTGCCGGGCAGGGCGTCGGAGACCAGCTGGCCGGGCGCAACCTCCACCTGCCGCTGGTTCTGGTCGCCGCTGTAGGTGACGGTGCCGCCGCTCCGCTGGAACGGGGCGTCAGCATCGTTGCTGCCACCGAAGAGATAGCGGCCGCTGCCGTCCCGGGAGTTGGCCAGCGACAGCAGGCTTTCCTGGATGGTCTTCAGCTCGCTCACGATTGCCTTGAGGTCACTGGCCTTGGGCACCGGGCTGTTGGCCTGGATGCTCAGCTCCACGGCGCGCGACATCAGCTCATTGACCTGTGCCAGAGCGTTCTCCTGCAGGCCAAGTCGGTTCTGCACGCTGTTGGCGTTCTTGCCGAGCTGCTCGAGCCCTGCCACGACGCGGTCCAGGCCGACGGCCGTACCCGCAGCGACCGGGTCGTCCTTGGCGGAGGTGATCTTGCTGCCAGTCGCGATCTGCTGCTCCAGGTTGCTGATTTTCGACTGCTTGGCGAGCATCAGTGACACCGACTGGTTGAACATCATCCCGGTGGAAATTCGGCTGCTCATCGACGGACGGCTCCCAGGATGGTCTGGAACATGTTGTCGGCGGTGGAGATCAACTGTGAGGCGGCCTGATAGGCCTGTTGCAGACGCAGCATGTCGGCCGCTTCCTCATCCAGATTGACGCCGGAGATCTCGTCGCGCGCGGCCTGGGCTTTGTCCGTGATGACCTGCTGTGCGTCCAGCGAGTACTCGGCCGAGCGTGCAGCGGCACCCACCTGCGTTGTCAATCCACCAAGCGCTCCGTTGAGCGTGACGTTGCCCCCGTTGAATGCCTTGGCGTCCTCGACCTTGGCCAGCTTTGCCGCATTGCTGTTGTCCGACGAACCTGCAGGGGTAGGGCTGATGCTGAAGGTGTCGCCGACCTTCGGCGCACCGTCCAGCACGAAGCTCCAACCATTGGCGCTGATGGTCTGGCCTGGGGTATAGGTCTGCGGCGGCCCACCGTTGATGGTGTAGGTGGTCGCCGAGGTGAACACGATTGCGGCGGGGTCGCGCAGGTTCGGATTCGACGCGTCGTTGACGGCGACGCCCGTCAGCTTCCCGGTGCCCGTGTTGGCCAATGCAGCCGTGCCCTTGACCGCAGCAGCGGCAGCGATGCGGGAGGGATCGGTGATGGCGGTTTCGAGGCTCCCGGCCACGCCCGCCGTGGGCTGCAGCAGAAAACGATCATTGGCCGCCGGGGTGCCACCGACCACCAGCTTGACGCCATTGATCACCAGCGGATCGGCAGCGGTGCCAGTGCCCGTCAGTGCAACGGTGGCACCCGTGTCGGCGCGGGTGGCCTGCCACTGGGTTCCATCGAACTTGAGGACGATGTTCTGTGCCTCGAGCTTGGACAGGTCGCCGTAGGTCGCGCTGAGGCTGCCGGTTCCGGTATTGCCCGCGTTGGGCGTAACGCGCGGGTTGCCGATGTTGAAGAAGTCGCCCCCCATCTTGCCGTACAGGTCGACGCCCTGGTGGTGGGCCTGGTTGAAGGATTCGGCCAGGCCGACGGCGAGCTTGCCGAGTTCGGCCTGGGCCGGGGTCAGCACGGTGTCGCGGAACTCCAGCATGCCGCCGATCTTTCCGCCCACAGCCTTGGGGTCGAGCGTGATGGTATTGCCTTGTGTCTCCAGCGCCAGCTGCAGGCGCTCGGGCTGGTACGGATCGGTCACCGTGGTGACCTTGGACGCCGTCGTGCCCACCACCAGCGCATTGCCACCAGCGGTGTAGACGTTCATCACGCCACCGTCCTGGACAACGGCGGTGCCTCCGGTGTAGCCGATCAGCTGCGAGATCAGCTGATCGCGGCGATCAAGCAGGTCCGGCGCAGCATTGGCGATGTTGGTGCCGATGGCTCCGTTGATCTGCGCAATCTCCTGCGCCAGGCGATTGACTTCCGTGGCACCGGCGATGAGTCCGTTGTTGACCTCGCTGCCGAGGTTGTTCATCTGCGTGTTGAGCTGCACGAAGCGGCTTGCCAAGGCCTTGCCACCATCGAGCAGGCTCTGCCGATCGGCCGTGCCGGCCGCGTTCGACGAGAGGCCGCTGACGGCATCGAAGAAGTTGGACCAGGAGCCGGCGACATTCGTGGCCGGGTCCGAGAACAGGGCATTCACCCGGTCGGCCATGCCGGAGAGCTGCTTCAGGCGCGCCAGCTCACCGCTGCTGTCGAGCAGGCGCGAGATGGCCAGCTGGTCGGCAGCGCGGCGGATGTCGGTGATGCGGGTGCCGCTGCCAACGTCCCCAAAGCCGTAGTTCTGCGGATCAGACGTGGCGAAGTCGACCTTCTGCCGGCTGTAGCCGGGGGTGTTGATGTTGGCGACGTTGTGGCTGGTGGTCGCCAATGCACGCTGGAAGGCGAGCAGGGCACCGGTACCGGTGGAAAGTACGCTGGACATGGGGTTCCTCAACGACGAGTGATACCCAGCGCCGCAGTTGCGGTGCTGGCGAAGGTCTGGCCAAGGCGCGAGCCGGCATCGGCGACGGCGCTGACGGCGCGCTCGATGGTCGGTCCGCCGGCGATCGCGGCGATCTTGGCCGCATAGCGTGGATCGGTGGCATAGCCGGCGCGCTGCAGGCCGCGGGCGAAGCCCTGCACGTCGGTGCCGGCCTGAAGGGCCTGCTGGTAACGCGGGCTGGTCTTCAGCAGGCGCACGTAGTCGGCGAAGCTCTCGGCCGGCGAACTGTAGGCGCGGAAGCTGGCGGTCTCGTTGCGGCGCACGCCATCGACATATTCGTGGGTGCCGGCCGTGGCGCGCTGGCCGTTCCAGCCATTGGCCTTGATGCCGAACAGATTGTGCGAGGTGCTGCCGTCGGCATGCTTGATGTGGCGCTTGCCCCAGCCGGTTTCCAGCGCCGCCTGGGCGACCAGGGCGCGGGCATCCACGCCCAGCTCCTTGGCTGCGCTCTGTGCGTGCTGCCAGATGCTGGCAACGAAACCTTCCGGGGTGTGTTCGCCCAGCTGGGCGACGGCGGTGCGCGTGGCCATCGCATCGGCTGGGCTGATGGCCGTGCCGCGGTTGCTGGCGGTGGCCGACCACTGGTCGCTGCTGGCGGCCCAGTCCTCGCCCTGCAGGCTGCCGATGTACGGATCTTCGGTGCCCAGCGAGCGGTGCATGCTGCTGCTTTCGCGGCCGGCGATCAGGTCCAGGGCCTGCTCCATCGGCGCGACAGCCGCGTGTGCACCCTGCTGTGCACCGGCGGCCATCTGCTGCAGCAGGCGCACGGCCTGGCTGCCATCTTCCAATGGCAGCGACGGTGCCGGCTTGGCCGGTGCATTGAGCTGGTAAGCACGGCTGGCCTTGGCCGGGTCCACGCGGGTATCCAGCGCCGGACCCTCGGCGGCCTGCCCGGACAGCTGGCGGCTGATCATGCCGGACAGGCCCAGGCCCTTGCCGCGGGTCATCGCCTCGGCAATCTTCTGGTCGTACATGTCGCGGAACATCTTGTTTTCGCCGGGGAACAGCGAGTCGCCGAAGCTGGCGTCACGCATGCTCTTGACCAGCATCTGCGCGAACTGGCCTTCCAGTTGGCGCGCGACCTTGTCGATCTTGGCCGGATCGTTCTGTTGCGCCGGGTGCAGATCGAATGCGGGATTGATGCGCATATCAGATCACCTCGAGCTCGGCACTCAGGGCGCCGGCCTGCTTCAGGGCTTCCAGGATCGCGATGAGATCGCCTGGTGCTGCGCCCACGGCGTTCACCGCGTGCACGATCTCGTCCAGGGTGGTGCCGCCGCTGAACTTGAACATGCGGCTGCCGTCGTTGGTGGCGGTGATGGTCGACTGCGGGCTGGCCACGGTGCGGCCGCCGGACAGCGCATTGGGCTGGCTGACGTTGGTGTTTTCCTGGATGGTCACGGTCAGCGAACCATGCGAGATCGCAGCCGGTCCCACGCGCACCTGCTGGCCGATGACCACGGTGCCGGTGCGCGAATTGACCACCACCTTGGCCGGGGCGCTGCCCGGGGTAAGTTCCAGGTTCTCGATGCGCGCCAGCAGGCCGATGCGTGCGCCCGGATCGGTCGGCGCGGTGACCGCCACGGTCACGCCGTCGACCGCACGCGCGGCACCTTCGCCAAAGGCGTTGTTGAGCGCGGCGACCATGCGCGAGACCGTGGTGAAGTCGTTGTTGTGCAGGTTCAGGGTGATGTCGCCGCCATTGGCCAGCGGATCGGGCAGGGCACGTTCCACGGTTGCACCGTTGGGAATGCGGCCGACGCTGGGCACGTTCACCGAGACACGGGAACCATCCTTGCCCTGCGCACCAAAGCCGCCGACGATCAGGTTGCCCTGGGCGATCGCGTAGATCTGGCCGTCGGCACCGCGCAGCGGCGCCATCAGCAGCGAACCGCCGCGCAGCGACACCGCGTTGCCGATGGAAGACACGGTGATGTCGATCGGCTGGCCGGGCTTGGCGAACGGCGGCAGTTCAGCGTGGATCGCCACCGCCGCCACGTTCTTCAGCTGCGGGTTGACGTTCGGCGGTACGTTGACGCCCAGCTCGCCAAGCAGGTTTTTCAGGCTCTGCACGGTGAAGGGGGCCTGGCTGGTGCGGTCGCCGCTGCCATCCAGGCCGACCACCAGGCCATAGCCCACCAGCGCATTGCCGCGCACGCCGCCGACCTGGGCCAGGTCCTTGATGCGCTCGGCGCTGGCCGGGGCAACCACTGCGAAGACCATGAGCACGCCACAGTAGAGCGACGCCATGCGTCGCTGCCAGGAGGAAGAGGAGAAGAGTTTCATGCCCATACTCAGAACGGCGTCAGGCCGGAGTTGAAGAAGCGGCTCAGCCAGCCCATCGCGTTGGACTGCGCGACCGGGCCGCGGCCGCCATAGACGATGCGGGCCTCGGCCACGCGGCTGGACGGAATGGTGTTGTCCTGGCTGATGTCGCCCGGGCGGACGATGCCCTGCACCTGCACCAGTTCATCGCCCTGGTTCAGCCGCAGGTTCTTCTGCCCCTGTACTACCAGGTTGCCGTTGGGCAGGCGTTGGACCACGGTGACCGTGACGCTGCCCTGCAGGCGGTTGCTCTGCGCGCTGTTGCCCTTGCCGGTGAAGTCACGCGCGCCCTTGGCCGTGGCACTCAGAATGTCCTTGCCGCCGAGGGTGACCGGCGCGCCGAGAATGGACGGCGTGCCCAGGCTCAGGTTCGATTCCTTGTTGGTTGCGGTATTCGCACTGGTTTGCGCGGTGGTGTTTTCCAGCAGGGTGATGGTCAGCAGGTCGCCAACATCGCGTGCGCGGCGGTCCGAATACAGCTGCAGGGTCGGGCCGGCGGCATAGATGGCACCCGCGGTCGGCTGTGCCTGCGGCGGCATGATCGGCTGGATCGGTGCCATCGTCGGGTAGGGACGCACGTCGCCGGCGATCACGCAGCCACCGAGCAGGGCGGCCACGGCGCAGGCGAGGGCGGTGCGGGCGAAGTTGGAAATGGGCGACATGGCGGTTTCCCGGTTTGGCCGGTCAGAGCTTGTTGTTGAGGTAGCCGAGCATCGAATCGGTGGTGGAGATCGCCTTGGCGTTCATTTCGTAGGCGCGCTGGGTTTCGATCATCGACACCAGCTCTTCCACCACGTTGACGTTGCTGCCTTCCAGCGCGCCCTGCACCACGGTGCCGAGGCCGTTGAGCCCGGGGTTGCCGTTCTGTGCCGGACCGGAAGCGGTGGTCTCCAGGAACAGGTTCTCGCCGCGGGCCTGCAGGCCAGCCGGATTGACGAAATCGGTCAGGGTCAGCGCACCCACTTCCACCGACGCCGCACCGTCGGCCATCTTCACGCTGATGGTGCCGTCGGTCCCGATGGTCACCGACTGCGCGCCTTCGGGAATCTGGATGCCAGGCTGCACTGGGTAGCCGCTGTTGGTGACCAGTTCGCTGTCCTGGTTGATCTTGAACGAGCCATCACGGGTGTAGGCCGAGCTGCCATCAGGCATCTGAACTTCGAAGAAGCCGCGGCCGTTGACCATCACGTCCAGGGCGCGGCCGGTCTGCTGCTGGCCACCCTGTTCAAAGTTCTTGGCGGTGGCGACCACGCGCACGCCGGTGCCGAGCTGCAGGCCGGTCGGCAACTGGGTCTGCGCCGACGAAGAGCCGCCGGGCTGGCGCACCTGCTGGTACAGCAGGTCTTCAAAACTGGCACGGTCCTGCTTGAAGCCGGTGGTGTTGGTGTTGGCGAGGTTGTTGGAAACCACCGACATGCGCATCTGCTGCGCATCCAGTCCGGTTTTCGCGATCCACAATGCCTGGTTCATCTTCGGTGTCCTGTCTGGTGAAGCCGGCCGCGTGGTGCGGCCCTTGAATGCGGGTGTGCAAGCGGTGTGCCAGCGCCGGCATCAGCCGGCGCCGGAATTCCGTCAGCTGCCCAGGCGCAGCATGCTGTTGGCGCTGCGCGCGTTCTCGTCGCCGTGCTTGATCACCTGCACCTGCATTTCGTACTGGCGCTGCAGCTGGATCATCTGCACCAGCGCACCAGCGGCGTCCACGTTGCTGCCTTCCAGCTGGCCGCTGTGCACGGCCGTACCCTGTGCCGGTGCGAACGGCTGGCGTGGGTCGGTGTTGCGGAACAGGCCATCCAGGCCACGCTCCAGGCGTTCATCCGGTGCCTGCACCACTTTGATGCGACCGATCTGTGCCATGGTCTGCGGGCCTTCGCCCTGCGGGATGATCGAGAGCGTGCCGTCGGCACCGATCTCCATCGCCTGGTAGGGCGGAATGGCGATCGGGTTGTTGTTGTCATCCAGTACCGGACGGCCGCTGGAGGTCACCAGCTGGCCGTTCGGCGTGACCGACAACGCCGCGCCGCGCGTGTAGGCCTCGCTGCCGTCACTGGATTGCACGGCCAGCCAGGTGCCGGTCTGCAGGGACAGATCCAGCGGCTTGCCAGTGATGTGCTGCGAGCCGGGCGTGCGGTTGAATCCGGCGTCGACATGCAGCGCATCCACCCGCGAGGCAAAGCCCGGGCCACGGATCGGGAAGGCTTCGGTGTTGGCCAGCGCTTCCTTGAAGCCGGGGGTGTCGGAGTTGGCGAGGTTGTGGCTGAGCGTACCCTGCGCCTGCAGGGAGGCGCGGGCACCGGTCATCGCCACGTAAAGGGCTTTATCCATGCGGGGAGTTCCGTGACAAGGTCAGCGCGTCATCAACGGATGTTGATGACGGTCTGGGTGATCTGATCCTGGGTGGTGATCATCTGCGCGTTGGCCTGGAAGTTGCGCTGCGCGGTGATCATGTTGACCAGCTGCTCGGTGAGGTCGACGGTGGACGCTTCCAGCGAGCCGGCCTGGATCTTGCCGAGGTTGGAGGTGTCCGGCATGCCGGTGCGCGGGGTGCCCGACTCGAACGTCTCCACCCACAGGTTGTTGCCCTTCTGCTCCAGGCCCTGCGTGTTGTTGAACGTGGTCAGTGCGACCTGGCCGAGGGGCTTGTCGTCACCGTTGGAATAGCGGGCATAGACCACGCCGGTTTCCGACACGGTGATCTCGTTGAGCTTGCCGGCGGCGTAGCCGTCCTGCTGGGTGTTGCGCAGGGCGAACTTTTCGCCGTACTGGGTCGAGCCGCTGATATCCAGCGTCATGTTGAGCTGACCGGCGCCGGTGGTCGGGGTGAACGTGCCGAGGCTGACCTTGCCGTTGGCCGGAGTGGTCAGCTTGCCGCTGTTATCGAAGGCGACCGCGGTCGGGGTGCCGGCCGGTTGGCCGTCCACGTAGTTGTGCACGGTCCACTCGTTTGGATTGGCGCCCTTCACGAAGTACGAGACCTGGATATGGCTGACGCCCAGCGAGTCGTACACGGTGATGCCACCGCTGGAATGGTTGTAGCTGTTGGAGTCGGTTGGATCGAAATTTGCGACCGTCGGCTGCTTGGCGTTGGCCGGCAGGGTGAAGCCGACCTTCACTTCGCTGGTCTGCTTCGGCGGGCTGTCGGTGGTCAGCAGCTGCAGGTCGACCAGACGGCCTGCATCGAAGTTGGTGCCATCGGCATTCGGCGCGAACACCTGCAGGCGCGCGCCCTGCGGGTTGATCACGTAACCGGCGGAATCGGTCTGGAAATTGCCGGCACGCGAGTACACGCGCGAGCCGTTCATGTTCATGGTGAAGAAGCCCTCACCGGAGATCGCCATGTCCAGGCTGCGGCCGGTCTGTTCATTGTGGCCCTGGATGAACTGCTGGGCGACATTGGAAACACGGACGCCCGAGCCGGTCTGGTTCTTCGACAGGCCGTAGCTGGTGGAGGCGAACAGGTCGGCGAATTCGGCGCGCGATTGCTTGAAGCCGGCGGTGTTGACGTTGGCGACGTTGTTGGCGGTGACGCTCAGGTCGGTGTTGGCGGCATTGATGCCGGACAGCGAGACGTTGAAGCCCATGGGATGCTCCTGGTTGATGCGGAATGTGCGGCTCAGCTGACGCGGAGCACGTAGTCGATCGGGGCCGTGCCCAGGCCCTTGAGGTTCAGGTACAGGCCGTCGGAACCGACGGTCACGCTCTCCACCGGGGCCTGCACGAAGGTGGACAACTTGGTGCTCTTCCCTGTGGTGTCGACGTGGTTGGCGACGATGGAGTACTTGCCCGGTTCCATGCGCTTGCCGTTGGCGTCCTTGCCGTCCCACTGGAAGGCGGTTTCACCAGCGGCCTTGGCTTCTACGCTCAGCGAGGTGACCTTGGTGCCGTTGGCGTCGGTGATGTCGACGGTTACGATGCCGGCCGAGGGTGCGGCCACCGTGCCTTCGACGCTGCCTTCCTTTTCCAATACCAGCTTTTCCGACGGCACCAGCACCTGGTGACCGACCAGCGCGGCACCGCGCAGTACCTGGTCGCTGGCCATCGATTCCTGGAAGCCCTTCACCGTCTTGTTCAGATCGGTGATGCCCTGTACGGTGGACATCTGCGCCATCTGCGCGACCATCTGCGTGTTGTCCATCGGCTTCAGCGGATCCTGATGCTGCAGCTGCTCGGTCATCAGGCGCAGGAAGTCGGCCTGGTCCAGCGTGTTCTTCTTTTTCGTAGCGTTGCTGTTCGGGGCGTTCAGGCCGAGTGCGGCGTAGACGTCCTGGCTGGTCTGGTTGTTGACGGCGGTGGTCATGGCGGTATCCGGTACTGCGGGCCTCAGCGGCCCATGGTCAGGGTGGCCAGGGCCAGTTCCTTGGCGGTGGTCAGCATCTCCACGCCGGCCTGGTAGTTACGCGAGGTCGAGATCAGGTTGACCATCTGTGCCACCGGATCGACGTCGGGCTGGTAGATGTAGCCATCGCCATCGGCCAGCGGATGGCCCGGCTCGTAGCGCTTGATCGGCGCTGCGTCGCTCTGGGTAATCTCCTTCACCTTCACCGAGGTGATGTTCGGATCGTTCTTGCTGGTGACGGCCTGGAAGATCGGTTCCAGCGGCTTGTACACGGCGTCGGCGGAGCCGGCGACGGTATCGGCGTTGGAGAGGTTGGAGGCGATGGTGCTCATGCGCACCGACTGCGCCTGCACCGCGGAGCCGGCGATATCGAAGATCGGCAGGTTGCTCATGGCTTATTGCCCCGTGATCGCGGTCAGCATGGAACGCACCTTGCTCTCGACGAAGCTGAGCGAAGCGCGGTATTCGAGTGCGGCGCGGCCATAGGCGGCACGCTCGGCATCGGGATCGACGGTGTTGCCGTCCAGGCTGGGCTGCACGCCGTCGCGCGCGATCTGGAACGGATTCAAGCCACTACTGATTTCGTAGTGCTGCTCGTGGGTGGTGGTCATCAGGCCGTTGGCATCCTGCCCCTGGGCATGGCGCAGGGCGGCATCGAAGTCCAGGTCCTGGGCCTTGTAGCCGGGCGTGTCGGCATTGCCGAGGTTGCTGGCGATCAGCTTCATCCGCTGTTCGCGCAACGGCATGGCCTGGGCGTGGACGCCCAGGTAGTCGGTAATCAGGTTGCGCACGGTGCACTCCCACGGGAACGTTGCCCGGGAAGCTGCAAGGGGTGTGCCAAAGCACGCGCGACATCGCGTCCGCCGGGCATGGCCCGGCGCTACCCCAGGGGTGGGGGAGGTTGTGGTAGCGCCGGGCCATGCCCGGCGGAGACCCGTGACGCGGCCCTACGCCGCCATCGCCACCTTGCGCAGGCGGTCCAGCACGAAGTCAGCCAGCTCGTGCGGCGAATACTTGGCGACGAACGCGTTGGCGCCCACGCGCTCGACCATCGCATTGTTGAATACGCCCGACAGCGAGGTGTGCAGCAGCACATACAGGCCCGCCAGGCCCGGATGGCGCCGGATTTCCGTCGTCAGCGTATAGCCGTCCATGGCCGGCATCTCGATGTCCGAGATGACCATGGCATAACGTTCGGCCGGGTTCTCGCCCGAGGCATGGATCTGCAGCAGGTGGTCCAGCGCCTGCTTGCCGTCGGAAAGCAGGGTGGCGCCCACCCCCAGCTGGTCCAGCACGCTGCGGATCTGCTGGCGGGCTACGCGCGAGTCGTCCACCACCAGCACCTGCAGCTGCGGGCCGTCGGCCGGCATTGCCATGGCCGGGTCCAGCACCGCTTCGCCACGGACCTGGGCGATGTCGGCCAGTACGCTTTCCACGTCGATCACCTGGATCAGCTCGCCCTGGAAGCGGGTCACCGCGGTCAGGTAGCTCGATTCGGCGCCCAGTTCCGGCGGCGGGTGGATGTCTTCCACCGCGATGTTGACGATGCGCTCCACGCCGCTGACCAGGAAGCCCTGGATCGAGCGGTTGAATTCGGTGACGACCAGATAGCCGGGCGAGGTGTCCGCATCGGGCTCGCGCTCGGGATGGCCGATCGCCAGCCCGAGGTCCAGCACCGGCACCGAACGGCCGCGCACGTCGGCCACGCCGGAGAACTGGCTGGGCAGCCCGGGCACCTGGAACAGCTCCGGGCGCCGCAGGACCTCCTGCACCTTGAAGACATTGACGCCAAAAAGCTGACGTCCGCCGAGACGGAACAGCAGCAGCGCCAGGCGATTGTGGCCGGCCAGTCGGGTCCGCTGGTCGATCCGGTTGAGCAGGTCATGGGACATGGCTGCTGTATCGGCGTGGCAGGGGGCGAACTTGAGGGCGCTCTGCCGCCCGCGCGCTCCACGCGGCCTTTTGTGGGGTGGAGCAGGGCTCGTCGCGGCAAAGCCAGTGCTCTGGCACACCGCTTGCACGCAGCAGGGCCAGATCCCCTCGACAGGAGGCGCCATGCGCCGGGTCACATCTCTATTCGCCATCGCGCTGGCGCTGGCCTCGCCGTGCGCGGTTGCCGCCGACTGGCAGCCGGTGGCCAGCATTCGCACCGCGGCGTTGTCGACGCTGCCGGCCGGCAGCGAGGGCGAGGCCCAGGTGGCCGATGCGCTGCGCCTGCCCAGGTGTGGCGGCGCGCTGCAGGTGCAGCCCACCGCCAACACCACGGTCGAAGTCAGCTGCCCGGATGCCGGTGGTTGGCGCCTGTTCGTGCCCGTAAAGGTGCGGCGCAACCAGACCGTGCTGGTGCTCAATCGCGGAATCGGTACTGGAGAAACCCTCACCGCTGCCGATATCACCACTGCCCAGCGTGACGCCGCCCGGATTGCCGGTGCGGTGCTGGCCGATCCCAACGCAGCAATCGGCCGCATCGCCCGCCGTCCGTTGCAGGCCGGAGCCCTGCTGTCGAACAACGATCTGGTGGTGCAGCGTCTCATCAAGCGGGGAGACAATGTGGCCCTGGTATCGCGTCGTGGCTCGGTCGAAGTCCGCATTGCCGGTCGCGCGATGGGCGATGCCGGTGAAAACGAACGGGTCTCGGTAGAGAACCTGTCCTCGCGACGGATCGTGCAGGGCACGGTCGATGCCGCCGGTGACGTAATCGTGGCGCGTTGATTTACCGCAAAATATCCCTAAAGATCACGGCCCTGCGGCCGTTATCCCTTGTGAACGGCAACTCCAGGACACCCCATGAGCCAGAAAATCGACGGCAACCTGCAGGTCCCCCAGGCACTGCGCAGCGTGACGACCCCGGCCAACAAGCCCGGCGTCAGCACCGATGCGGCAGCACGTCCGGTCGAAGCGGCCGACAGTCTGCGCCTGACCGGCGAGGCCACCAATCTGCAGGCCATCGAGCGTGAGCTGACCACCGCCCCGGCGATCGACGCCCAGCGCGTGGCCGCGGTGCGCGAGTCCCTGCAGAACGGCACCTACAAGATCAATCCGGACGCGATCGCATCGCGCATGCTCGAGCTGGACCAGCAGCTGCACGGATGACTGCGGCGATGAGCGAGCCGCTGCAGCGTCTTGCCCAGGCCCTGGACGTTGAACGCCAGGCCCTCGTCGAGCACGACGTGCACGCCCTGATCCGGGCCACCGGCGCCAAGCTGGAGGCGCTGCGTGCGCTGGAAGGCGCGCCGCCGGTGGGCGAGGGCGAACAGCTGCAGGAACTGGCCGAGCGCAACCGCGCCAACGGCGTACTGCTGTCGCGCCGCCGCCGCGAGGTCAACTGGGCGCTGCGCCAGCTCGGTCGCACTGAAGATGCCTCGGCCTACGATGCCAAGGGCCAGGCGCACACCGTCACTGCGCGCCGCCCACTCGCTGTCGCCTGACGCGACGGCGGCCGCACAACCCCATCAAGCGGGCTGAAGCCCGCTGCGTGACCGCGTATATTGGGCGCCTGTTCGAACGCCCCGAGTCGCCGTGTCCGCTGCCAACGCTCTGGTTACCGCCCCCCTTCCGCCACAGCCGGTGCTGCAGGCCCTGCTTGAGCGCCTGCGCGAAGGGCTGCTGCTTTTCACTGAAGACGGGCAGGTGGCGCTGGCCAATCCGGCCGCGCAGAACCTGCTGGCCAGTGGTGAGGGTGGCGGTCTGCCGCCACCGCAGCGGCTGCGTGAACTGCTGCCGCCCGATGCGCTGGAGCAGGCGCGCCAGCATGGCCACTGGAATGGCAGCCTGCCGCTGGGCGAGGGCGTGGTCATCGCCCATCTGTATCACCACGGCCCGGTGGGCCAGGGGCACTTCCTGGCGTTGTTCCGCCATATCGAGGGGCAGGAAGACTACGAGCGCGAACTCCAGCAGCGCCACGCCGAGCTGCGCCAGGCCTACCTGCGTCTGAACGGCACCCAGGAGAAGCTGCTGCAGTCGGAAAAGATGGCTTCGATCGGCCAGCTTGCTGCCGGCGTCGCGCACGAGATCAATAACCCGATCGGCTACGTGCACTCCAACCTGGGCAGCCTGCAGGAGTACCTGCGCAGCCTGTTCACCGTGATCGAAGCCTACGAACGCGCATTGCGTGCGCCGGACCCGAAGGCGCTGATCCCGGAAATCGACGATATCCGTGACCGCCTGGACATCGATTTCATCAGCCGCGACCTGCCGCAGCTGATGGCCGAGTCGCGCGAAGGCATCGAGCGGGTGACGCGTATCGTGCGTGACCTGAAGGACTTCTCGTATTCCGGCCGCGACGAATCGTGGAAGCTGGTCGACCTGCACGCAGGCCTGGAATCGACCATCAACATCATCTGGAACGAGCTGAAGTACAAGGTCACCCTGGTGCGGGAGTTCGGCCAGCTACCGCTGGTGGAATGCCTGCCGTCGGAGTTGAACCAGGTCTACATGAACCTGCTGCTCAACGCCGGCCATGCCATCGCCGAGCGCGGCACGATCACGGTGCGCACCGGCGTTGATGGCGATCACGTGTGGGTCGAATTCGAGGACACCGGCGGTGGCATCTCGCCGGAACTGCGCCAGCGCATCTTCGATCCGTTCTTCACCACCAAGCCGGTGGGTAGCGGTACCGGCCTGGGCCTGTCGATCTCCTACAGCATCATCAACAAGCACCACGGCCGCATCGACCTGGACAGCACCCCGGGCGTGGGCTCGCGCTTCCGCGTGGTGCTGCCGGTGAAGCAGCCGCGCTGACCGACTCTACATGTGGGTCACCGCAGCGGACGATCCTCACCGCCATCTCCGCTCTCCACCGGCGCCGGACCGGCGTTGCTGCGGCGTTGCTCCTCATAGGTGCGGAACGCCTGGTGGATGTGCTTGCGCAGCTCGTCATCGTTCCACGGCTTGGTCAGGAAGCGATAGATCGCACCGCGGTTGATCGCGTCGGTCACGGTGTTCAGATCGGTGTAACCGGACAGCACCAGGCGGATCGTGTCCGGGTACAGCATCTTCACCCGGCCCAGGAACTCGGTGCCGCTCATGTCGCTCATGCGCTGGTCGGACAGGATCACCTGCACGTCGTTGATCGCCAGCAGGTCGAACGCATCGCGCACGTTGCCGGCCGCCAGGATGCGGTAGCCATCGCGACGGAACAGGCGCACCAGCGAGCGCAGCACGTTCTCCTCGTCGTCCAGCAACAGCAGCGTGCGGTCGGGACGGGTCTCGGCAAAGGCCTCCGGGCGCAGGTAGCGGCGGCGCAGGGTCATGCCGGCGGCATCGGCCGACATCGGTTCGCCGAACAGGTAGCCCTGGAAAACGTCGCAGTCGTTGCGGCGCAGGAAGCCCAGTTGCGCCTGCGATTCCACGCCGTTGGCGATCACGGTCATGCCCAGCTGGTGGCCCATGGCGATGATCGCGCGGGCGATGGCCGCTTCGCGGTTACCGGCCGGCGCACTCTTGATGAAGCTGCGGTCGATCTTCAGCTTGTCCACCGGGTAGCGCACCAGCGCACTCAGGCTGGAATCGCCGGTGCCGAAATTGTCCAGGCTCAGGCTGATGCCTTCGTTGCGCAGGTTGGCCAGCGTCTCGTGCACGAAGTTGACGTTGTTGGTCAGCGCGCTTTCGTTGATCTCCAGCGTCAGCATCTGCGCCGGCACGCCCGCCGCCTGGATCAGGCCCATCACTTCGGCGAAGAAATTGGGCCGCAGCAGCTGCAGGGTCGACACGTTCACGGCGATGGTGAAGTCGTCGAAGCCCTGATCGCGCCACAGGCGGGCCTGCTTCAGTGCGCCCTCCAGCACCCAGGTGCCGATCTGCACGATGATGCCCAGCCGTTCGGCGGTGCGCATGAAGCGCTCCGGCACCAGCATGCCCAGCGTCGGCGACTGCCAGCGCAGCAGCGCCTCCATGCCCACCACGTGGCCATCACGGGCGCTGACCAGCGGCTGGTAACGCAGTTTCAGCTCGCCGTTGGGGATCGCGTCGACGATCTGGCGCGCGATGATGCTTTCGCTGTGCGCGCTCGGCGGCGTGTCCACGGCGTGGATGCGCACCGCGTTGCCGCCTTCGCGGGCCGCCTGGTACAGCGCATCCTCGGCATGATCGAGCAGGCGCGAGGCACTGCTGGCATGGTCCGGGCACAGGCTCACGCCCAGCTTGCCGGTCATGAACAGTGTGTACGGCAGCACCGATAGTGGCAGTTCCATCTGCTGCCGGATCTCCTCGGCAAAGTCCTCCGGCAGCGGCACGTCGGCGGTGCGTGGCACGGCGATCAGGAACTCATCGCTGCCGTGGCGCCACAGCTTGCCGCGCCCGCGCAGATAGGACTGCAACCGCTGCGCCACCAGCGCCAGTGCCTGGTCACCCACCTCGGCGCTCATGTTTTCGTTGACCGAGGCGAAGTGGTCGATGTCGACATGCATCAGCATCAGTGCGGTGCCGCCCGAGGCCGCCTCGGCGACCATTACCTGCAGCTCGGGGTTGCCGGCGCCAAGGCGATCAGGCGCATCATCGATGCTGACCGGGGGCTGGTTGGGATTCCACATAGGCTCAGTATTCCGGTGACTCAACGGCGGCCATGCTGGCCGCCTGGTAGGGGAGGTGAACGTCGATCAGCGTGCCTTCGCCGTGCGCGGATTCGATCCGCACATGGCCACCGACGCTCTGCGCGCGCTCACGCATCACGATCAGGCCCAGCCCGCGCGGACCATCGGGGTCGAAACCCTCGCCATCGTCGCGGATCTGCAGGTGCAGGCCGCGCTGGCCGACATCGCGCAGCTGCAGCAGCACCTGGCTGGCACGGGCGTGGCGCAATACGTTGGTCAGGCTTTCCTGCGCGATACGGAAGCAGGCCTGCTCGATGCTGTTGTCGGGACGGTGCGGCAGGGGCTCGATCTCGGCCAGCAGTTCCACCGGCGACGAACGGAACAGTACCCGTGCCTGCCAGCTCAAGGCTGCTTCCAGGCCCAGCGCGTCGAGCTGCGGCGGGCGCAGCAGGGTAGAGATGTCGCGCAGCTTGGCCACCGTGGTATCGGCCAGACTGACGATCTGTGCCAGATCCTCGGCGCGGCGCTGCGGATCATCTTCGTCCTGTGCTGCGTAGGCGGACAACTTGATCGCCGTGATCGCCTGGCCGATGTCGTCGTGCAGATCGCGCGAGATCGCGCGGCGTTCATCCTCCTGCAGCGAGAACAGCCGGCCGGCCATCGCCTGCAGTTCACGGTTGCTGGTTTCCAACGCACTGCGGGTGCGCTCGGAATCGCTCAGGTCGCGCACGATCAGCAACTTGCAGTCGCGTCCGCCATAACGCACTTCACCTACCGCCAGGCCGGCATGGAAGCTGCGGCCATCAGCGCGCTGCATCGCCACCACGCTGCTGTGACCGGGCCCCAGATGGGGCTGGCCTGCACGCAGCTGGCTACGCACGCGGGACAGATCGGCGTTGTCCACCAGTGCCGACAGCGGCTCGCCCAGCAGGGTGTGGCTGCCATAGCCGAACAGGCTGGCGGCCCAGGCATTGGCGTACAACACGTGTTCTTCGGAGAGGATCACCACGCCATCGGGCAGTACCCGTACCAGCTCGCGGAACTGCTCCTCACGCTCGCGCAGCAGGCGTCGCGACTGCTCGCGCTCGGTCACGTCCTGCAGCGTGCCCAGCACGCGATTGCGGCCGGCCTCGTCGATGCCGCTGGCAGCACGCAGATGCACCATCAAGGCGCGGCCATCCATCGACAACAGCGGCAGCAGCACGTCCACGTGCACGGGATCGCCGGAGCAGAGTTCGGCCAGCAGCTGTTCGGTCTGGGTAGCGGTGGCCGGATCGGCCGGCACCAGCAGTTCGTCGAAGCGATGCCAGCGCCGGGCCTCGGGCGGGCGGCGGCCCAGCAGGCGGTAGACCTGGTTGGAATAACGGCCGAGCCCGGTGGACGGGTCCAGCTCCCAGGCGCCGATGCGGGCCAGCTCGTGGGCTTCTTCCACCCGGGCCAGCGCCTGGTCGCGGCGCAGTTGCGCCAGATCCTCCGCAGTGCGGTCGATGGCAATCAACAAGCGGGCGTTGTGGCCGTCGTAGCTGATGGCGTTGGAGCGCAGCTCCATCTGCCGCAGCGAGCCGTCACGCAGCTGCAGCTGGGTACGCAGGATGCACAGTTCCTCCGGTGCCTCGCGGATCGCCTCCAGCTTGGTCTGCAGTGCCTGGTCCTGGCCTGGCGGCCACAACGCGTCGATGGTCTGCTCCAGCAGTTCGTCACGGTCCCAGCCGAAGGCGGTGCAGGCCGCCGGATTGGCATCGAGGATCGCCAGCGTATCGAGGTCATAGACCAGGATCGGGCCGGGGTTGCCTTCGAACATCTGCCGCAGGCGCAGCTCCGAGGCCTGCTGGCGTGCATGGGTGTGCAGCACGTGCTCGGCCAGCGGGCGCAGCAGCAGATACAGCAGGCCCGCACTGGCAAGGGCGAAGAACGAGCCCTTCAGGCCCTGCCACAAGGCCGCCTGCTGCGGGTCAGGCACCAGTGCCTGCACCGCACTGTCGGTGGAGATCATCCAGGCCAGCGCCATCGCCAGGTAGCTCAGCACCACCCGGCGCCGGTCGCGGCTCAGCGCCTGCGACATCCGCGGGTCGGGAACTGGGGCGTTGCCGGTCGGTTCTGCGGGCATGGACAGGGCGGAAGAAAGGGGCGCCGGCCATCTTACCGCGCAGGTGCGCCCAGACCACTCAATTATCCGCCGCAGGCGCCGTTAACCACTGCGTGCCCCGCTGACGGGCGTGTCATCCGGAGCAAGATCGCGTGGACCAAGGGATCATCGCCAGCCTGCTGCAGCACCCGCTTGCGTCGGCGCTGGTCATCGTCGACCGCACGGGCCGCCCGCTGGCGGCCAATCCGGCTGCGCGCGAGCACGGCTTGCCGGCTACCGTGGCTGCGTATGCGCCGATGCTGGAAGATCTGCGCCTGATGGCCGCCGATGGCGGCATCGTGGCCTGCACGCTGCCGGGTGGCCCGCACGGGCACTACGACGGCCACCTGCGGGCCGTGCACGATGGCGCCGGCAATCTGCTGGCCTTCACGCTGAGCATTCCCGAACCGGTGCCGCTTGGCGGCGGTGGGCGCTGGGAGCTGGCGCTGGACAGTGCCGGGCACAGCCTGTGGGACTGGGACATTCCCAGCGACCGTGTGGTGCGCACCCCGGCGCTGGGTGACGAAACCGCCACCGAGATCCTGGCCCGCGTGCACAGCGAGGATATCGCCCAGGTGCGGGTCGCACTGGACGAGCATCTGCGTGGCTTGAGCGAGCAGTACAGCGCACAGTTCCGCTTCCGCCAGGCCGATGGCCAGTGGCGTTGGGTACTGGACCGCGGGCGCGTGGTCGCGCGCACCGCCGATGGCCAGCCGCTGCGCATGGTCGGCACGCATACCGATATCGAACAACAGAAGCAGCTGGAAGGGCTGCTTCAGGAACAGCAGCTGCACCTGAGCGAGGCCCAGCGCATCGCCAGCATGGGCAGCTGGTCGTTCGACCCCAACAGCGGTCATTTCTGGTGGTCGCCGGAGCTGCGCTCGATGCTGGCGCTGGAGCAGGGCAGCGCGCCCGGCCAGCGCCGCTGGCTGAAGCAGCTGCATCCGCGCTCGCGGGGTGCATTGCGCGCAGCATGGCGGCGTCTGTGGCGTGATGGCCGGGCCGCCAACATCGAACTGGAACTGACCCGCGGCCACGAACCGTCGCAGCACCTGCGGCTGTGGATGCAGCCGCTGCTGGACATGGATGGCCAGCCCAAGCGCCTGCTCGGCCAGGTGCAGAACATCACCGAGCAGCACCAGACCGATGCACTGATCCGCTGGCGCACCGAACTGCTCAACCGCGTCTCCGCGCTGGGCCGCATCGGCGGCTGCGAGATCGAGGTGCAGACCCGGCACATGCAGTGGACCGAGGAGTGCTATCGCATCCACGGCTTGCGCAAGGAGCCGATCACCCTCGACCAGGCGCTGGCGCTTTACACCGAGGACTCACGCAACGCCTTCGAAGCGGCGTTGGGGCGCATCGCCGATGGCGGACTGCCCGAACAGCTGGACCTGTGCTTCTACCGCCAGTCCGGCCTGCGCGTCTGGGTGCAGGTGCTGATCGAGCTGGACCGTCGCGACGGCCTGCCGCCGCGCTTCGTGGTGCTGTTCCGTGACATCACCCGCGAGCGCGAGGCGAATGAGCGCATCGAGCTGCTGGCCCACTACGATCTGCTCACCGGCCTGCCCAACCGCGTGCTGCTCGGCGAACAGACGGCAGAAGCCATCGAGGAAGCGCGCGACCGTGGCACCTCGCTGGCGATGCTGTTCATCGATCTGGACGGTTTCAAGACCATCAACGACAGCTTCGGTCATGCCACCGGTGATGCGCTGCTGAAGGCCGCTGCGACGCGCCTGCACCAGAACCTGCGCAACAACGACCTGTTTGGCCGCTTCAGTGGTGACGAGTTCATCGTGGTGCTGCGCGATCTGGCCGAGCCGGAAGACGCCGGCCACGTGGCGCGCAAGCTGATCGCCTCGTTGGCCGAGCCGCTGCGCCGTGGCGAGACCACCTTGAAGGTCGGCGCCAGCGTCGGCATCGCGATGCTGGGCGATGCGCAGACCGACTTTGATTCCCTGCTGCGTGCTGCCGACGCCGCGATGTACGCGGCCAAGGAAGCCGGGCGCAATACCTACCAGTACTACAGTCAGGACGCGCTGGCCCGCATCCAGCGCAAGCTGGAGCTTGAGCACGCCCTGCACGGCGCCATCGAACGCGAAGAGTTCAGCCTGGCCTACCAGCCGCTGCTGCATGCCCACCATGGCGAGCCACCTGCAATCGAGGCGCTGCTGCGCTGGCACCGGCCCGGGATCGGCTACTGCAGCCCGGCCGAGTTCATTCCGATTGCCGAGAAGTGCGGTGAGATCGTACGGATCGGCGACTGGGTACTGAATGAAGCCTGCCGCCAGGCCACCGCCTGGGACCGCGCCGGCCTGCGCTTCGACCGCATCGCGGTGAATGTCTCCGCGGTGCAGCTGCGTGACCGCGGCTTTGCCGAGCGCGTGATCGAGATCTGCCACGCCCATGGCTGGCCACCGCAGCGGCTGGAACTGGAACTGACCGAGTCGGCACTGATCCGTGATACCGACATCCTGCGCCACTGCTTCGATGTACTGGAACGGCACGGCGTGCCGCTGGCGGTGGATGACTTCGGTACCGGCTTCTCCAACCTCAATTATCTCAACCGCTTCCCGGTGGGCCGCCTGAAGATCGACCGCAGTTTCGTGCAGGGCATGCTGCACGATTCGGGCACGGCCGAAGTAACCCAGGCCATCGTGCACCTGGGTCACGCGTTGGGCATGAAGGTGGTGGCCGAGGGCGTGGAAACGCACCAGGAAGAAGACATGTTGCGCCGGCAGGGCTGCGACGAGATCCAGGGTTACCTGTACTCGCGCCCGCTCAGCCCGCGCGACCTGGCGCAATGGCTGCGCCAGCCACAGCCGGTTTCGCTGCGTACCGATGCCAGCGGGGAAGTGGTGCTGGTGCGCTGATCAGCTGCGCTGGTGGGAACTGACCTTGGCTGCTGTGTCTATCCACGCATGGCGTGGATCTACCGCAACCCGTTTTGGTGGGTGCTGACCTTGGTCGGCACGAATGCCTCCTGCACGCGCGACCATCCACGCATGGGGTGGATCTACCTTGGGAACTCCGCCTTCAACTGCATGCGCAGCGCTTCGACGATGGCCGCATAGCGCCGCTTCTGGACCAGATAGCTGGCCAGGAACAGCGGCAGCACCAGCAGCATGGGCGCCACCATCGGGCGCATCACCACCAGCGGCAACAGCAACAGCGACAGGATGGCCACGAACCAGCTGCACAGTCCGATCACCCGCACCTCGTGCCGTCGCGCGTTGAGCACGACGCGTCCTCGCATTACCGGGAAGTAGCGCAGGCCGAAGCTCGGCGCGAAGCTCTCGCGGAACGCCATGCTGCCATCGGGCAGCGCATGGAAGGCCAGTCGCAGCCACTTGTCCTGCGGCAGGTCACGTTCCAGGCTGCCCAGCGAGAGCCGGGCCTGCATGGCCGGTGACGCCGCGATGCGTTCGTTGAACACGGTGATGCCCCAGCTGAAATAACCGGCCACCCAGGCCATCAGAAGGACGGTCTCGATCAGCAGAAGTGCGATCAGGGCGATGGCCATCGGTCTTCCATGAAGGGGACCGGCGGATCATGCCATGCGCGACGGCCTATCCACGCATGGCGTGGATCTACCTCAAGGCTTCGCCATCCAGCCCCAGGTCCCACGCCAGCCCCAGCAGCGCCTCGTCCGCACGGGACGGCGCCGGCCGCGCGTCCGCCAGCTGCTGCAGTTCGCGGATCTCCTCGCGGGCGACCTCTTCCAGTTGCTGCAACTGCTCACGCACGCTCGCGTTGCGCGGGCGCTCGGTGTTGGTGAGGGAGGGCAGGGCGTGGATCAGGGTCATGGTGCGCGTACAGGATGCATCCAATGGCGGGTTACAGGCAAAGGCCCCGGACGAACCGGGGCCTTGCGGGCTGCCGGCGAGGGCAGCGGACATCAGGATCAGAACAGCTCGACGGTGCCGGCGCCCATGCTCTGCTGGGCAACCGGCTTGTGCGGCGGGCGTTCCCATTCGCTGCGCAGTTCGCGCAGGCGGCTGCCGGTGCGCTGCAGGGCGGTGGCGATCTCTTCGTCGAACACGCCGCCATTGCGGTGCAGCAGTTCCTGCAGGGCGACTGCTTCGCGGTTGATCGCGGTCAGGCGGTCCAGGTGGGTGTGCACGCCGCCCAGCGCCTGGGTGGCGATGTCTTCGAACTGCAGGGCGCGCACGGCTTCGGCCACGCTGCCATCAATCGAACGGGCACACTCGGAGACTTCGCGCATGCCATCGCCCAGCGAGGCATTGATCTGGGCCACGTTGTCGAGCATCGCGGCCGCTTCCTGGCGCGCTTCACGGGAGCGATCCATGTCACGCGACGCCATGTGCGAGACCGTCTCGCGCACCTTGGCAATGGCGTCCTTGGAGCTGTGCGCCAGCTTGCGGATCTGCTCGTTGAACGTGGTCGAGCGCTCGGACAGGTTGCGGACCTCGTCGGCCACCACGGCGAAGCCGCGACCGGCTTCACCGGCACGCGCTGCTTCAATTGCAGCGTTCAGGGCTAGCAGGTTGGTCTGGTCGGCGATCGATTTGACGTCTTCCAGCAGCGCGAAGATGCCATCCAGGTGCTGCGCCATCTGGTCGATGTGCTGCACGGTGGTGCTGCTCTGGCCGCTGACCTGTTCCAGCGCTTCGACCAGCTGTTCCATGCGGTGGCTGGCGTGCTGGGCGAAACGGGCAACGTCGAGGCCGGCATTGCCTTCATCACCGGCGCGATCGACGATACGCGACAGGGCCTGGCTCTGCTGGCGCGACTTGCGGTTCATGGCATCGAAGCTGCCGCCCAGGCTGGAGACCGCCTGGCGGATCAGGTCACGGGCGCGTTCCACCTCGCCTCGCGAACCGTCGATCTCGTTGCCGACGAAGTTGCGCAGTTCGGTCAGCAGCTGGTCCTGCTCACGCAGGACACGGGCGTGTTCCGGGGAACGGTGCGCCTGGGCGCGGGTGGTCCACCACGCAAAGCCGAGCCAGCTCAGCGTCATCGTGGTCAGGATCGCCCAGCGCAGGGCGGCCGGCCATTCGAAACCGATGGCGAAGGGGAGCAGCAGGGTCAGAGCCAGGGGGGCGGCCAGACGGATGAAAATGCGTGAGTACATGGACGTTCTCGGGAGGTGCACGGAGGATGTATCGGCCGTACCCCCTTTCTCTTTAACGTCGATGTGCCCGGAAGTGCATTCTGAATGCGCCGGTTTTCCGGCGCCTTGGCGGCTTCAGGGTCAGAGCCCTTTCCGTGCCGGAAAGGGATCCGACCCCATGGCCTCAGGCCAGCTGCCGGTCCACGGCCTCGATCATCGCCTTGCGGCTGAACAGGAAGTCCCAGTAGCTGCCGCCCAGCTGGCGCCACAGCACCGCCGAGCGCACCGCGGCCAGCAGCAGGGCGCGGATCTCGGCCACAACGCCAGCCTGGCCCAGATAGTGCGGGTTGCCCTGCACCATCACCCGCGGCTTCAGGTGGCTGATGGTGTCGGCGTACAGGCCGCCGAGATTGGCCAGCACGTCCGGATGGCCGCTGTCGCCCAGCTCAGTGGCCTGGCGCTGGGCGCGCTCGATGCCCGAGGCGACCTTGTTCACGGTGGCGCCGTCCTGCACGAAGCGGCGCTCCAGCTGCAGCACCGACAGCGCCAGCTTGGGCAGGATCGGGTCCTGGCCCTGGCTGCGGAAGTAGTTGTGCAGCAGGCGCAGGCCGGCCTTCAGTGCATGGCGGTCACCGAACACCTCCTGCGGCGAGGACGCATCGACACGGAACACGCTGTCCACGGCGGTGCGCACGGCGGCGGCGTCGGAATGGCCGGTATCGGCGATGCGGCGTACCTGCTGCAGGGCCTGGGCTATGCCGGCCAGGGCCAGGACGCGGTCGTCGACAGTGAAACTCATGCAGCGATTACCTCAAAAGGGGAAGGGGTGGTGCGCAGGCGCTGTTCCAGCGGCGCATCGGTGGCGGCGATCACCGCGCCACCCAGGCACTCGTCACCGTCATACAGCACCAGTGATTGACCGGGGGTAACGGCGCGCTGCGGGCGCGCGAAGGTGACCAGCACGCTGCCATCGTCCAGCACCTCGACCGTACACGGCTCGTCGGGCTGGCGGTAGCGGGTCTGGGCGGTGCATTCAAAGCGCCGTGCCGGCGGCGCGCCGGCGATCCAGTGCGCGGTTTCCGAGCGCAGGCGATCGGACAGCATCCACTTGCTGTCGCGGTCCTGATCCACGTACAGCACGTTGCTGGCCACATCCTTGCCGACCACGTACCACGGCGCGGCCGGACGTCCACGCACGCCGCCGATGTTCAGGCCTTCGCGCTGGCCCAGGGTGAAATAGAACACGCCCGGATGTTCGGCGATGACGCTGCCGTCGGCCGGGTCGAGGATCTGGCCGGGCTTGGCCGGCAGGTAACGGCCGAGGAATTCACGGAAGTCGCGCTCACCAATGAAGCAGATGCCGGTGGAGTCCTTCTTGGCGTGGGTCGGCAGGCTGACGTCACGTGCGATCCGCCGCAGGTCGGTCTTTTCCAGGTCGCCGATCGGGAACAGGGTGGCCGCCAGCTGTTCCTGGCCCAGCTGGTGCAGGAAGTAGCTCTGGTCCTTGGAGCGGTCGGCGCCGCGCAGCAGCAGCCACTGGTGGCCGCGCTGGGTCACCCGCGCGTAGTGGCCGGTGGCGATGCGTTCGGCGCCCAGCTCGCGGGCGGCATCCAGGAAGTGCTTGAACTTCACTTCGCGGTTGCACAACACGTCCGGGTTCGGCGTACGGCCGGCCGCGTACTCGGCCAGGAAGTGCTCGAACACGCCCTGCCAGTATTCGCTGGAGAAATCGCGGAAGTGGAACGGAATGCCGAGCAGGCCGCAGACGGCCACCGCATCGCGGCGGTCGTCCTCGGCACGGCAGTCGCCGCTGCCGTCGTCGGCCCAGTTCTGCATGAACAGACCGGCTACGGCCTCGCCCTGCTGTACCAGGCGCCAGGCGGCGACCGAGGAGTCGACGCCACCGGAGACGCCCACCATCACGCGCGGAGTGCTCATGCGACCTCCCGGACCAGGGAAAGTGGATGGCGCTGGCCACCCAGGTAATCAGCCACCACCTGCCAGACCAGCGGGCTGCGCTGGCGCTCGCCGGCGGCTTGCAGTTCGGCCGGGGTCAGCCAGAGTGCGCGGTCGATGCCGGTGTCCAGTGGCTGCGCCGGGTCGTGCGAGACCGGGCGCGCCGCGTAGCAGAAGCGCAGGAAGGTGGTGCCGTCGCCGGCCGTCCACTGGTAGCAGCCGATGAAGTGGGTCAGCTGCACCGTCCAGCCGGTTTCCTCGCGGGTCTCGCGCAGGGCTGCCTCGGCCAGGCTTTCGCCCGGCTCGAGGTGGCCGGCCGGCTGGTTCAGCACCTGGCGGCCGTCGATGGTCTCTTCAACCAGCAACACGCGGCCGCCGTCGACCACCACGGTGGCGACGGTGGCGTGCGGTGCCCAGCGCGGGTCCGGCGTAGCGTTCAACTCAGAACTCGTCCTTCTTGGTCAGTTCCAGCTCCATGGCGTCGGCGGTGCGGATGGCCGCATCGATGGCGTCGCTGAGCTGGTCGGCCGTGGCATCGGCGTCGATCTTGACCACGAACATGGCGGTGGTGTCCTGCTTCACCCAGCCGCCCATCTTGGCGTCCTGCGAATCTTCCAGCAGGCGGTTGGCCACGGCCACCGGGAACTGCTTGGTCTTGGCGTTGTAGGCCGGCGACCAGATCTCGCGGATGTTGTGGGTGCCGAAATCTTCCACCGACGAGCGCACGTAGACCATCTGGGTGCGGTCACCCTCGACGTCGAACACCATGCGGTAGTCGCCGTCCTCGTCGACCTCGTAGGTGTAGCCCAGCTTGTCCAGGTGGCGGGCCACGGCCTTGTCGGCCTGGGTCTCTGCGGCGGCGGAGCCGGCGGCGGCCAGGGCGATCAGCAGGGCGGAGAGAAGGGTCCTTTTCATGAAGATCCTGTGAAACAGTGTTGAGAGAGGATGCAATTGTGACGGCGGCCGTGCGTGCCGTCCAATCTGCGGCGGGCCGACGCAGGCCCGCTCGAGCCTCTATAATGAGCAGATGCCCCGCGAGTCTTCCCCCGATTCCCATCACGAGCACGGCGTTGCCGTGGAACCCGCGCGCCCGGAAGTGGCGCCGCCGCCGTTCTACCAGGTGATGCTGCTCAACGACGACTACACCCCGATGGATTTCGTGGTGGACGTGCTCCAGCAGTTCTTCAGCATGGACCTGGACAAGGCCACACAGGTGATGCTGCACGTCCATACCCGCGGCCGCGGCGTGTGCGGGGTGTTCACCCGCGAAGTGGCCGAGACCAAGGTTGCCCAGGTCAACGAGTATTCGCGGATGAACCAGCACCCGCTGCTGTGCACGATGGAAAAGGCCTGACCGCCCCCGACCTGTAGAGCCGAGCCCACGCTCGGCTGCTGTTCACCCAGGCATCCAGATCTCTGCCAGCAGCAGCCGAGCGCAGGCTCGGCTCTACAGCTGGATCAGGCCTCCGCCAACGCCTCCAGCGCCATACGCGCCACGGCCTCGTCGACCTCGGCGGGGGCGCCGTCATCCCGGAACCAGACTGCCGACAGCCCCGCGCTGGCTGCGATCCAGCGCAGCAGGCGCGTGCGCTCCAGGCTCGCCAGTGCACTGACCTGTTCCAGCCGGGCGGCAAACCGCTCAGGCTGCGTCGCAACGTGGATGCCCGGACCGCACAGGTCCGGGTTGCTGAACAGTGTCGTGTAATCAAAGGCACGATCACCCAGCAACCGCTTCGGGTCGATCGCCAGCCAGCCGCGCGTGCCGAAATCGAGCACGTTGTCGTGGTGCAGGTCGCCATGCAGCGGCCGGATCTCGCGCTCTTCCTGCAGCAACCCCTCCGCCAGTGATCTGCACTGTTCCAGCAGTGGCGGCAGCGCAGCCCTTGGCTGCAGCAGGTCGGCGAACCATCTACGGAGGCAGACCAGTTCCGCTGGCGGCGCGCTCCGTGGCCGGTGCAGCCGCTGCAGGACCTGGCACAGGA
Organism: Stenotrophomonas sp. YJH_SMC_101-4; assembly: GCF_059370395.1. Taxonomy (NCBI): domain Bacteria; kingdom Pseudomonadati; phylum Pseudomonadota; class Gammaproteobacteria; order Lysobacterales; family Lysobacteraceae; genus Stenotrophomonas; species Stenotrophomonas sp. YJH_SMC_101-4. The sequence goes on along the minus strand of NZ_JCAFTP010000001.1, from coordinate 1,016,543 downwards.
TCGTGGTGCAGGCGTCATCGTCGCCCTCTATCGAACGTTGCCGCAGCGAGTCGCCGCCGGCACGTTCGATCAGGATCGCCGGCCCCTCGTGGGCCAGCAGGCGGGCGGCGCCATCGCCATCCCACCAGCGCAGCAGGCGATGGCTGTTCTGCTCTTCGGTTTCGCTGCTGATCTTCAGCATGGCCGGCTCGCCGGCGATGGTCAGCACCGGCCAGAGCTGGGCGTGGGGCGTTTCGACGGCTGCGCCATCACGCCGCAATCGCCAGCGGCTCAGGTAGGGTTCGCTCATGCTGGGCGGGCTGTCCTGGAGTGAATGAAGATCAAGCGATGTGTACTGCTAACGCCATCTGAACGCAGCAATCCGCTAGGGTGATGGAAATCGCGTAGTCAGGCCGCATATTGTCCCCATCTGCCGCCGGAGTAATCCATGTTCAGCAAAGACCTCGAACACACCATCGGCCAGTGCTACAAGCGCGCCCGTGAGGCCCGGCATGAGTTCATGACGGTCGAACACCTGCTGTTGGCACTGCTCGACAACCCGTCCGCCCAGGCCGTACTGAAGGCGTGTGGCGCCGACGCCGAACGCCTGCGCCAGGAGCTGGAGCAGGCCATCGAGGCCTCCGTGTCCCGCCTGGCCGAAGATGACGGCCGCGATACCCAGCCGACCCTGGGCTTCCAGCGCGTGCTGCAGCGGGCCGTGTACCACGTGCAGTCCTCGGGCAAGAAGGAGGTCACCGGCGCCAATGTGCTGGTCGCCATCTTCGGCGAAAAGGACTCCCACGCCGTCTATTACCTCAACCAGCAGGACGTCACCCGGCTGGACGTGGTCAATTACCTGTCCCATGGCATCGCCAGGCTGGGCGAAGAAGGCGAGCAGCCGTCCTCCTCCTCCGAGGGCGAAGGCCGCATCGAAGGCGGGGAGGGCGAGCCGAAGGGCGATGCCCTGACCGAGTTCGCCAGCAACCTCAACGAACAGGCCCGGGCCGGTCGCATCGACCCGCTGGTCGGTCGTGCCGACGAAATCGAGCGCACCATCCAGGTCCTGTGCCGCCGCCGCAAGAACAACCCGCTGTACGTGGGCGAGGCCGGCGTGGGCAAGACCGCGATTGCCGAGGGCCTGGCCCGCCGCATCGTCGAGGGTTCGGTGCCTGAGGTGCTGGCCGACGCGGTGATCTATTCGCTCGACCTGGGCGCACTGGTGGCTGGTACCAAGTACCGTGGCGACTTCGAGAAGCGCCTGAAGAGCGTGCTGACGGCACTGAAGAAGGTGCCCAACGCGGTGCTGTTCATCGACGAGATCCACACCATCATCGGTGCTGGCTCGGCGTCGGGCGGCACCATGGATGCCTCCAACCTGATCAAGCCGGCGCTGGCGTCGGGCGAGCTGCGCTGCATCGGCTCGACCACCTTCCAGGAATATCGTGGCATCTTCGAGAAGGACCGGGCGCTGGCCCGCCGTTTCCAGAAGATCGACATCGTCGAGCCGACGGTGGGCGAGACCTACGAGATCCTGCAGGGCCTGAAGTCCAAGTACGAGCTGCACCACGGCGTCACCTATTCCGACGAGGCGCTGCAGGCCGCGGTGGACCTGTCGGTGAAGCACATCGGCGACCGCCTGCTGCCGGACAAGGCCATCGACGTGATCGACGAGGCCGGTGCCCGCCAGCGCCTGCTGCCCGAGGAGCAGCGCAAGGAGCTGATCGACGTCGAGGAGGTGGAGGCGATCGTGGCCAAGATGGCGCGGATCCCGGCCAAGCAAGTCAGCGCCACCGACAAGGATGTGCTGCAGCACCTGGAGCGCAACCTGAAGATGGTGATCTTTGGCCAGGATCCGGCCATCGAGACGCTGTCCTCGGCGATCAAGCTGGCCCGCTCGGGCCTGGGCAATCCGGAAAAGCCGATCGGCAATTTCCTGTTCGCCGGTCCGACCGGTGTCGGCAAGACCGAGGTGACCAAGCAGCTCGCGCTGCAGCTGGGCATCGAGCTGGTCCGCTTCGACATGTCCGAGTACATGGAGCCGCATTCGATCAGCCGCCTGATCGGTGCCCCTCCGGGCTACGTCGGCTTCGATCAGGGGGGCCTGTTGACCGAGAAGATCGTCAAGACGCCGCACTGCGTGCTGCTGCTGGACGAAATCGAGAAGGCGCACCCGGACATCTTCAACATCCTGTTGCAGGTGATGGACCGCGGCGTGCTGACCGATACCAATGGTCGTGAGGCGAACTTCAAGAACGTGGTGCTGGTGATGACCACCAATGCCGGCGCGGCGCAGGCCTCGCGGCGTTCGATCGGCTTCACCAAGCAGGACCATGCCACCGACGCGATGGAGACCATCCGCCGCAGCTTCACCCCGGAATTCCGCAACCGCCTCGACGCGGTGGTGCAGTTCCAGGCGTTGGGCTTCGCGCACATCCTGCGCGTGGTCGACAAGTTCCTGATCGAGCTGGAGATGCTGCTGCAGGACAAGCACGTCAGCCTGTCGGCCACCCCGACCGCGCGCGACTGGCTGGCTCACCACGGCTTCGACCCACTGATGGGTGCGCGCCCGATGGCCCGCGTGATCCAGGACAAGATCAAGCGCCCGCTGGCCGACGAGCTGCTGTTCGGCAAGCTGGTCAACGGTGGCAAGGTCAGCATCGATGTCCGCGACGACGAGCTGGTGGTCGAGACCCAGGCTGAGCCGGAGCGGCTGCTGCCGGTTACGGTGGAGTGAGCTGAAGGCTTGGCGTGAAAGACTGGAAACAACAAGGGCGGCTTCGGCCGCCCTTGTGCTGTCCGGGGTCAGCGGCTGCGGCGGCGCGCTTCACGCTTGAACCGCTCGGCATCGATCGGCTCGATGCGCGCGACCTCGCAGCTGCCGCGACCGGTGTCCAGTGCGCTTCGGCCCTCGCTGCACAGCTGGTCAGCCTCCTTGCCGTCGGTCTTGAAGCCGAGGCGGGTGGCCAGCACGGCAGAAGGGCAGCTGTTGCGGAAATGCACGACATAGTGGTCTTCGCCGGAGCGAAGAAGGATGTTCTTGTCGGCGCCTGCACGAACGATCTGCTGTTCGCCGGCCAGCGGTACGCACTGCGCCGGTGGGGTGTCGGCGGCATGGGCGGGCGATGCCAGCAGGGGGGCGGCAGACAAAGCCAGGGGGATGAGCAGGGAAGAGAGGTTCATGGCGGGGCAGGGGGCGGCGATCCGGGCTGGATCGGATCCCAGGATGCCGCCGCCGCTGCAAATGCGAATCTGCCGCAAGCAGGGCTGACCGACGTCACGGTGAGATCGGTCACGATGACCTTTGGCGCATCAGGCTGCGATCGAACAGAATCCCTGCTGGCGCCCCTGGTTGCCGCCATCCTCGATGACGAATGCGACCGCTTCATGCGGAATGTGCAGTCGCTGCTTGAGTGTGCTGCCCATGTGTGGGACCTCGCGCTGCACGGCCAGATGCAGTGGGTGGGATGCGTCCATGCTGGTACAGACCAGGCAGGGCTGGCCGAACCAGGTGCCGTCCGGGCCCTTGCTGGCGTAGCAGCGGCTGGTGACGGACTGCGGGTCCAGGACGATCAGGTAGGTCATGCGCGCAGCGCCTTCTGTGAAGAACGCGTTGAGTCTAGAGTCCCGGCGCGATGCTGGATTTCAGACAAGGACGAAAATCGAACGATCTCGGTGCCGCGCATTTTCTTCCGCACACGACAAAGGGCCAGCAGCGAGGCCGGCCCTGTCGGAGTGGCGCATTGCGCCGACCGCTTACTTCATGCGGTAGGTGATACGGCCCTTGGTCAGGTCGTACGGGGTCATTTCAACCTTGACCCGGTCACCGGTGAGGATGCGGATGTAGTTCTTGCGCATGCGGCCGGAGATGTGGGCGATGATTTCGTGCCCATTCTCCAGACGAACGCGGAAAGTGGTGTTCGGCAGCGTCTCGCTGACGGTGCCCTCGAACTCGATGGAATCGTCTTTCGACATGTAGTCCTGTGCGGTTCAGAAAACGGCCACGCTGGGCCTAAGGCGCGGTATTTTACGCGTGATGGGCCCGGCTTGCAAAGTTTGTGTTAACCCCCGGCCAAACGCCGTGCTGGCAAGCGTCCGACCGCCTGGGTCCAGGGGCCTTCACGGCCGTCACGGTGTACGGCTTGGCGGACGTGCTCCAGAAAGTCCGCGCGCGGCAGGTGCTCGGCGCCCATCCGCAGCAGGTGCGGATTCTCCACCTGGGCATCGATCAGTTCCCAGCCCCAGTCACGCAGGGTGGATGCGAGGGCGGCCAAGGCGATCTTGGAGCCGCCGCTGGCGCCACTGAACATGCTCTCCCCGAAGAACATGGCGCCGATCGCGACGCCATAGATGCCGCCGACCAGCGTCTGCCGATCCCAGACCTCGAAGGAATGGGCGAAGCCGAGATCGTGCAGCTGGCTGTAGGCCTCGACCATCGCCGGGCTGATCCAGGTGCCATCCTGGCCGGGCCGCGGTGCCGCGGCGCAGGCGCGCATCACACGACTGAAAGCGGTGTCGGCGGTGATCTCCCACGTGCTGCCGCGCAATTGGCGGCGGAAGCGGCTGGACAGATGCACGCCCTCGGTGCGGAACACCATGCGCGGGTCTGGCGACCACCACAGGATGGGCTCGCCCTCGCTGAACCACGGGAAGATGCCGCCGGCGTAGGCATTGAGCAGGCGCACCGGATGCAGGTCGCCGCCCACCGCGAGCAGGCCGTCGGGCTGGCGCAGTGCGGTTTCAGCCGGAGGGAAGGGGGCGTCCGGCGCATCGGCCAGGCGCCAGGGCAGCTGGCGGGTCATGCCGCCATTGTATTCGTCGTGGCGATCGCTGATGTCTGGCACCATCAGCGTCCAACGGCAAGGAGCCCACGCATGAGTGACGCGATCACCGCCATCCTCGATGTGCACGATATCCCGCGCACGCGCAACGACAGCCAGGGCATGCTGCTGGCGCTGGCCACTGAACAGCCCGGCCAGCTCGGTGCGCTGATGCTGCTGGCCCTTGCCCGGCGTTCACCCAGCTCGGCCTTTCTCGACATGGCGCTGGATCTGCTGCCCGATGAAGCGATTGTGCCGGTCTGTGCCGAGGCCTGGCGCCGCTATCGGGATGGCGAGCGCGGCGAACTGCTGGCCAGCGTGATCGAATTCACCAGCTACCAGGCGCCGCAGGTGCTGCAGGACGACTGGGAGGCCTTGCTGGCGCTGGCCACCGAAGACGAGCTGCAGCTGGCTTCGCAGGTATGGCAGGGCCTGCCCTCCGTCATTGCCGTGCAGTGGGCGCAGATTCTGGCTGAGGCCGACGACGATCGCGAGATGGCGCGGGCCAGGGCGCTGCTGCGGGCGGCGCAGCCCGAGAGCTATGCCGTTGCCCGCGGCTACCTCGCTGACTGGGGCGCGCTGGATGCTGAAGTCTGGTCGCACTGGGCCGGCGTCGCGGACGGACCGCAGCCGCGGCGCCTGCATGGGGAGCGGCCGCTGCACATCCGCTTCGGCCGCGAGCAGCATCGCGCGCAGCAGGCGGACGAACCGAGCTGGCGCAAGCGCATCTGGCGCCTGCACCCGACCTGGAATGGTGGGCAGGTGCGTCACGCCGGCTGTATGGGAGGGCCGCTGGAGGCGCAATGTGGCAGCTGCCATGCGCCGTTGCAGCGCCTGTTGCAGACAGATGCCGCCGCGCTGCAGCCGGGCGCAACGGGTGAGATCACGCTGGGGCTGTGCCTGGACTGCTGCGGTTGGGAAGATCCGCCCGTGCGTTTCTATCGCCACGATGCCGCCGGCCTGCCCAGCTGCCACCCCAGCCAGCATCGGGAGGTGCCGGCCACGCCGACCGACAGTGGTGATCTGATGCAGGCTGAGGTCGGCCTGGTCGCCATGGACACCAGGCGGTGGGAGCAGCAGGACTGGGGACAGTCCAATCATCGGCAGAACCTGTCGCGCGTGGGAGGCGCACCGAGCTGGGTGCAGAATGCCTGGTATCCGGCGTGCATCGATTGCGGTGAGGAGATGTCCTTCGTGATGCAGCTGGATTCGACGCTGCCGACTACCGGTGGAGGGACGCTGCTATGGGGCAGCGGCGGCATGCTCTACACGTTCTGGTGCGCGAAGTGCCGGGTGAGTGGGCATTTCTGGCAGTGCACCTGAGCACAGCGCCATCGCTATTGCTCTGATAGATGCCAACGTCGGTTGGCACGCCTCATTGCCCCGGTAGGTGCCAACCTTGGTTGGCACGCTTTTCCGCGCCGCGCAAGTCGAGCAAGCTCGACTCTACGGCTCTGCGCGGAACGGCCCATGTCCCTGCAACTCCTGCTGGTACCGCCGCACACTCTGCCGCTCCTGTCGGCACCAGTCCTGCAGTGCCTCTGCGAAATCCGGATCGGCCACCCAGTGTCGGCTGCGCACCAGGGTCGGCAGGAAGCCACGTGCCAGCTTGTGCTCGCCCTGTGCGCCGGGCTCGAAACGGCTCAGGCCTTCGCGCAGGCAGTACTCGATGCCCTGGTAGTAACAGGCTTCGAAATGCAGGCCGGGCAGGGTGGCGCCGCCCCAGTAGCGGCCGTACAGCGTATCGCCACCACGCAGGCACAGCGCGCCGGCAATCGGCTCGCCGTCCTGTTCGGCCAGGAACAGCACCAGCCCGCGGCCCAGTGAAATGGCCAGATGGCGCAGGAAGGCCTCGGTCAGCGCCGGGGCGTTGCCGTATTCGAGGAAGGTCTGCAGATAGAAGCGGTACATCGCCTGCAGGTCTGCGCGGCTGGCTTCATCGCCGTGCACCACGCGGAAGGTGATGCCCTGGCGGGTGACCTTGGCCCGTTCCTGGCGGATGTTCTTGCGGTGCTTGTGGTTCATCGCACCGAGGAACTGGTCGAATGTCGCCCAGTCACCGGGGTTCTGCCACTGGAACTGCACGTCTTCGCGCAGCAGCCAGTCATCGCCGAACACCGCCTCGTCCACTGCGGTGTGGAAGTTGATATGGGCCGAGGACACGTCCAGCGTTGGCAGCGCCTCGCGCAATGCCGACAGCAACGTGACGCGCCCTGAATCGTGACGGGCCAGCAGCCGCGGGCCGGTGACTGGCGAGTACGGCACTGCACCCAGCCACTTCGGATAGTAGTCGCGGCCATGACGGGCATACGCGTTGGCCCAGGCATGGTCGAACACGAACTCGCCGTGCGAATTGGTCTTCAGGTAGCCCGGAATGGCGCCGACCAGCGTGCCTCCCTCCCACAGCGTGAAATGCCGGGGCTGCCAGCCCCAGTCCTCGCGCAGGCAACCGTGCTGTTCAAGCCCGGAAAGAAAGGCATGACTGACGAAGGGGTTGCGGCCGTCGTGCAGGGCATCCCAGTCGGTCGCGGCAATGGACTGCAGGGAGTCGAGGAAGCGGGGGGAAGGCATGGGGGAAGGATAGGGCAGATGAAACAGAAAGGCCGACGCACTGGCGTCGGCCTATCATCCGGAGTCGGGCCTGGCTCGACCCTACAGGAGCGGGTCAGCCTCTCAGCTGGCCTTGCCCTGGGCGTCCAGGAAGCGCTCGGCGTCCAGCGCGGCCATGCAGCCGAAGCCGGCCGAGGTGATCGCCTGGCGGTAGTGCTGGTCGGCCACGTCGCCGGCGGCGAACACGCCTTCCACCGAGGTCTGGGTGGCATTGCCGCCCAAGCCCGAGCGGATCTCCAGGTAGCCGTTGTTCATCGCCAGCTGGCCGTCGAACAGGGTGGTGTTCGGGTGGTGGCCGATGGCCACGAAGAAGCCGTGGGCATCGATGTCGCGGGTGCTGCCGTCCAGGGTGGACTTCACGCGCACACCGGTCACGCCGGCGTCGTTGCCCAGCACTTCTTCCACCTGGTGGTGCCAGACGGTCTCGATCTTGCCTTCGGCCACCTTCTTGAACAGCTTGTCCTGCATGATCTTTTCCGCCTTCAGGGTGTCGCGGCGGTGGACCAGGTAGACCTTGCGGGCGATGTTGGACAGGTACAGGGCCTCTTCCACGGCGGTGTTGCCGCCACCCACCACGACCACGTCCTGGTCGCGGTAGAAGAAGCCGTCACAGGTGGCGCAGGCGGAGACGCCGCGGCCCTTGAACTCGTCCTCGGTCGGGATGCCCAGGTACTTGGCGGTGGCGCCGGTGGCGATGATCAGCGCATCGCAGGTGTACTCGTGGCTGTCGCCGATCAGCTTGAACGGGCGCTGCGACACGTCGGCGGTGTGGATGTGGTCGAAGATGACCTCGGTCTCGAAGCGCTCGGCATGGGCCTGCATGCGCGCCATCAGGTCCGGGCCCATCAGGCCGTGGGCATCACCCGGCCAGTTGTCCACCTCGGTGGTGGTCATCAGCTGGCCGCCCTGCTGCAGGCCGGTGATGACGACCGGCTTCAGGTTGGCGCGGGCGGCGTAGACGGCGGCGGTCCAGCCGGCCGGGCCGGAACCGAGGATGACGAGGCGCTGGTGGCGGGAGGGCAGGCTGGTGCTCATGTAAACTCGCGAAAAGGTAGATGGGACAAGGCGCTGGCGATATTTGCGCAGCATCCGTGGCAGGTCATAGAGTGGCGGCTGGGGCAGGGCGATTCAAGCCGATGAACAGAACGCCGTCATCCGGCGATGGTTCCGGCGCTCTGAACGCCCTGTCAGATGTCGCATAACTGAAAACTGACGCCGTCTCATTTATTATCAATCACTAACAGCGCATTCCAAAGGTATGGTCTAAGGTGGCGAAGCAGGTCCCCGAACGCTCCAAGTCCGACGACAGCAAGGCGTCACGTCGCACGGCCGCGGCGGCGACGACCGACAATCCACGCCGCCAACGCCTCTGGCGCGATCTTGGCCTGATCGCCATCGCGCCGGCCTTGCTGTACCTGGCGGCCAGTCTTTTCACCTATTCAGCGACGGACCCGGGCTGGTCGCATACCGGCAGCGTGGTCGCGCCGGTGCACAACCTCGGCGGTCGCGCCGGCGCCTGGATCGCCGACGTGCTGCTGCAGCTGTTCGGCTACATCGCCTTCCTGCTGCCGGTGGTGCTGGGCGCGCTGGCGTGGATCGCCATGTTCGGCCTCAAGCGCGAGAGCAAGGGCGAGAACGACCTGGACCCGGCGCTGCGCCTGGTCGGCCTGGTCGGTTTCCTGATCGCCGGGACCGGCTTCCTGCATGTGCGCCTGTTCAGTGGCGATGTCTCCAGTGCCGGCGGCATCCTCGGCAAGCTGGTCGGCAACTCGCTCACGGTGGGCTTCGGCGCGCTGGGTGCGAACCTGTTCGTGCTGGTGCTGCTGCTGGCCTCGATCACCCTGGCCACTGGGCTGTCCTGGTTCACGGTGATGGAGAAGATCGGCCGCGGGGTGATGTCACTGGCGCCGTTGCTGGCGCGCAAGAAGGAAGAAGTCACCGAGTGGCAGCAGACGCGGGTGATGCGCGAGGAGCGCCAGGAAGTGCGCAAGGCCGACGCCGAGGTGCGCGCCAAGCGCGAGCCGGTGAAGATCGAGCCGCGCCCGGAACCGGTGATCGAGAAGAGTGATCGGGCCAAGCGCGACACGCAGATCCCGATGTTCCGTGGCGTCAACGGCGACGGCTCGGACCTGCCGCCGTTGGCCCTGCTGGACGACCCCAAGCCGCAGCCGGTTGGCTACGACAAGGAAACCCTGGACGCGCTGTCGCGGCAGATCGAGTTCAAGCTGAAGGACTTCCGCATCGACGCTCAGGTGGTCGGCGCCAACCCCGGCCCGGTCATTACCCGCTTCGAGATCGAGCCCGCGCCGGGCATCAAGGTCAGCCAGATCAGTTCGCTCGACAAGGACATCGCGCGTGGCCTGTCGGTGAAGTCGGTGCGCGTGGTGGACGTGATTCCGGGCAAGTCGGTGATCGGCCTGGAAATTCCGAACGTCACCCGCGAGATGATCTACCTCTCCGAGCTGCTGCGTTCCAAGGAATACGACAAGTCGGCCAGCGTGCTGACCCTGGCGCTGGGCAAGGACATCGCTGGCCGCTCGACTGTGGCAGACCTGGCGCGCATGCCGCACCTGCTGGTGGCCGGTACCACCGGTTCGGGCAAGTCGGTGGCGGTCAACGCGATGGTGTTGAGTCTGCTGTTCAAGGCCTCGCCGAAAGACCTGCGGATGCTGATGATCGACCCGAAGATGCTCGAACTGAGCGTCTACCAGGGCATTCCGCACCTGCTGGCGCCGGTGGTCACCGACATGAAGGAGGCCGCCAACGGCCTGCGCTGGTGCGTGGCCGAGATGGAGCGCCGCTACAAGCTGATGAGCGCGGTCGGCGTGCGCAACCTGGCCGGCTTCAACAAGAAGGTGAAGGAAGCCCAGGACGCCGGCCAGCCGCTGATGGACCCGCTGTTCAAGCCGAACCCCGAGCTGGGCGAGGCGCCGCGCCCGCTGGAGACGCTGCCGTTCATCGTCATCTTCATCGACGAATTCGCCGACATGATGATGATCGTCGGCAAGAAGGTGGAAGAACTGATCGCGCGCCTGGCACAGAAGGCGCGTGCGGCCGGCATCCACCTGATCCTGGCCACGCAGCGCCCGTCGGTGGACGTGATCACCGGCCTGATCAAGGCCAACATTCCGACGCGCATCGCCTTCCAGGTCAGCTCCAAGATCGACTCGCGCACCATCCTCGACCAGTCCGGCGCGGAAACCCTGCTCGGCCACGGCGACATGCTGTACCTGCCGCCGGGCACCGCGCTGCCCGAGCGCGTGCATGGTGCGTTCGTGTCCGACGATGAAGTGCATCGCGTGGTCGAGCACCTCAAGGCGATGGGCCCGGCCGACTATGTCGACGGCGTGCTGGACGAAGTGCAGACAATGGGCGACGGCGTGGTCGTCGGCGCCACCGGACTGCCGGAGAACAGTTCGTCCGGCGACGAGTCCGACCCGTTGTATGACGAAGCACTGCGGGTGGTGACCGAGACCCGCCGCGCCTCGATCTCCGGCGTGCAGCGCCGGCTGAAGATCGGCTACAACCGTGCAGCGCGACTGATCGAGGCCATGGAAGCGGCCGGCGTGGTCAGTTCGCCCGAGCACAACGGCGACCGCACGGTGCTGGCTCCGCCGCCGCCGAAGTAAGACCCGACGTATCCCCCACGACGTCCAAGGAACCGACGCATGCTTCACCCCGTACCAAGCGCGCTGGCACTGGCGCTGGCAGCCTTCCTGGCTGCCGGCCCGGCACTGGCAGACACCGCCACCTCCGCGCCCGCCACGGCGCCGCCTTCCACCAGCGGCGATACCGAAGCCAGCAATAATTTCAGCATTGTCCGTTACCGCGCCGACTACCAGGTGCGGCCGGATGCGGGCAATGTGCAGACCGAAACCTACGAAGTCCTGCTCAAGACCAAGGCGTCCGTCGAGCAGTTCAGCCAGGTGCGGCTGAGCTACAGCGAGAAGATGGAGACGCTTGAAGTACTCGGCGCCTACACCATCACCGCCGACGGCCAGCGCCGCGACGTGCCGGCCGACCGCATCTACACCCAGGAGAGCTACTCCAGCGCCTCGGCGGCAATGTATGCCGACCGCAAGGTGCGGGTGATCGTATTCCCGAACCTGGCCCCGGGCACGCGCCTGTACTACCAGGTGCGCCGCACCCAGGTCACGCCGTACTTCCCGGGCTACTTTGGCCTGTGGGAAACCTTCAACGTCTTTACCGAGTACGAGGACGCTGAGGTCACCCTGAGTGCGCCGGCCAACCTGCCGATGTTCGTCGATAGCCGCGGCGTGCAGGGCAGCGATCGCCCGACAGTGAAGAATGGCCAGGCGCAATGGCGCTGGCGCTACCAGCGTCGCGAAGCCATGCCGGCACAGAACTGGTCGGCGGCGGGCTGGGAGTTCGGTCCGAACATCATGGCGAGCACGTATCGTGACTGGTCGCAGATGGGGCGCGCCTACCAGCTCAAGGCTGGCCCGGCGGCGCAGGTCACGCCGGAACTGCAGGCGCTGGCAGACGAAATCACGACGGGCATCAGCGACCGTCGCGAGCAGGCTGATGCGCTGTACCGCTGGGTGGCGCAGAACATCCGCTATGTGGCGGTGTACCTGGGCAATGGTGGCCTGGAACCGAACAGCGCGCAGAGCATCCTCGACAACCACTACGGCGACTGCAAGGATCACGTGACGATCCTCGAGGCGCTGCTGGCGGCCAAGGGCATCGCCAGTTCACCGGTGCTGATCGGTGCCGGTGGCGGACCGACGCTGCCGAAGATCCCGGTGCTGGGCCGTTTCAACCACGCCATCACCTACATTCCCGAATTCGATCTGTACCTCGATTCGACCACCGCGTGGGCGCGCTTCGGCCAGCTGCCGGAGGGTGACCTGGGTGCGCCGGTGATGCGCACACGCGACGCCACGCTGGCACGCACCCCGGCCAACACGCCGGAGCGCAACGCCACCTCGATGGAAGTGCGTTTCACCTTCGACGCCAACGGCAACCTGCGCGGCGAGACGATCCCGAAGCTGGGCGAGAACGCCGAGATCGGCATGCGCGCCCAGTTCTCCCAGCTCAACGCGCAGAACCGTGCGCGCGCTGAAGAGCAGATCATGGCCGCCTCCGGTTTCGACGGGCGAGGGCAGCTGCAGATCCAGGGCGTGCCGGTCGACCTGACCCGGCCGTTCGGCTACCGCATGGCGTTCCAGGCCGAGGACTACGCCGATTTCAGCGTGGCCGGCGGCATGGCCGTGCCGGATCCGCCGGGTGGCGAGTCGGTGCGTGGCTTGTACGCTACCGCCTCGGCGCCGGCCAACGAGACGCCGTTCTACTGCAATGCCAGCCTGCGCGAGGAGACCTACCGCCTGCAGTTCCCGGCCAATGCACCGATCATCGCCATCCCAGCGAGCCAGCGTTTCAGCAACGCCGCGGGTGAGTACCGGGTGGACTGGAGCCGCGAAGGGCAGGAGGTGATCGTGCACCACCGGTTGCAGCAGAATGCGGTGCGCGGCCCGGAGGCATTGTGCCAGCCGCGGGATTATCCGGCGTTCCGCGCGCTGTATCGCGAAGTGCGGCGCGGCTTCCGTGGCCAGGTGCTGTACGGCAAGCTGCCGGCATCCGGCGGCTGAATCGCCGATGGACGTTCAGGGCGGCATAATGTCGCCCTGATCGCCCATTCATCTTTCCCCGGGCACACTGGCAACCACCTTTCCTGGCGCCCGCGCCCACAGGATTCCCGCATGAACTTCCGCTTCCGCCGTTTCCTTGCCACCACCACCCTGGCCGTGGCCTGCGCCGCCGCCGGCAGTGCCTGGGCTGGCGCCCGCGATGACCTGAAGACCTTCACCAGCGGCCTGAAGGGCTTGGATGGCCAGTTCAGCCAGCAGGTGTTTGACAGTCGTGGCAAGGTGAAGGAATCGACCAGCGGCCGCGTGGCCCTGTCGGCGCCGCGCCTGTTCCGCTGGGAGTACGTGCGCCCGCACGAACAGCTGATCGTGGCCGACGGCAAGAAGGTCTGGATGTACGAGCCGGACCTGGAGCAGGCCACCGTGCGCGAGCAGGGCAAGGAAGAGCAGAACAGCCCGCTGACCGCGCTGATCAACCCGGCGCTGCTGGAGCAGCAGTACGACGTCAGTGAAGAGGCTGCGCAGCGTGACGGCCTGCAGTGGCTGTCACTGTCGCCGAAGCGCGAAACCGAAGCCAGCTTCCAGTACGCCGCGCTGGGTTTCAACGCCCAGGGCCTGGCCAGGATGGAAATCACCGACGCGGTCGGCCAGCGCACCGTGATCAGCTTCAGTGGCTGGAAGCGCAACCCGGGCTTTGCCGCCGGCACCTTCAGCTTCACCCCGCCGAAGGGCACCGACGTCATCGGTAATTGATGGCGGTCGCCGGGCATGGCCCGGCGCTACCTGCTCTGGTGGGTATCAACCGGTACCGCCTTGGTGGGTGTCAACCTTGGTTGACACGCTCTTGATCTGCCGGCCAGCGGCCGGCACTACCGGAATCGTGGTCACCCGGCGCGGTACAATAGCCGCGTGGCAAGACATCGTTCAACTTCCTTCCCCGGCCCCGATCTGCTGAGCGTCGATCGGGATCACCTGCGCCCGCTGGCCGAGCGCATGCGCCCGCGCACCCTGGACGAAATGGTCGGGCAGAAACGCCTGCTGGCGCCGGACAGTGCGCTGCGTCGCGCCGTCGAATCCGGGCGCGTGCATTCGATGATCCTGTGGGGGCCGCCGGGCTGCGGCAAGACCACGCTGGCGCTGCTGCTGGCCGAGTACTCCGACGCTGAATTCCGTGCCATCTCTGCGGTGCTGTCCGGTCTGCCGGAAGTGCGCCAGGTGCTGGCCGAGGCCGCGCAGCGCTTCGCCGAAGGCCGTCGCACCGTGCTGTTCGTGGACGAGGTGCATCGCTTCAACAAGGCACAGCAGGATGCGTTCCTGCCGCACATTGAACGCGGCACGATCCTGTTCGTCGGCGCCACCACCGAGAATCCGTCGTTCGAGTTGAACTCCGCACTGCTGTCGCGTTGCCGCGTGCATGTGCTGGAAGCGGTTTCGCCAACCGATATCGTCGAGGCGCTGGAACGTGCACTGGGTGACCGCGAGCGGGGCCTGGGCGAAGAGGGCGTCGAGGTCGCGCCGGAACTGCTGCTGGAAATCGCTACCGCTGCCGATGGTGATGTACGCCGTGCGCTGACGTTGCTGGAAATTGCCGCCGAGCTGGCAGGCGGGGAGGGTGGTCGCATCACCCCGCAGACCCTGACCCAGGTGCTGGCCGACCGCACCCGCCGCTTCGACAAGGGTGGCGAGCAGTTCTACGACCAGATCTCGGCGCTGCACAAATCGGTACGCAGCTCCAACCCCGATGCAGCGCTGTACTGGCTGACCCGCATGCTCGATGGCGGTTGCGATCCGTCGTATCTGGCGCGCCGGCTGACCCGCATGGCCATCGAGGATATCGGCCTGGCTGATCCGCGTGCGCAGAGCATGGCGCTGGAAGCCTGGGACATCTACGAGCGGCTGGGCAGCCCGGAAGGCGAGCTGGCCTTCGCCCAGCTGGTGCTGTATCTGGCCAGCACCGCCAAGTCGAATGCCGGCTACGCCGCGTTCAACCAGGCCAAGGCCGACGTGCGCGAAAGCGGCACCGAAGAAGTGCCGCTGCACCTGCGCAATGCGCCGACCAAGCTGATGAAGGAGCTCGGCTACGGCGCCGAGTACCAGTACGACCACGACGCCGAAGGTGGCATCGCGCTGGACCAGACCGGTTTCCCGGATGCGATGGGCGAGCGCGTGTACTACAACCCGGTGCCGCGCGGCCTGGAAATCAAGCTGAAGGAAAAGCTGGACCGGTTGCGCGCCGAGCGCGAGGCGGCAAGGGCCGCGAAGGGCCGCTGACCCCGCTTCCGTAGAGTCGAGCCATGCTCGACTTCGCTCCTGCGCCGGTTACGGGTGCCTTCTGGAACAGCAGCCGAGCATGGCTCGGCTCTACAGAGGGCAATGGCAGTCGAGCATGGGTCGTCGCCACATTGTCCTGCGCGCGTGCATTTGGCACACTGCGCGGCTACTTTTTTCAAGGATCGATGCCGTGCAGGAAATGATTCTGCCGTTGAAGCGCTACGCCCAGTTCGAGGGCCGCGCCAATCGCCGCGAGTACTGGATGTACCAGTTGTTCCTGTTCCTGGTCGCAACGGCAGTGATGCTGCTGGCCGGTGTGCTGGCGATCCTCCTGCGCAACAGTGCCGATGCGCTGGCCGGCATCCTGATTGGCATGGTGGTGCTGCTGTGTGTGATGTGGCTGGTCACGATCGTGCCGCTGATCGCGGTGACCGTGCGCCGCCTGCATGACTGCAACCAGTCGGGCTGGCTGTTCCTGCTGGCGCTGGTGCCGGGCGGCGGGATCGTGATCATGATCTTCTCGCTGCTGCCGGGCACGCCGCAGGAGAATGTGTATGGTCCGGTGCCTTCGGGCCCGTGACGCTGTTGGAGTCGAGCATGGCTCGACTCTACAGGGGTAAAGAAGAGAAGCCGGCGTTTCGCCGGCTTTGTCTTTACTTGATGCTGCAATCGCCGAAGGACAGGTAGTCCGTGCCGGAGCTGAACTGCAGCGTGCAGCTGGCGGTGAACGTTGCGCCTTCTTCGAGGGCGCCCAGCTTGGCCGCCTGCTGCTCGTCGTCGGTGGTCAGCCGGGCCAGGACATTGCCCTGGTCGTCGCCGGCCTCGATCAGCGGTTCGCCCGCCAGGTTGCTGGAAACGCCCAGCGCCACGGCGGTGAAGGTCACCGTCTGGTTGAGTTGGTCCATGCTCAACGTCGAATTGCCGGCCTCTTCAAAGGCCTGGTAGAGCGACGGCAGATCCTGCGCGGCGTGGGCGGCCAGCGGGGCGAGCAGGCCGAGGGACAGGGCGATCAGTGCGGTGTGCTTCAAGGGTTCTCACAATCATGGGATCCAATCCCATGGCGGTTGTGTGCAGATGAGCGCGACCCGGATGGCGGCAAGTGCCCGCCATCCATGGCTGCGCTGGAAGCGGGGCGATCCAATGCCCCGGTGGGCGGCAAAATAGGGGAACTGCTGCCCCTCGTGCAACCCGGGCATGCGCGCGCGTGATACACAGCGTGACGTTCGATCGATGTGATAATCATTCGCGTTTAAGGTAGACTGCGGTCCCTTGTGAACCGGCGGCCCTGGGCCGCTTCTGCCGCCGCTGATGAAGCATTTCGTCCCGCCTTCGCGCCGTGGCCTGCTGGCCCGCGGCCTGGCCGCCTTGATGATGGGTCTGCTCCTGGCCACCCCGTATGCCTATGCACAGCAGCGCAATCCGCTGCAGAAGATCGGCCACACCGTGCTCGACGAGCCGGCGGCCAGCTATCGCTTCGAGCATTTCGTGGTGGACAGCCCGGACCGGCAGCGCCGTTGGCGGGTGAACCTGGCGATCCCGGCCAAGGCCGGCAAGACACCATCCCCAGTGTTGTACGCGCTGGACGGGAACGCCGTCGCCATGGTCCTGGACCAGCCGCTGCTGGCCGAACTGGCCACGCGCAAAGCACCACCGGTGCTGGTGCTGATCGGCTACGACAACGACCTTCGGATCGATTCCAAGGCGCGCACCCGCGACTACACCGCGTGGATCGACCGTGCCGACGACGAGAGCGGTACAACCCAGGCGGTCGGTGGTGGTGCCGCGGCCTTCCTGGATGTGATCGAGCGCCGCATCAAGCCGGAAGTCGAGCGCCGCGCACGCATTGATACGCAGCAGCAAGCGCTGTGGGGTCACTCGCTGGGCGGCCTGTTCGTGCTCAATGCGCTCTACACCCGTCCCGCCGCCTTCCAGTCCTACCTGGCGGCCAGCCCGTCGCTGTGGTGGAGCCAGGGCGCGGCGCTGGGTGATCCGGAACAGCAGTTCGTGCAGAACGTGCATGGCCAGCCGGCAAAGCTCTGGCTGATGCTGGGCGGCGCCGAGCGAGTCGGTGATCGTGGCAAGCGCGACATGAACAATCCGCGCGTGGTCGCGCACCTGCGCCGCATCGGTGGCGCCACCCCGGATGCGGCGATGCAGTTGTCCGAACGGTTGGCCAAGGTGCCGGGCCTGAGCGTGCAGTACCGGGAGTTCGACGGCCTCGGCCATGGCCCGATGCTGCCCGCGTCGTTCCATGCCGCGCTGCACGAGTTGTACGGCGTGACCGACCGCAGCGCCGGTGACGGTGTCCCCACGGGTGGTGACAACGCCGCCGAGTGAATCCCTTCGCACGCGATGCCGTGCGACCCCACTACCCAGGCGAGGCTGCCGACGTGCAGCGGCCCAGGCAACCGATGAATCCCGCGTCACGTGGCGCGGCCTACGTGTGCAAGGAGCCTTCCATGTCGTTCCGTCCGTCTTTCCGTCTCACCTCTCTCGCCGCCGGCCTCTTGCTGGCGGTGACCGCCACCGCGCAGCCGGCGTTCGACCAGCCGGCCAACGCCACCTTCAAGGGTGAAGTCGTCTCACGCGGTGAGAACGTGGTTCCCGGCAGCACTGCCGACGTGGTCGGCCGTGGGTTCTTGCCGGGCCAGAAGGTCAGCCTGCTGCGCGGTGACAGCGTGCTCAACGCGCAGCCGCTGGTGGTCGATGCTGATGGCAACTTCAAGACCCAGTTGAGCATTCCGGCCGACGCGGTGCCGGGCACTCATCCGGTGGTGGTGCGCGCCAGCCAACCGGCTGCGGCCACCGTGCTGAAGCTGCGCGTCTCGCCGCAGCTGCCGCTGTCCGGCCAGGCGCAGTTCGCCACCCAGTCCAACAAGCTGGTGCCGGGCCTGTACCAGTCCGCCTACAGCGCCGCCAGCAACGCGGTGTTCGTGACCTCGGCGGTGGGTCGCCCGCCGGTGACCCAGTCGCAGCTGCTGAAGCTGGACCCGAAGTCGCTGAAGGTGACCAAGGCGATCACCCCGGCGCAGGTGCCGGGCAGCACCAATGGCGCGGTCTATGCGGTCTACGGTGTGGGCGTGGATGACACCAACGGCAATGTGTGGGTGACCAATACCCGCCAGAACTCGATTGCGGTCTATCGCCAGAAGGACCTGTCGCTGGTCCACCAGTTCCCGATCGATGCCGTGCCGCATGCGCGTGACGTGGTGGTCGACGGCACCCACGGCAAGGTGTTCGCCTCGGCCACGGGAGAGGACCATCTGTCGGTGTTCGATGCGAAGACGTTCAAGGAACTGCCGCAGGTGACGCTGGAATCCGGCGTGGATGACGGCAAGTTCACCCCGATGAGCCTGGTGCTGGACGAAAAGGCTGGCAAGCTGTTCACCGTCAGCATCGGCACCCCGGAAGCGGCGGTGATCGATGTGGCCAGCGGCAAGGTCGAGAAGGTCATCGGCCTGGGCAACTCGATCAGTGCCTCGGGCGTGGCCTTCGACGCCGCGCGCAACCGCCTGTACGTGGCCTCGCAGGGCACCGACAACCTGCTGATCGTTGATGTGGCCGCCGGCAAGGTGCTGCACGATGTGCCGGTCGGCGCCGGCGCGCTGAACGTCGCCTTCGATGATGCCTCCGGCCTGGCCTACGTCAGCAACCGTGGCGCTGGCACGGTCACCGTGGTGAACGGTGACGGCAAGGTGGTCGCCAACCTCGATGGCGGCACGCTGCCGAACCACGTCCGCGCCGATGGCAAGGGCAACGTGTTCGCGGTGAACAAGTCGCGTGGCGCTGAAGACCCGAAGGGTGACCGCATCACCCGTATCACCCCGAAGCAGTAAGTCACAGGGCAGGGCGGCGTGCGCGTCGCCCTGCCAGCAAGGAGAACGTCCATGAACATCGCGTCCCGTCTGCGCCTGTGTGCGCTCCCGCTGGCCGTTTCGCTGGCGCTGGCTGCCTGTGGCGGCTCGTCGGCTCCCTCCGATGGCAAGACGCCTGCCGAGCCGCCCGCGGCAACGGCGGCGGCTGCGGAAACCGCGCTGCCGGCAGGTTGGCAGCGCGTGGCCGGTGCCGAAATGCCGGCCGTGCACGACCAGAAGGCCGTGCTGCCGGCCAAGGTGCATTCCGATGATGGTGCCGACGTCGAAGTGGCCGACACCAGCCGGATCATTGCCGGTGGTGACGATGTCATCGCGGTGATCGAGGCGCTGGGTCTGGGCAAGCAGGTATTTGCCGCGCCGACCAACACCACCACCCAGGCCGGCCTGGCCGCACCGCACCAGTTCCTGTTCAACCGAACCACTGGCGTGGAGGGCGTGCTGAGCCTGCAGGGCTCGCTGTTCCTCGGCAACAGCCTGCGCCGCCACACAGAGCTTGCCAGGAAGCTGCGCGAAGTGGGCGAGCCGGCCGTGGTCATCGATGACCTGCAGCCGGCCCCGGACAAAGTGCGCAAGGTCGCCGCCGCACTAGGGCTGGCCGAGGCAGGGCAGACACTTGCCACGCAGGTGCAGCGCCAGCTCGACGAGGCTGCAGCGATTGGCAAGGGCCTGGGCCATGCGCCACGAGTGATCCACGTATCGGCCACCGGTGCCGGTGGCTCGCCAACTGTTGCCGGTGCCGACAGCGCATCGGCGCAGCTGATCGCACTGGCTGGCGGCGTCAACATCGGCACCGAGGCCGGGGTGAAGAACTACTCGCAGCTGAGCAATGAAGGCGTGGTTGCCGCGGCACCGGAGGTGATCCTGGTGACCGAGCATGACCTGCAGTTGTTCGGTGGTGCCGAAGGCCTGTGGAAGGCGTACCCGACGCTGAGGCAGACCCCGGCCGGGCAGGCCAATCGGGTCTGGGTGATGCCGGATGTGCAGCTGAAGTACACCAGTGTCGGTTCCGGTGCTGGCGCGCTGGCGCTGGCCAAGGCCCTGGCGGCGTTGCCGAAGGCATGAGTCCGGCGGATCGGCGCCGCCGTCGCGGGCGGACGATGTTGCTGGTGGCGTTGCTGGCACTGCTGGGGGCAGTGCTGGCGTCGTTCGCCGTGGGCCCGCTGCGGCTGCCGCCGCTGGAGGTGATGCAGGCGCTGGCGGTGAAGCTGGGCCTGCTGGATCCGCAGGCAGTCAGCAGCCGCGATCTGGCCGTGGTCTGGCAACTGCGCATTCCGCGTGCCCTGCTGGGCGCGATGGTCGGCGCGTCGTTGGCGATGGCCGGTGCCAGCCTGCAGGGCCTGTTCGGTAACCCGCTGGCCGACCCCGGCATCGTCGGTGTCAGCCAGGGTGCTGCACTGGGTGCGGTGGCCGCCATCGTGCTGGGCGCCGCCGGTGCGGCGGGCTGGCTGGTGCCGGTGGCCGCGTTCGTCGGCGGTGCGCTGGCGATCGGCCTGACGTATGCGTTGGCCCGGCCTGGCAAGGGCACGGGTAACGCCACGCTGCTGCTGGTCGGTATCGCGATGGCCGCGTTCTGCTCGGCGCTGATTGGTTTCCTCACTTACATCGCCAGCGAAAGCGAACTGCAGTCGCTGGTGTTCTGGCAGATGGGCTCGCTCGCGCGCGCCAACTGGGCCGACGTGGCTGCGGTGGTGCCGTTGTTTGCGATTGGCGTGTTCGCATTGCAGCGACTGGCCACGCCGCTGGACATGCTGGCGCTGGGGGAGCGCCAGGCACAGCACCTCGGGCTGGATGTCACCCGCACGCGGCGTCGCCTGGTGGCGTTCAGTGCGCTGCTGGTGGGCGCGGCGGTGGCCTTTGCCGGCTCGATCAGCTTCGTTGGCCTGGTGGTGCCGCACGTGGCGCGCCTGTTGGTCGGCCCCGGGCATCGCTGGCTGCTGCCGTTGTCCGGCCTGCTCGGTGCGCTGCTGATCGTGGTGGCCGACACCGCCGCACGCACGCTCGATCCGCCCGCGGAGATTCCGCTGGGCTTGTTCTCGGCCGCGCTGGGCGCACCGTTCTTCCTCTGGCTGGTGCTGCAGCAGCGCCGCAAGGCGGCCCCATGAGCGTGCTGCTGAAACTGCACGAGGTGGTGGTGCGCCGCCAGCAGCGCGAGATCCTGCATGGCATCTCGCTGGCGTTCGAGCCGGGTACGGTGACCGCCCTGGTTGGACCGAATGGCGCGGGCAAATCCACGCTGTTGGCGGTGGCTGCCGGTGACCTGCGCGCCGATGCGGGCGAGGTGAGCCTGCTGGGCAAGCCGCTGGCCAGCTACAAGGCCGGACCACTGGCGCGCGAGCGCGCGGTAATGCCACAGGAGCACGGCGTGCGCTTTGCCTTCAGCGTGGAAGAAGTGGTGGCGATGGGGCGGTTGCCGCATCCGCCGGATCCAGTGGTGGATGACGCCCAGGTGGAAGCGGCAATCGATGCCGCGGAACTGCAGGCGCTGCGCCTGCGCGAGGTGCAGCAGCTGTCCGGTGGCGAATCGGCTCGCACCACGTTCGCGCGCGTGCTGGCGCAAGACACGCCGCTGTTGTTGCTTGATGAGCCGACGGCCGCGCTGGATCTGCGCCACCAGGAGCGCACGCTGCGCAGTGTGCGTGCCTGTGCCGAAGCCGGTGCGTGCGTGATCGTGGTGCTGCACGACCTCAATCTGGCCGCAGGCTACGCTGACCGCATCGTGCTGTTGGAGCAGGGCAGGGTGGCGGCCGATGGCACGCCATTGCAGGTGCTGACCAAAGACAATCTTCAGCGCGTGTACCAGCAGGATGTGGTGGTGCTGGAGCATCCACGACGTGGGGTGCCGCTGGTGGTGGTGACCTGAGCGAAGGCCGTCAGGTTGCTCCGGGTATCATGGTTGCTTCATTTTCTTCAATGGACTGATGCCATGATCCGTACCGTTACGCGCGGCGTGCTGCTTGCCGCGATGGTTGCTTCGGTGTGCGCTGCCAATGCAGCGTCGACCTCCCAGGTTTCGCTGGCCAATGCGGCCGAGCACGCCTCGCTGATCGAGACCCGGCATTCCAGTGGCGACGGTGCCGCTGTGACGTCGATGAAGACGCAGTACTTCGCCAACGAGGAAATGTCCGTGAGCTGGGACGATCAGCAGGTGCTGGTACTGTGCAGGGAGACGGCTTACCTGAAGATTCCTGCCGCCAAGCTCAAGACCGGAGCGTTGACCGCCGAGCAGCGGCAGATGATCGTCTATCAGGCGCTGATGTCCGGCCTGGGGGCTGTCGCGGGCGTTGTCGGGCCGGCAGGCGAAGTGGTAGCCGTGGCCGATGACGGTAGCGAGACCCGCAGCGTTGGCGAAAACAGCTGGGCCTATGGTGTTGAGCGATACGAGGTGATCACCCAGCGGTTGCCGGGCGGTGCACTTCGGGTCCGGACCCGCAAGACAGAAACCGTGAATACCACGCCTCCGGCGGCCCCGGACGATATGTTCAGCACCGAGGACGACCAGGCGGCACGCTTGTCCGAACTGGCGCCCGTGGGCAGCTGGACCGAAGTGGTGGTGCGCGGTGGCGCGCGCCAGCCGCATGTGGATCCGGCGATGTCGCTGCAGGGCTGGATCTCGATGGGCGATGACCGGGCTGCGACGGTGGCCGAGGCGCGCAAGCTGCACGGCTGCAAGTAAGGGCAGCCATGGGTCAGATCCCTTTGCCAGGGGCAAAGGGATCTGACCCCTATCGTTGCCGGCCTCATCGTTCCATTTATGTGCTCAATATTCACTTGCGCGCCAGATTGGCAGGTCTAGAATGCGCCCCATGAACCGGATGCCGCTCCTGAAGTTTTTCACCCTGACCCGCGCAAGCGCGGAACGGGCGTGTCTGCCTGGAGCCCCACGAGGCCGTTGAAGCGGCCATCGCTGGACCTTCGACAGAGCGCCCTCCGGGGCGCTCTTTTCGTTTCCGCAGTTCCATTTCCCGTAACCCGATGTACCGCAAGGAGAACGTGCCATGCACCAGATCGCCGAGACCGAACGCTAGCCGCGCACCCTGTCGCCAACCGGGGTGCGCGGCCCCCGAAGTTGGCTTTGCAGGAACCTTTCTCATGAACACCCAAGTCCTTTCCCGCCGTCGCAACCTCGGCATCATTGCCCACATCGACGCCGGCAAAACCACCCTGACCGAACGCCTGCTGTGGAAAAGCGGCGAGATCCATCGCGTCGGCGAAGTGCACGACGGCAATGCGACCACCGACTTTTCGGCGATCGAGCGCGAGCGTGGCATCACCATCGGCGCTGCCGCCGTGCAGGCGCAGTGGGCGCCGCGTGACCTGCCGCCGCATCGGCTCACCCTGATCGACACCCCCGGCCACATCGACTTCGCCATCGAAGTCGAGCGTTCGCTGCGCGTGCTCGACGGTGCCGTGGCGGTGTTCTCGGCCGTGGATGGCGTGCAGCCGCAGTCCGAGACGGTGTGGCGCCAGGCGCGCCGTCATCGCGTGCCGTTGATCGCCTTCGTCAACAAGATGGATCGCGTCGGCGCGTCGTTCGAGCGCGTGCTGGAGCAACTGCAGGACAAGCTGCGGGCCCGGCCTTGGGCGCTGGGCGTGCCGTTGGGCAGCGAAAGCGGCTTCAACGGCTGGGTCGATCTGGTCGATGAGCGCGTGCTGCAGTGGCAGGATGGTGCCGCAACCACGATGACCCCGTGGGACGGCGCGGTGCGCGCCCAGTGGCAGGCACAGCGCGATGCGCTGGTCGAAGCCGTGGCTGATCACGACGAGCAGCTGGCCGATGCCTGGCTGGAA
Organism: Stenotrophomonas sp. YJH_SMC_101-4; assembly: GCF_059370395.1. Classification (NCBI taxonomy): domain Bacteria; kingdom Pseudomonadati; phylum Pseudomonadota; class Gammaproteobacteria; order Lysobacterales; family Lysobacteraceae; genus Stenotrophomonas; species Stenotrophomonas sp. YJH_SMC_101-4. The sequence goes on along the minus strand of NZ_JCAFTP010000001.1, from coordinate 992,594 downwards.
GGGCGCGTGATCGATGCCGGGACGCTGCGTGCGGCGATCCGTCGGGCGACGCTGGCAGGTGCGGGCGTGCCTGTGCTGGCCGGTGCTGCGTTCAAGGACAAGGGCATCGAGACACTGCTGGACGCCGTGGTCGATTACCTGCCATCGCCGTTGGACCGGCCTGCCGTGACCGCTGAAAGCGAGCGCGGCGAGGTGGTACTGCCGCCGGACCCGGATGGTCCGCTGGCAGGCTTGCTGTTCAAGATCACCCATCAGCAGCACGGCGCCCTCAGCTTCGTGCGCCTGTACTCGGGCACCTTGAAGGTGGGCGACGCCGTGGCCAGTTCGCAGCATCCGCAAGGGCGGCGCGTCAGCCGGCTGGTGCGGGTGCAGGCCGACCAGACTCACGACATCGAACAGGCCGTGGCCGGTGACATCGTCGCGGTGCTGGGCTGGAAGGATGCGGTCAGCGGCGAAACGCTGAGCGGCCGTGCGCAGCCGCTGCGCCTGGAGAACATCCAGGCACAGGCGCCGGTGCTGGCCTGGCGGCTGGAGCCGGCGCGTGCGGCCGACCTGATCCGGATGGCGCAGGGCCTGGCCAGCCTGGCCCAGGAAGATCCGTCGTTCCGCGTCGAAACCGATCGCGACACGGCGGAGACCCTGGTCTGGGGAATGGGCGAGCTGCACTTGGAGGTGATGGTCGAACGCCTGCGCAGCGAATGGAAGGTGGATGTGGGCGTGGGCTCGCCGCGCGTGGCCTACCAGGAGACGCCGATGCGTGCGATGACCGGCGTCGTCGGGCGGCTGGTCAAGCAGACTGGTGGCCAGGGCCAGTTCGCGCACGTGGTACTGGATGTATTGCCGCGCGAGGACGACCAGGTGGTGTTCAACGACCGCATTGTCGGTGGCGTGGTGCCGCGCAGCTTCATCGCTGCGGTGGAGAAGGGCGTGCGTGCCGCGCTGTCGGAAGGGCCGCAGGGCCATCCGGTGGTCGGTATCGAGGTCAGTCTTGTCGATGGCCAGACCCATGCCAAGGACTCGTCGGAGATGGCGTTCCATCGTGCGGGTGCCGAGGCGATCAAGGCCGCGCTGGCCGAGGGTGGCACGCAGCTGCTGGAACCGGTGATGGCGGTGACGGTGCATTCGCCATCAGCGTCGGTGGGTGATGTGGTGGGCGACCTCAACCGTCGCCATGGTCGCATTGCCCGCATCGACGACCAGGACGGTCGCGCCGAGGTCAGTGGCTTTGCGCCGCTGGCGCAGCTGGTGGGTTACACCACGTCGCTGCGTTCGCTCAGCCAGGGGCGGGCGAGCAGCGAGGCGCACCTGCACGGCTATGAGCCGGTACGCGCTGCATGAGGAAGGTGAGGGGAGCCCGTTCGCGGGCTCCCTTTTTTGCGACGGCTTTTTGCATTGCATTGCAACAAAACTGCAGAAAAAGCTGGATTAAAGTGATGCCTCACGATAAATTGCGCACCCCCCGTTGCTCGCCGCCGCCCGCACCCCTCTCATGCGTGATGACAAAGACCCCGGAACCCTGGAGCTGACCCTGCCGCGAAAGCGCGGCCGTCCGCCCAAGTTCGGGTACGCAATGAGTGATGCGCAGCGGGCCGCACGCTACCGCGCGCGCCGGGCAGGGCAGGCCAACCACGCCGATGTGCGCTCCTGCTCGGACATGGTGCTGCTGGACAAGATCCGCGCCGCAGTCAGCGCGCGCGACACCGAGCTGGCCGGTTTCCTGGTCCACGTGCTCTGGCAGCGCTACCCCCTGCAACTGAAATAGGCCGTCGGTGGGGTGGCCGTTGTCATCGAGCTTGTTGATAATGCGGGATTCAGGTTGTTCCCGCTGGCGCGCCCGGGATGGCAGGCGCGCATGATCGAACGGTTCCCAAGATGACGACCACCAGCGACACCACCACCGAAGCGGCGCCGAGCAGCGCCCCCCTGTTCTACACCCGTCCGGTGCCGCTGCAGGCCGATGTGCATGCCGATCTGCGCATCCTGCCGGGCAAGCTCGAATTTGCCGCCGGCAACAACGCCATTCCGCTGGTGCTGGGCGAGTTCTCGCTGGCCCTGCACCACTTCCCGATCCTGTTCGCTGGCCCGACCGCCGTGCCGATGGCCGCCGTTGGTGTTTCCGACCAGAACCTGTTCATCAAGGACGGCCTGTGGGAAGACGAGGCCTATATTCCGGCCTATCTGCGTCGCCACCCCTTCATCTTCATCGACACCGGTGCGGACAACGACTTCCTGCTGGGCATCGACGAAGAGAGCTCGCGCGTGGTCATGGGCGGTGACGAAGGCCAGCCGCTGTTCGTGGACGGCAAGGCCACCGACATGGTGCAGCAGGCGCTGGAGTTCTGCGGCCAGTACACCCGCGAGCATGAACAGACCCAGGCCTTCTCCAAGGCCCTGATCGACAACGGTCTGCTGGTCGAGCGCAATGCCACCGTGCGTACCCCGGATGGCCGCGAGTTCAATCTCAACGGCTTCCTGGTGGTGGACGTGGAGAAGTTCGTGGCGCTGCCGGAAGCGACCGTGGTCGAGTGGCACCGCAGCGGCTGGTTGGCGCTGATCCATCAGCACCTGATGTCGCTGGGTCGCTTCAACGACCTGACCCGTCGCCAGGTCGAGCGCCTGGCGGCCTGATCAGGCCGATGGTGCGGCTTCCGCTCTGCGGGAGCCGTGCCACTGCTGCAATCCCTGCAGCAGCCGCCGCGCCTGGACCCAGTCGGGCGCGGCCTCATGCCCCATCTCCCACAGAGCGGCCGCCATGCCGGCCTGATCCATTGCCCGGCACATCTGCAGCGTGCCCTGCAGGCGGTGCGCATGGTGGCGTAGTGTCGCAGCATCGACGTCGTGCACGGCCTGTTCGATCCTGGCCAGCTCATAGGCAATGTCCGCAGCGTAATCCGGCTCGACGCCAGGGGCGTCATCGGGCGCAGTACGGTGCGCCGGGGGCGGAAGGCCCAGCGCCTGCAGCAAGCTCGCAACCTGCAATGGCTTGACCAGGATGGCGTCGAATCCGGCTCTTCGGCAGCGCGCCGCATGGCGGCGCCCCATGCGGGCGGACAGGGCAATCACTCGCAGGGGGGACTCTGCCTGCGCGCGCAGCTGCTGCGCCAGAGCGTAGCCATCCGAGTCGCGAAGCCCGATGTCCAGCATGACCGTGGCGCGCGGTCGTAGCGCGTGCTCGGCCAATGCGGTGTCGGCATCGGCAACCGCGCGTACATCCGCACCCAGCCGGCGCAGCTGCTCTGCGACGATGTGCCGGCTGAGTGCATGATCTTCGACCAGGAGCAGGTCGATGCCGGCCAGTGGTGTCTGCTGCAGCGGCTCGATGGGTGGCGGATCGCCGTGGACGGCGCGGACCGGCAATCGCAGGGTGAAGCGGCTGCCGCGCCCATGCACGCTGTGTGCGGTCAGGTTGCCGCCCATGGCAACGGCCAGTTCGCGCGCGATCGTCAGGCCCAGCCCGGTGCCGCCACGTCTCTGGCCATCCTCGCTCTGCTGGAATGGCCGGAACAGAAGCGCCAGTTGAGCGGGCGCAATGCCGATGCCGCTGTCGATCACATCCAGCAACAGCTCCCGGGGAGACAGGGCGGGCGATAGTTGCAGGCGCATTTCGATACCACCGACGTCCGTGAATTTCAATGCATTGCCCAGCAGGTTGTCGACAATCTGGCGCAGTCCATCAGCATCCAGCGCGACCACCGGCGCTGGATCAGGCGTGCGATCGAGCTGGAGTGACAGGCCTCTCCGTAGTGCCTCCGGCCGGATGGCTTCCAGTGCACGGGCACAGAGTTGACCGACGTCACAGGGCACGGGATGCGGCCTGAAGCTGCCGCTGGCAAGGCGCGAGAACGCCAGTGAGCGATCGAGCAGCCTGCGCAGCGACTGGCCGGCAGCAAGCGCTGCCGCGAGCAGTTCGCGCTGCCCCTTGGGCAGGTGTGACTGGCTCAGCAGGTCGATCGAAGCCAGAATCGTCTGCGCGGAATTGCGCACCTCATGGCTGATCATCCCCGCCGCGCGCCCCAGGCGGCGTTCCGTGCGGCCGATTCGCCAACGTAGCGCCTGCCAGAGCACGGGCAGGCCGATGAGTGCCGTGGCCAGACACAGCAGCCATCGCAGGAGCGGGAGGCGCATCTGGTCAAGTGTGCTCTCGATGGATGCGGGCAGCATCTGCTGTGCCCACAACTCCAGCAGCCCTGCGTGCTCTTCGAGCGTGATGGCGCGCAGCGCCTGATCGATGCGCGCCAGCAGCTGCTGGTCCTCGCGGCGGACAAACAGGTGCAGATCGGTGGAAAAATCGCTGTCGAACGGGTGCAGTTGCAGGTTGCCCGCGAAGTGCTTCCGGATCATCGACTGCAGCGTTGCTTCCAGGCCGATGGCCGCATCGGCGATACCGCTCTCCACGGCGGCCAGCGCCGCATGGCGGTCGTGAAGGTGCAGCAGGTGGATCTGAGGATGGTGGGTCGCCAGCCAGTCGGCATAGGGGCCACCGTCAACGACGGCCAGCACCTGCGCCCTCACCCCGGTGACGTCACGGGGTGGGCGCTCGCCTTTACGCGAGGCCAGCACCGTCCTGCCGCCATGGAAAGCGCCCGATGCCATCAGGTCGGGACAAGGAAGCGGGCGATGCGAAGGATTGCCCATGACCAGCACCAGGTCAGCCTCGTGCCGGCAGACGGCAGCGACCGCCGCGCTCGTGCTGGTGTAGGTGAGATCGCGGAAGCGCAGGCCGGAATGCTGAGCGACAAGGTCGGCATAACCATGGGCGAGGGTAGGGGGCGTGCGTGAATCCTCCAGCGCTGCAGGTAGCGGGCGCAGTGATGGCGCGGTGGCAACCCGCACTTCGCGGCCGGCGGACCATTCCTGCAGTTGCGCATCCTCGGCGGAGGCTGCGGGCAGCAGGATCAGGGCCAGCAGCAAGGTGCACGAAGTGCGCAGACGGAGACGAGCGCGGCGCCTCATCGCCCCCCCAGCTGCCGCCGCAGTGCATAGATCTCCACGTCATTGCGCAACCCGAGCTTGCGCAGGGCGGCGACCTTCTGGGTGCTGACCGTCTTGACGCTGCGGTGGCGGTGCAGCGCGATCTCGGAGACGGTCAGGCCTGCCAGAAGCAGGTCCAGCACTTCGCGTTCGTTGCGACTGAGTTCCTCGCGGTTGGCCGGGAACAGGCAATCGGCGGGCAGGCGGCACAGTCCCTGCGATATGCGCACGATGGCTTCAGACAGCATCTCCAGGGGCTCGGACTTGCTGACCACGCCGCTGATGCCGGCCGTCAGCAGGTGATCGATGCGGGTGGTTGGCGTCAGCGTGGCGAAGGCGAGCAGGGGAACATGAGGAAAGCACTCGCGCAGGAGAGAAACCAGTTCATCACTGCTGCGGTCGCCGGGCGCCAGGGTGAGATCGATGATGGCGACATCCACTGCCAGCCGGCGCAGGCTGCCAACGAGCTCATCGCTGCGGGTGTGGCTGGCGACGATGTCGAAGCGGATGTCGCGGGACAGGTGCAGGACGGTGCCGCGGCGGACGACTTCGTGATCGTCGAGGAGTGCCAGCCGCAGTCGGCGCGGTGCAGGGTATCCATTCATGCGCTGGGAGGTGATCGGCGCCCGAAGGGCGTGGCGATCATTCTGGCGCTGCTGTCGCGTCGAGCATCGAATTTGTTGGATTTTTGCGATTATTCCTAAGGGTCGATGTACAAGATCCATCAATCCAGTGTTGCCGATTGATGCAGTGGATCGTCAGGCCACAGTCAGGCCCTTCAGGGCACGTCGCCCCCGCTGCGCAGGTCGCGGGCCATTTCGCTGGTCGCAGCCCATCCGAGATCGGCATACAGAGGCTTCCCTTGGGCGGTAGCGTGCAGCACCGCGTAGGCCACCCCTCGCCCGGCGAACGCGTTGTCGGCCAGCTTCATCAGCTGGCGGGCGATGCCGCGACGCCGGTAGCCGGGCTCCACGTAGACATTAAGTACGTAGCCGCGCGAGTCCTGCTCTGGATGGGCGGGGTGGGGCGGCCAGTCGATCAGCATCAGGCCGATGCCTGCGATGGGTTGTCCATTGTCGGAAAGGACATGGCCGAAGTAGTCGCCCGACATCAGGCGCGGCTCCAGCCATCTACGGAACGGGGCGGCCATCTGCTGCAGGACCTCTTCGCTCCGGCCGCTTTCACGGAACATCGCTTCACGGCGGGCACAGATGAGGTCGAGATCGCACGGAAGGATCTGCCGGACGACGAAGCCATTCCAGGAGGCTGTGATGGTATTGTCCGGAGTGCTGTCCATCGATCGTGTATCCGTTCAGACCCTGCTGGCTTGCCCAGCACCGTATCTGAAGGGCGCATGGTGAAAGCACCACGTTGCAATGATTGATGATCGATTGTTGCTCCAGGACGATCCACCGGGGACGAGGGTGCGGTGTCATCGCACCGACTGCGGTACCCGCCTCAGCGTGCGGGTGTCGTAACCCATCGCCGCAATCCGCTCGACTGCCTGCTGGTAGTCTCTGTCCGACACCTGCGGGGTGCGGGCCATATACCAGACGTAATCACGCTTGCTTCGCGCCACGATGGTCTGGCGGTAGCCTTCGTCGAGCCAGGCGATCACGTACTCAGCCTGGATCGGCCAGATGAACTGCATGCCCCAGATCGCGCCATTGCCTTCCTTCTCGACACGGCCGATGGGGTGCATCGACTTCTGTGGCGCATCAAAACTGCCCTTGCGATAGGTGAAGGTGGTCTGGATGCGCCCATCGGAGCGCAGGGCATAGCTCTCCACGGCGTCGAAGGCCTCGCGTTCAGGGCGCGATGGGATATGCGCGATCACGTACCAGTCACCCATGAAACGCGGCACATCCACCGATGACGGACGCGGCAGTGGGCGCGTGTCGCTGGAGCTGCAGCCGGAACCGAACAAGCCGATCGCGATCAGGGGAAGCAGTGGAAACTTTCGCATGTCACACCTCAGCGGGGCCGGAACAGGTAGTGGGCCACCAGCCACTGCTGGCCGTCGTCGTAGCCGAACAGCTCGGCACACGCCATCCAGAACATCCGCCAGCGTTGCCACCAGATGCGCGCAGCCGCCGGCCCATAGGTCGCCGCCAGTATCGGCATCACCCGGTCGCGTGCCGCATCCTGATTGGCCAGCCAGTGCTCGGCGGTGCGTTGGTAGTGGGTGCCGTCCAGCAACCAGCGCTGATCCAGCCGCAGGTCGCGCTGGAAATGCAGAAGGGTATCGGCGGCCGGCATCAGCCCGCCGGTGAAGAAATGGCGGCCCATCCAGTTGTCGCCACCCTCGGTTTCGAACGGGTACATCAGCGTGCGATGGGCAAAGATATGCACGAACAACGCACCGTCTGGCTTCAGCCACTGCGCGATGCGCGCCAGCAGGCGCTCGTAGTTGCGCACGTGTTCGAACATCTCGACCGACACGCAGCGGTCGAAGCGTGCCGTGGGCAGCTCAAGCTGGTTGACATCGCGGGTGATCACCTCGACGTTGCGCAGCCCCCTGGCTTCACACTGCGCCATGATGTGCTGGCGTTGGCTGTGCGAATTCGAAACGGCGGTGATGCTGGCCTGCGGGTAGCGTTCTGCCATCCACAGGGTCAGTGAGCCCCAGCCGCATCCCAGTTCGAGAATCTGCTGGCCATCGGCCAGGCCTGCGCGCTGGCCGTACAGTTCCAGCATCGCGTCCTCCGCCTGGTCCAGCGTTTCGCGCCCGGTGGGGTAGTAGCAGCTGCTGTACTTCAGTCGCTTGCCCAGGCAGGCCTGGAAAAAGGCTGCTGGCACTTCATAGTGCTGTCGGTTGGCTGCGTCGGTGTGTAAGGCGAGTGGGCTGTCGGCCAGCTCGGCGATGCCCCGGCTGAAGCGCGCCGACTGGCCTTCGATGCCACCCTCGCTTTCCTCATGCAGGCGTCGCGCGCACAAGCGGCGGATGCCCGCACGCAGCGCCGCATCGGGGACCAGCCCGCGTTCGGCCCAGGCGATCAGCCCGGTTTCCGTGTCTTCGGCAGGATTCAGTGACGGGATCGCGTTCATGCGGAATGCTCCTTGGAAGGGCGGGGGAACCAGGGAAAGAACATCGGCGTGCTGCGCTGATAGGCCTGGTAGTCGTCGCCGCGGCTGCGCAGGGCCTGCTTCTCGGTGAACGGGATGCCGCTGAGATAGCGCAGGAACACATACATCAGCACGGGGCCGAGCCAGGCCAGCCACCACAGCGGGGAGCCGACGGCCAGCAGCACGTAGGTGAACCAGTGCAGCCACTCGAAGAAGTAGTTGGGGTGGCGGGAATACCGCCAGAGTCCATCACGGCAGGTGCGGCCTTTGTTCGCCGGGTTGGCGCGGAACCGGGCCAGCTGCCGGTCGGCCAGCGCTTCTCCGCCCACGCTCAGCAGCCAGACGAGCGCGGCCGCCAGCACCCAGGGCGTCGTGTCAGCGGCTTGATTGGCGGCGACCGCGACGAAGGGCAGGGCAAACAGCACCACCAGCAGTGCCTGTGCCATGAAGAACCCGAAGATCTTTCCCTGGTGTCCTTGCCAGTGCTCACGAAGGTAGCGATAGCGCCCGTCCTCTTCTTCGTGCCGGACCCGGTGCCACAGATGCAGGGCCAGGCGACCGCCCCACAGGCCACCGAGCACAGCCAGCGCCACCCGTGGCGTCACCGCACCCTCGCCCAGCAACGCCAGCAGCAGCGCGGCGGCGCCCACGCCCTTGGCGCAAAGTACGTCCACAACGCCGATGTTGTGGTGGCGGCGCTGCCAGGCCCAGCCCCAGCTCATCACCAGTACCGCGTAGAGCAGCACCCAGAGCAGGTTGATCATGATGACGCTCCGACGAGAGGTGGTTGTGGCGTAGTACGCGGGCCGCTACGGGCGGCGCGGCACAGGAGCGAAAGTGCAATGGCCCAGCCTGCGCCCAGCACCAGGACGCCATGCCACATCGGGCTGTTGAACTGCACCGCATCGAATCCACGCGCGGCCGACAGGTAGGCCAGTGGCGCCAGCAGCAGGCCGAACAGGGGCGGCAGGGCAGGGTGGCGCTGCAGGAAGCGCATCGAGGTGGTCAGGGTCATGGCGAATGCCGCCCACAAGGCCATGATCCAGGGTGGCGGCGCCCATCCCAGCGGAGACGCGGCGTAGCGCACGGTGCCGCTGGCGGCCGCACTGGCGTCGACCAGCCAGGCGCAGGCCAACGCAAGCAGCAGCAGCCGCAGGTCCAGCCGTGGTTGCGCCGACGTCAGCAGCTGGCTGCCGATATACAGCGACGCAGCCAGCAACGCGGGCCACTGCCAGCCGCGCCCGGCGCCGGCCACCGCGCACAGCCAGACCAGCTGGTTGCCAAGCAGGTTGGCCCAGAACCGGCACATGTCAGTCACCTTCGCCAGCCGGGACCGCAGGTCGATGGCCCGGGCGTGCCAGCAGCAGATGCGAGACACCGATCGAACGCTCCAGGAAGCCGCCTTCGCAGTAGGCCAGGTAGAAGTCCCACAGGCGGCAGAAGCGCGCATCGAACCCCTGTGCCTGCACGGCGGGCAGCTGTGCGAGGAAGCGCTGGCGCCAGGCGCGCAGGGTCAGCGCGTAGGAATGGCCGAAATCCTGCTGGGCGATCAGCTGCAGGTCGCTGGATCGGCTCTTGGCGGCCATGATCGCATTGATCGATGGGATGAAGCTGCCCGGGAACACGTAGCGCTTGATGTAGTCGACGCTGCGCCGGGCCTGCTCGTAGCGATGATCCTCGATGGTGATGGCCTGCAGCAGGGCAACACCATCGGGCTTCAGCAGTCGCTGCAGCGTGGCCATGTAGGTGTCCAGGTATTCGGCGCCGATCGCTTCGATCATCTCGATCGATACCAGCTTGTCGAACTGGCCCTGCAGGTCGCGGTAGTCCTGCATCAACAACGTGACCTGGTCCTGCAGTCCTGCGTCCCGCACGCGCTCGGTGGCCAGCGCATGCTGCTCGGCAGAGATGGTGGTGGTGGTGACATGGCAGCCGTAGTGCCGCGCCGCGTGCTCCGCGAAGCCACCCCAGCCGGTACCGATTTCCACTACGCGATCGCCGGGCTTGAGTTGCAGCTGCTGACAGATGCGGTCCAGCTTGCGGCGCGAGGCGGACTCCAGCGATTCGGATTCGCTGGTGAACAGCGCCGACGAATACATCAGGTCAGGCGACAGGAACAGGGCGAAGAAATCGTTGCCCAGGTCGTAGTGGGCGGCGATGTTGCGCCGGCTGCCCTCACGGCTGTTGCGGTGCAGCCGGTTCCATCCGCGCAGCAGCCAGCCAGCCACACGGGCCGGGCCCTGCTCCATGCCGTCCAGCAGCTCGCGGTTGCGTACCAGCAGTTGTATCAGCGCGACAAGGTCATCACAGTGCCAGTCGCCCTGGATGTAGCTCTCGCCGGCGCCGACGCTGCCCTGCGCAGCGACCTTCCGGTAGAACGCGGGGTCATCGATGGTCACCGTTACCTGCAGCCCTGCGTGGGCGTTGCCCAGCCGGACCTCGCCAAGGGCATCGCGCACGCACAGGTGGCCATCGCGCAAGGGGGCAAGCTGCGCCAGCAGGCGGCGGCGCAGGAAGGCGTCCAGCGCGCCGGGGCGCGGCAGGGTCACCGAAGGCGTCATCGAGTTCATCGTGGTTTCCCGGCAAGGGTGGGGTGGTCGTGTACGGGGTTGCGCTTCAGCCACAGCCGCAGCGCGTGCCAGTGGATGGCGGCCACCACCTGGGTGGTCATCAGTGGGTAGCAGGCGAGGAGCCGCGCCAGCCCGCGGCCATCCAGGCGGCGGCGGTGCATCGTCTGGGTGGCATCGAACTGCCGGATGCCGTCGCGCCAGACCTGCATGTGCACGCGCAGGTCCTCATCGGGGCTGCTGAAGCGCCAGTCGTAGCGGCAGTCCATCGGCATGAACGGCGAAACGTGGAAGCGCTTGTCGAACTGCCAACGCAGTGACGCACCTTCGTGGACGGCCGTAGCGACCGGCAGCACGTAGGCGTGCCGTTCCTTCCAGGGCGTGTTGGTGATCTCGGCAACGATGCAGTCCAGCGTGCTGCCGTCGGCGTGGTAGCAGTAGTAGAAGCTGACCGGGTTGAATACATGCCCGGCAAAGCGAAGGTGGGTGAGCAGGCGCACCGGCCCCGAAGGTCGATGACCGAGCGTCTGCGCGGCGTGGTCGCGCACGGCATCGGCCAGAGGCTGTGCCGGATCGCCGAAATAGTCGCTGCGCCGGAACTCGGCAAGGTTGCGCCGATTGACCGACCACAGCCAGCGTCCCGCAAACACGGTCTCCAGCTCATCCAGGTCGAGCAGAAGCTGCGCAACGGGGTAACGGAACGCATGCGGGTGCGGGTGATGCCGGCGGTGCATGACCTGCCCGAAATAGAGTGCGCTGGCGCTCATGCCGCCACCTCGCCCGGTGCGGACACCCTGCGATGCGGTGCGCAGGACTCCAGCGCATCCACCACGCGGCGGGCGCTGCGGATGCCATCTTCATGGAAGCCCCAGCCCCAGTAGGCCCCTGCGAACCAGGTGTGGCGATGGCCCTGCAGCTCTGCCCAGCGCTGCTGCGCGCGAACCGCAGCATGATCGTGCACTGGATGGGCATAGTGCAGCGTGCGCAGCACCCTGGCCGGATCGATGGCCTCGCTGCGGTTGAGGGTGACTACCAGCGGCGTGCTGCCGGGCAGGCCCTGCAGCAGGTTCATGCAGTAGCTTACCGTGCAGGGCGCCGCTGGATCCTGCGGGACATGCGCGTTCCAGGCCGCCCAGGCCTTGCGGTTGCGCGGCAGCAAGGATGCATCCGTGTGCAGTACCGCCTCGTTGGATTGGTAGCGGATGGCACCCAGTACCTCGCGCTCAGCGGGGTCGGCATCACCCAGCAGGGCCAGCGCCTGGTTGCTATGGCAGGCCAGGATGACTTCGTCGAAGGCCTCGACGCCTGCGGCGCTGTGCACGCGTGCGCCCCCAGGCGTGCGTTCCACCCGCTGCACCGGGCACTGCAGGCGCTCATGCACCCGCCAGCGGCGGCGCAATGCATCCACGTAGCGGGCCGAGCCGCCGGTAACGACCCGCCAGGACGACCGCCCGGTCATCTGCAGCATCTGGTGGTTGGCCATGAACTGGGCCAGATAGCGCGCGGGGAAGTCCTGCACCGTGGCGGTGGGCGACGACCACAGCGCCGAGGCCATCGGCAGCAGGTGCTCTTCAATGAAGGCCTCGCCGTAGCGCTGATCTCGCAGGTACTCGCCCAGCGTTGGACCTTCCTGCTCGGCCAGCAACAGCGGGGCATCCCGGTAGAACCGGCGCAGATCGGCCAGCATGCCCCAGAAGCGCGGCGATACCAGGTTGCGTCGCTGGCAGAACAGGCCATCCAGCGAGGTGGCGTTGTACTCCACGCCGCTGCGTTCGCTGTGCATCGAAAAGCTCATCGTGGTCGGCTGCGACGCCACTCCCAGCTCTTCGAACAGCGCCGTCAGCAGCGGGTAGTGCTGGGGATTGAAGACAATGAAGCCGGTGTCCACGGCCATGCGCGTGCCGTCTATCTGCACGTCGTGGGTATGGGTGTGGCCGCCCAGGTAATCGCTCGCCTCGAACAGCGTCACGTCGTGCCGTTCCTGCAGCCACCAGGCGCTGGCCAGCCCTGAGATGCCTGAGCCGATGATGGCGATGCGCATGTCAGTACCTCGCCTTGGCCAGCACCCATTCGGGGATGGGCTTGAGGCCTTTGACCAGGCCCAGCGCCGCCATCGCACGCAGCCCGTACCAGGTCAGGTCCACTTCCCACCAGCGGAAGCCCTGGCGCACAGTGCCGGGAAAGAAATGATGGTTGTTGTGCCAGCCCTCACCGAAGGTGAGCAGCGCCAGCCACAGGTTGTTGCGGCTGTCGTCGCGGGTCTCGAAGCGGCGGCGGCCAAAGCGGTGCGCCAGCGAATTGATGGTGACGGTGGCATGGAACAGCACGATGGTGGAAATGAAGAAGCCCCACACCAGCAGCTGCGGGCCATTGGTCTGCAGGTCGGGCGCCCAGCGTTCCAGTCCAGCACCCAGCGCGTACAGCGCTGCGGCCAGCAGTACCGGCACTGCCGTATCGAAGCGGTCGAGCCAGCGCAGTTCGGGGAAGCGCGCCAGGTCAGGTACCCGCGACAGATCGGTGGCGAATGCCTCGCGGGTGAGGAACCAGCCCATGTGGCTGCGCCAGAAGCCGCCTTCGCGCGGTGAATGCGGGTCCAGCCGCTGGTCGGCATGCCGATGGTGGTGGCGATGATGGGCAGCCCACCACAGCGGCCCGCGCTGCACGCTGGAGGCGCCGATGACTGCGAACACGAACTGCACCGGACGCGATGCCTGGAAGGTGCGGTGCGAGAAGTAGCGGTGATAGAACGCCGTGATGGCGAACATGCGCACTGCGTAAAGCGCCGTGGCCATGACGACCGCCGTCCATGACACGCCTACCCAGATCACCGCGATGCACGCTAGGTGCATGAGCGCGAACGGCACCGCTCGCAGCCAGTCGATGCGGCCGGGCTGTTCCGAGTTGGCATCTGCAGCGTTGCTGGTATCAACCCAACGCTGCAGGGTGTGCACCAGGCGCCAGCGTCGACGGGGGAGGGGCGATACAGAGGCCATGGCGGATCTCGGCGGGTGTCGTGTCTTCCTGTACGCAGCAGAATGCGTAATGGATGCGACGTGTTGCAGTGAATGTCGGCTTCACGTGTTCGTGACGGTGCAGCGGTCGACCAGTGGCTGCGCCCATGCCTGCTGCCACTCCGACGTGGGGCGTTGCGCAGGTGGCGAGCCAAAGCGCACCGTCACCTGCGGATAGGTGCCGCGCGCATCGCGCAGGTTGCTGGTGCCGTTGAATTCCAGCAGGCGCCGGTCGGCGCTGGCATAGACCAGCGACAGGCGGGGCGCGATGCCGCCATACCAGGTGTCGAGGCTGACCTCGATCGACTGGGCGTCGATGCCTTGCCAGCGCAGGGTGCCGGTATGCCGGACCTGCACCGGGAAGTAGCGCTGCCGCCCGGGCACCAGGAAGGGCAGCGAAATGCGTTCGCCCTGCATCAGCGCTGTCCAGTGCAGGCGGACCGCCGCGTCGAATCCCGCATCGATCACTGCGTCCGGCGGCAGATCGAGCCTGCGCTGCCGGGGCGGGCTGGCGGCATCCTCCTTCCAGGCGACCGACACGGCACCGCTGGCGGTCTCGATCTCGGCCGTCTGGCCGCTGCGTCGGTCCTGCAGCGAATAGCCGCGAGCCTGCGCAAAGGGGCTGGCCGGCAGGTGCTTGCGGGCGAACGGCTGGCCACCCGGGCACTGGTACAGCACCCAGCGCTCGGCACCCTCGCTTGCATCGCGGCGCCAGTGCACTTCCCGGTAGAGGATCCGGCCCTGCGAGGACGTTGCCACGCCCTCGCTTCGCAGCCAGGGGCCGCCAGCGCGGCATGGGGCAGGCACAACAACAGCCAGGCGATGCGCATGGACTTCATCCGTAAGGGCGGGTCGAGGTCGTACGGCAGGCGGGGCGGGTTGGATGCGCAATGCGGGCTGCATCCAATTGCCATTCCCGCCCGTACAGGGAACAGACCTTCACCCGCCCGCCGCGAACGCAGATGTACCCTGACGCCGCCAGCACCCTCGCCAACTTCAACAGCGCACGCACCGTGTCCAGCTCCCAGCAGCCCAGCAGCGAGCCGAAAAACTGGGCCGGTGACATGGACGGTGTCGCGCGGCTGCGCGACCGCGACTGTTTCATGCGGATCTATGACCATTTCATGCCGCGCCTGTGCGTCTATCTGCGCGGGCTGGGCGCACCCGACGCGGTGGCCGAGGAGTTGGCGCAGGAATGCCTGCTGCGCCTGTGGCTGCGGGCGGCCGACTATGATGCCGCGCAGGGTGCGCTGAGCACCTGGCTGTACCGTATCGCCCGCAACCTGCATATCGACCGCGTGCGCCGCGAGCGCAGCTGGATGCAGGTGCAGGTGGCGGTGGAGCACGCCGCGATGATGGACGTGGTCGAGCGCAGCAGCGCCGAACAGTTCGCCGACCAGGCCCGGTTGCGCCAGCGCATCAACGAGCTGCCTGCGGTGCAGGCGCGGCTTGTGCGCATGTCCTACTTCGAGGCCAAGAGCCACAGCGAGATCGCCGAGGCACTGGGCATGCCGCTGGGCACGGTGAAATCGCACCTGCGGCGTGCGTTCCTGCAATTGCAGTCGAAAGTGGGAGGTGCGCTGTGAATCCGCACCACCATCTACACGAATCCACGCTGATGAGCTACGCCGCGGGCGCGCTTCCGGCGCCGTTGAGCATCGTGGCGGGCGCGCATCTGGAGCAGTGCCCGCACTGTCGCCAGCGCCTCCGCGAGGCCGAGGCGATCGGATCGGTCTTGCTGGAACAGACCCAGCCATCCACGGGCGATCTACGCCGCGAGCAGTTGCGCGACGCGATGTTGATGCGGCTGGCGACGGACGCGCCTGCCGTGGCAGTGGCGTCGCGGCCCGCTTCGAGAGAGCGGCCCGAAGCCGATCCGGACCATCTTCCTGCTTCGCTTCACCCGTATTTCGGCGCGTCGCTCAGCGGCCTGCGCTGGCGCTGGATGGCGCCGGGCGTGCACTGCATCCGTGCAGAGCAGATGCCTTCGCTGATCATGCTGAAGATCGCCCCGGGCAAGTGCCTGCCGATGCACAGCCACGGCCGCAGCGAGCTGACCCAGATCCTGCGGGGCTCGTACAACGATGCGCTGGGGTTGTTCGCGCCCGGCGACGTGGCGGACCTGGATGAGGACGTGGAGCACCAGCCGGTGACCGCGCCGGGGGTGCCGTGCATCTGCGTGTCCGCGTTGGATGCACCGTTGGTGTTCAGTGGCTGGCTGGCGCGGAAGATCCAGCGTTTCGTGAAACTCTAGCGGGGGCGACGATGGCCGGGACGGGCGCATTACGGATTCTGTTGACCGGTGCCGCAGGCCTGGTCGGGCAGGGTGTGGCGTTGGCTTGCCAACGCTCACCACATGTGTCCGGCCTGACAGCGCTGGTCCGCCACCCGGGAAGTCTGAGCGGTGCCGGCAGCGAACTGATCGTTCCGGACTTCCTGCGTATGCAGGGGCGGTTGGAAGAACTGGCCGGGTTCGATGCCTGCTTCTATTGCGCCGGCGCACCACCGGTCGGCACCACTGAGGCCGAATACCGGCGCGTGACCTTGGACACGACATTGGCGGTGGCCCGTGCCTGGGCGGCTGCGAATCCCGAAGGGTATTTTTTGTATGTATCCGGTGCCGGTGCGGACCCTCGGAGCCGGCTGATGCCGTTGAGGATCAAGGGCGAGACCGAGGTCGCACTGCAGGCCCTGCCGGTGCGTACCGTGATGCTGCGCCCGGGCGGCGTGCGGCCGGTATCGGGAACCGGCACGCGCCACGCGGTGCTCAAGCCCTTGTACTGGGGTGGCGCGCCGTTGATGAAACTGGCTGGCGCACTCGTCCCTTCACTGGTCACCAGCAATCTGGCGGTGGGCCAGGCGATGATCGCACTGGCCGGAAGAGAGCATCCGCCTGCGACGGTGGAGTGCGCGGACATCAACCGGATCGCGGCAGGCATGCGTGATCCGGCCGCGTGAGCTCAGTGCGCGGCAGCGTCCAGCGCGGTGCGTACCGCCTGCGCAAGGTCACTGCGGGTAAACGGCTTCGGCAGCAGCGCTGGGAACCGCCCCTGACTGCCCACCGCTTCGTGGTCGCGTGGATAGCCCGATGTGAAAAGCACGGCAATTTCTGGCCAGCGCTCGCGGACCTCTCGGACCAGCTCCCAGCCCGACATGCCGGGCATCACCACGTCGGAGAACAGCAGGTCGACCCTGGTGTCCGGCCGCTCCAGCAACCTCAGCGCGGATGGTCCGTCATGCGCTTCCAGTACGCGGTAGCCCAGCAGGCGCAGTGAATCAACCGTGTGCGCGCGCACATCGTCGTTGTCCTCGGCCACCAGGACGGTTTCCTCGCGCGGCGCGTAACCGGCCAGGCCAGCCTGCGGCGCACGTGCTTCGCAGGGCAGGGCCAGCGGTGAGCGCGGGAACATCATGGTGATACTGGTGCCGCCGCCTTCCACCGAATCGATCAGCACGTGGCCGCCGGACTGCTTGACGAAGCCATGCACCATCGACAGACCAAGCCCGGTGCCGCGGCCGACCTGCTTGGTAGTGAAGAACGGTTCGAACACGCGCGCCAGGGTAGCCGCGTCCATGCCGTGGCCGTTGTCGCGCACCCGCAGCATCACGTACTCGCCCGGCGTTGCATCCGGGAACAAGGCGGCGTAATCGTGGTCGAGGTGGCTGTTGTCGACCTCGATCACCAGCCGGCCGCCATGTGGCATCGCATCGCGGGCATTGACCGCCAGGTTCAGTACGGAGGCCTCCAGCTGGCTGACGTCGATCTCCACGCACCAGATGTCCTGGGCGCTGCGGATCTCCAGCTGCACCAGCTCGCCCAGCGCACGCTGCAGCATGTCGTGCATGTCCAGCAGGCGCTCGTTGAGGTTGGCGGCCTGGCTGTGCAGCGGCTGGCGTCGGGCAAAGGCCAGCAGGCGCTGGGTCAGGCTGGCGGCACGGCCCACGCCCTTCAGCGCATTGTCCAGCGCACGGCTGACCATCGCACCGGGTTCGCCTGCGCGCTCGTTGAGCAGCATGGCGTGCTCAACGTTGCCGGAAATGACCGTAAGGATGTTGTTGAAATCATGCGCGATGCCGCCGGTGAGCTGGCCGACCGCCTCGATCTTCTGTGACTGGCGCAGCGCATGTTCAGCCTGCAGCCGCGCGGTGGTTTCCACCGCCTCGGAAACCACGGCTGTGACCACGCCTTCGGTATCCAGCAGCGGACGGAACGAGAAATCGAAGCTGCGCCGGCCGGTCGGGAGCTCCAGCTCCAGTGCATGCAACGAACTCCGGCCCTGTACGGCTGCGGCGACGGCCCGGTCGATCAGCGCGCCGATGCCATCGGTTGTGCCGAACCAGATCGATTCGCCAAAGCGCTGGCCAATGACGTCCCCCTTGTCTGCCAGCACCGCGGCCAGTGACGCGTCATTGGCATCAACCACGCGTCCGGACAGATCCAGCAGCACCTGATGCTGGAAGCTGGATTCGAAGATCGCCTGCAGGCGCCGCTTGCTGGCCCTCAGTTCGGTGGTGCGCGCCTGCACCTGTCGTTCGAGTACCTGGTTGTCCTCGCGCAGCGCCAGTTCGGCCTTCTTCAACAGTGAAACATCGCTGCCCATGCAGATGTAGCCGACCACGCTGCCATCGGCGGCTTGCTCAGGCACGCAGTCCATCTGCACGAACCGTGATTCGCCGCTGCGGTGGATCAGTTCGACCTGGAAGCTGGTGCGTTCGCCCCGCAATACCCGCTCCAGGCTGGGCAGGGCGTGCTCGAAGGCAGAAGTCCCGCTGACATCCCGTGCCGCGCGACCCAACAGTTCTGCAAGGCTGAATCCGTGCCAGTCCAGGAACGCCTTGTTGGCAAACCGGTAGCGATGGTCCTTGTCCAACTGGGCGATCAGCGCCGGGACGGCATCGGTTACCTGCTGCAGCTGGGCCTGGCTTTCGTTCAGCGCGGCCTGCGCATTGGCCAGCTGGGTACGCTCGTGCGCCTCCTGGCGGGCGCGGCGGATCGCATCGGGCAAGCGTTGCAGGCGTTGCTTCACCACGTAGTCGCGCGCACCGCGCGTGAGTGCCTGTACCGCCAGTTCCTCGGTCAGCGTGCCGGAAACAAAGATGAAAGGCGTCTGCGGCACGCGTTCGCGTGCCAGGGCAAGTGCTGCGTCACCATCGAAGCCTGGCAGGACATGATCGGCGAGGATCACGTCAAACGCACGGTTGTCGATGGCCTCGATGAACGCATTGCGGGTCCACAGGCGCTCGGCCTCGAAGTCGAGGCCGGCGCGCTGCAACTGTGCGCTGATCAGCTCCGCATCAAGCGCGCTGTCCTCCAGCATGAGGATGCGCAGGCGCTCGCTGCGGCGCGATCCATCACGCATTGTGCTGCCCCGAGCCGTTGGGCCGATGCGGCGGCGGCTGGTTGGTGATGCCCCAGAACATGCCCAGCCCCTGGATGGCGTCGAAGAACTCCTTGAAGTCGACCGGCTTGACCACGAATGCGTTGACGCCCAGTTCGTAACTGCGAACCAGGTCCTGCTCTTCACGCGAAGAGGTCAGCATCACCACCGGCGTGCTGCTCAGATCCGGGTCGCTACGCACCTGTTCCAGCACCTCCAGGCCGTTGACCTTGGGCAGCTTCAGGTCCAGCAGCACCACCACCGGGCCGCCGTGCATGGCGCCGGCAAACTTGCCTTCGCAGCGCAGGTAGTCCAGCGCTTCGGCGCCGTCGCGTACATGGATGACATCGTTCAGCAACTGGCAGCGCGACAATGCGGCCAGAGTCAGCTCTGCATCCTTGGGGCTGTCCTCAACCAGGAGGATCGGCCGCAGGTCCCTCATGGGTGATCTCCTGTGGAACGGGGTAGGGTGAAGTGAATGGTGGCGCCCTTGCCGGGCTCGCCCTCGGCCCAGGTACGGCCGCCATGGCGGCTGATGATGCGGCGTACATTGGCCAGGCCGATGCCCGTGCCTTCGAACTCTTCGACGTGATGCAGGCGTTGGAACACGCCGAACAGCTTGTCCACGTAGCGCATGTCGAAGCCGCAGCCGTTGTCGCGCACGAAGAAGTGGTCTTCGTCGTCGCTGCGTTCGTGACCAACCTCGATAACAGCTTGGTCGCGCTCGCGGGTGAACTTGATCGCGTTGGCCAGCAGGTTCTGCCAGACCAGGCGCAGCATCGTCGGATCGGCTTCGACCTCCGGCAGCGGTGCGAGCGTCCACTGTACGTCGCGGCCGGCGTAGTCCAGGGCCAGGCTCCGGCGCACATCCTCGGCCAGCGCGGTCATGTCCATCCGCACACGCCCCAGGGTGGAGCGCCCCATCTGCGAGAAGCTGAGCAGGTCATCCACCAGTGTTCCGGCGGACTTGGCCGATTCCACGATCGTGTCCAGGAAGCGGCGCTCGGTATCGTTCAGGCGCTCGCCCGCCGAGCTGCCCAGCAGTTCCGAATAGCCGACAATGTGACGGAACGGAGCGCGCAGGTCGTGGCTGACCGAGTAGGAGAAGGCTTCCAGTTCCTTGTTGCTGCGGAGCAGCTGCTCGTTCAGTTCGGCCATTTCCTCGGCCTTGCGCAACACGATATCGACGATGGCCGTGCGCATCTCGTGTGCCGCGTCGCAGTCAGCGTCGCTCCACGGCAGACTGCGCTGCTGCACGGTCTCCTTCCAGGCCTCGAACGAGTTGCGCGGGGACAGCGCCACGCCCGGTGCTGCTTCCTTGCGGGGATCGCCACCCCAGCGCACGGTGCGCACCACTTCCGGGCGGAACCACATCAGGTAACTGTCATGCAGCTGCGAAATGGACACCGCCAGCAGGCCGCTGGCGACGTCGGCCAGGTGCGCGGCAGGCGACCAGTCGGCTGCCAGGTGATCGGTGCAGTAGGTTTCCTGGCCGGCCTGCTGCGTGGCCAGCCAATTCGCCAGGGCCAGCACGTCGCTGGCAGAAGGGCACTGGCCGACACGCAGGCAATCGCCCTTGTGCACGATCACCGCGCCGGCCGCGCCAGTCAGCGAAAGCAGGCTGGCCTCGTCGTCGCGCAGTGCGGCCATGAAGTCCTCATCACCGGCCATGCGTGCCAGCAGCTTGACCAGCACAGAACGCCGGGCCACGCGCTCTTCGATCGCACGCGCACGCTCCTTCAACGCAATCTGCAGCGACAGGATCTGGCCCATGAACTCGCAGGCAGTACGCACGTGGTACGGCAGGCGGCGCGGCTGCACGGTGTGACAGGACACCAGGCCCCACAGCCGGCCTTCATGCACCAACGATACCGACATCGACGCACCGGTTCCCATGTTGCGCATGTAGTGCAGGTGTACCGGCGAGACGCTGCGCAGCACGGCCAGGCTCAGGTCGGTGGGCGGCGCGTCGCGATGGTCCTCGGCCCGCATCAGCGGGGCAGGGGTGTAGTTGTTGTCCGCAATCAGGCGGACCCGGTTGCGCCGATACAGTTCGCGGGCCTGCGCGGGAATGTCCGACTCAGGGAAGCGCAGGTCCAGGTAGGACGGCAACAGGCCGTTGCCATCCTCAGCCACCACGATGCCGTTCCAGCCGGCATCGAACTGATAGACCAGGGTGCGGTCAAAGCCGGTGAGCCGCCGCATGTGCGCGGCCGCAAGCCTGCACAGGTCTTCCACGGTCGCCGCCGATTCAATGCCGGTCATCAGCTCGCGGATGGCCGGATACAGTTCTTCCAGCGAGCCCGGTTGGCCGGGAACCGGTGCTTCCAGTTCGACCAGCAGATCGTTGGCGGAACGGTGCACCAGCAACTGATGCCGGCCGTGGCCATCCAGATGCACGGCGCCGACATGGGCACTGCTGCCGATCACGGCCTGCTGGAACAGGCCCTGGAACGGCGCCAGCACGCCGCCAAACACCTCGCTGACATGCTGCGTCAACGGTTCGCCGAACTGCTGCAGCAGGCCGGGATGGCTGATGGCGCGCTCGCGCACCTGCAGGGACTGCGGCTCAACGACCAGGAGCACACCATAGGGCTGGATCGCGCCGGGGGTGTGGATCGGTTCGCGCGCGCAACTGGACAAGGCAGTGTCGTGCGCGGACTCAGCAGAAGGCATCAAGGGCGGGACTCATCATTCGTGGATGGCTGGAAAGGCCCAGTGGTACATCCGGTACCCCTCAATGGTGAAGCAAAATCATGCATTCGCCTACCAGTGTATGCGTGTGAAGCGTGCTTCTGTCCAAGCTGAATTCTTCATGTGGGGACGAGGTCGAGCACTTGCAGTTTTCGCGAAGAATACATCTCCGCTGCACATCAGCTCGACAGGTCATTGCCTAGAGTGGATCCACTTCCCTGAGCGACCGCCCCGTGAACCTGCAGCCCGCGCCCCTGTCCCCGTACCGCATGCTGGCTGACAGCTGCCAGTTCGAACTGCTGGATGTGGATGCGCTGCAGGACCCGGCCAGTGGCCGGCTGCTGCACCTGTATTCGCTGGTTGCCCGTTGCCTGTCCTGCGAGACGATCTTCAAGGCGGAAGAAGGGCGGGGCCTGGTCAGCCATACTGCGGCACGGGTGGTGCGGTGCCCCACCGGCTGCGGCCAGCAGGCATTCAAGCCGGCCCTGCTGCGGACCTGGCGCCCGCAGGCCATTGCCCGGGCGTGAGCGGCAGGCGACCTTGTCACAGCAGTCCGGGATTGGCTCGCCATACCGCAAAGTTGAGCGCCGAGGCGAACGAAATCCAGGCCAGGTAAGGAATCAGCAGCACCCCCGCAATCGGGCGGGTGCGCGCGAACGTGACGATCGTCGCGCACACCAGCACAATCAATACAAGAATGTCGGCGAAGGCAAGCGCGCCCAGCCTCCAGCCGAAGAAGAGCCAGCTCCACAGTGCGTTGACGGCCAGCTGCACCAGATAGAGCACCAGCGCGGGTCGTGCCCCACGCCAGCCACGTTCGCGCCAGGCCAGCCACGCGGCAATCGCCATCATGGCGTAAAGCAGCGTCCACACCGGGCCAAAGACGCTGGCCGGTGGTGCCCACCCGGGGAGGGCAAGGGTGGCGTAGAAGGTGGCCGCCGATGTGGATGCCCACGCGCCCAGGGCGGCCGCCGCGAAGGTGATCGTCACCCATCCCAGAAGACCGGAAATCTGTGAACTCCGCTTCATACCGTACAGCTCCCTGATGCGCATGTTCCCGTATACGCACAGAGGCCGCGAATGGATGCAGGCTGCGGGCCTTCTCAGTCTGAAGAGCCGGCGGTGCTCGTGCCCTGGCTTGCCGGCAGCAGGGAAGGCTGTTGATCAAACCACTCACGTGCCTTGGACAGATGCCATTGGCGCCGGTCACCGTCCAGCTCGATGCCCGCACCCAGCAGTCCCCAGCGCAGGTAGAGATCGCCGCGTTTGCGCTGTTCCAGAAGATCCAGCCGCGCGCGTACCGACAGGCGATCATTCTCGGCCTGCAGTCCATCGATGACCAGATGGCCAGGGCGCCAGCGCAGCGTCGCCTGTGCCTGCACCTGACCGGAATCGAGGAGGGACAGCGTCCAGCGTGGGTAGTCGGTGCGCTCTGCGAACAGCGCGAGCAACGGACGGGCATCGCTGAGATCCAGATCCGTGGTGGCATCCACCTGGAATGGCGACTGCGCATCGATACGGCCACGTTTGAAGGCCGCGCGGCCTTTCCAGGCGGTTGCGCGCTCCGTACCCGCCACCTGCACGTTGCGTAGCTCGACCGTGGTGCCGGACAGATCAAAGTGGCGCTGGTTGAAGTCGCCACGGCGCAGCGTTGCGTTCACGTCGACGTCGCCGCCCATGTCCAGCCCCGCCACCTTGGCACTGGCGTTGCGCCCCAACAGCCGGGCCGTGCCATGGCCAACGCGGCCATCGGTATCGAGGGTGGCATCACCGCTGAGTGAGCCGGTGCCGCGCAGCAGGCGCACCTGTTTTGAACCGAGATAACGGTTGTAGGCCGACAGATCTGGAATGGTGGCTTCGCTGAAGCTCAGGTGCGCGCGCACGCCCTTGCGCAGCTCCTGCAGGCGACCGTCGCCGGTCAGATCCAGCGCCAGATCACGACCATCGAACAGCCGAACGTCCTTGGCATCGGTGGGACGCGCGGTGAAGCGGGGCAGGCGGACGGCAAGCAGGGCCAGATTTGGAGCGCCTGACTTCAGTTCCCCGTGCGCGCTGGCGGCACCGGCAAGCCGGACGCCGGCGACCTCGGCAACTGCTTCGGCAGAGGGAATGTCCACCGTGCTGCCTTCGCTCAGCTCGCCGTTGCGCAGCCGCAGGTCGGCCTTCAGTGTGCCGCCGCCGTCCAGTTGCAGCCACGGCTTGCGGACGAACAGGGCAGGGATCCAGTTGAGTGAGGTGAACGTCCATTCGCCGCGCACCGTGCCGGAACTGCGCTCCAACAACTGAGCGAGGTCCTGGAAGGGGATATCACGGCCTGTGATGTGCAGGTCCGCGTCCACTTCGCTGCCTGAGCCGGGCTTTGGCGGCAGGCGGGCCTGCAGGCGCAGGTCGTTGGCCACGTTGAGCTGCAGGGCCAGCACGCCGCGATCGGGGGCGCCGTCACCCAGGTAGAGCGGCACCTGCCACAGCGCGTGGTCCCTGGGCTGCAGTTGGCCGTCGATCAGGTGCAGCGCCAGCTGCAGGCGGCCGGGCACGGGCGCGCTGGAGATCTTCGGCTTTGTGACATCCGTATCCATGCGCAGTCCCTGGCTGCGTGCATCAACGTCCAGCTGGGCATGCAGGATCTTCAGTTTGGCGAGCCCCGGCGCCTGGTCCCGGTAATGACGCGGATAGCTGAAGCGTGCGGCAAGGTTCATGTCATCCAGCACCTGCACGCCATCGAAGCTGGTGTCCGCACCCTTGAACGTGACGGTTGAATCGAGCAGTTCCGAGGGGCCACCGCGCAGCTGCTTGATGAAGCCGACCGTGCCCTGGCCCTTGCCGATGATCAGCAACTTGCCGAAACGGGCGCTGCGGATGCTGTCGCTGTGGATGGCATCGAAACGCAGCGTCCAGCCCTGGTCGCTGCGCGGGGGCGGCGGAATGGCCTCGTCAACGCGGCTGATCTCGGCCGATACGCCCGTGGCCTGCAGGCGCGGAACCCGCACTTCGCGCTGGAACAGCGGCAGGACTGCCAGCCTGGCGATTGCCCGGTCGGCATGCAGCACGTAGACGGTGTGGTTGACGTGGCCGCGCATGTGCACGTTCCAGGCGATCACGTGGCCGGGCAGCAGGGTGATGGCCGGGCCCGTGGTCATCACGAACTTGTGTGGCTTGCGATTGGTGACCTGGTCGAACAGTGGCGTGTTGAGGAAGATATTGCCGGCCAGGATGTAGGCAACATACAAGCCCAGCAGGATGTAGATGGCAATGCGCCATCGCCGGGGCAGGCGATGTGCGGGCGCAGGAGGAGGGGACATGTACCACTCGAACAACGAGGACCCCCGCACTATTGCGAAGTGGGTGGCGGCAGGGTGTGAAGCCGGCGCGTCGCGCAGATTCGTTGTGACCTGCCACGCTAAATCAATTGCAACCCATCGGGATGCCGCCGGGTTTCATACAATCCTTCCGGCATCTGCCCAACATCCAAGGAAGACCCTGTGAGACAACGCGTCATCGTATGCCCGCTGATCCAGAACCAGGGCGCCTATCTGCTGTGCCGCATGCCGTTGGATCGTGGTGCATTTCCGGGCCAATGGGCACTGTCCGGCGGTGGGCTGGAGCCCGACGAACGCATCGAGGAAGGCCTGCGCCGGGAGATCCGCGAAGAGCTGGGGCACGCGCTGCAGATCGGCGCCGTTCAACCATGGACCTTCCGCGACGACATCCGCACCAAGCTCTATCCGGACGGTTCCAGCGAGCAGATTCACATGATCTACCTGATCTTCGACTGCGAAGCACTGAACCGTGACGTTACGATCAACGAAGAGTTTGATGCCCATGCCTGGGTGGAACCGAAGGATCTGGGTGCGTACGACCTCAATGCGGCGACTCGGATCACGCTTCTGGTGAAGGGGCTGCTTTCGAGCTAGTGCAGAAAGGGGCGCCAGGTTGAGATGGAGGGCCTGCGGCAGCGGACTGCCATAGACCATTAACGTGACGCGTCACGCCGGGCGGAAACACGTTCCTGTCATGGCAAGTGACCGGCCGATGCAATTGGAGGCGGGAGAACGATGAAGGTCCTGCTTTGGGCGCCTACAGCTTTGTTTGCCTTGCTGTCATTGAGAGCGTTGGCTTTCGTTGCCTATCAAGGACTGAATGGACCCGCCTTTGAAGAGGAAGAGATCATTGTCGCGGGGGTTGGCTTGGTCTGCGGCTGGATCGCCTGGGTCATGCACAAGACTCTGATCGGACGATGGAGGAAGCCGTAGCTGCCAGGCCGCGAGGGCACGCTGGGGAGGCTGGCTTCTTGGCTTGGCATGGCAAGGTGATTGAGGCGAACGGTACGCCAGCGCCCCCCGGGGATGCCTTGAACATAATATACATTATGCGAAATGATGTATCGGGCTGTGGCGGCGTTCGTGTCCTCGGCGTGGCAATGGCTGGGCCTCTGGCTCGGCTCTTGCCTGCGCCCTCAGTCCCCGGCCAAGGATGAGATCGCGGCATGATTGAGTTCGACCCGCACCACCGTATCGACTTGACCGGCCCTTGGGCCGGTTTTTCTTTCCTCGGTGATCGCCTGATCACGCCCGAAGGTCGCGAGCTGGAGCCGCAAGATCTGGCCTGGCTGTCGCTCACCGCCTGCCAAGCTCAGGAATGGCGCCGCATGATGGAAGCTGCACGCTCTGTGCCGTCGATCGACAGTTCCAGAAATGTGAGCAATCGCGACTCCGGCATTCGCCATCATCCTGCCACTGTCGTCAATCTGCGGGACGTTGTGAGCCAGCGCAAACAGCGTTCGGCGGTGGTGATGGCTGGCCCTGACGCCGAGCCACCTGCAGCAGACCTACCGGCGCCGGGGCCGAGGCGCCGCGAGCGCGTGTGAAGCGCTTCCGTAGGGGCGCTGCCCCTACACCCCGGTTCATTGCTCGCGGCAGCGCAGCCATTCGCCCTTGGCATTTCGCAACTGTTCCCAGCCGTTGTTTAGGCGGCGCATTGCGGTGCCCCCCATACAGGCGGCGCCCAGCTGCTTTGCCTCGGCGCTCCCGTAGGCTGGCATGCGAACAATCTCGCTCGATGGCGTTGGTAACCCTTGGCGACGCGCCTCGCCCTGTATCAGGGATCGCTCAATTTCCGCGCAATAGAGCCGGATGCGCGGATCAAGGTGTTGCTGGCATTTCAGCGGCTCAGCGCCAAGGTTGCTCGCCTTCGGTGTTGGCGGCGTGTACCTGGGCGGTGGCTGTGGACCGGTGGCCGAGCGTAGTTGTTGCGCATGCGCAGGTGCCCACAGCAGCAGTAGAGCCAGCACTAGGCCTGATCGAATGTCCATTTCGCCCCCAAGGTTCGGGGGCATGGTATCCCATTGCGAAAATCAGAAGCTCGCCGGATATGGCGGCGTCTCTGGGAACGTGCCCATGGGGCGCTTCCCAACCGCAATTAGGGTGCTCCCGTTCGCCGCGGCGGTGGTCGGCTGTGTCTCGCTCGCGCTCGTCACAGGCGACCCCGCCGCAGCCTTTATGCGCGCGGTCGTAGCATCGGACTGCTCGCCAAACGGGTCCACGGGCCAAGTCGTGGCGATAATCTCGTGCCCCTTAGCGCTCAGTAACACGCCGAATTCGGTTCGCTTCACAGACCAGCCCAGCGCCCACAGCTGCTCAGTGGTGAATCGATCGAGCACTTGCCCGCCGCCTGACGCGCGAAACTCCACGATGTCGCGCTGACCGTACCACCCGGCGTGCCTCGCCCTGGCATTGGCCGCCATGTCCAGAATGTACTGAACGCCCGCAGGAAGCTTCTCCTTCGCCTTGGGTGTCTCGACCTTTGTGACCACCGTGGCCGGCTGAGCACCCGGCGCGTGCGCTATCGCGGGAATTGCGGCCTTCTGCGTCTTGACAACTTCCTTTAGCTTGCTCTCCTCGCCTGTGGAACCGTCTGCGAAGAAGAACCGCAGGAACATCACCACGCCAATGACAAGCGCGAGGCCCATTACGATTGATGGGCCGCGCAGGGTCTTCCACAAAGTGCGCGTGTTTCCCTTGTAGACCTCATTGGACTCGATGCCAGGCTGCACGCCGTGGTACAGCTCCCATATGGCCGGATCATACTTCCGCACCTCGGTGCCAACGGTTTCGTATTTGCCGGTGCCGGTGGCAGCGTAGAACCTCACCGAGTAGCGCTGATCGGACCCCAGCGCGTCGAGCTTGGTATACGTGTTCTTCTTCGCCATGCGGCGGATGATCAAGCGATGCAGGTCTTTGCAGTCCTGCGAAATGATCACCATGTCCAAGCTGATATGGCCGTGCTTGGCGAAGAAGTTTGCAGTGCGCTCGGGCAGGTTGGCGCGATTGGTAGGCCAGTATTCGTGCGCCTCATCGATCACGATCAGGGCGTGCTTCTCGATATGCGGGAACGAAATGGCGCCATCGTTGTCTGTGTCGCATACGCACCAGTCAACCACTTCCTTGTCGCCCATCACGTGCACCAGCTCGCGCACCTCTTCTTCAGGCATGCCCAGGTGGGCGGCGATCTTGTCAAGGCTCTCCCCTACCCCGTTTAGGCGCACGTAGACATGCCGCTTCGCCCGCAATGCAGGAAGGATGTGATGCAGAACCGCCTCGTAGCTCTTGCCGCTGCGCGGCAAGCCTTCATGGCCGAAGATCATTTCGTTACGTCCACTGGAAGAGAGTGAGGAACACCCGCACAAGGCGGAATACAAGTGCAGCCGTCAGTACCGCGATAGCCTCACCGACACGCAACTGGGCAACGATGAACGCGGTCCACGGCCCCGCAGCGTTGAGCATTGCGCAGAAGCTGATCTGCGACAGGAAATCAGGTGCTGGAATCAGGTACACGATGGCCTTGACGAACGACAGCACCAGCTCGATGAAGTCGGTCTGCAGATCCGTCATGAAGTCGGAGAAGTCCGCCCACAACGACGTGATCTGTTCCTTTGCCCACGTGGTAAGGGCGGTGACCGGCCCTACCCCATCGGCATAGGCCCACGAAGCTGACAGCACGAGCACAAGCAGCGCAGCTGCCAGCACGATCAGATGATTGCGCTTCATAGCAGTGCCCACCTCAGCGCCACGATGCCCATGCCCGCAAGGAAGACAAATCCGGCGTACTGGAATAGCTGTAGCAGTGGGCCGGAGCACAGCGAGGCCAGGTCAAACTTGCCCGCGTACTGCCCACCGTCCCATGTTGCGGTCGGACAACTGCCACCGCCAGTGCAGCTGCCGAAGAAGCCTTTGACCTTCGACAAGATCGGGGCACCTTCAATAGCCGTCTTGAACTCCGCTATCACCTGTTGGACCGTCTTGCCGGACTTCTTATAGAGGCGCCCTGTCGTAGGCCCCGGCGCACCGCCGTCACCACCTTCGCCTGTTCCAGGACCCGGTCCGGGGCCAGCGCAGCCATCAGGATCGGTGCAATCCCCATCCCCATCCCCATCGCCGTCTCCGTCTCCCGGCCCCGTGCCGCCTCCCCCATCTCCACCGCCGTCCCCGCCGCCGTCACCACCCCCATCTCCACCACCGTCACCTCCGCCGTCCCCCGGGCCAGTGCCGCCGCCGTCCCCACCACCTTCGCCGGGATCGGCAATTTCAGGCGGGGCCAGTTCGTCAGTACGACATGTATCGCCAGATGGTGTATAGAGGTGACCGGTTGGCGACCCCGCATAGAGGCTATCCGTGTACTTGCAGCCGTTGTGGCACACGGCGCCAATGCCAGACTTATCACCCTTCCAGCTCGTTTCCTCGGGGCGGGCAGAACAGGCCGCGTCCCAATAGAAGTCTTTGGACTCGTTGGCGGATCTTCCGTTACAGCTTTGACCCGCGTTGATCCAGCCCGCACGGAAGTAACGATTTGTTGGCTCGGGATGAACGCAGGCCACGCGTGTTGGAACAAGAGCAGCCTTTGCCGATGCGTACGCGTATGCCTGCGAGTACGCCTCGCCCTGATCTGCCGCATCTGCGTTGAATGCAGGCGCAAGAAAAAAGGCGCCTAGGGCCCATAAGGCATGAAATCTCGTCACTGACTGGCCTCATTGAATGCCAGGGCAACCGCATGACCAGCAAGGCCGCCGATGAACGCAAAGACCATGCACACAAGCATCGTCACTCCTCCCTTTCCGGTGCGCCACAGAAGACACACTCTCCGCCGTCATAGTCATGGCCGGTGTCAGCGCACACGACCTCTTCAACCTCGCCCGCCTCTTCGTCGGCATGCTCGTCGGCGTCCTGATCCTCCCGGTCCTCAAAGAAGCCCGCGATCTTGTCAACGCACCAACGGCCAAACCACGGAAGCGCCATGAGCGTCCCCGCTGCAACGATCGCGGCGACAGCCTGAGCAACGGACAGCCCGAGAAAAACTCCACTGAAATCCATCATCAGCCCCTAGTAATCGATGACAGCGCGGCACTCCGTGCACCATAGGTTGCCGTCGTCCAACGCGATCACGTCATCACCGCCGCACTCGGGACACCAGTCGTCCTGGTATTCGTCGGTGTTGACGTCATCGGGCTGCGTCTGCATAGGAATCGGGGCCGGTTTCCCAGCCCCTCCCCGTCACGATTCTTCCGCGATCAGCGGAAGAAGGTCGCGACCTTGTTGGTCGCCCAGCGGGCGAAGCCCGGGGATGCCTTGATGGCACCTGCGCTGATGATTGCGCTGACTGCGCTGGCGGCTGCGAGGCCGGTCAGAATGTCGCCGAAGTCCATTGCACTGCTCCTTTGTTGTGCGCGTTGTGCGCGTTAGATGGGGTGGTCAATCCCGCTCTGTACTGACCGACTTCACGACGGCGCCCACGATGTAGCCCAGCACGTTCAGTGCGAGCACCAGCGTGAACACCCCCGAGAACCAACCAGTGGCCACTTCCGGTTCGGGCCACTGGAATAGATCGATGAGGATTGAGGCCTGTGCGTGTTCTGCCGCCGACACAAGCACGTACCCACCACACTGCGATGCAGGCTCCCCGGTGGGTACAAGCGTCCCCTCAGCTGTCAGAGACACGCACACGGCCATGGCTTAAGCCTGAGCAGCCGGACGCACGGGCGCCTTCGACAGCGGGCGCAGCACTGTGAACTTGCTCAGCGAGGCCACGCCCTTGTTGATCTGGAGCATGGACTCGACATCGAACTCGTAATCGCCGGGCGGGTAGCCGGGCTGGCCGTCCTGGAGGCGGACGTCATACGGGTAAGCGAAGCCATCCGATTCAAGGCGTGCCTTCTGCTTGCGGGTGGTGTAGCTGATCTGCTCACCCTTGTTGCCCTCGAACGTGCCGCCGCGCTCTTCGATTTCGGCTTTCAGGACGGTTACCTTGATGCTCATATGTAGTTACCCCTTTGAGGTTTGCTGTACGGCCGCGATTTCGGGCCAGTGCGCTGCTGTGTCACCTGTGACCCACTTCGGCAGCGATGGCGAAGTGCAGGATTCGATTACCGCCCGCAATGCCTGATCGTCAGGGCAGTTCTTGGCGATGAAATTGAGGGCTGCGCCGTACTGGCGGCGGATGTGGCGGCGTACGCTCTTCCACGTCGCCTCAACGGCGGCTTTCGTGATTTCGATGCGCGTGGCAACACAGCGCAGAAAGGACAGCACCGGATAGGCCCCGAGTAGGTAGGAGGCCGGATCACGCAGAATGTCGAGGGGCAGTTCCTTGCGGTTGGAGTTGCGGAACTGCGCCTCATAGCGCACCCACGGCGAACTCTTGTCGCCTTGTTCCCTGCCCTTCTCGTAGACGCGCAGCTGCTTCTCCGACTTCTTGCCGCCCACATAGAACGTCTTGCCGTCGCCGCTGTCGTAGTCGTCCACCAGCTGCGCCTTCGGGCGCTGACCACGGTTATCGAACTCGCCAGCGGCGTACCACTTCTCCGCCAGACGCAATGGGTATTCGCCCACCAAGTCATCGGCGCACACGTCAACACGGGTGATCCTTCCGGCGCAGCTTTCGAGCTTCGCTCGAAGCTCCAGCCACCGCTGCGCATGGCCGCAGCGCGCTGCGCTTATCGCCTTGCATCCATCACCGGTTAGCTCGATGCGTGCGGTATAAGTCCCATCGGCGCGGCGGCACTCTTCGCCGCCCAGTTCGATCATGCCGACGAACTTCTTGGCCGCGTCGATGATCTTGATTCGCCACGTGTAAAAGCGACCGCCGCCTGCTGCTTCGTCCAGTTCGAGGCCCAGCCCTGCGAAGAACCAGCAGAACACCTGCAGGGCCGCAATACGTGCGTTTTCCGGGGAGAACTCGATCCACTGGCGGACCTCTTCGAAGCTATCGCCATCACGGAACGCGACCTCGTCCAGCGCTGCGCGCAGATCGATGGAAGCGGAAAACCAGTCAATGCCGACCGTCAGGGTTCCATCGGCGTTCCTGAATTCACTGACTCCCCTGTTAGACGAGGGGAGTCCCGACCCGGCCAGCACCGCGCGATCACCGACCATTGGCGCGGCCCTTCCAGAGCTTCCACAGGCGACGGATCGCAAGCCATGACTGCTCAATCACGATTGAAGCTATTGCGCTGCCGAGGCAAGCGACAATCAGCACAGCGCATGCGAAAAGGCCCATATCGGCCTCCGCAAGTTCGGCGGCAAAGGTATGGATGCTCATGCGACTCGATCCTGGGCTTCGGCCAGCTCAGCGGCAGCGAGCAGATCACCGCACTTCGTGGCCGCAATCTCGGCCCGCGCGAGTGCGATGACCTGGGCTTCGCGCAGCTGCTGCGCGGCGGTGTACTCACGCCGGTCGAGCAACCACGAAACGATGCGAGCGCCGCCAATGGACACGGCCACGATGGCGGCCAGCAGCACGAAGGTAATGAGCGGATTGATCATCCCTGTCCCCTACCCCAAGCCCCAAGAGAACCCGCCAGCGGCCTTGGGGTGCCGGTGGCGGGTGCAATCCAAGGTCCTTGAATCGCGGACGTGATT
The DNA here is from genome assembly GCF_059370395.1 of Stenotrophomonas sp. YJH_SMC_101-4. Taxonomy (NCBI): domain Bacteria; kingdom Pseudomonadati; phylum Pseudomonadota; class Gammaproteobacteria; order Lysobacterales; family Lysobacteraceae; genus Stenotrophomonas; species Stenotrophomonas sp. YJH_SMC_101-4. The sequence continues at coordinate 960,003 of NZ_JCAFTP010000001.1, read as the reverse complement.
CAATACCCTTGAATTCCAAAAATCAAGGGTCTTGGATCATATGGACGTCAACTCGCTGCTCGACCAAGCGAAAGAGGCGTGCGGAGTGAGCTACGACAAGGACTTAGCGCCGCGTCTCGGCGTTCGGCCGTCCGCGATTAGCAACTATCGGAAGGGTGTTTCTCATCCAGACGCCGTGGTTTGCGCAACTTTGGCGGGCTTGACCGGTGTTCCATTGGCCCGGGTGCTCGGCGTTATTGGCGAGGCGCGCGCGATCAGTCGCGAGGAGAAAGCCGTCTGGCGGAAGCTCGCAGCCACCGCAATGGCGCTCTGCCTTGCGGTAGGTTTTGCCCTGCCCCACAAGGCTCAGGCAGCGGTCATGGGCTTTGATAAGTCCACGGTCTATACATTATGCGAAATAACGTATCCGCTGAGTCTGGGCCTTCGTCGGCTCCGCATGGCAATGGCTGAGGCGCCGGCTCGGCTCTTGCCTCCCTGCTGGCTCCCCCGACAAGGATGAGCTTGCAGCATGATCGAGATCGATCCGCACGACCGAATTGAGCTGATCGGCTTCCAGGGTGGACACATGTTCACCCTGAGGGTCACCAGCTGGAGCCCTGCGATATGACCTGGTGGTCTCTGACCTGAAACATCGCGCGGGAATGGCGGCTGATGATGGCCGAGGCCCTCCCGGAGATGATCAGTCGAGTGGGTCCGGCGACCAAGCCGCCCGCCGCGGCGAAATCCACGGTGATCTGCCTTGCTGAAGCGATCAGAATTCGCCGAGAGCGCCGGTTCGGCATGCGTGATCCCGGCTCCGGCGCCGAACCATCCAATGTGGTCTACATGAGCCGAGGGCCCAGACCTCACCAGCGCGGGTGAGGCGTTTAGCGTAGGGGCGATGCCCCTACACCCCATTACGCTATCGGGTTCGCAAGTGCCGCTATGAGCATCACGTCAAGCCTGCGGAAACTGTCGACTGCACGCTTATGTGAGGCGCGAATTGCGTCTGTATACAGCACCATAGCCTGAGCACGCTGCTGAAGCTCCAGATGATTCGCTTCGGACGGGTTTCGCATCAATTCCAAGGACGCGGCTTCATGCTCTTCGACTAGCTGATTGTTGAAACGGTACGTATCGATGAGTGATTTTGTGAGCGCGTAGCACTCAATGATCGCACTCCGTAGCTCAACATCAGGAACGTGACCAATGTGGTTGGCGTTCTCTCGGAACACGGTGAAATAGTCCTCTGCGATCGGATAGTGGATCTGAAGAGGTTGCCCTTCTGCTAGCTGCTCAATGCGCACGGTCATAGTTAGCTCGTAGAGCCGGTGCACAGTTCGAACCTCAACATGGATCGCCTGAAGAGTTGCTTTGATTAGCGACCTCGCATCATCGGCGGCTTGCAGACGTTGTGACCTAAGGGTTAGCCAAGTTCCAAGTAGCGAGGCGCCTCCACCAATGACCGCGCCGATAATTGCGCCAACGAAGCCTTCGTTCCAGATGTCCATGCCCTGCCCCTTTGTCAGTCTATTCGCATGAAAGTGCAGGTGGTCTAGCGCTCGTTACAGCGTTGCCAGCCCCCGGAAGGCGAGGATACCTGCTCCCAGCCATTCCGGAGCCTTCGGAACGCTTGGCCGCCGATACAGGCAAGTCCTGAGCGCCGAGCCGCATCGCTCCCGAGGGGCGGCAGCTGCACAACGGTATCGGAGGGTCTGGGGCGGCCAGCGCGACGTGCTTCGTCCTGGAGAGTGCTAGCTTCAAGACCGTCGCAGTACAGCTTCATGCCTGGGTGAGGATGATTCGGCCAACGGTACTGCTCGCAGTTGAATGGCGTCGTGGTCTTTGCCATCGAATTGTACGCGGCCTCCGGGGCTGCTGGGATTGACTTTGGCGCGGGGCCTCTCGCCGAATGTATCTGCTGCGCTGAAGCTGAGGTGGCAACGGCCAACAGTACGCACATCGCCCCAAGTCGAATATCCATATTCCCCCTTTGTCTATAGAGGATGGCACTCGATAAACGTGACGCATCACGTCAGAAGCTCGGCGGGTAGGGTTTGGATTCCGGGAATGCCCATATGCCGAAGATCAGCCCCACAGCGGCAATGGCGGTCTTGGGCGCAAGCTGCTTCCAGATGTTCGTCCCGCCCTCCTCATACACTTCTGCATTCTCGGCGCCGACCGCATAGCCGTGGTACAGCGGATAGATGGCCGGATCTTACTTGAGCGTCTTGCCGCCAGCGACCTCGAATTTGCCCGGGCTGGTGGTGTGGAAATACGTGACCCGGTAGCGCGATTTCAGACCTGCGGTCGTGAGTTTCTGGAAGACGTTCTTGCGCTCGATACGTGCCCTGACCGCCTAATGCACGCGGTTGATCCACTGCGTCATGATCAACACGTCACCGCCGTTCTGTCCGATCAGGGCGAAGAAGTTCTCCACTTCTTCCGGCAGCTGATTGCGCTGTGCGGCGTAGAACTCATGCACCTCATCTATCACCACCAGCGCATCTTTGAACTCATCGGGGATGCACCACTGACCGGTCTCCGGATGCTTGGAGCAGACGAAGGTGGTTGCAACGTCCTTGGTCTCCGCCAGCCTCCGGCCAGCGGGACTCGAGCACTCCATGAAGTACGATCCGGCTTGGAACATTGCCTCCGGATCACCGTCCAGCGTGGCTTTCCCACACATCTGCCATAGAGTGCTGGACTTCACGGCGGCTACGATGCAGTCAACTTCGACTTAGTGCACTCGCCAGTACAGCTCCGTCAGAAGCCGCAAAGCGGCGTCGAGTGACAGCTTGGACATGCCACCGAAGTCGTGTGAAGTGTAGCCGTAGTGTTCGGGATGAGCCGCTATGTTGCCGTTGGAATGCAGTACACCCAGAGCACTCAATACAGGCCGGTTCGCTATGCCGCGAGTGCCGAGGTTTCGAATCTTCTATGCAAGGGGCTCATTACTCTGAGCATTGCGCTCATCTACGAGCGTACAGAATCTATGGGCGAAGCCGCGAAGATGGGAAAAGCTGAGTGCCTGGGCCTCTCCACTCAGGTTCTTGCCGCTCTCGTGCAGCCTTCCCAGTTCAGGGTCGAGCGCCATGGCAAGCTCAATGTCATCGATCATCTTGCGTGGCAGAATTCAATAGGTTGGCGAGATTCTAACGGTTGCCGCGAGCGCCGCAACGACGTCATGTAGGCGGTATGGAGCAGGTACACGAGAGTGGCCAGTTCCCGCGCCTATTAGATTTCGCCAGCAGTGACCCGATGCCCTCTGGTCTTTATCGAACGTGATGACAGCGGCCTCGATGCCTATAATAGCGAGCGATGGCCAGCGTGCCATTCAGGACATCACATAGCCACGAAGGCACAGGGGGATAACTTGGCGCTGATCAATTGCTCGGAATGCGGGAGGCAGGTCAGTGACCGCGCTTCCTCATGTCCACACTGCGGAAACCCGATATCGGCCGCGCGGGAGCCCGCCTCTGGCATGCCCGTCAATGGCGGCACGCCTGGGCCCCAACAGGCCGCGACAGCTTCAGTTGGCGATACTGCGCCGCTGCAGTTCAGGCAAAGCAAGGCCGAGCGGAATGCCCGGCGGAGCCCTTGGCCAGCGCTGCTGCTGGTTTGCGCTGTCCTCGCTGGCGTTGCGTGGTTTGCCTGCCGGCACCTTCCTACGGGCCAAGGTGCCGAGAACGAGGACTATGCGCTGGACTCAAGGGGCTACATCGCATCGATTGGGCCTGCATTCTTTGACAAGCCGAAATCCTTGCTTCTGGTGGACGACACCACAGGGAAAGCGCTGACGGGTAACAGCTACGAATTCCGTATCGGCGGCGGCGAGATGACGCTTTGCACGACTGCTGGCCAATGCAGTGCAAGCGGTCCGGTCAGCGAGGAGCGATTGACCAACGGCACGCAATGCAAGGGAATCGCCACCACTGCACCAGCGCATGACCTGGCAAAGCGGTTCTACGTGGTCTGCGTCTCCCCGGTTCCAGTGAAGCAATTCATCCTTCCAGAGGGAGATCGGCGGGGTGAGATTCCCGCCAACACGCCCTACATGTCGATCGTCTCGCAGTCCAGCAACGGCTCCGTGTTGACCGTCAACGCCCGCATGGTGGTGAAGGGAGATACAACGGCGCAGGGAATGGCTGCTCCGGCTCAGACCGCAGTCGCGCCTGTAGAGGACAAGTGCGCGATCATCGATCGAGGCGAGGCCCAGACCCGTCGGGAGTGTCAGGGTGGAAATTTCAATGCCTGCCGTGACATCCAGGGTTGGATCGCTAATCGCATCATGGAGGGATGCGCGACAACCAGGGCAGCTCCGCAAGCGGCGGATCCCCGGCCCTCCCAGCCGGTAGCTGAAGGCCTGCCTGCAGAACAGGACAAGCCCGCGCAGGATCATGATGTGACTCCCCCGGCTGACAATGCGGCACCCGAGCAATCACCCGGTTCCACCGACATCACCATTCGTTCCTCCCCTGCCCCGCGCTACCCTCCGACAGCTTTCCGCGCTGGCATCGAGGGCGTTGTCCGGGTGAGGGTCGATGTCGATGCGCAGGGTTATCCCACCGATGTGTCGGTGGAGACATCCTCCGGTAACAGCGACCTGGATCGCGCCGCCAAGGAGGCCGCGCGGCGATGGACCTTCAACCCGGCAACCATCGATGGAATGCCTGCAAGAGGGCGTATCGTGGTTCCGGTGACGTTCGCCCTGAACTGATCGCTCTCAACGCTGCGCTGGGAAGTCCGGCCTGGCTTTCATGAGTAGAACAACTGCCCGGCTGATCAGCGCCAGGCAGCTGCCTTCAACCCTTGGCGGGCTTCCTGCGCCGGGCTACTTCTGGAGGACGTCGCGCACCTGGTCCAGCTTCTTTGCGCTCCTGATGTAGTCCTCATGAAGGCTTTTGATACGCGCACTCAGTGAAGCAGCAAGTTCTTTGCGCTGCGCCCCCGTAGTGGCCTGTGCCATGAGAGCCAGCTCCTTGTTGATCGCCTTGAAGCGACCAATCGCTGACTGGGAACCCGTATCGAGAACCACGGCGCGGAGCGCGGAGTACTTGACCTCCGGGAAGTGTTCCCGACGGATGTCGACCAGCTTCATCCCTTCCCGCGCAAGTCGATTTACCTTCTTCTGATCCACACTGCTCAGCGTCACTGCCTTCTTTTCTTCAGCCATCTTGCACTCCTTGAAAAACGTTAATTCCATCCGCGGTGCGGGTCATGCGGCAAGGCCGCTACTGCTGGGGTGGCTACTGCTCCAGCCACCAGTCCTGCTCATCGCGTAGCACGGGAACCCACACGCGACTTTCATAGGAAGGGTTGTAGACGGCGGCCATTGAATCGCTCAGGGCGGATCGCTTCCTGGACACATCAACAGAGGGGGCAGCCCACCTGCGGCGCTTCCTGATGCGGAATCGATCCTGAGGATCGACCGTGACGTGAACACCAATGGCATCGCCCTTGCCAGCAAGCGCATACTCATAGTTCGAAAGCTCCCATGAACCTTTGAGGTCGGCAAGAAGCTCCAGTTCACTGAGCAGTTGTCCGTGATCGGTCGCGAGAACGATTGCCGTGAACGCCCTCTTGTTTGGATCCTCGATCGTCTGACTGCGGACCGCGTCCAAGCGCGTACGAACAAGCATGGCAGTTGGCCCGTGCCTCGCCTTGGACACGCTGGTTAACACACCTCCGCAAGCGACGAGTTCGAATTGGAGCCAGTCGAAGGCGTCCCTGATGGCGACGTCCAGGCTGAACTCCCCATCGTGATCTGGAACCGCGTCCATGAATGGCAGCGGGTTGGGATAGCGAGGCTCGCCCTCAGCGCGCACCTGCCGAACAGCGTCCCGATAGTTCATCCCCGCCAGTGCGTAGGCCACCAGATCTCTGATGTTCCGGCCGGCCTTGGGCGAGCTCCAGTTCTCTGGGAAGATGCGAGCAATGTCCGACGCGGCGCGATCGGCAACGAGCTCCAATACTGTCTTCATGCAACACAGTCCTTTGCGTTCAAAGAGGCGACGCAGGCGCAACCGCCCAAGTCCATGGCTACTTATCGGCCCGAACACAGGAACATTGAGTACTTTCTAGCGTCGTCTACTTCCTGGCGATCTACTTCCCGGAAGTCCGCCATTCGCGCGGCGCCCGGCAGGTTGTCCGTTCCGCCAAGCAGCTCATGGACCCGGGCCAGGACCTGCGCAACGCCCGCACCGAACTGGCCCGCACGCCCACCGTGCAGAACCGGGTTCGCCTGGGCATGACGCTGCTGGATGCCGGCCAGGCCGAGGAAGCCAGGACCCTGCTTGAACAGGCAGCCAGCTCGCCGCTGGGCGACGATCCCTACATCCTGACCGGCCTTGCCCGTGCCCGCCTCGAGTCCGGGCACGCTGCGCTTGCGGTGGAGACGCTGGACGGCCTGTTCGCACGCCACCCGGACGTGCGCCGCAAACCGGAACAGACCTTGCTGTACGCGCAGGCATTGGCAACCGCGCAAGCCCCAGGAGCCCGCGCCGCATTCGAGCGCGCGGTGGAGTGCGGAAACGATGCGGCCGCTCGCTGCCTCTACGCCGAATGGCTGATGGCGCAGCCGCAGCCCGACGATCGTGAGCAAGCCCGCAGCCTGTTCGCCAGCGTCATCGACGATGCGCAGCACTGGTCGCGCCACGCACGGAGCCACAATGCCACATGGCTGGAGCGGGCCAAGGTTGCGTTGAAGGGTTACTGACGCCTGGCGGCCCTTGGTAATCCTGTCGCATTCGCCTCGCTCGCGGCCTCGCCGGGCGGATGCCGACACTCGCTAGGCTTGCACCACCAACATCGCCGATAGCACTGCAGCGCAAGGCTCCAGCTTCGTTGCGTCGTATGCAACGATTCTGAAAATGTTGAAAGTGGTGTCGGCATCAGCCCTACTGCATTGGCATCGCGCACAACCGGGCGTATTCCTTGCTGTGCCACCTTGAACAGGTGGCCGGGCTTCGAAACCCCGGTTGTGCAATCGTAAAAAGCGCTTGCCAGTCGGCACCACTCCGCGTGGTGCCGACTGGCAATCCGTCAGCCGGCTATGGCGGGCGGTGCGTGGGGGCCTTGCGCCCGCCGGTCTGATTGCACACCGGGTTTCGAACCTCGCACCGTCCGCCACCTTTATCGGTGGCGGCTTCTGCATGCACGCAAGGAGCTCCGCCATGACCCAGCCCCACTCCCCTGCCCCGCACCCTATCCACGACGTGCCCGCGAACGGCCCTGCGCTGGACCCGAACACCCTCATCGCCCTGCTGCACAGCATCGGCGCCGGTGCCGCCTCCGATGGCCAGCCGTGGCCTGAACGCCATCAGATGCCCGGCCGGCGCATCGCCCTGGCGGATACCGACTGCTCGCTGGCGGGTCTTCGGGTGGTGCTGGAGATCCTGCTAGCCGCACAGCGCGCCCGCGAAAATGGCGAGCTGGAGCAGTACGTTGGCCCGCGCGTGATGGAAGGGCTGATCATGGCCGGAATCGGCCTTACCGCACACGCCAGTACCCGACTGCATCCGGAGGGTTGAGTGGCCTGGTGGCGCTGGGCGGCCACCGCGCTCTGTCTTGTGGTGGTGGTTGCGGCACAGACGCTGTGGCCGGCGCCGCCGGTGCCCTCGCCTGTCGCGCTCCAAAGCATCAACGATGATCGATTCTCACAACTGCGCCGCCAGGCGATGCAGTTCGTGGAGGCTCGGCCACGACAGGGCTTCCAGTTCGTCGAGCGGCATCAAAACGCCGGATTCCAGATTCACTGTGGAGGCGTTCCAGTGCTGTGGCTGGAGAGGCGCTCGCACCATCTGCTGTTGCAGGCCTCACTGGACGCGAAGCAGCGGGCGCCCGCGGTTGTGCGGTTGCGGGCGCTCCTCCAATGGCAGTTGGAGCCGTTGGATTACCTGGAGCAGGTACTGGCTGGCGTGCCGGAGCCTGTTCTGTTCGATCGGGTGCTGAAGATTCTTGCCAGTGATGTGCCTGACGGGGCGCGATGTGGCGTGCCGTAGCCGAGCATGGCCCGACTCTACAGGGCTGCGGGCTGCGAGGGTTCGGGCTCCGGCTCTACCGCTCGTCACCTGCGCGACAGGCATTGGACCAGTGATCATGCGGGTCACCTCTCGGCATCGATCCAGCCCGCGTCGCGCGCGCGCGCAAGATCTTCTGGCGTATCGATATCCAGGCCCAGTTCCGGCACTTGAAGGGCATGCACGGTATCGCTGGGAAGCTGCCTCAAGCGCGCTCCGAAGCCGCGGTCACCGGTTGCACCGACGTGGGCGAACCAGGCGCGCGGCACTACTGCAGGAATGCCAAGCGCGTGTCCATGACGGGTGCCCGCGCACCCTGACGCCGAGGCGCGGGCACCCGAAAGCAGCGCCTGCAGATGGGAGCGCTCAATTGCGGGCTGGTCGCATGCCACGACCATCACCGCGGTCACCGTGGGCAGCAGGTGCGCGCCGGCAACCTGCAGGCTGCTCGCCAGGCCGCGTTCCCAGTGGTGGTTGGCTACCGGAGTGGCCTCCAGCCCGGCAATGCTGGATGTCACGGCCTGTGCGTTCGCGCCCACCACGACCAGGACCTGCGCTGGCGCGAGCTCGCGTGCCAACCGCACCACGCGATGTACCAGGGTCTCGCCCTGCCGGGTCAGAAGCTGCTTGGGCTGGCCAAGCCGGGTGCTCCCGCCGGCAGCCAGCACGACGACCGCATGCGCGTCAGTCACGTGCCGTGCGCGCTTCGCCATTGCTGCAGCTGCGCGGCGATGCTGAGCGAAATCGCCTCTGGCCCTCGGCCGCCGATGTTCAGGCCGACCGGTGATCGAAGTCTCGGGGAAAGGCGGAGGCGCTGATCCGGTGTCAGCAGCTTGAACAGGTCCTCGCGCCTTCGACGCGGACCCAGCAGTCCAATGAACGCGACGTTGGTATCAGCCAGGGCCACCAGCGCCTCCCGGTCCAGTTCGAAATCGTGATGCATCACCAGTGCCGCGTCGCACGGGTCGCCATGAAGGGCCTCGGCCGGGCTGGTCTGAAGATGCGCATCCGCGCACTGCCCGGCTGAGGCCCAGCGCGCTCGCCGTTCGGCCACGCTGACCCGCCACCCCAGTCCCCGCAGCAGCGGAACCAGCAAGGGCGTTTCGGGACCGCCCCCCAACACCAGGGCCCGCGGAAGACGGGGCAACGGCAACCGCCATGCGCCCTCGCCAAAGGATTGCGCCCCCTCCATCGGATGCAGCTGCCATGCCTGCTCGCGATGGCCGGCGCGGAAGACGACCTGGCCCGACGTACGAAGGTCGCGCTGGAGTGACAAGCCCTCGCGCAGCCAGACCTCGATGACGTCGTCGATGCCGGCCATGGCACGCAATGGCAGGAGCGCAATCCGCAGCCGGCCGCGGCACCCGAGCGCGGACCCGCTCAACAGGTCGTCGTCACTGCGGGTGTCGATCTCGATCCAGTCGACCCGGCCTGCAACGCTCACCTGCTCCGCGCGTCGCGCGAGCTCCGGCTCCAAGCATCCGCCGCTGAGCCAGCCGACCTGGCCGCCGTTGCAGAACAGCACCATGTCGCCGGCACCGGCGTAAGTGGAGCCATCGGTTTCCAGCACCAGCGCGAGCACGGCGTGCTCCCCCGCGCGCACGCGCGTCAAGGCCGTATCGAGCACGCCGCGCGGGCTGCCTTCGGTGAGGAAGCCCGGCGGTGCGGACAGGTCCTCGGCAAGATCGCCGGGCTCCCCTCCGCCCGCGGCGGAGGCCTCCAGAGTGGTCGAGGCTGCGGGACGGTCCATGCGCAAGGGTCAGCCCACGTCGGGCAAGCCGGGCAGCAGCTTGTCCAGGGTAATGGGATAGTTGCGCACGCGCACGCCGGTTGCGTTGTAGATCGCATTGGCGATCGCGGCGCCAACCCCACAGATGCCCAGTTCACCCACACCCTTGGCCTTCATCGGCGAGATCACCGGATCCAGCGTGTCGAGGAAGACCACCTCCTGGTACGGGATGTCGGCGTGCACGGGAACCTCGTAGCCGGCGAGGTCATGGTTGATGAACAAGCCAAGCCGTTTGTCGACCACCAGCTCCTCCATGAGGGTCGCGCCCGCACCCATCACCATCCCGCCGATGACTTGGCTGCGTGCGGAGAGCGGATTGAGGATCCGGCCGCCATCGCATACGGCAAGCATGCGGCGGATGCGCGTCTCTCCCGTGTAGGCATGCACGGCGACCTCGCAGAAATGCCCTGCATAGGTGCCGACGTCGTAGCCTTGCTTGAAGTCGCCGAAGGCAATGCCGTCCTCCGCCGACAGTGTGCCCGCCTCCGCCAGCTTGATGGTCCGCCCACCCGCCTGGATGCGGCCATTGGCGAAGTCTGCGGTGTCGCCGTCGAAACCCAGTTTCTCACCCACCTTGCGGCGCAGGCTGACGCACGCCGCGTACACGCCTGCGGTCGAGCTTGCCGCGCCCCACTGGCCGCCGGAACCGGCGGAGGCCGGATGACGGGAGTCGCCGAGGGTCACCTGGACCCGCTCCAGCGGCACGCCCATGGTCTCGGCTGCCGTCTGCGCGATGATCGTGTAGGAGCCGGTGCCGATGTCGGTCATGTCGGTCTCGACAATCACTCCGCCCTGGCCGTCAAGCCGCACCCGCGCCGCCGACTTCATCGTCGGTGCGCCGCGATAGCCCGCAGACACGCCCATGCCGACCAGCCAGTGCCCTTCCCTGACCTGCGCCGGCCTGGGGTTGCGCTTGTTCCAGTTGAAGCGCTCCGCACCTTCGCGCAGGCAGCGCACCAGGTTGCGGTCGGAGAACTTCTTGGACGGATCGCCGGGTACGACTTCGGGCTCGTTGAGGATGCGGAATGCGATCGGATCGAGACCCAGCTTCTCGGCCATTTCGTCCATCGCTACTTCCAGCGCCATGTGGCCCGGTGCTTCGCCCGGTGCGCGCATCGCATTGCCTTCGGGCATGTCGAGCGTGGCGATGTAGTTGGCCACCAGGCGGTTGGCGCCCGCATAGAGCTTGGGCGTCTGCAGGGTGCCGTTTTCGCCGTCCTCGCCGTTGATGTTGCCCGACCAGTTCTCATGGGCGATGGCGGAGATCCGGCCATCCTTTCCGCAGCCGATCCGCACGCGCTGGAGGGTGGCGTGCCGGTGCGTGGTGTTGTTGGGCATCAATGGGCGTTGCAGCGCGATCTTCACCGGTCGCCCGACCTGCTTGGCCGCCAACGCGGCCAGCACCGCGTCGGCACGGATGAACAGCTTGCCGCCGAAGCCGCCGCCGATATAGGGCGAGTCCACGCGCACCTTGGCAGGATCGATGCCGAGGATCGCCGCCATGCCCTGCCTGGCCCAGTCGATCATCTGGTTCGCCGTCCACAACGTGAGCGTGTCACCCTCCCAGGCGGCGATGGTGGCGTGCGGCTCCATCATCGAATGACTTTCGTCGGAGGTGTGGTAAGTCTCGTCGAGCTTGACCGCCGCGCTGGCGTAAGCGGTGTCGAAATCGCCGAGCGTCTGCCGGTCGGGCTTGCCGCCGCGCCCCTTTGCCAGCGGCGCGGACGGTGCCAGGGCCGGGAAATCGAAGCGGCCCTTGCCGCGCTCGTAGCGGGTACGGATCAACGCCGCGGCGGCGCGGGCCTGCTCGAAGGTCTCTGCCACCACGCAGGCGATGGCCTGGTGGTAGTGGGCCACCTCGGCTCCGCCGAACAACGGTGCATTGTTCCAGTTCGATGTGCCGACCGGCTTGGTTTCCGGTGCAGTGATGACCGCCAGTACGCCAGGCGCGGCACGTGCGCGGGACGCATCCATCGAAATGATGCGCCCTTTGCCGATGCCCGCGCCGACGATGTAGCCGTAGGCCTGGTTCGGCGCCACGTCATGGCGCTCGTAGGCATAGGGAGCGGTGCCGGTGGTCTTGCGTGGGCCGTCGATGCGCGGCGTCGACTTGCCGACGACCTTGGCCTTGTCGAACAGGTTGTCGCCGGCGGGGGCGTTGAATTCAAGGGGCATCAGCGCTCTCCTTCCACCAGCACCGCTGCGAGGGTGCGCTCTGCGAGCGCGATCTTGAACGCGTTCTCCGGCGTCGGACGGGCACCGGCGAACACCTGCCGGGTCGCGGCCTTCACGCCGTCGCGCAGCAGGGGTTCGGCTGCCTCGACGCGCCACGGCTTCGGCGCGACCCCACCGAAGGCGAACCGCGCCGAGCCGTCACGCTGCACGACCGCGGCGACCGACACCAGTGCGAACGCATAGGACGCGCGGTCCCGTACCTTGTGGTACACGTGCCGACCGCCCAGAGGTTCCGGCAGCGTGACGTGGGTGATCAGCTCACCGCGCTGCAGCACGTTGTCCTGCTGCGGCCTGTCGCCGGGGGAACGATGGAAATGGGCAATTGGGATGCTGCGCGTACTGCCGTCCCCCCTGACGGTCTGGATCGAGGCGTCCAGCACCCGCAGGGCCACCGCCATGTCGCCCGGATAGGTCGCGATGCAGCTGTCCGAGGTGCCGATCACGCCCATCTGCCGGGAGAACCCCTCGAGTGCGCCGCAGCCGGATCCGGGCAGGCGCTTGTTGCAGGGCAGATTGGGGTCGTAGAAATACGGGCAGCGCGTGCGCTGCAGCAGGTTGCCGCCGGTGGTGGCTTTGTTGCGCAACTGCCCGGAGGCGCCTGCCACGATCGCGCGGGTCAGCACCGCGTAGTCGCGGCGCACGCGCTCATGCGAGGCCAGCGCGGTATTGGTGACCAGCGTGCCGATGCGCAGGCCACCCTCGTCGGTGGGTTCGATCCTGTCCAGGCCGATGTCCTGCACATCGACCAGGTGCGCTGGCGTCTCGACCTCCAGCTTCATCAGGTCGAGCAGGTTGGTCCCTCCGGCCAGGAACTTCGCGCCCTCGATGCCGGCGACGGCCTTGGCGGCCTCGGCCGGGGATTTCGCGCGCTCGTAACTGAAGGCCCTCATGAGCGCCTCCCTGCAGAGGTTGCGCCAGCGACCTCTGCCATTGCCTCGGCAATGTTGGAATAGGCCCCGCAGCGGCAGAGGTTGCCGCTCATGCGTTCGCGCATTTCCATGTTGGTGGCACGGGGCCGTGCGCTGACATCCGCCTGCACATGGCTGGGGACACCCCGCTTGATCTCGTCCAGGACCGCCACCGCCGAACAGATCTGCCCCGGCGTGCAATACCCGCACTGGTAGCCATCATGCTTGATGAAAGCAGCCTGCATCGGATGCAGGTCATCGGGGGTGCCGAGGCCTTCGATGGTGGTGATAGCATCGCCCTGGTGCTGCACCGCCAAGCTGAGGCACGCGTTGATGCGCTCACCGTTGACCAGCACGGTACAGGCACCGCATTGACCGTGGTCGCAGCCTTTTTTTGTTCCGGTCAGCTTCAGATGTTCGCGCAGGGCATCGAGCAGCGTGGTCCGGGTGTCGAGTTCAAACTCCCGCCGCTCGCCGTTGACGGTCAAGGCCACCGTGCTGATGACCGGCGGCCTGGGCGGCGGGGGCGCCGCCAGTTCGGCGGCGAGCGATGACGCCCCCGGTGCGGCGGACATCGCCACGGTCGTGACGCCGCCGGCGATCACCTGGCGGCGCGTCAACTTCATTCCTTCATCACAACTTGGCACAGTGACCTCCTGGCGTTCGGGGAACCCCCGTGGCTGGATGGACGCGCTCACACTACCGAAGGGCTACTATGCCCCTCTGCGGGGTACAGACCTGTGAAGTCGGCGAAATGTACGAACATGATGCAGCAAGCCGGAAGAAATCGGCTGCATCCAGCCGCAGCGCGGCACTCTTGAGCCATGCGTATGCCTCACTGGATGACTCACAGTCCTGTTTGTCCCTCAGCATGAGGAACATGATGGCCCGACGCTACAAAGGCGTTGGCTGGGAGGGCTCGGGTTCGTGGATGGAGCCCTCCAACAAGGCAACGTAGGTATCAAGCCTGGTGCGAAGGCCGATCAGCATCCAGCCCAGCAGGTACAGCAGCACCATGGCGAAGATCAGTAGTGCACCCAGCGGGCCAACATTGAAAGCGCCCGCCCAGTCGCCCCATTTCCATCCGCGGAACTGCAGGTAGAGGGCAATCAACAGCGGGAATGGTCCCAGCCGCTGCAGGCCGCCATACATCATGCCCATGCGCTCCATCATGTTTGTGCGCAAGGTGCTGACGAACTTGAGTCGCCGCTCGCGCTGGACGCGCTGGAATCCGCGAAGCTCGGTCACCACCGCTTGCCAGTGAGCGAAGTCTTCATCCATCTCCCGGGCGTGCGAGAGCCGCGGTTGGCTGAACTGGCGAATGCCCCTGCGGGCGGCCAGGACGCCACCGACAATGAACCCTCCGATTTCGATTGCCAGGCAGGCAACAACCACCTGGAGCACTACACCAAGAGGCAGCCATCGATCCGGAAGCTGCCCCATGAGAATGCCGATGATCGCCGCACCCACGCCGATGCGAAACGCCCACGTCTCCACCCTGCCCGCCTTGGGGTAGATGCTGTGCTCAACCAGTCCCTGCACCCGCTGGTAGAGCCAGTGGAATGTCAGTTCCTGCGAATCGGTCTTTGCCGGCGGATCGAATCCGCCCCCTGCCTGCATGTCCATTGCATCCCCTGCCCGGCCGGCGCAGACGCCGGCCACCCCATCGTACCTGAGCGCGCTTGGGATGGCGCCCAAGCGGGAATCACATACCCAGCTCCGACAACCCCGGATGATCATCCGGGCGACGCCCAAGTGGCCAATGGAACTTGCGGTCACTCTCCTTGATCGGCAAATCGTTGATGCTCGAGAAGCGGCGCTGCATCAAGCCATCCGCGTCGAACTCCCAGTTTTCGTTGCCATAGGAACGGAACCAGTTGCCGGAGTCGTCGTGCCATTCGTAGGCGTAGCGGACAGCAATGCGGTTCTCGGTAAAGGCCCAGAGCTCCTTGATCAGGCGGTACTCGAGCTCCTTGTTCCATTTGCGTGCCAGGAACTGCCGGGCTTCCTCCCGGCCATTGGTGAATTCGGCACGGTTACGCCACTGGGTGTCGAGCGAGTAGGCAAGCGACACCTTGTCGGCATCGCGGGAGTTCCAGCCATCCTCGGCAAGACGCACTTTCTGGGTGGCCGATTCAAGGGTGAACGGAGGAAGCGGCGGACGGGTTTGTTCAGCGGACATGGGGAAACCTCCAATCGAAATGGATACACGGGTTGCTTCAACGGATCTGGGGTACCCAGGCGCTAACGCTTGGCCTGTTCCAATAACAGCTTCGCGACATCCTTCGCGGTGTCTGCGGCGTCGTAATCACCCATCACGCGCGACAGGGTGATGGCGCCTTCCATCAGGACCAGCAGCTGACGGGCCAGGTCCGCCGGCTGCTCCACATCCAGTTGTTCGGTAAGTTCCAGCGTGTAATCGAGCAACTTCTGCTTGTGATTCCGCGCGATCTCCCGGATCGGATCGGCAGGGTCGCCGACCTCGCCCGCGGTATTGATGAACGCACAACCACGATAGCCCTCGGACTGGAACCAACCCTTGAGCACGGTGAACATGCCGAGGATGCGTGCTTCCGGGGTATCAGCCTTGTCGCACTCCTGCCGGAACCAGGCCAGCCAACGCACATCGCGCGCACTCAGCGCGGCAGCGGCCACGTCGTCCTTGTTCTCGAAGTGGCGGTAAATGCTCTTCCGCGCCACGCCGGAGGTCTTCACCAGCAGGTCCATGCCGGTGGCGTGGATCCCGTTCTGGTAGATCAGCGCCTCGGCCGTGGCCAGGATCTTCTGGTGGGTGTCGGCGGTGGCCTTGCTCATGGCCGCAAGGTAGAACGCACGTTCTACCTTGTCAACAGGCGATCCCGAGCGATTCGCGAGCGCACATCCGTGCAAGACGATCTATCAAGAAATCCGGACAGTTCATCACCCGAACGCCTGATTTCAGGCGCAAAGTACGCCTCACCACCCACCCATGAGAGTTCCCCGCATGAACACCTTCGCCCGTACCCTGGCCGTTGCCGCCCTCGCCCTCTCGGTCCAGGCCGGCCTGTCCGCGCAGGCCGCCGAACCGGCCAAGCCGGCGGCAGTCACCAGCATCGCGCGCACCGCCAGCTACATCACCACCGCCGATGGCGTGCAGTTGTACTACAAGGACTGGGGCCCGAAGGACGGCCCGGTCGTGACCTTCAGCCACGGCTGGCCGTTGAACTCGGACAGCTGGGAATCCCAGATGATCTTCCTGGCCGATCATGGCTACCGTGTCATCGCGCATGACCGTCGCGGCCACGGGCGTTCCAGCCAGCCGTGGGAAGGCAATGACATGGATCACTACGCCGATGACCTGGCCACGGTGATCAATACGCTGGACCTGCACGATGTCACCTTGGTGGGCTTCTCCACCGGTGGTGGCGAAGTGGCGCGCTACATCGGCCGGCATGGCACCGGGCGAGTGAAGAAGGCGGTGCTGATCAGCTCGGTACCGCCGTTCATGCTGAAGACCGCCGACAACCCGAACGGCCTGCCGATCGAAGTGTTCGACGGCATCCGCAAGGCACAGATGGATAACCGCGCGCAGCTCTACAAGGACATCCCGTCGGGCCCGTTCTACGGCTTCAACCGTCCGGGCGCGAAGGTCTCGCAGGGGCTGATCGATGCGTGGTGGGCGCAGGGCATGCAGGGCGGCCACAAGAACACCTACGATTCGATCGCTGCGTTCTCCGCCACCGATTTCCGCGCGGACCTGAAGAAGTTTGATGTGCCCACCCTGGTCATCCACGGCGACGACGACCAGATCGTGCCGATCGATATCTCAGGCCGCCAATCGGCAAGGCTCATCAAGGGCGCCAGGCTGATTGTCTACCCGGGTGCGCCGCACGGCCTGACCGACACCCACAAGGACAAGGTCAACCAGGATCTGCTGGCGTTCCTGCAGGAAAAGTGAGTGACCGGGGCTCTGTTGTGATGGCAGAGCCCTTCCTTCCCAGAAGCAGGGCTGGCACCGGAGAAGCGCCGGGTGCCGCGTCAGTGCACGATTGCGGCCGTGGGATTTCAGGCCAACGATGGAGCGCGTTCCGCACTTTGATGAAGGGTTAACCTCCAACGGAGGACACTGCACCCTCACGGCTCTTCTCCGGCGCAGAATCCTTTGCTCCCGTGTCCAGCCTTAGACGACACGGCCATGCATCCTCCCAATGCCTTCCGGATCCACGCGATCCAGCCCCTTCTTGCGCGCAATGGCGCAATCGTTCGCCTTGATCAGTTGCGATCTACCTGCAAGAGTTGCGGCCTGCGCTCGTCAATGAGCGAGAACGCCGGCATTCAGACAAGCCCATTGGGCACGACGCTCACTTGCCCCGCATGCGGTGCCACGGGGCTGATGGACGAGGTGGAGATATGGCACCACTGGCTCGAACAATGCCGCCGTGAACGGATGCTGGCGCTCTTTGATCCAAAGCCTGACGAACCTCTGGAACCAGACACTCCGGAATGACGAGCGCGTTCCGGGCGCTTGCGGACGCAGCGCCAGCTACGCGCCTCAACCGTCGCCCGGGTGCCGGCCCGCCAGGCTGCCCATCGTGAAGGCGTAGCCAGCTTCCTCCAGCAGCGTTCTCATGCGTAGCTCCACGCGCCTGGGTGAAAGCAGGCTGTTGGGCGCGTACAGGGCATAGACATAGCCGGCGCCGTCGATGATTTCGCGGCGCACGGCGCAGTCGCTGGATTCAGCTGCCTCGGACCAGACAGACATCAACCGGGCAGGACTGATGGACTGCCCGTTGCGAAGACGAAAGAACAGCCAGCGGACTCCCAGGGACGGGGCTGGATTCAACTTAGCCACTGCGAGCCTCCAATGCGCCGGAAAAGATCCCTGAGAACCTCAGGATCCAATCGTGGATGCTCGTCTTTTGAAGATCGCGGAAGGTCGATGCGCGTGGGACCCTTCACCAGTGCAGGCAGATCGGACTGAAGGTCGATCCACCATCCCGCGGGCAGACGGAGGCCCGTGCCCGTTCTATCGTAGATGCAGATCGTAAAATTCATCGCGTTGCTCCTGAATGACCCGAGCATACGCTTGCGCAATGTCAGGTCCGGATGCGACGCCTAGGGAGATGTCGCGTCGACGCGCTTTGCGCATTCGAATACGTGTGCTTCGTCCTGCTGGACCCTGCGGAATGATTCAAGCCAGCTGAATGCTGCGCCGCGATTGTGAATCATGTCGCCGAGCCTTCCGGTCAGGCATCGTGCGCATTCCATCCCGCCAGGGCTGGGTGCGTGGCAGCAACGGCATTGCGCCATCGTCGTGGTTCTCTCCGGACGACATTGGTACATGATCTTGGTCATCAGGCTGATCGCCTGGCTTTGCGAGGACATGCCCGCTCCCTGTCTACCGCGGAAGCAGCCGCGCGGCGCGCGGCTCCTCCTGTTCCTCAGCGGCGCGTATCGCCGCCGAGACCGCCCTTCTTTTCGTCCGCTGGCTTCGGGCTCTCGCGATCCTTGTTGTCCTGCTGCTGTTGCTGCCCTTGCTTGCCGGGCTCCTTCCCGCCAGGCTCGCTCCCCTCGACCTGCCCCTGCTGCGCGGGCTGTTCTGTTTCAGCGGAAGAGCTGGAGCGGTCGTTCCTGTTCTGTTCGGGGACGCTGTTCATTTCGATTCTCCGTCGCAGCAAGTCTGCTGCCAATTGACAGTGGGCCTGGCGCCGTTACGGGAGCGTACCGGGAAGCGCGCTGGATGAACGACTGTCATGAACAGGCTCCCGGCAACAAGCGTGTACAGTGAGGCTCCGAACGTGGGGAACACCATGATCCATGGAAGAAGCAAGCACATTGTGGACGTAGAGCGTGAACTGGCCCACTGGAAGGCCGCGTTCAACCTGGGCACCCTGCCCGCGATGAGCTTCCGATATGAAGTAGCGCCGGTTGTCCGGCTTGCCTGCGATATCTATGTGAGAGATCCGCACGGCACCCGGTCGGCATGGATCGACGATCTGCAGGACAGGCTTGCGAAGCGATCGAGCCTGCGCGGCCACCCTGGCGCAGCAGAGATTGCCGATCGGTGCTGGTCCCTGCTTGGCTGCGCTTAGGCGCGGCTGGCCGCGTGATTCCGCTCGCGCATCAACTCATCATTCAGTACGTGGACAATGGACATCACCGCGTCGGCAAGTCCACGAGAATCGCTGATGGATCCGTAGAAGTAGATCCTGGCGCCTTCAATGCGAACATCCGCCAGCTGGAGCTGGGACGCCAGGGCCCTGCACTTGATGAGGAACATCTCTGTCCAGCGAGCGCCGGGCGCCAGATCCAGCAGCGCGGTGATGGCCTCGTCGGTGGATGCGTCTACACGCTCATGCAACAACGGGACATCGAAGCCGACGATTCTTGGGAGCATGGAAGCGTTCACCTGACCATCCTCTCGCTGATGGGCGCTGCGAGTACTCCCACAGTACAACAGAATGCGTCCAGCCCCAGATGAGATGGCGTCAGCTGGCCTGCCCCAGCTCGCGCGCAAGGAACGGCGCCGTCCTGCTTCCCTTGGCGCGGGCCACCTGTTGCGGCGTGCCCTTCGCCACGATGGTGCCACCCGCGCCGCCTGCACCTGGCCCGACATCAATCACCCAGTCCGCCTGTGCGACAGAACGCATATCGTGCTCGATCATCACCACGGTGTTGCCAGCCTCAACCAGCCGTTGCAGCTGCGCCAGCAACCTGTCCGCGTCCGATGCATGCAGGCCGGTGGTGGGCTCATCCAGCACATACAGCGTGCGCCCGCGCTGGCTGCGCTGCAGCTCGGTCGCCAGCTTGATGCGCTGTGCCTCACCGCCTGAAAGCTCGGTGGCCGGCTGGCCCAGCCGCAGGTAGCCCAGACCGATTTCCTGCAGCAACTGCAGCGGGCGGGCAATGGCGTCTTCTTCGGCGAAGAACGCCTGCGCCTGGTCGACCGTCATCTGCAGGACCTCGGCGATGTTGCGGTCGTTCCACAACACCTTCAGCGTGGCCTCGTTGTAGCGGGCGCCATGGCAGGTCGGGCACGGCGCATAGACGCTTGGCATGAACAGCAGTTCGACACTGACGAAGCCCTCGCCTTCGCAGGTCTCGCACCGGCCCTTGGCCACGTTGAACGAGAAGCGTCCCGCATCGAAGCGACGGCGGCGCGCGTCTGGCGTTGCGGCGAACAGCTTGCGCACGTGGTCGAACAGGCCGGTGTAGGTGGCCAGGTTGGATCGTGGCGTGCGGCCGATGGGCTTCTGGTCGACCTGCACCACGCGTTGAATGGCGTCCACATCGCCGGCCAGCTGGCCCCGCGTCGCTTCCATCACGGTCGGCCCATCCGGGGGCGTGCTGTCGGCGCTGTCGTCCACGGGCTCGTGCCCCAGGTGCAGCAGCATCAGCTCGGGCAGCGCTTGTGCCATCAGGCTGGACTTGCCCGATCCGGAAATGCCGGTCACTGCTGTCAGCAGCCCCAGCGGCACCTGCGCGTCCACGCCCTGCAGGTTGTGGCGATGGATGCCCTTCAGTTCGAGCCAGCTGTTGGCACTGCGCTGCCGGCTGGCAGGCGCAGGCACCTGGTCGAACAGATACCGGGCCGTGCGCGAATCCTTTACCTGGCGCAGGCCATCGGGTTCGCCGCTGTAAAGCACGCGCCCTCCCCGCTCGCCGGCCTCCGGTCCCACGTCCACCAGCCACTGCGCGCGGCGCATCAGCTCCAGATCATGTTCAACAACGAACACTGAGTTACCGCCGTCGCGCAGCCGTTCCAGTGCGTCGTACAGCGCCTGGCTGTCGGCCGGATGCAGGCCGGCCGAGGGTTCGTCGAGCACGTACAGCACGCCAAACAGCAACGAGCTGAGCTGCGTGGCCAGCCGCAGGCGCTGCAGTTCGCCGGCCGACAGCGTGGGCGTGGCGCGATCAAGTGATAGATAGCCCAGGCCGAGCTCGCGCAGTTGCCGTACACGCGCCATGACCCCGCCCGCCAGGCGTTGTGCCGCCAGGCGCTTTTCCTCAGACAAGGCTGAGGTCAGGCGCACGTCGGGTGCGCCTTCGTGGGTCGCGCGGCCACTTGCTGCCCGCTTGGCGCGATCGCGGGGCGTTGCACGCCTGCTGGAACGCGCGCCGTGGCTGTGTGCACTGAAGTCGCCCCGCGCGATGGGCTCGAGCAACGCCGCCAGCTGGTCCAATGGCAGCCGCATGAACTCGCCGATATCCACACCGGCAAAGGTGACCGAAAGCGCCTCCGGCTTCAGGCGCTTTCCGTGGCAGGCGGGGCACAGCTTGCCTTCCATGTAGCGCGAAACACGCTTGCGCATCAAGGCGCTCTGGGTGTTGGCAAAGGTGTGCAGCACGTAACGGCGCGCGCCGGTATAGGTGCCCATGTAGCTGGGCTCCTGCTTGCGCTTGAGTGCGGTACGGGTCTCGGCCGGCGTGAAGCCGGCATAGACCGGCACGGTGGGCGTCTCCTCGGTGAACAGGATCCACTCACGGTCCTTCTTCGGCAGTTTCTTCCACGGCACATCGATGTCGTAGCCCAACGTGACCAGGATGTCGCGCAGGTTCTGGCCATGCCATGCCGGTGGCCAGGACGCGATGGCGCGCTCGCGGATGCTCAGCGACGGGTCCGGAACCATCAGTGCTTCAGTCACTTCGTAGACATACCCCAGGCCATGGCAGGTGCTGCAGGCGCCCTGTGGGGTGTTGGGCGAGAAGTCTTCGGCGTACAGCATGGGCTGGTGGGCCGGGTAGGCTCCCGCCCGCGAAAACATCATGCGCACCAGGCTGGACAGCGTGGTCACGCTGCCCACCGAGGAGCGCGCATTGCTGGCACCGCGCTGCTGCTGCAGGGCGACCGCCGGGGGCAGCCCGTCGATGGCATCCACATCGGGCACGCCCGCCTGGTCGATCAGGCGGCGCGCATAGGGTGCGACGGATTCGAAGTAGCGCCGCTGCGCCTCGGCGAAAACCGTGCCGAAGGCCAACGAGGACTTGCCGGATCCCGACACGCCGGAGAACACCACCAGTGCATTGCGCGGAATGGAGACATCGACATTCTTCAGGTTGTGCTCGCGCGCACCACGGACTTCGATGCAGCCGCTGGCTGCGGCAGCACATGACGACTCGCCATAGGGGGTGTTGGACATCTCGGTGTTCCTGAAGGCAGTGGGCCGGACGCGCATGGCTGCGTCCAGTGGGACATTCTCGCCGCTGGGGGGTGAAGGGTGTGAACTGAAGGCGTGCTCGGAAGGCGCAGCAGGCGTGTACTCGCGCCTTTCGTAAGGAGTGTGCGCAGCGTTTCTTCAGCAGCACGAAGGCCGGGCATTGCGGGATTGCGTCCTACGGCACCATTGCCGCGATGGCCAGGCAGCCGGGCTACAGGACGCCCTGCCGCTGCTGCTGGAGACGCTGGAAAAAGAAAAGGCGGCCGACGAGAACGTGCATCGCAGCAGGACGATGGGCGGACCGCCATCCACCAGCAACGCTGGGCCGGGCCCGGTCTGCAGTCAGGTCGTCATCGTGCCGGACAGTGCCGTGCCGGCGCTCGGGCGCTGGAGGCCGGCACCCGAGGCGAATGCACCTTCCGTCGCCATCAGTGCCTGGGCTACGCGATGTTGCGCGCGATGACCGCCGCCCTCAACCCCCACGACATACACGAAACGCCCATCGAACTTGGCCTGCGCGCCCTCCAGGGCGTCGTCAGCCTGCAGGACTCGCCTCAACGACTTCATCCACGTCCGTTCAGGCATGCGATCCAGCTCCACTACGATTGCAGCGCCGCCGCAGTCCAGTGGCATGCATTCGACACGCAGCACGCGCGGAGAGCGAGAGGCAGCGTCGGTTCCGGATAGCGGCATGACAGGAGCTCCAGTGTGGGGACGGCGGCAGTATCCATGGCACGTGCCAAGACGCTGTCAACGCACTCCAACCGGTCCTCCACGCCGCCTCCACGGTGCTGCCAGCGCGCTTCAAGGGCTTCGCATCGGGCTGACAACCCGCACGCATCACGTTGATGCAGCACAGCACAGACTGGGTTCCCGTCGCGACACAGGCTACACACATGCAATCCGGATTGAACCAGCGCAGATGCAACCTGCTGCTGGTGGAAGACCAGCTCGACCTGGCAGCACTGATGGAACACGCATTTGAAGACGCAGGCGACCAGGTGACACACGCGTACAGCGTGTTCGACGCGCTGGGACTGTTGGACACCCAGCGGTTCGACGGCGCCGTGCTGGATGTCGAACTCCGTGACGGCGTGGTGTTTCCCGTGGCTGATCGCCTGGCGGAGCTCGGCATCCCCTATCTGTTCGTCTCTGCCGTCTACAACCAGCTGGTGCCGCAGCGCCACCGCCGCGCAGCTTTCGTGGCCAAACCCTTCCACATCGATCAGTTGCGGGAGACCGTTCGACGCGTGGTGGGGGACGCCCGTACCGAGCCGTCCGCGCACTGATTGCACCGCTCCGGCTACAGACGGAACATGCAGTGTGGCCCGCGCGGATGCCGGCTGCCATGAGCGCATCGTGCCGCGCGCGTGTAGAGCACTCGTACAGTCGCCACGCGGGTGGCGGCCTGTGTCATCCATCTTTGCCGGGCTCGGCACTGCCATGCGGTGTCGTGCCGCCACCGCAAGGAAACGCCGCCCGCAGCCCTTCGACAACCAGAGGAGACGCATCCTGCTGCAATCGCTCGCGGGGCAGTTGCCGGAGATGGGAAGAAACACGATCCACCAGCTCATGTGGAAGGATCTGGCCCTGCCCACACCACTGGCCGCGGCTGGCATCGGCAACGCCCTGGATATAGGCGCTGGCGCGCGCGCTGGACAGGTTCCGGCACTGCTCGCCGTCGCAGAACCCATCAGCGCCTTTGCCCTGCAGCAGGGTGATGAGTTCGGCTCCACTGACAAGCCAGGTGCGTGCCGGTTGCGTTGTTCCGGCGAAGGCGTATCCAGCCAGGGCGCAGAGGCCAAATGCGAAGAGCCGACGCATGCGGCGGCGCACGTGGGGGGGGTGATGTCCTTTCATGTCGGGGCCCTTGGTGGTCGTCTCTGTGGGTTCCACGCGGCGTTGGTCAAAGTCGATCGAGCTGGTTGCGCGGATGAAACTCCGGGTCGTCCTGGGCTTCCAGCATGGCCTCCACCAATGTCTCGAAGGGCGCGGTCGCGGTATCCAGGTCCGTGGAAGGCAGGAAGCTGGAGTCCCCCTGGCCGACCAGCGCAATCGCGGCAACGGTCTCCCGCTCACCTTCCTCGGCCCATAGGTAGTCGTGGATCAGTACCACGCCCCGGTCGCCCGCCTTCAGGAAGTCGGCGGCGCCTCGTGCCACAGCGAGAAACGCGATGAGATCGTAGAGGCTTTCCGAATATGTCAGCGATCCTGCAACAAAATGCGTGCTGCTGTGGTCATAGGCGGCAACCCGGATATTTTCAGCCTGTGCAGATGCCAGGAAGGCGTTCAATGCGGCGCGATTGTCGGGGTAGCGAGCCAGCAGCGCCTGGCAGTCCGCGAGCAGGTGATCCAACGCCTCGTCGCTTGAAGAGGCCAGGTATTCGCCGTTGCCCAGGTGCCACTGGCCGGCGATGCATCGCCAGTCGGACCATCGGGATGCTGCGGGCATGGGCGCCGCCAGCCATCTGGAGAGATCTTCGTGGCACAACTGCAGGCGGAGCAGCGCTGAATAAGGCTCTGACAAGGCGAGCATCCATCGTGTCTGCGTGTACAGATGGCTTGTAACAGACAACGGCTGGCCCGCCAACACCCGGACGGCGCTCTCAGGGTCGCCGCAATCGGGCGTCCAACTATCGCGCAGCCGTCGACCCTCTGACCACGCACCGGCCCGTCATCACAAGTCGGCGCACCGGCAGCTCCGGCGTGCGCAGGCGTTCAAGCAGCATCGACATCGCGGCCCGCCCCATCTCCTCAACCGGTTGCTCAAGCACGGTGATGCCCGGCACGACCAGCTCGGTCCAGCGTTCGTTGTCGAAGCCGGCCAGTGCCAACGCGTCTGGAATCGCCAGCCCTGCGCCGCGGGCGGCTTTCAATGCCCCCATCAACAGCAGGCTGTTGCTGGTGACCAGTGCTTCGGGGCGCGATGGCGCGGCCAGCCACTGCTCGACTGTCGCGATGGCGGCCTCGGCCGTTGGCTCGACTTCGCGGTAATCCGGCTCCAACCCGTGCGTGCGCATCGCAGCAAGATAGCCGTCGCGGCGCTCGGCCGCCGTGGTGCTGGTGCTGCCGAACAGGCCGCCGATGCGGCGATAGCCACGCTCGACGAGATGCTCGACCAGGGCGCCCATCGCCGCGGGATTGTCCAGCACCACGCTGTCGATCGACCCGCTGGCCGCGGCGCGGTCCACCAGTACCGTCGGGAAGTCCAGCGCGAGCCGTTCCAGCCGCCCCACCGTGGTCCGTGTGGGCGCAAAGATCAGTCCACTGATGCGCTCCTCGTGCATCAACTGAAGATACAGCGCCTCGCGCTCGGGGTCTTCATCGGTGTTGCAGAGCGTGACGCGCAGGCCTTCGCGATAGGCGACCTCCTCCACCGCACGGATAAGCGCAGTGAAGAACGGGTTGCGGATATCCGCAACGATCAACCCGATGATGCCGGTGTGCCGGGAGCGCAGCCGTCTTGCCTGCAGGTTCGGCCGATAGCCGGTCTGGCGGATCGCCACCTCGACCCGGCCGCGAACCTCTTCGCTGACCGGGCCGCCCCCGAGCACCCGCGACACGGTGGACTTGGATACCCCCGCTACACGCGCGACGTCATTGATGCTGATACTCATTGGAAACGTTCCCGGAAAAGTGCGCCTGCCATGGCCCGGCGGCTGTTCAGGACAATTCTAACGCCAAAGAGCTATTGGCATTTTGTGCAGTGCACATTGAAATAGGCAGTGGGAACGTTCCCAATATGTCCAGCCATCCTTTTGCCGGAGCCGCCCTTTGTCGCCCCAGACCTTCCCCTCCCCCGTCAGCCGGGAACTGATCCGCCTGGACGCGCGGGCGCAGGACAAGACCGATGCGATCGCCCAGGTCGCGCAGATGCTGGTCGCGGCCGGCTGCGTGGCGCCGGGGTACGAGGCCAGCATGGGACGGCGCGAAGCGCTGGCCAACACCTTCCTCGGCCATGGTGTGGCAATCCCGCACGGGCTTGGCGAGGACCGCCATCTGGTGCGCCGCGATGGCATTGCCGTGCTGCAGTTGCCGGAAGGCGTGGAATGGAATCCGGGGCAGGTCACCCGTCTGGTGGTTGGCATCGCTGCCCAGTCCGATACCCACATTACCCTGCTGCGCCGCCTGACCCGGCTGATCCAGGATGAGGCCGCGCTGCAGCGGTTGTTCACCACCCCCGATGCGAGCGACATCGTCAATGCGCTGGCCAGTGATGTCGCGGTCACGGCAGCCCACGTGCCGGTGGCGGACCTGGCCGAGCGCTTCGACTGGACCATCGCTTACCCCAGTGGACTGCACGCGCGCCCGGCCACGCGCTGGGCAGAGACGGCGCGGGGTTTCACGGCCCGTGCGCAGGTGCGCGCGGGCGATCAGGTGGCCGATGCCAAGAGTCTGGTGGCGCTGCTGCAGCTCGGGCTTCGCGAGGGCGATGCCGTTAGTGTTTCTGCCGAGGGTGCCGATGCCCACGCCCTGCTGGCCGCACTGCGCAAGGTCATGGATGGGCTGGTGGCGCAGGAAAAGACCGATGCGGAGCGTGCAGCACAGCGAAAGGCAGCGCCGGTCGCGGGCTGGAGTCCACCCGAAGCGCAGGCGGCGATCGTCGGCATCGGCGCCAGCCCCGGACTGGCCATCGGACCGGTGCATGTACTGGCCAGCGCGCAGGCCGATGTTGCCGATCGCCCTGCCCCGCTCGGCGAGGGCGGCGCACGCCTGCAGGATGCACTCGGTCGCACCCGCCAGCAGCTGGCCGCACTGCAGGACGACACGCAGCGCCGCCTTGGCGCTTCGGATGCTGCGATCTTCAAGGCGCAGGCTGCGCTGCTTGACGACACCGACCTGATTACCCGCACCTGCCAGCTGATGGTTGAAGGTCATGGTGTCGCCTGGTCGTGGCACCAGGCCATCGAGCAGATCGCCTCCGGGCTGGCGGCGCTGGGCAATCCGGTGCTGGCCGGGCGCGCTGCCGACCTGCGCGATGTGGGTCGGCGCGTACTGGCGCAGCTTGACCCCTCTGCGGCCGGTGGCGGCCTGGCCGATCTGCCGGCGCAGCCGTGCATCCTGCTTGCCGCCGACCTGTCGCCCTCGGATACCGCCAACCTCGACACCACCCGCGTGCTCGGCCTCGCCACCGCACTGGGCGGTCCCACCTCACACACTGCAATCCTCTCGCGCACGCTCGGCCTGCCGGCGCTGGTTGCCGGTGGCGCCGAACTGCTGGCGATCCAGGCCGGCCGCGAGGCGATCATCGACGGCAGCAGCGGGCGGCTCTACCTGTCCCCCTCCGAGGCAGATCTTGCTTCGGCTCGCGCCTGGATCGCTGGGCAGCAGCAGATCCGCGCGCGAGAAGCGGCGCAACGTGCGCAGCCAGCGCAGACCACCGATGGCCATCGCATCGACATCGGCGCCAACGTGAACCTGCCCGAGCAGGTGCCATTGGCGCTGGAACAGGGCGCGGAAGGTGTCGGCCTGATGCGCACCGAATTCCTGTTCCTCGAACGCGGCAGCACGCCCAGCGAGGAGGAGCAGTACGCAACCTACATGGCGATGGCCAACGCGCTGGACGGCCGTCCGTTGATCGTGCGCGCGCTCGATATCGGTGGCGACAAGCAGGTCGCCCACCTGGAGCTGCCACACGAGGAAAACCCGTTCCTCGGCGTGCGCGGCGCGCGCCTGCTGCTGCGCCGCCCGGATCTTCTGGAACCGCAGCTGCGTGCGCTGTATCGCGCAGCCAAGGACGGTGCACGCCTGTCCATCATGTTCCCGATGATCACCTCGGTGCCCGAGCTGGTCGCTCTGCGCGCCATCTGCGAGCGCCTGCGCACCGAACTCGAGGCGCCCGACGTGCCGATCGGCATCATGATCGAAGTGCCGGCCGCTGCCGCCCAGAGCGATGTGCTTGCCCGCCACGCCGACTTCTTCTCGATAGGTACCAACGACCTGACCCAGTACGTGCTGGCGATCGACCGCCAGAATCCGGAGCTTGCCGCAGAGGCCGACAGCCTGCATCCGGCCGTGCTGCGCGCGATCCGCGCCACGGTGGAAGGCGCACGACTGCATGGGCGCTGGGTGGGAGTCTGTGGCGGGCTGGCCGGCGATCCGTTCGGCGCACTGCTGTTGGCCGGCCTGGGCGTGGACGAACTGTCGATGACCCCGAACGACATCCCGGCCGTGAAAGCACGCCTGCGTGGCAGCGCGCTGGCCGATCTGCGAACGCTGGCTGCGACGGCGCTGGACTGCGAAACCGCTGAGCAGGTGCGTGCCCTCGATGGAGCGCGCGCATGAGTTCCCGCGCCGTCACCATTACCCTGAACCCGGCAATCGACCAGACCGTGCGGCTGGCGAACCTGCAACCGGGTCACGTGCATCGCGCCCGCAGTTCCCGCGACGACGCCGGCGGCAAAGGCATCAACGTGGCCGCCTGCCTGGCAGACTGGGGCGTGCCGACCACTGCGCTGGGCGTGCTCGGCGATGGCAACGACGGCGTGTTCAGCGCACTGTTTTCCGATCGGGGCATCGCAGACGCGTGTCTGCGCGTTCCGGGCCGTACCCGCACCAACATCAAGCTGGTGGAAGACGCCAACGGCGAGACCACCGACATCAACCTGCCCGGCCTGTCACTGTGTGACGCCGATCTGGACGCGGTATCGCGCCGACTCGACGCACTGCTCCAGCCGGAGCTGCCAGTGGTGCTGTCCGGCAGCCTTCCGTCCGGGCTGCAAGCCGATGCATGGGCCCGACTGCAGGCGCAGGTGCGCGCCGCCGGCGCGCGCGTACTGCTGGATACCAGTGGCGACGCGCTTGCCGCGGCGTTGAGTGGTGCACAGGGTGCACTGCCCTACGCGGTCAAGCCCAACCGCCATGAGCTGGAGGCATGGGCCGGCACGCCGCTGCTGGATCGCAGCGCCCTGCGCGCCGCGGGCCGGGCCTTGGTCGAACGTGGAGTTGCACTCGTAGCGATCTCGATGGGCGCCGACGGCGCGCTGTTCATTGATCGCAGCGGCGCCCGGGTTGCACGGCCGGCGCGACTGGCGCAGGGAAGTACGGTCGGTGCCGGCGACGCCATGGTCGCCGGCATCGCCGCCGCCTTGTTGGAGCCCTCCCTCGACCTGACCGGTTGTGCGCGACTGGCCACGGCGTTCTCGATGAGCCGGCTGGAGAGTGGCGACGCGCGACGGCTGGACCCGGCGCAGGTGCGCGCGTGGACCGGCGATGTACTGATCGAGCGGTTGGATTGAAACCCCTGCAGAGGGGGCTGCGGCTGGCCTTGGGCCACCGATGGCCCCTGCAAGGACGAACCCGAAGAATTCCAGGAGTTGCCATGCAAGCTTCCATCGTAGTCATCGCCGCTGGCGAACGCAGCATCGAGGCCGTTCTTGCCGCCGAAGCGCTGCGCCGCGCCGCACGCCAGCAAAGGGTCGAATTGGCGATCGAAATCCGCAGCGATCAGGGCGTGACCGGGGCACTGCCCGGCGCGCAGGCTGCCGCCGCAACGCAGCTGCTGCTGGTGGGTGACGGCGAGGCGGACAGCGCCCGCTTCGGCAATGCCCAGATCGTGCGCGCCGGCCTCGGCGAAGTACTGGACGACCCGCTCGCCGTGCTGGCGCAGCTCGCCGCAGCATCGGCACTCCCTTCCAGGGATGACGCGGGCAAGCGCATCGTCGCCGTCACCTCCTGCCCGACCGGCATTGCCCACACGTTCATGGCGGCCGAAGGCCTGCAGCAGGCGGCCAAGGCACTGGGCCACGCTATCCGGGTGGAAACCCAGGGCTCGGTCGGCGCGCAGGACGCGTTGAGCGACGACGAAATCGCCGCCGCCGACCTGGTGCTGATCGCCGCCGACCGCGAAGTTGATCTGTCGCGCTTTGCTGGCAAACGCCTGTTCAAGAGCGGCACCAAGCCGGCGATCAATGACGGCCAGAACCTGATCCGCAAGGCGCTGGCCGAAGCTGGCGTGCAGACCGGCACGGTGGCTTCAGGTCGCACCACCGAGAAGGCCAGGGTGACCGGCCCCTACAAGCACCTGATGACCGGCGTGTCGTTCATGCTGCCGTTCGTCACTGCCGGCGGCCTGCTGATCGCACTGGCGTTCGCGCTCGGCGGCATCTATGCCTTCGACGATGCACACAAGGGCACGCTGGCCTGGTCGCTGTTCCAGATCGGCGCCAAGTCCGGCTTCATGCTGATGGTGCCGGCACTGGCCGGCTACATCGCCTACTCCATCGCCGATCGCCCGGGCATCGCCCCGGGCATGATCGGGGGATTGGTGGCAGTCAACATGGATGCGGGCTTCATCGGCGGTATCCTGGCCGGTTTCATCGCCGGCTACGGCGTGCATTGGATCAACCGTGCGCTGCGCCTGCCGCGCAGCCTGGAAGGCCTCAAGCCGGTGCTGATCCTGCCGGTGCTGGGCACGCTGCTGGCCGGCCTGTTGATGATGTATGTAATCGGTACGCCGGTGGCCGGGCTGCTGGCCTGGCTGACCGACTGGCTGCGCGGCATGCAAGGCAGCAGCGCGATCCTGCTTGGCCTGCTGCTGGGCGGCATGATGGCGGTGGACATGGGCGGACCCGTCAACAAGGCGTCCTACGCCTTCTCTACCGCATTGATTTCCAGCCAGGTCTACACGCCGATGGCGGCGACGATGATCGGCGGCATGACGCCGCCGCTGGGTATCGCACTGGCGACATGGCTGTTCAGCAACCGCTTCACTGCCGAGGAGCGTGGCACGGCCGGTGCCGCTGGCGTGCTTGGCCTCAGTTTCGTGACCGAAGGCGCGATCCCCTACGCCGCGCGTGATCCGCTGCGCACCATTCCGGCGCTGATCCTTGGTTCTGCCGTGGCCGGCGCGATCTCGATGGCCGCAGGCGTCGAACTGAAGGTGCCGCACGGCGGCGTGTTCGTGCTACCGATCCCGAACGCGGTCACCCACCTTGGCATCTACCTGCTGGCACTCGTGGCCGGCGTGGCCGTCACCGCGGTCGCGCTGCGCGTGCTCAAGAAGCCGGTCACGGCTCGCACCCTGTAAAAGGAACTCGCCCATGACCTCCCCTTCCCGCCGCCTGCTGCCGACAGTGATCCTGCTGGCCCTGCCATCACTGGCCGCAGCCGCCGACGCGAGCGACCTCTTCGCTCCGAAGCTCACCTACACCGGCGAAGCAGCCGCCACGCTCGACGGTGGCAAGCGCAGCGGCACGGCCTATGCCGGCCAGCTGATGTTCGGTGCCGACGTGGACCTGGACGCTGCGTTTGGCTGGCGAGGCGCGACGATCAAGGCCTACGGCATCAATCGTCATGGCACCAACCTCGCCAACAGCAGCACGGGCAACAGCACCTCGGTGCAGGAAATCTACGGTGGCCAGGGCACGCGCCTGGCCAACCTGACGCTGGAGCAGAAACTGCTGGACGACCGGCTGGTGCTTGAGGCGGGACGCAGCGTCGCCAACATCCATCATCTCGGTTCGGAGCTGTGCCAGTACTTCCAAGGCAACTCGGCCTGCGGCAACCCGACCTACGTATTCCGTACCAGCAACTTCACCTGGTGGCCGGTATCGAGCTGGATGGCTGATGCCACGGCATGGGTGACGCCGGATGTCTACGTACGCGTCGGCGCGTACCAGGTCGACCCGAGCCAGGCCGAAGATGGCCAGCACGGTCTGAAATGGAGCACGAACCAGGCCACCGGGTGGATCGTGCCCTACACGATCGGCTGGCGCAGCCCAGCGTCGGCGCGCTTGAAGGCTCGCTACGAACTGGGTGGCTGGCAGGACAACTCGACCTACCGCGACCCGCTGCGCGATGCCAACGGCATCCCGGCGCTGCTCAGTGGTCAGGAATACGCAACACGTCACGGTCGCTCCGGCGCGTTCGCCCGCTTCGAGCAGCAGCTCAGCAGTGATGGCAGCGGCCGTGGCCTGACCCTTTTCGGTGCGGCGCTCAAGGGCACCTCCGGCCAGTTGATCGAGGATCATTTCCTGCAGGCCGGGCTGGTGCAGAAAGGCACGTTCGCCCGGCGGCCGCAGGACAGCATCGCTTTCGTCGTGACCCAGCAGAAGTACAGCAGCATGGCGCTGGAAGACCTGCGCCTCGCCCGCGCCGCAGCCGGTGGCAGCGGCACCCCGCACGGGAGCCAGGTGATGATGGAGCTGAGCTATGGCATCCAGCTCACCCCGCAGCTTCGTGTTGCACCGAACCTGCACTACATCGTGCACCCCGACCAGTTCAATGAGCCCGCACGCCAGCACGACCTGCCGGATGCGCTGATCGCGGGCATGCGGATCGACTGGAACCTGTAGGAAATGTCAGGTG
Source organism: Stenotrophomonas sp. YJH_SMC_101-4 (assembly GCF_059370395.1). Taxonomy (NCBI): domain Bacteria; kingdom Pseudomonadati; phylum Pseudomonadota; class Gammaproteobacteria; order Lysobacterales; family Lysobacteraceae; genus Stenotrophomonas; species Stenotrophomonas sp. YJH_SMC_101-4. Next base: position 927,626 of record NZ_JCAFTP010000001.1, on the reverse strand, counting down.
GTCCTGGGCGCGGCCCGTGTCAGGCACCGGGTCCACGGCCGGTCCAGGCGGCGTACCGACCGTCCGGCACCCGGATGATCGCCTGCCCTGGCCGGGGTTTCAGGTGCTGTCCGCCGCCCACGCCAGGTCGAACGTCAACGCGAGGCGCTGGCCGGGCTCCAGCCGGTGCGGCGCCAGCGTGAAGCCGTCCGGCGGACCGCTCTGCGGCTCGACACAGGTGGCGTGCGGCGTGCCGTCGTAGACCACCCAATGGTCGTGGTCCGAGCGCAGCCGCAGGCGCTGGCCTTCGCGTATCAGCGTGATGTCGCTGTCGGCGATGAAGCAGTCATCCCAGGGACCGGTAGTGGGATCCACACAGGGCAGCGTGGCAATACCTTCCTCGTCCCGCGGGTACATCGCACGAGGCGTGAACAGCAGCCGGTCCGGCTTCCGGAACCAGGGATGCCAGCCCAGCACCGCCGGCATCGCCTGCTCGCCGGCCTGGACCGAAAGGCGCATCTGCAGGGTGTGGGCCTGCAGCTGCAGGTCCAGCATGGCAATGCCACCGAAGGGCCAGTAGCCGTCGTGCGGCAACGCCAGCGCCAACCTGGCTGTCGCCGCATCCAGCCGGTCGATCTGCCACGGTCGCGAGAAGCCCAACCCATGAATGGCATGCCCGTCGAAGTTGAGCGGCAGCCGATGCGGCCTGCCATCAAAGCGGAACGTTCCATGGCGGATGCGCCCGGCCCAGGGCACCATCGGGTAGCAGCCCCAGGCGATCGCAGCCGCCCCGCCCTCCTGCGCATCCACCAGCCACTCCACGCCCTGGTAACGCAGGTGCGCCACGCGCCCGCCCGCCCCTGCGGCGAGCGCAACCTCCAGTTCGCCGCATCTCAGCCAGTGCAGTTCACCGGCCGGCAGCGGGGCCAGCGCATCATCCACCGGCAGCATGCGCTCAGGCCCCATACGGATTGATCGTGCGGATGCTTCCGTCCGGCTCCATGTGCAGCGGCGTGCACTTGGCCGAGCGCAGGTGGGTGATGCCGCCGGACATCAGCGCATCGTGATAGAACAGGTACCACTGCCCTTCGAACTGGCAGATGGAGTGGTGGGTGGTCCAGCCCACGACGGGGGTGAGGATCACGCCAGCGTAGGTGAACGGGCCATACGGGCTGTCGCCGATGGCGTAGCACAGCTGGTGGGTGTTGCCAGTGGAGTACGACAGATAGTAGCGACCCTGGTACCTGTGCAGCCACGGGCCTTCGAAGAAGCGGCGCGCATGGTCGTCCGCACGCAGCGGCTGGCCATGCTCATCCAGGATCTGCACTTCGCGGGTGGGTTCGGCCAGCTCGGTCATGCAGGCGTCCAGGCGGCCCACGCGCGGCCCCAGGGCCGGCGCGCTGCCCTCGGGTTCCTCGTGGGCCTCGCTGTACTGGTTGTCACGATACTTCTGCAGCTGCCCGCCCCAGATGCCGCCGAAGTACAGGTAGTGGCTGCCATCCTCGTCTTCGAACACGGCCGGGTCGATCGAGTACGCGCCCTTGATCGGCTCCGGCTGGGGCACGAACGGGCCCTCCGGCCGCGTACCGATCGCCACGCCAATGCGGAATCGGCCCTCGGCGTCCTTGGCCGGGAAGTACAGGTAGTAGTGGCCATCGCGGCAGGCGGCATCGGGGGCCCACATCTGTTTCCGCGCCCAGGGCACGTCGCGCACGTGCAGCGCCATGCCGCAATCCATGGCCGCGCTATCGGGCGTATCCATCTTCAGCACATGGTAATCCTGCATGCCGAAATGGCCACCTTCGTCGTCGAATGGCTGGCCACCGTCGATGTCGTGCGAGGGATAGATGTACAGGCGCCCCTCGAACACGTGCGCCGAAGGGTCGGCGGTGTAGATGTGGGTCACCAGCGGTTGCGAAATGGCGTGTGCGGTGAGCTGCGCAAGACGGGCTTTGCTGGCCTGGCCGTCTTCGCCGGCATGGAGGTCGATCATGGTTGTCATCTTGGCGTTACGCGGAGGCGTCGGCGGAACGTCGACGCAGGTGGAGGTCCTGCTCGATGCGGGTTTCGGTGCGCTTGTCGATCCTGTAGAAGAACAGCAGCGCCACGGCGAGCAGGAAAGGAAGGGAGCAGTAGACGCTTACGGTCAAGCGGATGCCCTGCACCACGCCCTCAGGCTGTTGCGCCAGTCCTGCCTGGTAGCCGTAGTGGGCAAGGATCGCGGCGACCAGCGCGCCTCCGACGCTGAGGCCGATCTTCAGCCCGCACAACATCGCCGAGAAGATGATCGCCGTTGCCCTTCGATGGTTCTTCCACTCCGAGTAGTCCGCGACGTCGGCGATCATCGCCCACAGCAACGGGATGGTGATGCCATAGCAGAAGCCATGCAGCATGAAGGCTGCGAACGCCACCGCCACCGCCGTCGGGGGGAACAGGTAGAAGGCCAGCAGGAACAGGGTCGAGACAAACAGGGCGCCACCGAAGACATCGCGCTTGCCGAAGCGATCCGCCAGCCGCCGTGATGCGCCGATACCCAGGATCATGCAGAGGATGCCGCACGCGTTGAACAGGCTGAACGCCGAGGTGGCCGCATCCTTCGGCCAGGTGAACGCCGCGAAACCGGCGCTGGCCAGGGCGCCATTCAATGCACTGATCAGGCCGTTGAAGCCTGAGTTTTCCAGGAAGCCGGCCAGCGCCGCTTCGCTCATGTAGTACTGGAAGTAATAGATGTAGGTGCCGCCTTTCAACGCCAGGTTGATGAACACCAGCACGGTCAGCGCCAGCATCACCTGCCACGGGCGGTTGTGCAGCAGGTCCGACAGGTCCTGCACTATGCCGCCGGTCTGCTCGCGCGTCGGCACGATGCGCTCGCGGGTGGTGGCGAAGGTGATCAGGAAGAACACCGTGCCGATCAGTGCGAAGGCGGTCATGACCTGTTCAAAGCCGCGCACCCGGTCGCCATTGCCCAGGATCAGCACCAGCGGCATCAGCAGCACCTGGATGATGAACTGCGCGATCATCACGGCCACGAAGCGGTAGGCCGACAGGCTGTTGCGCTGGGCCATGCTGCCGGTCAGCACGCCGCTCAACGCGGAGTACGGCAGGTTGTTCGCGGCGTAAACGCAGACCAGCAGCGCGTAGGTGGCCAGTGCATAGATCACCTTTCCGCGCTCGCCCAGGTCGGGGGTGCTGAACGCCAGCAGTGACAGTACGCCAAAGGGAATGGCCGTCCACAGGATCCACGGGCGGAAGCGGCCCCAGCGGGTGGACGTTCGGTCAGCCGCGATGCCGATCAACGGCGTGAACACGAACGCACCCAGCAGGCCGACCACGAAGATGAGCGTGGCCGCGGTGGCAGCTGGCAGGCGGTAGACGTCGGTGTAGAAGAATGCCAGGTACGTGATCAGGGTCTGGAAGATCAGGTTGGCGGCGAGATCGCCCAGGCTGTAGCCGAGCTTCTCGCGTACCGATAGCGCGTGTTCAGTGCTTGCCATGCAGCGGACATCCTTGAAAAGGAATCTGGTCGAAGGGGAATCGATGCCGGCGGGGGCGATCAGTCATGCGCGGGCACCACGGTGAACCTGCCCCGCGCACGTATATCGGCACTGGACGCCCCCACCCTGACCTCGTAGGCACCGGGCTGCACTGCGTACGCCGCACGCGCCTCGTCATAGTGGCGCAGGGCCTGCGCCGCCTCCAGGGTGAACGTCACCGTGCGGCGTTCGCCCGGGGCCAGCTGGACGCGCTGGAAGCCACGCAGTTCCTGCACGGCATCGCCGCTGCCGGCGTGCTCGCGCCGCACGTACAGCTGTACCACTTCGTCACCGCTGCGCGTGCCCGTGTTGGCGACATCCACTGCCACGCCCAGGCGGCCATCGGCGCGGAGGCTGTCTGCATCGAGGCGGAGCGTTCCATAGTCGAACCGCGTATACGACAGACCGTGACCGAACGGATACAGCGGCGTGCCGCGGAAGTAGCGATAGGTGCGGCCCTCCATGGCGTAGTCGTCGAATGCCGGCATCGCTTCGCCGGCCTTGTAGAACGTGACCGGCAAACGGCCGGAGGGATTGACGTCGCCGAACAGTGCCTGGCCGACAGCGGTGCCGCCGCGTTGCCCCGGATACCAGCTCATCAGGATCGCCGGCAGATGCGCCTGCGCCCAGTCCACGGCGATGGCCGAGCCACCGGTGAGCACCATCACCACCGGCTTGCCGGTGCCGTGCAGGGCCTCCAGCAGGGTGCGCTGCGGCGCGGGCAGCCGCAGGTCGGTACGGTCGCCACCGGCAAAGCCCGGGTAGTTGACCGTCATCTCTTCGCCTTCGACATCGCCGGTGAGGCCACCGACGAACACCACCACATCGGCATCGCGTGCTGCATCCAGCGCTTCGTCGAAGGGCGCCTTGGCGCCGGGCATGCGCCACCCAAGGCGCACGCCCGCATCGCGCTGGTCGTCGTAGTACTCCAGTGTCAGCGCATAGGCACGCCCGGCCTGCAGGTCCAGTTCGACGCCCCCGGCATGCAGGCGATCAGTATTCACCCAATGATCGATCACACGCTTGCCGTCCAGATACAGGCGGTAGCCATCATCGCCGGCCACCTCCAGCCGGTAACGGCCGGACACGGGTGGCAGCAGTTGGCCACTCCAGCGGATGCTGAAGCGGTCGTTGGGAATCCCCTGCCCCGGTGCCGCTTCGCCACGTGCCAGCAGGTTGTCGGTCGGCGAGCCGCGGTCCCAGCGGAAGCCGATCTGCGCGTCGGTACGCACCAGTGCCGGAGTGCCGGACAGGTCGGGCGTGCGGAAGTACTCACCGCGCAGGCCACGCTCGGGCGAGTCCGCCGAGGGCCGCAGGTAGGTCGGCTCGATCAGCGGTGTGGCGCCGGGATCGTCACGGCCTTCCACGAGGTCGACGCCGCGGGCATAACGCACTTCAACGCCCTTGGCCGCCTCGCGTATGCCCTGCAGGATCGTCACCGGCGCGGCCGGTGTGCCGAAGTAGTTGCCGAGCAGCGCCATGGTGTCGTCGGCGGTGGGTCCAACCACGGCAATGCGCCTGGTGTTGCGTGACAGTGGCAGGATGCCGTCGTTCTTCAGCAGCACCAGCGATGCCTGCGCGGCCTTGAGCGCGAGCGCATCATGGGCCGGCGCCTGGTTCACCGAGGCGGGAATGCGCGCCCAGCGCACCCGCTCCGCTGGGTCGAACATGCCCAGGCGCATCCGTGCGGTGAACAGGCGGGTCACTGCATCGTCGATCTCCGCCTCGCTGATCAGCCCCTGGCGCACGGCCGAGGGCAATGTGGCGTACTCCTGGCCGCATTCCAGCTCGGTGCCGTTCCTCACCGCCAGCGCCGCAGCGGCTTCGCGCGTGGTGACGATACGGTGGTGCTTCCAGATATCGACGATGGCCCAGCAGTCCGAGACCACGTAGCCCTTGAAGCCCCAGTCGCGTCGCAGCACATCGCGCAGCAGGAAACGGCTGGCACTGGCGGACTCGCCGTACACGCGGTTGTAGGCGCCCATGACAGCATCGACGTCGCCCTCCTTCACCAGCGCCTCGAACGCCGGAAGGTATGTGTCATACAGGTCGCGCCGGCTGGGCCGTGCATCGAAGTGATGGCGGTCGGCCTCCGGTCCGCTGTGCACGGCCAGATGCTTGGCGGTGGCGTCCAGCTTGCGGTAGACGGGGTCGTCGCCCTGCAGGCCACGTACGAAGGCCACGCCCATGCGCGCGGTGAGGTACGGGTCCTCGCCATAGGTTTCCTGTCCGCGGCCCCAGCGCGGGTCGCGGAAGATGTTGACGTTCGGCGACCAGAAGGTCAGCCCCTGGTAACGCCCGTGCAAGCCTTCGCGGAGGAACTGGTGGTGCTTTGCGCGGGCCTCGTCGCTGATGGTCGTGGCCACCTGCCCCATCAACGGTACATCGAAGGTCGCGGCCAGGCCGATTGCCTGCGGAAACACCGTGGCCTGCCCTGCCCGTGCGACGCCGTGCAGCCCCTCGTTCCACCAGTCGTAGGCGGGTACCCCCAGCCGTTCGATCGCCGGCGCGGCGTTCTGCATCTGCGCGGCCTTCTCTTCCAGCGTCATCTGCGCGACGAGTGCGGCGGCCCGTTGCTCGAAGCTGGCCGAAACGTCCAGCCAGGGCCGTGGCGCGGCCGCGGACGCGGCGGCCGCCACGCAGGTCAGTACGAACAGGGCGGCCCCACCGCGCAAGGTACGGCGGCGGGCCTTGGACGAAATCGACAGCCTCATTTGCTTCTCCCGGTGCGCTCGTCGCGCGCGAAAGGACCCAGCAGTGCGCCCACGAAGCCGCCTGCCCGGTCCGTACTCAGAACGGTGCCGTCCACCCCGCCTGCGAGCAGTTGCCAGCCCTGCCCATCGCCGGTGTCGAACGAGAACGCATAGTCGCCCTCGTTGCCGGCAATCTTCAGGCGCAGTGCTGCAGGCACCGGTACTTCACGGCTGGCCAGCGTCCGCGTGCTGCGGCCACCGTCGCGCGCTTCGAGGAAGAGCGAGAGGCGCCCCCCGCCAAGGTCACGAACGCCAAGGAAGTACCAGTACGCCTCGCTCTGGAACGCCGCCAGGCCGGCGGCGACTCCGGAAGCTGGCGGGGTCATCGCGGTGCTCGCCTCGAAGCGCAGATGCTGCTGGCGCCGGCCGAGAAACGTCGGATTGCGCAGCGTGTCCAGATCCTCGGCAAGCGGATGCACGGCCAGCATGCCGGGGCGCGTGGCCAGGTCGGCCCAGGCATGCCGGGGCACCCGCACGCGCAGCCACTGTGGATCAAGCGTCGGGCCATCGAAATTGTCGCGCGCTACGAAATTGCCGGTCGAAGGGGCCTGGGATGCCTCGCCCTGCATCCACGCGGGGGCCTTGGCCACATAGGGAATGGCCCGGTCAACCGGCAGGATCTGCGGCCAGCCATCCTGCCAGCGCACCGGCAACAGGTAGGTCTCGCGCCCGGTGTTGTAGTGCCGCTTCTGGTAGTTGCGGCTGGCCAGGAACACCGCCCACCACGAGCCATCCGGGCCTTCGACCAGGTCGGCATGGCCGGCATTGGTGATCGGAAGCGGACGGTCATCCGGCAGTTCTCGCTGGGTCAGGATCGGATTGCCCGTATAGGGAACGTAGGGGCCCCACGCCGTGCGGCTGCGCAGCACCACCTGCGAATGCTGCGGCCCGGTACCTCCTTCAGCGTCGGACAGGTAATACCAGCCCTCCCGCTTGTAGATATGCGGTCCCTCGATCCAGATGGGATTCTTCGCCGGCTCCACGCCTCCATCAACCAGCACCCGGCGCGGCCCGACCGGCCTGAATGCCGCCAGATCGATCTGCTGCATCCAGATGGCGCGGTGCCCGTCGTAGCGCGGCGGGCCGGGCGGTGCATCGTTGTTGACCAGGTATACCTTGCCGTCATCGTCGAAGAACAGTGATGGGTCGATGCCATCGATGCCGGGCAGCCAGTGCGGATCGGACCACGGACCGGCCGGATCACGCGCGGTGGCGATGAAGTTGCCACCACTGTCGGTGGCGGTGGTGGTTACGTAGAAGGTGCCGTCGTGGTACTCGATGGTCGGCGCGAAGATGCCGCGCGAGACGCTCAGGCCGTCGAAATCCAGTTGCGTGGGGCGGTCAATCACGTTGCCGATCTGCTTCCAGTGCACCAGGTCGGCACTTTCGAACACCGGAATGCCCGGGAAGTAGGTGAAGCTGGAATTGACCAGGTAGAACCGGCCGTTCGCGCGCACGATGCTGGGATCGGCATGGAAGCCGGCCAGGACAGGATTGCGGTAGTGGCCGGCCGGCAGGGGCACTTCAAACGCCTGGTCATTGCCGCGGTACTCGAACCAGTCGAAGTACACCGGGGGAGCATCCGGCGGCGCGCTGGCCCGGGTGGTTGCGGCCGACAGCAGGAACAACGCCCCCAGCAGGTGGCGCGCCATCGACCTCAGGCCGGCCCTGTCGCGGGCCAGAGGGGACTGCTTGGACAACGTCATCATCGTCGGGCCTCGGCTTCGGCAATGGGAAGTTCGAACGGGCCGGCCGGCGCCCCGCTGCGGTCGCGCAGCGTGCACACCGGGCCATCGGCCCAGCAGTAGCGCACATGCGTTGCGCGCGTGGACAGCGGGCCGCGCAGCAGGATCCGGCGCGCATCCAGTCCGGCATCGGCGTACTCGCAGTGGCGCGTATGGCCCCTGGCCTCGCACAGTTCAAAGCCGATCGGACGCAGTGCGCCGGTCGCGGTGAGCGCGCCTTCGACATCCTCGAACGCAATGGCGACGCCCGTGGGCGTCCGCACGGCGGTGACCGCTCGCGGGCCCGACGGTGCCATGCCCTGCTCGCCGTACACCACATGGCGCGCCACGCGCGCCAGGCGGCGCCCGAGCTCCTGCTTGTTCGGCGGATGGATGTCGTAGGCGTCGCCGATGTCGATGGCAATGGCAAGACCGCTCTGCGCATCCTCGGCCGCGACGCGCCGCTGCGCCTCACGCACCTGCGCCCAGCCGCTGTCGGCGGGCGCAGCCGGCGGCTGGCCGTAGCCGGCCAGTTGTACCAGCAGCAGTGGCGTGCGCGCACCGAACTGCCGCCGCCAGTCCTCGCGCAGCGCACGCAACCGCACTGCATAGGCCGCACCATCGCCGGTGTTCGATTCACCTTGATACCAGAGCATGCCGCGCAGCCCGAAGCCCCCGAGCGGTGCGATCATTCCGTTGTACAGCGTCGACAGCCCGGTGGCGGCCTGCCACGGGGCAAACGGCGGCGCCTGTTGGCCCGGCGCAACCCGATACATCCACGGTCCCTGCAGTGGCACCCGCTCGCCGGTATCGAACTGCAGGCGGTGTGCCGTTGAAGGACCGGCCAGGCCGCCTTCGCCGTAGGTGTCCAGCACGTTGACCGCAATGCTGTTGGATCCTGCCTTCAGCAGGCCATGTGGCAACGGGTAGCGCCTCTCGCCGGCGCCGTACTGGCTGCCGACGGCGACCCCGTTCACCCAGGTCACGTCCACCTCGTCAGCCGATGCCAGCTCCAGCGTCGCGCCGCGTGCAGCCTGTTCAGCGCTCAGCATCACCTGCGTGCGATACCAGACCATGCCGTTGTAGTCGGCAAGTGCGGGCTCGTTCCACCGCTCCCATGCGCCCAGTGTGGCCGGTGCGCGCGACCATCCGCGGTCATCGGCATCCGTCCGCCATGGTGCGTCACCTGACAGTGCGCCCTCGCGTGTGGCCCACCAGTGCTGCCAGTAGCGACCCCAGCGTGCATGTGCCTGCTGCGGGTCGTGGGCAGACTGAGCAAGGATGTCCAGGGGCTCGTCCATGCCGCCCTGCCCGCGCAGCGCGCCCGGGCTGGTCCACGCCTCGATCCGGGACCCGCCCCACGCCGCCTGGATCAAGCCCATCGGCACGGCAGCCGTGCGCTGCAGCTCGCGCGCGAAATAGAAACAGGCTGCGGAGAAGTCGCGCACCCTGTCGGGGGTTGCCGTTGTCCATGCAGGGTCGCCCTTGAAGCTCTCCTGTGCCTGCGCGGCCCCCTCCTGCGGCACGGTGAACAGCCGGATCCGTGGCATCGTGGCCGAGGCGATCTCGCTGGCAGCGTTGAGCGAGCGCCACACCGGCAGCTCCATGTTCGACTGGCCCGAGCACAGCCACACGTCGCCCATCAGCACATCGCGCGCCGTCTGCCGGCGCGTTCCGTCGTTTACCTCCAGCGTGTAGGGACCGCCAGCGGCGACCGGGGGAAGTATCGCCTGCCAGCGGCCTGCGGCGTCCGCCCGGCTGCTCACCGCCTGCCCCGCAAACGTCACGGAAACCGGCTGCCCGGGGCCTGCGCGCCCCCAGACCGCAATGGGCCGGTCGCGCTGCAGGACCGCGTGATCCTTGAACAGGGGATGCAGCAGTCCCGTCGTTTCCCGCGCCGCGGCCGGCATCGCCACTACTGCCGCAGCCATCATCAACAGCGCACACCCGACCGCTCCGAATCTGCTCATCGGCCATCCCCCGGTGCGAACGGAAACTGCAAGGCCTGGTAGTACGACAACGGATGCGGCGGCGGCCGCTCGCCGGCGGGCAGTGGCCGGCCACTGAGCGACTGGAAGTACGCCACGCTGGCGTCACGCCACCATTGCGCTTCGTCGTGCTGGATCTGCAGGAACGCCGCGACGTGCCGATGCCGCTGCGGATCGATCCGGTCGCTCAGGCCAGCCCAGGTCGCCTGCATCGACTGCACCTGGCGCACGCCGCGCGAATAGCGCCCGACCAGTTCGTCCCAGAGCGTCCTGCCCGAGCGCATGCGGCGGTCCCACGGCACATGATGGAACCACAGCAGCAGCGACTCGGGCACCCGCTCGGGGTCGCCATAGACCTCGGCGACCTGCGGGGCGTACTGGCCCACGGCGTTGCTTCCGCTGGCGCTGCGGTCAAAGCCGATGCCCTTGCTATCTGCGCGGTGGTAGTACACCGACGTCCAGTCCGCACGCGGGCCGCCGTCCACCCAGGGGCCGGGGCCGTAGTGATGGCCGCGTGCCATCAGGTGATGCAGGCCCAGCGGCGTCATGTAATCCACCACCGCCTCGCGCGAGTCCATCATCATGCGCACGATCGGGCCGGTCACCTGCGGGTCGGGCGAGAAGGTCAGCGCTGCCCAGTCTTCGGCAATCGCGCGCGCGGATTCCTGCGGGTTCCAGGCCAGTCGGCCGAAGGCGTACCAGTTGGCCTGATCGAAGTGCGAGCCACTCCAGGTGCGGTCCACGCCGATGTTGGCGACGCCGGCGATACCGGTCAGCGCATGACCCTCCAGCGAGCCATCGACCACGCGGGAGACCGTGGAGCCTTCGCCGCGTGCATGGGTGTCGGCCTGCAGCACTTCTTCGTAGAGCGTTCCCAGGTACACCAGGTGCGTCGCAAAACCCAGGTACTCCTTGGTGATCTGCAGCTCCATCATCAGCGGCGTGCGCGGCATCGCGCCAAACAAGGGGTGGAACGGCTCGCGCGGCTGGAAGTCGATGGGGCCGTTCTTCACCTGCACGATCACGTTGGGGCGGAAGGCGCCGTCCAGCCCGACAAACTCGCTGTATGCCTGCTTGGCGCGATCTTCGGGAACCTCGTGCGAATACACGAAGGCCCGCCACATCACCACACCGTTGTAGGGCGCCAGCGCGTCGGCCAGCAGGTTGGCGCCGTCGGCATGGGAACGACCGTAATCCTGCGGGCCGGGTTGCCCTTCGGAGTTCGCCTTGACCAGGAAGCCGCCAAAATCCGGAATGCGCGCATGGATCTCATCGACCTTGTCGCGCCACCAGCGCCGCACAGCCGGATCCAGGGGATCAGCCGTTGCCAGGCCGCCGAGTTCTATGGGTGCACTGAAGCGCGCGCTCAGGTAGACCCGGATGCCATAGGGGCGGAACAGGTCGGCCAGCGCGGCGGCCTTGGCCAGATAGGCCGGCGACAGGCTCATCGCACTGGCATTGACGTTGTTGAGGACGGTGCCGTTGATGCCGAGCGAGGCGTTGGCACGGGCGTAGTCGGTGTAGCGCGGGTCACGCCACTGCGGCAACGTCTGCCAGTCCCAGAGCGAGCTGCCTGCATAGCCACGCTCGACGTAACGATCCAGGTTGTCCCAATGGTTGAGCAGACGCAGTGCGACCCGAGGCGACTCACGCACCTCCAGCCCCCGCAGCGACGTGCCACGCTGCAGCAGGCGCAGCAGATGGAAGCTGCCGTACAGCACGCCGACATCCTGGCGTGCCGCCACCAGCAGCACATCGCGCCCCCCGGTCCGGACCTGCCGGATCAGGAAGCCCTCGTCGCCCAACGTGGCGATCTCGTTGCCGAACGCGGCAACCAGCGCCGAAGACTGCGGCGTACCCAGCACCAGGGCATGGTCAGTAGTGATTGCCGTTCGCATTGGCGGGGCCGTTCCCAGCAATCCAGAAAGGCTGCGCGCAAGCTCGTCGCGGGTAGCGCGCTGCATCGGCGTGCAATCCGGGGCCACCACTTCGGCCAGTTGCCGCCGGTAATCGGCAGCGACCGTTGCGGCAACCGGCTGGTAGCGCATCCACAGCGCATAGCCATCCTCCGCCCGTGCTCCGCCAACACAGGCCAGCAGCACGAGCAGGGCCCACAGCTGCGTGCCGACAGCGCGCAACAACGGCGTTAACATGCGCCTTTGTAGACTACGTCCGGGCCCGGGACAGCGCATCATCGTCCTTCGCACCCGCGCGGCAGCGCCACCAAGAACAAAGGGATCGTGCATTGGACAAGCCGAAGAAATCGGTTCGCCGCAGAACCGCAGGCGTGACGATCGACGAGGTTGCGGCCCTTGCCGGCGTTTCGCCGATGACCGTGTCGCGGGTGATCAACCAGGGCAAGGTGCGCGACGTCACCCGCGAGCGCGTGCTGCGCGCCGTGCGTGAGCTGGGCTATACGCCCAATCTTGCCGCCAGTTCGCTGGCCGCCGCACAGCACACGCGCATTGCGCTGATCTACACCAACCCCAGCGGCGCCTACCTGCGTGAACTGCTGGTGGGCCTGCTGCGCGTCGCCTCCAGTTCCGCCATCCAGCTGGTCATCGACTACTGGGACAACCTGGATGCCGAATCCGAACGCAGGGCGGCGCGCGCGCTCGCCGGACGCGTCGACGGGGTGATCCTGCCGCCGCCTCTTTGCGAATCGCAGGCCGCCGTAAGCGAACTGGTCAAGGCTGGCATTCCGGTGGTGGCCATCGCATCGGGGCGCCTGAGCGAGGCCCTGTCCTGCGTCCGCATCGACGATTTCAGTGCGGGCAGGGAAATGACCGATCACCTGCTCCGGCAGGGACACACCCGCATCGGCTTCATCCGTGGGCGCGATGACCTGAGCGCAAGTGCGCTCCGCTACGACGGGTTCGTCACCGCCCTGCGCGAGGCCGGGCTGGCGGTGGACCCCGGCCTGGTCCAGCACGGTGACTACACCTACCGGTCCGGCCTGGCTGCGGCCGAGAAGCTGCTGTCCCAGCGCCGGCCACCGACCGCGATTTTCGCCAGCAACGACGACATGGGCGCCGCCGCCATCTCGGTGGCGCATCGGCGCGGGCTGGAAGTGCCGCGCGACCTGTCGGTCGTGGGTTTCGATGACACCTCGGCCGCCACCACCGTGTGGCCGGAACTGACCACGATCCACCAGCCCATCGCCTCGATGGCCAACGCGGCCGTCGACATCCTGCTGCGCACCATCCGCCGTCCGGCGGCGGACGCAACGGTGCTGCGCGATCATGTGATGCCGCATCGGCTGATCGCACGCGATTCGGTCGCCGCGCCACCCCGGCGGCGGTAGCGCAGGCATCATGCTCCGCATCCGAGGGTGACCTCGGCTTCGTTCAGCGCACCCAGCGCGACGCGTGACACGGAGATCGTCATCGCATCGCCCGTCACCACCGACCACGGTCGGTCGATCGCGTCCAGCTTGGCGCCCGCCTTGGCCAGGCACTTCAGCGGCACGCCAACACGCTTCCACTGGCCTTGTGGAAGCGCCGCCAGCGACGACCCGATGGCGATGCGTGCCGAGCAGCCCGCGCCGCAACCGACCGACAGCCACACCTCACCCTGCGGCGCAGCGTCGACCCGCAGCGTGGTCAGCAGCATCAGGTCGCCGTTGGATTCGCGCTGCAGGTCCAGCGCCGTGTGCGACTGCAGTGCAGCGACGGCCTCGCCCTTGCCCGACCAGGCCAGGCGTCGCCCATCCTCCTGCGCCAGATGATCCACGCCGGTGATCTTCAGCCGGTCATCTGGCAATGCGTCCGGTACGCGGGTCACGGTCAGGCCCTGGCCAGCGGCATCCTCGAGTCGCAGCGCCATGCCAGGGCCTGCGTCACCACGCGCGAAGTAGACGCCGGTCGCGCCCTCGTTGCCGGTCACGCCCGATGCCTCCGGCAGCGCGGCCAGGTCGCCGTTGTCGGCGTAGGTCAGGCCGAAGCCGAACGCAAACAACGGATCGTAGTCCTTCTGGCCGACGTTGTTGGCGTACTGGGTGGCGGTGCGCGGCCAGCTGAAACTGAGCTTGCCCTTGAAATCGTGCTGCACGCGGCCATCGCTTCCGCGCAGCAGTACATCGGCAATGCCGGCGCCTTCCGAGCCCGGCAGCCACGCAGCCACGAAGGCATCGGCGGCATTGATTTCCCGGTTCACCCAGAGCGGCCGCCCGCTCAGGAAAACCGCAACAACCGGTATGCCTTCGGCCTTGAGCCGCTTGAGCAGCGCCAGGTCCGTTTCGTTGCCGGGCTTGTAGGCCAGCGTCGGCCGGTCTCCCTGGAACTCGGCATAGGGGTCTTCGCCAAACACCACCACCGCCACATCGGGCTTCACTGCATAGCGACCGTCAACGGCAAGCACGGCTTCACCACCCGCCGCGCTGGCCTGGCGCGCGATGCCCTCATAGATCGTGTCCGCATTGGGGAAGTCCTTGCGGGTGGTGCCGGTGCCCTGCCAGTTGAGCGTCCAGCCGCCCGCCTGCTTGCCGACATCGTTGGCACCGTCGCCGGCCACGAGGATCCGCTGCTTCGGAGACAGCGGCAGGACGTGGTCCTGGTTTTTCAACAGGACCAGCGATTCGCGCACGGCCTGCCGGGCGACCGCGCGATGTGCCGGCGCGCCGATCAGTGCGAACTGCCCGCCGACGGCCCGCGTGGATGGCCTGCCGGCCTCGAACAGCCCAAGGCGGAACTTGACCCGCAGGATCCGGCGCACTGCATCGTCCAGCCGCTGCGTCGTGATCCGGCCGTCCTTGACCGCAGCCAGCGTCGTCTCGTAGAAGCCCTTCCAGCTGTCCGAAGCCATCGCCATGTCCAGGCCCGCGATGATGGTGGCCGGGCAGTCTGTGGTGGTGCAGCCCTTGACCTGTCCATGACCATTCCAGTCACCCACCACGAAGCCACCGAAGTTCATGCGGCCCTTGAGCACATCGGTGAGGTAATGCCGGTGCCCATGCATCTTTTCACCGTTGACGCTGTTGAACGACGCCATTGCGGTCTGCGCGCCGGCGGCGATTGCCGGCGGGTATCCGGCCGCGTGGATGCGCACCAGATCTGTCTCGCTGATACGGGTGTCGCCCTGGTCCTTGCCGTCAGTGGTGCCCCCATCGCCCAGGAAGTGCTTCACCGAGGCGATTACATGGCGGCCATCGAGGAACTCCGGTGTTCCCACCCTGCCCTGCAATCCCTCCACCATGGCGGCGGCATAGCTGGCCACCACCTCCGGCGATTCGGAGTAGCCTTCGTAGGTGCGTCCCCAGCGATCATCCTGGGGTACCGCAACGGTCGGCGCGAACGTCCACTCCATGCCGGTGACGCGGGTCTCCAGCGCGGTGATGCCACCGATCTGCCGCAGCAGCTCCGGATTGCGCGTGGCGCCCAGCCCGATGTTGTGCGGGAACAACGTGGCACCCATGATGTTGCTCTGCCCGTGCACGGCATCGATGCCGAACAGCAGAGGGATGGGCTTGCCGCCTTTGGACGTATCCATGGAGGCGTCGTAGAACGCGTCGGCCAGCGCCAGCCATTCGGCCGGCGAGGCGTCATAGCGGCCGCCGGGATCGGAGTTGCCTCCGGCCAGGATCGAGCCGAGGCGGTAGCGGCGCACGTCGTCGGGGGTGACGCTGGCGATGTCGCCCTGCACCAGCTGGCCGACCTTTTCCTCCACCGTCATGCCGGCCATCAGGTCGGTGATGCGCTTCTCCAGTGCCGGATCCGCGGCCAGCGGCCAGGCGACCTTCGGCCAGGGATCATTGTCGGTAGCTGCGGCGGCGGCAGCCCGGTCCTGGCCGCGGCAGCCGAGCAATCCCAGCATCAGTGCGGCGACCAGCGCGCCGCTGCGGATTACCAAGGCCTGCGATGTCATGGCGCTCATCCTTCCATCTGCTCCAGTTCCTTGCCCTTGGTCTCGTGCACATGCCGGACCACGAAAATCACCGAGATCACGGCAGCCACCAGGTAGATGCCGTAGGTGGCTGCCAGCCCTGCCGCGGCCAGCAGCATCGGGAACGTCACCGTGACCACGAAGTTGGAGGTCCATTGCGCTGCGCCAGCGACCGCCAGTGCCGAACCGCGGATCTGGTTCGGGAACATCTCGCCCAGCATCACCCACATCACCGGCCCCCAGGACAGATTGAAGAACACGACGTAGGCATTGGCCGCCACCAGCGCCAGCGTGCCCATGCGACCGGGCAGCTGCAGGTGCCCGTCCGCCAGCGAACCGCTGGCAAAGGCCACCACCACCAGTGCAAGCGACAGCGACATCCCTGCCGAGCCGAACCACAGCAGGGGCTTGCGGCCGATCCGGTCAATCAGCAGTACCGTGACCACGCAGGCACCGATGCTCAGCGCGCCGGACAGCACGTTGATCAGCAGCGCGTCGTTTTCGGAAAAGCCGACCGCCTGCCACAGCACGGCGCCGTAATAGAACACCACGTTGATGCCGACCAGCTGCTGGAAGCAGGCCAGCCCGACGCCGACCCAGACAATCGGGCGGATCCGCCCGGTCGCCCGGCTCTTCAGGTCGGACAGTCGAGGGCGATGATGGTCGTTGGACAACGAGGCATCGATCTCCTCGAGCGTGGCGCGGGCCTTGTCGCTACCCAGCAGCCGGGTCAGCACCCGCAGTGCATCGTCCTTGCGCCGCTTCACCACCAGGTAGCGCGGGCTCTCAGGAATGGTCAGCAACAGCAGCAGGAACAGCAGCGATGGCGCGGCCTGCATCCAGAACATCCAGCGCCAGGCGGCCTGCCCACCCCACAGCGGTTCGGTCGACGCGCCCGCTGCAGCCGCCAGCAGGTAGTTGGACAGGAAGGCAGCGGTGAGCCCGGTGATGATGGCGATCTGCTGGACCGTAGCCAGGCGGCCGCGATAGCGGGCCGGAGCGACCTCGGCAATGTAGGCCGGCGAGATCACACTGGCCGCGCCTACCGCGAATCCGCCCACCACCCGCGCCGCAATGAACCAGCCCGACGAGACCGCCGCCCCGGCACCGAGCGCCGACAGCAGGAACATCACTGCCGAAAGGATCAGCACGTTGCGACGGCCCAGGCGGTCGGCCAGCCGTCCAGCACTGAATGCGCCCACCGCACAGCCCAGCAGCATCGACGCGATCTCGAACCCCTGCATCCATTCGCCGGACCGGAACGCCTGGTGCAGGCCATCCTGGGTGCCATTGATCACACCGCTGTCGAAGCCGAACAGAAAACCGCCAATCGTTGCTACCACGCTGATCAGTACGATCAGTCGTGTGTTTTCACCGCTGCCTGCTGCCTGGTTCATCCCCGTCCCCTTGAGTGCACCGTTGCGCCCTTCGCCTGCCGCGCTCAGCGCAGCAGGTATTGGTTGAGCAGGTTTTCGTAACGCTCCTGCTTGCCGCTGGCCTGGCGCGGTTCGCCGAGCCGGGAGGCCAGTGCCGCCAGGTCCGGCAGGCTGAGCGTGCCACGCTCGAAATCCTGGCCGACACCGCTGTCGAAACTTGCGTAGCGCTCCTTGCGCCATTGCTCCCAGGGCGACTCGGTCAGCAGTGCATGGGCAACCTCCAGGCCACGTGCGAACGCGTCCATGCCGCCAATGTGGGCAATGAACAGATCCTCCAGGTCGGTCGACTCGCGGCGCACCTTCGCATCGAAGTTCAACCCGCCCTCCAGCCCACCCTGGCGCAGCACGACCAGCATCGCGCCGACGGTGTCGTACAGATCACTGGGGAACTGGTCGGTGTCCCAGCCGTTCTGCGCGTTGCCGCGGTTGGCGTCGATGCTGCCCAGCAGGCCGTGATCGGACGCGACCTGCAGATCGTGCTCGAAGGTGTGCCCGGACAATGTGGCGTGGTTGGCCTCGATGTTGAGCTTGAAGTCCTTGTCCAGCCCATGCTCCTTCAGGAAACCCACCACCGTGGCACTGTCGAAGTCGTATTGGTGCTTCATCGGCTCCATCGGCTTGGGCTCGATCAGGAAGTTGCCCTTCAGGCCAATGCTGCGGCCGTAGTCGCGGGCCATGGTCAGGAAGCGTGCGAAGTGCTCGATCTCGCGCTTCATCTGGGTATTGGCCAGCGACGCATAGCCCTCGCGTCCGCCCCAGAACACGTAATGCTCACCGCCCAGCTCGACCGTCGCTTCCAGTGCAGCCTTGACCTGCACGGCTGCACGCGCGACTACCGCGAAGTCGGGATTGGTCGATGCGCCGTTCATGTAGCGCGGGTGCGAGAACAGGTTGGCCGTGCCCCACAGCAGCTTGACGCCGGTGGCCTCCTGGCGCGCCTTGGCCAGGCCCACCATGTGCGCGAGGTTCTTCTGGTACTGGCCGATGTCATCGGCATCCGGCGCCAGGTCGATGTCGTGGAAGCACCAGTACGGCACGCCCAGCTTCGTGAAG
The DNA here is from genome assembly GCF_059370395.1 of Stenotrophomonas sp. YJH_SMC_101-4. Taxonomy (NCBI): domain Bacteria; kingdom Pseudomonadati; phylum Pseudomonadota; class Gammaproteobacteria; order Lysobacterales; family Lysobacteraceae; genus Stenotrophomonas; species Stenotrophomonas sp. YJH_SMC_101-4. Next base: position 909,280 of record NZ_JCAFTP010000001.1, on the reverse strand, counting down.
AACTCGAACGCGGCGTCCACCTTTGCCTCGGCCGTGGCCAGCGGCGACGATGCCTCCCACGGGAACTGCCGGGTGCCCGGGCCGAACGGATCGTGCCCGGCATTGCAGAAGGTGTGCCAGTAGCACACGGCGAAGCGCAGATGCTCCTGCATGGTCTTGCCGCCGATGACCCGGTTGGCATCGTAGACCTTGAAGGCAAGCGGATTGTCCGAGCCCTTGCCCTCGAACGGAATGCGGCCGACGCCGGGGAAGTACTCCTTGGCGCCGATGAAGGGCTGCGTGCTCATGGTGCGTGCTCCTGTCGTTGTACGGGGTGTCGTGGAGGAGCCATCAGCCGCGCTGCAGCGGCGTGATGGCATCAAGATGGCTGAGGAAGCGTGCGTAGGCCCGTGCATAGGCTTCGCTGCGGTCCGGATCCGGCCGTGCGGACAGCGCGGGATCGACGGTGACGTGGCGCGCGGTGATGTCGCTGATCGAGGTGGCGTCTCCCTGCGCCTTGGTGAACGCCCACAACGCCTGTAGCGCCGCTCCAAATGCCGCACCTTCGGCCTGCACCGGGACGTCCACCGGCAGGCCGAACACATCAGCCACCAGCTGACGCCAGGCAGCGCTGTTGCTGCCACCGCCGGTGAGCACGATGCGATCGAACTGCATGCCTGCGCGGACAAAGGCGTCGTAGCCGTACTTCAGGCTGTAGGTCGCGCCCTCCATGGCGGCGCGGTACACATGCGCCGGGGTGAAATTGGCGGTGTCCAGGCCAGCCAGCACGCCCTTGCCCAGCGGCAGGTCAGGGGTACGTTCGCCATTGAGGAACGGCAGCATCACCAGCCCGCCTGCTCCCGGTGGCGTCGCGCACAGGTGCGCATCGCCGTCGCGAGTGCTGAAGCCGAAGGCACGGGCCACCTGTTCGGTCGCCACGGTGCAGTTCATGGTGCAGATCAGCGGGAGCCAGCCCCCCGTCGACGAGCAGAACGCTGCCCAGGCGCCGTCGGTATCGATCACCGGCGATCCGGAGTAGGCAAACAGCGTTCCGGAGGTTCCCAGGCTCATCGCCAGCCGACCTTCCGTGACGCAGCCGGTGCCGATCGCCGCCATCATGTTGTCGCCGCCGCCAACGGCCACCTTCACCGCCGTCGGCAGCCCCAGCGCGGCTGCCGCAGCAGGCGCGATATCGAACAGCGCATCGGGTGATGCGATGGGCGGCAGGCAGGCGGCAAGATCACGATCAGGGTCGGTTGCGCGCAGCAGCTGCTGCGACCAGGTGCGTGTGCGCACGTCCAGCCAACCGGTTCCAGACGCATCGCCAAGCTCGCAGAACCGCTGCCCGGTCAGCACGAAGTTCAGGTAGTCGTGTGGCAGCAGGATGGTCGCCATCCGCGCGTAGGCGTCGGTACGGTGGATCCGGGTCCAGGGCAGCTTGGACGCTGTGTAGCCGGCCAGGATCGGGTTGCCCGCCAACGCGATGGTCCGTTGCAACCCGCCCACGGCGTCCATGATCTGGATGCACTCGGCCGTGGTGCTGGTGTCGCACCACAGCTTGGCCGGCGCCAGTACTTCACCAGCATCATCAACCGGTACGAACCCATGCTGCTGGCCCGATACCGCCAGCGCGACGATGCGAGCGCGCAGCGAGGGATCGATCCGGGCAAAGCAGTCGCGCAGGGCCGACACCCAGTCGGCAGGCGCCTGTTCACGGCTGCCGTCGGTGCCGCTGTCCAGCGCGAGCGGCGCGCTGGCCGAGGCCACAACCGCCTGCTTCCGCGGGTCATAGACCAGCACCTTCAGGCTCTGCGTCCCTGCATCGATTCCTGCAACCAGACCCATCGAAACCGCCTCCATTCAAAAGGGTAGCGCTAACATTCCGTGGACTCAAAAAAGGGGCGTGATGTTCAGCCCCTCCTTGCCACCGCTCGCGTCATCGCCACCGGTGTTGCCGCACTGTAACCAGCTGCAGCGGAAAAAGCGTGCTGCAACGCAAAACCCTGCTACGCGTTTGCTGCCGTCGAACGCCACACGTCAACGCCGGACCTGCAGTACTGCGCGATGAACTCCGCCTGCGTCGGCATCTGCGCGGCGGCCTGCTGCACCGGCTGCTGGATGCCCTTCAACAGGGTGCGCAGATCGGCGTCGCTCACTGCCCGCGCCAGCGGGTGGGCAGGACCGGGCGCGATGCCCTGCCCGAGCAGCACGCTGGTCCACGATTCCACGCGGAACAGCTCGCCGGGGTCCTGCCAGGCGTGTGCGCGCTCGCGCCACGCCTGCAGCCGCTGCTGCAGCGATTCGGGCACGCGCATTTCGCGACACGCCTTCCACATCGGTTCGGTGCGCTGCGTTGCGTGATAGTGCAGGATGATGAAGTCGCGCACGTGCTCCATTTCCTGGCGGCTGACATCGTTGTACAGCTTCACCAGCGACGCACGGATGCCGTCGAACGGGAACAACTGGATCAGGCGCACCACCGCGCTGATCGTCAGATGGATGCTGGTCGACTCCAGTGGCTCGATGAAACCGCTGGCCAGCCCGAGCGACACCACGTTCCCGTTCCAGGCCTTCAGCCGGCGCCCGCTGCGGAACGGCACCTTCCATGGATCGCGCAAAGGTGGGGCCCCGGCATCGCGCAGCAGCTTCGCTGCGGCCTCGTCATCGGACAGGTGGCGGCTGTCATACACCAGCCCGCAGCCAACGCGGTGCTGCAGCGCGATGTGCCAGCGCCACCCCGCTTCGTGGGCGATCGCGCGGGTATAGGGAACCGGCGGCGCCACCGCTTCGGTCTGCACCGCCACGGCCCGATCGCACGGAAGCCATTCGTGCCAGTCCTCGTAGCCGGTGCCCAGCGCCTGCTCGATCAGCAGGCCACGGAACCCGGTGCAGTCGATGAACAGATCGCCCTCGATCACCTGGCCGTCGTCCAGCACCAGCGCCTGCACCGAGCCGTCGTGTGCGTGCTGCCTGACCAGGGCGATCCTGCCTTCGATCCGGCGCAGGCCGTGGGCCTCGGCCCTGTGGCGCAGGAACCGCGCATACAGGCTGGCATCGAAATGATATGCATAGCTGGCCTGCGGCTGGGTGTGCAGCGAGAAGCGGTCGCCACGCGAGGCGATGCTCTCCAGGCAGAAGTCGCCCAGGTCCGAGGGCATGCCGCGGCGCAGGCTGTCCAGCCAGAAGTGATGGAAGGGAGCCGCCCAGGTGCCATGGCCGATGGTGCCGAACGGATGGAAGAAGCGATCCCCCGGCAGCCGCCAGTTCTCGAACGAGATCGACAGCTTGAAGGTACCGGCCACCGCGCGCAGGAACTCCTGCTCGTCGATCTGCAGGAAGCGATGGAAGGTGCGGATCGGCGGCACGGTGGACTCACCGACGCCGACCGTGCCGATCTGCTCGGACTCGACCAGCGTGATCTGCAGTTGGTCACGGAACTGATGCGCCAGCGCGCAGCCGGCCAGCCATCCCGCTGTACCGCCACCGGCAATGACCACTTTACGGATGCGCCCTGCAGGCGTGCTCTCGGTATCCAACACGGTGCCCTCTCTCAACGGTTGAGCCTGCCCAGCAGCATCGCGCGCATGCGGCGGGCGCGCTGCTCGTCGAACGGTGCCAGATCCCCGCGCGCCGTGTCAGGCAGGTGCTGCCCGGCGCGCTCGCCGGGGCCGAATACGTAGTATCGGAAGAGCCCTTCCCAGGCCTGCTTCTCACGCGCTGGCAGGTCGCGCACGGACCACATCGCGTGCTGTAGCGCCGCCAGAGGCGCCCCCAGCCAGGCCGGCGAGCTTCGCCACCAGTAGTTCACCAGCACGTTGAACGGCTCCAGGCTGCGTACATGGTGCCACCACATGCTGGGAATGAAGATCGCATCGCCCGGCCCAAGCACCGCCCTGCGTGCATGCGCCAGCGCGTCGCGGAAGCGTGGATGCCGACCGAAGTCGGGGTGTTCGAAGTCCACCACGCTGACCACCTGTCCACCCGGCGTGGGATCGAGCGGACCCGGATAGAGGTTGTCGATCTGGGCGGGCGGGAACAGCGTGAACTCGCGCTGCCCCACCGCGCAGCAGGCGAGGTTGTCGGGTGTGTCGAAATGGCACGAGGCCGTCACCCGGTTGCCGATCCAGATGCTGGCGGTGGCGTCGATGCCCTGCTTCGCCAGCCCGGCGTCGTTGGCCTGCGCGAATGCCGGCAGCAGGGCCCGCTCGATCGGCAGCGAGGCCACGTAATAGGTTGGCGGCCGCGGCGCATGCAGCGTCGTGGCGATCTCTTCCAGCACCTGGGCCAGCAGGCCACGCCGCACTTCGAAGTTCAGCCGGGTGAAGTCCGCGCTGTAGAACGGGCGGCCTGCGATCTCGGGGCCGCCGAACGAGTACTGGATGGGCGCACCCGCATCGACGCTGCACAGGTACACCATCGCGTCGTGCACGCCGCCCAGTCCGGCCTGGACCAGTGGCCAACCGCTGGCGATGCCGCGCAGTACGACCGGCTCACCGGCGTCCACCAGGTCAGCCAATGGCAACGCGGCAGGATCGATGCCTTCCAGGATCCGCATCGGCAGGCTGGCTTGCACTGGTCAGTTCCTGGCCGCCTGCGTGGTGCCGTCCTGGACGCGGAGACGGCGCTGCTTCTCGGCGATCAGGCGGCGCATGTTATGCAGCGAGGCAAGCATCAGGTACGCACCTTCCAGGTAACCGGCGCGGTTCAACGCAGCCAGGCGTGAACTGTCCAGCGCCGCCAGGCGCTCGCGGTCAATGCCGTGCAATCCGCTCACGCCCACGCGGTGATGCGGCGCGAGCTGCACATCAAGCGTCACCGGCTGGATGAGCCCGCAGTCGTCAAGCATCGTGAACATATTGGCCGCGAAGGCACTCCCCTCGTGGATGCCGCGCAGCACGCCGGCGATGTGGTCCAGGTAAGGCGTGTTGCCGCCCTGCGGCAGGAACACCGGCTCACCGGCGCCGGCGGTGACGCGCGGATGGTCCAGGTCCACGTGCATCACCGCATCCTGCGTGAGCACGCCATCCATGTAGTGCTCCTGGAACCCGATCAGGAACGGCCCTTTGGCGGCCGCGCCAGGCAGGTAGGAGGCATTCCAGCGCCCGTCCTGCAGGAACAGGTTCTCGTGTTGTTCGAAACCCAGCAGGGCCACGGACTGCCACGCTTCCGTCCCGGTTTCCCTGTGCAGGAAGATCGGATACTCACGCTGCAGTTCAGCGAACTCGCTGGGATAGGCCGGCACCATGCCCACCGCATCGCCGAACTGCGGCCCGAAGCCGGTGGCGACCTTCAGGTCCCGATGCGCGATGTTGTTGAGCATTTCATAGCGGGCCATCAGGATATCCAGTCCAGCGCGGGGTGGCTGGACAGCAGGGTAGCGCAGGCGCGACAGGTGCGGCGACACCGTCCCGGCACGGCACCGCTGGCGGGCAGCGGTGCCGTGCCGGACGCGTCGGCAACCAGGCTCAGAACTTGTAGCGGACGCCCAGCATGTAGCGCGGGCTCTGGTCTGCCAGCTTGACGATCATCTGCGACGTGCGCGAGCGCCACCGCACATCCTCACCGGTCAGGTTGATCGCCTCCAGGCTGAAGGACCAGTGGTCATCGAGCGCGTAGTTGACGCTGAGATCCCACTGCTCGTACGGCTCCACATAGTACGGATTGCGGCTGGAGCCCTGGTTGGCCAGGATCAGGTACTGATCGCGCCAGTTCCATGCCAGTCGCACCGACCACCCGTACTTCTCGTACATCAGCATGGCGTTGGCGGTGTCGCTCAGGCCGGTGAGCGAGAACTGGTCGATACCCGGATCGCCGCCGTTGTTGTAGCCGACATCACCTTTCACCACCGTGTAGTTGGCCAGTACGCCGAACCCGGTGTCACCGAAGAAGTACTGCCCGCCCAGCTCCCAGCCGTGCAGCTTGGACTTGTTCTGGTTGATCGGGCGATTGACGTTGAACTGGTACAGCGGATCGTTGGCCTGCCCATACAGATCGTAGGCCGCTTCGGTGGCCAGGACCTGCGCATCGGTTCCGTTGTAGGCGCCCAGGCCGGCAGGATTGTTGCGCAGCAACGCCAGTGCGGTGAACAGCGAGGTGTCGTTGGCCGAGCAGGCGGCTGCGTTGGCCGGCCCGACCTGGGCGACGCAGGCGCCGCTGGTCAGGAAGTCCAACGCCGCCCGCGCATCCGGCCCGGAGGTCGGGTCGGTGAGGCCGTACAGGCTTTCCTGGACGACGGTGTTGCCGATGAAGTTGCTGACCGACTTGTTCCAGTAGGTCAATGACACATAGCTGGCATCGGCGAAGTACCACTCCAGCCCCAGGTCGAGGTTGTCCGATTCCAGCGGCTTCAGGCTCGGGTTCTGGGAATTGCCGCTGGCGCGGGACGAGGGATCGATCAGCACCGAGCCGAACGGTTGCTGGGCCCCGGGTCCTGCATAGAGATTGCCGTACGGCGCGCGGGCGATGCTTTTGCCGAACGACACACGGCCCTTCAGTTCCTCGGTGAGGTCGATGCTGAAATCAAGGTTGGGCAGGATGTAGCTGTACCGCGCCTTTTCCGTGAAGGGCTGCTGCTCATCGGACAGCACGATGCGGAAATCGTTGTTGGCCTGCCACTCGATGGACTCGGGAACGGCAATGACCGAGGTCGACACCACGTCGGTGGTTTCATAGCGCACTCCCAGGCGCGTGTTGGTGCGCATGCCGCCCAGTTCCCCGTCCAGCTCTACCTGGAAGTACGCCGCCTTGGTCTTCTCTTCCACGAAATTGTCGGCCGCGCGTTGCGGGTTCACACCCAGGCCAACGCCGTACTCGCGCGACGCCCATTGCGCGAGCTGCCCGGCATTGCCGCGCCAGGCCGGCCAGCTGTTTGCACTGTAGTCGTCGAACAAGCCGACGATGCTGACCGGTTGAAGCAGGTCCATCAGGCCCGCGGCGGTATCCCGGTCCACGTTGGCCACGCCCCAGTCACCCAGGGTGGAGTAGGCCTCGGCGGCCTGGATGCGGTGGGTGGTGGACTTGTTGGTGTCCACGCCGAACTGGAAGCGGCCGTGGTCGAAGTTCCATTCGCCATCGACGCGCGCCTGCTTGATCTCGCTGATCTGGGTCTGCGCGTTGACGCGCAGCACCTGCGTGCCAACCTCGCCTTCCTGGAAGCCCGGATTGACCACGCCATTGGTCCCGGCGACCGCATCGGCGGTGCTGGGATACCAGACCTGGGTGCCAACCGGCAGGCCATTGTTGAAGTTCAGCTCCTGCACCCAGGAGCCACCGCAATGCGGGCCACGGGTGCAGTTGTTGGTGCCGGCGATGCTCATGAAGATCGAACCACCGCCGGTGAGCGGGTCATTCGGGCGGCTCTCGTTCTTCGAGTTGTGCGCATCGAAGCTGAGCTTGAAGCGGTCGCTGACATTCCAGACGGCATTGAAACCCAGCGAACCCAGCTTGTATTCCTGCATGCTGCGCTGCTGTTCCAGGCCGAAATCCTTGGTGCCGGCGATTTCACGGATGTATACCGGCGTCGCGACGGCGCCACTGGTGTCGAACTCGACGTTGGTGTAATTGCTGTTCTGCAGCCACATGCCCTGCTCGCCGCGATTCTCGGTGATTTCGTTGGTCGAGTAGGTGTAATCCACGGTCAGGGTCAGGCTGTCCGTTGGTGCGAACTGCAGCACGGCCTGGCCGTTGACGCGTTCGCGTTCGAATTCGGAGAACGCGTAGCGCAGGTCGTTGGGCCGCGCGTAAAGCTGGCCGACGGCCGGGGCATTGACCACGGTCGGGTTGCCCGGCATCGACCCTGTCCACGGCTGCACGTTCCAGTAGTTCTCCGTGGCCTGCACCGAGCCACCCTTGCGCTTCTGCTGGCTCGCGCTGAGGCTGACGCCAAAGGTCTTTTCCGGATTGCTGTAGCTGAAGATGCCCGACAGCTCCGGTGTCAGGTCATTGTCGAACGGCTGGCTCTGGTCGGAGACCAGCTTCGCCCCGGCGTTGGCCACGATGCCGGCGTGATCGAGCGGGCGCGAGGTCAGGATATTGATCGTCGCGCCGATGCCACCGCTGGGCACCTGTGCCTGGCTGGTCTTGTAGACCTCGATGCCATTGATGGCCTCGGCGGCCAGTTGCGCGAAATTGAAGGCGCGGGTGCCGCCGTCGACACCGCCGATGGCCACCTGTCCGGAGGCACCGAACGCGTCCGCGCCCGGCATCTGCCGACCGTTGAGCGTGACCATGTTGAACTGCGGACCGAAGCCACGCGCGGTCACCTGCGCGCCCTCGCCGTCACGGCGCTCGATGGAGATGCCGGTGATGCGCTGCAACGACTCGGCAAGATTGGTATCGGGGAACTTGCCGATGTCCTCGGCGCTGATCGCATCGACCACGCCCGCCGAGTCGCGCTTGATGTCCATGGCCTGGCTCAGGCTGTTGCGTATGCCCGTGACCTGCACTGCATCAAGCTGGGTGGGTTGCGACTGGCTCTGCGGCTGCTGCCCGGTCGCCGGTGCGGCGTCCTGCGCAAAGGCGGGATTGATGACCAGGGCACCACCCACGAAGGTGAACATGGCCCGGGACCGGAACTTCGCCAACGCGCGGCTCATGAACCGGACCTCGGGCCCGGGGTGCCACGGAAACTGCAGGTGCTCATGAAAGTCCCCTCTGACATACGATCGAATGGATGTACCGCCCCCTCCCAGGGGCACGCACGGGCGTGGCCCGCATTCCAAACCGAACAGCACGGGTGCTCGGGCACGCCGCGACTTACACTTGCTTTTCAAGCCTGCCAGGACAAACACGCGGCAAAGAAGGCAGCCTCCCGGACCCTGGATCCCCGTCCGACTGGTAGCGCTACCATCGCGTTGCAGCGGAGAGTAATCACCGAGGTTCGCCGTTGTCACCATGCAGCGCAGCAAAACCGGCAGCGCACGAAACAGCTGCTGACTCGGCCGTTGCTGCATCCGGTCACGCTCGCCCGCCGTAGGAAAGATGCCCGCGCTTGCGGGTCATCCAGAAAGGAACGCACCGTGAACGCTCTTCAGCGCATCGCCGCCGCAGTCGGCTTCGCCGTACTCGTTTCGTCCGGCTCCTCAGTTTTCGCCGCCAACACCGTCATCGTGGGCGGGGCAGAAATGTACCCCACCAGGACCATCGTCGAGAACGCCGTCAATTCCAAGGATCACACCACGCTCGTTGCAGCGGTCAAAGCAGCCGGCCTGGTCGACACCCTCAACGGCACCGGGCCCTTCACTGTTTTCGCGCCCACCAATGCGGCCTTCGAAAAGCTGCCTGCAGGCACTGTCGATACACTGGTGAAGCCTGAAAACAAGGCACAGCTGACCCGGATCCTGACCTACCACGTCGTCCCGGGCAGCTACAGTTCGGCCCAGCTTCTGGCCGATGCCCGCACGCACGGCGGCAAGGCCACCCTGAAGACCGTGCAGGGTGAGCCTCTCACCGTGGCGCTCCACGATGGCAAGCTCTGGGTCATCGACGCAAAGGGTGGCAAGGCAGGCATCAGCATTGCAGATGTCAGCCAGTCCAACGGCGTCATCCACGTGGTCGACACCGTGCTGATGCCCAAGTAAGCGTCCTCATGCAACGGGCATCCGGCGCGATGCCCGTTGCCCGGGCCGGTCATTCCGCCGTCAGCATGCGGATGCCCGGCCGGCATGGCGCAGTGGCTACCACACCGGTCCCAGCAGCTTCGTCACTTCGGCCTCCAGTTTCTGCGCGGCCTCGTCCTGGGAGGCGACCTTGATGCACAACCCCGACTGTGCCGGTCCCGGCACCAGCTGGTAGCGGTTGATGGTGCCGCCACCTTCACCGTCCAGCGCTACCCGCGCCACTACCGTTCGGCCATTTGCATGGAAGGTCCAGTCCTGATAATCAAACATGCTTCAGTAGGTGTGCGGCCAAGATGTCATCCCACTTTAGGCGGCACGCCAGTGAAGAACGCTCCAGGAAGATGTTCAGCGCGCGTGGACATGATGGCGACAGGGCCTATTGCAATGTCCGCGCCAACTGCAGGACATCGGCGAAGAAGGAGGGATAGTCGTCCTGTGGAGCGCTGTGGCTCTCGCGCCGGTGGATCAGGCGCACTGCGACGACACGCTGTTCCGGAATGATCATCATGTATTGGCCCAGGTAGCCGTTGGCGGCGAAGCCGACGGCCGGACCCCGTGTGATGTCGTAGAGATCGGCAAGCTTCAGCCCTCGCCCGGAGATCTGGCTGCCGTAACGCTGCGACCAGTCCGCGCCCAACTGATCGGCAAGGAAGGCCACCAGCGCGCTGCGGCTTTCGAATGCACGCCCTGCACTGGCCTGCAGCGCGCGCTGCACGTCGTCGTCCACCCTCCTTTGCACCAGCAGATCCTGTAGCCGGGGCTTGAGCTGGTAGCGTTCCCAGGCCGGTACCCGCCACCACAGCAGCCCAACATCTGGCGCACGGGCGCTTTCGGTCGTCATCAACGCGACCGACTGCTCACTCAGGAGACGTTTGCCATCCGGCGCCACGCCTCCGTCCAGCAACAGTTGCCCGATGGCGGCAAGATCGGCCGCGCGCAGGGACAGCCCGGCCATGCCCAGCGGGGTGCCTGCCTCATCCTTCATCCAGGTGTAGTGGGCAATGCCCAGGGGCTTGAACAGGCGCGCGTCCACATAGGCATCCAGCGGCTCGCCTGCCAGGCGCTCGACAATACCGGGCAGCAGGTTGGTGGCCTTGTTGTTGTAGGAGAACACGGTACCCGGGGCATCGCTCAGCTCGGCGGCCAGTGCCAGCCTGACCAGGTCCGGGGCCCCTTCCAGCTCTTCGCCCGCGTTCGCCACGTTCTGCAGGCCCGAGGTATGGTCCAGCAGCATGCGCACGGTAATGGCGCTCTTCCTGCCCTGCTTCCATTCGGGATAGATCTGGCTGACCGGCGTATCGATCGAAGCCAGCTTTCCTTCGTCCAGCAGCAACGCAATGGCCAGCGCGACGACCGACTTGGTGGCCGACATCAGGTGAACCGATTCCTGCCCCGCGGCGGGCTTCAGCTCAAGCAGCGTTTCCCGGTCGTGCATCACCAGGACCGCATCGGAATGCGCGGCGCGCGCGTTGCGCTCGATCGCGGCAAGGGCTTCGGCACGCGTCGCCGCTTGGGTGGGCCCGGCGATGCCGAACACCAGGGCCAGGGCGCAGGACAACCAGCAGGATCTTGGCATCGCAATCTCGTCCAATGAGCGTGTGTGCAGTTTGACTACATGTGTAGTCAAACTGCAGTGCCTGAAGTCATGCCGCGCTTGAGTGCTGAAGGTGGGCTGGGCGCCGCCCCGGCCCACCTGCAGCGCGGTCGACTGCAGCGGTCGCCATGCCGCGCCGCACGGTATGATGCGGCGACCCGGAACCTGCGATGATTGCAGCGGCCGCCCATCCGCTGATCGCGCGCGCCAGGACCCCCTGCGCCGGGGTCGCTGCCGGTGCCGCTGAAGCCCCACTCCATGCTCGCCCCCCAAGCCCCCCTCGTGATCTGGGCAGCGGTCGCCGTTGCCACCATCGGCCTGCTGTTCCGTCCTTTCCGCATCCCCGAATATGTGTGGGCGTTGTGCGCTGCCGCCCTCTTGCCGTTGCTGGGCGCGGTATCGCTGCACACCGCATGGGGCGCGGTGGCCGAAGGCCGCGACGTCTACCTCTTTCTGGTCGGCATGATGATGCTGGCCGAACTGGCGCGGCGCGAAGGCCTGTTCGATTGGGTGGCGTTGTACGCGGTCCGGCATGCGGGCGGATCGGGGCGACGCCTGTTCGACCTGGTGTTCCTGGTCGGCACGCTGGTGACGGTGTTCCTGTCCAACGATGCAACGGCCGTGGTGCTGACCCCGGCGGTCTACGCCGCCTGCAAGGCGGCGCGCACCAATCCCCTGCCCTACCTGTTCGTCTGTGCCTTCATCGCCAATGCGGCCAGCTTCGTGCTGCCCATTTCCAATCCGGCCAACCTGGTGGTGTACGGCCAGCACATGCCGCCGCTGCTGCAGTGGCTGGCGCAGTTCGCGCTGCCATCGGCGGCGGCGATCGGTGCCACCTACCTGGTCCTGCGCTGGGTGCACCGGCGCGAGATCGCCCAGCCGCTGGTGGCCGCGCCGGCGCATCGCCCGTTGACCGACGGCGGCCGGCTGAGCGCACTGGGCGTGCTGTTCACCGGCACCGTGTTGCTGGTCACGTCCGCCTTGAACGGGCCATTGGGCCTGACCACGTTCTGCGCGGGCACGCTGACTGTGGCGGTGGTGGCGATCCGTCAGCGGCGCAGCCCGCTGCCACTGCTGCGCCACGTGTCCTGGGGCGTGCTGCCGCTGGTGGCGGGACTGTTCGTGCTGGTGGAAGCGGTGGCGCAGACCGGTGTCATCCAGACCGCGGCCGGCGCCCTGCAGGCCGTGGCGCAGGCATCTCCCCGCCAGGCCAGCTGGCTGGCCGGTGGCGCGGCCGCGCTGCTGAGCAACGTGGCCAACAATCTGCCGGTCGGCCTGGCCGCCGGTTCGCTGGGGCAGATGGCCGACCTGCCGGCGCAGACCCGTGCCGCATTGCTGGTCGGCGTGGATCTGGGGCCCAACCTGTCGGTCACCGGTTCGCTGGCGACGATGCTGTGGCTGGTGGCGCTGCGCCGCGAGGGCGAGCATGTCAGCGCGCTCGACTTCCTGCGTGTCGGCGCGCTGGTGATGCCGCCGGCGTTGATCGGAGCACTGCTGCTGCTCTGATCGGCGCACGAGCGGCATGCGCTTCTAGAAGGCCACCTGCAGGCGGGTGTTGAAGGTGGTGCCTTCATCCCTGCCCTGGCCGGTGCCGCTGCGGTTGCGGGTCTGCCAACGGATCGCCTCGAACATCACGCGGCTGAAGTCGTTGAGATACCAGTTCGCACCCAGCGTCCACGCGTGGCCGGTACCGCCACTGGGCAGCTCGGCATAGTCCACATCCTCGTAGCGCCCCTTCAATTCCCATGCCCCGGCGCCGCCGCGGGTGACAGGATCGGCCACCTTGACCCGGCCCCAGGTGCCGGCCTTGCCCGAATAGGCCGGCCTTGCACCGGCCAGGAACCAGCCAGCCGAAATCGCCCAGGCCTGGTGGTCCAGATCGTAGCGCCCGCTGGCGTCGGCCCCGCGCAGGTTGCGCGTACCCCATTCGCCGGTCGCCCAGGCCGGCCCGAAGAAGCCTGCCAGTTCCGCGCCATGGGCCGTGCTGCGCTCGGCGCCCAGCAGTGTGCCCGGCGCGATCTTGACCAGGTCGTTGAAGTGCCCGGCGATGGCCGAACTGCGGACGCCGCCGCTGGCCCCTGCGGCGATCTCCTCATGGAAGGCCCAGGCCCCCAGGTGCACCGTGACCGCTTCGTTGGCCACCGGGTTCCAATGCACGCGCGTGGCCCAGGTCTGGCTGTCGTTGTCGGTGCCGGTGTTGTTGAGATCGTTGCCGGCCACCGACAGGCTGGCATGCCAGTCCTTGCCGTACACGCGCTCGGTCAGGCCGACACCGAACAGGCCGCGCTGCGGCAGCATCAGCGTGCCGACCACGTTGCGGTCCTGGAACGGCGTGTTGGACGTGCTGCTGGAGCCGTCGATACCCCGGTCGTTGAGGCGGTTGCCCACGGTCAGGTCGGCCGGCAGCCCGAACAGGCGGTGGTCCACGGTGGCGTAGACCGACTTCCACGCCACCGCGTTGTCGGCGAAGTCACCTTCCACCGCCCAGCCGAGGATGCCGTAGCGGCCTTCGGCGCCCAACCGCACCGAGCGGATCTCGGTACCGGAGATGTTGCGGTCACTCACTGAGGACCCATCGGTGCTGGATGCGTCGACGAACAGGCGTCCGCGCGGACGGAACACCACGCTGCCATCGGCACTGCTGAATTCCGGTGCACCCTTGGACCAGGTGACCTTGGGCGCCTTGGCCTGGCTGGATTCCAGTGCGGCAATGCGGGTGTCCAGCGCGGGAGCCTGCGTTGCGACCGCCGCGCCGGAAGTGCCGCGCCCGCCCTCCACGGCACGCAGGCGCGCCTCCAACTGCTGGATCTGCAGCGCCTGCTGCTGCACCAGGCGTGAGAGTTCGGCCTGGCTGAGTGGTGCGGGAGGGGACGAAACAGCCTGGGCGCCAACATGGCCACTGGCCAACAGCAGGCCAAGCGCGACCGGCAGCACTGCCAGCGGCAGCACGGTGGAATGATTCATGGGCTCTCTCTCCGGCCAGCCGGCCCCCTGGCCCGGCGCTGGCCTGTTGCGGTGGTGCGGGGGAAGATCGGGGGAGGAAGTGCGCGCCGCCGGATCGGTCCGGCGGCGCGGCGGGCCGGCTCAGCGCGGCCGGTTCAGCTGGTGGCCTGTGCCTGGGCGTTGGGACGCCAGGTGATCAGCTTGTTCTCGACCACGTCCAGCAGGGCGTCGATGACCAGCACGAAGGCGGCCAGGATGATGATGCCGGCGAACACGCCCACGGCATTGAAGTTGCCCTCGGCCTGCGCGATCAGGTAACCCAGGCCCGCCGAGGCCCCGAGGTACTCACCGATGATCGCGCCGACCACCGCGAAGCCCACCGAGGTGCGCAGCGAGGACAGGATCCAGCTGGCTGCTGCAGGGAAGTAGACATGGCGCAGCAGGTCGCTACGGCTTGCGCCCAGGATGCGGGCATTGGCCAGCACCACCGGATTCACCTCGCGCACGCCCTGCATGGCATTGAAGAACGTGGTGAAGAACACCAGGGTGACCGCCAGCGCCACCTTCGACCACAGGCCCAGCCCCAGCCACAACACGAAAATCGGCGCCAGCACTACGCGCGGAATTGCGTTGAAGCCTTTGATGAAGGGGTCGAGGATGCGCGCCGAGCGTCGGCTCAGGCCCAGCCACACGCCGCCAGCCACACCCAGGCCGGTGCCGATGATGTAGCCCAGCGCGGTTTCGGTCAGAGTGATGTAGACGTGCTGGTAGAACGAGGTATCGGACAGCCAGGTCCAGGCCTGCTGCACGATCGCTGTTGGCGAAGGAAAGAAGAACGGATCGATCACGCCCAGCGCGATGCCACCTTCCCAGCCGCCGAACACGGCGACCACCAGGGCCAGCTGGATGAACTTGTCAGTCTTGGCGTGCATAGCTCTTCTCCACTTCGCCGCGCAGGCAGGCCCAGATGTCGCGGTACAGGTCGGTGAAACGGTCATCCAGCTTGATCTCGGCCACATTGCGCGGACGCTCCAGATCCACGTCGAAGCTGCGCACCACGCGGCTGGCTGGGCCGGAGGACAGCACCACCACGCGATCCCCCAGGGCGATCGCTTCTTCCAGATCGTGGGTGATCAGGATCACCGAGCGCCGGTCCTCCTGCCACAGGCGCAGCAGCTCGTTCTGCATCAGGTGCCGGGTGTGGATGTCCAGCGCCGAGAACGGTTCATCCATCAGGATCACCTTCGGCTCGACGATCAGCGCCTGCGCCATCTGCACACGCTTGCGCTGGCCACCGGACAGCTGATGGGGGTAGCGATGCTCGAAACCAGCCAGGCCGACCTTGGCCAGCCACGCGTTGGCCTTGGCCTTGCGTTCGGCTTCGGGCACGCCGCGGAAGCGCAGGCCGAGTTCAACATTCTGGTAAGCCGTCTTCCACGGCAGCAGCGCATCCTGCTGGAACAGGTAGCCGACCGACTCCTGCACACCGCTGACGGCGCGGCCGTCGATGCTGACCTGCCCGGAAGACGGCTTCAGCAGACCCGCCACGGAATTGAGGATGGTGCTCTTGCCGCAGCCGGTCGGGCCGACGATGGCAAGGAACTCGCCGTCACCCACCTGGATGTCGACATCACGCACGGCGGTGAATTCGCCGAAGGACATGGTCACCTTGTTGAGGGCGACCATGGTCTGTGCAGGCTCCAGCTGCGGCGCGCCGTTGAGCTGGCGCACGGTGGCATTGAGGGCCATGGGGTTACCTCCGCTTACGGTTGGGCCGCCGGCGCCGCAGCGTTGGCACGCTCGACGAAGGCATTGGTGTAGGTCCTGGACAGATCGATGTTGGCCTTGGCCACATCCGTGTTGAACTCGCGCAGCACCTTCAGTGGGGTTTCCAGGTCGGCCGGCGTGAAGTGACCGTCCCGGGTAAAGATCGCGCGGGCGTTCTCCACCGCGCGGGCATAGGTGGCGCGGTCGCCGGAGACGTAGCTGTCCGGCAGGGCCGCGACGATCTCCTCGGCGCTGTTGTCGGCGATGAACTTCAGCGCCATCTGCTCGGCCCGGGCAATCTTCGCGGCCGCCTCCGGTCGCTTGTCCAGGAAGCTCTGGTTGGCGTACATCACCGAGGTCGGGTACAGGCCGCCATAGACCTGGCGGGCGCCGTCATCGCTGCGCGCGTCGAGGAGGATCTTCCCGACCTTGCGCTCGGTGATCAGGGTGGCGGCCGGGTCGTAGTTGACCAGCAGGTCGATCTTGCCCTGCTCCAGCGCGGCGACCGCTGCGGCGCCCGAGCCGACGCCGATCAGCGAGATGCTGTCGGCCGGAATATCGTGCTGGGCGAGGAAGTGACGGACGAAGAAGTCTGACGATGAGCCCGGTGCGGTGATGCCGACCTTCTGGCCCTTGATGGTCTCCGGGCGGGCCGGATCGAAGGTGGCATCCTCGCGGCCGGCCATCACCAGGCCGGAGTTGCGCGAGAGCAGCACGAAGGCCACCACGTCCTTGCCCTTGGCCTGCATCTGGATGGTGTGGTCGTAGAAGCCGACGGCCACGTCGGTGGAATTGGCCACCAGCGCCTGCAGTACCTTGGAGCCGCCCTGGGCGAAGTTCTCGGTCTTCACTTCGAGACCGACATCCTTGAAATAGCCCTTTGCGTCGGCGATGAAGAACGGCAGGTTGTTGAGGTTGTAGGAGCCGACGCTGATGCGTACCGGTGCATTGTCACCACCGCCGGCGGATGCGCCTTCGGTGCGCCCGCTGTTGCTGCATCCGGCCGCGGCCAGACCAGCCGCGCACAGCGCGGCCATCAAGAACTGCTTGTACATCATCCCTCCCAGGAGTGAAGCATCTACGTTGTAATGGCGGGCATGCGTGTCTACGCCGGCCCGTCCGGGTTCAGATCATGCCGCTGACGTCCATTGGCGGGCTTGGGTGGCACTGGCCGTGGTGGGCGCGGGCGAAGTCGCGTACACGCGCCCCTCGAACAAGCGGCGCGCGGTGCGGACCACGCTGGCAATCACCGGCGAATCGCCCGAGCTGCGACTGAGGCCCACCTCCAGGGCCCCGCTCGGATGTTCGAGGGTAATGCGGCCGGGAACGGACAGGCATCCGACCAAAGTGTGGGCCAGCGTGCCCGGCGTAACGGCGGCGGTGGCCAGGCCAACGGCACCGGTAATGGCCAGCGCGGTGTGGCATTGATGCGGCATGAAATAGCGCACCTGCAGATCGCCCCCCTGTTGCGGCGCCGACAGCAGCACCGGCTTCGGAATGACCTTGTTGCCGGCGTCGGCGATGCCCATGCGGGCACCTGCCTCGATGCGCAGCGCTTCCAGCCGGCGCATGAACGCCGCGTCCGCGTTCAGTTCGACGGGCGAAGCATCACCACGTACGCCCAGGTCTTGGGCACGCACCAACATCATCGGCATGGCGCAGTCCACCAGGCTGACCGGGACGCCATCGATGGATTCCTGCGCGTGCCCGCTGGGCAGCAGCTTGCCGGTGCGGGCGCCCGCGGCATCAAGGAAGGAAAGCCTGACCGGCGCAGCCGAGCCCGGCGCGCCGGCAATGCGCGTATCGCCGCGGTAGACCACGTTACCGCCCGGCGTTTCCACGGTCGCGATGATCAGCTTGCCGGTGTTGACGTTGTGGATGCGCACCTCGGTCTGCGGATCCTGAGCCTGCACCAGCCCCCGCTCGATGGCATACGGGCCCACCGCCGCCAGCATGTTGCCGCAGTTGGGAGACGTGTCCACGACCTGCTGCTCCACCCTTACCTGGGCGAACAGATAGTCCACGTCGGCATCTGCCCGGCTCGATCGGTCGATGATGGCCACCTTGCTGGTCAGTGCGTTGCCACCACCGATGCCGTCGATCTGCAGCGGATGACCCGACCCCATCACTTCCAGCAGCAGGCGATCGCGTTCGGCGGTGTCCGCCGGCAGGTCGCTGGCCAGGAAGAACGGGCCCTTGGAGGTACCGCCGCGCATGAGAACGCAGGGAATGCTGAGCAGATCGTTGGACATACGTGTGCTAGATTGATGCGTGTAGGGGATGAATGACCCCTCTGTGATTCGATACTGGCATGACCCCAATTGATCTGTGAATTGCTGATTTTTGGATGATTGATACCCGATGAGCATCAATTGCGAAATCCTGGATCTGCGTGCGTTCCTGCTGGTGTCGGAGACCCGCAGCTTCCATCGCGCCGCGGAAATCCTGCACGTCTCCCAGCCAGCACTCAGCCGGCGTATCCAGAAACTGGAACAGGCGGTGGGGTCGCCGCTGCTGGAGCGCACCACGCGCAGCGTCAGTACCACCGCTGTCGGCGAGAACCTGCTGCCGCTGGTGCGCCGCATGCTGGAGGAATTCGATGGATCACTGTTCTCGCTGCGCGGCCGCGAGGACACCCGCGGCGCGACAGTGACCATCGCCTGCCTGCCGACGGCGGCGTTCTACTTCCTGCCCAGCGTGATGGCGCGTTTCCACGAAGCGCACCCGAACGTGCGCTTCCGCATTCTGGATATCCCGGCCACGGAGGGTCTGCAGGCAGTGGAACGTGGCGAAGTGGAGTTCGGCATCAACTTCATGGGCGCCAACGATCCGAATCTCGATTTCGACGTACTGGCAGAGGACCCGTTCGTGCTGGCGTGCCGTCGCGATCATCCGCTGGCGCGCAAGCGCAAGGTGGAATGGGCCGACCTGGCCGAGCACCAGTTGATCACCGTGCATCGCACCAGCGGCAACCGCACGCTGCTGGACGGCGCGCTGGCGCGCGAGAACCTCAAGTTGAGCTGGCACTACGAAGTGACCCACCTGTCGACGTCACTGGGCATGGTCGAGGCCGGCATCGGGGTGTCGGTGCTGCCGAAGATGGCCACGCCAGATGGGGGTCACCCCACCCTGGTGACGCGCGCGATCGGCAACCCGGTGGTGTCACGCACGATCGGCATCGTCCGCCGCCGCGGCGCCCTGCTCTCGCCCACGGCGGAGCGATTCCTGCAGATGCTGATGAGCCAGTGGCGCGGGGAGGCGTGAGCAGCCCCGCAGTTCACGCACCCATCCGTTCCGGCACACTGGGCGCTGACAGGGTCGCCCTTCATGACGAGGCCGCGAAGATCGACGCAATACCTGCAAGCGATCCCACGGCCGCCCATGAGAGCGTGGCGAATGCAGTCAGCAGTACCTTCCGGTGGACGGCCTGCGCTTCGTCCTGCGCCTCCGACCGTCGCGCATAGGGCCTGGAGAAACCCAGCAGTTCGCCGGTGACTGTCAGTGCCCCCATCAGGATCAGTGCGGTCACGCAAAAGCCGAACATGGAGCCTATGAAGGCCAAATGGCGGGTGTCGCCGATAGCCGGCTGAGTCCCGGCCAGGGCTTCCACAAGTTGCCCCGTCCACCGTGCGGGCAGCCAAGCCAGGGCTGCGACAATGCCGAAGTGACTGGCCACGTTGATCCAGAACCAGGATGTGGTCTTCATGACGTCAGCGTTTCCGGTGTTGGCCAGTGGCGGGCATCGTGACGCCTGCGCCAGCCCCGCGCAACGCTGCATGGGGAAGCCAGCCAGCGGCCGGCACTACCAGGTCAATCAGCCTGCGGTTTCCAGCCCCTTGCCTGCCGCATCCATCCGCAACGAGGCCAGGTACCGGCAGTACTTGCCGACGAACATGAGCGGTCCCTTGGTGAGCGGTGGCGAGGGGCCCTCGCCTTGGCGCTCACTATTCGCTTCCGCCCCAATGGCGACCAGTGACAGCTGTCAGTCTTCGTGGATTACGCCGCGCGCACCGCGACCACGCTGCCGGTACTGCTCGATCCACTCCAGCGAGGGCGCAACACCGCCGAACGGGAACAGGTGCGGACTGACCTGGCCATGCGCGCTGGTCAACCCCTTCACCAGGCGATCGACGAAAACCTCCGGCCCCGCCGTTCCGAGCAGGCGGCCGATCGAGATGCCATACCGGGCGAGCATCGATGCACTGGCGCCTACGCCGCACATCGCCGCATAACGCAGCAAGCGGGTGATGCTGGCCGGACCCGGCACACCGACCAGCACCGGAACGGTGATGCCACGCGTGCGCAGTGCATCCAGCCAGGTCAGCACGGTATCGGCATCGAACGCGAACTGGGTGACGATCAAGGGGGCCATGCCGCGTGCTTCTATGCGCTGGCATTTGTGTTGAAGCGCCTGCCAGCGTTCGTCACTGCTCATTACCGGGTGGCCTTCCGGATGCCCGCCGATGGCGGCGACCTTGATACCGTGTCGCTCCAGAAGACCGGTCTCGATGATCGACGCGCTGTCTGCAAATGGTCCGATGGGCGTGGCCAGGTCACCCGCGATCAGCAGGCAACGCGCGACCCCGGCTTCGCCGGCGGTACGTTCCAGGAAGCGTTCAAGCGCTGCGTGTGACCCGATACGCCGCGCGGAGAGATGCGGCATCGGCTCGAAGCCGAGCTCGCGCACCGCGCATGCGGCGGCCAGGCGTGCATCGTCGTCCTCGCTGGCCAGCCAGGGAATGGAGATGATTGTGCCGCGCGGTATGCGGGCCGCCTCGGCGCGCAGCGCAGGCATGGCTTTCGCGCTGACTTCCAGTGAAAAGGCGTTGAGGAAGGCGTCCGCCCGCAGTGACATGCCTGCCGACATCAACGCGCTCCGCCCACATTGCCGGCAAGCGGCGAGCTGTTACGGGCCAGCTCGATGAAGGCCTGGAGGTAGTCGATACCGGTATCGGCCTCGCGCGCGCCCAGGTAGATCTGCTTGGGGATGCCCTTGGCACCCAGGCGGACGGGCACGACGTCCATGCGCGCAGCGTACTCCTCCACCAGCCAGCGCGGCATGGCGGCCACGCCGCGGCCGCTGGCCACCATCTGCATCATGATGTCGGTGGTTTCAATGGCCTTGTGGCGCCGCGGCGTGATGCCGGCCGGCAGCAGGAACTGGTTGTAGATGTCCAGACGCTCGAACGGCACCGGGTAGCTGATCAGCACTTCCTGGCCGAGCTGGCGCGGCTTTACGTAGTCCACCTTGGCCAGGGCGTGGTTGCTGGCCACCACCAGCACCTGCTCGTAGTCGAACACGGGAATGAACTTCAGGCCTGGCTTCAGCAATGGGTCGGGGGTGACCAGCAGGTCGATCTCATAGCCGAACAGCGCGCCGATGCCGCCGAACTGGAACTTCTGCTTGACGTCCACATCCACGTCCGGCCATGCCGCCAGGTACGGCGAGACGATCTTCAGCAGCCACTGATAGCAGGGATGGCACTCCATGCCGATGCGCAGCGCGCCGCGCTCGCCCTGTGCGAACTGGCCCAGCCGCTCCTCGGCCAGGTCCAGCTGCGGCAGCACGCGGTTGGCGACTGCCAGCAGGTATTGCCCGGCCTGGGTCAGCCGCAGGCTGCGGCCTTCGCGCAGCCACACATCGGTGCCGAGCTGCTGCTCCAGCTTTTTCATGCTGTGGCTCAGGGCTGACTGGGTCAGGTTGAGCACGCCGGCCGCGGCGGTGAGCGAGCCCTGCTGCTCAACCTGCTGCACGATGCTGAGGTGGATCCGTTCCAGCATGACGATGAATCTCGCTCATGGATTGGTGAAGTAATACCATTTTACGTCATGGAAGGCACTGACTAGGATCGGGTCATGCTTTCACCTGCCCACCCCCTTCGAATCGTCGCCGTCTCCGGCGGATTGCAACGCCCTTCCAGGGCCGCCACGCTGGCCGAGCATCTGCTGGACCTGATCGGCGAGGACATCCATTGCGAGCAACGCCTGATCGAACTGGGCGAGCTGGCGCCGCAGCTGGCCGGCGCACTGTGGCGCTCACAGTTGCCCGACGCTGTGGAGCGGCAGCTGGTTGCTGTTGAACAGGCCGACGTACTGGTGGTGGCAACGCCGGTCTACCGCGGTTCGTACACGGGGCTGTTCAAGCACTTCTTCGACTTCATCCACCAGGACGCACTGGTCGACACCCCCATCCTTCTGGCCGCCACCGGTGGCAGCGAGCGCCACTCGCTGGTGATCGACCATCAGCTGCGCCCGCTCTTCAGCTTCTTCCAGGCGCGCACCCTGCCATTGGGTGTCTACGCCACCGATCGCGATTTCGCCGACGGCCGCGTGCACAGCGACGCCCTGATCGAGCGGGCGCGACTGGCGGTACGGCGGGCCATGCCGCTGCTGGCGCTGCCCCGCCATCGTGCCACCGCCCTTGAGACCGCCGCAGCGCTTTGAATGCCGGATGCCCTCGCCCGCATCCGGATGCCACCCCGCAACACGGAACGCCGCCCATGACGACCGACACCTTCACCTTCAGCATCACGCGCATCCCCTTCAACGAGGACTACCAGCCCGCCGATGGCACGCGCATCACCACCAATTTCGCCAATCTGGCGCGCGGCGCATCCCGGCAGGAGAACCTGCGCAACACGATCAGCATGATCAACAACCGCTTCAACGATCTGGCGCACTGGGACAACCCGAGCGCGGATCGCTATGCGGTCGAGCTGGACATCATCTCGGTGGAGATGCACATCGACGGCAGCGATGGCCGTGATCCGTTCCCGTTGATCGAGGTCCTGCGCCCAACCATTGTCGACACGCAGACCGGTGCGCGTACCGAGGGTATCGTCGGCAACAACTTCTCGTCCTACGTGCGCGACTACGATTTCAGCGTGGTGCTGCCGGCCAGCAACGAGGGCAAGGCCACCTTCGGCATTCCGGAAGGCTTTGGCGACCTGCATGGCAAGCTGTTCAAGCACTTCCTGGAGTCTGACGCCTACCGTGCCAACTTCAGCAAGGGGCCGGTGATCTGCATCAGCGTATCCAGCAGCAAGACCTACCACCGCACCGAGAACCACCATCCGATCCTGGGCGTGGAATACCGCCAGGGCGAGTTCTCTCCCACTGACCAGTATTTCGACAAGATGGGCCTGCAGGTGCGCTACTTCATGCCACCGGGCAGCGTGGCGCCGCTTGCCTTCTACTTCCAGGGCGACCTGCTGGGGGATTACTCGAATCTGGAACTGATCGGCACCATCAGCACGATGGAAGCGTTCCAGAAGATCTACCGCCCGGAGATCTACAACGCCAACTCTGTGGCCGGCAAGGTCTACCAGCCCAGCCTGAAGCACCAGGACTATTCGTCCACCCGCATCGTCTACGACCGCGAAGAGCGCAGCCAGCTGGCGGTCAAGCAGGGCAAGTTCACCGAAGAACACTTCATCAAGCCGTATCGCGCCGTGCTTGAGCAGTGGGCTGCCCGTTGATCCATCGATTTTCCATTCGCCCCCAGGAAACAAGACGCAATGTCGACGAAGAAACTGCTCCCTACCTCCACCGCCGGCAGCCTGCCCAAGCCGTCCTGGCTGGCAGAACCCGAAAAGCTCTGGTCGCCCTGGAAGCTGCAGGACAAAGGCCTGACTGAAGGCAAGCAGGATGCCCTGCGCCTGTCCCTGCAGGAACAGCAGCATGCCGGCATCGATATCGTCAGCGACGGCGAGCAGACCCGGCAGCACTTCGTCACCACCTTCATCGAACACCTCAGCGGCGTTGATTTCGAGAAGCGCGAGACCGTGCGCATCCGCAACCGCTACGATGCCAGCGTGCCGACCGTGGTCGGCGCAGTGAGCCGTCCGAAGCCGGTGTTCGTGGAGGATGCGAAGTTCCTGCGCCGGCAGACCACGCAGCCGATCAAGTGGGCACTGCCTGGCCCGATGACGATGATCGACACGCTGTACGACGCGCACTACAAGAGCCGTGAGAAGCTGGCCTGGGAATTCGCGAAGATCCTCAACGAGGAAGCAAAGGAGCTGGAAGCCGCTGGCGTGGACATCATCCAGTTCGACGAGCCGGCCTTCAACGTGTTCTTCGACGAAGTGAACGACTGGGGCGTAGCCGCGCTGGAGCGTGCGATCGAAGGACTGAAGTGCGAGACCGCCGTGCACATCTGCTACGGCTACGGCATCAAGGCCAACACCGACTGGAAGCAGACGCTGGGATCGGAATGGCGGCAGTATGAAGAGTCGTTCCCCAAGCTGCAGACCTCCAACCTCGACATCATCTCGCTGGAATGCCACAACTCGCACGTACCGATCGACCTGATCGAGCTGGTGCGTGGCAAGAAAGTGATGGTGGGCGCCATCGACGTGGCTTCCAGCACGGTGGAGACCGCCGATGAAGTAGCCAACACCCTGCGCAAGGCCCTGCAGTTCGTGGATGCCGACAAGCTTTACCCGAGCACCAACTGCGGCATGGCGCCGCTGGCCCGTGAAGTGGCACGGGGCAAGCTGCGTGCGCTCAGCGAAGGGGCCCGGATCGTGCGTGAGGAGCTTTCGGTGTAGCCCTGGCTGGAGATGTGTTCCCGTTTCGGCGCGGGGAGGATGGAATCTGGCCGGGTACAGACCAGGCTCCACCTCGTCCCTGCACCTCGGGCCTGGCGGCCATCATGCGCGGCCGTGGTGTCAGCGCTTCCTTGATCCTCCCCATCTCCCCTGCCCCGGCTTCAGCCAGGCGCCGGGCCTGCTGCCGCTGCTCCCGCGTCAGCACCTGCGAGGGCACGGCGCCCGCGCCGGGCGCAACAGCCACCAACCGCGCCACCGCATCGCGCAGAGGCAACTGCGGGCAGAGCCGTGCAGCACACCAGCGCTCGGCGTAGCGCTTGGCCTGACGGGCGCTGGCGGCGGACACGACCTTGGCCTGTGACATCTTGCGTGCGTCCAGATACAGGCGGAACCCGAGCACGGCATGCGGCACGATACTGGCCACCGAACGGCCGTTCCACCACAGATCCCAGCGCTCGCCGCTCTGCACCCACCCGGATGGCCGGGAGGCGGTCATGCACGCAGGGAATTTGAACGAAGAAGAGGCCATGGCGGGAAGGATACGAACACCCGTCGCATGACTTGAGACCGGGCGAACACCTGCGCGGAAGGCTGCCCGGATGCACCATTACCGTGACGCGTCACGCACGATGATGCTTTCGATCCAGTTGAGGTAGCGGGACACGCGGACGTTGTAAACCACCTGGCCATAGAAGCCCGCCTCTAGCGCATGCTCGGGAACGGCGGTGATCCAGGAGCCGAGGCCCACCAGCTGCCAGGTCCCTTCCTTACTGATCAGCAGCGGGCCGCCGCTGTCGCCGTTGCCGAGCACGCCCTCAAGGGGAAGGCCCTGCGGAGGTGGATCGAACCGGTACCAGAGATAGCGCGTGTTGCCGCCGGTGATCGCGTTGCAGGCTCGCCGCAGCGTCGTACGATGCGACCCGCCGGGCGCCAGCCCCACGGCACCGTTGCCGGTGGCGCCTTTCCCTATCAGGGAGGCGACCTGCGTGACCTCGTCGGCGCCACGGTAGAGTGCGACCGGCGGCACACCGCTCACCGGGGCGGCAAGTCTGATCAGTGCAATGTCGTCCGACGCTGCCAGAAACGCATGGATTTTCGATGCGCTCCCGGTTGCCATCGCTTCCTTGCCCAGCGCCTCGGGCATCCTCCGGTAGCCGGGGTGCAGGAAGACACGCTCGACGCCGTAGCCCTTCCCATCGATGGTGATCGTGGCATCCATCCCCTCCATCGGCGCGGCATGCGCGGCAGTCAGCACCCACTGCGGTGCGATCAGGACGCCGTGCCCCTCGCCCGGCATGTCTGCCAGTGCCGGGAACACCGATGCGTCGATCCGGTACCTGGCATCGTCAACATCATCGCGGATGACCACGGCACCGGCGGCGAACGGGAGCGTGGCCAATGCCAGGAAAATCCAGCGCTTCATGATTGCTTTCATCCTTGCAGTTCAATCACAACAGCCTAGGGGATATCCCTGCAATACGGGGAGATCGTGCGACCACTCCCGGCGATGGCCGACGAACCCGGGGAAACGGGAGTTGAAGCCAGGTGGGCCATGCCCTACCTGCGGCCCCGATAGGGTTCGCAGCCCACGCCGTCATTGTCACGATCGAGGTGCGGGCCATACCCCGGATCACCACGCCGTACCGGCGCAACCCCGGCGGCGCGGGCCTCCGCGCAGTTGGCAAATGCCCGGGAACCGCGCGCGGGGGCAGGGGCGAAACTGCTGCGCGGAGTGTCGACGTATCGAGGGGCGGCTGGAGCGCCTCGATGGCAGTGATACTCACCCGTTTTCCGGTTGGTGTGGCAACCCTGCTTGTCGAGCCCGCCCGGATGCGCGAGCACATTGGCGGACAGTGCCAGTGCGAGCATGCCGGATGCAGCCAATACGATGGAATCTCGGCGCCGGGTATCCATGCCTTCCCCCTGTCAGGCAATCCTGCCAAAGGGAAGGCTAGCATGGTGTCTCGACCGCCAGGCTTGACGCTGCAGCGGCGACCACTCAGCGCTGGTAGTCCTTCAGGAACAGCCAGGTGATCAGCGTGGCATCCGGCCCCTTCGGGTCGGTGAATGGCAGGCCCGACTGGCTGCCGCTCCAGGCATGTCCCATGCCCTGCACCACATAGTGCTGGACCAGCGTCCTGCCGCCGTACGCGTAGGTGTCGACGGTATACGCGCGGCCGCCCGGCACCTGGCCGTGATAGGTGCTGGTCGGCACGCACTTCACCGAATCGTTGTCCATGCCGTCGTCGGCCAGGTCATTGGTCTGCAGGAACTGGCGCACGGCCTGCTGCCCGTTCGCCGGGTTGACGGTGAGGTCGGCGCTGCCATGGAACACCAGCACCGGCAGCGGTCGCGGCGACGGCGAACCCGAACACTGCCATGCCAGGCGACCGTTGCTGTCCGGCGAGTAGATGCTGCCGGCCAACAGTGCGTAGGCGCTGCCGGAAATCGTGGTCGCGCCCTTGAACATGCCACCGGAATGGATGGCACCTGCGGCGAACACGTCCGAATAGCAGCCCAGCATGATCGAGGTCATCGCGCCGCCCGCCGAAATGCCGGTGACGTACACGCGATGCGGATCAACGCTGTAAGCCGCCTTCACTTTGTCCACGATGCCGGCCAGGAGCGAGGGCTCGCCACTGTCGCGTGCCTGGTTGATCGGCAGCTGCCAGTTCCAGCAGCGGGCCGGATTGGAGGTGACGTTCTGCCGCGGGTAGACCACGATGAAGCCTTCGGTGTCGGCCACATCGTTGAAGCCCGAGGCCTCGCCCATCAGGTTCGGCCCGGTCACGCAGCCGTGCAGGACCAGCAGCAGGGGCAGCGGTTGTGTGTCGTCGTAGCCGGCGGGCACCCACACCTGGTATTCGCGGGCGCCGAACAGATTGCCGTACAGGCCAATGTCCCAATGCCCGGCCGGGCCTGCGGCAACGGCGCTGCCCGCTATCGCCAGCCAACTGCACAGCATCAGCAGTACAACCTTGATCGAATCGATTCCGGATTTCATGGCCAGATCCTCATGCGTGAGTCGTGGATGAAGGGGTACCGGGATGCGCTTCCGGCTGGGGGCGCGCCCAGTATCCGCATCCGGCGGCCGCTGCCGACTGGACCTAGGTCCACTCGCCGCTGCCCGATGACACCGCTAGCCTTGGCTGCAGGGGTGGCAATGGGCCATCTGCAAGCACCTGCCTGGGGGAGGACCGAATGAAACGGAATTGTTTGAGTCTCATGATCGGCGCGCTGCTGGCCTCCGGGCCGGTACTGGCACAGGAAGCGCCCCAGGCCACGCCGACGGTGGGCAGGACTGCATCACCCACCAATCTGGACAGCATCAAGGTCACCGCACGCAAGCGCGAGGAAACCCTGCAGGAGGTGCCGGTTGCCGTCACTGCGTTTACCTCCGAGGCGCTGGACAAGATGAATGTCCAGGACATCAGCGACCTGGATGCGCAGGTGCCCAACCTGACCATCTACGCTGCCCGCGGCGCCAGCAGCACGGTCACCGCCTACATCCGTGGCATCGGCCAGTCCGATCCCACCTGGGGCGCCGATCCGGGCGTGGGCATCTACCTGGACGACGTCTATATCGCGCGTCCGCAGGGTGCGCTGCTGGATGTGTTCGATGTCTCGCGCATCGAGGTGCTGCGCGGCCCGCAGGGCACGCTGTATGGCAAGAACACCATCGGCGGCGCGATCAAGTACATCTCGCGCGGCCTGCCCACCCAGACCGAGGGCTTCGCCCAGATCACCGTGGGCAACTACAGCCAGCTGGATGCGAAGGCGGCCATCGGTGGCCCGATCGGCGGTGCCGACAGCGGCCTGCGCGCCCGTGTGGCGGTGGCCAGCATGAACCACGACGGGTTTGGCGAGAACACCTTCAACGGCCAGCCGGTCAGCGACAAGCAGATCAACGCGGCACGCCTGAATCTGGGCGCGTATGCGGGCGATGACTTCGACGTGCAGTTCGCACTGGACTGGATCGACGATCAGTCCGGCATGCGCGGCTCGAAGATGCTGGCGCCCAATCCGTTCCTGCGCGCCTACCCGCCGATGGACAGTCGCTATGACATCCGCTCGGGCATGCGCAACCTCAACAACGTGGAGAGCAAGGGCGCCTCGGCCACGGTGAACTGGCGGCCGAACGAAGACATCGCACTGAAGTACGTGATCGCCAAGCGTGAATCGGACAGCGAGGCCAACATCGACTTCGATACCGCGCCGGTCAAGCTCGCCGACGTGGGTGGCACCTACCACGACGACCAGGTCAGCAACGAAGTGCAGGTGAACTACGATGCCGGCGGCCGGATGCGCGGCGTGGTCGGCCTGTACCAGTTCAGCGGCGAAGCTGGCGGGCAGATCCAGAACAACTACTTCAGTGCGCAGTTCGCCGACAACCAGGGCAAGGTGCTGACCGACAGCATCGCGCTGTACGCGGACTGGACCTTCGACCTGACCAGCAGACTGAAGCTCGATGTCGGCGCCCGCTACACCGACGAGGACAAGCGCGCGATCGTGCTGAACCGCCTCTACGCCGACCCGGGCTTCAGCCGGCCGGTGGCGGTGACCGCCGATTTCGACAAGAAGACCAACTTCAAGAACGTCTCGCCCAAGGTCTCGCTGGACTACCAGATCACCCCGGACATCATGGTCTATGGCCTGGCGACGCGTGGCTTCAAGTCCGGTGGCTACAACATCCGTGCCAACGCGGCGGCGGTACCGCGCTCGGCGGAGCCGTTCGATGACGAGACCGTGGACAGCTACGAAGTCGGCAGCAAGATGGCCTTCCTCGACCAGCGCCTGTTCCTGAACCTGTCGGCGTTCTACAACAAGTACAAGGACATCCAGCTGTCGGTGTTCACCGGTCTGGATACCAACGGCGATGGCATCGACGATTCCTTCTTCGGCGACTTCACCAACGCCGGCGCCGGTACCGTCAAAGGCCTGGAAGTCGAGTATCAGTACCTGCCCAGCCAGCACTGGCTGATTTCCGGCAACCTGGCATGGCTGGATACCAAGTACGACGAGTACATGGACCGCGGCATCAACGTGGCCAGGCAGATGAAGTTCACCAATGCCCCGGAATTCTCTGGTGCGTTCAACGTGGAATACCGCACCGACCTGGCCAACGGCAGCAACCTGTCGGCACGGGTGAGCTACAGTTACCAGAGCGAAGTGTGGCCGACCACCGACCTCAGCCCGGTGATCCGACAGCAGGGTTACGGGCTGGTCAATGCCGGCGTCATCTGGCGCTTGGATGACGCGTGGACCTTCTCGCTGCAGGGCACCAACCTGGCCGACAAGGAATACCGCACCACCGGCTACAACATCCCGGCGGTCGGCACGCTGATTGGCTTCTATGGCCCACCACGCGAATATAGCCTCAGCGTCCGTTACGATTTCTAGCGCATCCGTTACGATCTTCAGGAAGCTTCTGCATGACGCAGTCTTACGACGACCTGTACTGGAACAGCAATGATGGATTGCGCCTGCATGCGCGCGACCATGCACCCGATGCAGGGCAGGCAGCGCGTGGCACAGTGGTCTGCATTCCAGGACTGACCCGCAATGGCGCCGATTTCGATGCGCTTGCCGATGTACTCACCGCCGAGGGCTGGCGCGTGATCGCGGTCGACCTGCGTGGTCGTGCAGGCTCGGAACGCGCATATGACCCGTCCAGCTACAACTCGCGTGCCTATGCGGATGACATGGTTGCGTTGCTGCGCTCGCAGAACATCGACAAGGCGGTGTTCATCGGCACCTCGCTGGGCGTGCTGGTGACCATCACCCTCGCCTCGCGCGCGCCCGGGCGGATTTCCGGGGCGGTGCTCAACGATGCCGGCCCCAAGGTGCCACGCGAGGCGCTGGCACGGATCGGCAAGTACGCCGGCAAGCCGGTCCCTCCGATGGACCTGGTGCAGGCCACGGCCTACGTGGAATCCATCGGCAAGGCTGCGTTCCCGCGCTTCAGCACCGACGACTGGCGGCAGATGGCGGTGCGCACCTTCCGCCCGCGCAGCGATGGCCTGCTGGAACTGGACTACGACCCGGCAGTGATCCGTACTACCCGGCCATGGTTGCTGTGGCTGTTGCGTCCGCTGCTGTGGCGTGCGGTCCGCGGGCTGACCGCACGGGTGCCGGTGCTGGTGGTACGTGGTGCGCTGTCCGACATTCTGCCGGCCGATGTCGCGCGGCAGATGGCGGCCACCTCGGAAAGTGCCCGCCTGGTGGAGGTGCCCGATGTGGGGCACGCGCCGATGCTGTCCGAGCCAGAGGCGCGTGACGCGATCCTGACCTTGCTGGAGCGTGTGGCGTGAGTGCGGACAGCGACCTGCCTCCCGCCCTGCAGGCGTTGCAGCAGTGGGCAGCCAGCGAGCGGCTGAGTGGCGTGACCCGCGTGGACCAGACGCGTATCGATGCCTTTGCCGACGCCACCGGCGACCACAACTGGATCCATGTCGATCCAGCGCGGGTGCAGGCCCAGATGCCGGGTGGGCAGACCATCGCACACGGCTTCCTGCTGCTCTCGCTGACGGTGGAGGACGATGTGGCCGCCCTCGCTGGCTTCCCCGGCATCGCCCACGTGCTCAACTACGGCTTGAACAAGGTCCGCTTCCTGGCGCCGGTGCCGAGCGGGTCCGAGGTGCGGGTACGCTCGCAGCTGGTGTCACTGGACGCGCGGCAGCCCGGCCAATGGCTGCTGACCCAGCGCAAGGCCGTCGAGCGGGTTGCTGATGGCGAGCTGGCACTGGTCGCTGAGCAGCTGTCACTGATCGTGATCGCCTCCTAGCACCACCCTCCCCGCTTCTCTCCCTACACTGGAGCGATGTTGACGCCCTCCATCGTCCTCTTCGCCTGCATTGCATGGACCGCACTGCTGTTTGGCGTGGCGCTGTGGGGCGAGCGCCGGGGGCACCGGCTTTCGAGGGCATGGCCGCTCATCTATGCACTGTCGCTGGCCGTGCACTGCACCGCGTGGACCTACTACGGCGCGGCCTCGCAGGGGCTGCAATGGGGCTTTCCGATTCCACCGACCCTGGCCGGGATGGCGCTGATCTTCGCCTTGGGCCTGCCGTTCCTGCTCCGCCTGGGGCGGCTGGCCAAACAGCACAACAGTGCCACCATCGCCGATCTGGTCGTTGCACGACTGCGTGCCGATCGTGGTCTTGGCTTCACCATCACCCTGGTGGCGCTGTTCGGCATCATTCCCTACATCGCACTGCAGCTGAAAGCCGTCAGCCAGGGGCTGGGCGCCCTGCTCGGTGATCGGTTCGCGCCTGCCGGTGCGCAGCTGGACATGTCGTTCTGGTTCGCGCTGACGATGGCTGCGTTCACCCTGCTGTTCGGTGCACGCAAGGCCTCGGCCACCGAGCCCAACCGCGGCATCGTGGTCGCGCTGGGCCTGGAATCGGTGTTGAAACTGGTGGCGCTGTTGGCCATTGGCCTGTATGCGGCGCTGTCCGTGCACACGGCCGGCACACCGCTGCTGGAGAAGATGGTGCAGCTGCCGCCCCCGGCCATCGTGCCGGACTATCTCACCATGGTCGCGCTGGGGGCGATCTCCGCGTTCACCCTGCCTCACCAGTTCCACGTCGGCGTGGTCGAGCTTCGCCAGACATCGGACCTGAAGACGGCACGCTGGATGTTCCCGGTCTACCTGCTGCTGATCGGTCTGCCGTCGGTGCCGATGGCATTGGCCGGTGCTGCGCAGCTGCCGGCCTCGGTATCACCGGACCTGTACGTGCTGGCGCTGCCGCAGGCCGGTGGCCATCATCTGCTGGCGCTGCTGGCCTATCTGGGCAGCCTGAGCGCGGCCACCGGCATGATGATCCTCTCCGGGCTGACCCTGTCGATCATGCTTGGCAACCATGGATTCGGTTCGCGCCTGCTCGGCGGCATCGAGGGTGGCGTGGCCAACGCCGATCTGCGCCCGCGCGTGCTGGCGTTCCGCCGTGCCGGCATCCTCGCCGTGTTCCTGATGTCGTGGCTGTACAGCCGCGCGATGAGCGGCACCGAGGCACTCAGCGATTTCGGCCTGATGTCCTTCACCGCCCTCTCGCAGCTGGCACCGGCTGTGCTGCTGGCGGTGTATCGCCCACGTACGCCCTCCGCGGCCATCATGGCCGGCATCGTGCTGGGCTCGTTGGCCTGGCTGTGGCTGGTACTGCTGCCGATGGTGATCCCGGCCGCGACGCCGTCGGTCGACGCCGACGGGCTGCATTGGTTGTCGGTGGTCTCGCTGCGCGTGCAGCCGGGGCATATCGCCATCAGCATGGGGGCCAGCCTGGCGGTCAACCTGCTGGCCGTGGCCCTGGTGTCGCGGGCCGTGCGTCCGTCCTTGCCGCGGAGGCGGGATGCGGTGGCTGCGGCGTCCCTGCGCAGGACCGCCGGACGCTTCCTTGGCCAGGAGCGTGCGCGCCAGCTGCTGGAGGGCCACGCCGGGCAGATGCTGGATGACGATCGGGTCACCGCCGTCGAGCGTGAGCTGACGGCCGTGGTCGGCGCAGGCATGGCACGGCTGTTGGTCGAAGCCGCACGCGAGGGCGGCGCCGCGCCGCTGGACGCGGTGACCCGCGCCGTCGGCGAGGCCACCCAGGTGCTGCGCTTCAACCAGCGCCTGCTGGAAGCTGCGCTGGAGAACATGAGCCAGGGCATCAGCGTGGTCGATGCGCAGCTGCAGCTGGTGGCCTGGAACAGCCGCTACGCCGCGCTGTTCAAGTTTCCGCCGGAGCTGCTGCAGGTCGGGCAGCCGGTGGTCAACCTCACGGCATGGGCACTGGGACAGCTGAAGATCGGCGACGGCCCTGGCGACACGCCGACCAAGGCATTGCAGCGCCGCGTCGCGCATATGCGCCGTGGCACGCCACACCTGTCCGAACGGATCTTCCCCGATGACACCATCGTCGAGATCCGCGGCAACCCGATGCCGGGCGGTGGCTATGTAGCCACCTTCACCGATGTCACGGCGTTCCGCCGCGCGGAAGATGCGCTCAAGCGCAGTAATGAGAATCTGGAACGCCGGGTACAGGACCGCACCGCGCGGCTGCAGCAGGCGGTACAGGAGGCCGAGCGCGCGAACGCGGCAAAAACGCGCTTCCTGACGGCGGTCGGCCATGATCTCATCCAGCCCCTGCATGCGG
Source organism: Stenotrophomonas sp. YJH_SMC_101-4 (assembly GCF_059370395.1). Lineage (NCBI taxonomy): Bacteria > Pseudomonadati > Pseudomonadota > Gammaproteobacteria > Lysobacterales > Lysobacteraceae > Stenotrophomonas > Stenotrophomonas sp. YJH_SMC_101-4. The sequence goes on along the minus strand of NZ_JCAFTP010000001.1, from coordinate 875,694 downwards.
CCCAGTTGCTGACCGAGGCGATGTCGCAGCACATCGAGTCCGAGTTCCTCGACAGTTTCCTGCGGCAGATCCGCGGCGCATTGGATTCCACTGATGACCTGCTGTCCGGCCTGCTGGATATCTCGCGACTGGAAGCCGGTGGGCTGGTGGCCGATCCCCGCCCCTTCGCGCTGTCGACCGTGCTGGATCCGCTTGCGCAGGAGTTCGCCGTGCTGGCGGCGGCGCGTGGCCTGCAGTTCCGCCACGTGCGGAGCCAGGCCTGGGTCCAAAGCGACCCGCTGCTGCTGCGCCGGGTGCTGCAGAACTTCCTGGCCAACGCCATTCGTTATACCCGCCATGGCGGTGTCTTGCTGGGTGTGCGCCGCCAGGGGCAGGCACTGATGATCGGCGTGCATGACACCGGCCCCGGCATTGCTTCGGAGCAGCAGGCGGTGGTGTTCGAAGAGTTCCACCGGATCGATCGCAGCAACGGGCAAGGACTGGGCCTGGGCTTGACCATCGCGCACCGCATCGCCGACCTGCTGCATGCACCCTTGCACCTGCGCAGCGTACCCGGGCATGGCTCGGCCTTCTCGATCAGCGTGCAACGCGCAGCACCCGCTGTGACCCCGCGCAGTCCACCACCGACGGGCGGCAGCAGCGCCCTGAAGGGAATTCGTGTACTGGTGGTGGACAACGACCCGGACGCACTGGAGGCGATGCGGCAGCTGCTGCATTCCTGGGGTTGCGATGTGATCGCGGCAGGCAACGCCGATGACATCGGACCCTCAGCGCACGAGGCGGCGCTGTGGCTGTTCGACTATCACCTGGATGATGGCGATACCGGTGTTGCGCTGTGGAAGCGGCTGACGGGCATGCATGGGCCGCGGCCGACGGTGATCCTCAGTGCCGATACCGGCAGCGATACGCGCGAGGCGGTGCGTGGCGTTGGGCTGTCCCTGCTCAACAAGCCGTTCAAGCCGTTGGCGCTGCGCTGGGCGATCAACCACCTGCTGGCGACCACTGCCACGCCCTGACCCATCAGGGCTCGGGAAGCTCTTCGCTCTGCCGGGACGGATCGGCCAGTCCCATTTCGTGCAGCACGCGGATGGCCTGCGCGCGGTTGCGCACGCCCAGCCGCTCCATGATGCGTGTCATGTGCGCCTTGACCGTGCGCAGCTGTACGCCCAGCCGGTCGGCGATCTGCTTGTTGAGCAGGCCCTCGGCCACCAGCCCCAGCACCTTGTACTGATGTGCCGACAGGCTGGACAGGCGTGCGGCCAGGTCGGCATCCCTGCTGAACGGTGCCACCCGCGCCACCGGCTCGCGCAGCAACGCTGGAATCCAGCGCTCACCCTCCAGCACGGACTGCAGCGCGGACTGCAGTTCGTTCAAGCCCGAGCTCTTGGGCAGGTAGCCTGCGGCGCCGAGGTCGATGGCACGCCGGATGACCTGCGGCTCCTCGTTGGCGGAGACGATGATGATCGCCAGGCCCGGCTGCAGGGCACGGATCGTGGCCAATCCGGCCAGCCCGTGGTTGCCGGGCATGTGCAGGTCAAGCAGCATCAGGTCGATCGACTGGTTCTCGATCACCTCCAGCACGCCGTCCAGCGAATCAGCCTCGCTGATCTGCAGATCGGCGACCGCCTCTTCCGCCGCGCGATGCAGTGCCGCACGGAACAAGGGGTGATCATCGGCGATGAGCAGGGTTGGCATGTCCTGGCGAGACTATCAAATCGGGTGCGCGCGGGAACAGGTACCTAGGTACGCTGGTACAGCAGGAAGGGCTTGCTAGTGTGGGGCGGAGAAGGCCGGCGACCGCAACGCCGCCCACGAGGAAATCCCATGTCATCCGCCCCCACTCCCGATCCCCATGCCTATCCACTGCTGATCAAGCAGCTGCTGCTGATGCCGCTGGCGGTGAGCCCTGGACAGGAAATCGTCTACGGCGACCAGGTACGGTTCGATTACCGCACCCTGCACGCGCGCATCGGCCAGCTGGCAGGCCTGCTGACCTCGCTGGGAGTCGGCCACGGCGACACGGTGGCGGTGATGGACTGGGACAGCAACCGCTACCTGGAGGCCTACTTCGCGGTGCCGATGATCGGTGCGGTGCTGATGATGGTGAACGTGCGCCTGGCCCCCGAGCAGATCGCGTACACGTTGAACCACAGCGGCGCGCGGGCGATCCTGGCCAACCGCGAGTTCCTGCCGCTGCTGGACGCCATCGACGAGCAGCTGCCGGACCTGCGCACCCGCATTCTGCTGGACGATGCCGATGGCCCGCCGCCGCCAGGCTTCGCCACCGAGTATGAAACGGGCCTGCGTGATGCCACGCCGGTCGTCCGCTTCCCGGACTTCGACGAGAATGCCCGTGCCACGGTGTTCTACACCACCGGAACCACCGGGTTGCCCAAAGGGGTCTATTTCAGCCACCGGCAGCTGGTGCTGCATTCGCTGGTGGCGATGGCCGCGCTCGGCGGCGCCCCCCGCCAGGGCCGCCTGCACCGTGACGACGTCTACATGCCCATGACCCCGATGTTCCATGTGCACGCGTGGGGCCTGCCCTACGTGGCTACCGCGATGGGCATCAGGCAGGTCTATCCGGGGCGCTACCTGCCTGCGAAGCTGCTGGCGTTGATCGCGCGCGAAAAGGTGACCTTCTCGCACTGTGTGCCAACCATCCTGCACATGCTGCTGGAGCATCCGGACGCGGCGCAGACCGACCTGGAGGGCTGGAAGGTGATCATCGGCGGTGCGGCCCTGCCCCGTGCTCTGGCGCAGCGTGCACTGGCACGGGGCATCGACATCTTCGGCGGCTATGGCATGTCCGAGACCTGCCCTCTGCTCACCATCGCCCAGATCGACGTGGACAGCATGACGGATGCCGACCAGGTGCTGTCATTGCGCACCAAGGCCGGCACTCCGGTGCCGCTGGTGGACCTGCGCATTGTCGACCCGGACATGGGCGATGTCGTCCACGATGGCGTGGCCACCGGCGAAGTGGTGGCGCGTGCACCCTGGCTGACCCAGGGTTACCTGCACGATCCGGACGCTTCGGCAGCGCTGTGGGCGGGCGGCTACCTGCACACCGGCGACATCGGCAACATCGATGCAGGTGGCTACCTGCGCGTCACCGATCGCATCAAGGACGTAATCAAGACCGGTGGCGAATGGATCTCCTCGCTCGCGCTGGAAGACATCATCGCACTGCACCCGGCGGTCAGCGAGGTCGCGGTGATCGGTATCGCCGATGCGAAATGGGGCGAACGGCCGCTGCCACTGGTGGTCAGGCAGCCCGGCCGTGATGTGTCAGAGGCGGAGATCATCGAACTGGTCGCAGCGCGCAGCCGTTCCGGAGACATCTCACGCTATGCGATTCCAGAGCGTGTCAGCTTCGTGGATGCGATCGAGCGGACCAGCGTGGGCAAGATCAACAAGAAAAAACTGCGCGGGCTGCATGATCCGGGCGCTGGCACCGGCGGGCGCTGACGCCCTCTGCCGGCACGGCTCAACCGCGCGATGCCCCGCCCTGCAGCAACTGGACCCAGGCCTGGAATCCCTCCAGGAAGCGCTGCAGGCGCTTGCGCGTCGCCGCGTCGAAATCGTCCGCGTCATTGTTGTAGGCGGCCGCTGCTTCGGCCACATAGAGCTGTGGCGAGGCCATGGTCAATGCCCCCATGGCGGTCAGTGTATGGCGCAGCTGCGACTGTGCCAGTTTGGTGCCCCAGTGACCCGGCGTGGCGCCGATGATCGCCACCGGCTTGGCCGAAAGGACCGTGCGGTATTCGGCATCCTCGCGGGACAGCCAATCGAGCGTGTTCTTGAGTACGCCGGGCAGTGACTGGCTGTACTCCGGCGTGGCGATCAGCACGCCGTCAGCGGCTGCAATGGCCGCGCGCAGGCGCTTGACCCCGGCAGGACCGGCCGGATCGGCGGCTTCCAGGTCTTCGTCGAACAGCGGAATATCGGCAATGGTGTCATGCACGGTCAGCAGCAGGCCCGCAGGCGCGGCGCCTGCCGCGGCCCTGATCAGGCGACGGTTGTAACTGTTGCCACGCAGGCTGCCGGCAAACGCCAGGATGTTCAGCGGTGAAGGGTTGTCGGGCATGCGGGATTCCTGGAATGAGTCGGTGCGGGGTCACGAGCCAGGCGTCGACTGCACAGGTGGCACCGGGAACGGTCGCGCACAGCGTACCCCAGAAGCATCGCGCCCCAGCTGCAGGTGCAGGTGTCCGCCAGGTCCCGTCAGCCCGTGGCCAGCACGATCACCTGGTCGGCTGCGGTCACCACGCTGCGGCGATGGGTGATGGCCACGATCGTGACATCACCGGCAAGCGCGCGGATATGGCCCATGATCTCGCGCTCGGTCGCCTCGTCCAGCGCCGAGCTGGCTTCATCCAGGAACAGGATGGCGGGCTCTCCGTAGAGTGCACGCGCAATGGCGATGCGCTGCCGTTCGCCGCCGGAAAGTTTCAGGCCACGCTCGCCCACGGTGGTTTCAAAGCCTGCGGGCAGCGCGTCGATCAAGGCCAGGATCGACGCCTGGCGGGTCGCGCGGCGCAACCGGGTGTCGTCGCGCGGGCGCCCCAGCAGGATGTTGTCGGCCAGGCTCTCGTTGAGCAGGATGACATCCTGGGGAACGACGGCGACGGCGGCGTGCCACGCGGCACGGTCGATGTCGGCCAGGTCGGTGCCATCCACCAGGATGCGACCGTGCTGGGGCTCGATCGACTTCAGTGCCAGCTTGAACAGCGTCGACTTCCCTGCCCCGGTCTCCCCCATCAGGAAGTTGATGCCGCCGCGCCCGGCGTGGAAGGACGCATCCCGGACGCCGCGTCCATTGCCGTAGCGATGGCTGACATGCTGGAACTCGATCCGGCCGCATTCTCCTTGGAATCGGCCGGCGTTTGCTGCCTGCCGCTCTTCGGGTGCCGCCCACAGGGCCGATAGCGGCGTCAGCAGCGTCCACGAACGGGCAACGTCATCGATCGAGCGCGCGATCATTTCAAAGGGCATGTTGAGCTGCAGCAACAGCAGGTTGAACAGCACGATATCGCCGACGCTCAGGTCACCGCTCTGATAGCGCGGGAGCAGCAGTGCGAAGGTGACGATGAACTCGACCGCCAGGCCGATGCCCAGCAGCGCGATGAAGCCGACCCGCTGCAGCACGTAGGCCCGCCAGCTGTCGCGCACCTCCTGGGCCTTCTGTTCGAAGCGCTGGATCATCCACGCGCTGCCGCCGAACTGCCGCAGCGTCTCCATCGCGTTCATCGCATTGCCGACGAAGCGCGCATTCTGCTGGCCCGCTTCGACCGCCGCCTCACGATGGATCCGTGCTCGCCGCGTAGCGATGGCCGAGAGCGTGACGGCCACAGAACCGTAGCCCAGCACGATCGCCACCATCTGCAGGTTGATCAGCGCACCCAGTGTCAGCAGGGTCAGCAGGATCTGCAGTGCGCTGGGAATGAACACCACCAGGCCAAGCTGCACCACGATCTTCAGGGCGTTGCGGCCCTTCTCCCCGGCCACCTGCAGTTCGACTGCGTTGTAATCCAGGAAGAAGCTGTGTGTCTTCTTCAGCAGCCGCGCGAAGTAGCGGGTGCTGGTGATGAAACCCAGGTTCTCGCCACTGAGGAACGACAGGTACTGCACGGTGTTCTGCAGGATGCTGGCGGCGCCGAGCATCACCGCGTAGAGCAGGAACCATCCCGCCAGTTCACGGATGCCTTCCGTGCTGATGCGGTCGATCAGGCGCGAGAACAGGTACGGCGCTGCCACCGTGGCCAGGCTGGAAAGCACGACGATGGCGGCAATCAACAGCAGCAGCCTGCGGTCCGCCTTCCAGTACGCGGTGAGGATCTCGGTGACCGGCGGCGGCAGCGCGAACATTCTCATCAGCGTCGGTCCGGCATCGGTGCAGTGGCTCCTGTGTGGCGGTGTGCCTGCTGTCGCCCCTCGGCACAGCAAGAGATCGTCGCGCATCTTGAATGATATGATATAACATCGCTATTGAAGGCGCGATGGCTCGTGCCGCAGACCAACATCCGATGAGATCGATGGACCGGGGCATGAACAACGCATCCACCGCCAGGCCGGCGGCATTGGTGGTCGCCAGCCTGGCCGCTGCTCTGCAGCTCAACGCGCCGGCAATGGCGCAGGATGCCAGCGCTCTGGGCAGTACTGCCCAGGGCGACCGGCGATCCGATACCGCCACGCTGGACAAGGTGATGGTCATTGGCAGCAATATCCGCGATGCCATTGGCGGCGGCGCCTCTCCGGTCATCGTGATCGACCGGGAGGCCATTGATCGAACCGGGGTGGCCTCGTTGCAGCAGCTCTTCGAGAAGCTGCCGCAGAACTTCGGCGGTGGTGCCAACGGCGCCAACGTCGGCAACCTCGGCGTCGACCGCGATACCGGCAACAACTTCGGCCAGGGCACCGCCATCAACCTGCGTGGCCTCGGCACGGGCACCACGCTGACGCTGATCAACGGCCACCGCGTGACCTCCTCGAACCGCTACCAATACGTCGACATCTCGCTGATTCCGCTGAGCGCCATCGAGCGCGTGGAGATCCTCACCGATGGCGCCTCTGCCATCTACGGCACCGACGCCGTCGGCGGTGTGGTCAACATCGTCCTGCGCCGCGATTTCACCGGCTATGAGACCTCGCTGCGCTATGGCAGCGTCACCCGCGGCAACATGGACGAGTACCAGGCCTCGCAGTCGGCCGGCTGGTCGTGGGAGGGTGGCCACCTGATGGCCAGCTACGAGTTCCTGAAGCAGGGCAACCTCGCCGCCGTCGACAAGGACTTTTCCCGGAACGTTACGGTCAAGCCCTACGACATCTATCCCGGTTCGAAGCGGCACAGCCTGTATCTGGACGGCGTGCAGGAGCTCAGTGATGTGCTGACGCTCAACCTGACCGGCTCCTTTGCCAAGCGCGAGATGGACACCACCATTTCCGGCACCGCCGACGAGACCCGCCTGTTCCCGCACACGCGGCAGTTCGATGTGTTCGCCGGGCTTACTCTCGAGCTTCCGCGCCAGTGGCAGGCCCGCCTGAATTCCGGATTCGGCAGGAGCGACGTCTCCTACGAGAGAACGACCATCACCGGCAGCTCGGTCAGCACCGCGCCGCCGACGGATACGAACTCCGAATCGCGCTATCTGGAAGTGATCGCCGACGGCGAGCTGTTCAATCTTCCGGCCGGCGGCGTACGCGCGGCATTCGGTGCGGGCTACCGCCGCGATGGCTATGAACTGCTCGACCACCGCGGGCTTGAGAAGCCGCTGGATCTGCAGCGCACGATCCGTTCCGCTTTCGCTGAGCTCAACATTCCGCTGCTGGCAGACATGCCTGGCGTTCGTCGGCTGTCGCTGACTGCGGCCGCACGCTACGACGACTACAGCGATTTTGGTTCCACCCTCAATCCCAAGCTCGGCCTGCTGTGGGAAGCAACGGAAGGACTTTCATTCCGCACCAGCTACGGCCGCTCCTACCGGGCGCCGGTCTACCAGGACATGCAGCTGAACAACACCGTGGTGGTGGCCAAAGTACCCAACCCGAGCGCGGCCAACGGAAGCACGGTGCTGATGATGCTCTCCAACGGCAACCCGGATCTGGGGCCCGAACGTGCCAAGACCTGGACCGGCGGCTTCTCGTTCGCGCCCCCGTCGCTGCCGGGCCTCAAGATCGACGCGAACTACTATCACATCGAGTATGCCGACCGGATCGGCAGCGGTTTCGGCGGCAGTTTCCCGTCGCTGTTCCTGCAGTCCACCGCGCCCTATGCGGACCTGCTGACCGTCAACCCGACGCCGCAGCAGATCCAGCAGGCGCGCCAGCTGGGTGCCTCCGGCCTGGGCCTGTTCGTATCGCGGGTGGGCCCGTATGCCCTGGCACCAGGAACCGATGAAACCAGCAGCGAAGTCATCCTGGACAACCGCTTTCGCAACAACGCGTTCACTTCGCAGCGCGGCGTCGATTTCAATGCCTCCTACGATTTCGACGCTGGCCAGACCCGCATCGCGTTGAACCTTGCCGGCCAGTACATCATCGATTCCAAGCGCCGCGTGACCGCCACCTCGCCCGAGGTGGACGCGGTGAATGCGGTGTACTTCCCGGTCGACCTGAAGGTGCGCGGCGGCCTCGCCATGAGCCACCGGCAGGTTGCCGGCGGGCTGTTCGTGAACTACGTGGACAGCTATCGCGATCCCGCCAACCGCGCCGACCCCCATGTCAGCTCGTGGACGACGGTCGACCTCAATCTCAGGTATGACTTCAGCGGTGCTGCCGGTGCCGGACAGGGCACTTCGCTGGCCTTCAACGTGCAGAACCTGTTCGACCGGAATCCGCCCTTCATCGTCAACAGCATCAACACCGGTTTCGACCCGACCAATGCAACGGCGCTCGGCCGATTCCTGTCCATGACATTGACCCATCGCTGGTAGGGCGCCCGCCATGAGCGATGCCTCCCCCACCTTCTCCAGACCCGCATCCGCCGTGCGCCAGACCCTGGTCGTTGCCGCGACCCAGCTGAAGCTGATGTGGCGCGAGCGGCGCCTGTTGTGGCTCGCGCTGACCCTGCTGCTGCTTGCGGGAGCGTCGGTTGCCACGGGCGCAGCACGGCTGGCGCAGCAGGCCCAGGAGCGCCAGATCGTAGCGGAGCAGGAGGCCGGGCTATGGGACAGCCAGGGCACGATCGACCCGCATGCTGCCGCGCACGTCGGCCGCGCCATTCCCGCGCCGGTGCGGCCGCTGGCGGCGCTCGACCCGGGCATCACGGATTTCGTCGGCACCTCGGTGTTCATCGAAGGCCATGCGCAGAACCCGGCCCGGCACCGACCCGTCGACGCCGGCACCGCGCTCAGCCGGTTCGATGGCTTCTCCGCCGCATGGGCGCTGCAGGTCGTGGCGCCTCTGCTGATCATCCTTGCCGGATTCGCCAGCCTCTCCGGCGATGTCGCCCGCGAAACCCTCCGCCAGGAGCTCGGCAGTGGTGCATCGGCCCACGTCCTGATCGGCGGCCGGCTGATCGCGCTGGCAACGGCATCGCTGCTGCTGGTGCTCGCCCTGCTGGCGGTCAGTGTTCCCGGCATGGCCGGACGCACCCTCGGCACGGCCGACATCATGGCGCTGATTGCGATGTTCGCGGCGTATGCGCTCTATCTCCTGGTGTTCTGCGCCATCACCATCGGCGTCTCGGCGCGCTTCAGCGCAGCACGCACGTCGTTGGTGGTGCTGCTCGGCTTCTGGGTGGTAGCCACCCTGCTCGCGCCGCGGGTGGCCCCCGCACTGGCCGAATCACTGTATCCCACGCCTACTGCCCCCGCGTTCCGGGCGGCGGTCAGCGAGGACGCAGAGCACGGCGCAGATGGCCACGACCCGGCGGACAAGCGGCTGGACGCACTGAAAGCAGAGATGCTGGCACGCTATCAGGTGAAGGACGTGGACGATCTTCCGGTCAACTTCCGCGGCGTGGCGCTGGAGTTCGCCGAAGCCAATTCCACCGAGACCTACAACCGCCACTTCGAACGCATCTACGCTACCTACCAGCGGCAGGCGATCACGCAGCGCGCCTTCGCGGCGCTGTCGCCCACCCTCGCGCTGCAGGCCGCGTCACGGGCACTGGCGCGCACCGACTTCCCTGCACAACTGGCGTTCCTGCGCGGAGTCGAAGACTATCGCTACCGGCTGATCCAGGCACTCAACCTGGAAGTGAAACAGCACAAGGCCGCGAACGGCAGCAAGCATCTGGCCGATATCGCGACCCTTACCCGCTCCGTGGCGTACAGCCCGCAACAACCGCCGCTGGGCCACATCGCCGCGGCACAGTCGGTGAATTTCGCCATCCTGCTGGCCTGGGTGCTGCTGGCCCTGGGGCTGGTGTTCACGTCGGCGCGGCATCTCGGGAGTGCCCCATGAGCAGCCTGTCGATCGCAGGGCATGAGATCCGTCGCCTGCTGCGTGACCGGGCGTTGCCGGTGCTGCTTGGCCTGCTGGTGGTGCTGGCGGCCTATGCAGCATGGAATGGCAGTGCGTGGGTCGGGCAGCGCGAGGCAGCCATCAGCCTGATCAACGCGGAAGAACAGGATGCCAGGGACCGCAGCCGGGGGTTCGTTGGCAAGGCGCCGTCGGTACTGCCCCGCGTCCAGCCGGTGCTCCCTCCCGGCCCGATGGCGGCATTGTCGATTGGACAGGCGGACGCCTACCCCTACACCGCCGATGTGGTTGCGCTGGGTGACCGTACCCAGCTGCTCAGGCATGTGTGGTCCGACATCGGCAATCCTGCCGTGCAGGCCGCTGGCCGATTCGACCTGGCCTTCGTCATTGTGTTTCTGCTGCCCTTGGTCATCCTGGCGACCACCTTCGATCTCTGGTCGCGCGAATGCGAGCGCGGCATCACAGCGTTGGTGTTGTCACAGCCCATAGCGGCAGGACGGCTGATCGCGGTCAAGGCCCTGGCCCGAGGTGCCATCGTGCTGCTGCCTGCGCTGGCGATCATCATTGCCGTTGCCGCTGGCTCGGGCGCAACACGCCCTTCCGGCCTGGCCGTGCTTGCCCTGATCGTGCTCGCCTACGGCAGCTTCTGGCTGGCACTGGCGGTGCTTATCGGCTGCTTCGCCCGGCGCACCACCGAGGCCGCGATCGCCGCTGGCGCACTGTGGCTGCTGATCGTTGTCATGGCCCCATCACTGGTCCTGGCAGCGGTGAACCTGAGGGTTCCACCGCCCTCGCAGATGCAACTGGCGACCGCACTGAAGGCGCAGCTGGCCGACACTGCCCGCCAGCAGCAGCTGCGCCACGCGGCAGCCTCCCCCGCCACGCGTTCGCCAGCACCGCGCATTGCGGACGCCGTGCGCGTGGCCTATGCCGATCTTGTCCAGGCCGATCAGGCCATCGCGCCCTTGATCGCCGCGCACACGGAGGCTGAGGACGCGCGGCGCCAGGCACTCGACCGGGCGCGCCTGCTGCTGCCTTCGGTCGCGGTGCAGGATGCACTGGACCGCCTCGCCGGATCCGACGCCGACCGGGCGCTGGCGTTCCAGCAGCAGGTCCTCGCGTACTGGCACGCACGTCGGCAGCTGCACAAGGACTATCTGGACCGTGACGTGCCACAGACGCTGGCCGAGTACGACGCCCTGCCCCGTTTCGAATTCCAGGACACGGCGGGCGCCCTGCAACGCGGTGTACTGATCGACCTGGCCGCATTGGCCGTCGCCACCCTGCTTCTGCTGATCGCGGCCTGGTCGATGCGGCGTCGGCTGGCCACCCCCTGAGGTACATCACACATGCTGACTGCAACGCATCTGGTCAAGGAACACGGCACGCATCGGGCGCTGGATGATGTGAGCTTCACGGTGCGCCCCGGCGAGATCTTCTGCCTGCTGGGTGCCAACGGGGCCGGCAAATCGACCACGATCAAGCTGTTCCTGGGCTTCCTCGAACCCACCTCCGGATCCGCCGAGGTTGATGGGCTCAGTGCCTGGCAGCAGCCACACGAGGTACGCCGGCGCCTGTTGTACATCCCGGAGAACGTGGCGCTGTATGACGAACTGACCGGCTATGAAAACCTGGATTACTTCGCGCGCCTGGCTGCGGTGGAGCAGCGCTCGTCCGCACGGCTGAAGGACGCGCTCAGGTCCGCTGGCCTGGCACCCGAGGCATTCGGGCGGCGCGTCGGGCTTTACTCCAAGGGCATGCGCCAGAAGGTGGGCATCGCGCTGGCCATCATCAAGGAAGCCAGGGCGCTGCTCCTCGATGAGCCGACGTCCGGCCTGGACCCGACCGCCTCGGCCGAGTTCCACGAGCTGATCGTGCGCCAGCGCGATCGCGGCACGGCGATCCTGATGGCCACCCACGATCTGTTCCGTGCCCGCGAAGTGGCGACCACCATCGGACTGATGGAGGCCGGCAGGCTGCGCAGGACGCTGGATGCCAGCACGATCACCGCCAATGATCTTGAGAACCTCTACCTTGAGGAAATGAGCCGGAGCGCCTAGGCCGCGCCGGCCGCAGGCACGCCTGGCCGGCCCATCCAACGCCTGAGCCACGCTTCGATGTTGACCTGCGGGCCGAAGATACCCAGCACCTGGGATGAGTGATCGGGGCTGACCCTGCGGATGCCCGCGTCGGCCGATGCGCTGTCGATGTAGCCCCGCCGGGCCAGCAGGCCATCCACCAGCAGGCCCCTGATGAACTGCTGATGCCGCTGGGTGACGGCCACCGAGTGATCGTCCAGGTAGGACTTCACCTTGCGCGAGAGCAGCGCCTGCGGCAGCAGGCCCTGCAGTGCACGACGCGCGATCGTCCTGTCTTCCGCGCCGGCCATCAGCAGGTGCAGCGGCAGGCGGGCGAACAGTTCCACCACAGGCTGTGCGCTGATGGGGGATACGCCGTGCCAGCGTCCTGCACCCTCGAAGGGATCGAGCACGCTGGTCGGGAAGATCATCCGGCCAATGTGCGCCAGCTTGTGCGGAGAGAGCCTGTACCCCTGTGCGCGTGCATGCCGCAGCCAGGCCGGCGGCAGGCCATCCTGTTCGGACGCATCCACCTTCACCCATTCGCACGGGTTGCCCCAGCGGCCGTTGATGCTGCCTGGCTTCTTGAACACGCCATGGACGAAGGCATCCTTGAATACCCCGTACAGCGAATCGCCCGACTGCGCAGTTTCGAACGCGACACGGAAGAAGTCGCGGTCGATCCCACGCCGCCACGCATAATCGATGGCAGCGGCATTGCCCTTGAAGCGGAGGAAGACCGCATCGCCGCCGACACCGGTGAACTGCACCGTGTCCGCGTCAACATCCACGTCGCGCCGATGCAGCAGGTAACCCGAGCAATGCGCAGGACGCGCGGTTCGCGGGAAGTCCATGATCTCTTCCAGCGAGCAGTGCGGCTGCCGTTGGTACTCGACGAACTCGCAGCTCCTTCCGGAGGATTCACGGGCACCGGCAACGGCCATGCGCGCGAACATGCGCTCATCGGCACCAATGCCGGCATCGTAGTGATGGACGCATTTCACCTCCGGTGCGGAGGGTGCATGCAGCAGGCCGGCGAGGACGATGGAGGAGTCCAGCCCGCCGGACAACTGAAGCTGGATGCATCGATGCTGGCTCGCCAGCGCACCAATGCAGCCCAGCAGCGTTGCACGTGCCAGCTGCACGGCTTCCTCCAGATCTTCGATGGGCGCTTCACTGGCCTGCCGCACCACATCCCACTGGTAGTGCCGGCCGATCGGCCGGCCATCACGGATCGTCACTGCCTCGCCCGCCTCGAGCGCGCTGACCTCCTCGAAGCCTGTCTGCAGGCCGTCACGGAACGGGAACAGCAGCGAGTAGGACAGGAACGACCAGTCGACGTTGAAGTCACCCACTCCCAGCAGCAGGCAGTCTTCCATGCTCGAAAAGACCACCGTCAACTGATCGACCGTGGTCATGTAGCACGGAATCTCCGCCGTCGGATCGCGCAGCACGAACCAGCTGGCGGTATCCGGCTGGTAGCCCACGGCAACGTAGCGCCCCCAGTACTGCTCCACCAGGCTCCTGCCCTGCGTACTGCAGGCGCTGTCTGCGGATGCAGCATCGGGAAATGCCTGTGCGGGAACGGTATCGGCGGCGAACACCTTGTGGAACAGCTTGCCGAGTATCACCAGCGGGCCGGACCGGCTGTACTCGAAGTAGCCGGGGTTGTCGGTCTGGGCATAGATGGCGCCGCCGCTGCCCTTCATCACGCAGGCGATTCCGGGGCGGTCTGCCTCGATCCGTTCCATGGCCTGCAAAGCCTGCGCACGAGCGGATTCGGAATGTTCGTTCCAGAACAGAGCGATGTATCGGTACATGCCTCAGGCCGGTTACAGCACCAGGATGGGCGTCATCCGGCGCAGGTTGAAGGGGATGTCGGTCAGAACCTGGTCGCCGTGCTGCAACCAGCAATGCGCTGCGAACGGCTGGGTCCGCACCGCGAACACCCACGCCGGAACGATGCCGTACCGCGACAGGAACTCACGCATGGCCAGGCAGTAGAGGAAGCACTCATCGGTCTTCCTGAAGGCGATCGGTCGCAACCAATCGAACACCCGGACCAGGAGGGCCAGCTGCTGCAGATCCACCTCGCCCGGCGTAGCTTCCTGACCGCGCCTGCGGGCTGCCGACACCGTGTAGCTGAAAGGCAGGAACGTCCTGCTGCAGGCCGCGCGCGTGACCGAGGCCAGGAACCGGCGCACATCGCGGGCCGTGATCGGCGGACATCCTCGGGACTCGCCCTCGCGCACCCAGTGCCGGGGCAACGCGATTTCGGCGCTTGCTGCGGATTTGCCACGCAGCGGATCCTGGGTGATCAGGCGCCGATCAAGCAGCGACTGCAGCATCCTCGGCCTCGGCGCTCCATCGGAGGCCAGGGGCCAGTCCTGCACCAGCCCGCCAAGCGCCGCCGCTCCGCGCCGATCGATGGCGAGATAGCTGCCGGAGGCCTGATCAAGAATGACCATTGCGTCACCGGTCACACAGACATGTGCGTGCTTCGAAAGGAAGTAGGTGGTTTCAGGCTGGTCCATCGCGAGCGTGATCTCATGCTGCTGCAGGCATCAGAGCGGTGCATGCGGGGGGCATGCACCGCAGGTCATGCAGGGTGCGATGGATCAGGGCGAGGTGGTCGGGAAGACGCCATCCCACAACGTGCCGTGGTTGTGCGCCTTCGTTTCGGAAACCACCGAGCCCAGCTCGATCAGTTGACCCTGGTCTTCGTGATTCTGCTCTCCAGCCACTACGCCCAGCTCAATCAGTTCGTTCATGAACATCTCCTCTAGTCAGTGGATGCACCCACGCGATGCCGTGGATGCACAGCGGCCAAGCCAGCCTCGCCCTGCGTGTTTCAGGACGATTGCCGCCAAGGCACGTAAATGTTACGATATAACATATTATTTTGGTGTGACGACCGACCGTGATCGGACGCCGCTGCAGCGACTCCCAAGAGAGCGAGATGGATGCCCACCGAGATCAATGACGATGGCCTTGATTCCACCCTTCTGCTGAAGGGCCTGTTTCCACTGCCGAAGTTCATCCGCTTCGTCAGGGAGCGTTGCCCACCAGGAAGCTTTGATGAAGCGATGCTGGTGGAGCAGTGGCGGGAAGCCCGCGCCCTGGTGCGTCGCCTTCATCACGATGAAGCAGACCACGCCGATGCCATGGACGTCCTCGACCTGCCCGAAGAGATGCGGCCACTGGCCGAGCAGGCGCTTCGCCAACCCTCGATGCACCGCATGACGAGCATGGTCCCACGCAGTTGGAAGATGGTGGAGATCGACCGGCTGGTGGTTTTCCAGGAGTGCATCAACCTGCGCCACATCGATCAGCTTGCAGCGGCCACGGCCGCGTCACCCGATGCAAGCGAGATCATGGAGCTGGTGGCGCGACGTGGACGCCACGCACATCCGGATGTGCGCTTTACCCAGTCCGATGGCATCTACACGTTCGCATCTGCGTCCAACGACCTGCGCTTCCTCGACGTGGCGACGATCGACCCTCGCACCATCGCCGGTTACGAGCCGTTCGGCGCAGCCAGCCACGCCCTTGTCGTCTATCTCGGTTTCAGCGACAACCTGATCAGCGCCACACGCATTGGCCGCCGGATCATCCTGACCAACGGCTCGCACCGGCTGTACCTGCTGCGCAGGCTCGGCTTCCGCCATGCCCCCTGCCTGGTGACCGATGCGTCCGACAGCGATCTGTCCGACGTGTTGCTGCCCGCCGCGGTGAAGCAGGATCGGCCGTTCTATCTGGGCGCTTCGCGACCGCCGATGTTCAAGGACTACCTGGATCCACGCCTGACCTGCACCGTGCCGGTCACCCGCAAGCACTATGCGCTCAGGGCCAAGCTGGATCTGCAGCGGATCACGGTTCCAGCGGTGTAGAAAGGCCGTGGGCATCAAGCCCGACGGCGGTAGCCAGCCACATCAGGTCGTCGCCCGCAGAACGCCTTTCAGATACGCGTCGTCGCCATGAACCGTTCACGATCCTGCTGCGTGCGCCGGCGGATCTCCTCCAGCGCCTGGCTTTCGGTCGCCTGCAGCATGGCTTCGAACAGGCGCTGGAAGTGATGGCGCATCGCATTGCGTGCGGCCACCGGATCACGCGCACGCAGGGCTTCGAAGATGGCCATGTGCTCGTCGGCACGGCTGGCGCCATCATCGTGGCAGACCCGGGCATAGACCTCGCTCACCCGCGGCAGTTCGCTGCGCATGCGCCAGATCTGCTGCACGAAAAATTCCACCACCGGATTGCCGGAAAGCCGTGCGATGGCCAGGTGGAAACGGCGGTCGTACTCGCCGGCTTCGGCGTCGCTCAGGTCGCGACGGCACAGCGCTTCGGCCAACGCCTGCAATTCGGCAATGCCGGCATCATCCAGATTGCTGGCAGCCAGCGCGGCAGCCTCGGCTTCGAATACCGCGCGGGCAGCGGTGAGGTCGAAGGCGCTGACATCCGGCAGCCCGCCGGACGCCTGCGTCGGGCGCGGCTTCACATGCACGCCCGAACCGATGCGGATGGCGATCCAGCCCTGTGCTTCCAGTGCGATCTCGGCTTCGCGGATGGTGACCCGGCTGACACCGAACCGTTCGGCCAGTTCACGCTCGCCCGGCAGCCGCGAGCCCGGCGGAAATTCGCCGTCCTCTATCAGCTTGCGGAGCTTGGCAGCGATGGTCTGGTAAAGGCGGTTGGCGGACATGCGGCTGACCCTTGGCGATTCCCTCCGGGTCCCTGCCCTGCCACCGCGGCCGGCAAGGGTCCGGTTGGAGTGACGGCGCGACCACTGGCCGCGCCGCCCTGTTCAGAACTTGTATCGTACACCGAAATACGCACGCCGCCCGTAGGTCACCACTTCGCGGAAGTTCCCATAAAGCGGCTGGTAGGCCACGCGCGGCTCGTTGGTCAGGTTCATCAGCTCCAGCGACAGCGACAACTGCTTGTTCACCCGGTAGCGCAGGCGCAGGTCCACGCTGGTGTTGTCATCATAGTAGCGGTTCTGCTGCGCGGTGTTGCCGGTGAAGTCCTGGTAGTAGTGCGAGCGGAACTTGCCGATGGCCTGGATGTTGAAGCGCCCGACGTCCCAGTAGATCGAGCCGGACAGGACGTGCCGCGAGAAGCCGCTGAGACCCGCCGGCGGCACGATCGCCGGAATGATCGTGCCATCACTGGCCAGCTGCTCGCCCAGTCGTGAGTCCTGGGTCCGGTAGTCGGCATCGGCGTAGTTGTAGCTGACCTTGAAGCCCAGCCCGTCGAACGGCTTGGGCAGGTACGACAGTCGATGGGTGGCGGTCAGCTCGAAGCCGGTCAGCGTGCTGTCCTCGTCGGTGGTTACCTGCTGCCGCACCGGCACAGTCACGCTCTGGCCGTCGATGGTGTAGGTCTCCGGCACCAGCGCGGTGGCGGTGCCGCCGTTGAACTGCTTCCAGTACACCGCGCCGGCCAGCATCGTGTCCGGGTTCGGGTACCACTCCAGTGACAGGTCGCCGTTCCAGGACATCAGCGGCTGTGCCGCCGGGTTGCCACTGGCGCTGATGTCATCCAGCGCATCGGCCAGGTTGCCGTAGGTGGCATCACTGCTCACGTTGATGGTGCGCCCCGCACCCAGCGCGGCGATGTCCGGCCGTGACATCGCGCGGTATGCACCGACCCGCAGCAACACATCCGGGCGCAGTTCGAAGGCCGCGTTGAGGCTGGGCAGCAGCTTGTCGTTGCCCGCCTTGAACACCTGCGTGCTGTACTCACCGGTGGGTTGCAGGCGGATCGTCCCGTCACCGTTGTCCTCGATACGCAGGCCGGTACGCACGCCTTCGGAGCGAACATCGGTCTTGACCCAGCGCAGGCCGAGGTTGCCGGTCACCGGCAAACCGAACAGGCTGCTGCTGAACTCACCCAGCAGATAGAGCGCGCGTGTCTTCTCGGTGATATCGACATTGTTCGGATCCTGGAAACCCGGATCCAGCCCGCTGTCGAGGCTGCCACGGAACGACTGGTACAGGCAGTTCGGATCGAAGTACGCCCACGAGGAGATCGTGTTGCCGCTGGCGGCATCCATGAAGTCATCCTGGGGGAATGGTGCACGGCAGGCCTGGTTGGCAGCGATGATCTTCGCCTTGTCGGCCGCCACGCGCTGGTCGTAGTCGGTTACCAGAGTGTTGTCGCGCAGGCGGTAGTCGGCCTGGCTGGCGCGCACGCCGCCCTTGATGCGGGTGAAGAAACCGGACTCGGGCATGAAACTGGCATCGAAGCGGCCGGCCTTGATCTTGTGGTCATTCTCCGTTGCGCTTGAGGTCACCCGCGCCGCCCCGGTGTAGGCGTCCCAGTTGGTGGGGTCGAAGTTCGGCGCCAGCGCGACACTGGGCACTTCGCCGTGCCAGTCCCAGTCATAGTCCACGTAGCCGGTGGCACCACTGCTGATGCCGGGCACGGCGGCATTGTTGACGTCGCGCTGGTTCGCGCGCAGGCGGGTCATGCGCTCGCTATCGAGGCGATTGGTATGCGAGTACGAAAGATCGGTGGACAGCTCCCAGGCCGGGGTCGGTCGCAGGATCAGGTTCAGGCCACCCCCGGTGTATTCCTCGCCACGCCAGTAGCGGTTGGAGGTGGAGTCGATCGAGGTGCTGCCATGCAGGTGGCGCACGATGCCGTCTGCGTCCACGTCGCGCTGGGTGATGCCGCGACGTGCGTTGGACAGGCTCAGATCGCTGCGGTTCTCGTACCAGTTGCGCTCGGTGTGTTCGAAGTCGAGATTCACTTCAACCACGTCATTGGGCCGCCACTGCAGGGCAGCGAACTCGCTCTGGCGGTCGTTGCGCTCCTGCTTGAGCCGGTAGATGCGGCTGCTGGGCACCAGGTAGTACGGTGCGCCGTTGGCGATGGCCTGCGCGGACACTTCATTGCAGTTGGCATTGCCCACGTTCTGCGTGCCATCGCAGGCATACCAGGTGGAACCGCTGGTGATGCTCTCTTCCGGATCGGTGCCGTCCAGGCGCTGGAAACCCAGCGAAATGCCCAGCTTCTGCCCGTTGCCGAACTCGAACTGGTCGATGTAGCTGGCGGTGCCGCGGTAGCCGATGCCGTCGTCGTCGCGGTACTTCTTGTCATACTCGGCCCAGCTGCCACGCAGATCGATCTGCGCCGCCCGCTTGCCGTACTCCAGTGGGCGCACTGTTTCCAGGCCGATGGTGCCGGCCACGCCGCCTTCGATGATATCGGCGCGCTGGGTCTTGTAGATGGCGACCGTATTGATCAGCTCGGCGGGGAACATGTTGAAGTTCACCGAGCGGTCGCCACTGCCGTTGGTGATCTCGCGGCCATTGAAGTTGGTGCTGCTGAGGAAGGCGCCCAGGCCACGGATGGAGATTTCCGAGGCCCCGGTCTTGTCGCGGGTCGAGGCGGCGCCGGTCAGGGTCTCGATCGCGTCGGCCAGCGAGGGCGCCGGCAGGTCGCCGATGTCATCGGCCGAGAGCACGTCGGCAATGACGGTGTCGTCGCGCTTCTTGTTGATCGAACTCTGCATCGATTCGCGGATGCCGGTGACCTGCACCTGGTCCAGCGTGGTGGGATCCTGCCCTGCTGCCTCCTTGCTGGATTGCGCCTGGGCCGTGGGCAGGCCCGCCAGCACGGCGAGCAGCGCCACGATCAGGGGTGTGGGGGACAACGAGATGCTGTGCACTGCTCCGGCGGGTCGCCGCATGGTTTCCTCCTCCCAAAGGATCGCCTGCATGCCAGGCGTGGGACGCAGCTTCGGCACGGCGACATGAAAATGTCAACCAATTGGTATGTGAATGTTCAAATGCCTTTGATCCATACCAGTTGATCGCAATTTAATGTGCTTCTGCAGCATGACTTTGCGCGAAAGCTGGCTTACAACAGACCCGAAAGTGGTATGCAGACCCACCCTGAAACGACGGCCGGGCCGTCCCTGGAAGGATTTCATGCGCATTCACTCGCTGGCACGTCACCCGTCCAACTATCCATCACTGTTTTGCCTGGCCACTGGTCTGGTCATGTGCCTGACCACTTCAGCGGCAAGTGCTACCAGCTGGCTCGTCCACGATGTCGCTGAGTTCACTGCCGCCGCCTCGGCGCTGCAGCCCGGCGATGAGATCGTGTTGGCTGACGGCATCTGGACCGACGCCCGGTTGCTGCTGAAGGGCCAGGGCACGGCAGCCGCGCCGATCACGCTGCGCGCGCAGACCGCCGGCAAGGTCGTCTTCAGCGGGCGCTCGGACCTGCGCCTGGCAGGGAGCTACCTGCAGGTGTCCAACCTGGTGTTCCGCAACGGCTACGCACCGGGTGATGCGGTGGTGGCATTCCGCGAATCGAGCAAGGCCGTCGCCAGCAACAGCCGCGTCACCGGCCTGGTGATCGACGACTACACCAACCCCGATGCCAGCGACCAGGACTACTGGGTTTCCTTCTATGGCAGCCACAACCGCCTCGATCACAGCCAGCTGCGCGGCAAGACCAATGCCGGGCCGACCGTGGTGGTGGTGCGCGATGCCACCCAGGGCCTGGACAACCAGCACCGCATCGACCACAACTGGTTCGGCCCACGCCCAGCGCTGGGCGTCAACGGCGGTGAAACGATTCGCGTCGGCACCAGTGACACCTCACTGAGCAATTCCAACAGCACGGTGGAGAACAACTGGTTCGAAGGCTGCGACGGCGAGACCGAAATCGTCTCCAACAAGTCTGGCGGCAATACCTACCGCGGCAACGTGTTCTATCGTTCGGCCGGAGCACTGACCCTGCGCCACGGCAATGGCAACCGGGTGATCGACAATGTCTTCCTCGGCGATGACAAG
Organism: Stenotrophomonas sp. YJH_SMC_101-4; assembly: GCF_059370395.1. Lineage (NCBI taxonomy): Bacteria > Pseudomonadati > Pseudomonadota > Gammaproteobacteria > Lysobacterales > Lysobacteraceae > Stenotrophomonas > Stenotrophomonas sp. YJH_SMC_101-4. Next base: position 854,879 of record NZ_JCAFTP010000001.1, on the reverse strand, counting down.
GCCGGCACCGGCGGCGTACGCATCATCAACGCCGACCAGACCGTCAGCAACAACTACTTTGAACGGCTGGCCGGGTCCAGCAACCGTTCGGCACTGGCGGTGATGGATGCGCAGGCCAATCCGCCGCTGTCCGGCTATGCGCCGGTGGTGAATGCCACGATCAGCCGCAACACCTTCGTGGACGTGGCGAAGATCAGTTTCGGCGTCGGCCATGATGAGGCGAAGGGCATCGTGGTGGCCGCCAGCAACAGCCGCTTCACCGGCAACCTGATCGTCAACCGCACCAGCAGGAACCCGCCCAATGCCGCCAGTTCGCTGGCCGGTATCGACTTCAGTGGCAACGTGCAGTCGCCGGCAGCCAGCACTGTGTTCCCGGGAGGCGTAGAGAGCCGTGGTGTCAGCCTGCAGCAGGCTGATAGCGGATTGTGGGTTGCCACGCCTGCCCTGCCCGCCGTGGGTGCCGATCCTGCCCTGGCAATGACCGCGCGCGAGGCGACCGGCGTTGCCTGGTATCCCAAGGTGGGCGAAGTTGCCCTGCCACGCACCCGCAATGGAGTTGATCGATGAGGTTGCAGCCGCTGTTCATTTCCCTGGCTTTGGCCGCCCCCTTCGCCCTGCTGCCGAGCGCATCGCTGTTCGCAGCCCCCACTGCTGCCGTGCGACAGGCCGAGGCCGCGCCGGTGCTGGTCACCGCCGCGCAGTGGCAGCAGATGGCCAGCGAAGGCCGCCGCTACCCGTGGTTTTCCAAGGAACAGGCGCGCACCGAGGCGACGCTGAAGAAGATGATGAAAGCCGGTATCGACGTGCCGGTACCCAAGGACAAGGGCGGCGGGCGCACCCATGAACAGCACAAGCGCAACTACCAGGCGCTGCTGGCGGCGGGCACGCTGTACCGGCTGACCGGCGACAGGGCCTACGTGGACTATGCGCGCGACATGCTGCTGCAGTATGCCCAGCTCTACCCGACGCTGGGCCCGCACCCGGAAGGCCGTGGGCAGATCCCCGGGCGCGTGTTCTGGCAGGTGCTCAACGATTCGGTATGGCTGGTCAACGCCATCCAGGGCTACGACGCGATCCGCGACGCGCTGTCCGCCAACGACCGCAACACCATCGAATCGAAGGTGTTCCGGCCAATGGCCGAGTTCCTCGTCAGCGAGCCGAAGAACTACGACCAGATCCACAACCACGCCACCTGGGCGGTGGCCGCCACCGGCATGACCGGCTACGTGCTGCGCGACCCTGAGCTGGTGGAGAAATCCCTGCGCGGCAGTCGGAAGGACGATCAATTCGGCTTTCTTCGGCAGATCGACCTGCTGTTCTCGCCCGATGGTTACTACGAGGAAGGCCCCTACTACCAGCGCTATGCACTGGCGCCGTTCCTGCTGTTCGCCAATGCCATAGAACGCAACGAACCTCAGCGGAAGATCTTCGCGCGCCGTGACGGCGTGCTGTTGAAGGCCGTGGATGTGCTGGTGCAGTCCAGCTACAACGGCTTGTTCTTCCCGATCAACGACGCCATCCTGGACAAAGGCATCGACACCGAAGAGCTGGTGGCCGGCATCGGCATCGCCTATGCGCGTACCGGTGATGACCGCATGCTGTCCGTGGCCCAGCAGCAGAAGCGCCTGCTGCTTTCGCCCGAAGGGCTGGAGGTGGCGCAGGCGCTGGCGGCGAACAAGGCCAAGCCTTTCGACTACAGGCCGATGCTGCTGCGCGACGGCCCTGACGGCGACCGCGGCGGCTTGGCCATTCTGCGCATGAACGGCGAGCGCGGCCAGGCGCTGGTGCAGAAGGACACCATGCAGGGCATGGGCCACGGCCACTTCGACAAGCTCAACTGGTTGTTCTACGACAACGGCAACCCGGTGGTGACCGACTACGGCGCGGCCCGCTTCCTCAACGTGGAAGCCAAGCGCGGCGGCATCTACCTGGCTGAGAACCGCAGCTGGGCCAAGCAGACCGTGGCTCACAACACCCTGGTGGTGGACGAGCAGAGCCACTTCAAGGGCGACTGGAAACGCGGCGAGGAACACGCGCCGCAGGTGCGCTTCTTCCGGGCCGATGCCGATACCCAGGTCGCCTCGGCAACGATGCGCGATGCGTATCCAGGCGTGATCTTCACCCGCACCCAGGCGCTGCTGCGCCACCCCGACCTGGGTCTGCCAGTGGTGCTGGATCTGTTGCAGGTGCACGGTAACAAGGCCGCGCGCTACGACCTGCCGCTGCACTTCAACGGTCACATCGTCACCACCGGCTTCGAGGCCGAACACTTCCCCGCCCACCGCCCGGTGCTGGGCAAGGACAACGGCTACCAGCACCTGTGGCTGGATGCACGCAGCAAACCCGGCAGCGAACCGCGTTCGCTGGCCTGGCTGCTGGACGGCCGCTTCTACACCTACCGCTTCGGCAGCAGCGCACCCGCGCAGGCGCTGCTGGTGGAAAGCGGTGCCAACGACCCGGAATTCAACCTGCGCCGCGAACCGGCCCTGCTGCAGCGCGTGGAAGGCCAGAAGGACGTGGCCTTCTTCAGCGTGCTGGAGCCGCACGGCGAGTACAACGGCACCGCCGAGTACGTGCACGGCGCCGACAGCCGCATCAAGGACATCGTGCGCACCCGTGGCAGCGATGCCGAGGTGATCGAACTGCGCCTTGCCAGTGGAGCCCGCATCGCGCTGGGCGTGGCCGATGACAGCAGCGCCAAGGGCGAGCACAGCGTGACCGTCGACGGCCATGCCTACGGCTGGAGCGGCAGCCACGCGCGCATGGACCGCAGCAAGGATGACGCGAAATGAACGGCCCTGCGGTGGTGGCCAACCTGCGCAAGGTGCCGGTGCGTTCAACAGTGCGCTGGCTGATCGTGGGCCTGATCGCCGTGGCTACGGTCATCAACTACATCGACCGCAACGCACTGGCGGTGATGTGGCCGGAAATCGCCAGGGAAGTGGGCGCGACCAAGGATGACTACGCGCTGCTGGTGACGGTGTTCATGCTGTTCTATGCCGCCGGCCAGTTCCTGTTCGGGCGCCTGTTCGACATGATCGGAACGCGCCTGGGTTTCGCCCTGTCGATCAGCGTGTGGTCGATCTCCATCGCCCTGCATTCGGTCACCCATTCGATGCTGTCCTTCAGCCTGGTGCGGGCGATGCTCGGCATCAGCGAGGCCGGTGCCTGGCCAGGCGCGGTCAAGGCCAATGCCGAGTGGTTCCCGGCACGCGAGCGCGCACTGGCGCAGGGCGTGTTCAACGCAGGTGCGTCGATCGGCGCGATTGTCTCCGCACCGGCCATCGCCGGCCTGTACCTGTGGCTGGGCTGGCGCGGCACCTTCGTGCTGGTCGGTGCGATCGGCTTCCTGTGGCTGCTGCCATGGCTGTTTGTCTACCGCGCCGGGCCGGACAAGCATCCGTGGGTGAGCGATGCCGAGCGCCGGTTGATCCAGGAAGACCAGGCCGGGCAGCAGGCAGAGGTGGCACCGAAGGCCAGCGTTCGTGAGCTGCTGGCCCACCGGCAGAGCTGGGGCATGCTCGCCTGCCGCTTCCTGCTGGACCCGATCTGGTGGTTGTTCGTGTCCTGGCTGCCGATCTACCTGGCCGAAACCTTCGGCTTCGACATCAAGCAGATCGGCCTGTTCGCCTGGGTGCCGTTCGTTGGCGCGATGCTGGGCAGCCTCAGCGGCGGTTGGCTGTCCGGGCGGATGATCCGCGCCGGGCACAGCGTGGACCGCGCCCGCAAGCTGGCCATCACGCTGGGCTGCGTGATCATGGCCCCTGCCCTGCTGGCTGCCGTGCTGGCCAACCAGCCGCTACTGGCGGTGCTGGCGATCGCCGCCGTGCTGTTCGGCTTCCAGGTGGCCATCGGCAACATCCAGACCCTCCCCGGCGATCTGTTCGACGGCCGCTCGGTGGGCACGCTGGCGGGCTTGGGGGGCCTGGCCGCCGTGGCCGGCACCTTGATCACCACCTGGCTGGTGCCGGTGCTGACCCGCCACTCCTACGCCCCGATCTTCATCCTCGTTGCCGCGCTGGTGCCGCTGTCGCTGGCTGCGCTGTGGGGGTGGACCGGGCCTATCCAGAAGCTCGACCGCCGCGGCGGCTGAGCCTGGGTCACCTTCTTTTCCAAGTACATCCATTCCCCCGCAAACCAAGGAGTTTTCCGCATGTCGTTCCAGGACAAGGTGGCCATTGTCACCGGCGGTGGCCGCGATATCGGCCGCGCCGTTTCGATCAAACTGGCTGCCGCCGGTGCACGCGTCTGCATCAACTACGCCAATGATGAAGCCAGTGCCCAGGAAACGCTGGCGCAGATCCAGGCGGCCGGTGGCCAGGCCATCGTGCATCGCGCCGACGTCACCGATGCCGCTGCCGTTGCCGGCCTGGTCGCTGCAGCACAGACCGCGTTCGGTGAGCGCATCGACCTGCTGGTGAACGTGGCCGGTGGCATGGTGCAGCGTCGCCCGCTGGCCGAGATCGACCCGGCGTTCTTCCACATGGTGATGGACCTCAACATCACCTCCACCTATCTCACCACGCACGCGGTGGTGCCGCACATGCGCGAAGGCGCGGCCATCGTCAATTTCGCCTCGCAGGCCGGTCGTGATGGCGGCGGCCCGGGCGCATCGATCTACGCCACCGCCAAGGCGGCGGTGATGACCTTCACCCGCGCCATGGCCAAGGAGCTGGGGCCGAAGGGTATCCGGGTGAACGCACTGTGCTGCGGCATGATCGCCACCCGCTTCCACGACGAGTTCACCAAGCCGGAAGTGCGCACGGCCGTTGCCGGCGCCACCCCGCTGCGCCGCCAGGGTGCGCCGGACGAAGCCGCTGACGCTGCTGTATTCCTGGCCTCGGATGCGGCGGCGTTCATCACCGGTGCGAATCTGGACGTCAACGGCGGCACCTACTTCTCCTGACTGGAATCCTGCTCATGCAGCGCTGGACGCTCCTGCTTTCATTGACGATCTGTTCCGCCGCGGCCGCGCCTGCCGCTTTGGCTGCACCGGTCTGGGTCACCGCCTGGACCGCCTCGCCGGCACCTGACCGCAAGGATGGCACCGCCGAGGCACCCGTACAGTTCGCCGCACAGACCGTGCGCCAGGACATGCGTATCGGCAGCCGTGGCGATGCGCTGCGGCTGCGCATCAGCAACGAGCTCGGCACGGCACCCTTGCGGGTCGAGGACCTGCGCGTGGGAGTAAAGAACGGCAAGGCCGCACCGCTACCGGTAACGGTGGATGGCCGCGCGGTCATCGAGGTGCCGGTGGGTGCCGTGCTGCTGAGCGATCCGGTGCGGATGCCGGTGGCGGCGCTGCAGGAAATCAGCGTGAGTGCCTATTTCCCGCAGCCCACCCGTCCCGCCGTGCGCCGCACCGAGCTACGGGTAGCGGACGGCAGGCAGGCAACCGTTGCCGACAGCGTGCGGCTGAGCTACCAGCAGAACGTGTTCTCGGCGGTGATGGTGCAGCGCGCAGATCGTCCCCAGGTGATCGTGGCGCTGGGCGATTCCATCACGGAAGGTGCCACAGCCCGTCGCGGGACCTTCAACCAGTGGCCGGAGCGGTTGGCGCAGCGCCTGCAGCAGGCCTGCCCGAACCGGTTCGTGGTGCTCAACCAGGGCATCAGCGGCAACAAGCTGCTTGACCATGGCCGCAGCCACAGCGCACTGTCACGATTGGATCGCGATGTGATCGCGGCGGCCGATGCCGATCAGGTGATCCTGTTCGAAGGCATCAATGACATCCGCCATAGCGGTGGCGCGCAGCCGCTGCCTGGCCGCAATGCGGCGGACATGCTGACGGGCTATCAGCAGGTTGCGGCGCGGCTGCATGCGCATGGCATCCGCGCCTGGCTGGGTACGTTGACCCCATTCGGCGGCTCCGAGCGCTACGAGCCCGTGTCCGCAGCCACCCGCACCACGATCAACCAGTGGGCACGCGGTGGGCAGACCGGGTTCGATGGCATCATCGATTTCGATGCCGCCCTGCGTGATCCGAAAGCGGCGGAATCGTTGCCCAACGACATCACCCGCGACCATCTGCATCCCAACGACGAAGGCTACCGGCGCATGGCCGATGCCATCGATCTGCGCATGCTGGGCTGCGCCACCGCCGACTGAGAGGGAACCGATGAGCCGCGTGGTTTGTTTCGGTGAGTTGCTGCTGCGCCTGGGTGCGCCGGGTCGTGAACTGCTGCTGCAGACGCCGCAGCTGCAGGTCCATGTAGGAGGCGCCGAGGCCAATGTTGCGGTCTCGCTGGCCTGCCTGGGCCACGATGTGCAGATGGTCAGCACGGTACCCGGCAACGCGCTGGGCCGGCATGCCGTGGCCGAGCTGCGGCGGCATGGCGTAGGCGTGGCCGGCGTGCGCGAAGTGGATCGCGACCGCATGGGCCTGTACTTCCTGGCGCCCGGTGCGGTGCACCGCGCCAGTGAAGTGGTGTATGACCGGGCGGGGTCTGCATTCGCAAACAGCAGCGCCGAGGATCATGCGTGGCCCGCTCTACTGTCCGGCGCGCAGCTGCTGCATGTCTCCGGCATCAGCCCGGCGCTGGGCGACAACGTGGCCGGGTCCGTGCTGGGGGCCGTGCGTGCGGCGCGCGCGGCGCGCGTCCAGGTGTCCTTCGACGGCAATTACCGTCCCTCACTGTGGCGACGTTGGGGTGGCGACGCCGGGGCGATCCTGCGCGAAGTCTTCGCCGAGGCCGACATTGTCTTTGCCGATCATCGGGACATCGAACTGGTGCTGGGGCTGCACTTTCCGCAGGACGATGCCGTCGCCCGAACCGAAGCCGCTGCGGCCGCCGCCTTTGCCGCATTCCCGCATCTGCAGTGGTTGGCGTGCACCCAGCGCGATGTGGTGAGCGCAGACCATCACATCCTGGGCGCGCTGCTGCTCGGCCGCGACGGCTCGCGGGCGCAGGCACCACCGCGCCCGCTCCCCGGTATCGTTGATCGCATCGGGGGCGGCGATGCCTTTGCCGCCGGCATCCTGCACGGAATGCTGTCCGGGCTCGACGCAGAAAGCACAGTGCGCTTCGGACTGGCTGCGGGCGCGTTGAAGCACGCCATTCCCGGTGACTTCAGCCCGGTAGCTGAGGCGCAGGTGCTGGCCCTGCTGGGCGATGGAGGTGCGGATGTCCAGCGCTGAATGCCGAACGCGCGTGGTCACCCCGCCGGGGTGGCGACGAAGCGACGGTTGGGACGCAGATAGATGCTGCCGGAACGGGCATCCAGCAGGATATTGAACTGCTGCAGGACTTCGCTGCCAAGCGTCCCGTCGTCCGTGGAGCCATCGTCATCGACGGTGATCGAGGCTTTCGGCCCCTTCAGTTGCAGGGTCGAGATGCTGGCCACGGGCACGCGCACGTCCACCGCGCGGATCTTCCGGCCCGCGCTGCCGCTGAACTGTGATGTTCCAAGTCGTTCCGGAAACGCTTCCTGCAGGCGGTGGGCGCTGCCGAAGGCGTAGGACAGGTCGATGTTGCCGTTGCTGCCGGTGTCCAGGGTAAGCCAGGGTGCGAAAGTGCTGCTGCCGTTGCCGAGCGTGACCTGGATGGCCGGGATATTGTCGATCCAGCGCACGTTGGCCCGGACATACCCGGCAAGGTCGGGAACATCGTCGTGCACGCGCAGCAGGCTGCGGTCGTAGTCGATCTCCAGCACCTTGCCCTGGAAGAAGGTCCAGCCCAGTACCGCATCGAAGGGGCGCCCCGTGTAGTCGATCACCACGGCCCCCATCGGTCGCTGCACGCCGCCGATCTGCACGGCGTTGTGCGTGCTGTAGTCGAGAAGCGTGACGCCATCGGAACCGGTGTTCTCACTCTGGTCGTCAATGACCAGCTTCGCGTCCTGCTGGATGTGCCTGGCAACGGCCATGGCCGACGCGCCTGTATCGACGAGAAAGCGCAGTGGTCGCGAGCCGTTGATCGTACCCTCCACGTAGATCCGGTGATCCTTGCCCAGCTCGAAGGGAACTTCGGTGACCGCAGCACCTGCTGCGAAAGGCACCAGCATGATCAACATCGCGCATTGAAGCGCAGTACGAGGCAGTTCGCACATCCGAGGGCTCCTTCGTTCAGTAGAGCTGCAGCAGCGGTTGCCGGGCTCATTGCGGGTTGGATGCAGCTGCCGGTGAAAAGGTTTAATGTGCCGGAACTGCTTCACCGGTACGCCACCAGGACGGGATCATCGTCCGGAGATCCACGCCTCAAGTGCTGCGGTGTCCCGCATGTCGCCGGTATAGCGATGATCGGGCACGTGCGGTTCGTTCGAACCACGCACCCGCCCCCGGAACACCTTCATCGGCACTGAAATCCTGGCCAGCCCGCTTGGCAGCCGCTCTGGCCGCACGTCCATGTAGAGACTGTCGGCCGATGTCTCGACGCCCACCTGCACCGCGCCCAACCGCTTCCACAGGTCCAGCGCATCCAGGCAGGCCGAACCACAGGCGGCATCAGCCACGATCACCACCCTGCCCTTGCGCAGCGGTGCGGCCGGGCCTGAGGTTGGTGCTGTATCTGCGCTGGCCTCGGACGGCTCGCGCCACAACGCCTCACCCCGGCCGCGTGCCTGTGCCATGCCCGCCGTCACCGACTCCAGCATGCGACGCAGCTCTGGCGACGCGTCGGGCGCCTGCACCAGCTTCTGCAGGAAGCTGCGCAACTGGGCGATGTTGGCCTCGGAGGTCCGCCACTCCACCCAGCTGGGGTCGGGCAGCACGTCCACGGCGGCCCGGCCCCAGATCAATCGCGCCAGTTCGATGCTCCATTGCGAAGCTCCGCCGCTGTTGCCACGCACGTCCAGCACCACCGACGGTGCCTGCTGCAGGGCTTCGGCTTTCGGAGCAAGCTGCTCAAGCAGGGCGGTCAGTTCCTTGAAGTTCTGCTCCGTGGGGTCGGCATTGAAGCTGCTGGTGGTGATCCAGTAGCCGCCATCGGGCATGATGCGCCAGCCGTTGGCCGGGCGGAAGCTGCGCCGGGTGTCGGCCAGACGCTCCTTGCGCTGTGCCGCCTGCAGTGGTTGCCACTGCAGTGCGTAGGATTTCTCGCGTCCATCTACCTGGAAGACGCAGGCGTTCAGCGTGGGCACGAACGGATTGCCCTGCTCCAGCAGCACTTCGCCACCGCCATGGATGCGGCTGGCCTGCAGGTTCCAGCGCCCGCTGAAGTCCCCGATCCGGCGCGCAGCCAGCGTCTGTGCATCGATGCCATCACAGGACAGCAATCGCGCCCCAAGTGGCGGATGGCCATGGCCACCATCCACGGTCATGACCAACTGCGCATCGCCGTCGAAACCGGTCAGGAACCCGGGCCACTGCGCTGGAACATCGGGAGCGTCGGCAAGCGCGTTGAGGCTGACATGCCCATCGTTGAAGAACGCCGCATAGCCTTTCATCGCCCACCAGTAGCCCTGGTAGTTGGTGACCCGACCTGCACGCGAACGTGCAAGCGCCTGGGCCTCGTCGAGCTGCGCGCCGAACCCGGGATTCCGCAGATCCACTGCGCCCGGATGACTGCCACGCAGGGCGGCGTCGGCAGCGTCCAGATCCTTCAACAGCGTGTCCGGCCAATCGATCGGCGCACCTTTCGCGGTGGGTGCCGCGAGCACCGCACCGAGCAGCAGCCATGCAATGACCATGGATTCATCCGTTTGCCGGGACAAACACGAGTCTCGCAGTTTTCCGGCCCGGTGTACCGCGCCCGCCGCAACGGGCGCGGCCGCACATCAATGCAGCGGCACTTTCAGCACCGACGGCGCATTGGCTGGCGAGCTGAAGGTCACCGCCCCACCCAGCTGGCTGATGCCCGCATAGCGCAGGTCCACGGTATCGACCACCAAGGTCAGGCGGCTGCCGGCTGGAAGGTTCCAGCTGCTCGCTTCCAGCCGCAGGTCGAGCGTTTTCGCCTGGCCCGGCGTGGCACCGCGCAAGGTGTACGGCTTGTGGCTGATCAACTGACCATTGCCCAGCACATCCTCGGCGTACAGGTAGGTGTACAGCGTGGTGTTGGCACGGCTGGGCGTGACCGTCAGGCGCACTTCCGGCGCACCGTCCAGGCGTTTGGCGCTCCACTGGATCGGCCCCTGCCAGACACCGGCGGCACTGCGGCCAACAAACGGTACGTAGGCACCCGGCGGCAGGTTGATCATCTGCAGCGCGCCGGAGGCCATCGCCACGCCGGAATTGGCCGCAGTCAGCAAACCGCTGCCGATGCGGTAGTTCCAGCCGGTGCCGCCACCGTTCTCGGCCAGGCCGCCGGTCGGCAGCAGCAAACCAGAGGGTGCGGTCAGGCCGTAGCTGACCGCACCCTTGCTGGTCGCCTGCCAGTCCGGGTAACTGCTCCAGCTGCCCTTCTGTGACTTCAGCTGCACCGCCGGCTGGCGGTCGATGCCGTTGGCCACTGCCTTCAGATAGTGATCGAACCAGTCACCCACCTGGTCATAGACTTCGTTGGGAATGCCCAGTGCACCGAGCGCTTCGTTGAGCGCGTGGTCACCGTGGCGCAGCTGCAGCTGCTTCGGGCCTTTCAGCCGGTTGAAGAAATCAACCAGCTGGCCCGGCGGGAACAGGCTGTCGTTGAAGGCGTTGGCCAGGAACACCGCCGGCTGGTTGGCGTTGATCTCGTCGATGCTGGCCGCGGGACTGCGCTGCGCCGCCACCGGCAACAGCGAATCCACCGCGCCCTGGTAGTTGCCCGCCAGAACATTGCGGTTGATCGTGGCCAGCTCCGCGCCAGGGCGTCCGGTCACCAGGCCGGCCGCAACCAGCAGTGCGATGCCCTGCGCGCTCGGGGTGTCGTTGCTGTACAGCGAGGCCTGCAGATCGGCCCAGCCACTGAGCGCGGCCACGGCCTTGATGCGCGGATCGCGTGCCGCCGCCAGCAGGCTGGTGCCCGCACCGTAGGAGATGCCCGAAACGCCGATCCGGTCCGGGTCAGCGCGGGTGTTGTCCAGCGCCCAGTCGATCAGCGCGCTGACATCCTCCACCGTGGAGGGCCCGGCGATGTCGATGCTGCCGCCGGATTCCCAGAAGCCACGCGAGCTGTAGCTGATCACCACATAGCCGCGCTGTGCCAGCGACTGCGCCACCCCCACGTACTCCACGCTGGGCACCGCCCAGCTGCTGGGCATCACCAGCAGCGGATAGCGCCCGCCGCCCGCATCCTGCGGTTCGATGACGAAGGCCCCGAGAGGCGTTCCATCCCAGCCGGCAATGGTGCGATGGGTGGTCTTGACCGTCGCGGCCCAGGCAGTGGGCGCCAGGCCGGTCAGCAGGATCAACAGCAGCAATACCTTGCGCATCGTCGTCTCTCCCCGTCGGTGGTGGTGCAACGGGTTGGACCGTACCAGTGCGAATGGTGAGTGGCACCTTGCGACGCAGCATGACGTTTGCTGCACGTTCGCAGCGCTTGTTGGCTGAACAGGGGGCGCTGCGCGCCCCCTGCCCTGCATTGCGTTACAGGTCTACGCCGAAGCCCATGCCGGCAGACCTCTCGCCATTGCTGAAGGCACCACCCAGCGAGAAGGAAGCACGCTCGCCGATCCGTTTACCGTATCCGATCGACAGCGCCTGCTCGCCACCCTGGAAGCCGGCACCCACCGCAATGCGACCGCGCGGGCTCTGTGAGCCGGCGGCGTTGATGGCCATGTTCAACATCGCCGAGCTCATCGCGCCCATGCGATCGATCCGCTGGTCCTGATGACGCAGGCGGCGTTCCATCTCCTGCTTCAGCCCGTTGTTGTCCAGCGCGAACTGCGCCAGGCGCTGGTCGGTGTAGGCATTGGCCGTCGTCACCGCCTGTGCGGACTTCGTATCGGTATAGGAGTTGGCCGAGGAGAGCGTGGTTGCGCTACTGGCATCGGTATAGGCCTTTGAGGTCGTCACTGCCGCGGCGCTACTGGCATCGGTATAGGCCTTTGAGGTCGTCACTGCCGCGGCGCTGCTCGCGTCGGTGTAGGCGTTGACGGAGTTGATGGTCGCCGTGGCCCGCGCATCGGCATAGCTGTTGGCCGAAGTCAGCGTATTGGCGTTGGCGGTATTCATCTGATTGAGGTTCACCGCATCGGTGCCCTGCGTGGCGGCGGCCACGTTGGTCAACTGGCGTTCGTTGCCGGCGCTGCCTACCGATACCGAGTTGGCACGGTCGGCGACGGAGCCATTGCCCAGTGCAACGCTGTCGTTTGCAGAAGCGATGGCACCATTGCCCACGGCACTGCTGTTGTTGCCACTGGCTTCGGACAAGCTGCCGAGCGCGGTGCTGTTTTCGCCCGTGGCGTTGCTGCCAGCGCCTGACGCGGTGGAGAACGAGCCCGTTGCGGAGCTGCCCGAGCCACTGGCACTGCTGAAGTCACCACTGGCGGTGGCGCTGTCGCCGATCGCCGCACTGTTGGCGCCGGAGGCGGAAGCACCCACGCCCACGGCTGCGCTCTGGTCGCCGGAGGCGCTGCTGGCTGCGCCGATCGCCGTACTGCCGGTGCCGCTGGCACTGGCGCCGGTTCCGACGGCCGCCGATAGATCACCGCTGGCATCGGCACCACTGCCGCACGCCAGCGAGGCGGCACCACCGGCGCTGGCGCCACCGTTGGACACGCCGCCGAAGCCATCGTCCAGCTGGCAGGTATCACCGGCCCACGCCGGTGCGGTTGCCATGGCCAGTGCCACGGCAAGGATGTGCTTGTGCATCGTCTTCACGGTACCCCCGAGGTCCATCAGGAAGGGTTCCCGGCAAGCGCCGGAAACGGTGGGAAACCGGCCGCCCCTGCACAGGGGCGGCCGGGATGCTGCAGGCGCCTTACGGCGTTACGGTCAAGGCGACACGGACAGCAGTCTTCGGCGTGCTCGGGTCATTGCTGCCGACACAGACGAAGCCCGAATAGCTGCCCGGCGCGAGGCCGCTGGCATTGATCTGCACCTGCGTGCTCTGGCTGCCGCCTGCGGAGATGCGGCCCAGGGCACGGGTCGGTGTGCCGATCCAGCCGGCGCCGCACGCATTGCTTCCGCCCAGCCCATAGGCCAACCCAGGCGCGCCGGCGGTGGCGGACCAGGCACCGCTGCCATCGGGATTGATGATCGCGCTGCGGTACACGCTGTCGCCGCTGGTGGCGTTGAACCAGAACCAGCTGGTAGCCAGCGGCGCGCGCACCGAGACCACCAGCCAGTAGCGGCCTGCCGGCAGGTTCACGTTCTGGCCTGCAGCGGCCAGGTCAAGGTTGATGGTGGCCAGCGTGGCCGACGTTCTTACGCCCGGACCGCTGACGGTGGAGGTGTAGCTCCACAGCGCCAGCTGCGGGCTCGATTCCGGATTGCCCTCCGGATTGCCGCCAACATCCCGGTAGATTGACCAGTTGATGTTGGTCGAAGTTGCCAGCGAGCCACCGTTGACGAAGCCGTCAGCGACGATGCGGGTAATGCCGGTGGCCTCGCCCAGAGTGAAGTCATCGGCACCAAGCTGTGCACGTGCACCCACTGTCGCCGCATCGGTGAAGCGCGTCGAGCGACGGCCATTGGCGTTGTTTGGCGCCTGCGCTACCAGCGTGCGGGTGCCCACTCCGGAATTGTCGATCTGCCATTCCAGCGGTGAGCCGCCGGTATTGGCGATCTGCAGGTTCACCGTTCCACTGCCACCGGCCGGCAGGGTCAGCGAGTTCGTCGGCGGCGTGGCGGCGATCTGCGGCGGCGGCACCGACACGGCGATCGGCAGGCGCAGCAGCGGCTGGCTGGTATCACCGCCCTGCGGTGAGAGGGTGAGCCTGGCAAAGCGCCAGCTGCCATCGTTCGGTACCGAACCGGTGGTGACGATGACCCGCACCGACTTGCTTTCACCCGGCGCCAGGGTAAACACCGATGGCGAGACAACCGCGGTCAGGCCCTGCACCTTCGCCGTCCACGTCTGCCGGGTCGGCAGCACATTGCGGAACACGCGGGTGAAGCTGCAGCTGTCCGCGCAGCTGCGCTTGCCGAGGCTGGCGATGTTGAGCGACGACACTTCACCCCCATTGGCTGGATTGGCGGCCAGGAAGTTGGTCTTGGTCTCGTTGAGCACCAGCCCTGCGCGCAGTGCCTGGTCCACCTGGATGCGTCCAGCGCCCATCGCGAATGCGTCGGCCGGTGTGACGCCATCTTCCTTCAGCACCTCCTGCCGCGCGGTCATCATCAACGCCGAGCGTGTCTCCTGCACGGTCCAGTCAGGACGCGCCTGGCGCAGGAGCGCGGCGGCACCGGCGTGATGTGGTGATGCCATCGAGGTGCCGTCCATCAGGCCGACGGCGTTCTCCGAGCCGGTCACCTCATTGCCTGCGATCACGGCCAGCACACGCACACCCGGGGCGGTCACGTCCGGCTTGACCAGATCAAAGATCCCGGCCGGGCCGCGCGAACTGAAGTCGCCCAGCACATCCGGCGTATTGCTGATCTTGCTGGCCGGATAGGCAATGCCGGCGGTTGCGTTGTTGCCAACGCTCGACGCAAAGGTCCGCAGTGCATTGGCGTCCGACTGGTCGATGGCGAAGGCGGGAATGGTCGCCCCGGCCACGTTGGGCAGGATGGGGGCCGGCTGGTTGTTGCCGATCAGCACGGCGATCGCACCCGCTGCAGCGGCGTTGTTGACCTTGTCGCTGAAGTTGCACGAGCCACGGCGGATCACCGCAACGGCGCCCTGGAAGGTATTGGCCAGGAACGGCGCGCACCCATCGTTGGCACTGTCGATGCCTGCACTGACACGCAGCGGCGTGGTTGCAGGAATCGGCGTTGCGAACGGCACGCCACCCGAGCCTTCGGTCAGCAGGATGGCAGTGAGCGCCGGCGGCACGCTGCCGGGGCCGCTGACCGCAGCGAACAGCACGATGTCGCCGCGGCCATGCGTGGCCGCCGCAGTGCTGCCGGTCCAGGGTTCCAGATGGCCCATCGTGTTCGGACCTGGGCCGGAGTTGCCGGCCGAAGTGGCCACGTAGATGCCGGCATCGGATGCGTTGAGGAACGCCAGCGAGACCGCCTCTCCCCACGGCGCGGTGCCACCGGCAATGGAGTAATTGATGACGTCGACCACGCCATCGGCGAGGGCCTGGTTGACCGCTGCCAGCGTCGAGGTGTTCGGGCAGAAGCCGCGCCCGGTGGAGACCTCGGTGTAGCAGGCGTCGTAGGCGATGATGTTGGCGCGCGGCGCAACACCGGAAATGTGGATCTGGTTGCCACGGTAGGACGCAGTGTGCGGGTTGCCGGCGGCGGTGGAAGCGGTATGGCTGCCATGACCGTTGGTGTCACCAAATCCAGGCTCCTCGCGTACGTCCGCAACGCCACACTGGTTGCCCGGCGCACCGCAGACGAAGTCGTAGCCGCCGATCAGCTTGCTGTTGCAGCGACCTTCGTCGATGCCGCCCGGCGCGCAGGTACCGAGGTAGTTGCCGGCGCCCAGCGGATTGACGTGCTCGTAACCATCTTCGGCGCGGGCGGTGAAGGCCGGGCTGCCGAAGTTGATGCCCGAGTCGATGACGCCGACCACCACACCTTCGCCACGGAACGGCGCAGGTGTGCCGTTCCACAGCGCAGGTGCGCCGATCAACCCCGGTCCGACGTCGGTGTCCTGCTCATACTCCCTGTACTCTTCAACCAGCTGCACATCGGGAAGTGCGCGCACGCGCTCCGCTTCCTGCGGATTCATCTGCAGCACCGATGCGTTGATCGCATGCTGCATGCGCCGTTCGACCTTTACGCTGCGACCCAATGCTGCATTGATGCGGGCCTCGTGCTGTACCTGGCGGTCAGCGAGGAAGCGCACATAGTCCTGCGAGCGTGCCCCCTTTACAGCGATGCGCGGTGTCGGCGCATTGCCGGTGGCTGCCGCTGCACGCGCGGCGCTGGCGGATGGGCGCATGCGTTCCGGTGCCGCGAGGCCCTGGATGTCGCCCTTGTAGGTGGCCAGCGGCTCCTCGCGGTAGACCACGATATAGCGGTTGGAGAGCTCGGCGAAGCCGCTGCCCGGACCGCGTGCCGCAGGCCCGGACGGATTGCCGGCGCGCGCGTCCACCGAGGGATTGCCGGTCTTTGACTGGGCACCGGTACTGCGTATGCCCACGGCAGCGGCGGCCAGTGCGGCACCCGCCACCAGGGTCAGTGCAACCCATTTGCTTCGTTTGATCCATGCATTGCGCATCGAATACCCCCTTTTCATTGAAAGCCCGAGATGCACGCCGGCGTCAACGCCGGCGCTGTGATGTCTGGTGCTTCAATTGCGGGTGCGGCGCGTAGTCCCCGACGCCTTGCACCCCGCTGCGCCCCGGCAGCAGAATCGACACTACCTCAAAATTTGACGCGGCGCACAGTTTTTCGTGACAGCGGCAAGACAGAGATCAGTACGCGAAAGTATGGATGCGCGCCTGCATGGCGTAGCCATGGCCCCGGCCGCCGAAGCGGCAACGCGTTCGTTGCCCGTCGTTGAAGGGCAACGGTGTCCAGTGCTATGACTGCCTGCGCCCATCAACGCACGGATGCCATGGATATTTTCCGCACTGCACTGATTGCCGGTGTTGCCTGTGCAGCAGGACCGGCATGGTCCGCTGAATCACCGATCGCAGACGCCGACGCGCGCGGAATCTTCATCGAAGCACAGCACCTGTGCCAGGTCGATGGCGGCCAGCTGTGGGGGCAATCCCTGTGCGGGCCGATGATGCTGGTCGATCCGAAGAGCCGCCAGGTCACCGCCTCGCATGCGGATGTACACGGCGCGTTGAAGGGGCGTGGCGAGGTGTTCGTGGGCCAGCTTCCGCCCGATGCGATCGTTGCCAACACCGCCGTGGAATGGTCCGGCATACGCTGGACGCAACTGCTCTGGCCATTGCCGCAGGACGTGTCCAGGCGCAGTACGCTGCTGGCTCACGAAATGTTCCATCGGTTGCAACCGGCGTTGCCCATCACCGCGCCGACCGAAGGCGGCAACGAGCACCTCGACACACTTGAAGGACGCTACTGGCTGCAGCTGGAATGGCGCGCGCTTGCGGATGCGCTCACGGCCACCGATGCAATGGCGCAGCACACTGCGGTGAACGACGCACTCGCATTCCGCGCCGAGCGCCACCGCCAGTTCCCTGCGGCAGCGCAGGAAGAAGCGGCGCTGGAATTGAACGAGGGCCTGGCCGAGTACACCGGCGTGTTCGTCGGCAACCCAACGCGCTCCACACGTATCCAGGCGGCGCTGCATGACCTTCGCGCGCACGTTGCCGATCGCAGTTTCGTCCGCTCTTTCGCCTATGCCACCGGTCCGGCCTATGGCCTGCTGTTGGACCAGGCGGCCCCCGGCTGGCGCAACCATCTCGCCCACCCCGCCCGGGACCTCGGCACGCATCTGGCCGAAGTGACCCGGACCCCGATGCAGCGGGGCGCGACCGAGCTGCGGGCCGCTGCTGCGCGCTACGGCGGACGGGCACTGCGCGAAGCCGAAATGCTGCGCGAACGGCAGCGCATTGCGCAGCTGGAACACAACCGTGCGCGCTTCGTGACAGGCCCGGTCGTGCGGCTGGATCTGCGCAGCATGCGCATCCAGTTCAATCCCAACACGATGCAGTCGTTGCCGGGCCGTGGCACGGTATATCCAACGATGCGGCTGACCGACACCTGGGGCAGCCTGGACGTCACCGACGGAGCGTTGATGCAGAGCGACTGGAAGGCCGTGTTCGTGCAGGCACCCGCAACTGCCGACCCGCCGCTACAGGGTCCAGGGTGGTCGCTGAGTCTGAAACCAGGATGGTTGCTGGTGCCGGGAACACGCAACGGCGATTACGTGTTGAAGGCGACCCCCTGACAACACCCGCAGGCATCGCGATGCTCTAGCACGCGAGCGTTTCAGCCACGTCCTGCTCCATTTGACACATCTCCAGTGCTTGCGCGCTGTCACAGCTTCGTCTTTTCATCGTTGACCGAAAGACGACAGCTTGTGACGCTTACGACACCGCACGGCCTCCACGGCCCTGTCATCGCGGTCACGTCTCACCGCAATCCGTAGCACCCGTCTCCGCAACGTCCCCCATGACCTCGCCTCGGCCCGGTCGTGGCGGACGGCTGCGCCCTGAACTTCTGCTGGAGAACCGCAATGCGCCTTGCAAGCCTCTTCTTCGCGTTCGTCCTCAGTGCCTTCGCTGGCGCTGCCCAGGCCCAGGTCGTCACCCTCAACAAGGGCGGCTTCGTGCTCACCTACGACTGCAGCATCCACAGCGCCACCCGCTACGAGTACACGCTCACCGCCGACACCGGCTCGGCCGCGCGCCCGTCCAGCTTCTACAAGGATCCGGACCTGCCGGCAGGCTGCCTCGGCCAGACCAGCACCGCCTCCTACGCCAGCATCAAGTCCGGCTACGACCGTGGCCATCTCGTCACGTCCAATCACATGGACTACAACGCGACCTACATCCGCCGCGCCAACTACATGACCAACATCGTTCCGCAGGTGTCCAGCTTCAACCAGGGCATCTGGGTGAAGGCAGAGAACGTGGCCGAGTGCTACCGCGACATAGCGCCGGTGGATGTCTACGGTGGCGTGGTCTACGGCGACGCCTCCAACGACTACTTCCTTTCCAGCCACGGCATCCCGACACCGGAGTTCTTCTGGAAGACCATCATCACCCGTGACCCGAACACCGGCACGGCCAAGGCGATCAGCTGGATCATTCCCAACGAAGCCAATCTCGGCAGCCTCGACAGCTACCTGGTGACCATCGCCGATCTGGAGGAGCTGCTGGGTGCGAGCTACGTCGCGATCAACGCACCGGCCTCGCTGAAGAACATGCTGCCGGCCAGCACCTGGCCGCAGCCGGCGGGGTGTGACCTGGGCTGACCGGCCTGCCGGGAATGGGTGGCACCCTGCCCGGGTGCCACCCAAGGATGGCTGTGGGAAAATGACGGGCAATTGCACCACCGCATTGCCCCCTGGAGCTGTAGATGTCCCGTTTTCCCTTCGATGCCGTGCTGTTCGACTGCGACGGCGTATTGGTTGATTCCGAGCCGCTGGTGGCCCGCGTCCTCTCCGAGATGCTGACCGAACGTGGCTGGCCATTGACTCCGGCACAGGCGGGTAAAGTCTTCCTTGGCCAATCCGTTGCCCACTTGGCCGGACTGATCGAAGAACGCACCGGCAAGCCGTTCACCGAGGCGTGGCTTGAAGAGTTCCGCCAGCAGCGCAACCGGGCACTGGAACGTGAGCTGGAAGCGATCCAGGGGGCACCCGAGGCCGTGCGTGCGATCGCTGCGGCCACCGGTGGGCGGATCGCCTGCGCCTCCGGCGCCGATCTGCTAAAGGTGAAACTGCAGCTGGGCAAGGTCGGCATCCTCGATGCCTTCGGCGACCACGTCTACAGCGGCCAGGACATGCCGAACACCAAGCCGCACCCGGACGTCTACCTAGCGGCCGCTGCCGCGCTGGGTGTGGATCCGAAGCGCTGCGCGGTCATTGAAGACACCGTGACCGGTGCGACCGCCGGTGTGGCCGCAGGTGCCACCGTGTTCGGCTTCAGCGAGGGCGGCCCGCACCACAGCACGCCCGAGGCTCTGCGCGCGGCCGGTGCCCAGGTGATCTTCCAGCGCATGGAAGATCTTCCCGCACTGCTGGCGGCCTACACCGCCGACGCTGCCGCCTGACCCGGCGTCAACCCGCAGCGCCCTGCCCGGCGCTGCGGCACCTGCCGCTGTAGTGCAGCGCAAACAGGTACAACCCGGTGAACAGCTGCAGGAACAACGGCGGCAGCGGCGAATAGGTGATCCACGCCGCAGGCTCGCCCTGCCCCAGCCCGCGCACCACGAAGTTGGCGATCACCGCCAGGGTGAACACGATCGAGGTCCAACGATGCACGGGCCGTGCCCAGCCACCGCAGCTCATTGCCGGCGCCTCGCTTCGGAACGGGCTTCGATCATCTTCCAGCCATTGCCCGATGGATCGCGGAATCCGGCGTCGACGGCGCCAAAGCGCTCGATCGGCTCCTGGGTGAATTCCACGCCCTGTGCCAACCACTGCGTGTAACGCGCCTGGCAGTCATCCACAGCCAGCACCAGGGGCGGCATTGCGCCTTTGGCCACCAGCTGCTGCAGCGAAAGAGCGGTGGCCGCATCGTGGGTGGGCGGACCCGGCACGAACAGGCCCAGCTGGAAACCGTCCTGGCCTGGGCTGCGTACCGTCAGCCAGCGGTAGCTGCCATTGCGCACGTCGGTATGCACTTCGAAACCGAGCTTGCCGACGTAGAACGCCAGCGCCTCATCCTGGTCGCGCACATACAGGCCGACCGTGTTCACCATATCTGACATGCAGCACCTCCTCTCAAGTGCGCCTACGTTACGCCCCGACGAGGCGGTTCTGCTTCTCCAAAACTGCGCCAATGGCTGGGACGGCGAACGTGAAGGAATCAAAAGTACATGGCCCTCCCCAAAAGCGGATGAATACGCAGTTCCGCGACGGCGGATAATCCGCCCCGGCATTAAGTCAACTTAATGTGATGCCAATCACGCACGCGCCTGAGGGCGCATGCGATAACCGCGCGGACCGGGATTCATCGGCACCATCACGCCGACAGGGAGCGCATCATGCAGGACGTAACGCAACGCCAATGCAAAGTTGTGTCCGACAGCCGCTGGTCGCTCAGTACCTTCATGGAATTCTATGAGCGGATATTGAGCCCTCGCATTTTCCAGCCTTACGGGATGCTGCTGGCCGGGGAAATCGCCAGCGACATCGATGCAGGGTTCGCGGTCAAGGACGTGCTGGAAGTGGCATGCGGCACCGGGGTGATCACCGCCAGCCTGTATGAGGATCTTGCGCGGCCACGGGGCTTGCGGCTGGTGGCCAGCGATCTCTCGCAGATTGCGGTGGACATGGCCCGACGTGTCCTGAACCCCGAGATCCAGCAGAACGTTCCGTTGTTGGCCGACGTGGACATGGCAGAGCTTCCATTCGATGACAACAGCTTCGATGTGATTGTCTGCGGCTTCGGCCTGATGTTCCCGCCCGACAAGGCGCGCGTGGCCAGGGAGTTCCGGCGCGTGCTGCGGCCGGGGGGGCGTGTCTACGCGACGATGTTCCACTACAACCAGCTCTTCGAACTCACCCGCCAGCAATCGCAGCTGCATTTCGGCATGCCTTCCCGGTTGATGGACGCGGCGCTGAGCCTGACCGACCCGTCGCCGATCACCCGCGCCTTCGCGATCGAAGGGCTGTCCCGGGCCAACGACGTGCCTGCTGGGCTGCATCCCCTGTCGTTCTCGCTCGACGCAGCCGGTGCGCGCGAGTTCCTGTTCAATGCCTGCATCCTGCTCGAAGAGTTCAACCAGTGCGACACCCGCACCCGTGAGCACTACCTGGACCTGATGCTGGCGCAGTTCGGCAAGGACGTGCCTGACCAATGCTACCGGGTGGAGGCATGGTTGCTGCGCGGCCAGGCCGATCCCGCCAATGCGGGCACGACGGTGGACATCGCGTCGCCCGACTTCTCGCCGCTGGTGCGCTGCCAGCAGCTGACCCATCGCGCGTCCAGCGCGGGCGTCGAGTGCGCAATCTCCGTGCAGGAGGCACAGGGGCTCGCTGCATTCACCGCTGCCAAGGCGGAGTTCCTGGCTGAGTATCCCGGCTTCCCCGACGCATCGGTAGAGAAGATGCGCAACGAGGAGTACGCACGGCTGGACGAGCAGCACGTCACGTATCTGGATCATGTAGGCGGAACCCTGCCACCCGAAAGCCTGCTCGAACAGGACCTGCAGGCGTTGAAGCACGCAATCCTGGGAAATCCGCATAGCGGATCGAAGGCCTCGCAGGCGGCATACCAGGAGGCGCGGGATGCCATCTACGCCTTCTTTGACTGCTCTCCGGACGAGTACGAAGTGATATTCACTGCGAACGCCAGCAGCGCGATCCGGCTTGTGGCGGAATCGTTTCCGTTCCAACCGTGCACGCAGCTGCTGTTGACCAAGGACAATCACACGTCGGTGCATGGACTGCGCGAATACGCCAGGGCCAAGGGCGCCTCGGTGAAGTACATCCCTCTGGACGACGATCTGCTGCTGCACGACGACCTGATGCGGCGTGCGCTGCAGCGGCTGGGCGACGGCGCCCCACACCTGCTGGCCTTTCCCGCCCAGTCCAACGCGACCGGCGCGCGGCATGACCTCGCCTGGATCGCCCGCGCGCAGGCGCACGGTGCGATGGTGCTGTGCGATGCAGCCGCACTGGTCCCGCAGGCGCGGCTGGATTGCGGCACCCTTCAACCGGATTTTGTGGTGGCCTCGTTCTACAAGATCTTCGGCTACCCCACCGGCGCAGGCTGCCTGCTTGCCCGCCGCTCGTCGCTGCAACTGCTCAGGCCACCGTCCTTTGCCGGTGGCGGAGTCTGCTACTACTCAGGCCCCTGGTCGCCCACCGAGCGGCTGCTGTATCGCGATGCCGGGCAACGTTTTGAGGTGGGAACACCCAACTACGCCGCGTTCCCGGCGATCGCCCGGGGCTTTGCCTTCGTGGCACGGATGGGCGGCGCCGAAGCCCTCGCGCTGCACTCCACTGCACTGGCCCGGTGGATCGAGGTGCGTCTTGCCGCGCTTCGCCATACCGTGCGCGGCGACACACCACTGTGCCGCGTGTACGGCCCGCCGGCACAGCGAAAAGGAGCGACGGTGATGCTCAACTTTTTCGACTGCTATGGCTCGATCGTGCCGCATGCCCGCGTCAAGCACCTCGCCGACCGCTTCGGCATCACCCTGCGCAACGGATGCTTCTGCAACCTCGGAGCTGTCCAGCAGGCAACCTATGCAACTGCGGGTGCCGAGCACTGCGAACTGGACAAGACCGGGAAGATCCTCGACTGCACCGCCTTCGATGAGAAGATCCTGGACAAGGGAGATTGTGGCGCGGTCAGGATTTCATTTGGGCTCGGTTCGAATTTTGCCGACGCCTACCGCTTCCTGATGTTTGCGACCTGCCTCCTGGACACCGACGTTTCTGGTCTTGAAGGTGTGCTCGCCGCGAGTGACCCTGAAGCCGATGCCGGCAGTCCTCGTACCGCTCCTGCCGTGCCGGCCTGACGCTCCACGGCGAGTGCCACCGCCGGCGCGCGACGGCGACGTTGTTCCAGCACGGATGTGTCCAGGCGGGGGCGCTGCGCGGCGCGTGCGTGGCATTCCGGCACACTGGCCGACGCCGCCTGGGCTGCACGCTCACGCTCGCGCACATTGCCCGGGCTGTCACCGGTGATGTCACGGAAGATGCGGCCAAAGGTGCCCAGGCTGCGCCACCCGGTCTGCGCGGCGATTTCGGTCACCGCCAGATCGGTATCACGCAGCAGCGCCACCGCTCGTTCGATGCGGCGGCTGAGCAGATAACGGTGCGGCGGCAGCCCGAAGGCCTGCTTGAACGAGCGGGCGAAGTGCGCCGGCGACACTGCACTGACCTCAGCCAGGCGCGCGACAGGCCATTCCTCATGGCTGGCCCGATCCATCCGGTCCTTGGCACGCAGCAGGCGCCGCAGCAGTTCGGGGCTCTGGTTCATGGCATCACCACGTGGGACAGGTAATGACGTGCCGCACGCCGCGCCGCGGCGGCCTGCTCGACCAGCCAGTCACGGAATGCAATGACCTTGGCACTGCCACTTCGCGCCGTGGGTGCCACGAACCAGAAGCTGCGACCGTCGCTGGCGACACCCGGATGCGCCTGCACCAGGCGCCCGCTATCCAGCTCGGCCTGGAACAGGATCGGCGAACCGATGGCGATGCCCTGCCCCGCGATCGCGGCGCCGACATCCAGATGCTCGACGGCAAAGGGCGTGACGAAACTCCCCGGTGCCGGCGGTGGAAGGTCCCCGTGCGCGGCAAACCACAGGGCCCACCAATCCGGTCGCCCCAGCAGGGGAATCTCCAGCGCGCTGCTGCCCAGCCCACGCGCCGCCGGCAGCAGCGCCGGCGCACACAACGGAGTGAACACGCTGGGAAACAACGGTGTTGCCTGAAGACCTGGCCATTCGCCCTGGCCATTGCGGATGGCGGCATCGAAGTGACCGGCGGCCAGATCCTGCGGCGCTGCCGACAGGTCCAGTTCCAGCACGAGCTGCCGGTGGCGGGCGCGGAAGGTGCCCAGCCGCGGCGTCAACCAACTGGTGCCCAGCGTGGGCAGTACAGACAGGCGCAGTCGCGCCGCATCCATGTCTGCGGCGCGCATGAAGCTGGCGCGCAGTGCATCGAATGCCCGGGTGGCCTCCTGCGCGACGCTGGCCCCCGTCGCCGTCAGTTCTACGTGCTGTGCATGGCGCAGGAACAGGCAGGTACCGGTCTGGGCCTCCAGCCGCCGCACGTGGTAGCTCACCGATGCCGCGCTGGTGTCGAGCTCTTCGGCGGCACGCGCGAAGCTGCCCAGCCGCGCCGCCGCCTCGAAGGCACGGATGGCGGCAAGCGACGGCAGCTGGCGTTGGATCACCATAAGTGTGGCTTAGCCTGAGCCCCGATATCTGCGTGGTCAATCCCCCCTCGTGCCCGCAACGATGGAGGCACCTTCGGTAGGGGATCACGCACATGGATCGACGGCAGTTCCTGGCCACTTTGGCCGCCGCGGCAGCGTCCACCGCCCTGCCCTCCGGGTGGGCCCTGGCCAGCCACAGCGAAGACTGGACATGGTTGCAGGGCAACTGGCGGGTCCGGCACCAACGCCTGAAGGAGCGCCTGGTCGGCGATACCCGCTGGGAGTCTTTCACCGGCTCCAGCGCGGTATGGCTCACCTTGGGCGGACTCGGCACCATCGATGACAACGTCATGGCGCTGCCTTCGGGCCCCTACAGGGGCCTGGGCGTGCGTGCATTTGATCCGGTGTCTTCCATGTGGTCGATCTGGTGGATCGATGGCCGCAACCCTGCCCGTATCGAAGCCCCCGTGCGCGGCGTTTTCGAGGGCGATGCCGGCAGCTTCCGTGGCACCGACCGGATCGACGGGCGCCCCATCGATGTGTGGTTCCGCTGGCATGACATCCACGGCGAGGAGCCGTGGTGGGAACAGGCGTTCTCCGACGATGCCGGTGCGCACTGGGAAGTGAACTGGCGCAACTGGTTCCGCCGCACTGCTGCGGCCCCCTCTCCGCTTCCGAAGCTGCCGGATGCACCGGGCGACTTTGATTTCCTGGTGGGCCATTGGAACGTGCGCCATCGTCGCCTGCGCGCTCGGCTGGCAGGCAGCGACGCGTGGGACGCGTTCAACGGCACCCTGCACAACTGGCCGGTCCTGGGAGGATTCGGCAACGTGGGTGACAACCTGATGGACGTGCCTGGAGCACCGCTGCGCGGCATGGGCATCCGTGCCTGGAATGCGACCGAGCGGCACTGGCTGAGCTGGTGGCTGGATGGCCGCGAGCCGACCCGGATCGGCGCGCCACTGCGTGGTGGTTTCCAAGCCGGTGTCGGCCGCTTCTTCGGCGAAGACCAGCACGACGGTCGATCAATCCAGACGCGGGTGATCTGGTCACGCATTACCCCGCGCTCGGCGCGCTGGGAACAGGCGGCATCGACCGATGGCGGGCGCAGCTGGGAAACCAACTGGGTCAGCGACTTTGAGCGACAGGCATGAAGGCGCTGCTGGCCGTGATGCTGCTGGTTGCTGCGTCGCCTCCCGCGTCTCCATCAGGGGTGCTGCGGATCGTCGGCCCCGCCGAGCGCTTTGCCCCGGGCGTTGCATCCACGCAATACGACGAGATTCGACTGACCTTGAGCCCGGACGGAAAAACCGCACTGTGGTTCAGCCGCAACCGGCCCGGCGGTCCGGGCGGGTATGACATCTGGGTCTCCCGCAACGATGGGCAGCGCTGGCGGCCGGCGACGCCGGTGCCGTTCAACACGCAGGGGCGCGACTTCGATCCCGCCTTTTCCGCCGATGGCCGCGTGGTGTATTTCTGTTCGGATCGCGCAGGCGGCCAGGGCGGCGACGATCTGTATCGGGTCAGCATGGGGAGCGACGGTCGATTCGGGGAGCCGGTCAATCTTGGCCCGGCAGTGAACAGCGCGGCCGATGAATTCGCGCCGATGCTCTCGCCGGACGCAGCCACGCTGCTGTTCTCCAGCGATCGCGCAGGCGGTGCGGGTGGCCATGACCTCTACGTCGCAGCGATGGTCCGTGGCATGGCACAGCCGGCACGGCCGCTGGCGGGAGACCTCAATACCGCAGCGCAGGAGTTCGATGCCACCTTCCTGGGCGACGGCCGAACGGTGGTGTTTGCCCGCGCCCAGGACTTCGGCAGTGCACCGGTGCGCCAGTTCATTGCCTACGCGCGTGGAGGCCGTTATGACGCAGGCCATGCATTGCCCTCGCCCTTGAACGAGGCCTCCGGCGACAGCTACGGCGCGATGCTCGATGGCTCGCAACCCGGCACCTTGACCTATTCGGCGCGGCGCGCAGACGGTGCAGGGTTGGACCTGTACCGCATCCGCTACCAGATGTCGCGACCTTGAGGGCAGGTGGTGTCGATTTCCAGCGCGCTGGTTCGTCGAGAGGATGAATGCCCCAGGAGAAAATGCAGATGCCCTCCCATCAGTCGCTTGCATGCGCGTGCGGCCAGGTCCGCCTGACCGCCACGGGCCAACCCATTGCCACCGTCGAATGCTGCTGCGACAGCTGCCGCAAGGCCGGCGCCATGCTGCAGTCGATGCCCCGAGCACCGGCCGTGCTGGGCCCGCACGGCCAGACGCTCTTCGTAATGCACCGCAAGGATCGCGTCAGCATCGATGCCGGGCATGCCATGCTGCGTGCCTTGCGATTGTCCAGCAGGGGCGGCAGCCGCCGCGTGCTGGCGGGCTGCTGCAATACGCCGCTCTTCCTGGAGTTCAGCGGCGGCCATTGGCTGAGCCTGTATGGCCTGTTGTGGCCGGCATCGACAAGACCTGCCGTGGAGATGCGGACCATGGTCAGTGATCTTCCTGATGCGTCTGTGCTTCCTGACGATGTGCCGAACCTGAAGACCCGGTCGCTGCGCTTCTATGCGCGGTTGATGAAGGCGTGGATCGCCATGGGCTTCCGCAGCCCACGCATCGAGGTCGCGGGAGATACCCATGCCTGAGCCCGGACGGATCGAGATCGAAAGCATCACCACGCCCGGGCACATCCAGCGCGTGGATCGCGCCAAGTACCTCGCCATGCGCCATGCCTTGCTGCGGGCGCTGCCCGCGCAACCGCCCGGCCTGACTGTCGCGCAGGCGAAACAGGCACTGCTGCCACACCTGCCTGCCGCGCTGTTCCCGGCAGGTGCCACCGCCGGCTGGTGGTTGAAGGCCGTGCAGCTGGACCTGGAAGCCAAGGGCGTGATCGAGCGCGTCGCGGGCAAACCGTTGCGCCTGTTCAAGCACCTGGCGGCCGGCTGATCAGCGCTGTGCAGGCAGTTCCAACCGGTGCTTGCGGCACAGGCGATACACCGTGACCCGCGATATCTGCATCTGCCGCGCGCACTCGGAGACGTTGTAGCCGGTCTGGCGCAGGGTCTGCAGCAGTACATCGCGCTCGGCCTGGCCGCGCGCGTCGTGCAGCATCGCCGCGGGCAGGACCGCTGCCAATGCGCCCAGCTCCAGGTCACGCTCACTGATCAGCTCGCCCTCGGCCATGATCGCTGCACGCTGCACACGGTTCAGTAGTTCGCGTACGTTGCCGGGCCAGTCGAAGCGCCGCATCGCCTGCAGTGCGGCCGGTGCGAAGCCGCGTGCACGCACGCTGTGGCGCAACCGGAAGCAGCGCAGGAAGTGCTCGGCCAGCAGCTGCACGTCGGCACCGCGCTCGCGCAGCGGTGGCATCAGCAGGCGCAGCACGTTCAGGCGGTAGTAGAGATCGCTGCGGAACCGCCCCTGCGCCACCGCGTGTTCCAGTTCGACGTGGGTCGCGGCAAGTACCCGCACGTCCGCGCGCAGCGGCTGGCTGCTGCCCACGCGCTCGAAGGTTCCCTCCTGCAGCACGCGCAGCAGGCTGGTCTGCGCTTCTGCCGGCAGATCGCCTACCTCATCAAGAAACACCGTACCGCCATGGGCGGATTCGAACACGCCGATCTGCCGCTTGTCGGCCCCGGTGAACGAGCCACGTTCGTGGCCGAACAGCTCCGACTGCACCAGGTTGGCCGGAATCGCACCACAGTTCACCGCAATGAAAGGCCTGCCGGCGCGCCCCGACAGCGCATGCAGCGCATGTGCAGCCAGTTCCTTGCCTGTACCGGTTTCGCCGGTGACCAGCACCGGCAGTTCCACCGGCGCGAACTTGTGCAGCACCGTGCGCACCGCATGCAGCGCAGCGCTTTCGCCAATCAATGCGTGCGGTCCGTACCCACTGCAGGTTGCATCGACTGGCGGATCATCCGCATCGAACTGCTGGCGCATTGCGCAGACCAGGTCCTGCAGGCCGAACGGCAGCGTGAAGCGCGCACCGCATCGCTGCAGCAACGGCAGCCAGGCCGGCGATGTGGGTCCGGCGCCCGGTGGCAGTACCGCCAGCCAAGGCAGATGCTGGTGCTGCTCGATCCACGGTGCCAGCAGCTGCAGCGACGCCGCATCGAGATGGCGCAGATCGAGTACGGCGAGCAATCGATCGCGCCCACGCAGGCCTATCGCCATGGCGGGATCGGGATGGATGCTGCGCACATACCAGCCTGCTGCCGCCAGCGCACTGCGCTCGTTCGCCAACGGCTCGCCAAACCAGAGCACGCAACGTGATGTAGAAGCCTCCGGGACCGCTGCCATGCTTCCCCCAGCATCCGGACACCGTCGGCGGACTGTCAGGCAATCGCCGGCGTGCCGCCCCCCGCCGGGACCTCTACGGCCACCGGGGCGGCCTTTGTTGGGCGGATCCTAGCGCTTCCCTAAACGGCGGCGCAATGAGCAATGCGTCAAGAAATTCGTGGCTGAACCGGCACCGTTGCAGACGGCGGCGCCACCTGTAACACCCATGCGACAGTTGCCCGCCGCCCTTGCCCTGCGGTGCCTGGGGCTTCGAAATCCCAACGATTCCGCGACGTGCCTGTAACACCGTGGCAGCAGCACGGTCAGGTGCTGCACGGTCCCGACCTTGGCGGGTGGGCACTTCCAGGTTGGCACGGTTGATGCGTGGTTCCGCCGCACCCATCGCGGGAGATCGGCATGGACGGCACCACCCTGATTCGCTGCCTGGCCGCAGCACTGGCAACCGCCCTGCTGTTGGTTGGCGCGGGCGCATCCGCGTCCGGCGCCCGCCAGGGCGTGAAGGCACAGCCGGGCGAAATCGTCCTGTTGCGGGACGTATCCGCGCGGCCGGCCTATCGCATGGCACCTCCGGGCATGGCGCTGATTGCCGACCCGAAGCCACAGCGCGAGATCGCCACCGCATTGGGCGCCGGTGGCACGACGAACGGCATGGACGAGTTGAGCGATGAGGACTATGCCGGCATGGGTGCCGGCCAGGCAGCGTCCGTCGCGACACCGGGCGGCACTACGGTTGAACGGGTCACCCAGCAGGCCCTGGGCGGCACGCTTGGCCGCGGTGGTGATGGCATGGTCGGCAGCGACCTCGGGGGCGCCATGAGCGGTCCGCTTGGTGCGGTCGGCAGCAACACCCGCGGTATCGCCGATACCGTGCGCGGCGCACTGGCCCAGTTCCCCCTGCAGGGCACGGCCCCGGCAGGTGGAAAATGAAGGCCCTGCACGGCTTGCTTCTGCTGCTCGCTGCCGTGCCCTGGGCGACCCGGGCCGATGACTACGGCGGCATGCTCGCCTATCTCGACGTGGCCGGCATCGACGGCCACGCACTGGCCGGGGCGACGGGTGCCATCGCCGTGAACCAGGCCGCCGGCGACCTCAACGTGCAGGCCAACCTGCGGGGTATCGCCAAGGGCGATCGCGCCGACGTGGCGATCAATGCCCGGCAACTGCAGCAGGGCAACCGCGTGCTGTCCGGGCCGCTGCAGGCCACCGCGTTCATTGGCGGTGACGCACTGGCCGGTGCCAGTGGCATCGCATCCATCAACCAGGCCAGCGGCATCGCCAACACGACGCTCAACGTCGTCAGCGCGACGCTGGCCCGACAGGGCATACGCGAAACCGACGATACGGCCTTGGCCGCCGAGGGTTCCGCGTTGGCAGGGGGGCGGGACGACACCGGTCGCGGCGTCGCGACGGGCACCCGCAGCGCCGGTGTAGCCAGCACCGCACTGCGGGGATTCGACGGGGTCCTGCAACTCAATCAGATCGCGGGCAACGGCAACGACACGGCCAACGTACTGGGCCTGGTCGTGCAGGACCGCCCGTGACAACCACCCAACCGATGCACCACCTGATGAGAGAGAGGGCACCATGAAAGCGACCGTCAAAAAGACCATGCTCGCCATGGCGATTGCCACTGCCTCGACCGCCGCTGCGGCCAATGGCTGGGACAACCAGAACGCCAACGCGAACATCAACCACAACCACACCGTCAGCGAGACCCGCAACGACACGCACAACCACACCGACAACGACGTGCGCAACCGCACCGTCAACGTCAATGTGCAGAAGCACAGCAACATCCAGGCCGACGAACGCAAGGAAAAGAACAACCACGGCGTCGACGTGAACCTGGAGAAGGACCTGCGCCTGAGCACCGACATCAATTTCTCCGGCGACCCGAACATCACCGGCGACATCGACCTCGACTCGGCGGCCATTGCCGTGATCGACAACCGGCAGTCGATCAGCAACAACGCCACCAGCAACAGCCTGGTCACCAACAGCGCGTCGATCGGTGACAGCGTCGGCGCCGGTGCCTCGGGCAATCTGGGCTTCAATGTCGTCTCCGGCGACAACAATGCGCAGGACAACGCGGCCTCACTATCTGCGGCCGATGCGTCCTTCAGCTTCGGCATGGCCGACGCCGAGGTGTTCGTCAACCAGGCCGGCTTCGGCAACGCCACCATGAACTCCGGTGTCACCAACGCCGCAGGTCTCAGCGGCAACGCCTTTGGCGGCGCGTCCGGCAACATCGGCGTGAACATCGCCTCGGGCAACAACAATGAGCAGAAGAACGCGCTCGCGGCGTCGGTAGCGACCACGGCGGTGGCCCAGTCGAGCATCAGCTCCAACCAGGTCTCCACCGGCAACACGGTCAGCAACGCCGGCTTCGTGCAGTCCTACACCGATACCGTGCAGGTCGGCATGCGTGGCGGCGTCAGCGGCCTGACACTGGCCTATGGCGCGGGCACCTACCGCGGCACCGGCAACGCCTACCAGATGGCCAACTACTACCTGGATACGTGGAGTGGCGAGCTGCCGCACCCGGGTGGCAACAGCACCGGCCATATCGATCTGGACAACCAGATCCAGAACGCCACGATGAACCCCAACCGGCCGGGGGTGGGCGGCCTGGGCTTCGATACGCGTGAGAGTGGCACCAGCCAGTTCGTCGAACTGGGCGTGGCCGACCTGTATGCCAGCCTCAGCGGCACGGTCAGCACCACGCGCTGGGTGAACGTCAACGCCACGAACACCTCGGCATTGTCGGGCAGCGCCTTCTCCGGTGCCTCCGGCAACATCGGCGTGAACGTGGCTTCCGGCACCGGCAACCTGCAGGCCAACAGCCTTGCCCTGGCAGTGGCCCAGCCCAGCACCGGCGGCGGTGGTGGCAGCGGCGAGTAAGCGCAACACCCCGGCCGTCCGCCAATGGCCGGGTCCCCGGGAGCCCCTGTTCCTCCTCCCCCTTGGAACGGGGGCTCCCCCCTGCTGCCGGAGAACGTAGATGATCCGTTGCCCTCCATCGATGCGCCTGCTGGCCTGCCTGTGGCTGCTGGGCACCGCATCGGCGTGGGCCGGTGAGGTCCACTTCGCCGGCGTGCTGCCCAACGGCGCGCTGCTGCAGCAGAAGGTCGAAAGCATGCAGGAGCGGCGCTACCGCAACGTGGTGCGCCAGCACACCGATTACAGCTGCGGGGCAGCTGCGTTGGCGACCATCCTGCGCCATGCCTATCACCTGCAGACCGACGAAGCGACGGTGATCCAAGGAATGATGGGGGTTTCCGATCCAGCGCTGGTGGCCGAGCGCGGCTTCTCCCTGCTCGACATCAAGCGCTACGTGGAATCGCTGGGCATGCGTGGCCGGGGCTACCGCATCGATGAAACACGACTGCGCACCCTCCGCGTGCCAGGACTGGTGCTGATGGATGTGCGCGGCTTCCGCCATTTCGTGGTGCTCAAGCAGGTCCGCAACGGCATCGTGGAAGTGGCCGACCCGATCCTCGGCAACCGCAGCCTGGCGCTGCCGGAGTTCCTGGCTGCCTGGCCATCTCGCGCGGTCTTCGTGGTGATCGGCAGCGACTTCGATCGCAACACCGTTCTTCTGCAACCCAGCGAACGGCCAAGTGCCCGCGCGCTCTATGCGCGGCAAGGGCCGATCACCGATGCCGAACTGGTCGACTTCGGCTTCAGCCACGCCGACCTGTTCTGAGGAGGTACGACCATGTTCCGTCAACACGTATGGATGGCTCTGCTGCTGATGGCCCCTGCCCTGCCCCTGCAGGCCGCCGACGGCAGGACCGGGCGTGGACTCACGGAAATCCCCGACCCGGAGCTGAGCCTGATGCGGGGGCGCTACACCGTGGGTGGCAACAACGTTGCCTGGTTCGGGGTCACCATGGTGTCGCAGTGGCAGGCCAGCAACGGCACGACCCTGCAGGGCAGCCTGACCCTGGGCATGGACTTCCGTGGTGGTGGCGCGCCGAAGCTCAGCTTCCAGCCCAGCGTGCATGTCACGGCAGCCGATGCGCCGCTGCCCGATACCCACGGACGCAGCATCGACAGCAGCGGCCTTGCCAACGCCAGCGGCCTGGTGCAGAGCGTGCAGGTGGCCGGCGATGGCAATGTCGCGCGCAACGTCACCACGCTGACCGTCCGCGAGGGTGGTGTGCCGGCTGTTCTCTCTGATGGCGCAGGCAACATCACCGCGCAGCAGGCCGGCGCCAGCGCGACGGCCGTGCTGGAAGGCAACCAAGCACGCCTGCTGCTGCAGGTGGATGGCCAGGGGCTGGTGCAGCAGTGGATCCGCAATGGCAGCGTCGGCCAGGGCATCGCCCTCGCTGGTGACGGCCAGATCGCCAGCAACCAGCTGCGGCTGGAGCTGGTGCGCAACGCCGTGGGCGGCAACCTGCCGTTGAGCCAGAACGTGGCCCAGGCGATTGCGTTGAACCGCGGCATGGGGCCGGGCCAGTAGCAGGGCCTGGCATTGGGGGAAACGCTCCACAACGCAGGACACGAACATGCACACCCTGATGAGAATCACCCCGTTGGCGTTGGCGGCGCTGGCGGGCACCGCCCTTGCCGCGCCGCCGACGCCTGACGATGGCGCAGACGTGCAGGCCCTGGCCAACCAGCTGGAACAGCTGAAAGCCAACTACGCACAGGAAGTGCGGCGGCTGCGCGAACTGGACATGCAGGTGCAGGCCATGCAGGCACGCTTGGGCGGGCGGGTTGGCCCAGCCTCGACCCCACCGGCCGCGCCATTGGCGCAGGCGGCGGCCGCCGCGGTTCCACCGAGCAGCGAGGGCTACGCCAGTACCGCTGCCGAGGCCCAACAGGCCAAGCAGGAGTCGCGGCGCAGCGTGGACGACGTGAAGCAGCAGCAATCGGCCCTGTTCTCCCGTCGCTTCACCATCGAGAACAGCCTCACCTACGCCCGCTATGACCGCAAGCAGCTCACCCTCAACGGCTTCCTCGCGTTGGACGCCATCTTCCTCGGCAATATCGCCATCGAGAACGTGGAGTCCGACTCGCTGACCTATAACGTGGCAGCCCGCTGGGGCGTCAGCCCGAACCTGACCCTCAACCTGGATGTGCCCTACCTGGCGCGGCGCACCGTGTACCAGAAAGGCGGCGCCGGCGGTGCAGCGGCCGCCATCGCGCAGGAGCAGACCAACGGCAACGGCCTGGGCGACATTGGCCTGAGCGCGAACTACCGGCTGTTCGGCGAACGCGGCTGGCGCCCGGAGACCGTGCTCACGGCCGGTGTCACTGCCCCCACCGGGCGCGCGCCCTACGGCCTGGACTGGAAGGTGATCGAGCGCGATGACGACGACTACATCCGCTTCGCCGTGCCGCGCGAGCAGCCCACCGGCAACGGCGTATGGCAGGCCAACCTCGGCCTGTCGATGGTGAAGACCGCTGACCCGGCCATCCTGTTCGCCAACATCGGGTACGTGCACTCCATCCCTCGCGGCTTCAGCGACATCGACAGCAATCCGGATACGGTCAACCCAGGCGACGTGAAGCTGGGCGGCTCGGTGTACTTCGGTGCAGGTGTTGCCTTCGCATTCAACGAGCGGACCAGCCTGAGCCTGTCCTTCAGCGACCGCATCAGCGCCCGCGCCTCCACCCGCTTCCAGGGTGGCAAGTGGATGAAGGTGATCGGCAGTGACGCCAATGCGGCATCACTGAATCTGGGCGTGACCTATGCGTTGAACCAGCACACCACGCTGGTGACGTTGCTGGGCATCGGACTGACCCCGGACGCACCGGACTTCACGTTGGCGTTCAAGATTCCTTACATGCTCTAGCGGCCACTGCCCATGGCATGATGGGCGATCTGCGGCCAGCGGACGTCCATCATGCGCATCGGATTCCTGGGACTTGGAGTGATGGGAACGCCCATGGCGGCCCATCTGGCTCGCGCAGGTTACGAGGTATGCGGCTGGTCGCGCTCCGACCGCAACCATGCGGCCGCGCGCACCGCCGGCATCAACGTCTGCGAGGCGGTGGACGAGGTATTCGCGGCCTGCGACACCCTCATCCTGATGCTGGCCAATGACGATGCCATCGACAGCGTGCTCGATCGGCATGGCGCGGCGTTTGGCGAGCGGGTCGAGGACCGCCTGCTGATCAACATGGGTACCAGCTCGGCAGCGTACTCACAGGCGCTGGCCGAACAGATCCGCGCCGCGGGCGGCCGCTACGTGGAAGCGCCGGTGTCTGGCTCACGCGTGCAGGCCGAAGCGGCGCAGCTGGTGATCCTGCTGGCCGGTGCCGATGTCGACCTCGCGGCAGCCGCCCCACTGGTTGCACCGATGGGCAGGCAAACGGTGTGCTGTGGTGCAGTGCCGTCCGCACTGCGCATGAAACTGGCGGTGAACCTGTACCTGATCACCTTGGTCACCGGCTTGGCCGAAGCGGTGTACTTCGCCGAAGCACAAGGCATCGAGCTTGATCGCTTCGCGCAGGTGCTCAACGCAGGGCCGATGGCCAGCGAAGTATCGCGAATCAAGCTGGACAAAATGATCCGTGGTGACTTCAGCGTGCAGGCGTCGATCACCGACGTGCGCAAGAACAGTGGGCTGGTAGCCGCTGCCGCCCATGAGGTGGGCATGCATGCGCCCTTGATCGACGCCAGCGACGCGCTGTTCGCACAGGCACTGGCGTCCGGATCGGGGGCGCTGGACATGGCGGCCGTGCTGCAGGCGGTACGGGCCGGGCCAACCGGCACTGGCCGGCGCTGATCCGGATTCATGTTCCGGCACTACTGCCGTCCTCCACCGCTGCTATATTCAGTCCAGCTCGGCAGGCATGGTGCCTGCCTTCGAATCACAGGGAGTTGGTCATGGGTCTGGTACAGGCGGTGAAGGGTGCGGTTGGCGGTGTGCTGGCCGACCAGTGGAAGGACTTCTACACCGTGCCGGCGGGCCTGCCGTCCACGGCCGCCCTGTTCGCGGCGGTGCCGCAGGGCACCAATGCCGGCCGCGGCTCCAACACCAGCGGCTCGTCCAACATCATCAGCAACGGCTCGAAGATCATCGTGCCGGAGGGCTACGGCCTGCTGCTGTTCCAGGACGGCGCGATCACCGCGTTCGTCGCCGAACCGGGTGGCTACGAGTGGCGCTCGGACGATCTGAACTCGCAGTCGATCTTCGCCGGCGACGGCCTGGTCAGCACCTTCATCAAGCAGAGCTGGGAACGCTTCAAGTTTGGCGGCCAGCCTGGTTCGCAGCAGGCGGCCTATTTCGTCTCACTGAAGGAACTGCCGGACAACCGCTTCGGCACCCAGTCGGAAATCTACTGGGACGACGGTTTCCTCAACACCCAGGTAGGCGCGGTCACCCGTGGCTCGTACACGCTGAAGATCGTCGACCCGATCCTGTTCGTGAAGAACTTCGTGCCGGCCAGCTACCTGCAGCCGGGCCAGGTGTTCGACTTCACCGATCTGGACAACGCCGCCGCCAGCCAGCTGTTCAATGAAGTGGTCGGTTCGCTGGCGCCGGCCTTCAGCCTGTATACCAACGATCCGGGCAAGGGCAACCGCATCACCAAGCTGCAGCAGGACTCGCTGGGCTTCGCGCAGAGCCTGTCGGCCGCCGTCGAACAGGGTTACCAGTGGAAGTCCGACCGCGGCCTGGCCATCGTCAAGACCGCCATCGTCTCGATCGAGTACGACGCCAACACCCGCGAGCTGCTGAAGACCGTGCAGCGCGCCGATGCGCTGTCCGGTTCGCGCGGCAATTCCAACCTGCAGGCCAGCGTCGCCCAGGGCATCCAGTCGGCCGGCGAAAACGGCGGCGCGGCAGGTCTGGTCGGTGTCGGCATGGCGTCTGGCATGTTCGGTGTCGGCGGCATGCAGCAGCCGGCCACCCCGGCGGCCGACGATCCGGTCGCCAAGCTGAAGAAGGCCAAGGAAATGCTCGATCTGGGCTTGATCACCCAGAGCGATTACGACGCGCTCAAGGCCAAGGCACTGGGCCTGTAACGGCAGGACGTACACCCAACATGTCCGATCCCCGAAACGGCCCACCGCCGCTACCCGGATCCGCGCCCGCGACGCCGCCACCCTTGCCGGCGGCGTCGTTGGATGGGCCCGGTTCGCCGCAGGACGTCCCTCCCCTGCCCGGCAGCTTCCCGCTGGACACCTCCAAACTGCCGCAGGCCATCCGCGATGAAGTGGAAGCGCCCGATCCTGTGGCCATCGATACCTCGGCCAGCGAGCTGAAGGACGGTCTCAACCGCTGCCCGAAGTGCGGCGCCACCGACATCCGGCCCAAAGCCGGGACCGATATCCTGGTCTGCCTGTACTGCCGTCACGAATGGCATGGCGCGCGGGTCGAGGAAGAATTCGGCCTTGGCGAAGCCATCGACCAGCTGCGCGGTACGGTCATCGCCTCCGGCGCGCGTGACATCGATGCCGACACCTCGGCACTGATGACGTTCAAATGCACCGGGTGCGGCGCCGAAGTCACGGTCAATACCGAGAGTACGATGACGGCGCGCTGCCACTGGTGCCGCCACGTCTTCGGCGTCAACGAGCAGATCGCCAACGGCGCGGTGCCCGATGCGGTGCTGCCCTTCCATATCAAGAAGGACGATGCGGTCGCGCGCATCCGCCAGTTCGTCGACAAGCGCCGCATGTTCGCGCTGAAGGCATTCAAGGATCAGTTCACCCCGGAGAACGTGGTGGGCGTGTTCCTGCCCTACATGATCGTCGACAGCAATGTCAGCGCGGCCGTGGCCGGCAAGGGCGAGATCCAGACCCGGCAGTACACCGTAGGCAGCGAGAAAAACAAGCGCACCCTGTATGACGCCGACGTCTACCAGGTCGAACGCCAGGTCGATTTCACCGTGGATGACCTTCCGCTGGAATCCTCGGCCGAGCGCGGCAATCTGGATACCCGCGCCAACACCAACAACATCATCAACACCATCCTGCCGTTCGATACCAAGAACGCGGTGAAATGGAACGCTTCGTACCTGGCCGGCTTCACCTCTGAAAAGCGCAACCTCGACGTGGAGAAGCTGCGGCCGCGACTGGAAGACCAGCTGCTGTCGATTGCCCGCGCACAGGTGGAAGGTTCGGTGAAGCGCTACAACCGTGGCGTGCGCTGGGAGCAGGAGCAGCTGGAGGTGCATGGCACCCGCTGGGTGTCGATGTACCTGCCGGTGTGGTTGTACTCGTACCACCAGCCCGGAAAGAACGGCGGCATGCTGCACTACATCGCGGTGAACGGCCGTACCGGCGAAACCATGGGCAGCGTGCCCGTGCAGCAATGGAAGATGCTGCTGGCGGCACTGGCCACCGGCACCATCATTGAAGCCCTCGCAATTGCCTTCCTGGTGGCATCGACATGAGTGACGACAGTGGCCTCTGGCTGTTGGCGGCAGGCCCAGCCGGCGCGACCGCGCTGTACTGGGCGCTGTACCGCTATTACCGCAACACCGACAAATCGCACTCCTTCGAGCACGAGACCGAGATCGAGGCACAGCCCGTGACCGGTTCGGACCAGCAGGTGGGCCGGGTCACCGGCACCGAGGACAAGCGCATCCGCGGTGACAATGTGTATGAGTACCGGAAACGGGTGGTAAGGGTGAAACCCGATCAGTAGAGCCAGGCCGCCTGGCTGCGGGTAATGCCGGCCGCTGGCCGGCACTCCTTCGGTCTCTGGGCGTCAAAGGGGAGCCGGCCAGCGGCCGGCACTACCCTTCAGCGGACAGCACCTACCCTTGGCTGGCTTGCCTCAGGGCGCGCCCTCACACCGTCTCCCACCCCACCGGTTCGATACTCGCGCGATCCACCCTTCCGAGGATCCTGCGATGGCTGCCCTGCTTGCCTGTAGCTGCCTGTCGGCGCTGTACTTCCTGGCCCTGCCCGCCCTTGCCCAGGACGCCTCGTTCGGCTTCGGCGAACAGACCACCCGCACCGACCAGGCCACCCAATCGAGCAGCACAGAGACCCGGACCAGTGGCTCGGTGACCACCCAGACCACCACCAGCGGCAGCTCGCAGTCCGAATCACGCAGCGAAAGCAAAGAGATCGACGTCGGCTTCGGTTTCCACGACGACAACGACGACTGGAGCCATGACCGCCACCGCGGCGACCGCGATGTGCGCGACAGCGATCTGTTCGGCAGCTGGACGCTGGGCCAGGAGAACGGCAGCACCTGCACCATCGAGCTGAAGAACAGTGAGTGGTTCGGTGGCTACAGCGCCTACGTGCCTGCCGGCTGCCCGGACGGATTCTTCTCGGCCAACCGCTGGGTGCTGTCGGGCAACCAGCTGCTGCTGACCGATACCAGCAATACGGTCTTCGGGCGTTTTCGCGCGTCGGGAGGTGGGCGTTGGACGGGCTACCGTGAATCGGATGGGGCACGTTTGTATCTCAATCCCAAGGGGCACTGATCGCATCGTGCACACAGTAGGCACGCGCTGATCGGGAAGATCAGGAATCCGCCTCACCCCGCCGCCGAAATGTCCGCTCCCACTGGTTCCCGCCTGGTCATCTACGCCGCCCTCGCGGGCAACCTGGCCATTGCCATCGCCAAGTTCATCGCCGCCGGCATCTCCGGCAGCTCGGCCATGCTCAGCGAGGGCGTGCATTCGCTGGTCGACACCCTCAACGAGGTGCTGCTGTTGTACGGGCTGCGCCGCGCCGGCAAGGCGCCGGACCCGGTACATCCGTTCGGCTATGGCCGCGAGCTGTACTTCTGGAGCTTCATCGTCGCCCTGCTGGTGTTCGCTGCCGGCGCCGGCGTTTCGGCCTACGAAGGTATCCAGCACATCCGCCAGCCGGAGCCGGCCACCAACCACGCGTTGAGCTACAGCGTGCTGGGCATCTCCATCCTGTTCGAAGGGGCTTCATGGTGGGTGGCGCTGCGCGAGTTCCGGCGCACCAAGGGCAAGCTCGGCTACTTCGAAGCGTTCCGCCGCAGCAAGGATCCTTCCACCTTTACCGTGCTGCTGGAGGATAGCGCGGCCCTGCTGGGCCTGGGTTTCGCACTGATCGGGCTCGTGGCCGCCCAGGTCCTGGACATGCCGGTGCTTGATGGTGTGGCGTCGCTGTGCATCGCCGGCGTGCTTGCCGCCACCGCCTTTCTTCTCGCACGCGAAACCAAGGGACTGCTGGTGGGCGAGCCGGCCCATCCTGCGGTGGCTGAGCGGATCATGGCCGTGGCCGAAACCGATCCGGACCTGCGCCGCGCCAATGGTGTGACCACCATGCAGATGGGCCCGGAACAGGTCGTGGCCATGCTCAGCGCGGAATTCGAGGATGACCGGCGCACGCCGCAGATCGAGGCTTGCATCACCCGCATCGAAACTGCAGTGAAGCAGGAGTTTCCGGAACTGGTGGCACTGTTCGTCAAGCCGCAGACGCCGGAGGTCTATGCTGCCCGGCGCGCTGCACTGGCCACGCCGCCAGCACCGGACTGATGATGTCTCTGTACGCGCTTTGCCCTGCAGATCCTCCGATGCAAGCTCCGCCGGCGCGCGCTCGTTCGCGACCACCGTCACGCTTTTTCACCCCTCGCGTGCAGTTCGCAAACGCAGGCGGAAGCGCGTCACGTCGGCATCACCTCACCGTAGCGATACATAACGTGGTGCGCACTAGCGTAGTACCTGACAGCCGCCGAAGCCGCCCTCGCCACCCAGCCCTGCAAAGCGCCATGGACGAAGCCGACCGCCTGCTTGAAATCGACCGCCTGCACCTGCTCGACACGCCGGCCGAACCGGTGTTCGATGCAATCGTTGCTGCCGCCCGCGCAGCTACCGGCATGACCATGGGCCTGATCTCGGTGGTGGCCGAGGAGCGCCAGTGGTTCAAGGCCAATATCGGCCTTGAAGGTGTCAGCGAGACTGCACGCGACATCTCGTTCTGTACTCATGCCATCGAGCAGGACGAACTGTTCGAGATCCCGGATGCCCGGCAGGACCCGCGATTCTCCACCAACCCCCTGGTGACCGGTGGCCCGCGCATCCGCCACTACGCGGGAATCTCGCTTGGGTCGGCGCAGGGTGCCCGTATCGGAACACTGTGCCTGCTCGATCCGATGCCGGGTGTACTGTCGCCCTCGCAGCGCGAACTGATGGTGCATCTGGCGCGGGTCACCACCCAGGTGCTGGAACAGCGCAGCACCCTGATGGCACAGGTCGGCCAGGCCAAGGCACTGCACCGCGAACTGAAACGCAGCGAGGACTTCCTGGAACGCACCAACCGCGCGGCACGGGTGGGCGGCTGGGAGATGGACCTGCTCTCCCACGAAGTGCGCTGGACCCGCGAAACCAAGCAGATCCACGGCGTGCGCGGCAACTATCAACCCACGTTCGACACCGCACTGTCCTTCTATCGGGAGGACAGTCGCAACATCATCCGCAGCGCGGTCCAGCGCTGCATCGAGGAAGGCACCTCATGGGAAGTGCAGCTGCCGATGACCACCGCCGATGGGCGCTCCATCTGGACCCGGGTGGTCGGTGGCCGTCAGCAGGTGGATGGGCACCCTCGCCTGGTCGGCGCCATCCAGGACATCACCGAGGAGCGTGCCGCGCTGGATGCCCTGGAGGCGAGCGAGACGCGCTACCGGCGCCTGTTCCACTACAGCCTCGGCCTGATCTGCACGCACACGCTGGAGGGCGTGCTGACATCGGTGAACCCGGCGGCCGTGCAGTCGCTGGGCTTCGATGAGACTCATATGATCGGGCGCAGCCTGTGCGATCTGATGCCTCCCGAGAAGCGTGCTGCATTCAAGGCCTATCTCGCGCGGATCACGGTCAACCACACCGATGCCGGCGTCATCGAACTGATCGCCGCCGATGGCACCCGCCATTTCTGGGCATATCACAACGTGCTCGACAGCGAGGCGAACCCTCCCTATGTGCTGGGCCATGCGCAGGATGTGACTGCACTGCGGATGCAGGAGCAGCAGCTGCGCGAGATGTCCTTCAAGGACCCGCTGACCCAGAGCTACAACCGCCGCTTCCTGCCGCGCCTGGACGAGCTGGTTGATCAACCCTGGGCCTGCCTGATGTTCGATCTGGATCATTTCAAGCAGATCAACGATACGCAGGGCCACGCGCGGGGGGACACTGTGCTGGTCGAGTTCGCCGCCTTCCTGCGCGCTCCACTGGGGGCGATGGAAAGCGTAGTGCGCATGGGCGGCGACGAGTTCATGGTGGTGCTGACCTGCCCGGAGCCGGGGCGGTTGGCCGCGCTGGAGCAGTGGTATACGCAGCAGGCCGGTCGATCACCCACGCCCTTCTCACTGGGTGCGACCCACCACGCCCCGGGTGAGTCGGTGGCCGACACCCTGCAGCGTGCCGACAGTCGCCTGTACCGCGAGCGCGCACGCGTGCGCACGCACCCGCGACCGGCAACCTGAGACTCTCCCCGCAGCGGGCGCGACCCTACTCCGCCGCCAACGCCTGGATGGGGTCCAGCTGTGCGGCACTGCGCGCCGGGAAGTAGCCGAAACCCAGCCCGATGGCAGACGAACATGCCAGCGCGGCGATCACCGGCCCAGGCGTGAACAGGAACGGCACCCCCAGCGACAGCAGGCTGGACAAAGCGCCCACAGCCAACGCGAACAACACCCCCAGCACGCCGCCGAACAGGCAGATCAACACGGCCTCAATCAGGAACTGGCGCAGGATGTCGCCCTGCCGGGCACCCACCGCCAGCCTCACACCGATCTCGCGCACGCGCTCCTTCACCGACACCAGCATGATGTTCATCACCCCCACGCCACCGACCACCAGCGCCACCGCTGCAATGGCCGAAACCAGTGCCGCCATGGTCTGGCTGGACTTCATCACTGCCTTGCGGATCTGGTCGGCGTTGTAGATGAAGAAATCGCGCCGGCCGTGCAGGCGTTGCAGCTCCGCGCCCAGCGAGGCCTCAGCGGCGGTGGTTGGCACGTCATCCCGCACGCGCACGGTGATGCTCTCCAGCCGCTGGCTGCCAAGCAGGCGCGAGGACGCGGAGGTGTACGGCACATAGACCGTCGGCGTCGCCCCGCCGGCGAATGCGTTGGAACCGACCACGCCGATCACTTCCACCGGCATGCCGCCCAGCAGCACCGTGCCGCCGATCGGATTGCCGCTGAACAACGCCTTGGCCGCCTTCTGGTCGACCACGCCCACCGCGCGATGTGCCTCCACCTCGGCATCGGTGAAGAACCGGCCCGCCTTCAGGCGCAGCCCACGCACACGTGGTAGATCAGCGCCCACGCCAAGCACCTGCGTGTTGGCGCGCCGGTTGCCCTGCAGTGCGGCCACCGAGCCGCTCAGGTTGGGGCTTACGCTGTCCACGTAACTCAACGCGGCCAAGTGATCGGCATCGTCCACCACCAGCGTTTCAATCTCGCCCGAGCGCGGGTCACCGAAGTCCGCGCCCGGGAAGATGTCCAGCGTGCTGGCACCCAGTTCGTTGATCTGTGACTCGACCTGTGCCTGTGCGCCCTTGCCCAACGCAACCACGGTCACCACCGCAGCCACGCCGATGATGATGCCCAGCATGGTCAGCAGGGTGCGCAGCCGGTGGGCCAGCATCGAACGCACCGCCATCCGTGCAGCTTCCCTGATTGCATCCAGGCGCGCGCGGCGCTCGGCGGCCGGTTCTGGACGGCGCTCGGGCACAGCGGCACTGCGTGCAACCGCAGGATCACCCATGCCACGGTCGGATACGACCTGACCGTCTGCGATCTCGATCACGCGTGAAGCGT
Source organism: Stenotrophomonas sp. YJH_SMC_101-4 (assembly GCF_059370395.1). Taxonomy (NCBI): domain Bacteria; kingdom Pseudomonadati; phylum Pseudomonadota; class Gammaproteobacteria; order Lysobacterales; family Lysobacteraceae; genus Stenotrophomonas; species Stenotrophomonas sp. YJH_SMC_101-4. The sequence goes on along the minus strand of NZ_JCAFTP010000001.1, from coordinate 811,473 downwards.
GCGCGGCAATCGCTGCATCATGGGTCACCAGGATCACGGTATGGCCCTGTGCATGCAGGCGCTTGAGTTCCGTCATCACCTGCCGGCCGCTGGCATGATCCAGCGCGCCGGTCGGCTCATCGGCCAGCACGATGGCGCCGCCATTCATCAGCGAACGTGCAATGGAAACGCGCTGCTGCTGGCCGCCGGACAGCTGGCTGGGCCGATTCGTGGTGCGCTCACCCAGCCCCAGCGTTTCCAGCAGCATGCGGGCACGGGCGGTGCGCGCATCGGCATCCACGCCCGCATAGACCGCCGGCAACGCCACATTCTCCGTGGCGCTCAGGTTCTCCATCAGGTTGTAGCGCTGGAAGATGAAGCCGAAATGCTCGCAGCGCAGGTGCGCCAGTTCATCGGGTGACATCTGCTCGGTTGCCACGCCCTGCACGCGGTAGCTGCCTTCGGTTGGCCGGTCCAGGCAGCCCAGGATGTTCATCAGCGTGGATTTGCCCGAGCCGGACGGGCCGATGATGGCGATGAACTCGCCCGCCTCAATGCGCAGCGACACGTCCTTCAACACCACCACCTCACCGGCGGCCGAGCGGTACGCGCGCGATACGCCATGCAGTTCCAGCAGCGCGTCGGCCATGCTCACATCCCCAGCAGGCTGGTGGGCTCGGCTTCCGCGCCGCTTGGCGCCTGCCCGACCACCACGTTCTCACCCGCCTTGAGGCCGGACAGGATCTGCACCGCAGTAGCGGTGCGCAGACCGGTCGTCACCCCCCGCTCGTGCGCACGGCCCTTGGCATCGATCACCTGTACGGTCGCGCGGTTGCCCGCCTTGTCGTCGCGCTCGGACACTGCCGTCAATGGCACCTGCAGCGCATTGCCGGCACGCGCCAGCTGGATCGTCACCTTCACCGTCATCGACGGCTTCAGTTTCAGGCCCGGATTGGGTACGTCGAACAGCCCCGCGTAGTACACCGCCTTCGGCGTCTGCGCCGATCCGCCGGTGTTGCCGGTGGCCACGTCGGCAATCGATGACGGCGCAGGTTCAAGCTGCTGCAGATGCGATTCGTAGCGGCGTCCGCCCGGTCCCAGCGTGGAGAACCACAGGGGTTGGCCAGGCGCGATCAGTTCCACATCGGCCTCCGCGATCTCGGTGCGAACCGTCATCGTGTCCATCTGTGCCAGCATCACGATGGTCGGCGTGGTCTGCATCGAGTTCAGCGTCTGCCCGGCCTTGGTGACGATGGCCACGATGTAGCCGTCGGAAGGTGAGACGATGCGGGTGTAGCCCAGGTTGATCCGCGCGGTTTCCACCTGGGTCACCGCCTGGTCGATCTGGGCCTGCAGCGCTGCCACGTCCGAGCGCGCCGCTTCGCGCGCCACCCGCGCGGACTCGAAACCTTCCTGCGAAACAAGCCGCGACGCCACCAGCTGCGCCTGGCGCTCATGCACGCGGATGGCCTGGGCGTAGCGCGCCTGGCTGGCCGCGTGCTGGGCACGCAGCGTGTTGGCAGCCGCTTCGGCGCTGCGCAGGGCGATGCGCTGCGGCTGCGAATCCACTTCGGCAATCAGGTCGCCAGCGTGCACGCGCTGGCCCAGCACCACATGCAGGCGCGTGACCTGGCCCGACACCTGCGCGCCCACCGCCACCAGTTCCTTGGGGTTGACCCGGCCGACTGCCTGCACGGTCTTTTCCAGGTCCGCCACCCTTGCCGGGGCCGTGATCAGCGCGGCATCATCACCTTCGGCGAACAGCCACCCACCGGTGCCGCCTGCAAGAAGTACAACGATTGCGGCAATGATCCAGGTCCTGCGGTTGTTCATCGGAAGGCTCGCATGCACGCAGCCACCGGATGTGACCGCAGAAGCCGCAGTCTGGAAGGTGGTGGTGGATGTTTCTTGGAGCCACTGTGGAGATTGCATGGAGGCCGCACATCCGTTCAGGCACGGGGCCCGCTCCTGAACGGCACGGATCGCGTCCACGAAATCTCGACACAATCTCGACCAAGTCTCCATCAACGGCTCCTAGCCTTGTCGGCCTCGCCGACTGCGCTCCCGCCGTGTCCCTTCCGTTTCCAGACCTGCCTCCCATCAATGTCCGCCGCGCCTACCTTGCCTGGTGCGCGCCTTCGCCGTGGCTGCTTGCACTGGTGCTGACGTCCACCAGTGCCTGGATGCTTGCCAGCGCGAACCCGGCGCCGCCCCTGTTGGCGGGCGCCGGTGCCGCCGCGCTGGTGTGGTTCCGCAGCGAAGGCCCCAGCCATTCGGCGCGCGCGGGCACCCTGGCATCGCTGGCGCTGATCGGTCTCGCGGCCTGGTCCGCCTCCAGCGCGGACGTGAGCCTCATGCCAGCAGGGATGGCGGCTGTCCTGGTGGCTGCGTTGCTTGCCCTGCGCCTTCGGGCCGTGGTCCGCATGGCCCGTCGCCTGCAGGACCGGGTGGACGCAACGGGCATGCAATCGCGGTGGAGCAAGCTGCCTGCGGCCGTATCGACCCTGCTCGCACAGCACCTGCGCGCCACCACAACACTGGCGCCCGCCCTGCAGCACACGCTGGTGCTGGCCACCCTGGCCTGGGCCGCCCACGAAGAAGCGCAGACCCTGGAACGGCCACGATGACACCGTCGCCGGCGTTTCCCATTCCTTACTTGAAACCGCAGCATGCAATGAAATCCGATGCCCGCACGCACCTGGCGCCCCTGGTGCTCATTGCCGAAGATGAAGGCGAAATCGCGGACATTCTCGGCGCCTACCTGGCCCGCTCCGGGCTGCGCAGCGCCCGCGCCGCCGACGGCGAAGCCGCCCTCACCAGCCACCGCCAGCTGCGCCCCGACCTGGTGCTGCTGGACGTGCAGATGCCGAAGATGGACGGCTGGCAGGTGCTGAGCGAGTTGCGCCGGCGCGGCAACACCTCGGTAATCATGCTCACCGCACTGGACCAGGACGTGGACAAGCTCACTGGCCTGCGCGTCGGTGCCGACGACTACGTGGCCAAGCCATTCAATCCCGCCGAGATCGTCGCCCGCATCCAGGCGGTGCTGCGCCGTAGCGCGAAGCCCATTGCAGAAGAACCCAACGGGCTGATCCGGCAGGGGCCGTTCGAGATCGACCTGCGCAGCCATGAGGTCACCGTACGCACCGATGACCACGTGCATGCTCTGAGTTTCACGCTCACCGAGTTCCGTCTGCTGGTACACATGGCGCGCGCACCGCGCATGGTGCACAGCCGGCTGGATCTGCTCCAGACCTGCCTGCCGGAAGGCGATGCACAGGAGCGCACCGTGGACAGCCACGTCAGCAAGCTGCGCCGCAAGCTGGAGGAAGTAGGCGTCATCGGCATTCCCGCCACCATCCGCGGTGTCGGCTACCGCTTCCTGGACTGAGCCGATGAACCCCAAAGGCAAGAGCATCGGGCGCCAGATCACGCTCTCCATCACGGTCGCGTCGCTGTGTTCGACCGTACTGTCGATCAGTGGTTTCTACCTGTTCTATTACCTGATGGAGGTGTTCTATCCACGCTGGTACGACGAACCGGAAACCATCATGCCGTCAGGCCTGGAATGGCTGTGGATCGGCCTGACCGCCACCGTGGTCGTTGCGCTGGCCACATTGATCGCCTCGCGCCTGACCCGGCGCATCATCACCCCGCTGAACTCGGTCGCCGAAAGCCTGCGTCGCGTCGCCAGCGGTGATCTGGAGGCGCGTGCGCGCGGCGGTGACACCTCGATGACCGAGGCCGCCACGCTGGTCAGCGACTTCAATTCCATGGCCGAGCGATTGAGCCGGATGTCGGAGAACCGCGTGTTCTGGAACGCGGCGATCGCACACGAACTTCGCACGCCGATGACCATCCTGCGCGGCCGCCTGCAGGGCATCGCCGAAGGCGTGTTCGAGCCGGGGCCGGAGCAGTTCAACAGCATGCTCACCCAGCTGGAGGGCCTGACCCGCATCATCGAGGACCTGCGCGTGGTCAGCCTGGCCGAGAGCGGCCACCTCGATCTGCGCCTGCAGCGCAGCGACGTCAGCGTGCAGGTGGCGGCGGTGGTCGAAGCGATGTCGGAGGCGCTGACCGAGAGTGGTTTCTCGGTGACGTTGGACGCACGGTCTTCGCTGGCCGACTGCGATCCCGCGCGCATCCGCCAGGCGGTGCTGGCACTGCTGGAAAACGCTCGCCGCCATGCCATTCCCTGCCCGCTGCAGGTCCGCGTCACGCTGGCCGAAGGCCATTGCACCGTGACCGTTGAGGATGGTGGCCCCGGTGTGCCGGACGACCTTCGCGACAGCATCTTTGAAGCCTTCCAGCGCACCGATGTGTCGCGCTCGCGGCAGAGCGGCGGCTCCGGGCTCGGCCTGGCGGTGGTGCGGGCGATTGCCGTGGCCCATCACGGAACGGCGCGATGCCGGGCTACCGAACGTGGCGGCAGTGCCTTCGAAATCCGCTGGCCGGTGCACGCGCGTCGTTGAGAGCACGGCGTTGCGGCAGACGCTGCCCTGGTAGCGGCCCACCTTGGTGGGCATCGGCACACTGCGGCGCCAACCAAGGTTGGCGACCACCACGACTCTGGTAGTTGCCCACCTTGCTGGGCACCACGCCCTCCGCTGAACGCCGCCGGTTCCTCCACGCAATCTCCATCGTCCCTCCATGCCCGCTCCAAAGGGCTGCAGATACTGGGCGCGACCCGGGAGATGGCAGGCATCGTCCCCTGCCCTGTCCCCGACCCACCCAGGCACCCCATGAAACACCCCCATGATCCAGCGGCCGCCGCCGGCAGCATCGGCCAGCAGAATGCGGCCGCCACCCTGAAGGCCATCCTGCGCACCTACCCCTGGCAGCTCACCGGCACGTTCTCGCTGGTGGCACTGGAGAACACACTGCTGCTGGCCTATCCCTTGTTCGCCGGCTTCGCGGTGGACGCGATCATCAGCAGCAACATCGGCCATGCCGTCTCCTATGCCGGCGTGGTACTGATGTTCTGGTTGGTCGGTGCCGCCCGTCGAGCGGTCGATACACGCACCTTCACCCGCATCTATGCCGATCTGGCGGTGAACGTGGTGCAGGCGCAGCGTCGGCTGGGCCAGGCCACGTCCACCTCGGCGGCACGCGTGGTGCTGGCCCGCGAGTTCGTCGACTTTTTTGAAAAGCACGTGCCGATCATCGCCACCGGGCTGGCATCGATGTTCGGTGCGGTGGCCATGCTGCTGGCGATCGAGCCGATGGTCGGTGCCGCTGGCCTGGTCACCCTGCTCGGCGCCCTGCTGGTGCTGCCCTCGTTCGCACGCCGCAACGAGCAGCTGCATGGCCGCCTGAACAACCGCCTGGAACACGAAATCCGGCTGGTCGACCGGGTCAGTCCCTCGGTGCTGCGCCGCCACTACACCACGCTGTCGCGCCTGCGCATCCTGTTGTCAGACCGCGAGGCCGGCGCCTACGTGGTGATCGGACTGGCTGCCGCGGCATTGTTCGCGCTGACCATCGGCCGCCTCGCCACCACTGAGGGTGTCACGCCGGGCCACGTCTACGCGGTGATGACCTATCTGTGGACCTTCGTCGGCAGCCTGGACGATGCGCCGTCGATGGTGGACCAGCTTGCACGGCTGAAGGACATCGGCCGGCGAGTCAGTCCCGGGATGGACGACGCGGAGCACAAGGACGCCGCTTGACCGGTAGATGCCACCTTGATGGGCACCGACACATCGCGGGGCCAACCAAGGTTGGCGACTACCGGGAGCGATAGCTACCAATGCGCCGCTCGGCGCTACAGGAACTCCGCCATGCGCTGCAGCTCGTCTTCCAACGCGCCACGAAACACCCTGTCGCGGGCCAGCGACTTGCCGGCATAGCCCACACTCGATGCCAACTCACCGTCGCGCACGCTGAGATTGGCCCAGCCCACCACCTGGTCGTGCCACAACACCGGCAGAGCGTAGTACCCATACTGTCGCTTCGGTGCAGGTGTATACGCCTCGAACTTGTACACCCATCCCCACAGCAGCTCGAAGCGGCGGCGGTCCCACACCACCGGGTCGAACGGCGCCAGCAGGCGCACCTGTTCGTCCGGTGCATGGCGGCGCGAGCGCGGATTCTCGTCCACCGGCCAGTACCAGGTGGTGCCCTCCAGCGTGCAGCTGGCCAGTTGTTGCTTGGCCAACGCCAAGGCCCGCCGGGTCTGCTCGGCCAGATGTGGGGCGCCATAGCCCAGCAGGCGCACCAGATAGGTCAGGCTGGCCGAGGGCAGCGGCGCGTACTTGCGAACTACCAGATCAATAAGGGCGGCGGCGCGTTCAATCTGTGCCTGCTCGCTGACGTCCGCCTCGGCGTGTTCGGCCACCGCATAGATGCGCGTACCGCTGTCGCGCCGCTGCACCCGCAGCAGGCCACGGTAGTGCATGCCGTCAAGCAGATGCGTGCTTGCGTTGCTGGTGCCGCCCCAGTAATTGGTCACCCGCCCATGCGCGAACGCCTGGTCCACCTCGCGCGGGTGCACGCTGCCGCGCTCGCGCACGAAGGCCAGTACGTCGGCCGCACGGCGATGGGTCTCGGCGTCCCATTCGCGCTTGGACACGCGCGGGTGCATCAGTGCCAGATGCTCGCGCGGCAGGAAGCCGTAGTTCACCAGGCAATCCTCTTCCACCGGCAGGCGCGTGTAGCGCCGCTCAAGATCGCCTGCGCGGTAGTCCTTCACCCGGTGGCGCAGGGTCAGGTCCTGTGCGCGCGCCGGTGCCCTGATCGGGTCGGCCTGCACGAAGCCCAGCCGTCGTATCGCGGTCAGCAGCGTGGTCGGCTTGAACAGGGTGCGCGCCACCGCGTAGCGGCGAAGATCATCGAGAGTAGGCGTGGCAGGCATGGCCGCATTGTATTCCCGACACCACGCGATCCGTCCAGTAGAGCCAGGCCATGCCTGGCTGGCGTCAGGGTGAACGACCAGGATCGTCCACGCATGGCATGCATCTACCGAAGCCGCGACACCTCCAGCGAACCGATCACCAGCGCCCGCATGCCCTGCTTGAACTCGGTGATCACCTGCCCTTCTTCATCGTCCGCAATCGCGTAGATCGTATCGGCGCCGGCGATGCAGTAGAAGGCGATCGTGGCCAGCAGCCAGCGCGCCTTGTCCACCGGCAGGCCGAACACATCAGCCACGTGCGCCTGGTGCGAGGCGATCTTTTCCAGCATCGGCGCAGTCGCCACCGTGCGCCGCAGCAGGTACGGTGGCAGCCCGGGATGTGCCTTCACCACCTCGCACAGTGACTCCACGAACCGCATCAGGTAGGCCTCCAGCCCACCCGGTGCGTCGACCGACGCGCGCGGAATCTGCCAGCGCTGGAATACCGCCTCCGCCACCAGTCGCTTCAACGCCTCCAGGTTGGCCACGCGCTTGTACAGCGCCGCCTGGGTCACCGCCAGTTCGGCGGCCACGTTGGCCATGGTCAGGTTGGGTAGGCCCAGGCGGATGCCGATGTCGGCCAGGCGCTCCGGGGTGATGGTGGGCGGGCGGCCACGGGTCGGCGCCGTTGGATCGGAGTGAGGGCTCATACGGTGCGTGCTCATACCCTGCTGAGGGTGCCAGCAAAGGGACCCTCTTGTCCGCTTCGATTGATTTAGTTTAATTTACTCAACTAATTCGGAATGCGTCCAGCACGCTGCCCGTAGTCGAGCCCATGGCTCACCTTCCGCCAGGTCCCCACCCAGCCAACAACCCTGCGCTGCGCCCTCTCCCCGTGCTTGCCGTCGGCAGCGCGCCAGGCGCGCTCGCGCCTGCGATTCACAGGAATCTGGCATGACCGTGTACAACTTCTCTTCTCTGCAGCATCGCGCTGCCGCCGCATCTTCCGGCCTGATGCATCCACCAGGCATCGCCCGGCGCTACCGGATGTCGGCCCTCGCACTAGGGCTGCTGGCCTCGTTTGCCGCGCTGGCCGACTCCGCGCCGTCCACCCTGCCCTCGGTGCAGGTGCAGGAACAGCGCCGGGTCACTGCAGACTATGCGGGCGGGCAAGTGGCCGCTGGCAGCCGCGTCGGCCTGCTCGGCGACAAGGACTTCATGGACACGCCGTTCAATACGGTCAGCTACACCGAGTCCTTCATCCGCGACCGCCAGGCCAAGGACCTCACCGACGTCATCGCCGCCACCGACCCCACGGTGTTCAGCAACGGCGTCACCGGTTCGTGGAGCGAGAACTACGCGATCCGAGGCTTTGCCTCCAACACCAGCGACACCACCTTCAATGGCCTCAGCGGCATGGCGCCGTACTACCGCACTTCGCCGGAAATGTTCGAACGCATCGAGGTGCTGAAAGGCCCCTCCGCGCTGCTCAACGGCATGCCGCCGGGCGGCTCGGTCGGTGGCAGCGTCAACCTGGTCCCCAAGCGTGCCGGCGATCAACCGCTGCTGCGGGTCAGTGCCAACTTCGCCTCCGATGCGCAGTTTGGCGCCCATGTGGATGCGGGGCGTCGCCTGGGCGCGGACAAGCAGTTCGGCATCCGCTTCAACGGCGCGTACCGTGATGGTGATGGCGCGGTCGGCAAGCAGAGCAGGAAGGTGCAGCTCGGCGCACTGGCAGTGGACTGGCGCGGCGAACGTGCGCGGCTGTCGGCCGATCTGTACAGCGCCGATGACCGCGTGGACGGCCCGGCACGCGGCGTCGGTCTGGCACCGGGCGTGGCCATTCCGCGGCCGCCGCGTGGCGATACGCTGATCAACCCGGACTGGGCCTACGTGGACAGCCAGGACAAGGGCGCGATGCTGCGGGGCGAGCTGGACATCAATGACACCCTGATGGCCTACCTGGCCTACGGCATCAGCAAGACCGACTACCGCTACAATGGTTCGATCAGCGCGCAGATCCTCAATCCAGCCGGCGACTTCACCACCGTGATCGGCCAGCTCGCCTTCGATATCAAGAAGCAGTCCGCAGATGCCGGCCTGCGCGGCTCGTTCCACACCGGCAGCGTCAGCCATCAGTGGGCCGCCAACGTGACCCACTACCAGCACACCCAGAACGATTACGGCCGCCGCAGCGTGCCGGGCTGGGACTGGACCACCAATCTGTACAACCCGGCATGGGGCCCGGCGGCACCGTTCGTAGCGCCGCACATCTCGCACACCGAGCTGCGGCTGGACAGCCTCGGTTTCGCCGACACCCTCGCCTTCGCCGATGACCGCGTGCAGCTGACCCTGGGCGTGCGCCGCCAGCAGGTGGTCAGTGAGACCTTCAATGTCGCCAGCGGTGCGCGCACCTCGCGCTACGACGAGAGCGCCAACACGCCGGCAGCGGCGCTGCTGGTGAAGGCCACCGGAAGGGTCTCCATCTACACCAACTACATCGAAGGCCTCAGCCAGGGCGCCACCGCGCCGATGACCGCTGCCAATGCCGGTGATGTGTTCGCACCGTTCCGCACCAGGCAGAAGGAGCTGGGCCTGAAGCTGGACCTCGGCAGCTTCGCGCACACCTTCAGTGTGTATGAAATCAAGCGACCGAGCAGCTATACCGACCCGGTCACGAATATCTTCTCGTTCGGTGGCGAGCAACGAAATCGCGGCGTGGAATGGGGCTTCTTCGGCACGCCACTGGATGGCGTGCGCCTGCTCGGTGGCGTGGCCTACGTGCAGCCGAAACTGACCCGCACGGCCGGTGGCGTGAATGAGGGACGCATCGCCACCGCCGTAGCGCAACGGCAGGCCAAGCTGGGGGTGGAATGGGATGTACCGACCTTGCAGGGCCTGACCTTGACCGGCAATGCCACGGCGATGTCGAAGCAGTACATCAGTGCCGACAATAGCCTGTCGGTGCCGGGCCGCACGTTGTTCGATGTCGGGGCGCGCTACAGCACCACCGTGGCGGGTCGACCGCTTGCGCTGAGAGCCAGTGTGAACAACGTGACCAACAAGGCGTATTGGGGCATGCCGTTGTTGTCGAGCCTGGCGCTGGGTGCACCGAGGACGGTGCTGGTGTCGGCGACGATGGACTTCTGAGGCAGGCGCCTCCACGCCAGACATGCATCACCTGCGGAGTCGAGCCATGCTCGGCTCGCTTTGCCGGTCACGCATGGCGTGGATTTCCCAGAACGTGTAGAGCCGAGCCATGCTCGGCTCCGGTTCGCCCGCTGAGTCGGGCATGGCTCGACTCTACACACGCCGATGGCGGCATGCTTCACCCCCACCTGCGACGCGCATTCCTTGACCGCATCCGGCATTCAAGACACTCGACATGCCAGTTCCGCCATTACACAAGCAGATGGGCAACCAACGCCAGCACCGCCAGATGCCCCACGTAATACCCGTAGAACGCCCACCGCCAGCGCGGCAGCTGCCACGGCACCCGCGCCGCCAGCAGCACTACCGGAATGGCCAGCAGTGCCCAGCCGTTGTGGTTGGCCCAGCACACCGCTGCAAGCCCAACCAGCAACAGCCACCACGCCCGGTGCCGGAGCGCGATCCAGGCCAGCAGCACGCTGCCAACCCCGGCCCACTGATAGTCCACGAACAGCGGCAGCACGCCGGCAGCCAGCAACAGCTGCACCGGCCGATTGTTCGCCAGCGCATGTACGGCTACTGCTGCAAATGTAAAGGTGAGCAGGATGTTGAGCGGCAGCCAGAAACCAAACGCGAATGCGTGCAATGGCTGTGCGATCAGCCCCCACAGCGCGAGCCGGCGCATCGACTTGCGCAGGTCGGCCCCGGGCTGGGCGAGATTGCAGGCCATCACCAGCGCGAACAGCGGGAAGGCGATGCGCCCCAGTTCGCTGACCACCGGCACGTAGCCGCCGAAGACCACCTTGGCCACGTGGTCACCCGTCATGGCCAGCAGTGCGATCCACTTCAGCAGCTCGCGCGCGCCGCTGCTGAGGGTGAAGAAGGTTGACGTCCCGGTCGTGGTCGCTTGCATCGCGGAAGCTTATGCGCATCGGCCAGTCCATTTCCAGCGCCGCGCAGGAGCACGACGCTGCAGGCAGCAGGCGGGGGCGCTATGCTGGCCGCCCCTGCTTGTGAGACGTCCGCCGTGCGAACCCTATACCCCGCCATCGAGCCGTACCGCGAGTTCACCCTGAAGGTGAGCGATCTGCACACGCTGCACATCGAAGAGTGCGGCACGCCAGAGGGCATTCCGGTGGTGTACCTGCACGGCGGCCCGGGTGCTGGCATCTCGCCCACCCACCGCCGCTTCTTCGATCCGGCGCGGTACCGCATCGTGCTGATCGACCAGCGCGGCAGCGGCCGCTCCACACCGTTCGGCGAACTGCGCGACAACACCACGCAGGATCTGGTGGCCGATATCGAGAAGGTGCGTGAGCACCTGGGCATCGAGCGTTGGCTGGTCTACGGCGGCTCATGGGGTTCGACGTTGTCGCTGGCCTATGCGCAGGCGCATCCCGAACGCGCCACCGGCCTGATCGTGCGTGGCGTGTTCCTCGGCCGCGAGATCGAGAACCGCTGGTTCGCCGAGTCCAACGGCGGTGCGCGCTGGATCTTCCCGGAACGCTGGGAACGCTATGAGGCCTACATACCGGAAGCCGAGCGTGGCGACATGATCGCGGCCTACTGGACGCGCATGGATGGCCCGGATGAAGCGACCCGCATCGAAGCCGCGCAGGCTTGGCTGGGCTGGGAAGACAACGCCGCCACCCTGCAGCACGACGTGGATGCGCAATCCACCGACGACCCGCTGGACACATTGGCAAAGGCCCGCATTGAAGCGCATTACTTCCGTAACAGCATCTTCCTGGAGCCGGACCAGCTGCTGCGCGATATCGATCGCATCCGCCACCTGCCCTGCGTGATCGTGCAGGGGCGCTACGACATCATCTGCCCGCCGCGCAGTGCGTGGGATCTGGCCAAGGCCTGGCCGGAAGCCCGGCTGGAGATGGTGACCTCCGGCCACAGCGCGAACGAGCCGGCCACGGTGGATGCGCTGGTGCGGGCGACGGACGCCTTTGCCGACCGTTTCTGAGCAGATGGTGGTGCCGGCCGCTGGCCGGCATCCCACCGTTCGAGGGTAGCGTCGACTCCGCGCAATCGCTGCTGCGCGGCCAGGTGAATGGCGACCCACCGGCAACGGTCCACGGCCCCATTCTTCGCAGCCCGCTTACAGCTCCGCGCAGAAGATCCGGCGGTGACCACCGCACCGGTGGTTCGCCCTTTCCCCAGGAGCACGCCATGACCGGTTATCGCTGCCTTCCCATCGCTCTCTCGCTATCTGCGGGCCTGCTGCTGGGCGCCTGTTCCAATCCGCAGGAGGCCAGCAAGGCCACCGCCGCCGAGGACGTGACAGAAGTAAGGCTCATCCCTGCCTACGAATCGCTGGACAAGGACAAGGACGGCATCGTCACGCTGGCCGAGGTGGATGCCGTGGCACCGGACTGGGCCGAACGACTGCACGCCTGCGACACCGACCGCAACAAGACGCTGAGCCGCGGCGAGTACGACGTGTGCAAGCAGACCAGCGCTTCGCATTGATCCATCATTGAGCCCTCGACTGGCGCTGCGCATGCCGGCTATACCAAGGTATAGCCGGGCTAACCCACGAGCCTCTAGGCCCGTCCCATTCAGGGGCGGACAATAGCGCCACTGGCCAGGGCAATCCTGGCCGGCACCTTCCCCTCATGGAGACGCAGATGGACCCCGACCCTGCCGGGCGCACCGCGCCCCGGATGACCGCTTGTTGCCTGTTCCTGGCGCCTGCCCGCCGGCCCCTGCCTGCCTGAGTGACGGGGGGCCGCCAGGCGCCGTTTGCCTGGAGAGCACCCCCATGTCCTACAAGATCCTCTACATCACCCTGCGCCGCCTGATCGGCGAGCGCGATGTTGCCGCGCTGCGCAGCCAGCTGCTGCAGCACGGCCCCGTGATGTTTGCCCGTTCGCTGTCACTCGGGTCGCCACGCGTGGTGGCCGACGCCTTGTCGCTGCTGCCGATCAGCGAGCGCATCACCGTGCTGCGTCATCTGCCCTATCCGCTGCGTGATGCGATGAAGCCGCTGTGCATCGGCGGCAGCCAGCGCCTGCACATGCAGCCGTGGTCGCCGGCGGTGCTGGCGATGCGCCACGCCTGATCGGTTGCATCCGTTCCGTTCGTGTTCCGGCCCCGGCCGGCTCTGACATTCGAGGAGAGTCCCATGAGCCTGCTCAACGCCTGGTTCAATGCCTTCCTGCGCAGCCGTCGCGCAGGCAACCTGTTCCGCCGCCGTGCGATGCCCGAAGCCGGGTTTGGCCCGGGCAGCGCCGACGCGGCACCGTTCGCGCTCACCACCGGCCTGGTCACCCTGGCCCAGCAGGAGGAAGCCGAGCTGCTGGCCACGCTGGGGTCGCATGCCGATGGCCTCAGCCCGCATGAGGCCGAGGAACGGCTGGCGACGCTCGGCCCCAACGAGGTGGATCACGAAAAGCCGCTGCCGTGGTGGCGGCACCTTTGGCAGTGCTACCGCAATCCGTTCAACCTGCTGCTGACCGTGCTGGCGGCGGTGTCCTGGCTGACCGAGGACATCAAGGCCACCATGGTGATCGGTACGATGGTGCTGCTGTCCACGCTGATCCGCTTCGTGCAGGAGGGCCGCTCGAACCGTGCAGCCGAGCGGCTGAAGGCGTTGGTCGGCAATACCGCGCGCGTGCTGCGCCGCAATCCCGGTACCGAGGCCGCCGATGTGGCCGACCAGTACTTCGGTGCGCACCTGCACAGCCGGCGCCCGGCGCGCCTGCTGGACCTGCCGATCCGCGAACTGGTGCCCGGCGACCACATCGTGCTGTCGGCCGGCGACATGATTCCGGCCGACTGCCGCGTGCTGACTGCCAAGGACCTGTTCGTGGCACAGGCCGCGATGACCGGCGAGTCGCTGCCGGTGGAGAAGTTCGCGCACCCGGGCGACGGCCTGGCTGGCCTGCTGGAACAGCACAACCTGCTGTTCATGGGCACCAATGTGGTGTCCGGCACTGCCACCGCCGTTGTGCTGGCCACCGGCAACCGCACCTATTTCGGCACGCTGGCCCTGCGCAGCACCGCCACCGACCGTGCGCCGACCGCATTCCAGGCCGGCGTCAACAGTGTCAGCTGGCTGCTGATCCGCTTCGCGCTGGTGATGGTGCCGTTCGTGCTGCTGATCAACGGCTGGACCAAGGGCGACTGGACCGAGGCGTTCCTGTTCGCACTGTCGGTGGCAGTGGGCCTGACGCCGGAAATGCTGCCGATGATCGTTACCTCCACCCTGGCCAAGGGTGCGGTGCTGCTGTCGCGGCGCAAGGTGATCGTCAAGCGCCTGGATGCAATCCAGAACTTCGGCGCGATGGAAGTGCTGTGCACCGACAAGACCGGCACCCTCACCCAGGACAGGATCGCGCTGGAGCGTCATACCGATGTGTTCGGCCACGATTCGGAAGACGTGCTGAAGTTCGCCTATCTCAACAGCCACTTCCAGACCGGGCTGATCAACCTGCTGGACCGTGCGGTGCTGGAGCACGTGGAGCTGCAAAGCTCGCTGCGGCTGTCGCAGGACTACCACAAGGTGGATGAGATCCCGTTCGACTTCGAGCGCCGCCGCATGTCGGTGGTGGTGTCCGAGCGCGAGGACCATCATGAGCTGATCTGCAAGGGCGCGGTGGAAGAAATGCTGGCGGTGTGCAGCACCGTGCGCGAGAACGGCCAGGACATGCCGCTGGATGAACATCGCCTGGCCCGCGTGCGGCAGACCACCGAAGAGCTGAACGAACAGGGCCTGCGCGTGGTGGCGGTGGCGATGAAAGAGACCGCCGCCAGCCAGACCACCTATTCGCAGGCCGACGAATGTGGCCTGACCCTGGTCGGCTACGTCGCCTTCCTGGACCCGCCGAAGGAATCGGCAGCGCAGGCGCTGCAGGCGCTGGCCGCGCATGGCGTGGAGGTCAAGGTGTTCACCGGCGACAACGAACTGGTGACCGCCCGCGTCTGCGCGCAGGTGGGGCTGGACGCCGACACCATCCTGACCGGCCCGCAGATCGAGCGCATGGATGATGGCGCATTGTCACGGGCACTGCACCACCACCGCGTGTTCGCCCGGCTGACGCCGCTGCACAAGGAACGGCTGGTACGCGAGCTGCGCGCCCAGGGCAAGGTGGTCGGCTTCCTCGGTGACGGCATCAACGATGCCCCGGCACTGCGTGCGGCCGATATCGGCATCAGCGTGGACAGTGCCGTGGACATCGCCAAGGAGGCGGCTGACATCATCCTGCTGGAAAAGAACCTGATGGTGCTGGAGGAAGGTGTCATCCAGGGCCGGCGCACGTTCAACAACATGCTGAAGTACATCCGCATGACCGCCAGTTCCAACTTCGGCAATGTGTTCTCGGTGCTGGTGGCCTCCGCCTTCCTGCCGTTCCTGCCGATGCTGCCGCTGCAGCTGCTGGTGCAGAACCTGCTGTACGACATCTCGCAGATCGCCATTCCGTTCGACAACGTGGACGAGGAACTGGTACGCAGGCCGCTGAAGTGGAACCCGGCGGACATCGGCCGCTTCATGGTGTTCTTCGGGCCGATCAGCTCGATCTTCGACCTGACCTGCTTCGCGCTGATGTGGTACGTGTTCGATGCGCGCACCGCCGGCGACCAGAGCCTGTTCCAGTCCGGCTGGTTCGTGGTCGGCCTGCTGACCCAGACCCTGATCGTGCACATGATCCGCACGCCGAAGGTACCGTTCCTGCAGAGCATCGCCGCGCCGCCACTGCTGCTGATGACCGGCCTGATCATGTCCATCGGCGTGGCCCTGCCGATGAGCCCGTTGGCCGGTTACTTCAAGCTGCAGGCGCTGCCGGCTGGCTACTGGCCGTTCCTGGTGGCGATCCTGTTCGGCTATGCGGTGCTGACCACCGCGCTGAAGAAGTTCTACATCCGCCGGTACGGGTGGCAGTAAACGCCCGCCGCTTGTCCAGGGAGAAACACAATGGACATCAATCCCAACCTGCCGGCCTTCAACGCCGGCGCGACCTTGAGCTCGCTGATCAGCCTGTCGGTGGCGTTCGTGCTGGGCACGGTCATCGGCCTGGAGCGGCAGCTGCGCCAGCGCACCGCAGGCCTGCGCACCAACACGCTGGTGGCGGTGGGCGCGGCAGTGTTCGTCGATCTGGCGGTGCGCTTCCATGACCTGTACGGTGGTCCACCCTCGCCGCTGCACGTGGTGGCCTATGTGATCTCCGGCGTCGGCTTCCTCGGCGCCGGTGCGATCATGAAGGACGGCGCCCAGGTGTCCGGCCTGAACACCGCCGCCACCCTGTGGGGCTCGGCGGCGGTAGGTGCGTGTGCCGGTATCAAGCTGCTGCCCGAGGCGGTGCTGGCGGCAGTGTTCGTGCTGGCCGCCAACACCCTGCTGCGGCCGGTGGTGAACCGCATCCAGCGGCAGCCGCTGCCGGAAGCGTTCAGCGAGGCGACCTATGCGATCAACGTGGTCTGCCAGCGCGAGCAGCAGGCCGAGGTACTGGACCGGTTGTTGCTGCTGCTTGAGCAGGCGCAGTACCCGGTGCGCGCGGTGGACCAGCGGCCATTCGGCGAGCGTGACGTGGAGATCGAAGCGGTGCTGTATGCCACCACGGTGGATGCCGGTGAGCTCGATGCCGTGCTGGCCACGCTGGCGACCACGCCCGGCGTACTGCAGGGGTTCTGGAACGCCAGCCTGGAGGAGTAGTGCCGGCCGCGGGCCGGCAACCTCATGAACTCCGGACGCACCGTGCATCGCTTTGGTGGGTGCCGACCGTTGGTCGGCACAAATCCTCACCGCCCCGCCGTTCAAGTGCTGTGCCGACCAACGGTCGGCACCTACCAGGAGCCGGCACCCACCGCGCAGGAGCACGCCGACCAAGGCCGGCATCCACCAATGCCGGCTTTGCTATCCTTTCCGCCCACGCCCGGGAGCTTCCCCGATGCCATCGCTGTCGCCCCGCCGCCCCCTGGTCGTGCTGGCCCTGATCGTCGTGATGGCGGCGATCTTCCTGATCGATACCGTCACCGATTACGCGGTCGCGGCAGCCTGCTTCTACGCAGCTGTCATCCTCGCCGCATCACGCGTGCTGAGCGCGCGCGGGCTCATCACCCTGGCCGTCGCCTGCATCGCACTCACCGGGCTGAGCTTCTTCCTGACCCGCTTCGGCACCTACCGCATCGGCCTGGTCAACTCGGTGATCGGCATGCTGGTGATCGGCATCACCACCTACCTCGCCTTGAACATGGAAGCGGCCAAGGCCGCCGTGCAGGAAGCACAGGGTCGCCTGCTGCGGGTAGCGCGCGCTTCCACCGTGGGCGAGCTCACCACCTCCATCGCCCATGAAGTGAACCAGCCGCTGGCGGCCATTGCCAGCAGTGCCGAGGCCTGCCAGCGTTGGCTGGCACAGGACCCGCCGAACGTGGACAAAGCACGCCAGACCGTGGCCCGCATCCTGGCCGACGCGCACCGTGCCGGTGACGTGATCGCCCGCATCCGCGGACTCACACAGGGCGCGGCACCGCAACGGCGCGCCTTCGACCTGAACCAGGCGGTGGAGGAAATGCTGGCGCTGTCACGCAGTGAACTGGACCAGCACGGTGTGGCCGTGGCCCTGCTGCTGGATGCCGACCTGCCCCCGGTGCAGGCCGATCGTGTTCAGGTGCAGCAGGTGATCGGCAACCTGATCCTCAATGCGGTGGACGCAATGGAAGCCGTGCCTCCAGCCGACCGCCGCCTGTCGCTGCTGACCCGACGTGACGGTCAGCGGGTCAGTCTCAGCGTGCGCGACCGCGGCGTCGGCCTGCCCGCCGATCATCCCGAGCGTGTATTCGATGCCTTCTGGACCACCAAATCACATGGGCTCGGCCTGGGCCTCAGCCTGAGCCGTTCGATGATCGAGGCCAACGACGGCCAGATCCGCGCCGAACGGCCAGCAGGCGGCGGTGCCTGCTTCGTCTTCGACCTGCCCATCGCCACGGACGTTCAACATGCGTAAGCCCGCTGCCCCAGCCATTGATCCAGCACCCATCGTCTACGTAATCGACGACGACCCGTCGGTGCGCGCGGCACTGGAAGACCTGCTGGCCTCGATGGGCCTGCAGGTGCGCGCCTTCGCTTCCACCCAGGCGTTCCTCGAACACGAACTGGAAGATGCACCGGCCTGCCTGGTGCTGGACGTGCGCATGCCCGGCCAGAGTGGGCTGGAGTTCCATCGCACGATGGGCAGTCACGGCCTGCAGCTGCCCGTGGTGTTCATCACCGGCCACGGCGACATCGCGATGGGCGTCAACGCGATCAAGGACGGGGCCATCGAGTTCCTGACCAAGCCCTTCCGCGACCAGGAACTGCTGGATGCCATCCACAAGGGCATTGAGATCGACCGCCAGCGCCGCCGCGAGGGCGACGTGCTCGGCGCGCTCCAGCAACGCTGGGATTCGCTGAACGCGGGCGAGCGCGAGGTGGTCGATGGCGTGGTACGCGGCCGCCTCAACAAGCAGATCGCCGGCGACCTCGGCGTCAGCGAGATCACGGTGAAGGTGCGTCGCGCGCAGGTGATGCGCAAGATGGGCGCGCGCACCCTGGTGGACCTGGTGCGGATGTATGACCGGCTGCAGCGCAACGGCGGTTGACCCTCTCACTGCCCCATACCTGAGCAGCCCCGCCGCGCCCTGCGCGATGTCGCGGAACACGAGCACAGAGCATTGCTGCTGTGCTGCGAATCGCAACAAGGGTTGGCGAGCGACTTCCCTCCGATAGGTACAACACTACCGATCGGCGGCGGCATCACTTTGAGGGGCCTCGTGCGTCGCCATGGGTCGCCGTAACCAGGTGCCAGGCGAGGAAGAGGCGCCACCTCGGCGTGATCTCTGCTCCACTGATATGGGCCTTGTCCTACCCACGCAGCTGCGCGGTCCTGCGATAGTTTCCCGAGTCTTTACACGGTGGACGAACTCTTCTCCACGGTGCCTCCAATACTCAGTCAGGACTCGGCCATGACATTGAATATTCTGGCAATCGGCGCTCACCCCGATGATATCGAACTCGGCTGCGGCGGAAGCCTTGCCAAGCTCGCGCGCACGGGTGCGCGCATCGATGCGCTCGTGCTCAGCTGCGGCGGACGTGGCTGCCACTCCGGCATCAATCGCAGCGACGAGTCGCACCGCGCCCTCCGCCGCCTCGGGGTGAACGAAGTGATCCAGCAGGATTTTCCGGACACGCTATTCCCCGTCTATCGAAACGATATCATCACGGCAATCGAGCGCGTCTGCGCCATTGTCGCACCGCATCGCGTCTACACGATGTGCGCCGAGGATCATCATCAGGACCATCGTACCGTCCACGAAGCGTCGATCATCGCATGCCGCAACATTCCACAGATCCTCTGCTATGAAAGCCCCAGCACGCTGCCGCAATTCGCACCGCAAGTGTTCGAGGAAATCAGCGCGCAGCTGGATCTGAAGATCAACGCATTGCGCGAGCACGCCAGCCAGGGCGATCGTCATTACATGCAGGAAAACCACCTGCGCTGCCACGCGCAGTTCCGCGGTCAGCAGATCGGCATCGGCCCCAGTGAGGGCTTTCTCCCCTATCGGCTCGTGCTCTGATGAAAACGATGCTCTTCCTGGCCATGTGTGCCTTCATCTTGGTGCGCTTCTGCGTGCAGCTCTCACGCCGCCCCAGTACACGGCTGCACAGCGTTGATGCGATCGTGCCGGCCTACAACGAAGCCCCGTGCCTGGAGCGCTCGCTGACCAGCCTGCTGCAGAACCCCTACGTAGCGCGGGTGATCTGCGTGAATGATGGTTCCACCGACAACACGGCCCAAGTGCTCGACACCCTGCAGGAACGCTGGCCTGGACGGCTTGTGGCCGTGCACCAGACCAACACCGGCAAGGGCGGCGCATTGATGCATGGTCTGCGGCACGCTACGGCCGAGCAGGTATACCTGACCGACGCCGACACCCATCTCGATCCGCGAGGCCATGGCCTGGGCCACCTGCTGGATGAGATCGAACGTGGTGCCGATGCGGTCGGCGGGGTGCCCTCCTCAAGCCTGCAAGGTGCAGGCTTCCTGCCACATGTGCGTGCCAGCCTGAAGCTGCCGATGATCGTGATCAAGCGCAGCTTCCAGCAGTGGTTGGGCGGCGCACCGTTCATCGTCTCCGGCTCATGCGGCCTGTTCCGAACCTCGGTACTACGCAAGGTCGGATTCTCCGACCGCACCCGCGTGGAGGACCTGGACATGTCCTGGTCGTTGGTCGCACAGGGCTATCAAGTCCGCCAGAGCATACGCTGCGTTGTCTACCCGCAGGAATGCAACACGCTGGTGGAGGAATGGCGGCGTTGGCGGCGCTGGATCGTCGGCTACGCAGTGTGCATGCGCCTGCATCGAGGCCTGCTGCTGACCCGCTTTGGCCTCTTCAGCATCCTTCCGATGATGCTGCTGGCCCTGGCCGGCATTGTGCTGACGCTGCAGGTCTGGTTCGGCGCGGCCATGTTGCACGGCCCTGGTGGCGTCGCATTGTCGGTGATGCCGCTTGTCTGGATCGGCATCGTCATGCTGCTGGCCCTGATCAGTGCGATCCATCATCGTCGAGCGTGGCTGGTACCCGCCGCCGCCTTCTCGATGCTGTACGTGCTGCTCGCCTACGCGATCTGGCTGATGCATGGCCTGGCCGGGCTGTGCACCGGCCGTGAACCGGTGCGCGACAAACCGACCAGGTATCCACATGTGGTGGAATGACCTCGCCGCCATGGCCGACGCGCTTTCGACGCTGCCACCCCACGTCGATTCCAGTGCACAGGTATCGCCGCGTGCGATTGTGCGGGGCGACGTGCGGATCGGCGCCAGCAGCCGCATCTGCGACGGCGCGCAACTGCAGGGCCCGGTATCGATCGGCCGCGACTGCCTGATCGGCAACAACGCGCTGCTGCGCGGACCGCTGCACATCGGTGATGGCGTGCGCATCGGCTTTGCCAGTGAACTGAAGAACGCACTGATCGGCGACGGCGCCTGCATCGGCCCGCAGTGCTTCATCGCCGACAGCCGCGTCGATGCCCGTGCCTACCTGGGTGCGCTGGTGCGCACCAGCAACCATCGCCTGGATGGTGCAACGGTCGCCGTCCACATCGGCGATACCGTCATCGACAGCCAGCGCGACAAGCTCGGCGCCTGGATCGGCGAAGGCGCCGCGCTGGGTGTCGGCGTGATCATCCTGCCCGGTCGCATCGTCGCGCCGGGCAGCCAGTTCGGGCCGCGCATCACCGTGGAACGAAACCTGCCGCCCGGTCGCTACCGGCTGCTGCAGTCGCTGCATTCCCAACCCCTGGAGTAACCCCATGCGATTGATCATCCGTGGCGCATTGCCGTGCGCCCTGCTGCTGGCCATGTCCAGCGCCCATGCCAGCATCGACCGGGTCTCGGTGCAGTTGGATCATGCCGACTACAACGGCGGCTTCGGCAAGCGCGACGTACAGACCGCGGATGTGGCCGGTCGCAGCGGCGGTAGCCGCTGGCACCTGGGCCTGGCCCATGGCGAACGCGACTACGGCAGCAAGCGGTTCAGCGGAAACCGCGTGCAGGGCTCGCTGCACCAGCGCTGGAACCCGCGCCTGTCCACCCGCACCGCCTTCACCGCGTCCAACGATGACCCGGTGTTCGTCAACCGCCAGTTCAACCAGGAAATCCAGTGGAAGATGGCGCCGCAGACCGTGCTGAGCGTGGGCGGCAAGTACGCCCAGTACCATGCCGATGCCTACGTGAGTGGCTGGTCGGTGGGCGTCTCGCATTACTTTGCGCGCGTGACTGCCTCACTGCGCCACGAGCGGCACCGCCAGTCCAATGGCCCCGACGGTCATGGCTCCACGCTGTCGCTGCGCCTGAAGGATGGGCAAGGCCGCGGATCGACCCAGCTGTGGCTGGGCAGTGGTACTTCCGGCTACGCCGCAGAGGCGGATCCACTGCTGCTGCGCGAACACGATGCACGTCGTGCCTTCCTGCGCCGCAGCCAGCCGCTGGGCGATCATCTGGTCCTTGACCTGGGGATCGGCAAGACATGGCACAGGACGCGCCTGGACAGCTTCCAGAGTGTTCAGTCGCATATGGGCTTGGGCTATCACTGGTAGACCGACTTCGGGGGGAAGGATGGGCCGCCCCCGACCCACGCGCACCCACCATCATTGAGGCAGCCTCTGGTCGCCTTTCGGCACAGTCCGATCGACCGTGGCTGATGGCGAACGGAGAATCACGCCCTCCACTTTTCACCTCTCCTTCAACATGCACACCCTGCCCCTGCAGCGGCCACTGGCGCTGATGATTTCACTCACACTGTTTTCCCCCGGAGTTGCCCATGCAGGCGCCTCCACATCCACTGATTGCGATGTCGGAACTGAAGTATGCGAGATCTCGCGCAGCGGCAAAGGCTGGCTGTGGGGCGGCCTGGCCGCGCTCGCTGTAGGTGCCGCCGCTGGCGGTGGCGGTGGTGGCGGAGGTGGCGGAGGTGGCGAATCGGCCGGCCCCGGCGGCGGCGGGACGCCACCGCCCGGGCCGCAGCCCGGCGGCCAGTTCGGCAATGGACAGGTGCTGGTTGGTGCAGGCGGCCACGATCAGTGGCTTCAGCCGGTGACCACCCGCATCAACGGCGATGTGCGCAGCGAAGGAACGCTGGAGCTGGCGGCGGGCACCCTGCACATCCAGGGCGATGGGGAGCTGCGCAACAACGGCACCCTCCACCTGCTGGCCGGCAGCCAGCTGCGCGTCGATGGCGATGGCGATCTGGAGAACTCCGGCGTGATTCGCGTGGCCGGTGACCTGCAGATGGCAGGCGAAGGCAGCCTGGAGAACATCCGCCAGGCGAATTTCATCGGCGCCAACGTACAGATGTCGGGTGACAGCGAGTTCGAGAACCGTGGCACCCTGCATATCGAGGGCGGCCAATGGGCGCTGCAGGGTAGTGCCGAGATCGAGAATACCGGCACCATCAGTGCCCGCGGCACCTTCGCCAATGGCGCGCTGTTCACCGCCACCGCCCAGCGCTACGGCAATGACCGTGATGCCATCGATGTACTGGAGAACCGGGGCCACATCGATCTGGCCGGCGACGCCAGCGTGCTGCGCCTGCGCGCCGACGAGCATGCTGCACACGCGATCAATCATCGCAATGCCAGCATGACCAGCACGGCGCGCAACGCTGCCATGCTGCACGCCGAGGGCAACAATGCCACTCTGCTCAACCAGGGCACGCTGACCATCACCGGCGACAATGCGGTGGCCATGCGCGGTGAGCGCGGCGCCACCCTCATCAACGATGGCACCATTAATCTGGGTGCCCTAGCCGACAACGGCGGGCGCGGCATGGTCGCCATGTCCTCTGATGGCAGCGCAACGATCAATAATCGTCGCGGCGGCGTAATCAACATCCACGGCAGTGAATCGTTCGCCTTCCGGATGGACACCGCCGGCCAGGGGCGCCTGATCAACAATGGCGTCGTCAACATCCACGGCCGCGACAGCGGCATCTTTGCCGACGCCACCACCGCTGCTGCGGATCGCCCCGGCACGCCCGATCTGGGCTGGCAGGCACCGCGCGGTGTGCGCGGCTACATGGTCGGCACGAACGCCGATGGTAGTGCAGGCCAACTGGTGCTGCACGACGGCGGTGAATTGCTCGACGTAGCCGTGGATACCGGTTTCACCCGCGGTACGGATGCATCGTCGCTCCTGCTGAAGGACGTGGTGCTTGGTGCCGATGGCGGCGAGCAGAACATCCATAGCGCCAGCGTGGTATGGCAGGCGCAGGGCCTGCGCAACGCCGATGGCAGCGTAGACGTGGTGATGCAACGGCAGGACTATCGCGAGTTGGCGGATGCCTCGCAGCAGGAACTGGCCGCAGCGCTGGAAGGCAGCTACCGCAATGATTCCCTGTTCCACGGCCTGGAACTTGCTGACCGGACCCAGTTCCAGGAAGCCTTGACCCAACTCTCCGGTGCCAGCCTGCTTGACGGCCCGATGCGCCTGGCCAGCAATACCGATGCCGTATGGTCGCAGCTTGCCCAGTTGCGTGCCGACACCCCACAAGTGCTCGGCTTCGGTGGCGGCAACAGCAATTCGCTGGATGTCCGCGGCCAGGGTACGGCCTTGCAGCTGGCGGTGCCGCTGACGGGCGGCCGCACCCTGCAGATCATCAGTGCCGGGTTGCGGGGAGACTTGTCCAACCGTGGTAGCAGCGATAGCGCACAGACTTGGCTTGCTGGCGTCGGCCTGGCCCAGCAGTGGGGACGCCTGCAGCTGCGCCATCAGCTGGGTCACGAACTGCACCAGATGCAGGACCAGCGCAACCTGAACTGGTCCGGGGTGAGCGAACGCGCACGCAGTGAGCGCAGGCTTTCCCGCACACTGCTGAGCTCCACGCTGAGCCACTCGGTCAGTCACGGCAACCTGCACTGGCAACCTCGATTGAAGGCGACGGCCTTCGACTATCGCGAGGGCGGCTTCAGCGAGGCTGGTGCAGGCGGTTTCGGCCTGCGGGTGGAGGCAGGCAACCTGCGTGGCATGGCCCTCGAACTGGGCAGCGCATTGCAGCATCGGCTGAGTGATCGCTGGCAGTTGCAGGCCGACCTGGCCGTGACCAAGCCGATGCTGTCGCACGCCGGCCAGCGCCAAGCATGGCTGCACGGCGCCACCAGCCAGGCATTCACCCTGCCCGGCCTTCGCGTGGGCGGTCTCGACCATCGTGTCGCGCTGTCGGCCGACTACCAGCATCCGCGTTTCAACTTGGGCCTGCAGATGCTCGGACAGCGCGTGTGGGGGCAGAACGATCTGCAGGCAGGATTGCGCATGGCCTACCCGTTCAAATAGGAACCCGCCTGTTGCGCCCACCGTCGCGACACCCCAGTCGAAGGGCTGGCCGCTACCGAAGCGGCCAGCCCTTTCCTACATCTGCCTCTAGCTCACTTCGGGCAGCAGGAGAAGAAAAGCCCCCTGCACGACAATGCGCACAGGGGGCCAAGGATCACTGATGATGGCGCCGGATCATGCCGGCCGCCTGCCTATATCAATAGGCAATCCACGCATCACGCCACGCCCAGCCGGTGCCCGGGCGATACGCGTCTGCGTTGATGTTGCACCACGCACCTTCCGGGAACGGTCGGCAGGCATACAGCTTGCCATCGGTGCCCTTCACCACGGTCTCGCCGGGCGTGTAGCTGCCGATGCCGGCCGGATAGACATGATCGAAATCACCACCCGGCGGCGGATCAACCGGATCCGGGCTCGGCAGCGGCACCTGGGTCTCCAGCTGGAAACGGTTGCCCGGCTTCAGGTAGACGCGGTTCTCGGTTGCCGACGCCACTGGCGTGACCACGCCATTGCTCAACACGCCCACGCGGGCATGCTGTGCAGTGGCATTGACCTTGCGCGCCAGCACCAGCGGCCACTGCGCCGGTGCGGTCTGGCCGGCAACCAGCGTGGTTTCCACGCTCTCCAGATCGTTGCCCTGGGCGTTGAACACGCGCAGGGCCAAGCTGGTGCCGACGTCCAGTGCACCGCGGGCGGTCACCGGTCCGGCATCCTGCCATTGCGGCGGCGGGGTCACGCCTCCACCACCTTCGAAGCGCACGTCCATGCAGGTGTAGAAGGCCTCAGCGGAATCCGAGCGCTGCCAGGTGTTGTAGATGACGTGCTGACCGCTGCGCTGCGGCAACGGGCAATCGAGCTTGTACACGCCGCCCTCCGACAGCGGCACGTTGCCGAGGGTGCAGAATTCTTCCAGATCGGACCACGCCAGACGTGAACCCGGCTGCCAGCCCTCGCGCGTCACATAGAACTTCCACTCCCGGGTCTGATGTGGTGCCGGGGCCAGGAACTCGAAGGTATAGCGGCCGCGCACATCCGCGCGCATCGGGGTGGTCTGCCAGTCGGCGCGGTTGAGATCCAGGCCGCGGTACTTGGGCAGGCTGGCACTGCACAGCTCGCCGTCCTTCACCAGACCCTGATGGTTGCCGTTGGCGTTACCATGGGCAATGGCGTTCCAATCGTAGAACGGCTGCGAACCGCCAACCTCCTTGGCGGCCGCACAGGCCGGGTTGGTCGGGTTCTCCGGGTTGCCCTGATAGCAGGCGTAGACCCGGCTGGCCGGCTTGGACATGGTGCCGTGCGCGAAGGCGTTTCCGCTGGCGGCCAGCCCGGCAGCGGCCGCCAGGGCCAATGAAATGGCGTTGCGTAGTTGCATCTATTCACTCCAGTGAGACTCAGTGGGGGGAACCTGAAGTCTCACCAGAGCAATCAATTCCATCTATCTGACTTTGCCTAGAATTGACGAGTTAAACATCGGGGCAATCGCTGGAACAGCACTCAGTCGAGGAACTCCACCCGTCCGCCAGACAGGTGATACAGGCTACCTGCAATGCGGAGACTGCCTGCGTCTTCCAAGTTGGCAAGTACCCTGCTCTGCTCGCGAATTGCCGCAACAGTGCGCAGCACATGGGACCTGGCCACAGCGTCGACAAACGCCGCATTCCTGCTGCTACGCTCACCCGTGTATTCGGTCGCGAGCACCGAAGGCCGGATGCGGTCGACCAGGCCGGTCAGATGCCCCAATTCGGCACGATCGATGGCGCCCTTGATGGCGCCACACGAGGTATGGCCCATTACAAGCACCACCTTCGCACCAGCCACGCCACACGCATACTCCATGCTGCCGAGCAGATCCGGGTTGACCACATTTCCGGCCACCCGCGCGTTGAAGCTGTCGCCAATCGGAATATCCATCACGATTTCGGCGGGCGTACGCGAGTCGATGCAGCTGAGGATGATCGAGCCGGGATACTGGCCAGCAACCGTGGCGCGCTTCTGCGCGAGGTAGTCGTGCTGGGTGGCCTTGCCGGACTGGAAGCGTTCATTGCCGGCCTTCAGTCGTTCGAGTACTTCATCGATGCTCAGGCCGTCACGTTGCTCGCGGTTCAGGGGCGCCGCCTTGACCGATCCGGATGTAAGAAGGCCCGCGCCTGCCAAGCCACCCAGAGCAGCGAGCGCCGCGGCTTGGCGGAACAGGCCGCGGCGGCCCTCATCCAGAGCGTGATCTGAGCAAGAGGAACTGGAATCACACATTGTAAAGACTTCCGAAAGATGGGGATGGAAGGCAGTTTCAGGGCTTGTTTCGGCCGAACAAATAGAACTCGTCCCAATTCCCCGCCGTGCGGCCATGCTCCCTCGAAAGTTCAGACGGGTCAGATGTCCTTCTTGATGGGCAATGGTGATGATGGAGCCCTCTTCATCAAGCGCCGCCAGGCCAGAGTTGTCCGTGTGAATCTGCATCGCTTGCAAAAGTCAGCGTGGATCATCCGCATCTGCACACTCCATCGGTTCCGCAGCATGGCTCGAACGTTGATCGGCTGGGGTGACGGCATTCTTCCCACCCGCTGGATGCAGCTGGGCCTGATCGGTGCGATTCTGGCAGTGCCTCCTGGCCTGCGCGGGCGCCGTTATCAGGCGGCGCATGTCCACCTGCGCCTGTTCAAGTACAGCGTAGGCGATGCAGACCACCAGGCGAGGAGGCACCTTGCACTCCGCCTGCTATGCGAAGGACGCCAGCGTGGGCCAGTGGCAAAGGATCCAGTGCGCTGGCGTGACCGCATCCGCGCCACCACATGGCATGACCCCAGTGCCAGTTGGCGCCTGCCGTGTCCGGGAATGCACATGATCGCCCTGCTGCGTACTGGCGACCCCCTCATCGCATTGGCCCGCATCATTGAGCAATGCCCCCCATCTGCACGATTCTTCATTGCCCTGCCATGCTTCCACGAGGATCCGCTACATCGCATGGTCAGAAGCCTGCGACAGTTCGGCTATGGAATCGAAACGGCTGACCGGCGAGATCCCATGCTGTCTGTAACAATGGTGCGCCGCATGATGCAGGGTGTGACGGTACTGGCCTTCGTCGATCTGCCTACATTGGGCCAGCCAGCCTCGCATCTGTGCAATGCCTCGCTTTCAGCAGAGACCGGTGACGGCCAAGAGCACGATCCGATAGGCCTCGCCCATCTGGCTGGAACAGACATCCTGGTGGCTGGCCATCGCATGGATGCCGGCCCAGGTGACGGACTGCATGTTGTGCAGCGCGTTCCGCACGGCCCTTTCAGTCGCATGTCCCACGCTGTACTGCAACATGCAGCCGCCTTCATCGCCCACGATCCCGCCAACTGGCACCACCTGGATCGAGCCGCGCCCATTTTCAGCCGCAGAGCAGCTGAAGGCTGAACAGGCGGCCGGTGCTGACGCCATCAGGCCGCCATCCACCCGGACTTTAGGCCCCGTCCTATGCAATCCCTCTTCTGAAACTCGGATAGTGACGACGTCCGGCAAGCAGCGCTTGGCAGCCAGGCCCTTCCAGGTCCGCCACATAAAGTGCGCTTGCCACACCACAACCCCGTCGCTCCCTTCGAGCCTTCGAGAGGCAGAACATATGAACCGTATCTTGATGGCCGCCCTGCTGACCGCCTCGGCCTTCAACAGCCAGGCAGCCACCCCGCAGATCAATGTGGGCACCATGTTCGATTACATGCAGGCCAACAGCACGCAGCTGCTCAAGCGCGTGCGCAACAGCGGTGGCGCTACGGCCTTCGTTCGCGTGGAGATCAGTCGCATGCACTTCGACGCATCGGGTGAGATCACCGAAACCCCCGTCGATGCAGCCGCATTGGCACGCAGCGAGCCCGGGGCGCAAGGCCTGATTGCCAGCCCGAGCCGAATGATCGTGCCGGCCAACAATGGCCAGCAAGCAACTCGCCTGGTGTTCCGTGGCAATCGGGACAGTGAACAGTATTACCGCATCCGCTTCGTTCCCGTCGTGCCGGAGAAGGGCGAATTCTCCCTGACCCAGGAACAGTCCGAGGAGTACAAGAAGAGCATCTCGGCAGGTGTCAACGTGTTCACGGGCTACGGCACGATGGTTTTCGTCGCGCCGACCGACGCCCGCTACGACACCCACGCCGACGCACATCAGGTCCGCAACCAGGGCAATGCCACGGTGGTGCTGGAGAATCTTCGCCAGTGCGCCATCGCCCGCCCTGACAATTGCAGCAAGGGAACCAGAGTGCATCTCTTCCCTGGCCAGGCGCACATCCTGAACCACGCTCCCGAGCAGTTCAGCCGCTATCAGCTGATCGAAGGCGGCGCGACGCGCGAGTTCGACAGCCGCCGTTGAGCCTGCCCGCGGCAGCCCAATCGCTTCAGCTTCCCTTTCTCTTTCGCCGGGCCACCGCCGGGGGGCCATGGGGAAGTTGCGTCTCCACCCGGCCATTTCATTTCGTAGTCCTCGTCCAACCCAAGGAGCAATACCCATGAAGTTCAACAAGACCCTGCTGTCGGCTGCGGCCGCCCTGATCATCTCCCCGGCCGTCAGCTTCGCCGCTGATATCCCGGTCAACGTCAGGGTCGAGGCCGTCATCCCGACCGCCGACGGCCTGCGCGTGGATACCAAGGATTGGGGTGGCGTTACCCAGAACATGTCCTATGACATCAACAGCGACACGCTGTCCCCGATCCGCAAGCAGCTCTCGGTCAAGAGCAATGCAGACGTCTACGCCTACCTGCAGTCGCCTGCCAGCCTGACCTCCGGTAACGATTCGCTGTCGCTGACCGTCGCCCTGGGTGCCACGGAGCTCAAGGTCGGCGCCGCCAACAAGGCTGAGATCGCGAAGAAGGCCGATGCGGAAGCGACCAACGGCAAGACCATGGATCTGACCATCACCGCCGCCGACGCACCGAGCACGGGCTACGTGGCCGGCAGCTACATTGGCGAGGTCATGATGATGTTCGAAAGCACCCCGGCCTCGGGTGGCAGCGGCAAGTAAGCAGCGCATTACCCGTTGAAGGGGCGCCGGGCGCCCCTTCTCTTTTCACACTCTCTCCCGAGGCAGATCCATGAAGCCCCGCACCCGTCACAGCCGCTTGGCACTGGCAACCGCCTGCGCCCTGTCCGCCCTGTCAAGCCAGGGCGTTCAGGCAAGCGACCGGACCGGCACCTTGAGCCTGCAGCAGCAGCGCCAGTACATGCCCGTCGAGTTTCGCGAGCACCTGTTCGGCGCGCCGCTGATGGTGCGTGTGGAGCGTGACGGTACCTATCTGGGTGATGCCGAGGTTGTGCTGCACGAGGACAATCGTGTGCAGCTGCTGGCCTTCAACGAAAGCCATGACAGCCCGTTGCCGCCTCACGAGCGTCAGCATTGGGCCAGCCAGTTGGCCGAGCCCACCGCACTGGGGATGTGCGAAAACCAGTGCCAGGGCCTGCTTGCCGCACACTACAGCCTTGAACATTCCCTGCTCTCCTTGCTGACCAGCGAGGGCAGCCGCGCTACCGGCGATGGGCGCTACCTGGCACAACCGGAGAATGGCAGTCATGGCCTGATGCTGCGCAACAGCCTCACGTTCAGTGGTGGGCAGCAACAGGGCCATGCCCTGAACTATGGTGCCGAGCTGCAAGGCAGCGTCGGTCATTGGAGTACGGTCGGCAGCTACCAGTACTATCTCAATGAGTCTGGCGAATCAGCAAAACACTATCTCAGCGCGCTGTATGCACAGCGCGAGTTCCGTGACCACTTCCTGCGTGTAGGCTACTTCCTGCCCACGTTCCAGGGCGTGACCCGCCAACCACGTGCACCGGGCACGCAGAATTACACCAGTGTGGGCATCATGGCCGGTTCTTCCGATGCCCTGCTGGCCGATTACAGCAGCGTCAGCGTCTATCCGGTCTATGTCACCGCCAGCCGTGACGGCGTGGTGGAGATCTACCGTGATGGCAACCTGATCAGCACCCAGGCTGTGAAGCCAGGTGTGCAGGAAATCGACACCCGGCGCCTGCCCGGCGGCATCTACGATGTCGAGCTGCGCGTGGTCGAGGAAGGCCAGATCAGCTCGCGTGAAACAGCCGTCATCCACAAGCCCGGCAGCTGGCGCGATGCCAGCCGCCGTTGGCGCTACAGCGTGTTCGCCGGCCAGCAGCAAGGCCTGCTCGACAGCGGCAACGATGCCCAGCAAGGCAGGGTTTCCGCAGGCGCGGTTGTCAACTATCTGCTGCACCCGCGTGCCGTAGCCGGCGCCACCGTGCAGCAGGTGGGAGATCGCCGCAGCGCTGGCATTTCCCTGGACTGGCAGGCCAGCGATCGCTTCAATCTGTATACCAATGTGTATGACTCGTCCTATGCTGGCCGCGGCATCGATGCCCAGGGCATGTTCCGCTACGGCACAGGCTCGGTCATCGTCTCGCACGCCCGTACGTGGGTGGAACAGCGCGATCGCCTTGCATCCAGGCCCGGCCAGCCACCGCGCTGGGAAATTGCCAGCGGCTGGCAGGACAGCAGTGCAGTGTCCTTCAATCATCGCATTGGCGACCGTAACAACCTCAGCCTCCGCGTGGCCCATAACAGCGGTTTCAATGCAGGCACCAGCGTGGATGCTTCGTGGTGGCGGCGCCAACCACTGTTCGGCAACGATGCCAGCTGGCGCGTGTCGGTCTATGACCGCCCAGGCAGCGCCTTCACCGACTTCAAGCGGCAGCGCGGCATTGATTTCACTCTGAGCCTGGAGCTCGGCAGAGAGGGTCGCCGCTACAACGGCAGCCTGGGCAGCCGCACCGGCCAGGCAGGCAATCGCGATCTGTATGCGAGCGCCACCGTCCAGCAACAATTGGATGGATCCTGGCTGCAGAGCGTGCAGGGCACTGTCACTGCCGATCGCAGCGGGCTTGGCCTGGGCGCCGGCGCGTATGTCGAACACCAGTATCTCAATGGTGATGCCCAACTGCAGCGCTCCTCGCTTGACGGTCGCCTGTCGGGCAACGTGAATCTGGAAAGCACCTTGGTATTGGGTGACGGCAAGGGCGCCCTGCTCGGCCGCAACCAGACCCAGAGTGCCAGCACCGGGGTGATCGTTGACGTGCGTTCTGACTACCCCGACCTGGAGCTGCGTGCCGACGACAGCCAGGGTGGCGGCGTGACCCTCAAGCCTGGCCGCAACTTCGTGCCGGTCAGTGCCTATCGAGCCGGCTTCGTGCAGTTCGATTTCACCGGAAATGCGGCCCCGGCCGCGACCATCCAGCCGGCCACCGTCAGCTACCACCTCAACAAGGGTGGGGTCATGCATGCCAGCGTAGATGTACTGCGCACCTTCACCGTGATGGGCCAGGTTGTGGACGCCAACGGCAAGGGCCAGCGCGGCGTGCAGGTAATCAACCACGCCAGCCGCAGTGTCAGCCAGGAGGAAGGCTTCTTCACCCTGGAGCTCAGTGCCCGTGAGCCTGTGGTTGAGCTGCGATACGCCGATCATACTGGGTGTACGCTCAGCTTGGACGAAGCCCGTTACCCGCGCGAAGGCGATGTCGTGATGGTGGGTGGGCTGCAGTGCCCGATTCAGGTGGCTGGAAAGTGATGCTAGACAAAAACAGGACGAGAACTATCATGACCAGATTCACAGCCACTTTCCTTCGAAGGGCAGTGTGGTACAAGACTGGCCTCGCTGCCATTATTGTGGCGTGCGGGTACTTGAACGATGCAGGTGCTGCCGAAACAACAGTAACAGCGGAATTCAAGCCAAGTTCATTGGACCCCAATCGGAGAGCGTTCGTCAACACAACGCCCAATAGCGGGGCCTGTGCCACCTACCCTACTGTCTGCGGCGGCCGCAAGAGTTTCTCAACTGGCTTGGCAGTCCGCTATGGAGAATTTGTTATCGGCGCCCCTGACAATAGACAGGCAATGTTCACAATGCCGTCTAAATGGCGGGATATTACTGTTAGGGGGGACGCGACAGGCGATACTCGGATCGTCAGATGGAGAGCTGTAATCCATGCGGCGAGATACGTCCTGCCACGCTCTGCTGCTAGTATTACCGGAACTGCCAACATGTGGACGGGTCATTCCAATCTTTGGACGACAGGAACCTGGCAGTATGGAATGTCTCCATGCTCATCGGCGGCCATCAACAGAATTGCCGATACTTGGTACCATTTTGGATGGAACACTGGGAGTCCGGATGGCTCGTCAGACGCAACCTGCGTGAAGAGAGCTAATTTCAACTTCGAATCGATGAGACTGGATCAATCATCATTCGTCTACGAGCTTGAAACGCCAGATCCTCTTGCAATGAAGAATGATGTGTACAGAGGTGTACTGAAGCTCGATGTTGGTCCGGGTGGAGATATCGATTTCGGGGAGAATGCGACGACAGACGCGGTTCTCAACATCAACTTCGTCCTGGATGTGGCGCATGAATTTTCCATTCAGTTCGCCAATGCCAACCCCCAAGTCAGTCTGCTACCCGTTGGCGGTTGGCACCAGTGGGTAGACTACAATCGTGCGCCCAAACGGTTGCAGCAAGAACTCCCCTTTTCCCTGACCAGCTCCAGCGAGTTCAGTATCAAGATGCGCTGCGAGCACGACGCCAACGGGCGCTGCGGTATCCGGGATCAGGGGGCAGGCACCGTGGTGCCAGTGGATGTGGACGTAACGATGCCGGGCATGCGGAACGTGGCTACTGGCGCAGCTGCAATCAGCACTCCACTGGTGTCCGAGCAGAGCGGCCTTACCGCGCCGCGCTTCAGCCCAGACAGCTATCTGCAACAGCGTCCATCGAAGCTACACTTCTCTACCAGAGGGAGCCCGCTGGACGAAATGCTCAAGGCACCGGGTTCCAAATGGAAGGGGGACGTGACGGTGATCTTCGATTCGGATCCCTGATTAGCAGAACGGCATAGCTTCACCACTGGATGGGGGCCCTGATGCCCCGACAGGAAGAAGGTTTCTTCACGCTGGAGCTAAGCACCTGCGAGCCAGTGGTGGACCTGCCACGTCCCGACCTGATCGGGTGTGCGCTCAGCTTGAACGAAACCCGTTACCCGCGGGACGGTGATGTAGTGATGGGGGGCGGCTGCAGTGCGCGGTGCAGGTGGCGGAAAATTGATGCGCGGCATAGTCGCAAAATGCGCCGCGCAATAGAACGACCGTTTAATCACAGAGGATAACCGATATGAGCAACTTCCCTCCCTGAGCACTTTTTCCCGATCATCTCGGGCAGCATGGGGCCGCTACCGGCCGCCGCCGCATGGGCGTTTGACGTACACGTTAATGCAGAATTCAAGCCTGATATCCGTGACCCCTCACGGTTGTCATTCGTCAACACTACCGAGATGCAGGGCAACTGCACGAATTCCGCCTACAGACCGCGGTATCAGAAAGAGGGGGGTATTGTCGTGCCTATCCAGGGGGACCAAGCTGGTCGAAAATGATGCTGGAGACAACCGCCTCTACCTGGGGCTGCCTGCTGTGCGATCCATCCGGGTCGCTGACACCCAAACAGGTCGAACGTTGGACGTGAAGCTGTACATGGCCGGTGGCACTGTGCGAATTGGTCGTCCGCCAGGGCAAGAGAGTCCTGGCGAACCCGTCGGCAGCGGAGCCCCGGCTGCATGCAGAATGATTACCGTGGGCGCCGATGGCGGGGGTTCGCGGTATCGTACGCAGATGATGGGGGTGCGTAACGGTCAAGCCAGCGCTGGTGCGTTCTACAACGCCAAAATGCGGCTCCAGCAATTGTATGAGCTCCGAGACTTCGAGTTTATCTTCCGTATTGAGGCGGACTCGCCACTGTTGTTGCCTTCTGGCGCCTACACCGGCAGTACTAAGTACATTGTTGGCCAGGATTTTAGGTTCGGTGCCAACGCAAATGTGACCAGCGATCCGGTGATTGATGTTCATTTCACCTTGACCGTTGAGCACCAGTATGCGGTTTTTTTCCTGCCGCGTCGCCCAAAGTCAGCATGGCTCGATTGGCGGCTGGCAGCAATGGACTGATTACGGCGGTGCACCCGATCGGTTGCAGCTGAATCTCCCATTCACGTTGAGATTTCAGCATCAGAATGCGCTGCGAGCACGAGGTCTCAGGCCGCGGCGGCATTGAAGACCTGTCCTCAGGCACGATCGTGCCGGGGGGCGTGGCTGTGACAATGCCGGGCATGACGGTTAATGGGCGCCCCGGTGATCAAAACCGGGCTGGTTTCCGAGGCCAGTGGCAGTGCTGCACCGCGCTTCATCCCCGACCGTTACCTGGTCAGCCGCCCTTCCAACTGACCTTCTCCGCCAATGGTACGGCAGTGACCGACATGCTCAAGGCCCCCGATTCGCATTGGCAGGGCGACGTGACGGTGGTGTTCGATTCTGATCCCTAAGTGACCAGTGATGGTGGCTGCGGCCGGCGCAGCCACCATCACAGACACGTAGCACACCGGTTCTGCACTCGATTGCATAGTGGCACCCGCAAGTCCGCCAAAAATTGCGCCACCCATTCCTCCAGTTACTGCTGCGCGCCCACGCGCCCTGTGCATGAGCCACCCACGCGCCGTGTGGACATTTGCAGAACTTGAAGGCGTGAGAGGCGTTATGCAGTGCACGCTTCAGGTTGGAAAACGCAATATTGATTCAGCACGCACAGGACTTCTCGCAACCAACACGGCCACTGGGCCAGACCACGGTATGGGCATGCTCGGTTTCCAGTGCCCGAAGATCCCCCAGCGCATCGCTGTAAACATCCAATCCCGTCTGCAACCGGCTAGCAGCCCACTGGGCCAGTGCTGCGCTGTTGAAAGCCGGCACCGGATCATCACGGCATAGTCAGGACGCTCTTCCTCGTTGGTCTCCACAGGGTTCACAGAAGGGCGCTTGCTCTCCGGGCCGTGATCGGTCTTTGCCGTTTCGCTCTCGCTATGTGGGCGTCGACCAGTTGCACCACGCCACCGAGTTGATTGATAGCTTCACGCTCGGTCGTCGCATGCATCAGTTCTTGCTTGATCCGCCAGGCTCCGGGCAGCTCTCTCCCAGGTTACACATCCGTTCCAGCCCACCATCAAGCCTCTGAAAGCATGCTGCAGGGCCCGCTCGCACTGCGACCCATGGCCGTAGCGTTTCGAAGAGAAGCGTGCGCCCGGCGATGTGTCGCAGAATTTCTTGGGCGGTACCCAGCGACATGCGGGCCCAGGCTGGGCTACCGGGATCAGATCCTCCAGCGAAAGCGGGAGCAAGGCGCCCTGTTGGCCTGCCACGTAATGCATACAAGAAAGCCCGCAACTATCGTTGCGGGCTTTCTTGGCCTTCTCATATCCGTCCGTTTTCAGTTTCTACACAGACTGAGACGTCCGGATCTTTTGAGCATTGCTTATGTTAAAGCGCTTACCACCCGATGCCCATACCCACCCCCATGCTGCGCTCACCACTGTTGGTGAAGGCACCATTGAGGCTGAAGGTGGCCGAGCCCTTCTCGTTGAGCACACGCTGGTAGCCCACCGACAACGCCGACTCGCCTTCCGAGTACCCCACACCCGCGCCCAGGCGGTTGTAGGTCTTCAGACCCGCCGTGTTCATGGCCATGGCGGCTTGCGCACTGCTCATCGCTGCCATGCGGTTGAAGCGCTTGTCCAGCTTGTCCAGTCTGCGTTCCACCCCAGCGATGGCCTGGTCGGCGTAGTCGTTTGCGCGTTGCATGGCCTCGTCAAGAGCGCGGGTATCGACCTGGGCAAGAGGAGCTTCTGGAGTCACCACCGGCTCCGGCGACGCCTTCGGTGCATTCCGGCCTGCGTCGGCCACCTGCTTTTCGGCAAGCGGCTTCACGAATCCTAGACATCACTGCCTGGCAAACCATCGAACATGCCTGACGTTCATCCCGGGGATCGCGCCGCCTGCAGAGGCGGTCCACCGGAGCCACGCCACATTGACTACTGCCTGTTGCGCGCCCTGCCTTCGGTGCGCACCGTCCACGATTGACGGAACCGGTGCCGCTGTTGCGGCGAGGCGAACATGTACAGGTTGAGCGAGTCCAAGAATTTCTTCTGCTGGCCTGGCGAGAGCCGGGAAAAGCCCAGCATAAGATCTTCTATGCGTTCATCGGAACTTGCATGCACATCGGCACCTTGTGAGCATTCGGATGTCGACTTCCACCCTACGGAACTGGCGGCGCCCGTCCATCGGTCATGGTCTGATTCTCGATCAGGCATCACCAAGATCTTCGTGGCGGTCACTCCGCGCCACCTGCGCGGAACTGACCAGTCCGTGCGTGACCGCATATGCAAACAGGTCGGCATCCTGCTGCAGGTTGAGCTTGCGCATCGCTGCCTGCTTCTGCGAACTGATGGTCTTGCGGCTGCGGCCTACCCGGTCGGCGATCTGTGCCACGGACATACCCTCGGCGTACATGCGCAGCACTTCGGATTCGCGCTTGGACAAGCCCTTTGAATCACCGACGTTCTCTATCAGGGGCACACGATCGAGCACCTGCCGAATGGCTGGAGACAAGTAGTCCTCGCCCCGCATCACCGCCTTCAGTGCTGGCAGCAGGTGCAGCTCAGGATCGGCCTTGCTGATGATGCAGTACACGCCGGCAGCCCGGATGCTGGTCATGACTATCGCGCTCTCGATACCCGTCATCACCACAATGCGGGACGACGGAAAGCGTCGTTGCAGAAACCTCAGCCACGTAACACCGTCGCCATAGCGACCCTGCGGCATGGAGAAGTCGGTCACGACCGCATCCACTCGCTGCCTGCTGAGGACTCGCACGGCTGCGGTCGAGTCCAGTGCCTCGCCGACCAACTGCACTTCGGGCATGGAGTGCAGCATGCATTCGATGCCGGCCAGAACGACGGGATGGTCATCAATGACCAGGGTACGAATCTTCATGCCAATTGCTCGATGAATGGGTTGGGAAAGGGCCATTGCTTGCCATATAGTGTCGCCAAGCGTTCAGCGGCGCCTGGGGCCGACTGGGAGAAAGCACTGCATGAGCACACCTCGCATCCGCGTCATCGTGGCTGACGATCATCCGGTGATCCGGCTGGGCGTTGAGGCCGCGCTGGATGAAACGCCGATGATCGAATGCGTGGGTAGCGTGGCCAACTCCACCGCCCTGCTGGAACTGCTGGATAGCACGCCATGCGATGTGCTGGTCACCGACTACGCAATGCCTGGGGGCCGCCACGGGGATGGCTTGGCGCTGATTGGACTGCTGTCCAAGCGCTACCCTGAACTGCCTATCATCGTGCTGACCGGTTTGGATCAGCCGGGGCTTCTGCAGGCGCT
Source organism: Stenotrophomonas sp. YJH_SMC_101-4 (assembly GCF_059370395.1). Taxonomy (NCBI): domain Bacteria; kingdom Pseudomonadati; phylum Pseudomonadota; class Gammaproteobacteria; order Lysobacterales; family Lysobacteraceae; genus Stenotrophomonas; species Stenotrophomonas sp. YJH_SMC_101-4. Next base: position 773,437 of record NZ_JCAFTP010000001.1, on the reverse strand, counting down.
GCACAGCGCTGGCGTGCAGCATCTGCTGAGCAAGGCCGACGACCTGCAGCACGTCAGTTCTGCGGTGCTGGCAGCTCATGCGCGCCGACGCTATCTGTCGCCCAGCATCAATGATCTTCTGCCCAAACGCGGGTCTTCGCGCCCTGCGCGCCCACTGTCGACGAAAGAGCGTGAGGTGCTGCGGCTGTATGTGAGCGGCATGGGCATCAATGAGATCGCTGCACATCTGGATCGGCGTAAACAGACCATCAGCACGCAGAAGGTTTCGGGAATGGCCAAGCTGGGTGTCGACAAGGATGCGGACCTGTTCAAGCTTGCCGAGGAGCTTGGCCTGCGCGGAGCTTCCGACATCGATTGAATCCAATCGATGGACATCGTGGCGATCAACGTACATCGCGGTTCTGCTCACGCAAGCTACTTTCATATTGGTTGGCCAATACCTGCAGATCAGACACCAGACCATCGAGCGCGGCGTCGGCGGGTCGTTGCCCCTTGCGCAGTTCGTGTTCAATCTCGCTGGCGCGTTGGCCAAGCAAGCGCTCGCCCATCATCAGCAATGCGCCCTTGAGCGAATGGATGCAGTCAAGCAGCGCGGCATCATCGCGCTTGTGCCTGGCCTCGTGCAATGCACGCAGGTCATTGCGCGCACTTTCGACGAATACCCGCCGGACTTTCTCCGGCAACAGGCGCTTCATTACTGCGCCTTCAGGCTCCGCCGGCATCTCTCCCGGCGTCGGCACCGTGGCGACGGGGCCGGCGAGATAGATCTGCAAGGCCTCCTGCAGCCGTTTCAGGGTAAGCGGCTTGAGCAGCAGATCGTCGATGCCGGCCTCGCGGCATCGCTGGCGCTCGCTCGCCAACGCCGTGGCGGTGATTGCCAGGATCGGTAGCGTCTCGCCGCGGTCACGCAGCGCGCGAGCCAACTGATACCCATTCATGACCGGCATGTTGATATCGGTCAGCACGGCGGCGAACGCGTTGCTTCGCCAAACAGACAATGCCAGCTGCCCGTTCTCTGCAACCTCCACGGTATAGCCCAACTCATCCAGCTGCTGCTGGATGAGTTCACGATTGATGGCATTGTCTTCCACCAACAACAACGCGCCCGCCGTCGCTGCCTGAACCTGAGGCCGCCTGGATCCGCCGTCGATCGTCTTCCGGCGTTCGATCAGTCCAGCCAGTGCGTGCAGCAGGACCTCGCTTGAGTAGATAGTGACGACCGTGCGCTGCCCATCGGGCTCGACGCTGAGTGGCCCCGCCGCATGCGCGTGCACCACCCTGCCATGCAGGGAAGCCAGGTGCTGGAGCTCAGCCGGGTCCCAGGCAGCGTCATCGCCCACGATCAGCAACACGGCTCCGGCCGCGGCAGTGGCGAGGGACGATGGCCGTTCGATGGCCTCCACCCAAGCCCCCCATCCGGTCAACAGGCGAGTCATTTCATTACGCCACTCTGCAGTGGCCGACAGCAGCGTGACCGCCTGCCCCGCCAATGCGTCAGCGCTGGCCTCCTCCACCTCAGTGGTCTCCACCGGCAGGGTGAGCGCGAACACGCTACCCACACCTGGCGTGCTTTCCAGGCTGATCTGCCCGCCCATGGCAGTGGCCAGCTCACTGCACAGCGCAAGGCCGAGGCCGCTGCCCCCGTAACGGCGCGAGACACTGGCGTCGGCCTGCTGGAAGGGTTGGAACAGCTGGCTTGCCTGGGCTTCGCTGATACCAATGCCCGAATCGACGACCCGGATCAGCAACTGGCCGGCGTCAGCCTCGTTGCCCTGGCGCAGGCTGGCCTGTACCAGAACGCGGCCAGACTCGGTGAACTTGATTGCGTTGCTGACCAGATTGTTCAGGATCTGGCTGATGCGATGAGCGTCGGCAACACATTCGAGACCTGTCGCCGCGTCCAGCGAGTGGAGCAGCTTCAGCCCCTTCTGCTGCGCCGAAGGCGCGAACAACAGCGCACAGCGCTCGATCAGCGGCCGCAAGGCGAACTGCGTCGACTCGATGTCCAGCTGTCCAGCTTCGATCTTGGAGAAATCGAGCACATCGCTGATGATGCTCATCAGGGCATCCGCGGAATGGCGGATGCGATCCACACGCTCTCGCTGCTCGATGGGCAAGGAGGCTCTGGCCAGCAGTTCCAGGTGCCCCAGCACACCATTGAGTGGCGTGCGGATCTCATGGCTCATGTTGGCCACAAACGCGGTCTTCGCCCGTGAAGCAGCCTCGGCTGCGTGCCGCGCAGCCTCGGAATCCTGTCGGGCATGGCGCAGGTTCTCTTCCAGTTCCACCTGCGAGGTAACGTCATGCAGCGCACAGACCCACACCGGCTGGCCGTTGTAGGTCGCGCGGGCCAGACCGACCTCCAACTGCCTCTGCGCGATACCGGTCGCGGCGGTTTCCGGCCACTGGAACTGCAGGTGCTGGCTATCCTCTTCCGGCTTGGCCCAGTGAGCCAGCTGGCGATACAGCGCAGGCACCGGTTCGCCAGCGTCGTCGGCCGAATAGGCCAGGCCCCGGGCCAGGCCGTTCTGCAGCAACGGCTGGCCATTCGCCATGGAGACCAATGCCAACCCTACCGGCGAGGTCTCGATGATGATGCGACTCAGTGCCTCGCTTTCGGTGATCCGCCGCGCATCAGCCAGCGCGGGTGCGAACAGTCGATGATCCATGCGCAGCAACACATACCAGAGCGCCGACAGGATGCTGAGTGCGATCAGCATTTTCCACAGCATGTCCTGCCACTGGTCCCGCCATAGATCATGCCAGCCGTATACATGTACAAGGCACCAGTCGACCCCCTGCAATGGGCCGCCCACCACAAATCGCCCTTCTACCAGGGAGCGCTGGCCAAGATCACCGGACTGGGATTTCACCCACCGTGCAAGCGCTGCACCGTCAGCCGCATCGATGCCCCCGCTTCTGAGCACGACCGTACCGTCATTGGCGATGATCAGAAAGTCGCCATGCTGCCCAGCCTGCAGTCGCGCCGCGATGCTGTCCACGGGTTCAAATGACACGCGACGGAAGTACGGCACACGCCCTTCCGCCATGGTTAGCACACCCACCAGTGAGGGTCGGTCGTTGAGAGGATTGATTCCATAGCGAGAAAGCAGGCGGTGCCCGGCGGTGGCGCTTTGGACCGGCCCAGGCAGCGGCACCGACTGTCGCACCCCTGCCTCTTCCTTCAGCAGGCGTGCAAAGGCCTGCTCACGGCTGGTGACACGCAACGTCTGCAGCAACTGGGTTTCGTCGCGCATCCCGGCGAAGGCAATCAGGCGGCCCTTGGGCTCGTATGCATAAAGGGCGAGCTCCTCACCCGATTCCAGCGAGGTCACGGTAGTCGCAGTGTAGGCAGAGTACAGCTCGATCATGCCCAGATAGGCGGCAAGTTCGTGAGCCGGCAGCTCATGTCCGGGCAAGGCCAGCACCAGCCACGGTACAGCCGTCGGACCGCCGGCCGTTACCAAGACCTCGCCGTCCCGCTGCTGGAACGACTGCAGGAATCGCTGGCCTTTCATCTCCAGCAGCTGGCGCTGCTCGGCCCACATCGCGTCATTGCTGTTGATGGCACCGGCATAGGCTCGGTCCCGCTGCAGGAGGAAGAAATCCGCAGTGGACTGTGCGGCCATGAAGGCGCGATGCTGGCGTGCGTGGAAGTCCTGCACGCCTGCCATCAAGGTGATCATCGCCGCCAGCAGCACCAGCACGCTGATCAGTCCGCCGCCACCGAACAGCAGGCGGCGCCGCACACGCTGCAAGTCGCGGATGTACTGATCCCGCGAGCCAATTGGGCGGGCGTTGTGTGCGTCAGGTAAAGGCACAGTGGATCCTTTCAGAGTGCATCGGCAAGCCCTTTGCGACTCTAGCCCAAGGCCTGGAGGGCCGCCAGAGGCATCACTGCCCGACCGTCGCGGATCTCTTCCAGCAGGGCCCGCAGGGCTGCACTGGCATAGCTGGACAGCACCCAGGCCTGACCTTCGCGTACCGGATGCAGCGGTCCGTCCACGCGGATGCGCACCAGCGGGCCATCAACTGCACAGGGCTCCGTCAGCGGCGCCCCAGCCTTTTCGAACACGATGCGGACCTCGGTGTCCCGCGACGCGCCCAACCACTCCTCGACGGAGCAGTATGCCTGAGGGGAGCATCCCCACTCACGCAAGCAGCGGACCATCTCACCACGCCAGCTGGGCGGTGCCGCCAGCAGCGCAACCCCCATGCCTCTCAGCGGGCGCGGCGCCAACGGACGTGCGACCTTCTCCACGGGAACCTCGACAGTGAAGAGGCTGCCCACGTCCGGAGTACTGTCCACCGCGATCGAACCCTGCATCGCATCGCACAATTGCCGGCACAACGACAACCCCAGGCCCGAGCCACCGAAGCGCCCCTGGATGGTCTCGTCGGCCTGGGTGAAAGGCTGGAACAGGCGCTGCCGCTGGACGGCGTCCAGACCGATCCCCGAATCGGCGATCTCGAAGCGCAGCGCCGCAGGCACGCCGCTCTGGCTCGTGCAGGCAACGCGCAACTGCACCCGTCCGGAACGGGTGAACTTCACAGCGTTGCTGGCCAGATTGCGCAGCACGCGCTCCAGCGCTTCTTCAGGCCCCACGCAGCATGCCGGTACCGTGGGGCCGACCACGTAGTCAAGATCAAGCCCCTTGGCTTGGGCCAGTGGCGCGTACAGCAGTGCGACGCGTTCGAGCAGTTGTGCAGGCTCGAACAGCGTTTGCACGATGTTCATCTGGCCGAATTCGATGCGGGTCAGGTCCAGCACGTCATTGACGATGTCCAGCAGCGAGTCAGCCGATTCGCGAACCCGCAGCGAGCGGGCGCGCTGCGAGGTATCCAGGCCGGAACGCTCAAGCAGCTCCAGGTGCCCCAGCATGCCGAACAGCGGCGTACGGATTTCATGGGTCATGGCGGCGAGGAAGCTGGACTTGGCACGGTTCTCGGCCTCGGCGTGACGGCGCGCACGCACCTCGCGCCGCTCCATCGCCGCGCGCAACGACATGTCACAGGCCGCCACATGGAGGATTGCCGCCCCCTGGTGCTCGCTCGCGCGCGCGCGGACCAGCAGCAACTGCGGCTCACCGTCTAGGTCATCGTCCAGTGGAATCTCGAACTCGACAATGGTCCCCGCCTCGCGCACGCGCAGGCCATGCTCTTTCCATAGTCGCTCATGGAGAGTCATGCCGGATTGGGCATAGCGCTCCGCATAGGTGGCCATGATGGAGTTCTGCCCCAGAACGTCAACGCCCTGCCCGCCCAGCGTACAGAGTCCTGCCACTCCCGATGCCATCATCGACACCAACAGCTGGTCGTCGCTGAGCAACTGCTGGGTCTGTTCGAATAGCGGCTTGAAAGAGCGTCGGTCCAGGCATCCGGCCAGGATCCATACAGCAGCCAGCAACGCAACCAGCACAAGCGTCGCTGCCATCACAGATCCGTAGGCCGAGGACAACATCGAGGACAACGTGTAGGTGTCTACCAGCAGCCAGTTCGTGCCAGGCACTGTAGTTGTCAAACGGAACCGCCCCATCCCTTGATCAAGGCTGCTGGTGACCCCTGCCGACACTCTTGGAGACGCATGGTGCGATCCCGGGTCCCTATCTGCCTGGCAGCTTCCGACGGCCGTCAGCAGGCATTCGCCCCTGGGCGTCATCAGCGCCGGGCTGCCACCACCGGCCATCCGCAGCGCCCGTTGCAGCCGTGAAGCAGGCTCGAAGGTGACAAAGGCGGCCACCGGCCTGCCGTCGTCAAGTGCGAACGAGGTGGCGACCAGCGAAGGTTCTCCAGTCAGCGGATGGCGGTTGAACCGCAACTGCAGGCGCGCGCCTTCGGTGAGAGCCTGCAATGTCGGAAGCCCGTCGTCGTTCGATGCTGGCGCGAGCAACCCGGCCTGTTCGCGCAGGCGGCTGAACACCTCGCCCCGATCCTCCACACCCAATGCATGCTTGAGGCTGCGCTCGGTCAATCCTTCACCCAATGACAGGTAGTGCCCGCTCGGGTCGAAGAAGAACGCCGCCGGACGCGATGCGCCATCGCTGTGGACACGTGTGAGCCGAACGATCAACGACAACGAGGTACTCAGCTGCAGGTAGCGATCGATCTCCGTACCTGCCCAGCGGGAGGTACCCATCCCCAGCGCCATCTGCGGCGCACTTTGCGGATCGGCAGCCAGCATCAGCCGCTCGCCACCGGCCAGAAACAGCTCCCGGCGCCGCGCCATCTCCCCAGCCGCAACCTCCATGGGGTGCTTCCACGCGTACTCGGCCATGTTGGTGAGACGGATATCGCTGGTGCGACGCTGTTCGATGGCCTCGACCAGCGCGCTACGCGCCCGCTCCAGGCCCTGCACCCGTTCGTCGTGGTAGCGCGCGGCATGGGTGACCGCCAGCCCAAGCGCCGCGCACAGCAGTCCAGCGCTGATCAGGCCGGCACCGGTAAACAGCAGGCGGCGCTGGTAGCGCCGCAGCAGGGTCATGCCCGCCAGGCGGGCTTCCGAATTTGTCAGTGTGCTATTCGCCTCACGCGATTCGACTGCGGGCGGGGCCAGGGTAGTCATTGGAGGTGCGACGTGCCGGCGTCTGCCATGGGGAGGGATGGCAGCATGTCCGCAGGGGTCACCAATTACTCTAGGACCGGGCCTAAACCGGGGCCAGCCCGCCTTTCAGGGCGAAAGTGCTGTCGGCACCAGGCCGACAACGTCAGGTATGGACGCGAATGCCTTATTCGCGTGCCGGCAGTCCGCGTTTGCAACGGGTCTCCAGCCAACCCGCGCCCAACAGCACCAGGCTGGTCAGCCATCCGGCGGCCAGCAGGTGCATCCAGGGCAACACCAGGCCCAGCATCAGCAGCGCGGCGGCGCCCAGCACGTGCGAGCGCGGCGCGTGCCCATAGACCACGCGCTTGTAGAGGGCGCTGCCCAGCAGGTAGATCAGCGGGCCCGCCACCATCACGGTGGCGTACACCCCGCTGACGTCTGCGCCAGGATGGTCCATGACCAGATCATTGCCGACCGCGCTGGCGATGATGCCGGCGATCAGCAGCGCATGCACGTAGTGGAAGTTGGCCCCCATCCGCCCGGGGTCCTCGGAATGGGTGATCGCCGCGCTGGCATCGCGGCTGGAAATGCCGAAATACAGCCACCACATGGCGATGGTGCCGGCGAAGGTGGCCAGCACCGCCGAGACCACATCGCCGCTCCAGTGCTCGACCTCGCTGAGCACGCCGCCAGTGGCCAACAACGTCTCACCCAGGGCGACGATGACGAACAGCTGGCAACGCTCGGCCAGGTGCCCGCCTTCGATGGTCCACTCGCGGGTGTGCGAACGGCCCAACCCCGGAAACGCGAAACCGAACATCGGCGAGATGTACTCGCAGGCCACCGCCACCGCCCACAACGCCAGGCGCAGATTGCCCTCGGCTGCAGCGCCGGCCAGCCAGAAGCAGGCCGACACGCTCACCCACGCCAACATGCGGCGGAAATTGGGCGCCAGCGGATGGTTGCGCCCGACCTCCAGCAGCACGAACACCGTGCGCCCGACCTGCATGGTGGCGTAGGCCCCCGCGAAGACCCAGGCGCGTTCAGCGAAGGCCTCGGGAATGGACGAGGACATCAGCAGCGCCAGCAGCATGGTGACGAACAGCAGGCTGCGGATGCGTGGCGCCTCCGGATCGAACCAGTTGCTGACCCAGCAGGCGTACTGCCAGCCCAGCCAGACCGCGAACCACAGCACCAGCGTCTGCATGACGCCGGCCAGGTCCAGGTGATGCAGCAGATGGTGGCTGAGCTGGGTAACCGCAAACACGTAGACGAGGTCGAAGAACAGCTCTTCGTAGGTCACGCGGGCGTGGTGGCCATCGCGCTGGCGCAGGGCAGGCAGTCGCAGTCGTGTGCTCATGGCCGTCCTTCAGCGCGCCAGGCGCCAGTACAGCAGAGCGGCCAGCAAGGCCGGCACGGCGAACACCAGCAGCAGGATCGGCAGCTCCTCCCGGACGGCGTAGCCGGCCCTGCTCACGCCCACCCACATGTTGGCCACCGTCACCAGCAGCCAGGTGGCGATGAACGCGATCAGGGCCGTGGGCAGCTGTGACTGGCCTACGCTCCACAGCCGCCCGAAGAGCAGGAACACCCCCAACAACAGCACCCCACCCACCATCACCAGAAGCACGTGCATGGTCCATCTCCTTGAGCCTGCTGGCAGGCTAGCCGCGGCCGATTCTGCGCTCCAGCCGATGATCGTGGTTTCACTTTCCAGCCTCGCCGAACAATCCCGATCCCCGAACCACATAGCAAACGCGAACGGTTCCCATTAGTATTGCGTCATCGCGCAGGGATGCCCTCCCCGTGCCCGCCCTTTGTCCTTGCTTCCGGTCCGGATGTCCCAGCTGCCTTCCCCACACCCTCCTGCGCTGCCGCTGGTGTCCTCGCTGGTGCGCCACTACGAGGAACTGGTGGAGTACCTGCGCTGCCGTTTCCGTTCGCCAGGGCTGGCCCGTGAAGTGGTGCACGACGTCTGCGTGCGGCTGCTCGAACGCCCGGCCGCCTACGATGCACGGCAACCCATCGCGCTGCTGCGGCGCATCGCCCACGATGCGGCGGTGGACCGCTGCCGCGCCGAGGATCTGCGCCGGCACTGGGTGGAGGCGCGCGCCGAACTGCCCGATGACACCTGCCCACACCCAGGCCCCGAGCAGCAGGCGCAGGGACAGCAGGCGTTGCAGCGCCTGAGCGCGACCATCGAGCGCATGCCCTGCCGGCGCCAGCAGGTCTTCATCCTGCACAAGATCCATGAGCTGCCGCAGGCCGACGTCGCGCAGCGCATGGGCATCGGCCTGAAGGCGGTTGAGCGCCACCTGCGGCTGGCCATGGCCGATTGCCGCCAGCAGGGCACGCTGCAATGAGCGATGCACCTGCACCACCGCCGCCACCCGAAGTCCCCAGCACCGACCAGATCCTGGACCAGCATCGGGACGCCCTGAAGCAACGCTTTCCGCTGCCCGACCCGGAAACGCTGCGCCGCCGGGGTGGCGGCGCGAAGCGGGTACTGCCCGTGTTGCTGGTGCTGGCCGGCGCCGTACTCGTGGCCGACCCGGCCTGGCAGGTCCGCGATTACCAGACCGGCGTGGGCGAACGCCGTGAACTCGTCCTGGTCGACGGCAGTCGGGTACAGCTGGACGCAGGCACCCGCGTGCAGGTGCGCCGCCATCTTCGCTCCCGGCAGGTGCTGCTGGAACAAGGGCGGGCACGCTTCGAGGTGCAGCACTCGGCCTGGCGACGCTTCGGGGTGGATGCCGGCCCGGTCCACGTGCGCAATTACGGCACGGTGTTCGACGTCGACCGCCAGGGGGAACTGAGCGAAGTGACACTGTGGCGCGGCGAGGTCGGCGTGCGCGTCGACGAGGGCGGCAGCGAACAGCGGCTGAAGCCAGGGCAGCGCCTGCTGGCCCAGCGCGGTTCGCTGTCACCTCCGGAAGCCATCGATCCAGAGCAGGCGGACTGGACCACCGGACGCCTGCAGTTCGACCGCATGCCACTGACCGAGGTCCTGCGCATCCTGCAGCGCTATCACGACCGTCCCATCGTGCTGGACGCCCCAGCGCTGGGGCCCCTGCAGGTGTCGGGCGTCTTCGATGCCGACCGCGCCGAGACCGTACTCGCGCTGCTGCCCGAGATCCTGCCGGTGCAGGTGCATGCCGGCACCGATGGCAGCCTGCATCTGCGCGCCCGCGATTGAATGCCACACCGAGGGTGGGTTGCGCGCCGTCCCATCCGGCAAGTGCTTGAACCCTTCCGAAGGACCCCCGCATGACCCGCCCTGTTCCGCCTGCCGCTCTGCGCCGGCTGGCCCCCACCCTGCTCGCTGCCTGCCTGTGTGCGGCCCTGCCCGCCACGGCGCAGACCGCTGCGTCAGCGCCCATCGAGCTGCACCTGCCGGCCGGCCCGTTGCAGGCTTCGCTCAACTCGCTGGCGCGGCAGAGTGGCATCCAGCTGTTGTTCGCCGCCGACAGCGTGAGCGGCCGCAGCGCCCCGGCTGTTGATGGCCGCTACACCCCGCGTGAGGCCCTGCAGCGGCTGCTGGCCGGGCAAGGCCTGGCGATGCAGGAACGTTCGCCGGGTGTGTTCGTGGTGAGTGCCGCGCCAGCGCCGGCGAAGCCGCGCACCCCGGCCCGGGCCGCATCATCGGCGCCGTCATCCGCCACGACGACGTCGCTGGCCCGCGTTACGGTCTCGGCCTCGACCGCGCGCATGCCGCAGGGCGAGACCGCCATGCCCAATACCATCACGGTGCTGACCCGCGAGGACATCGCCCAGCAGCTGGCGCTGGGTTCGGATGTGTCGCGGGTGCTGTCGTCACAGATCCCGGCATTTGCCCCGGCGCGCGAAAAGATGTCCAACTACGGCGAAACCCTGCGTGGCCGCGGCATCCTGTACATGGTCGACGGCGTGCCGCAGTCCACGCCGCTGCGCGATGGCTCACGTGATTCGCACACCATCGACCCGGCGATGATCGAACGCATCGAGGTCATCCACGGCGCCAACGCGCTGCAGGGCATCGGCGGCACCGGCGGCATCGTCAACATCATCACCCGCAGTGCGCCCAGCGAGCTGGGCGCGTTCCTGCTCGACACCAACGTCAGCTACAGCGCTGCCCTGCCCAGCCGCCACGACGACAATGGCCAGCGCGGCTCGGCCCTGGTGGGCGTGCGCGGCGAGCAGTTCGACCTGGTGGCTGGCCTGGCCTATGAGAAGCAGGGCCTGTACCACGACGGCGAGGGCCGATCGATCGGCACCAACGCGCAGGGCGAGCTGATGGACTCGACCTCATCGAACGTGTTCGCCAAGCTGGGCTGGAACATTGCCGAGGGCCATCGCCTGCAGGTCATGGCCAACCGCTACCAACTGCGCGGGATGGACAACTACCTGGCCATCAACGGTGACTATCGGACCGGTCGCCCGACCATTTCGGTCCCCGGCGATACGCCACTCGATCCGCCGATGAACCGCTCGCGTTCGCTGACGGTGGACTACAGCGCCGCCGACCTGCTCGGTGGCCGTTTCCAGGCGCAGGCCTTCGCGGTGGATTTCGAAGGCCGCTACGGTGCCAGCCAGTGGGACCCGTGGGGCAACACCGGCGCCAACGCCGCCTGGGACCAGACCCAGAACGAATCGGACAAGCGCGGCTTCAAGCTGACCCAGAGCTGGACCCGCGTCGCCGACACCACGCTGGACGTGACCCTGGGCCTGGACGGCCTGCGCGACCGCACCCACCAGGTGCTGCTGGCCAGTGGCATGAACTGGGTGCCGCAGACCACCTACCAGAGCCTGTCACCGCTGCTGCAGCTGCACTGGTGGCCGACCGATCACCTGATGCTGTCCGGCGGCCTGCGTTACGAGAAGGGCGAGCTGGAGGTGGGTGACTACACCACGCTGCCCCGTTACGGCGCACGCAAGGTAGCCGGCGGCAAGCCGACCATGAGCGAGACCCTGCCCAACTTCGGCGCGGTCTGGTACATCAACGACCGCCTCAACGCCTACGCCTCCTATTCGGAAGGCTACACCGTGGCCGACGTCGGCCGCGTGCTGCGCGCGATCAACCGCGACGGACAACGCGTGGACAGCCTAATCGACCTGTCACCGGTGGTGTCGGACAACCGCGAGATTGGCCTGGAGTACGACGATGGCCGCTTCAGCGGCGACATCGCCTACTACACCTCCGAATCCAAGCTCGGCTCGGTACTGATCTACGATCCGGGCATCGATGCCTATGCGGTGCAGCGCCAGGCCACCCGCGTGGAAGGCTTTGAAAGCAACCTGCGCCTGCGGTTGGGCGACAGCCGGCTTGGCCTGGGCTATGCGCGCGCCAACGGCCGCTACGACGCCGACGTCGACGGTCGTCTCGACAGCGACCTCGCCGGCGTGAACATCGCACCGAACCGGCTGACCGCGTTCTGGGAACAGAGCTGGACGCCGCAGCTCAGCACGCGCCTGCAGGCCAGCCATGCCTTCGACCGTGATTTCGACCTGCGTGGCGCGCAGGTGGCGGAGTTCAAGGGTTACACCACTCTGGATCTGGTCGCGCGCTATACGCTGGACAAGCACGCCTTCACGCTGGGCGTGCAGAACCTGGCGGACAAGCAGTACATCAGCTACTACTCGCAGACCACGCCGTCGAATCCGAGCTATTTCTCCGGCCGCGGCCGGGTGCTGACGCTGGGGTGGCAGTACCGGTACTGATCCATGGCGCCCTTATGGGAGCCATGAAATCTATGCGAGACGCGATGAAGGGGGCCCATGCTAGTTTCTGGGCCTCCTTCAAACGGACGTGAACCATGCGTTGTTCCCTGCTCGCCTTCGCCCTGGCCGCTGCTGTTCCGGTCGCGCACGCCAGTGCCGCCGAGGCACCACTGCCGCAGCTGCGGGCCTACACCGTGGACACCTCCTGGCTGCAGCCGATGGCACCGCTGCAGATCGCCGACCACACCTGGCAGATCGGTACCGAAAACCTGACCGCGCTGCTGGTGCAGACCGCCGAGGGCGCAGTGCTGCTGGACGGCGGCATGCCACAGATGGCCGGCCACCTGCTGGACAACATGAAGGTGCGCGGCGTGGCCCCGCGGGACCTGCGACTGATCCTGCTCAGCCATGCGCATGCCGACCACGCCGGCCCGGTGGCCGAGCTCAAGCGTCGCACCGGCGCGCACGTGGTGGCCAATGCCGAATCAGCGGTGCTGCTGGCGCGCGGCGGCAGCAACGACCTGCACTTTGGCGACGGCATCACCTATCCGCCCACCAGCGCCGACCGCATCATCATGGATGGCGAAGTGGTCACGGTGGGCGGCATCGCATTCACCGCGCACTTCATGCCGGGGCACACCCCGGGCAGCACCGCCTGGACCTGGACCGATACGCGCGACGGCAAGCCGGTGCGCATCGCCTACGCCGACAGCCTGAGCGCGCCGGGCTACCAGTTGGAGGGCAACCCGCGCTATCCGCGCCTGATCGAGGACTACAAGCGCAGCTTCACTACCGTGCGCGGCCTGCCCTGCGATCTGCTGCTGACCCCGCACCCGGGTGCCAGCAACTGGAACTATGCCGCCCGCAGCAAGGCCGGCGCCAAGGCACTGACCTGCAGCGCCTACGCGGATGGGGCCGAGAAGACGTTCGACGCGCAGCTGGCCAGAGAAGCCGCGGCACACCGCTGATCCTGTAGAGCCGAGCCTACGCTCGGCTTGCCGGAAGAAGACAGCCGAGCGTGGGCTCGGCTCTACACAGGACACGTGGGAAGGTGCCGGTCAGGGCGACCGGCACCTGCGACCATCAGCCACCCTGCCCGTGCTGGGCAAACGGCTCGGTGCTGCCGTCGGTGCGCACCAGCTCGACAGTGTACGGCTGCACGTAGCCGTCGGGCATTTCCATGCCCGGCGAACCGGCCGGCATTCCCGGCAGCACAAGCCCGCGCACCGCCGGTCGCTCGGCCAGCAGTCGCTTGATGTCCTCGGCCGGAATGTGGCCTTCAACCACGTAACCACCGATCTCGGCGGTGTGGCAGGAGGCCTTGCCGACCGGTACACCCAGGCGGACCTTGATCGGGTTCATGTCGTCGGTGTCGCGCACATCCACCTGGAAGCCTTCGGCCTTCAGGTGATCGACCCAGATGCCGCAGCAGCCACAGCTGGCAGTCTTGTGCACGATGGCGATGGGCAGTGCAGGATCCACCTGCGACGGACCGGCCATGATCGGTGCCGCAGGGGCGTCGCTGGCAACCGGCGTGGCGGCGGATTCTTCAGCGGCACGCGCGCAGGCGGTGGTGGCCAGCACGGTGCCCAGCAGCAGGCCGAGGGAGAGAGAACGGTTCATGGTGTTGATTCCTTTGCAGATGCGGGCAACGCGGCCCGCTGCCTGCGCATCGAAGGCACAGGCAGAGTCGAGAATGAGTCGAGCAGCTATGGCAGGTACTTGAGGCCTGCAGGGAATCACACGATGGGAGGTCGTAGCGGATCCGGCAACGGCGGCGGTGCGCGTTGCTGGGCGCTGGCTGGCAAAGGCGCCTCACGCCATGGCGAGGCGGGCGTTCCGCTCAGGGAGGCGAGCATGCCGAGGCTGGCCGGCGGGCATTCGCACTCATTGCTCTGGCAGACCGTTGATGCTGCATCGTCGCAGCATCCGGCCATGGCCGCCGAATGCGGTGCAACGCAATGGTCCTGGCTGGCCGGGCCGCTGTACGAAGACGCGGCGAGCGCCAGCGCCGGTGCATTCAGCACCAGGGCGACAAGCAGCATCCATCGCAGCAGCAGGCCAGGCAGGTTCACACGCCGATGATAGCCGATGCGCGCGCTACGCAATCGCCGCGGCCATCGCCCGCACCCGCACAGGAATCGACTTGGCGGCGGGCGTGCCGCTGATCCGGTCGTAGTAGTCCAGCGGAAGCAAGGGGTTCAGTTCGGGGTAGTAACCGGCCAGCGCGCCGCGCGGCATCGGGTAGTCCAGCACGGTCAGGCCCTCGATGCGCCGCTGCACGCCATCGCCGCTGATCGTCTCCAGGCTGACCAGCGCCTCCTTCTGCAGTCCGCGCGCCAGCCGGTCCTCGATATTCATGAACAGCACCATGCGATCGTTGTACACGCCGCGATAGCGGTCGTTGTAGCTGTAGATGGTGGTGTTGTACTGGTCGTGCGAGCGCACGGTGGCCAACCGCAACATGTCCGGATCGTGCACCGGATCGTCCACGTCCAGGCCGGGCATCACCAGGATGTTGGCCTTGCCATTCGGCGTGGGCCAGACGCGGCGGCGCGGCGGAATGTCCAGATGGAAGCCGTGTGGCTGCTGGATGCGCTCGTTGAAGCCGGTGTAGATCTCCGGGTACACCGCAGCGATCAGATCGCGGATGGGCGCATAGTCGTGCATGCAGCGCGCCCAATCGACCTTGCTGTCTGGCAGTGCGGCCATCGCCATGCGGCAGACGATCTCGACCTCGGGCAGCACCTCGGTGCTGACCGGTTCGAGCACGCCGCGCGAGGCGGTCACGTTCGACATCGCGTCTTCGATGGTGACGAACTGCTCGCCGGCCGGCGTGACGATGCGCTCCGAGCGCGCCACCACCGGCAGGATCAGCGCATCGCGGCCATGAACAAGATGACCGCGGTTGAGCTTGGTGGCGATGCCCACGGTCAGGTCCAGCCCACGCATCGCTTCATACGCGCGAGGCGTATCGGGCACCGCATGGATGAAGTTGCCACCCAGGCCGATGAACACCTTGGCGCTGCCGTCCAGCATCGCCTCGATGGATTCGACCACATGATGGCCATGCTCACGCGGCGGATCGAAGCCGAACACCTGCTGCACGCGGTCCAGATAGGCCGGCTTGGGCTTCTCGTCGATGCCGACGGTGCGGTCGCCCTGCACATTGGAATGCCCACGGATCGGCCCGATGCCCGCACCGGGCTTGCCGAAGTTGCCGCGCAGCATCAGCAGGCTGGCGACCTGCTGCAGCAGGCGCGAGCCATACTGGTGCTGGGTCAGCCCCATGCCGTAGCAGATCACGGTGGCCTTGGAGCGGATGTAGATCTCCGCACAGCGTCGGATCTGCGCCTGCGAAATGCCGGACACCTGCACGATCTCGTCCCAGTCCTGCGCCATCACGTCTTCGCGAAGCGCCTCCAGCCCCACCGTGTGTTCTGACAGGAAATCATGGTCGAGCACGCGCTCGCCCTGCGCCTCGCGCTCGAACATCACCTTCATCATGCCTTTGATCAGAGCCAGGTCGCCGCCGATACGGATGTGCACGAACTCGCTGGTGATCTCGGTCGAACCGAACGTGGCCATCTGCACCACGTCCTGCGGCTCGGCAAAGCGGATCAGCGCGCGCTCGGGCATCGGATTGACCGCCACGATCGGGATGCCGCGTTTGCGCGCCTCGACCAGGTTGCTCATCATCCGCGGTGAATTGGTGCCGGTGTTCTGGCCGATCACGAAGATCGCCTCGGCGTGCTCGAAATCCTGCAGCACGATCGTGCCCTTGCCCACCCCGATGGCCGGCGGCAGGCCGCGGCTGGTCGGCTCGTGGCACATGTTCGAGCAGTCCGGGAAGTTGTTGGTACCGAACTCGCGCACAAAGATCGAATACAGGAACGCCGCTTCATTGGGCGTGCGCCCGGAGGTGTAGAACTCGGCCTGGTGCGGGCTGTCCAGCGCCTGCAGGTGGCGGCCGATCAGCGCGAAGGCATCATCCCAGCTGCACGGCACGTAGTGGTCGGTGGCTGCGTCGTAGCGCATCGGCTCGGTCAGCCGGCCCTGCATCTCCAGCCAGTAGTCGGTCTGCGCCATCAGTTCGGTGACGGTGTGCTGGGCGAACAACGCGCGGCCGGCGCGGAACTGGGTGGCTTCCCAGGCCAGTGCCTTCGCGCCGTTCTCGCAGAACTCCAGCTTCTTGCGTTCGTCGGCGTCGGGGAACGCGCAGCTGGGGCACTTGAAGCCACCCGGCTGGTTCATCGCCAGCAACGCCTTCGAGCCTTTGCCGATCACGCTTTGCTGCAGCAGCACCTTGGCCGTGGCACCGGCGGCACCCCAGCCACCGGCCGGCTGGTTGTACGGCTTGTAACGCGGTGGCTTCTGCTCGGACATGTTCGGGGACCTTACGGTAGGAACGCGGCAACAATGGGCACATCGCAGTCCGGCGGCGCTTTCAATCGCACGGCCAGCCCCACAGTCAAACACGGCCTGCACGGCTTCGCCAGTGGCTGCGCGCTGTTTTCAGCGCAGCCTGCCATGACAACGGTTACACCTGCGTCAGCGCACGGCCACTGCGCTATTCTCGATGCCGTGGGTGGTCCACCACCTGCGTATTTCCTTAGTCCGGACGCGCTGCATGCCAGATTCGACCCCACCGCACACCCCGCCTGCCGGCACGGCCCTGCGCCCGTTGCAGCGCTGGCGCAGCAAGGGGCAGCAGCCGCAGATCGACGTGGTGGCCGAGGAAGTGCCGGTGGCGCTGCGTTACAACGGCGCCGCCTTCGCGGTGATGATGGCCACACCCTGCGACCTGGAGGACTTTGCGCTGGGGTTCTCGCTCAGCGAGGGATTGATCGCTACGCCTGCCCAATTGCTGGCCATCGAGGTACGACCGCAACTGGAAGGCATCGAGCTGCAGATGACCGTGACCGAGGATGCACCCGGTGCCGACCTGGATCCGGCCAACGGGCGCCTGCTGCCCGGCCGGGGTGGCTGCGGCCTGTGCGGCACGCGCCAGCTGGAGGAAGTGCTGCGGCCGCTGCCCGAGGTGCGCGAACGGCGAACCTACCCGCCAGCAGCCCTGCAACGGGCGCTGGCCACACTGGTGCAGCATCAGCCGATGAATGCGGTGAGCGGTTCGACCCATGCCGCGGCCTGGGCCGACGCCAGCGGTCGCATCGGCTGGGTGCGCGAAGACGTCGGTCGCCACAATGCGCTGGACAAGCTGATCGGCGCGCTGCACCACAACGAACACGCCATTGAAGGCGGCCTGCTGGTGATTTCCAGCCGGGCCAGCTACGAAATGGTCAGCAAGGCGGTGCGCGCCGGTGCCAGCGTGCTGGCCGCAGTCTCGGCGCCGACCGCGCTGGCGGTCGATCTGGCCCGCGGTGCAGGCCTGTGCCTGGTCGGGTTCGCGCGGGAAAGCGGATTCAACGTGTATACCCATCCCGAGCGGCTGCAGGCGAACGATAAACGGGACGACTGAGAACGACCGGGAGCACGACGCCCCCGGTCTGGCACAGCTCAGCGCAGCGCCACCTTCGGGAAGTCCACCGGCACGTCGAACGCTACGTTGACGTAGTTCGTGAACAGGTTGAGCGCTACGTGGGCGAGGATCTCAACGATCTGCTCATCGTCGAAGCCGGCCGCACGCAGCGCCTGCACATCGCCATCGGTGACCTGCGCACGCTGCTCGACCACCTTCAGCGCGAAGTCCAATGCCGCCGAGGTGGCCGGATCGCTGGACTGACCGATCTGTGCAGCGGCCATCTGCTCGCTGCTGGCACCCGCCTTGCGGCCCAGCGCGGTGTGTGCGGCCAGGCAATACTCGCAGGCATTGCGGTTGGCGATGGCCACGGCGATCTGCTCGCCCAGCAGCGGCGACAGGCGACCGCCGCCCAGCGCGCCGAACGAACCCCACATGCTCTGCAGGGCGGCTGGCGAGTTGGCCACGGCGCGGAACATGGCCGGGGTGGCGCCGAAGGCAGCGTGGACCTGACCCAGCAGGGCCTCGCGGTCGGCGGTGGTGTTGGCGGCATCGATCAGGGGGACACGGGACATGGTGGATCTCCTTGGGAAAGCGCCCGGGATTGGACGACCCGCTCATCCTAGGTAGACTCGCTGGACGCTTCAGGCGCAATCAGCCACACATGTTGTCCATTCATCCATGAGCACGCCCACCGACACCTCCCCACCCGACCGTCTCTCCTCCCTGCTGGAACGCTTCCGGGTGCAGGCCGCGCTGTTCCACAGCGGTCCGCTGTGCGGGCGCCATGTCTTCGAGCCGCAGCCCGGTCGTGCCTTCCTGCACATCCTGCGCCAGGGTGAAATGGAGGTCCGTCATCCCGACGGCGATATCGCGCTGCCCCGGTTGAAGATCGACACACCCAGCCTGCTGCTGTATCCGCAACCGCTGCACCATGTGTTCTTCAATGCACCGCTGGAAGGCCCGGATTTCACCTGCGCCACGCTGGATTTCGATGGCGGCGCGCGTAATCCGATCGTGCAGTCGCTGCCGCCGGTGATGGTGGTGCCACTGGCCGCGATCGGCGAACTGGATGACACCCTGCACCTGCTGTTCGCCGAGGCCGATCGCCAGCGCTGTGGTTCACGGCTGCTGACCAACCGCCTGTTCGAGGTCGCGCTGATCCAGATCCTGCGCTGGGTGGTGGACCACCCGGATGCGGCCGGCGTCAGCCATGGGCTGATGCGGGGGCTGTCCGATGTACGGCTGGCACGCACACTGGTGGCGATGCACCAGGCGCCACAGGACGAATGGACGCTGCCGCGCATGGCCGCGACTGCCGGCATGTCGCGCAGCGCGTTCGCGGCCGTGTTCAAGGACGTGATGCAGGCAACGCCGGCCAGTTATCTGCTGGACTGGCGGCTGAGCCTGGCCTGCGCGCAATTGAGGGCCGGCGTGGCGGTCAAGCAGGTGGCGATCGAGGTGGGCTTTGCCGATACCGCGTCGCTGTCGAAAGCGTTCCGCAAACGGTTGGGGGCCTCGCCGAGGGCGTGGTTGGCCGCGAGCGCAGCGCCGGCTGGGTAAATGGGTAACGGGTAGAGTCGACCGCAGGTCAGCTATCGCGCGAAGCGCGGGGGTTTCGTTGCCTGACCGGAGAGCAGTCGAGCATGGCTCGACGCTACAAGTGCGGTGACCCATCAGGCTTCGCCAGCAGCCCGGCGATGCGCTCGGCAACCTGGGCACGTACGCCTTCGTCCAGCTGCCCTTCGTACATCGCCTCGTAGATCCACAGGCCATCGGCGGCCAGCCGCGCCACGAAATTGTCGAGCGCTGCGCTGTCTTCCGCTGTACCCGCCTCCGGCGGCAGCGGTGCCCAGCGACGCACCGCCGGTCCCCACGGGCGCTCTTCGGCGTCCGGGTCGGCCGATTCGAGCATGAACATCAGCTCGGCACGGGTGGCGCTCTGGGCCGACACGCGCACGAAGGTCTGGTAACGCTCCAACGCAGTGGCCTGCTCGGCGGTCTTGCCCAGCAACGCTTCCATCGACGTCTCCCAGGCCTGTACCAGGTGTTCGTCGATCCCCCGCAGCAGCGCCTCGCGGGACGGGAAGTGATACAGCAGGCCACCGCGTGTCAGCTGGGCCTCGGCCGCCACCGACTCAAAGGTCACCGCGCGCACGCCGTCACGATTGATCACGTTGACGGCGGCGTCGAGGATGCGATCGCGCTTGCTGGTTCTCATCGCTTCATTTTACGCGATCGGCCGCGCCCTCGCGGCTGCCGACGCGGCCGCGCAGCAGGCGCGCGATGATCGCCGCACCCAGCGCCAGCACCGCCATGATCACCAGCAGCACGATCTGGTAGCCACGGTCATACGCGGCCGCAGCCAGTGCGAACCACTCGCCCTGCCCGCTCTCGCGCGCGGCATGCAGCGCCTGGGTGAAACCCTCGCGGGCAAGCGCGGGCATATCGGCCGAGACCGGCAGGAACGCGCTGTACATTGCGGCACTCAAGCTGCCCAGCATCGCCACCGCCAGCAGGCCACCGAACTCATAGGACACTTCTTCCACCGACGAGGCCATGCCCGCACGGTGCGCCGGCACGTTGTTGAGGATGGCGGTGGACGCCACCGAGATGGCCGAACCCATACCGAAGCCGGTGATGGCCATGCCAGCCACCACCCAACCAAGGCCGTGCAGGAAGCCGAACGCCACCACGCCGACGCCCAGCGCACCTGCGGCCAAGCCACCACAGATCAGCGGGCGCAGGCCAACCCGGTGCAGGATGCTGCCGCCGAGCAGCGCACTGGGCAGGCTGCCCAGTGCCGCCACCGACACCAGCAGGCCCGCCTGCAGCGGCGTGAAACCTGCCACCAGCTGGAAGCGCTGCGTGGTGACCAACTGCAGGCCGGCCATCGCGAACAGGGTGAACACCGCCGACAGCGTGCCGGCCAGGAACGCCGGATTACGGAAGATCGCAAAGTCCAGCAGCGGGTACGGCAGCTGCTGCTGGCGGCGCGCGAACGCCGCACCGCTGATGACGGCCAACACCAGCGCGGTTGCGCCCAGCGCATATGAGGGCGGCGTGGCGATCAGCGACTTGATCGCCAGCACCAGGCCGGACAGTGCAGCCAATGCCAGCACTGACGACACCAGGTCCCATGGCCGCGAGGTGTCGCGCTGTCCTTCCGGCGCCAGCAGCAGCGTGGCCACGAACGCGACCACCACCACCGGCACGTTGATCAGGAACACCGAGCCCCACCAGAAGTGCTGCAGTAGCCAGCCGCCAATGATCGGGCCGAGCGCCGCACCGACGATGGCGACCGAACCCCAGATCGCGATGGCGATGTTGCGTTCGCGTTCTTCGTGGAAGCTCAGTCCGATCAACGCCAACGTGGCCGGCATCATCGCTGCGGCACCGATCGCCAGGAATGCACGCGCGGCAATCAGCTGCGTTGCGGTGTCGGCGAACGCCGCTGCCAGCGAGGCGACACCGAACACCACCAGGCCGATCAGGAACATGCGCCGGTGACCGATGCGGTCGCCCAGCGTGCCCGCACCCAGCAGCAGGCCGGCCATCACCAGCGGATAGGCGTTGATGATCCACAGCGCCTGGCCGGCACTGGCCGAGAGTTCTTCGGTAAGGGTGGGCAGCGCGGTGTAGAGCACGGAGTTGTCGAGCGTGACCAGTAGCAGGCCGGCGGCGACGGTGAACAACAGCGCCCAGCGACGGGCACGCGACAGGGCCGGAGCACCGGCCAAGGGCTGGGACAAAGCCATGGGAGAACCTGTTGGGGGTGGAATACGGCCATAACTATACAGGATGTCCTGTATAGTTATGAAAACAGCGCCACCAATTCAGATTGGGGCCCGGGCAATGTTCATGTTGTCGTGCCCCTCATGCCGGGTCGTGCCCGGTGTCAGGGATCATCACCGGCAATCTTCCGGCAGTGCGGCAATCGCCGATACCACCGCCGCCTGCATGCCCTTCCCCACGGCCATGTCCAGTTCCCCGCCAGTTCCCCCATGCTGGCGCCGCAGTTCGTCCTCGCACAGGCCGCGCACCCGCGCACGGGCATTCGCGCGCAGGCTGCTGCACCGCCAGTCGGCGCCACCCAGCGGCAGCACCGAATACACCACGCTGTTGCAGGCGTTGCCGGCACGCTGCTGCAGCGACAGTCCACCAAAATCCCGCGGTTCGCTGCTGCGTTGCGGGTCGAAGTAGCTGTCCGGAAACGTGCGCGCATACTGTTCGATGTCCACGGCCATGCTGCGCCCCCCGGCCAACGGCATCTGCAGCGGCTGCCCGCACGGCGTCGCATCGGCGCGGTGCTGGATGTACTGGTAGATCGGCCGGTCCAGCGATGGGTCCTGCTGGGTCACCGCGCTGACTGCCGCCAGCACCGGCAGCGATGCACGATTGGCCATGCGCGCCAGCAGCCCCGCCTGCGCCGGCTGGCAGCGGTCGCGCAATGTTGCTGCGAGCAGGAACAGCACGTCGTTGCGAAACGCGGGGTCATCAACCAGACGCTGTTCGATGCGCTGGCTGGCATCGGACGCCGGTGCCGGAAACGCGACCGCAGGCGGCGCGGTGGGTGCGCGCTGCCGCTGCCACCACACCAGCGGCGCCACCGCGCCCAGCAGCACCCCGGCAGCCATGATCCATCGCCTGCGCATCAGTTGCGGATCGCCGTCAGCGTGGCTGCCGCGGCATCGTAGGACGCGCTGGCGATATCCGCGTCGAAACGCTTCACCTGCAGGCGGCCGGCAAGCCGGTACGGATCCCACAGATCGCCCAGCGCAATCGGCGTCGCCAGGGTCACATGGATGATCTGGTTCGGCGGCGGCGGCGGCACGTGGATGCACGCGCCATAGAACGGTACGAACAGCAGTTCATCGACCAGGCCGGCATCGTTGGTGCCGAGCGGCACCACGTAGCCATCCAGGTCCACCGCGCGCCCGTCGACAGCGTCGACCACGCGCGAGGAGCCGAACTGCTTGGCGCGGTCCGGGCTGGAATGGTCGATCTCCAGCCCGGGTGGCGTGCCCGAGCCGGTGTCGTCGATCAGGCCGCCCACGCCCTCCATGCCATTGCGTGACAGGCCAATCTGCGGGGGTGGGCGCTGGTAGGTCACTTCGTCGGGCCGCAACGCGTCCCAACGGTCGATGGGGGCTTCGGCCGTGGCGGAGGGCGCCGGCTTGTCCTGTGGCCCGACCACCAAGGCATCGCCGCCCGGCGCCGTACAGCCTGCCAACCACAGGCATCCCACCGCCAGCAACAGGTGACTACGGTTCATAGGGCCTCAGCTCTGCGTCACGCATGGTGTAGGCCGAACCGGCCAGATCGTCATCCAACCGTTCGGCGCGCAGGGTGCCCGCCAGGAAGAACGGCGAGTACATGTCCGGCATCTCGATCGGGCGCGGCAGCACCACGTGCACGATCTGGTTCGGTGGTGGTGGTGGCACGTGGATGCAGGCGCCGTAGTACGGCACGAACAGGAATTCGGTCAGCCGCCCGTCCTGCGCGTTGGCCAGTGGCACCACGTAACCCGGCAGGCGCACCGGCCGCTGCAGGACCGTGTCCACCGTGCGGAAGGTACCGAACTGCGGCATGCGCCGGTTGCCGTTGTGCTCGACCTCCGGGCCCTCGCCCCGCTCCAGCGCGGCCAGCTCGTCCTTGGGCATCATCTGCAACCAGTCCAGCTCCTGCTCCACAGCGCCTGCAGGGTCATCGCGGTCGACGACCGGCGAGGGTGGCAAGGCCTGTACGCCGGTATCCACCGGCCGCTCACAGGCGGCCAGCGCCAGCACCATTGCCACTACCCGCATCCATCGCATGCTCAACCTCCCGGTGAAAGGCCATCGGCCAAGGTGCGCCGGTAAGCGAGCAACGCCGGGACCAGCCCGGCTACGGCGCTGATCAGCAGCACGCCCGCTGCCCATGCCAGTTCACGGCCATCCGGCCAGACATGGGTGATCGACAGACCGAAGGTGGCCAGTACCCAGCCGCGCCCGGCAATGCTGGCGACCACCAGCAGCGACAGGGCCAGCACGCTGGCCACCGCACTGGTCGCCACCGCTTCCACCACGAGCAGGCCCGCGATGTAGCCCGGTCGCGCACCGGTGGCACGCAGGATGGCCATCTCGCGCCGGCGCTCCTGCAGGGTGGAGACCAGCAGCGCCACCAGCGAGACCATGCCCAGCAGCACCACCATTGCACTGATCAGCTGCAGGGCTCGCTCGGCGGTGCCCAGCGACTGCCACAGCTGCTGCAGGGTCACGCCGGGCAGGATCGCCAGCATCGCCTCGTCCGGATACTCGTTGATCCTGCGCTGTACCGAGAACGTGGCGATGCGCGAGTTCAGGCCGAGCATGAAGGCGGTGATGCTGGTCGGGGTCAGGTCCAGGTGGCGCGCCTGCTCGGCGCTGACGCTCTGGCTGCGCAGCTGCACGCCCGATCGCCAGTCAACATGGATCGCCTCGATGGCCGGCAGCGAGACCAGCAGCGACGAATCCACCGGCGTGCCGGTGCGCTGCAGGATGCCGGCAACGCGGAACGGCTTGTCGGCATGCGTGGCCAGCGTGACCGCGCCGGTGCCGTGCGCCAGCACGATCTCGTCGCCGAGGCCGACCTTCTGCGCGCGAGCCACCTCCGCGCCGATCACCGCGTCATACAGATCATCGAAGGGCCGCCCCTGTGCAAAGGCCAGCGCGTGGCCGGAACCATAACGATAGTGTTCAAAGTAGCCGCCAGTGGTACCCACTACCCGGTAGCCGCGCCAGGAATCGCCCAGCGACAACGGCACCGACCACTTCACCTGCGGCAATGCGGACAGCTCCTGGTAGGACTGCCAGGACACGTTGTTGGTCGGGTCGCCGATATGGAACACCGAATACAGCAGCAGGTTCACCGGTCCCGAACGCGCACCGACGATCAGATCGGTGCCCGATACGGTGCTGGCAAACCCCTCGTGCACCTGCGTGCGTACACGCTCGACGCCCAGCAGCAGCACCACGCTGAGGGTGATGACCAGCACGGTCAGGCCCACGCTCAACGCGCGGCTGCGCAGGCTGGCCCAGGCAAGCTCAAGCATGGCCGGCACCTGCCTGGTTGATCTCGGACAGTGAAATGGTGCGATCGAACAACGGCTGCAGGCTGTCGTCATGGCTGACCACCAGCACCGTGGTGCCGGCCGCCTGGCACTGCGCGGACATCAGCTGCAGGAAGGCGCTCGCCGCTTCGCGGTCGAGCGCCGAGGTGGGCTCATCGGCCAGCAGCAACGTCGGACGGCCGATCAGGGCGCGCGCTGCCGCCACGCGTTGTTGCTGGCCAACACTGAGCGTACCCGCCCGCCGCTGCATCAGCTCAGGATTGAGCTGCAGGGCCTGCAGCAGGCGGGCGATCTCGGCATCCAGCGGCCCGCTGATGCGTGCGCTGCGCAGGCGCGAGAAGCGCAGGCCCAGCGCGATGTTGTCGCGCACGGTGAGGAACGGCAGCAGATTGAACTGCTGGAAGATCACGCCCAACTGGTCGGCACGGAAACGATCCCGCGCCGCACCACCCATGTCCTGCAGTGCGTGGCCGGCCACCTCGACACGGCCCTTGCCGGGCAGCAGCACGCCCGCCAGCAGGCCCAGCAGGGTGCTTTTGCCGCCACCGCTGATTCCGCGCAGCAACACGCTGCTGCCCTGCTCGACCCACAACCGCGGGATGTCCAGCACCAGCCGCGTGCCGTAGCCGAACTGCACGTCTTCCAGCGAGATCACCGGTGCCGCGCTCACGGTGCCAGCACCACGCGCAGGTTGTCGGGCGTCAGCACACTGCGGTTTTGACCATTGGCGGTTGCGCTGTTGACGATGACTTCGTGCAGGCCCGGGAAAAGTACGGGCAGGCGCACGACGATGGCGCGCAGCGCGGCAGGTTTGGCACAGTGGTACTGCAGCGTTGCGCTGAAACCTGCGTGCCGGTGCTGTCCCGGCGGCGGCGCGGCGGCCGTCGCGTCGAAGCCCTCCGCATCGGCTTTACTGGTGGCCAGACGGCAGCCCGCAGCGGTGGGCAAGGTGACCCAGTTGCCGCCCTTCAGCAATGACGTCGCCCGTGCCAGCGCGGCCTGCTCGGCTGCATTGGCCGGCGGCCGCTCGTAATCGAGGATGCCGATGCCGGGGGCCTGAAGGGCGAATTCCAGGGTTTGCTGGTCAAGCGCAACATCCACTGTCGCCTGGCCATGCACATGCGGTGCGTTCTGGCGGATGTCGTGGGCCTGCGCGGCGCTGGCAGCCAGCAGCAGGAAAAGAGCAGCGGGAAGCTTCATGGGAAAGACTCCAATTGTTACTATGTAACATTATGGACCACATTCCCACGACCCCCGCAAGGGCCCTGGCCCAGCCGCCAACTTCGGCACGCTGGCACCCCCGCTTCGATCTTGCCGGTGCCTGGCTGTCCCTGGCCTGCGCCGCCCACTGCATCGCCCTGCCCCTGCTGCTGGCCTTCGTGCCGGCAGCGATGATGGCGCTGCGCTCGTTCCAGCATCCCGGCCATGGCGCGATGACATTGCTGCTGATGATGTCGCGCTGGGAATGGCTGTTCGCGCTGCTGGCCTCCTCGTTGGCCTTGGCGAGTACCTCGGCCGGGGTGCACCGGCATCGGCGCTGGCGGCCTGTGCAGCTGGCCTGCGCCGGCGCCATCCTGCTGCTGTCGGCCTCTCTGTACCTGCCGCTGAAGGAATCGCTGCTCTGGCATGGCGTGGCCACGGCATGTGGTGGCGTGCTGTTGGCGTTCGCTCACATCGGCAACCGACGGGCGCTGCGCAAACGGTAGTGCCGGCCGCTGGCCGGACGGAAAAACACCATCCACGCATGGCGTGGATCTACTGATGCACTTCCGGCAGCCGGCCAGCGGCCGGCTCTACCCTTCTCTATTCGTCGAACGGTCGCTGTCCCAGCGTCTGCGTCACGTGGTCGACGAAACAGGTGATGCGCGCGGCCAGCGCGGTGTTGCGGTAGTACACCGCATTGATCGGCTGCCGCACCTCCTGCGTCTGCTTGGCAAACAGCTGCGCCAGGCGGCCATCACGCCGGTCCTGGCGGGTCAGGAAATCAGACAAGCAGGCGATGCCCAGCCCGGCCACCGCCATCTGCCGCAGTGTCTCGCCACTGGATGAAGCGATCGCCGGCTCGATCACGAAAGGCCCACCATCGGCATCGTGCAGCGGCCATTCGTTCAACGAACTGGGCTGGGTGAAGCCCAGCAGATCGTGCTTGCGCAGCTGCTCCACGCGTGTCGGCGTGCCATGCCGTCGCAGGTACTCGGGACTGGCGACGACGCGGATGCGGCTGTGGCCGATCGGCCGCGCATGCAGGGTGGAATCGCGCAGCACGCCGATGCGGAACGCCACGTCGGTGCGCTTCTCGATCAGGTCGGTGATGCCCTCGTTGGAATTCAGCTCCAGCTCCACTTGCGGGTAGCGCTCGCGGAAGCCCTCCAGCAACGGCACGATCACATGCAGCATGAACGGCGTGGCGGCGTCCACGCGCAGGCGCCCGACCGGCTGCAGCCGCCGCGCGGCCATCTGTTCCTCGGCCTCGTCCACCGTGGCCAGGATCGTGCGCGCGTACTCCAGGAACGCCGCGCCCTCCTCGGTCAGCTCCAGCCGCCGCGTGGTCCGCCGCAGCAGCGTGGTCTGCAGCTTGTCTTCCAGCCGCGCCAAGGTGCGGCTGGTGGCGGAGATGGTCAGTTCCAGCGCCTCGGCCGCCGCCGTGATCGAACCACTGTCGACCACGGCCACGAAGGCCTTCAGCTCATCCAGGGTGGTTTTCATTTTTTACCTCGGCGCAAAAGCGTTTCCCGTATACACAGCTTAATCAACAAATGTAAAGCGCCCACACTTCGCCCTGTCCCGAGCCCACCGGCTCCCAACGAAGTCCCTGGAGTCCATCATGAGCGTTCCTTCCTTTGGCGTCGGCACCTTCCGCCTGACCGGCCAGACCGTCATCGACTCGGTGCGCAACGCCCTCGAGGTCGGCTACCGTGCGGTCGATACCGCGCAGATCTATGGCAACGAAGCCGAAGTCGGCCAGGCCATCGCCGAATCCGGCGTCCCACGCGACCAGCTGTTCCTGACCACCAAGATCTGGGTGGACAACTACGCCGCCGACAAGCTGATCCCGAGCCTGCGCGACAGCCTGGCCAAGCTGCGCACCGACTATGTCGACCTGCTGCTGATCCACTGGCCGGCGCCGGGCAATGGCGTTGAACTGCGCGAGTACATGACCGCGCTGGCCGACGCCAAGACGCTGGGCCTGACCCGCCAGATCGGTGTGTCCAACTTCAACATCGAGCTGACCCGGCAGGCTATCGAGGTGGTCGGTGCCGGCGAGATCGCCACCAACCAGATCGAACTGAGCCCCTACCTGCAGAACCCGGCACTGACCACCTTCCTGCAGGACCAGGGCATCACCGTGACCTCCTACATGACCCTGGCCTACGGCAAGGTGCTGAAGGATCCGGTGCTGGCCACCATCGCCGGCAAGCACCAGGCCACCGTGGCCCAGGTTGCGCTGGCGTGGGCGCTGCAGCGCGGTTACTCGGTCATCCCGTCCTCGACCAAGCGCGAGAACCTGGCCAGCAACCTGCTCGCCCAGGACCTGCGCCTGGATGCCGATGACATGGCCGCGATCGCCGCGCTTGACCGCAACGGCCGCGAAGTCGATCCGCCGGGCCTGGCCCCGGCCTGGGACTGAGGCGCCAGGCCATGGGCAGTGCGATGACCCGGTTGCAGGCCGGTGGTTTCAGCATCGGCATCGAAGCACCGCTGGACAATGACTGGACGCCGCTGGGCGAACAGGCACGACGCGCCGCGCGACGCCTGCCCGGCGAACCGGACCTGCAGTGCCATGCAGAACTGGCACGCTTGGCCGACCGCCTCGGCTTCCGTGCGCTGTGGGTGCGCGACGTGCCGGTGTACGACCCGGCCTTCGGTGATGCGGCACAGGTGTTCGAGGTATTCAGTTACCTCGGCTATCTGGCTGGCATCACCAAGGACATCCTGCTGGGTACTGGTGCGGTGGTGCTGCCGATCCGCGAGCCGTTGCTGACCCTGAAGTCGGCGCGCAGCGTGCAGCGGCTCAGCGGTGACCGCCTGCTGCTGGGCGTGGCCAGTGGCGACCGCCCGGTGGAGTACCCGCTGTTCGGCCGCGACTTCGACACCCGCGGCAGCCGCTTCCGCGAGCAGATCGCACTGCTGCGCGAAGGCGCCGCTTCGCACCTGCCGCAGGGCCTGGACGTGCTGCCCGCGGATGGCCCGGCCCTGCCGTTGTTCGTGGCAGGCCTGGCCCAGCAGCAGCCGGCGTGGATCGGCCAGCACATGGATGGCTGCCTGGCCTACCCGGGCACGCCACAGGACCATGCGCAACGCGTGGCGGCCTGGCGCGCCGTGGCCGGCAACAAGCCGTATGCCAGCTTCATCCACCTGGACCTGGTGGCCGATGCCGATGCCCCGCTGCAGCGCTGGCGCTTTGGGCTGCGCGGCGGCCGCAACGCCCTGCTGGCCGAGCTGCACGCCATGCAGGCGGCCGGTGTCGACCACATCGGCCTGCAGTTCCGCCGCAACGAACGGCCGTTGGCCGAGACCTTCCACGAGATCGCCGAGTACGTGCTGCCGCACTTCCCGGCCCATGCCGACGCCGCTGCGCCGCATGCCCCGCTTGCCGCCCCCGCGACGGCCTGACAGTTACCGGAGCTTTGCCATGAAAATGAACACCCTGGCCGCGCTTGCGCTGGCCACCCTGCCGCTGTCCTTCCAGGCCACCGCCGAGGACTGGTACCCCTCTGCCTACGGCGCCAACGACGAGATCGGCGCCGCCAACCTGCTCACCACGGACGTGGTCAAGCACGCGGTATCGCTGGTCAGGACCGGCAAGACCTATCCGCTGGCGGTGCCGGTGGACAAGAACCTGCCCGCGTTCCGCCACCGCAGCTTCCGCCTGTACAACGTGCAGGTCGGCCAGCAGGCCGGCAAGTCGCTGGGCCCCAACAGGTTCACCTTCAACGATGAACTGGTGAACGCCTGGACCGGCGTTGGCACCCAGCTCAACGGCATCGGCCATATCGGCATCGACAACGTCTACTACAACGGCAACAAGGCCGCCGACTTCGTCACCGTGGACGGTGTGCGCAAGCTCGGCGTCGAGAAGGTGCCGCCGATGGTCACCCGCGGCGTCGTGCTGGACATGACCGCGCACTACGGCAAGGCGATCGTGCCCGGCGGCACCGAGTTCACCGTGGCCGACATCCAGGCCATGCTGAAGAAGCAGGGCCTGAGCCTGCGCAAGGGCGACGTGGTGCTGTTCAACACCGGCTGGCTGGAACTGATCGGCAAGGACGACAAACAGTTCCTGGAAGTGGAACCGGGTATCGGCATGGAGGCCGCGAAGTGGCTGGCCGACCAGGGCATCGTCGCCTTCGGTGGCGACACCTGGGCCTCGGAGGTCTACCCGAACCCGAACGGTGCCGAGGAGTTCCCGATCAACCAGTACATGCTGGCCAAGCGCGGCATCTACAACCTGGAGCTGATCGACAGCCGTGCGCTGGTGCGCGACAAGGCCTGGGAATTCCTGTTCGTGCTCGGCCAGCCGCTGTACGTCGGCTCGACCCAGGTCAACATCAACCCGGTGGCGATCCGATGAACGCGGCGTCCACCCTGCCACTGTTCGCCGGCCGCCGCTTCCGCGTCAGCTATGACGGCCTGACGGCAGACAACGCGTACAGTGCCGATGGCCGCCATGTGCAGTACGCCATCGTCTCAGGCGCCTATGCCGGTGCACAGGGCGAAGCCGCCTGCGAGTGGCAGCAGATCAGCGAAGGGGTCTATGTCATTTCGTGGCAGGAAGCCGATGGCGCAACGGTCGTGCATGTCGATGACTTCGTGGGCGGGCATTCGCTGGCCTGGTTCACCGCCACCGATGGCAGTTTCCATCGCATGCAGGGGCCGCTGCACGCGCTGTGATGCCGGCCAGCGGCCGGCACTACCTTGTTAGTGGGCCGCACATTACAGATCGGTAATGTGCGGGTCAGGGCAGCGAAAGGCGCTGCCCTCCACCCTGTGGGCCACGTCTTCCACAGGTGTCCCACGCATGGCCCGCTCCCTGCTCCGCTCCACCGTCCTTGCTGTCCTGCTGACCGGCCTCGCGGTTGCGCCGCTGGCGCTGGCCCATCCCAGCCTGGTGCGCTCGACGCCGGCCGCCGACGCCACCGTAGCCCCGGCGACCGAGATCACGCTGCAGTTCAGTGAGAAGGTGATGCCGCGTGCCACCCGCATCGAACTGAGCATGGACCATGGCCGCATGAAGATGGCCATGCCTACCGTCGCGCAGGACGTTTCCGAAGATGGCCACACGCTACGCGCGCGTTTCGCCAAGTCGCTGCCCGCCGGCAGCTACGCACTGCAATGGCGCGCGGTCGGTCAGGACAGTCATCCGATGACCGGCAGCTACCGCTTCACCGTGAAGTAAGGCTGCCGCCATGGCCGAGCTCTCGCCGTATGCGCTGCGGCTGGCGCTGTACCTGGTACTGATGCTGCTGTTCGGGCGGCTGCTGTTCGTCCGCCCCGGGCTGCCACGCGGCATCTCGCTGGCGCTCGCCGTGGTTGCGCTGATCCTGGTCGTCATCGATGCCGTGAACCGGTTGTCGGGCGTGCTCGGCATCCCGGCAGCCGATATCGACCCAGCAACGGGGCACTGGTTCCTCACCGGTACGCCGGTGGGTGAGGCGGGGCTGCTGCGCATCCTGGCCCTGCTGGCAATGCTGCCGCTGCTGGCAGTCAATCGCCCGGTGCAGGGCCTGCGCCGTCTGGCGCTGCTGATACTCACGGCGGTAGCTCTGGCCAGCCTCGCCTGGAATGGTCACGCCGCCGCCGGTGATGGATTCGACGGGACGTTGCGGCTGGTGGCCGGCATCGTGCACCTGCTGGCCGCCGGTGCCTGGGTCGGCGCGATCGCCGCCATCCTGCAGCTGGCGCTGCGTCCACAGGGCCGGCGCCTGCACGAACGTACCCGCGAACTGTGGCAGGCCGCGCACAGCTTCGCCGTGCCGGGCACGATCATCGTCGCCCTGCTGGCGATGACCGGCACCTACACCTATGTCGATCTCGGCGGTTCCATACAGACCCTGACCGGCGCCGCGCATGGGCGTTGGCTGCTGCTCAAGCTGGCGCTGGTGGGCGGCATGCTGGGGCTTGCCGCGCTGCATCGCTGGCGGCTGGTACCAGCGCTGGCCAGCTCCATCCGCGGCGGCTGGCAACCCAGGCCGCTGCGCTCACTTCGCCACAGCCTGGCCTGCGAATCGGTGCTGGCGCTGCTGGTGCTGGCCTGCGTGGCGGTGCTCGGCACTCTGGACCCATTGGCATGACTCATCCGTTCCAGCACGGGCCCAAGCTGCGATGATGGGCACACCATGAAACTGCTGATCGTCGAAGACGAACCCAAGACCGGCAACTACCTGCGCCAGGGCCTGATCGAGGCCGGCTATGTGGTCGATCTCGCCTGCAACGGCGTCGACGGGCTGCACCTGGCCGGCAGCGGCGAGTACCAGCTGGTCATCCTCGACGTGATGCTGCCCGGCCTGGATGGCTGGAACGTGCTGTCGCGGCTGCGCGAGGCCGGATGGCAGGTGCCGGTGCTGTTCCTCACCGCGCGCAGCAGCATCGCCGACCGCGTTCAGGGCCTGGAGCTGGGCGCGGATGACTACCTGGCCAAACCATTCGCCTTCGCAGAGCTGCTGGCGCGCGTGCGCACCCTGCTGCGTCGTGGCCAGGCGCTGCCGCAGGCCGAGCGCATCGTCATCGCCGACCTGGTGGTGGATACCCTGCGCCGCCGGGTCGAACGCGGCGGCCAGCGCATCGCCCTCAGCCAGAAGGAATACACCCTGCTGGAACTGCTGGCGCGCCGACGCGGTGAAGTGCTGCCGCGCTCGTTGATCGCCTCGCAGGTATGGGACATGAACTTCGACAGCGACACCAACGTGATCGACGTGGCGATCCGCCGCCTGCGCGCGAAGATCGACGATGACTTCGACGCCAAGCTGATCGTCACCGTGCGCGGCATGGGCTATGTGCTGGAGGCGCCGGACGACGGTGCATTGCACAGCGGATGAGCCTGCGTCGCTCCATCGCGGTACGGCTGACGCTGCTGTTCGCCATCGTGGCCACGCTGGTGCTGGCCGCATTGGGCGTGGCGATCTATGTCAGCGCCCGCCACGACCTGGTGGCCCAGGACTTCAGCGAACTGGAGAACAAGGTTGCGTTGATCCGTGACCTGGCCGGCAACGGACCTGCGTCCGCACGCGGGCAGCGCTTGGCGGAGGCACTGGGCCACCATCCGGATATCGCCTTCCACATTGTTGATGGGAGCGGCGCAGTGCTCTTCTCGACCGCACCGGCACTGCTGCGCGAGCATGCACGCAGCCAGCCGATCGACGCCGCGCCACGGCGGCACGACTGGATCCTCGCCGATGGTCGCTGCATGCATGCCCTGCACCTGCGCCAGACCCTGGCCGACGGCAGCGAGCTGGTCACCCTGCTGGCCATCGATGACGACCGCCACGCCGATTTCCTGCAGCGCTTCCGCCATCTGCTGGCGATAGCCATCATCGGCGCCGCCGCGGCCAGCAGCCTGCTCGGCGGCTACGTGGTGCGGCGCACGCTGCGGCCGCTGCGCACGCTGGCCGATGAGGCCCGGCAGATCACCGCCGGCCGGCTGCAGCGCCGGCTGAGTACACGCAGCGCGCCGGCCGAACTGGAGCAGCTGGCGCAGACGCTCAACGGCATGCTGGCGCGCCTGCAGCAGGACTTCGCGCGGCTGACCGAGTTCTCCGGTGATCTCGCCCATGAACTGCGCACACCGATCACCAACATGCTGACCCAGGTGCAGGTGGTGCTTGCGCACCCGCGCAGCAATGAGGCCTATCGCGAGACGCTGGCGTCCTGCGCCGAGGAACTGCAGCAGCTGGCGCAGACCGTGGGTGACCTGCTGTACCTGGCGCAGGCCGAAGCGCCGGGTGCACTGCCCTCGCGCGAGCCAGTGGCGCTGGATGCGGTGGTGGATTCGCTGCTGGAGTTCTACGAGCTTCTGGCCGAGGACCGACAGTTGACCCTGCGCCGCGAAGGTGTGGCGAGCGTGGAAGGCAACCGCTTGATGCTGCACCGGGCGATTGCCAACCTGCTGTCCAACGCGTTGAAGTACGCAGCCGTGGGCAGCGAAGTGCGGGTGCGGCTGGTCGAGGCCGAAGGCGTGTGCAGGGTCAGCGTGCACAACCTTGGCACGCCGATCGCCAGCGAGGCGCTGCCGCGCCTGTTCGATCGTTTCTACCGCGGCGAGCGTGGCCGCCACGAAGGTGCCGGACTGGGCCTGGCGATCACACGCGCGATCGCACAGGCGCACGGCGGCAGCGTGAGTGTTGTCTCGGATGACACCGGCACCCTGTTCGAGCTGGTGCTGCCGAGCACCTCAGCCCGGTAGTCCCGGCCGCTGGCCGGCAACCCCGGTCTGCTCAAACACCCCGGTCACCCAATCGATGAACACCCGCAAGCGCGGTGACGGCGTGCGGTTGCGCGGGTAGACCAGGCTCAACGGGCTTGGGGTCGGCGGCGCGTCCGGCAACAGCTCCACCAGCTGCCCGCGCGCGATGTACGGGTCCATCCGGTAGCGCGGCGCCTGGATGATGCCCAGGCCCGCCAGCGCGGCGCCGAGGAACGCATCCGCACCGGACACACGCACCCGCACCGGCAGCGGCACGTAGCGCACCTGCCCGCCCTGCTGGAACTCCAGGGGAATCAGCTGGCCGGTGGCACTGGAGCGGTAGCCGACCATCTGGTGGCCGTCCTGCAGCGATTCGATGGTATCGGGCAGGCCGTGCGCCTGCACATAGCCCGGCGAGGCCACCGTGACCTCGCGCAGCATGGTCAACCGTCGCGCCGCCAGATCGCTGTCGGCCAGCGTCCCCACCCGCAACGCCGCATCCACGCCTTCACGCAGCAGGTCGACATAGCGGTCACCCTCGCTGACGTCCAGTTCGATCTCCGGGTAGCGCTGCAGGAATCCCGGCAGGTGCGGAAACAGCAGGTGCCGGCCCAGCGTGCCATGCACTTCGATACGCAGCGGGCCGCGCGGCGGCGCGTCACGGAACGCGGCCTCGGCATCGTCCATGTCGGCGATCAGGCGCAGGCAACGTCCATAGAAAGCCTCGCCTTCCAGCGTCGGCACCACCAGCCGCGTGGTCCGGTGCAGCAGGCGCACGCCCAGCCGCTGTTCGAGCGCCTTGATCGCATCGGTCACCGTGGCCCGCGGCAGGTCCAGGTCCTCGCAGGCCCGGGTGAAGCTGCGGCGCTCGACGATACGGACGAAGGCGCGCATGGCCGTGAAGCGGTCCATTGTTCGGCTACCCGAATGATGTTGGCGGATTATGCATGATTATCCGGGCGGGAGAGATGACGAAGATGGCCCTGCGCCATTCCGGCGCGCTCCGCTGGAACCGACCATGACCCTCTCCCCCGCCCGCACTGTCGCCCTGGTCACCGGCGGCTCCCGTGGCATCGGCGCCGCCATCTCCCGCCGGCTCGCCGCCGATGGCCACGCGGTCGCGATCAACTATGCGGGCCGCCGCGACGACGCCGAAGCCTTGGCGGCCGAACTCAACGCAGCCGGCGCGCAGGCGATCGCGCTGCAGGCCGATGTCGCCGATCCGCAGGCGGTGCGGCAGCTATTCGATGCCATCGAGGCGCGTTTCGGCGGCATCGACGTGGTGGTCAACAGCGCCGGCGTGCTGCAGCTGGCGCCGCTCGCCGACACCGACGACGCCCTGTTCGAGCGGGTGATCGGCATCAACCTCAAGGGTGCCTTCAACGTGCTGCGCGAAAGCACACGACGGGTGCGCGACGGTGGCCGGCTGATCACCTTGTCCACCAGCGTGGTCGGCATCAAGCTGGAGAACTACAGCGTGTACGCGGCCAGCAAGGCAGCGGTGGAGACGATGGGCGCCATCCTCAGCAAGGAGCTGCGCGGGCGCAACATCACCGTGAACGCAGTGGCCCCCGGCCCGACCGCCACCGACCTGTTCCTGGACGGCAAGTCACCGGAACTGATCGAGCGGTTGGCGAAGATGAACCCCCTGCAGCGATTGGGTACGCCGGAGGACATCGCCGGTGCGGTGGGGTTCCTGGCCGGTGCCGATGGCGGGTGGGTCAACGGCCAGGTCCTGCGCGCCAACGGCGGGATGGTGTGAAGACCCTTTCTCTGGCTATCCTCGCCCAAACGGACGAGAGCCGCGCGCATGGGAAAGCCGGGCATCTGGTATTGGCTATGGATGATCACCCTCCTGATGGGAGGTCTGTTGGCCCTGGCGACGCTGGTACTGTGGACCCGGCTGCCTGGCGACGTTCGCAATCTGGCCATGGCGCTGACCTGGGGGCTGTGGGCACTGGCCACCGTCTGCTTCTTTCTGGGCGGCATCGTCGCTGGCTTTACGATCCGGGGCGTCAACCACGGCAGGAAAGTCTGGCGTGCGGACAGGCCGCGAGTTTTCTGGCTCTGCCACATCACCACGACGATGCTGTGCGTCAGCTGCCTGGGCCTGCTGATCGTACCGATGATGATTGCCTGGCAGGGCGTGGCGTGGTGACGTAGCGCTGCTGTAGAGCCGAGCCCATGCTCGGCTGCTCTTCGCGCAGAAGCCAGAAGCAGCCGAGCATGGGCTCGGCTCTACATTATCGTCAGCCCGTCCGGGCCTCGCGGCGCCGGTGTACCCAGTAGTACAGCGTAGGCAGCACCAGCAGGGTCAGCAACATCGCCGACAGCAGGCCGCCAATCACCACCACCGCCAGCGGCTTCTGGGTCTCGGCACCAATCGCATGCGAGGTCGCCATCGGCAGCAGGCCAAACATCGCCAGCAGTGCGGTCATCAGTACGGTGCGCAGGCGCTGCAGCGAGCCCTGTACCACCGACTGCAGCAGGTCCATGCCCTGCTCGCGCAGCTGCGCGAAGCGACTGAGCATCACCACCCCGTTCAGCACCGCCTGCCCGAACAATGCAATGAAGCCGATCGCCGCCGACACCGACAGTGGAATGCCGGTCAACCACAGGGCGAGGATGCCGCCGATCATCGCCAGTGGCACGTTGGCCAGGATCAGCGCGGCGCTGCTGACGTCCTTGAAGGCATCGAACAGCAGTACGAAGATGATCAGCACCGACAGCGGGATCACCCAGCCCAGACGCTTCATCGCACGTTGCTGGTTCTCGAACTCGCCGGACCACTCCAGCCGGTAGCCTTCCGGCAGCTGCACGCTGGCCTCCACGCGCTTGCGCATGTCGGCCACCACGCTGCCCATGTCACGCCCGGCGATGAAGATGCTCACCGCCTTTACCCGCTGTGCGTTCTCGCGCGAGATGTTGATCGCGCCGCTGGCCATGCGGAAGTCGGCCACGTCGGCCAGCGTCACGGTGTGGCCATCGCCGATGCCCACCGGCACCGTGCGCAGCCGCTGCAGGTCGCGGTCGGCGTCGTCCAGGCGCAGCGTGATCGGGAACCTGCGATCGCCCTCCCACAGTTCACCGACCTGGCGCCCGCCCAGTGCGGTCTCGATCACCTCGTCGATGTCGCGCACATTGAGGCCATAGCGCGCGGCACGGTCGCGGTCGATCTCGATCTGCAGCTGCGGCAACGACC
The DNA here is from genome assembly GCF_059370395.1 of Stenotrophomonas sp. YJH_SMC_101-4. Taxonomy (NCBI): domain Bacteria; kingdom Pseudomonadati; phylum Pseudomonadota; class Gammaproteobacteria; order Lysobacterales; family Lysobacteraceae; genus Stenotrophomonas; species Stenotrophomonas sp. YJH_SMC_101-4. The sequence continues at coordinate 736,028 of NZ_JCAFTP010000001.1, read as the reverse complement.
CGTCACGGTCAATGAAGGCGCTCTCCACGCCCTCCACACCACGCACCTGACCCAGGATCGCCTGCGCCTGCTGATTCAGCACGTCCAGGTCCGAGCCGCTGACCTTGATCACCACCTGGCCCTTGATCTGCGAGATGCTCTCCAGGATGTTGTCGCGCACCGGCTGCGAGATCGAGAACTCAGGCCCCGGGATGCGCTGCTCCAGCGTGCGCTGCAGGTCGCTCACCAGTTGCCGCTTGTCCACGCCCTTCGGCCACTCCTTCTCCGGCTTCAACGCCACCAGCGCCTCGATCTGGTTGGCGCCCTTGGCGTCGGAGCCGTCTTCCGGGCGGCCAAGCTTGGCCACCACCGTCGACACCTGCGGGAAGGTGCCGACCAGCTCACGGATGCGCCGCGACTGCTGCTGTGCTTCGGCCAGGCTGGTGCTGGGGTCGAGCGTGGCGGTCAGCCAGATCGAGCCTTCGTCCAGCTCCGGCAGGAACTCCGAACCCAACCGGGTGCCCAATGCCAGCGTGCCGACCAGCAGCGCAACTGCGGTCAGTACCACCGCACGCGGGCGGGCCAATGCACGCTCCAGGATCGGCCGGTACCAGCCGGTCAGGCGGTCCATCAGCGGATTGCCGTCACGCATGCGGTCGCGCCGCAGCCACCAGTAGCAGAACAGCGGCACCACGGTCAGCGCCAGGATCAACGCACCGATCAGGGCCGAGGTCACCGAGTACGCCATCGGTGCGAACATGCGGCCTTCCTGGCGCTGCAGGGTGAAGATCGGGATGTGCGCGGCGATGATGATCAGCATCGAGAAGAACGTCGGCCGCCCCACTTCCGATGCGGCCGAGAGAATGGTCGAGAACCGTGTCTTCCGGTCGGCCGCAGGTGGCAGCTTCGACAGTCGCGAGACGATGTGTTCGGTGACGATCACCGCGCCATCGATGATGATGCCGAAGTCCATCGCACCCAGCGACAGCAGGTTGGCCGGCACGCCCCACAGATGCAGGCCGAGGAAGGTCGACAGCAGCGCCAGCGGCATCATCGCCGCCACGATCAGTGCGGCGCGGGCGTTGTACAGGAACAGCCACAGCACCAGGAACACCAGCACCGCGCCTTCCAGCAGGTTGCGGAAGACGGTTTTCAGCGTGGTCGAGACCAGCCACGAGCGGTCGTAGAACGGCTCGATGCTGACCCCGGCCGGCAACTGGTTGGCCTCGATCTCGGCGATGCGCGCATGCAGGGCGTCGAGCACGTCGGACGGGTTCTCGCCCTTGCGCATCAGCACCATGCCGAACACTGCATCGTCGTTGTCGTCCTGACCGACCAGGCCCTGGCGCGGCAGGCCGGTGTCGGCGATGTCGGCCAGGTCACGCACCAGGATCGGCGTGCCCCCGCGCTGCGCAACCACCACGCTGCCGATGTCGGCCGGCGAGCGCATCAGGCCGACGCCACGGATCAGGAACTGCTGCTGTCCGCGTTCCACGTAGCCGCCGCCCGCATTCGAGCTGCCCTTCTCCAGCGCCTCGGCGAACTCACCGAGGCTGATGCCTCGGTCCCGCAGCTTGTCCAGGTCCGGCTTGACCTGGAAGGTACGCGCGAAGCCGCCGAAACTGATCACATCGGCCACGCCCGGCACGGTGCGCAGGCTGCGCTCCATCGTCCATTCCTGCACGGTGCGCAGCTGGGTTGGCGTCATGTGCGGGCCTTTCAGCACATAACGGTAGATCTCACCTACCGCCGAGCTCATCGCCTCCAGTTCCGGGGTCACCCCTTCCGGCAGCTCCACGCCCTGCAGGCGCTCCAGCACCTGCTGGCGCGCGAAGTAGTCATCGGCCTTGTCGTCGAAGGTCAGGATGATCATCGACAGGCCGAACTGCGTATGCGAGAACACCCGCACCGAATGCGGGATGCCGGACAACGCCACTTCCAGTGGCATCGTCACCTCGCGCTCGACCTCTTCCGCGGCACGGCCCGGGTGCAGCGACACCACTGTCACCTGGGTGTCGGACACATCCGGGAAGGCTTCCACCGGCAGCACGCGGAACGCGGCAATGCCAGCGCCGATGAACAGCAGCAGTGCCAGCATGACCATCAGCGGCTGGCGCAGGCAGTAGGCAATCAGGCGATCGATCATGGGGCGGCGTGCCCCGTGCCGGTGCTGGCGGCGGCCGGTGCGCTGTCCGCCAGCTGCTGCAGCAGCAGGCCGCCTTCTACCACCACCCTGGCGCCTGCGGCCAGGCCCTCACGCACCCACAGCCGGCCATCGCCCAGCTCCTCGGCATGCACGGCGCGGCGCACGAAGCGGCCCTTGCCCTCCTCCACGAACACCACCTGCTTGCCGTCGATCAACAACACGGCCGCATCGGGCAGCGAGACACCGCCCTCGGCCGGCAACGCCACCTGGGCGCGCACGTACTGCCCCGCCTTGAAACCGCGTGCGCGGTTGTCCAGCTCGGCGCGCGCCTGCACCACGCGGCGTTCGCTGTCGACGAAGTCATCAACGTGCTGCAGGGTCGCCTGCAGCGGCTGTCCATCGGCCCCGGGCACGCTCACCTGCATGCCCGCCTTCAAGCGTCCGGCCAGGCTCTCGGGAACATCCAGCAGCAGCCACAAGCGGTCAGGATCGCCAATCACCGCCAATGGCCGTTCGCTGTCGGGGCTGACCGCCATGCCAGGGCTCATCCGCCGCTCCACCAGCACGCCATCGATCGGCGCGCGCAACGGCAGGCGCTGATCGACGTGCTGGCCATTGCCATAGGCCTTGGCGAAGGCGGTCGCACGCGCGTGATCGGCCTGGCTGCCGGCGAAATTGGCCTCGGCCTCGTCCAGTTCGCGGCCCGACGCCACACCTGCCGCATGCAACTCGCGGGTGCGCTCCAGCTCCTTGCGCGCCTGCTGCAGCTGGGCACGGCCGCGCACGCCCTCCGCCTGGGCCTGGCCGAATTCGGGCGAAGTGATCCAGGCGATCACCTGGCCCGCCTTCACTTTCTGCCCCGGCTGTGCCTCGATGCGCGCCACCTGCCCCGCCAACGGCGTACGCAGCGCGCTGGAGCGCGTCTCGTCCCAGACCACCCGGCCCGGCAGCTGCAGGCTGGCGCTGGCGCCGGCGGTGACCACCTCGCTGCGTAGCACGTCCAGCTGGCGACTACCGGCAGGAAACTGGATCTGGCCAGCACTGACCTTCGGCGCGTCCTCGGTATACGACGCCGGTTCGCGGCCGCAGCCGCCCAGCAGGGCCAGCGCCAGCAAGGCCGGCAGCACGGCCTGTCGCGCCTGCGGTCGATAAGCGACGGTGGACTTCATCGGGACTCTCCTTCAGCAACGGATGTGGCCGCTTCCCAGCGCGCCAGGGCAATGGCATGGTCGGCACGCGCTTCAATCAACGCGGCCTCGAACTCGCGCCAGCTGCGGCGCGCATCCAGCAGATCGGTCAGGCTGGCGGCGCCGCGGCGGTAGGCCAGCTCGATGCCCTGCACCGCCCTGCGTGCGGCGTCGGACTGCAGTCCTTCGTAGTCGCTCCGGCGCTGCGCGGCGGACTGCGCGCTGGCCTGCAACTGGTCCAGTTCGGCACGCGCTTCGCGCTGCAGCACCTGCAGCTCCAGCGCGGCACTGTCACGGTCGGCCTCGGCACGCTGGATCGCGCCGCGTGCACGTGACGGGCCGCCGAGCGGTATGGTCAATGACACACCCCACGTGACGCCGCTGATGTCAGCCGGCTCGCGCTCGGCCTCCACGCCCAACTGGATGTCGCGGTGGCGCTCACTGCGCGCCAGTGCCACACCGGCGTCGGCCGCGGCCAGGCGCGAACGTGCCGCGCGCAGATCGGCACGCTGCTGCGGATCGAACGCACGCACGCTGGCCACGCTGCTGGCCTCCGGCCAAGGATCATCGGCGCTGAGGTCATGGCTGTCGTCGCGGCCGAGCAGCAGCCCCAACGCATGCCGCGCATCGCGCAGATCCAGCGACGCCTCGCGCGCCGCGTCGGCCACCGCCAGGTCGTCCACTGCCAGCCGCGCGCGGTCGACCGGCGCCATCGCCCCGGTGGCAACCTGCTTGTCCGCCGCCGCCATCTGCTCGGCCGAACTCTGGCGGTTGGCATCGGCAATCTGCGCCCGCTCCTGTGCGCCCTTCAGAGCGAAATAGGTTTCATGCAGCGCCACCTGCTGGCGGCGCCGCGCATCGAGCATCTCCAGCCCGGCCACTTCCAGCAGCGCATCGGCCTGGCGGATACGCAACGCACGCTTGCCACCGCGCTCCCAGGTCCAGCCCAGGCCCACGGTGCTGTCCACCCGCTTGTCCTGCCAGCGTCCGGAGCCGATGCCATGCTTGGGGCTGATCTTGCTGGCGCCGATCGACAACTCGGTGGCCGGGCGCAACGCCGCCGTCTGCACATCGCCCTGCACGCCGCGCAGCTCCAGTGCCGCCGCACGCAGGTCCGGGTTGTGTGCTTCCATGGCGCGCTGCGCTTCCTGCAGGGACAGCGCCGAAGCGGTGGGCGCGCACAGAAGAGTGGCCAGCACGGCCGCAAAACGAGGGGAGAAATTCATGCACGTCACGGTAAGGTGATGCACTTGCGCCAAACTTGCCCCAACCTTGCACGAAGCTTGCAATGCGAATCCTGCTGATCGAAGACGACGCCGCGCTGGCCGATGGACTGATCCGCGCCCTGCAGGGCGCCGGCCATCTGTGCGACCACCTCTCGCGTGGGCTGCACGCGCCGGCGGCACTGGCCAGCGCACCGTATGACGTGATGGTGCTGGACCTTTCATTGCCTGACGTCGATGGCCTGGACCTGCTCTCACGCCTGCGCAACGACGGCGTCACCCTGCCGGTGCTGATCCTGACCGCACGCGATGGTGTGGAGGACCGCATCCTTGGGCTGGACCGGGGTGGCGACGATTACCTGGCCAAGCCGTTCGCACTGGGTGAGCTGGAAGCACGCCTGCGCGCGTTGTCACGCCGGCGCAGCGACGCGCCGGCGCGGAAGCGGCTCGGGCGCCTGTGCTTCGACAGCATCCGCAATGAAGTACAGGTGGATGGACAGCGCATCGAACTGACCGCGCGCGAGCTGGCGCTGGTCGAGGCGCTGATGCAGCATCCCGGCCGCACTGTCACCAAGCAGCGCCTGTTCGATGCGTTGTACAGCTGGGACCACGAAGCCAACCTGTCGGTGATCGAGGTGCATGTCAGCCGCCTGCGCCGCAAGCTGGAACAGACCCACGCCGGCGTCGGCATCCGCATGCTGCGTGGGCTTGGATACCGGTTGGAGGCCGTGGGTGACTGAGCGCGTGCACAGCCTGCGTGGCCTGCTGCTGAGACGCCTGTGGCTGCCACTGCTGGTACTGCTGTTGTGCAGCGCAGTGGGTTCATTCGCCTTGGCGCGCTTCTACGCCGGCCAGGTCTACGACCGCTGGCTGCTGGATTCGGCGATGTCGTTGTCCGAGCTGGTGACGGTGCAGGACGGCCGCGCGTCCATCGAGATCACCCCGGCGGTGTCGCGCATGTTCACCTGGGACACCGCCGACGAAGTGCATGGCGAGGTGGTCGACGCCGCGGGTGGGCGCCTGTATGGCGACCTGCCCGAGGCATTGCCACGCCCGTCGATGTCCGCCGGCAGCGACGACCCGGTCTACTATGATGCGCGGCTGCGTGGGCAGGCCGTGCGCATGGTCGAAGTGGTGGTCAGCGCCGGGCCGGGTCATGACATCCGGCTGCGCGTGGCCGAGACACTGCGCAAGCGGCACCGGCTGGAGCGCAAGCTGCTGCTGACCAGCGTTCCGTTCCAGGCTGCGATCCTGGCACTGGCGGCATGGCTGGCCTGGTCCGGTACAGGCGCTGCCGCACGCCATGCCAACCTGGTTGCGCGGAAGCTGGCCAGCCCGCGGCCGGATCCATTGGCGCCGCTGGATCCGGCGCAGGAAGCTCCGCGCGAACTGTGGCCGGCGGTGGAGGCCTACAACGCGCTGCTGCAGCGCCTGGACGCGATGCAGGATGCACAGCGGCGCTTCGTCAGCAATGCCGCGCACCAGCTGCGCACGCCGCTGGCAGCGATGCAGGTGGAGCTTGAGAGTTCATTGCGCCAGCACGATCCGCAGGCCCAGCAACTGGCGCTGTCCGGCACGCTGGCCGGGCTGGCGCGGCTGCAGCACCTGGTCAACCAGCTGCTGATGCTCAGCCGATCGGAAGATCCACATGGCAGTGCACTGCCGCTGCGGCCGCTGGATCTGGCCGCGCTGGCGCGCGGCGTGGTCGAGCGTTACGCCGATCGCGCGTTGGCTGCGGGCGTGGACCTGGGTTACGACGGACCCGACGACGGCGTGCAGGTGCAGGGCGATCCACAGCTGCTGCGCGAGGCACTGGGCAACCTGCTGGACAACGCGCTGCGCTATGGCGCCTCGCGCGGTGTGATCACCCTCGGCGTTCGGCAGGAGGTCGAAGGCACGCAGGTATGGGTGGACGATGACGGCGCCGGCATCGCCGAAGCCGAACGCGCGCGCGTCACGGAACGCTTCTATCGGGCGAGCAGCGACGGCGACGGCTGCGGGCTCGGGCTGGCGATCGTGGCCGAGATCGCGCAGCGGCATGGCGCGACCTTGATGATTGATACCGCCCCGATCGGCGGTGCGCGGGTGGGGTTGCGGTTTCGCTGACCTTTGTCGAATTGCCCTTGTAGAGCCGAGCCCATGCTCGGCTGCCGTTGACGCGATACCTGAGCCGAGCATGGGCTCGGCTCTACAGGTTCAAGGTCAGCCGTGAAGCGTGCCGACCAAGGTCGGCACCTACCAATCATCACCGGCTCATCGAATACGGCGCCTGCGCGCCCTGCCCCGGCCAATCCTTGTTCGGCTCGGCCTGCATGGTGAAACGCAGCTCGCCACCTGCCAGGATCTCGTCATGGCGCAGGAAGGTGCGCTGCAGCGGCTTGCCGTTGAGGCTCACGTTGCCGACGTAGGTGTGCCCGTCATCCAGCCCATCGGCCACGATGGTGAACGCCTTGCCGTTCGGCAGGCGCATCGCGGTCTTCGGCAGGAACGGGCGGCCGAGGATGTACTCGCCCGAGCCCGGCGCCACCGGGTAGAAGCCCAGCGCGGTGAACACGTACCACGCCGACATCTGGCCGACGTCATCATTGCCGGCCAGGCCATCGGGGCGATCGGCGTACTGGGTGTCCATGATCTGCTTCAGGCGCGCCTGCGTGCGCCACGGCTGGCCGGCATACGAATACAGGTAGGCCACGTGGTGGCTGGGCTCGTTGCCATGTGCGTACCAGCCGATCAACCCGGTAATGTCTTCCATGTGCTCGAAGATGGACGGATCGACCTTGGCGTTGAACACCTCATCCAGGCGCGCCAGCAGCTTGTCACTGCCGCCATGCGCTGCAGCCAGTCCGGCCACGTCCTGCGGCACATACCACGAATACTGCCAGGCGTTGCCTTCGGTGTAGTCGGTGCCATAGCCACTGGCGCTCGGGTCAAACGGTGTACGGAAGCTGCCATCGCGCTTGCGCGCACGCATGAAGCCGGTGTCCTTGTCGAAGGCATTGCGCCAGTTGCCGGCACGCGTGTCGAAAGTCGCCGCCACATCGGTCTTGCCCATCGCCTGCGCCATGCGCGCGATGGTCCAGTCGTCGAAGGCGTACTCGAGAGTCTTGCTGGCGGCCTCGCCTTCTTCGTCGATCGGCACATAGCCGAGTTCGCGGTATTGCGCGATGCCGTCATACGGGCCGTAGTTGGCGGTTTCGACCATCGCCTTCAATGCCTTGTCGGCATCGAAGCCACGGATGCCCTTCACGTAGGCATCGGCAATCACCGGCACCGCGTGGTAGCCGATCATGCACCAGTCTTCCAGGCCATGGAACGACCACACCGGCAGCATGCCGTAGGGACTGTGCTCGTGGTGGGCCAGCATCGAATTGACGAAGTCGCTGTTGCGCTTCTCCGGCTGCACCAGCGTCAGCAACGGGTGCAACGCACGGTAGGTATCCCACAGCGAGAAGGTGGAGTAGTGGGTGAAGCCATCGGCCTTGTGTACCGCGTTGTCCGAACCGCGGTACTGGCCGTCAGCATCCATGAACAGCGTCGGCCCCAGCAGCGTGTGGTACAGCGCGGTATACGCACTGCGGCGGGCGTGCTCGGGGGCCTCGATATCAAGTACCGACAGCGCCTGCGTCCATTCCTGTTTCGCCTGCGCGCGCACGCGGTCGAAATCGAAGTCGGCCACTTCTGCATCCAGATTGGCAATCGCACCGGCCTCGCTGACCGGCGAGATCGCGACCTTGACCACCAGCGGTGCATCCAGCTTGCCGAATGCGAAGGTACCGACCAGCTGGCGGCCTTCGACCTGTGCGCGCTGCGCTGGATCCTTCTCGCCCGGCGGCGGGAAGCCCTTGTAGACGATGTCCTGCTCGGTGTTGTGCAGCTCATGCCCGGAAAGCGGCCGCGAGAAACGCATCGCGAAGTACAGCTGGCGACCTGGCGCCCAGCCGCGCGTCTCCCGGAAGCCGGTCACGGTACCATCGGCGCGCACCCGCACCCGCGACCACAGCACCTTGCCCGGGTAGTCGTACATGCTGGTGCGCATGTCCAGCAGCACCTTGGCGTCGGCGCCCTTGGGGAAGGCGTAGCGATGCACGCCCACGCGCGCACTGGTGGTCAGCTCGGCGCGCACCTTGTAGTCGTCCAGGGTGACGGCGTAGTAGCCCGGCTCGGCCTTCTCATCATCATGGCGGAAGCGAGAGGCATAGCCGCTGCCCGGCTTCTCAGGATCGCCACGCTCCAGGCCGGGACTGCCGGTGAACGGCATCAGCAGGATGTCGCCCAGATCGGAATGGCCAGTGCCGGAAAAATGCGTGTGCGAGAAGCCGACGATGCTGCTGTCGTCGTAGCGGTAGCCGGCTGCCCAGCCATAGGCCTTTTCGCGTGGCTGGATGCGTGTGTCCGGGCTGAGCTGGACCATGCCGAACGGCACCGTGGCACCCGGGTAAGTGTGGCCTTCACCACCCGTACCAATGAACGGGTCGACCGAGGCATAGGCCTTGTCGGCGGCGGTTCTGGCAGGCGCGGCCGACGCCAGGCCGGAAGCGAACATCGCCGTGGCGGCGACAGCGATCAGGAGACGACGGTCCAGCGTGGGCATCGGCATTTGGATCGATTCAGGTGATAGCGGGATCCTAGCACCGGGCCTGTCACGCCGCATGCTGCAGTGCGACTGCCCGGTGTCCCGCACCGGGTTTACTCTTCAACCGGGAAGTGCGCTCTGCAACGACATGAGATCCGCGCTGTCCAACGGCCTTACCACCCGCGCGATCTCCTCTCCATCGCGCAGCAGCACCACCGTCGGACACAGCTTCACCTTGAACGCTCGCCCCAATGGCCTTCCCTTGCCATCCTCGATCTTCCAATGCGGCAGATCGTTCGCTTCGACAAAGGCCTGCAACGCGGGCTGCGCGGCCTGGCAATGACCACACCAGGGCGCACCGAACTCCAGCACCTGCCAGCCAGGCTGCGCCGCCACCTCCGCAGAGGTGGGCCCGTTCGCAAGGTGATCACGCATGAACGGCATGAGCGCTACGCCGCCAGTGCCTTCTGGATGTCTTCCAGCGGCGCGTTGGTCAGATCCTTGGCAATATCCCCGAGCAATCGCGCCTGGACCTCTTTATGCAGCAGCGGACGAATGCGACCCAGCGTGGTCGGGTCGGCGATCAATACCAGGTGCGCATAGCGGTTCTTCAAGGCATCTTCGTTGAGCTGTTCGGCCACCTGCTTGGCGAACGTGGCCTCATTGAGCTGCGAGACCGACATGTCCTTCGGCACGGCACCCGCAGGCCCCTGCCCGGATACACCCTGCTCGCTGATGTCCTGCAGGCGCAGTTCGCCTTCCTGCTTCAGGGTCAACTGGTGGTTGCTGCCCACGTTGGTGAACACCCGCGCCGAACCACCGTCGGCTACCACGATCAGAGTTCCTTCGGGAATCGTCCGCGCCATTGCATCCTCCATCAATCCGAAAAGTGGGTGTGCGCTCCACCTTATGCACGCCGATGTCACCAGAGCGGGTACAGGATGTGATCCCGTCATCGCAATCTGCAATCAGCGCTAAATTTGTCCGCCTGCCTGCCGCTATGGCCTCCATCATCGCGAGGAACCTCTGTGTACGCTGGCTCACTGTTCCACGTCTGCTTTGCCACCAGCCTGGCCATTGCCGGCTGTGCCGGTTGCATTCACCAGTTCCTGCAGGGCCAACCGTTCTTCGCCCTGGCCATCATGCTCTCGGTGCTCACCATGATCGGCGCCGCACTGGTCACGCGGAAACTGGCACTGCCGGGCGCCTTGGCGATGGCCTGCACGGTGTTCGGTTTGGTGGCGAAGTCGGCCTGAGCCTTCTGAACAGGCGAGGTGGAACACAGCGTGCAGATCAGCCTGCTTCGCTGCATGCTCACGCCGATGCCGTTATGATGAACGGATGATCGACACGACCCACTACGTGACGGGCGCACCTGTTACGTGGGAAGCACTGCCGACCGGCGCTTCGCTTGCCACGAATGCTCCCGCCCTGCATTTCCATCGCCTCGCGCTGGATCCCGGCGGATGACGCCCGCAGGCGCTCTGCCTGCACCCCCTACGCTGATGTGATACCTGGCCGCTGACTGCGCGGCCGCTGTGATCCCGTTTTCGCGTCTCCGCCCCTGCGGCGGTGCTTTGCCGTGCGCGTGGCGTTGCGCCTGCACACATTCCCCGGCCCCCACGCCGCCTTCCGATGCCCCTGCGCCACTTGCGCCTGCATCGCCGCTTCCGATTTCCGGGACACACCACAGCACCCATTCCCCTATTCCATACCTACAAGGGAGCCCCTATGCAGGACACGCCCGATTCCCATGCCCACTTCGGCTGGTTCAAACGCCGCCGCCACCTGAAGGTCGATGAGATCACCGTCGTCGACAAGCCCATGCTCAAGCGCGCCGTGGGCGCCGCCGCACTTGGCAATGCCATGGAGTGGTTCGACTTCGGTGTCTACGGCTATCTGGCCGTCACCATCGGCCAGGTGTTCTTCCCGTCCAGCAACCCCACGGCACAGGTGATCGCCGCCTTCGCCACCTTCACCGTGGCATTCCTGGTGCGTCCACTCGGCGGCCTGGTGTTCGGCCCGCTCGGCGACCGTTATGGGCGCCAGAAAGTGCTGGCGTTCACCATGATCCTGATGGCGCTGGGCACGTTCTCGATCGGCTTGATTCCCTCCTACGAGCGCATCGGCATCTGGGCACCGGTGCTGTTGCTGCTGGCACGTGTGGTGCAGGGGTTCTCCACCGGCGGCGAGTACGGCGGTGCGGCCACCTTCATCGCCGAGTATTCCACCGACCGCAACCGCGGCCTGATGGGCAGCTGGCTGGAGTTCGGCACGCTGGGCGGCTACATCGCCGGCGCCGGAACCGTGACCGCGCTGCACATGCTGTTGAGCAGCGGACAGATGCTGGACTGGGGCTGGCGCATTCCATTCCTGGTGGCCGGCCCGCTGGGCCTGCTCGGCCTGTACATGCGCATGAAACTGGAGGAAACGCCGGCCTTCCGCGCCTTCGCCGAGGAAGCCGAGAAGCGCGAGCACGACCGGCCCGGGCTCGCCGCGCTGTTCCAGGTACATGGCCGCCAGTTGCTGGTCTGCATGGGCCTGGTGCTGGTGTTCAACGTGACCGACTACATGCTGCTGACCTACATGCCCAGCTACCTCAGCGTCACCATGGGCTATGCCGAGAGCAAGGGCCTGCTGCTGATCATCATCGTGATGCTGGTGATGATGCCGCTGAACATCGTCGGCGGATTGTTCAGTGACAAGCTTGGCCGCCGCCCGATGATCATCGGTGCCTGCATCGCGCTGCTGGTGCTGGCCGTACCCTGCCTGCTGCTGATCGGCAGCGGCAACGACTGGCTGATCTTCCTCGGCCTGATGCTGCTGGGCCTGGCACTGGTGTGCTTCACCAGCTCGATGCCGTCCACGCTGCCGGCGCTGTTCTATACCCCGGTGCGCTACAGCGCACTGTCGATCGCCTTCAATGTGTCGGTGTCGCTGTTCGGTGGCACCACGCCACTGGTGACCGCATGGCTGGTGGAACGTACCGGCGATCCGCTGGTGCCGGCCTACTACCTGATGGGCGCGGCAGTGATCGGCCTGGTCACCATGCTGTTCGTGAAGGAGACCGCTGGCCTGCCGCTGCGCGGTTCACCGCCGGCGGTCGGCAGCGACAAGGAAGCCGCCGCACTGCTGAAGAGCGATGTGCCGGTGACGGTGGACCCGAGCCTGCCGCCACTGCCGGAGACTGCGGAGCCTGAGCAGGTAAAGCCGGCCTGAGGCTCGGCGAAGCCGGCGTTGTTGTACGGCCAAGCCCGCGCGCGGCTGCCTTTCGAGGGATCAGCCGAGCGTGGGCTCGGCTCTACAACGTACGCGCCCTCAATCGCGCGCAGCGTTCAACTCCATCGCACGCATCACGATGGGTTTGGCCCAGTCCGGCGTGTGCAGCAGCTCGGCCACCGAGACCGGGTACTGCAGCTGGCCGTGCGCCATCGCCAGCACCGGCAGCGGCTCGACGCAGCCGTCGGCGTCGGCGGGAGCGCTGTTGTCGTAGACATGCAGCTCGGCCAGGTGTGGCAGCAGTTCCAGCAGGTTCTCGCGCGCCGAATCGAAGCGGGCGTGGATCTTCTCCACCGGAATGTCGTGGCCGCCGGCGGCCACCCGCGCTGCAACACGGGCAATGTGCAGGTCCACCGTGGCCAGGCCACAGAACCAGATCGCGACGTGATGGTGCTCGCAGGCCTCGCGCAGCAGGCGCGGAATGGTGTTGCCGCCCAGCGTGGTCTCGAAGGCGAAGTCCGTGCCATCGGCCATGGCCTGGCGCAGGCGGCGGGTGCCTTCCTGCCAGGCCTCGGCATTGGCGTCGGGCAGCGGCCAGCCCGCCTCTACCAGGCGGCGGGTGAACGAATCGGGGTTGAACCAGCCCAGCCCTTCGGCTTCCAGCCAGGTTCCCAGCAGCGAACTCTTGCCGGCGCCGTTGACGCCGGCCAGCACCAGGATCCGCCCCATCGGTCAGAGCGGACGGCCGAGGGTGACCTTGCGGCCGCGGCGGATCGGCTGGCCCAGCACCTTGCCCAGCCCCTCACCGCGCTGTAGGCCAGCCAGAGTCTGGTCGAATTCGCCGCGCAGGCGCAGCAGTTCTTCACTGCGCTCACCGGCATCGCTGCCGGCGGCCTTGGCCAGCAGCTCCTGGTAGGTGCGGATGTCCACGATCACCGCTTCGGGGTGGTTGTGGTTGGTGATGACCAGCGCCTGCTTCTCGCGCACGGTACGCATCAGGCTCGGCCAGCCCCGGGTCTTCACCGACGAGGCTGGGGCCTTCTCGAGGCCAGGCAGATCCAGCGGCAGGGTCATGGCACGGCTCCGGGCAGGGTGGATAATGGCCACTATACCCAATTTGGCCCAATTGGGGATAAATGGACCTTTACCTGCCGGAACCGTCCGCCGCTGCGTCCGGAGCATCAGTCTGCAGCAGGCTGTCACGCTCGCGCAGCGGGAAGCGGATCCAGGCATCCAGGCCTTGTGGGCCAAAGCGCAGCTCGCCGCTGCCGGCGAGCTCGTACGGCACGCGCTGCTCGATCAGCGCCCGGCCAAGGCCACGCTGCCGGGGCAGCTCCCAGTCTTCCACGGTGGCATGGCGTTCACACCAGTGCAGCCCCAGCCACGGCTGCCCGTCCTGCACCTGCAGGTGCCAGGACACGTCGATCCGGCCGTCCTCATGGGTCAGCGCACCATGCCGCAGGGCGTTGGTCGCCAATTCGTGGATCGCCAAGGACAGCACTTCGGCCGCCTTCGGCGGCAGCAGCACGTCCTCGCCCTGCAGGCGGTAGGCGGCCGCTGCTGGCGTCTGCGCCGCGATCTCCTCATCGATCATGCCACGCAGGCAGACCCCGGCATTGGCGCCACGGGTCAGCAGGCTCTGCGTGCGTGCCAGCGACATCAGTCGCCCGCACAACCGTTCGGCGTATTCATCCACACTGCTGACCGACTCGCGGGTCCGCCAGGCAATGGCATGGATGGTCGACATGATGTTGCGCACCCGGTGCTGCAGCTCCGCCAGCAACACCGACTGGCGCTCGGCGGCACGCTTGAGATCGTCGATGTCCACGGCGATGGCGAACACCCCGCTGACCTCGCCATCGCCATCGCGCAGGGGCGCGGCCGCGACCCGGGTCCAGCGCGCGCGGCCATCGTCGTGCAGGTACTGGAATTCCAGCCCCGGCACCACGGTCTCGCCGCGCATCGCACGGGCGATGGCGAAATCCTCCGGCCCGATGGCGCTACCGTCGGCATGCCAGCCACGCCAGCGATGCAGGTTGGCCTCATCGGTGGAAGGCACCTTGCCGCTGGGCAGGTAGGCACGCATCTGGTCGTTGGACAGCAGCATGCGACCCTGCAGATCGACGATGCACAGGCCGACCGGCAGCATCCTGAAGGCCAGTTCCAGGCGTCGCTCGCTCTCGCGCCGCCGCAGTTCCTCGCGCTCGCGCGCGGCCCGCGCCAGATGCGCGGCGGTGGTCTCGAACATCGTCACAAGCACGCCGTTGATGCGCCCTTCCTCACCACGGATCGGGCTGTAGGTGATGGTGAACCAGATGTCCTCCAGACGCCCCCGGCGGACCAGCGGATACAGCTTGTCCTCGAAGGTGAGCGTCTCGCCCTGCCAAACCCGGGTATAGAGCGGCCCGTTGATGTGCCAGACCTCGGGCCAGCACTCGCGGGTCGGCTGGCCGAGTCCACCGGGATGCTTGTCGGCCAGGATCTCGGCATAGCCATCGTTGTAGAGCTGCACCAGCTGCTCGCCCCACAGCACGATCATCGGGAAGCCATGGGCCAGCATCAGGTCCACGGTGGCGCGCAGGTGGGGCGGCCACTGCGCGCAGGCACCCAAGGGCGTGGATGACCAGTCATGGCGGGCGATACGCGCGGCCATGCCATCGTGGCGCGCATGCAGGCGCGGCGCAGGTGGCATCCCGCCACGCAGCGTGGCGGCGTGGATGCCTTCAGGACGGCGCGACATGCCGCGCAATCAGGCGATGCCCGCAGAGACCTGCGGCGCCGCCACCAGCCCGGCCAGCTGCTGCACCAGGGTTTCGATGTGATAAGGCTTGGTACAGCGCGGCGCGCTGGCGAAGCGGCTGGGCAGGTTGTCGTCGTAACCGGAGGTCAGCAGGAAGGGGGTACCCGCCTCGGCCAGCCGATCGGCCAGCGGATAGACCTGCTCACCGCCCAGGTTGATGTCCAGCAACGCCACATCGATGGGATGGGTATCGACCAGCTGCCCCAACGCCTGCAGGTCACCGGCAGGCCCCACCACCTGTGCGCCTTTCAGCTCCAGATAGTCGACCAGGAACATCGCGATGGCGAATTCATCCTCCGCCACCAGTACACGCAGCCCTTTCAGGCCCTCTGGTTTGTTGCCCGCTTCCAGCACGACCGGCGCTCCTCGATACACGCGGCCCACCTCTGCCGCAACGCCCGCAGGATGCGCGAACCGGGCTACAAGAGCGCGTGATGATGGATGAAGGTCGCGGCCACGGCGCGTTCACCGCGGCATTGCAACGCCGCGTTCAGAAGGCCCGTTCCCACTTCAGGCTGAGCAGGCTGCGGTCGTGGCTGTACAGCCAGCCGACGTTGCTGTCGATGCGCGCGTAGCGCAGGCTCAGGCTGGGTACCAGCCCGGCCACGGCCAAGCGCTCGCTGCGCACGATGGCGATCAGGTTCTGTTCGTCGTCCTGCCTGCGCGCCTCCAGCAACGGACTCCAGGTGTCGTAGTCGCGCTGGCGCAGCGACACGAATACGGTGGCCGTGGTGCCACTCCACTGCCGCGCCGCGCCCAGCCGCAGGCCGCGCTGGCGGTAGCCGTTGGCCGGGTCGGCTGCGCTGCTGTCGGTGACATCCAGCCCGGCGAAGACCGTCCAGCGTGGATTGAGCGCGCGGAACCAGGTGGCGTACAGCGATGCCAGCTCGCCGTCGTAGTTGCTGGCAAGGCCCTGCTGGCGATAGCGCTGGCGCTTCCAGTCAGCCTCCAGCTTGAGCAGGCTGCGTGCATCCAGGGCGTACTGCCATTCCGCGTGCACGCCACTGCCGCCCTGCAGCGCATGGTTGCCCAGGGCCTGGTAGTCATAGCTGGGGGCGAGCATCACGGTCTGCCGTGCACTACGCCAGCTGTAACCCGCCTGCACGTTGGCATTGAGCTCGTTGTACGCACTGTGCCCGCGCCATGCCTGACCGAAGGCGAGACCGCGCACGTACAGCCCATGATGCCCGCCGAGCACCCAGCGCCGTTCCAGGCTGGCGTCGTAGTCGAGGCCCGCCGCGCGCTGGGCGTCCGGCAGTTTCCGTTCGATGATGCAGGCGTCGCCCACGCCGAACAGGCAGGTGCGACTGGCCGAACTGCGGTTGATGTTGTCACTCCATGCCGGGCCGGCGGACAGCGCGCCTTTCCAGCGCTGGCGCGCCTGCAGGGCACCCAGGTAACCGTCCACGCGCGCGCGGACGCCGGCCGTGGCCGGATCATCGGCATTGATGCCTGCAGCGATGGCTGTGAACAGCGCGGCCGCATCGCGATCGCGCTGGTCTTCCGCATAGACACGTGCCAGCTCGAGGCGGGCCGGCAGGAAATCCGGCTGCGCCGCCAGCAGCGCTTCGTACTCCATCGCCGCGCGACGATGGTCGCCTGCCACCCGCGCCAGCGCCCCCTGCGCATAGTGGCGCAGCAGGGGGTCATGCCCCGGCAGTTCGATGTACTCATCGAGGAACGCAGCGGCGGCCTGCCATTGCTGATGCTGCAGAGAGAGGTAAAGGGCCTGGCCAAGATCATCGACGGTGCGCTCCACGCGCAGCGTCTGGCCGTCGATGGTGATGGTCGGCCGCTCCGACTCGGCCTGCTGCAGGCGCTGCTGGTCCTGCTGCTGGTGGCGCAGTTCGGTGCCCTGTTCAAGCGCACGACGAAGATCGTCCTGCTGGGCGCGCACCTCGGTGGCAGCCAACAGCAGTACGACAAGGAAGATGGAATGGCGCATGGTCGATCCGTGGTGGTGCATGCAGCGGGCCGAAGCAGGGACTGGCGGATCGCGGCTTGTCCCTGCCCTGCCCCGTCAGGGGCGTGGCGATCAGTTCTTGCTGCCGCCGAAGGCGGTGTCGTACTGGCTGTTGCCGCTGAAGGTGGCGATACCGGCCAGGGTGGCCGCGTTGGCGCCGAAGAACTGGCCCTGGGTGGTGCCGGCAACGCTGCCGTTGGCGGTGGCGGTGCCGGCGAACGAGGCGTTGGCGCTGTTGATGTTGGCGTTGACGTTGATCGACAGGCCGCCACCGCTCAGGCCACCGAGCAGGGTGCCATTGCCGAAGTTGGCG
Source organism: Stenotrophomonas sp. YJH_SMC_101-4 (assembly GCF_059370395.1). Lineage (NCBI taxonomy): Bacteria > Pseudomonadati > Pseudomonadota > Gammaproteobacteria > Lysobacterales > Lysobacteraceae > Stenotrophomonas > Stenotrophomonas sp. YJH_SMC_101-4. The sequence continues at coordinate 718,625 of NZ_JCAFTP010000001.1, read as the reverse complement.
CGGAACGTACCCGACAGCAGGTTGCTGCCATTGAACTTGTTCAGGCCTGCCACGCTGTAGGTGGCCACGCCGGCCGGCAGCGTGGTGCCGGCACGGTCACCGACGAAATAGACCTGGCGGTTGTTGAAGCCACCAGCGGCGCCATCCTTGGACCACTCGCCGAACCACACATCGCCGCTGCCGACCTTGACGAAGTTGAAGTGGCCCATGCCGGAATGGCTGCCCGGGGTACCGGTGATCGGCATGGCCAGTGTGCGTACGGTGACACCATTGACGGTGGTCGGGGCCGAGTAGGCCGCCAGGCCCTGGAAATCGACCGGCTTGGCATTGGACACGGTGCCAACGCCGATACCGGCCTTGCCGGCCGAGTGCGGGCCGCCGTTGACTTCCGACGCACCCACCTTGACGTACAGCTGCGCATCGGTCGCCGGGCTGGCAGCGCCGACGATGTCGGCCGCCTGCGCAGTGCCGGCCAGGGCCAGTGCAGCGGCGACGGCCAACAGGGAACGGTTGATCATTTTCATGGTATTGCTCCTTGGGTTGAGGGAACTACGGGTACAACACAAAAAGGAACGGCGGCGGATCAGTTGCGCTGACCGCCGAAGGACGTATCGAACTGGCTGTTGCCGGCAAAGGTTGCGATGCCGGTCACCGCACTGGCACCGGCGCCGAAGAACTGGCCGCTGCTGGTACCGATGATCGAACCATTGGCGATGGCCGAACCGCTGAACGCACCGGTGGCGCGATCCAGCGTGCCGCTCGCGGCGAGCCTGTATCCGGTCCCGACCAGGCCGGCGGTGACGGTGCCGGTATCTAAATTCGCCCGCAGTGCACCTTCCAGCACGCCGCTGCCATCAAAGCGGTTGATGCCAGCCAAGGTGTAGGTCACGATGCCTGCTGGCAGCGAAGTACCGGCACGGTCACCGACGAAGAACACCTGGCGGTGATTGAAGCCCGCCTGCGCGCCGCTGGATGTCCATTCACCGAACCAGACATCTGCATTGCCCATCTGCACGAAGCTGAAGTAGCCCACGCCAGCGGTGGCGAACGGCAGGCCTGCGTCCGGGCCCAGCGTGCGGACCGTGGTTGCGCCACGCACCACCGTGGTGGCGTAGGGCGCCAGGCTGGCCACGTCCACTCGCGCCGCGTTGGCATACGGCCCCAACGAAATGCCTGCGCGACCGGAACGGTGCGGACCGGCATTGAGTGTCGATTCGCCTGCGTTGATGTAATGGACGCCGTCCTGGGCCGGGCTCTGCCCGCCAGCGATGTCGGCAGCCATGACCGGCATGGAAGCCAGCAGGCCGATCGAAAGTACAAGGGTGCGGGGCTGTTTCACGGTTGATTCTCCCTGTCGAATGCGGACTCAGAAGCGCGCGGTGATGCCAAGCTTGATCGTGCGGCCCGGTGCCGGAAGCGTTGAGCGTGTTGCCGGGTCGACGTAATAGCGGTTGCCGAGATTGCTGCCGACCAGCTCGACGCTGGCGTGCTGGTTGAAGCGCCAGCGGGCGTAGGCATCCACCGTGGTGATGTTTCCCCAGGTGAAGGGCACGTTCTGCCAGAGCAGGCTGCTGCCCCCGGCGATCAGGCGGTCGCGGTAGGCCTGCAGGTCCGGATTGTCGTGCCGCTGGTAGTGCACGATGCGGCTGCCCAGCTCCAGGCGCTCATCGAACAGGCGGGTGCCGAGTGACCAGTTCACCGACAGCTTCGGCGTGGCCTGGGTCAGCAGATAGCCGCTGACGAAGCCATCCTGGACGCAGTTGGGCACCCGCCCCTGGTCCGCATCCAGCCGTACCGCCGAGCTTTCATCGCAGACTTCGTTTTCAAGGATGCGGCTGATGCCCAGATCGGTGAAGAAGCGCCGGTTGTCGAAGCGCGCCTGCAGCTCGATGCCGCGGATGGTCTGCTTGTCGATGTTGTCGAACATGAAGTACGCATCACGCTCGATGACATTGCGGGTCTTGTGCACGTAATAGGCCAGCTTGACGTCGGCATCGGCGGTGTTGCCGAACAGCCCGGAAAGGTTGTGCACGTACCCCAGCTCGTAGTTGTAGGCATGCTCCGGCTTGAGTGGATACAGCGGATTGAGGCTGCTGGAGAACGCAATGGTGCTTTCGAACATGCTGGGGAAGCGCACCGCCTCGCTGTAGCGCAGATAGGCACGAGCGGCCGGCGAGAAACGCACCGTCGCCGAGAACGTCGGCAACCAGGCGTGATCGCGGTGCCGTTCGTTGCGCCCGGCCACCGACTGCATCGCCCCGCCCCCGATCCTGCAGCGGATGTCGGTGCCGAGGACCATCGGCAGCAGCCCGGGGATGGCGGCGACCTGGCCGTTGAGGCAGGGATTGGTGGCTCGGCTGTAGTTGCCGTTTGCATCGGGCAACCAGGGAACGCCGTGCTGGACCTCCCTGGGTGTCTCGTACTTGCGCAGCAGGTCGGCCAGCGACTGATCGACGATCCAGCCCATGCCGATGCTGTCCCAGAATTCCCGCTCGCTCTCGAGTGCGTCGATCTCGCCCTGCAGGCTGTCCGGCCGCGGTGGCAGTTCATTCACCCGGTACTGCGCTTCGCGCGGCACGATCGAGGTCGTCTGCAGTTCCGGGTGGGCCTGCAGGAAGTCGTCGAACGCCCAGTAACGGCTGTAACGCACGCCGGCATTGAGGGTCAGGATGTCGACCGGACGCCATTCCAGCGTGAGGTAGCCCTCGCCCTCCTGGCGACGGCCGGCACGCGGGTACATGCGCCAGCCGTCGGACGGGCCGAAATACGGGTCACGCGAACCGAGCTTCTCGTATTGCCAGTTGCCGCCCACGGTCAGGTCCAGGGTCGAATGCAGGGCGAAGCGGTTGCTCAGGGTCAGGCCGGTCCGGTCGTTGCTCGCATTTGCCAGCGCGGTGTTGCGCAGAATCGGGCTGGCGCCGGCATTCCAGTCCGGATTGCCCGGGGCGAAGTTCGGAAAGCCGCCTGCGGTGTAGGTATCGCTGTCCGTCTCTGTGCGCCACAGGTTGGCGTAGAGGTCCAGCCAGCGGCTGGCGGCCGGCTGGAAGCGGTACTCCAGGTTCCAGGCATCGGACGCAACCCGGCTGAGCGGCCACTGGATGCGCCCATAGTCCGGTGCCGACAGGATGCGCGACGGCATGATCTCGCCGTAGTGCGACAGCGTTCGCCGCCAGGTCGCCTTCAACTGCTGGTCATCGTTGATCTGCCAGCTGCCCTTGACCAGCCAGGACTCCTGTTCGCTGGAAGTATTGGGCACTTCATCGCCGGGCTTGAAGTAGCGCGCCAGCGTGGTGATGTAGTCGATGCCCTGGTACTCGAACTGCTCGCGCCGGTCCTGGTCGTAGTAGGCGCTGCCCTGGGTCCCGGAGAAGTAGTTGCCGCGCTTGCGCCAGGCGTAGGCGGCCATCAGGTCGACGTTGTCGCCACGCACGCCCAGCGCCAGGCGCCAGGCCTGGTCCTCGCCATCGAGGGGGTTGTTGCCACTGCGCGACTTCACCGGCACCACCAGGGTGCGGTCGTCGTAGGGCGAGTTCGGCGAGCCCTGCGGAAACCCCGGCACGGTGCGGTAATCCTCGCCGGTGTGCAGCCGCGGCAGGCGTGGCGCCACCGCATTGCTGCTGCCTTCGATCTTCAGCTCCCCGCCGAAGCGCTCACCCGCTTCCACGATGTCATCGACGTCGATGGTCTTGATCACCAGCGCGCCACCGATCCCGCTGTGCACATCGCGCACCAGCCCTGGCCCCTTGATGACCTGGATGCCACCCATCAGGTTGGGATCGATGTAATTGCGGTTGCTGACGCCGTTGTAGCCGCGCCAGACCGTGAGCGCCTGCTCACTACCGTCGATGCTGACCGGCACCCGCCCCGGCCCCTGGATGCCACGGATGTTGATGTCCAGCGCGCCGCTGTTGCGCGCATCGCCACTGAACACACCGACCAGATCCTTGACCACGTCGGCCGGGTTGGAGCCGCGGTAGCGCTCCACCCGGTCGCGCCCCGAATACGCCGTGGTCAGGTCCAGCGCGAACACATCATCGTAGCCGCGCCGATCACGCGCCTCGCCCCCTTCCGACTGCAGGCGACCGGCCACGTCCAGAGTCTCGGTTACCCGCACCCCTTCCCCTTCACCCGCCTCCACTGCGGCCCGCAGGCTCCAGGTGCCGTCCATGCCGCGCTGTGCACGCACGCCGCTGCCGCGCAACAGCTGCTGCAGTGCCTGCATCTGGCTGTACTCGCCTTTCACCGCACTGGAGCGGCGGCCCTCCACCAGGTCACTGCGGAACACCACCTGCACATCAGCCTGGCGGCCAAAGGCACGCACAGCGTCGGCCAGGGGCTGTTCCGGAATCGTGTACTGGCGCAACGGCGCGACGACCGCCGGTTGCGCCTGCACGCCCGGCGCCCAGGCCAGCGGCAGCAATGCAGTGGAGATGGCCAGGGCCAGGGCGGTGACGCGACGATGACAGGCGGATGCCGTGGACGGCATGGACAGGAACTCCTCAAGCGTGGCGGAACCACGGGCACATCCGGTGCCGGTGGCATGTCTGGCTTGAGGAGAAACGGTGTTTCGCTCTGGCTATACCTCTATAGACAGCGCGATGTGGCGATTGCCCACGGTTTTTTCATGTTTTTTTTATGCGACCGGTTCATCCGGGCATTGCGCGAGCCTCACCACACCACCAGCGCGCCGCCGGGCAAGCGCTGCACACGCAGCCCTGCCTGCGCGGCCACCGCATCGATGGCGGCCTCCGGTTGCTGCAGATGGAACAGACCACTGACCCGTAAGTCCGCGCCCTGCCCGCCCAGTACCCAGACCGGTGCACGACGGTAGCGCGCGAGATCAGCGATGGCCTGCGCGGCCGGCTGATCGTCGATCACTACCTCGCCACGCCGCCACGGCGCCATCGTCTCGAGATCTTCCAGCTGCACCGGCCGCAGCCAGCGACCGTCACGGAACACCCGTGCCTGCCCGGCATGCAGGCGCTGCACGCTGCCATCGCCTGGGCGAACATCGACCACGCCCTCGCTGACCTGGGTCACGACCGTGGTGTCCCGCATCGACAGGCTGAAGGCGGTGCCGATGTCACGGATCTGGCCACCGCCGGCCTCGACCTGGAACGGTCGCTGTTCATGCACCACCTGGAACCAGGCCTGGCCGCGCAGCAGGCGCAGGTGCCGCCGCTGACCATCGAACTCAACCGCCAATGCGGTGCCCGCATCGAGTGCGGCGGTGCTGCCGTCCTCCAGCTGCACCACGCGCGGTGCATCGCTGCTGCGCAGGTCACTGCGCGCCAGCAGCAACGCCTGCGGTGCGGCCGCGACCACCAGTACCACTGCGGCGGCACTGGCCAACAGCCACGGCAGGCGGCGGCGCGGTGCGATCGGGCGCAACCCTTCGCGATCAGCCGTCAGCACAGGCAGCGCGGCCAGCACCTCCGGCCCGGCGGCATCCAAGCCTTGCCAGAAGGCCTGCTGCTGGCGCCAGGCCAGCGCATGGCAAGGGTCGGCCTGCAGCCAGCGCTGCAGGGTTCGTTGCTGACGTTCCGGCAGCGGGCCTGCACTGCACCGGATCACCCAGCGCAACGCCTGCCTGGCCTGACGCGGCGAGGGTTCGGACGTGTTCATGGTTGTGGCCTGCCGCACCACGAACGGGTGCGCCTTCCTGTTGTGACAACGGCGGGCGCGATCTGCCCACGGCAATCGCAGCTCATCAATGCACTCCCTGCTGATGCTGCTGGATCAACAGCGCCGCGCGCAGCACATTCTTGCCGACCAGGCTCTTGGAAATACCCAGCCTGGCGGCGATCTCGCGCTCGCTCAGGCCCAGGTAGCGGTTGAGCACGAAGCACTCACGCACCTGGGCCGGCAGCGCGAGGATGGTCTGGGTGATCTCGCGCAGCTGCGCCTGGTCCAGCGCCTGCGCCTCGCCATCGCGGCTGGCCTCGGCCATGTCGAGGGCGTACTCGGCCATCGCACGCCGCTCGCGGGCGTCGGCCTGACTGCGGTTGAGCGCGTGGTGATAGGCCATCCGGTACAGATAGCCGCGCGGCTCCAGGATGGGCGGATCGCCGGGTACGCTGCTGGCCTTCAGGTACAGGTTCTGCAGCGTGTCCTCGGTACTGGCCGGGTCGAGGTAGCGCGCGATGAAGCGAGACAGCGCACGGCGCTCGCGGATCAGCAGTTCGACCAGCGCCAGGGCATTGGGAGACATAGGTGCCAAGGCCGGACCGGGGAATGATGGGCGTGATGGCGACGGTCCGGACGTGGATTGTGGGCTGCCGGGCCGCAGGCGGCAAGCCGCCGCCGCCCACATCATCCATGCAGGGCAGATCCGAGCATGGCTCGACGCCACAGTGGGATTGGCCGAACATGACTCGGCCCTACAGACAACAGGAGATCCCGATGGCCTACGCACGCATTGTTTCGACCGCCGACAACTACCTGCACCACATCAGCAATGGCAGCTTCGATGTGGATGCGGACGAGCCCGCCTCGCTGGGCGGCCAGGGCAAGGGTTTCGCACCGTTCGACCTGTACCTGGCCTCGCTGGCGGCATGCACCGCCATCACCCTGCGCATGTACGCGCAGCGCAAGGGCTGGGAACTGGGCGAGTTCCATGCCGAGCTGCGCTCGGAACGTGACGCGGATGGACGCTTCCACGTGCACCGCGTGCTGCATGCCAGTGCCGAGCTGAGCGATGCGCAGTGGCAGCGGTTGCTGGAGGTGGTGGAAAAGACCCCGGTGACCCTGGTGATGCGCGAAGGTGCACGCATCTCCAGTGAGCGTGGGGCTGCAGCGTAACCCCATCCACGCATGGCGTGGATCTACAGACGACGCTCGCCGGGCATGGCCCGGCGCTACCGGAGCGGCGCGGGGCCATCGGGTAGCGCCGGGCCATGCCCGGCGGCCACTCAGCGCCGTGAATGCAGCACGGTGCGCTGGCGCATCGCGTTGAATTCCTGCTCCACCTGCTGGATATCCTCGGCCTGGAACCCGGCCGCGTCCAACAGCTGGTCGGCGGCGGCCGCCGCCAGCGGATCGTCGTCACGCTGGCGCCAGCAGCGCGCCGGCAGGAAGTAACCCACTTCGCTGCGCCCGCGCATGATCACCACCGGCCGGCCTGCATACAGCAGGAACTCCGCCAAGTGCTGGCGTAGCCCCTCCACCGAGACATAGGCCGGGCCGATGCCCAGCGATCGACTGGACGGTTCGGAACTTTCAAACAGCTTGCGACGGCTCATCCACTCCTCCTTATGTGCAACGCGTGGTCTCCTTTCCCTAGACGGGCGCATCGCTGCGCCCCCGCCACGCACGACGTGATCCGCATCACGCCCGCCACTCAGAACCCGGTATTGAACTCCAGCTGGAACACGTCGATCGACAGCGGCGCACCGGACACTTCCTTGGCCGCCATCCACTTGCCGCTGATCCAGCTGCGCGCATCCAGCGCGTAGGCGCCGCCCACGTAGTAGCCACGGGCGTTGGTGCCGCCGAGGTGGAAGTTCGGGTCGTTGTACGCGTCCGGCAGCGCATCGGCCTCGATATGCTTGTAGCCCAGCAGCGCCTGCCACTGGCCCTTCTCCTTCAGGTCAGTGGCGCCGAAGGTGGCCTGCACCATCCAGGCGGTGTCGCCACTGCGGAAGGTATCGATGCTGGCGGCGCCACCGGCACCGTAGTTGTTGACGATGCCGTTGTTGGCGCGGCTGAACATGGCCTGCTTGTCGTAGGCCAGGTTGCGGATGTAGTCGCCATCCAGGCGCAGGCCGATGCCCTGGGCCAGCTGCGTATCCCAGCGCAGGTTGAGCGTGGCCAGGCGGAATGCCGAGGCCAGGCCGACATACTGCGGGGTCGGCGTGTTGGCCGGGTCCAGCGGATTGCGCGCGACGTCGCGGATCAGCATCAGGGTATTGCCCTTCTGCATGAACGCTGGGCGCGACCAGTCTGTGTCACAGCCCACCGCACCCGCGTACAGGGCGCACGGTGAGGACAGGCGGCCGCTGATGTTCTTGAAGTCGTAGTAGCCCAACGCGGCACGCAGCGCATTGTCGTCGTTGAAGCGCCAGTTCACGCCCACCTGTGCACCGGACAGCCACTTGTTCTCGTTCGGGGTCTTGACCCGGCTCTGGCTGGGCGCGCTGTCGGAGGTGTACTCCAGCGGTACCACGGCAAGGTTGGCGAACAGGCCGAGGTCACCACCGTCAAAGTCATGCTGCAGGTTGGCGGCCAGGCCGTCGAAGTTCAGGTCGTTGGAGAACAGCGTGTCGCTGGTCCAGAACGGATTGCCGAAGCGGCCGCCGCGCACCGTCACCCAGTCGGCCGGGCTGTAGGCCAGCCAGGCCTGGTCCAGCCACACGTCCTTCTTGCTCAGGCCACCGCCCAGCTGCTCGGTGGTCGACACCGGGCCATTGCTGCTGCCGCTGGCCAGGCGCACGCCGGCCGTGGTGTGCTGGCCGATGGTGGCCTCGATGCCCAGGCGGGCGCGGATGCGCCACAGGTTGCGGCGGTCCTGGCGGGTGTTCAGCAGCGGCGGCAGCTGCAGGTTGGTGTTGGTGTTGGTGTCGAAGCCGTTGCCGGAATTGATCGACGACCAGTTGCTCACGATGTCGCTGTTGCGCTCGGAATAGAAGCGCGACTCGCTGCGCACGCGCATGTCACCGGTCACCTTGATGCGCTTGGTCCACTCAGCCACTTCGTTCGGTGCCGCCCAGCCCTCGGACCTGGCCTGCGCCATCACGTCCTGGCGTACTTCGTCACGAATGCCGTCGCGCACGCTCTGCGGCACGTAGGGCACGCGCACGTCGCCGGCCTCCAGGGCCACGCCACCGCTGGCGGCCGAAGGTGCGGTGGTCGTAGTGCGCGATGCGGCCGCTGCTTCAGCCTCGGCCTGCACCAGCAGTGCCTGGCCGTCTTCTGGCTTCAGCGCGCCGCTGGCGATCAGGCCCTTGATCAGCTTGACCATGGTGGTTTCTGCGGCCATCGCACCGGCCGGGGTGGCCAGGCTGAGCAGCACGGCGCAGCACAGCAGCGCCCGTCGGGCCGGCCGCGGGCGGCGGGAGTCGGTTCGTGCGCGGACGTGGTCGTTCATCACGGTTCTCATCGAAAGAAGGGAAATCACGGAGGTCGGGAATCAGGCCCCGGGCCGGCGGCCCTGGATCAGCACGCGGGCGGGGAAATCGAGCGACGGCGGCGGTGCCTGGTCGACCTTGCCGATGCGTCGCAGCGCATCGAGCACGGCCGCGTCGGCCTCCTCGTTGCCACTGCCACGCACCAGCTCGACCTTTTCCAGGCGGCCATCGTTGGACAGCCACACATTCACCTGCAGCTGGAACGCCAGGCGCTTGACCTTGTCGTCGCGCGAGATCGCCTGCTGCATCAGGTAGCCGAGATAGCGCCCATAGGTGGCATTGCCGGCGCCGCCACGGCCCACGCCGGATGAACCGCCGCCACTGCCGGACTGGATGCCGAAGTTGTCACCACCGGCCTGCGCATCGGCATTCATCGTCACCGGGTCGGCGTTGTCCGGGGTCGGCGTCGGCTCTTCCGCCGGCGTCGGTTGATCCAGCGGCTCCGGCTCGGGAATGGTCTCTTCCGGCGGCGTCTCCGGCTCCGGTGGCTTTTCCGGCGGCGGTGGCGGCGGCGGAGGGGGGGGCGGCAATGCCAGCATCGGCGGCTGCACCACCGGCCGGCGGGTGCTGGCGGTGTCCTTGAACAGCATCCACCATACGGCGATGCCGAGCACCAGCAAGGCGGCCAGCACCAGCGCGACGGTCACCAGCAACTGACGACCGCGCATGCCGGGCTCCGGCCGAGGGGATTGATGGGCCGTCATGCCTCAGCCCTGCGCCTTGCCGGTGACCAGGCCAACCTGGGCCAGCTCCAGCCGCCGCAGCAGGTCCAGCACCTCGACGACGCGGGCGTACTGCACCTGCGCGTCACCGCGCACGATCACCGGGAAATCCGGCGTGGTCGCGCGCTCGGTGCGCAGGCGGTCTTCCAGCTCGGCCATCGTCACCGGATAGGCATCCAGGAACACCTGACCACTGGGGTCGATGGTGATCGCCTTGGTCTTCGGCTTCTCCAGTGCCACGCTGTTGCTGGCCTTCGGCAGGTTGACCTCGATGCCGGGGATGGAGGCGTTGCTGGTCAGGATGAAGATCACCAGCACCACCAGCAGCACGTCGACGAAGGGCGTTACGTTGATGCCCTTCTCGCGCTTCTTGATGCCGAACTTCGCCTTCTGGCCCATGGCGCGCCCCTCAGCCCTGGACCGCGGCCGGGCCGCGCCCGTCCTGCTCTTCGGCCAGGCGCGCGGCGAACTCGTCGATGAACACCGCCATGTCGGCGCCGATCGCCTCGGCACGTGCACCCAGGTAGTTGTAGCCGAACAGCGCCGGAATCGCGACGCCGAGGCCGGCTGCGGTACACAGCAGCGCCGCGGCCATGCCCGGTGCCACCGAATTGATGTCCACCGCGCCGGCCATCGCCGCCACCACGAACACCAGCATGATGCCGATCACGGTACCGAACAGCCCCACGTACGGCGCGCCTTCGATGGTGGTCGACAGCCAGTTCATGCGCCGTGCCATCGCTTCCTGCTCGCGCACCATCACCGCATCCATCGAGGCGCGGATCGCGGCGATGGTGGCGCCACTGAGGTAACCGCTGTTGCCATCGCGCTGGTGGCGCTGCTGCATTTCATCGATGGCCACCTGGTAGATCCGCCACAGCGAACCGTCGTGCATCGCGGTCGGCGCCTTGCCCTGGCGGTCCATGTCGGACAGGGTGCGCAGCGGCACGCCGGACAACTTGCCGAAGCTCTCGGTGAACACCGCGTTGGCCTTGCTGGTGCGGCCGAAGTGGCGCCCCTTGGCGATCATGATCGCCCACGACAGCAGCATCATCAGGCCGAGGATCGCCACCACCACCCAGGCGTCGAACGGCATTGCCTTGAGGATGAAGGCGAAGTGGCTCTGACCGGCGGACTGCTCGTCGGCACCGTAGCTGATCAGGCGCGAGTCGGCGCCCTGTGCGGTGGCATCGGCCAGCAGCAGTGCCGCCGGTCGTGCCACGCGCGAGATACGCAGCTCATCCAGTGCGCCCTCGAAATTGGCCAGCGGCTGCATCGCGCCAGGAGCATCGGCGCCCACCACCGGGGCGGTGCCCAGCGCCGGCAATTCGCCGCTCAGCTGTGCGACCACGCGGCCATTGAGGTACAGCTGCAGAGCGCCCTTCTCCGCAGTCAGCGCCACATGCGCCCACTGCCCTTCCGGAATCGGCTGTGCCGGCGTGCTGCGATGGCCATTGAGCTGCACGAACGGCACCCGGTTCTCGATGCCCAGCACCAGTTCGGAAGCACCGTCACGACGGGCGTAGATCGCCTGTGCGGCGTTGTTGCTGCCCGGCTTGATCCAGGCCGAGACGGTGAGCGGCGCGCCCGCCTCCTGCGCAAGCGATGCGCTGGTCGGCAGCGGCAGCGGGGCTGCGCCCAACTGAACGCCGCGGCCGATCACCGAGCCTTCCGACGGCGGCGCCACGGCCCCGGCGTTGTTTCCATAGGCGGTGGTGTCGCGTGCCGGCGCATTGGCCTCGGCAAAGTGGTAGACCAGCGTGTAGTCCGGGTCGAACACCTGCTGGCCATTGCCGCTGGCCGGGGCCTTCTCGTTGCCGTAGTACATCCAGATCGTCTGCGGTGCTGCGGCGCTGACCGCCGGTACGTCCACCCAGACCAGGGCCAGGCCCAGCCTGGGATCGAACTGTTCGATCTGGTGGGCCAGCACGGTGCGGCCATCACCCGAGACGAAGCGCAGGTCGTTGCCCGCGTCCTGGGTGCCGTCGAAACCGAAGTTGCCGGTATGCAGGCGCAGCAGCAGCGGCGTGCGACCCGGGTCACCGGCCAGGCCCGCGCCCAGCGGGCCGGCGTCGACGGTGATCGGCTTGCGGTATTTCCATTCGGCCTGCCACCAATTGGCATCGGCCGCAGCGACCGGCAGCGCAACCAGCGCGGCCAGCAGCAACAACACTCGGGAAAGCAAACGGTCCATGCGAAGGGTCTCCGGAGAACGCATGTTCAAGGGAAGGGTCAGTAACTGGTGCTGATGCTGAAATGCAGGCGCGGGTCGTCCTTGCGCGTGACCGGGCCATCGGCATAAGGCCAGGCGTAGTCCAGGCGCAGTTGCAGGTGTTCGCCGAGGCGCATCTGCGCGCCCAGGCCGACCGAGGCCAGGTTGTACTTGTCACGCTGTTCGGGCAGCGGCTGGCGCAGGCGCAGGTAGGCCGCATCTGCAAAGCTGTAGACGCGCAGATCAGTGCCGCTCCACAGCGACCACGCCGGGGTGCGCCATTCCAGGCTGGCCAGGCCGCCGTAGTCGCCGATCGCCTCGGCCGACAGATAGCCGCGCACGGTGTACATGCCACCGGCGGCAAACTGCTCGGCCGACACCAGTGGCGCGTCGGTCACCTGCAGTGAGCCACGTGCGTACCACTGCCAGTCGTTGCCGAAGGTGTGGGTGTTGGCCACGTCGGCCTTGAAGGCCACGAAGCTCGGGTCGGCCCAATAGCGCTTCTGGCCGAAGGCGGTGGCGTCGCTGCCGTAGCCGAACAGGCGGCGGGTGCCGGCCACCAGCTGTGTGTTGATGCTCAGCTGATCCTGCTCGCCCTGGCGCACGCCCACGAAGGCCAGCGTGATAGGCGCGTACTTCAGCGGCGTCTTCAGGCTGTCCTTGCCCATCTGGGTATCTTCCTCGGTGTCCTTGAAATCCACACCAAGGCTGAGCTGGCGCCACCACTGACTGCTGCCGGCCAGTCGATAGTTGAGCTTGAGGCCGATCGAGTGACCGTTGCCGATCACGTTGGTACCGGTGCCGGTACCCACCTGCCCACCCGCGTTCAGCACGCGGCTGTCGGATTTGTAGCCGGACGCTTCCAGGCTCCACGGCGTGCCTTCGAACGGCATCGTGTACGAGGCCGAGAACACCTTGGCCTGTTTGGTGTCTTCCGGTGCCAGATACACGCCGATGTTGGCGCTGTGCCCGCGCTTCCACAGGTTGTCGTAGGCCAGCGATGCACTCAGGCGCAGCTTCTCGGTGTCGGCGCTGTGGTCGTTGTTGAGTGACGCGCTGGCACGCCACGGCGACTTTTCTTCGACCTGCAGGTCCACATCCATCGTGCCCGGCACCTGGCCTTCGCGCACCAGCGGCATCACCTGGCGACGCCCGCCCTCATTCAGCGCGGTCAGTTCCTTCTGGGCCTGGTCGAAGTCCGGCACCTTGCCTTCCGCCAGCGCTGGTACGCGTTCGCGGATGCGCTCGGGCGATTCGTGCTTCGTTCCCACGACCCGCAGCTGGCCGATCGGTGTCTGCTGTACCTTCAGCAGCACTACGCCACCACTGACCTGCTGCTCGGGAAGCTCCACATAGACCGACTGGTAGCCCGCCTGCTGGTACAGCGCATTGACTGCATCGCGTGCCTTCTCGACATCGGCCAGGGTCTTTCCCGGGCCGAGGAAGGGCTCGACCGCGCGCTCGATCTGGCGCGGATCGAGCACGGTATTGCCACGTACGATGTATTCATTGATGTTCACGCTGGGCGCAGGCGCTGCCTCCTGCGCGAACAACGGCAGCGGCATCGCGGCCAGGGCCAGCACCAGGGGATGCAGGCGCAAGGGAAGGCGGACGGCTCGGCACGGAACAGGAGTCATCGAAGGCATCGCGTCGTATCGAAGGTAATGGCCATGGAGCGGCGCGTGGGTCTACCAACAGGACGTGCACGTCGCGTCAAAACCGCCAACAGTTTTATGACAGCACTGTCATCTTTTGACAGCGCCGCAACGCACGCAGGCGGAACCTGCCTTCGCCACACGTCTTCATTGCAGAACGTCGATTGCTGCGGGAGATTCGAGATGCGTGAATCATTGATGGTGGAACTGCGCGCTGCCCTCACCCTTGCGTTGCTGCTGGCGTTGGCCCCGCTTCGCGCCGACGAGGCGAAGAAGCAGGAAGGCGCCGCGCCCTGCATCGAAGTACAGGTCAATGGCGAGCGCATTCCGGCCTGGGACTGCCTGCAGCGCAAACTTGCGCCGGCATCGAAAACGGCGAAATCACCGGCGCTGCCGGAGGCCGAACGCCTGATGCGGCAGCCCGGCAACCAACTGATGCAGTACAACCTGGAAGGCACACGACAGCGCATGGGCGATGCCTTTGGTCGTTCGGTGGTACCGCAGCGCCCGGCGCGCTGAGCCTGCACAGTCGCGGTGCAAAGCCCCAGCCCGGCAGGATTCTGTAGCGTCGAGCCATGCTCGACTGTTCTTCCAGGCGCAGCCGAGCGTAGGCTCGGCTCTACAGTGCGGCCGGCACGATGCCATCGATCGGCACCGGCGGCAGCTCAGGCACCGGCAAGCTGCGCGATTGCCCGGCCTGGTTCAGTTCCACCGCGCTGGCACTGATGCTGGCCAGCACCGTGCAAGGTCCGAGCCGTTGGCCGGGCGCATACGCTTCCGCCGGGCGTCCATCCACCGAGAGCAGGGCCAATGGCGCATGGTCACCGGCCATCACGCCCAGCACCACCACCTCGGTCTGCACTGCACCGGGGGACAGCAGCCGCACCAGCGGCAGGCTAGCCACTGCATCGAACATCGGCCGTACCGGCGCCACGGCCTTCGCCTCGCTGGCCGCGGCCGCTGGCGCCACGGCAGACAGGGTGACACCCCAATAGGCCACCACGGCCAGCAGCAGCGTCGCCGCCAGCAGGGTCAGTATGCGATTGCGATCCCAGCGCCTGCCATCCATGTTCCGCACCACCGCCACGTTCGTGTCCGCCCACGCTAACAGCTGTGGCTGACGCTTTTGTTTCATCATGCCGGCCTACGCTGGCAGGTATCGACCCAGACAGGAGGCAACGTCGATGCAGCGCGTGCCGCGTGGTTTCACCCTGCTGGAACTGATGGTGGTGCTGGTGATCATCGGCATCTGCACGGCCGGAATCGGGCTGGGCCTGGGCAGCCTGCTCGACCCGGGCCGGCAGCTGCGGCAGGAAGCCGAGCGGTTGGCGCAGCGCCTGCAGGTGGCGCGCGATGAGGCGCGCATCGATGGCCGCCCCCTGCGTTGGCAGGCCGACGCCAACGGCTATCGTTTCAGCCGCCGCGAAGGCAGCGGTTGGGTGACCGTTGAACACGATGATCTGCTGCGTCCGCAGAAGTGGCAGGCAACGGGCATTGCGGTGCAGCCCGCCAACCCCATTGAGCTGAGCCCAGAGTGGATCGGTATCGCCTGGGAGCTTGGATTGTCGCTGGATGGTCGCAAACTGCGTCTTCGTGATGATGGCAGCGGACAGTTGCAGGTCGTGCAATGAAGCAGGCGGCGCGCGGATTCACCCTGATCGAAGTGCTGATCGCATTGGCGATCGTATCGATTGCACTGGCGGCGGTGATGCGCTCGGTGGCAGTGGCGACTGACGATCAGTCACGGCTGCGTGACCGTCGCCTGGCACTGATGTGTGCGCAGGATCGCTGGCAGGAACTGCGCCTGAGCGGACAGGCACCGCAGGATGCCCGGCAACGCTGTGTGCAGGGGCGCAGCAGCTTCCTGGTGCTTCAGCATCTGGGCACGGGCAACGATGGCCAGCCGCAGCTGGAACTGAGTGTGGTTGCCGAGGACGCTCCTCGGCAGTCGCTGGCGCGAATGCAGTTGCCATGGACGGCGGCGCAATGAGGCGCGCCGTCCGCGGCTTCACCCTGATCGAGGTGATGATTGCGATCACCATCATGGGCGTACTGGCACTGATCTGCTGGCGGGCGCTCGACAGCGTGGCCAACAGCGACCAGCGCCTGCGCCAGGCTGATGCAGAAACCACGACGGCGCTGCGCATGCTGCAGCAGTTCCAGCGTGATATCGAAATGCGCGCAGACGATGCGTTGATGAACGGTGCCGTGCGCCCGGGCGATCAACCGCAGCGGCTGCTGCCTCCTTCACTGGTGAGCGAGCGGCACCCGGATGGGAGCTTCGCGCTGGAGATCACCCGCAGTGTCGGCAGCGATGGGCTGCACTGGCAGCGGGTACGCTGGTGGCGACAAGGCAATACGCTGTGGCGGGCCAGTGGTACGGCTACGGACCAGTATCCGTTGCCGGCGCCGGAACTGTCGAAGGGTATCGCTGTGGCGCGCGGGGTGCAGCGGTTCGAGGTGCGGGCCTGGCAGCCAGGAACGGGATGGGCCGTGTTGCCGAGCGAAGGCGAGGTAATGCCGGCCACCGGACTTGAACTGCGGTTGGGCCTGCGCGATGGGCGTGGGCCGCTGAGTTACCGGCGGGTGCTGGAGCTTTAGGATTCTTCCCAGGCAAAGCATCCACGCACGGCCTGGATCTACGGTGGGTGCCGACCGTGCCTTGGTGGGTGCCGACCGTTGGTCGGCATTGTTGTTGGCTCCGGAATCCGCGCATTGCATGGATCCCCCCGCCTGCCGCCGGGCACTCTCCTGCACCCGGCGGCGTTGTGTCGGTGGTCCTCACCGCTGATGGCCGCTCCCTGCCCTCCGTGCCGTCCTGGCTGGGGCCGCCACCGCTCCGTGGCGGCTGGCCCGATGCTGTTCGTTCTTCCGGCCCGATCGCATCCACGCAAGGCGTGGATCTACCTTGGTGCCGACCGTTGGTCGGCACGCTTGCAAGAGGCCTACCGGCGCTGCGTGCCCTCGTCGCGACTTGCCTGCGGGAACTGGAAGGCACTGTTGGCGTCATAGCCAGCGTTGGCAGTATTGCCACGCGCCGGCGGGTTGATGCTGCTGGTGCCGCTGCCGAAACCGAGGATCTGCACACTGATCACCGATGGCTGGTTGCGCCGCGCATCATCCTGGCTCTTGCGCATCACATCCTGTGCCGCTTGGCTGGCGCTGTTGGCTGCTGCACTGGCCGAGGCCAGCGCGTTGACGTTGACCGTGGCCAGCACCGGCAGGCCCTTGCTTTCACCCTGTACCTGGATGTTGGCGGCGTTGAGCACCTGCAGCGCGGCGAGGTTGATGTTGCCCGAGACGCGGATGCCAGCCTCGCCCGCATCGATGGTGCCCAGCGGCGCGATCAGGTCGACGTCGCCCGGCAGCACTTCGGCAATGGGGTTCAACGTTGCGATGCCTGCACCACTGGCCGGGGCCTGCGGCGACAGGAGCACATTGCCCCAGCCGTCATAGACGCGGCGCGGTGGCGTGTACAACAACGTGGTCTGCGAACCACGACCGGCGTTGATGTCACCCTGCTCCGACCAGGCCAGGATGTCTCCGCCGAACGTTGTCATCACCCGCGACAGGCCCAGCAGCACGCTGTCCTGGCTGAACAGCCGGATGTCACCCCGTCCCTGGGTCACCAGCCCGGCACTGGCCGGCGGCACCACGCCCTGCACACCCACCACGATCTGTCCGCCCGGCGCCATCAGCTCGATGTTGCCGCCGGCTTCGGTACGCACGCCGGAGCCTCCGTACATCAGGATGTCGCCGGTGCGCTGGATCGTCGCCCCCGTCGCATCCTTGTCCGGCATCAGCGTGGCGATGGCCTCGCGGCCGCGCAGGTAAGAACCGAAACGCGGACCTTCGGCATCGGTGTACTCGCGGCCACCTTCACGCAGTTCGGCGTAGTAGACCTGGCGCAGGAAGATGCGCTGCTGTTCCTTCGGCAGCCGGTCGAATGCTGCCAGGGCCTCGGCGCCATCAACCGCCAGACCGAAGCGCTGCTGCAGCCACTCCCTCAACTCCTTGTCGTAGATCTTCACCGCCTTGCCCGGCTGCGCAGCCAACGACTGCGAGGAATCGGCGAGGTTGGCCGGATCCAGGTAGTGCGTGCGCAGTGCATCGAAATCAATGCCCTGGTTGCCGGCAGTCACTGCGATGCTGGCGCCGGGACGGGCATCGCCTTGCACGACGCCGCCCAGGCTCACGATGCTTCCGGCCTCTTCCTGGCGCAGCTGCCGGCCCGCACTCACTTCGACGTTGCCGGGGCCGGCAACCGTCAGGTTGCTGCGGATGATGTCCCGGCCCGCTTCGATCCCGCTGATATCGGTACCGCTGGTGTTGAGCGCGGTGACATCCGCGCCGATCACATCGCGACCGGCGCGCAGCTGTACCGCCGAGCCCGCTTCGTACCAGTCGAATACGGTACGCGCGCCGTTCTCGGCATTGCGCGACAGTTGCCGCCTGTCGCCGCTTCCCAGCCCG
Organism: Stenotrophomonas sp. YJH_SMC_101-4; assembly: GCF_059370395.1. Lineage (NCBI taxonomy): Bacteria > Pseudomonadati > Pseudomonadota > Gammaproteobacteria > Lysobacterales > Lysobacteraceae > Stenotrophomonas > Stenotrophomonas sp. YJH_SMC_101-4. Next base: position 700,438 of record NZ_JCAFTP010000001.1, on the reverse strand, counting down.
ATGATATCGCCGGCCACTGCATAGAACCGGCTGGCCACGGTCGGTGTGGTTGGCAACAGCACGCCGAGCGCGGTATTGGGACCGAAGGCAAAGTACGGCAGCGTAGTGCCAGGACTGGCGCCGTTCCCGTCCGCGGGTACATTGCTGCGCACGGTTCCCGCGTTTCCGGGGCCTTGCGCGATGAAGCCGGGATTGAATGGGCCGGGGACACGGGCATCACTGCTTGAGCGCACAATCTGAGTGGCCCGGTCGGTAGCCAGGATCGATCCTCCCGCCAATACCTCCAGCCGACCCGACGCCGAGGGCGCCAGCACGATGACGTCCTGGGCATCGGGCACGCTGCCACTGCGCAGACTGGCGAGATTGATGTTCCCGGAGGCCGCGATGGCCGTGAACCGGGAGGGATACAACCAGTAGTTGAGATAGGCATCGCCATTGCTGGGGTTGATCCTGATCACCTCCCTACCCTGGTTGCTGCCGGTCGTGTGCTGCGTGCCAACCAGGCCCGGCGAGAGATTTCCGCCTGCGGAGAACAGGTCGAGCGCGGTGCGCGGCGTCCACAGCGAGAACCAGCTTGTGCCCGACGCGTGACCGCCCCCTTCCAGCAGGATATCGTTGAAGTTGGCCACGGGAACCCGGCCGGGATCGGCGGCACTACCCAGTACCACATCGCCGCGCGCCTGCACCTGGGCGGTGGAATCGCCCAGCGCCAGCACCGGCCCGGCCATCGCAACGGGTGCGTCGGCCACGAACGGATTGTGCAGGCCCAACGTGCCGTAGCTGCTTTGTATCGCGCTGAGACCGCCGATGCGCGCCGCCTGCAGCAGCGTGCTGCCGCGTAGATTGGTCACGGTGCCGTTGAGATCCAGATCCTGCTGGAAACCTTCGGGCTGCTGCGCGCTTGCGCGCAGGCCGGGGTTGACCGCTCCGCCGCTTCGCAGCGTCAGGTCTCCGCCCCCCGTCAGATGCAATTCACCGTTGCTGACCCGTCCGGTCGACCCGACCGCCGCGACGATCGCGCTGGAATGGGGCGCCGTCAACAATCCCAGAGCATTGCCCATCGGCGCGATCACGCCCGAGTGGCGGCCTGCTTCCAGGGACAGATTACCGCCGCCCAGCGTGCCGAAACCGGTAAAGCCGACCAGGCGAGGCGTCGCATCCAGCTCAGGGCCCACCGTGCTGTAGGTACCGAAATTGATCCACCAGCTGGTTGCGCTCTGCACTACACCAGCAGTCGTGCCCGATCCCTGGCGCCACAACCAGTTGCCCACCGCGGCGCTGGAATGCCCGGCCTGGTCGCGCTGCGGCGTGCCCGCCTCTGCGCGCGCGCTCCAGGTATCACCGGTGATATCGCGGCCCGCTTGCACGTGCAGATTGCCACCCTGGTCGGGATACCACGCCTGGTAAGTGGCGATGGCGGCATCGTAGCGGCCGGACGCCTGGACCGGGCCCAGCAGCGCGGTGTTCCTGGGCACTGGGGCCCGCCCCGGGGTGAACTGCGTGTCACGGCCATCACCCAGCGCCGTCGGCGCACCTGCGGTGTACACACCGAAACCGGACTTCATGCGCACATCCTGCGCGGCCAGCAGCGCCAGGTCACCCTTGCCGGTGCGCAGGACGCTCCAGGCCGGTGCACCCAGGCGCTTGCCATAGCTCGTGACTTCAGTCAACGTGCCGCCGCCATAGCAGTAGCCCATCGCCGCGCAGATTTCTTCCTCCGACATGCCCATCTCGGCCCCGAGTTCCGTAGCCGGGCGGCCGACCCACGATTCATCGCCCCACCATGCCAACGAGCCTTCCTTGTCGACCAGGCGCGGGGCCGGACCGCAGTAGGGTCCGGAATCACAGACATCGCTCTCGGTCATGCCAAGCTCCCGAGCGAGATCCGCTACGGGTTTTCCGACCCACGACTCATCGCCCCATAGATCCAGCGAGCCATCCACGGTGATCACGCGGTCGCCCTTCCATTCCGTCGTCGTGGTCACCGTACCGATGGTGCTGTAGTGGCTGTCGGCCAGCACGATGCTGCCGTCACTCCCCCAGCGCCGGGTACGCGGATCGGCGGCGGTCGTATCAGCACCGGCCACCGCGGTCAGGTCCCACGAGGTGGTGCCTTCGGGCAGCATCGCCGCCAGCGCCCAGTTTCGCCCCTGGCGCCCGCTGGCATCGGCCGCCCGCAGCTTCACCGGTGCATCGCCTGGCAGCTCCACCTTGGTCATCGACGGGATGATCGCACCGGCATGCAGGTTCAGCGCGCCTGAAAGCTTCATCGCCACGGGCAGGGCGACGCCGGCCGGCCACACCTGTGCGGCCAACGGCGCCGGCGTGCGCAGGCGGAAACCGGCACCCAGTCGGGCACCGGACTGCAACGCCAGCGCCTGTGCCAGCACGGTGCCGGCCACCATCACCTGTCCGCTGTCTGTGGTCACTACCGCGCCCAGCACGGTACCGGCCGGCAGCAGCAGCGGCCCGGACAACACCATCTCCGCCGGCAGCACGGTTCCGGCCGGCAGGGTTACCGCCTCGAAGGGCAGCGCATAATTCAGCGTGGCACCGGCGCGGAACTCGGTGCCACCCTGGAGCTGGACACCCTCGCCCGGCACGATCAGGTCACCGCCAAACGCGGTGTTCGGTGAACCCGCACTGCGTCCTTCCAGCAACACCCAGCCGTCTTCATCGGGATTGGCAGGCGGTGGCGCGAACCCATCGTTGATGCTGCCGTAGACATTGACGTCGCCCTCGGCACGCAGTACCAGCGCGGCCGACTCACCGAAGCCACGGCGCGCAGGATCGGCCCGGTTCGACTGCGGTCCGTAGCGGTAGCCGGACAGATCGATATCGCCGGCCACGACCAGATCACCGCGCGGGTTGTCACTGCTGGTTCGCGCCATGATCTGCACACCGGGGCGCAGGCGATAGCTGCCCAGTGCGGAGATGCGCTGCTGCAATCCGGTATTGGCCAGCGCGGCGTTCATCCATTGGCTGTTGTCCGGATCCACCACCGTATCCAACCATTGCTGGTTGATCACCTGCGGACGATGGCCATGCACGTCCGGAGCGCTGGCCAAAGGCGCCGAATCATAGCTGCGGAAGGCGTTGACCTGCACGTCGCCGGCACCGGCGATGCGGATGCCGCTGGCCACCTCGATCGCTGCATCGTTGCTGCCCACGCGGGGCACGTTGAGCTTGACGCTGCCGCGTGCGCGGCCGTCGTTCTGGCCCGGCCCGCTACCGGTGGCCACCGACGTGCCGGCGCGCAGGTCCATCGAGGCAGCCGCACCCAGCTGCAGGCTGCCGTTGGCCGAGGTCAGTTCGATCATGGCCCGGTTCGGGCTGTCGATGATCTTGCCGTAGCTGTCCACGCGCAAGGCGCTGCCATGCGCGTCCAATGTGCCATCGATACGCAGCACGTCGCGGGCGGACAGGCGGATGCTGCCGACCTGTTCGCCACTGGCATCAACGCGGCCATTGACCTGCAGGCTGCCGCCATCGACGCTGATATCAACGTTGCGGGCCTTCACCTCATCGCCGATCACCAGGTCGCCTTCGCTCAACTGGAAGGTCCGGCCACCGGTAATACCACCGGCGGTAAGCCGTGTATTGAGCCCGGAGAAGTCCTGCAACTGGCGTGCGCGCACCACCACTTCGCCACCGTCATAGGGCACTTCGGTGCCACCGGCGTCGTAGCGGCCGCTGGCACCGCCAAGCAACGAACCTGCCAGATCGACACGGCCGCCCTGCGGGCCCAGCGCAGCAACGGTCAAGCGGCCGCCGCGGTTGTTGCGGGCGGAAAGATCGATCCGCGACGCCGCGTCGGCAACGATGTCACCTTCGCGGCTCGACAGCGCCACGTCACCGCCCCAGCTGTACTTGTCCACGTCGAACAGGCTGACCTTGCGCCCTGCCATGTCCAGCACTGCATTGCTGCCAAGCACCACGCCCTGGCGTGCGTTGGCCTCGAACCTGCCGGACGCCAACGCCACCCTGCTGTCGATCACAACGCGTTCGGCCGTGATGGACAACTCGGCACCCAACGCATCGCTGCCCGCGGTCGCCGCGGCGCCGCGCAGCTGCACCGTACCGCCATTGCGGATTGCCAGCTGCGCACCGGCATCACCGGTCAGCAGCGGAGTGACGATGTCCAGCGCGCCGCCACTGAACTGCCAGCCGCTGCCTGGCAGATAGTCGCCCTGCTGCTGGAACACATCGAGGCTGCCCTTGCCCGAGAACAGCATGCGGTCCGACGCTGCCAGGGTAACGCCGGCAAAGCCGAGCACCTGGCGACCGGCCGCCACAGACGAGTTGGGGCGGGTGAACGGCGCACGCCCCAGTTCCAGCACCCGTGTATTGATCTCCAGCTGCCCTTGGCCGAGCCGGCCCACCATCGCCTCGCCGGGCGGTTGTGCCAGCTCGCCGCCGGGCAGGTCGGTGCCGGTCAGTGTCCCATCCCAGACCAGCGTGTCGGCGAAGATGCGCGCGCGGTCGGTGGCGGCAGCATAGCCGTGGATGGCCGGCGCACCCAGCACCAGATTGCGCAGGCTGCTGCGACCGGTCGCGCCATCGCGCGTATCCAGGTCGACACTGCCGAACACGTTGATGGCATCACGCGCGGTCAGGCTGAGCGCCTCCAGTGCGGGAGCGCCGATGGCGGTGTTTCCGCGCAGCAACCGCTGCAGCACCTCCTGGTTCATGGTCATGCCCGTGGGCAGGCCGCCGGCCGCCGACGCCATCGCAATGGCCTCGGTGCTGCCCAGGTTGAGTGCGGACATGCCCAGGCCGAGCTGGCGCGTGCCATAGCTCAGCGAGTCACCCATGTTCAAGGCGCCGTCGGTGACCACGTTGATGCTGCCCGCCGACAGCAAGCGGGTCTGCCCACTGCAGTCCGCCTCGCAACCGCCGATGTCGATCGCTACCGGCCCGCCGGCACTTCCGCCCTGTGCACTGAGCGCCGTCAGGCGCTGGTTGGACACGGCAAGCAGGCCGCCCGCGACCAGGTAGGGCGCCGTGGGCTGCGCCACGCTCGACGGGCCCGACTGGGACAGGGTGTCGATCGAAACGCCCTGCTCGACCAGGATACCCCTGCCTCCGAACGCGGCCGACAGCAGCACTTCCTGCGCCGTCAGGTTGACGCCGTTGCGCACCACGATGTGCTGTGCGCCGCCCTCCAGCGCATAGGTGGTTGCATCGCGCCGCAGCGTGCCGCCGATCAGCATCGTTACCGGACGGAATGCATTGAGCGTGGTATCGGAGACGGTAGCGCCGCGCCCGCTGGCGGCATCGGCGCCCTCGCTGGCGATCTCCAGCGCTGCACCATTGGAGACACGCAGATTGACCGAGAGCGTGCCGCCGAGCCCGTCACTGCTGCCGGCGCCAAAGCGGGACAGGCCGAGGAAGGTTGCCGCCGGGGTACCCGACCGTCCTGCGCCTTCACCGAACACCAGGTTGAGGCTCCCGGCATCCACCGTCCGCCAGCGCAGCGCTTCGCCACGCCGCTCGGCCACGCCGTGCACGAACGCGTTGTAGGAGGTTTCGTTGTAGCCGGCGTGGCGGCGAACCGCCTCCGCTGGTGTCAGCACCAGGTCGGTGAGCAACTGCGACACCGCCCCGCCCAGGCCCTGCGCGCGGTGCCCGCTGATGCGCCAGGAGCCGGTGCCGGTCGCCACCGGCGAGACGTTGCCCAGCGCGCTCTCGGCGCCGATCTCGACGCGGAATGCGCCCTTCTGCAATGCGTAGTTCGCCGGCAGCAACGTGTAGGTTCCCGCCGGGAGTCCAGGCACGCCGTCCGGAATGACGATCTCCTGGCCGACACGGGGATCGACGCTGCCGTCACCGGTCGCCAGCGGTGCCTGCACGTCCGCTCGGCCCGGCACGATTGCGTAGACCGCATTGCCCGCGCGACTGAAGCCATAGCGTGGATTGGCATCCGCCAACGAATGCCGCAGGACATCGACCGAGCCACCGCGCCCGGCGACGAACGCAGCGCCGGTCAACTCACCTCCGCCGGAGACATCCACGATGCTGCCTGCGGCACCGTTGAAGGCGTTGGCGACGATGTCCACACCGATCGGGGCATCGATCGATCCAGGAACCAGCACATCGAACTCGGCGCCGTTCCGGCGCCATGTCACACCGTCCACGGTACCGCCAAACGGAAGCGCCAGGCCGGCGCCACTGATCGAGGTCACGCTGCCACCCAGCAGGTCGACGCGGCTGGCGCGATTGGTGCTTCTTTCACCGCCACCCAGTTGGACGCGGCCCCACGGCGCCTGCACGTTGCCGCCCTGCACCACCGTCGCCGCGACCAGTTCCAGGCGGCCGAATGCCGAATCCGGTGCCGGTTGCGTGGCACTGCCAACGCCGTGGATGCGCAATACAGCCTCCGGGTTCTGCCAGGCAGGCTGTCCCGACGGACCGATGTCCGCAACGCCAGCGACGATGCGCCCGCGCGCCCGGGCCGCCGGGTACAGACGGGCTGCACTGATATCGATCGAACCCGGGGACGATAACGAAGTTTCCTGGGCGCTGCTGGCTCCCGGTGCCAGCAGGCGGATGTCGCCACGGCTGTCCAGGTTGACATGGTCGAAGCCCGCCAGCCAGCTAACGTCGCGCAGGTCGATCAGGTTCGCCTTCACATCGAAACGATGTTGCTTCCCTTCGTCGAACCGCGCCTCGACCGGCCGCAGCGTGCCCTCCCCCGCCGGCTGCCACCAGCGTCCCTGCGCAAGGCGCACGTAGGGCGCGCTCAGCAACAGGCGGCTGCCCTCGCTGTTGCCTTCCGCAAACCCCAGGGCGCGCTCATTCATGCCATGGATGCGCAGGCTCTGGTCCATGCGCAGATTGACATCTCCCTGGGCGCGGAAGTCGCCGAACAGGGCCAGATGATCGAAACCACCGGCCTCGATCTGCTCCACCGACAGTGCCGCATGGCCGTACTCAAGGCGTGCAGGCAGGTCCGCCGTCTGCGCGGCGTGCTGGGTCAGCGAGATCACCCGCGGCGCCAGCACGTCCTTGCCCACTGCCGTTCTGCCGTAGGTGCCGCCCCCAAAGGCAACACCGAGGGTGCCGCCGCGCGCGCCGTCGCCGCCCGCTGCTGCGTCCAGTTCGCCCTGCAGGTACAGCGCATTGCCCGCGCGCAGCACGATGCTGCCGCCATCGCTGTCCACCCGGGTGCGCCCGCTGCCATCAATGTCCAGCAGCGCCGAAGCACCGGACGCGTCCAGCCGCGCACCGCGCTCCACCACCACGAAGGTATCGGGCGGCAGGTGGCGTACGTTGTCCTGGTCTTCCCAGTCCAGCGCCCCCCCGATCTCGATCGTTCCACCCTTGCGCACCTGTCCGCGCAATGTCCGGCGCGCGTCGGGCAGGGAAACGCTATCGCCGCTCACGTCAAGCAGTGCGCCTTCGGCGATTGTCCACTGGCGCTCGCGGCGTGCATCGCCGCGTACGCCCGACGGATCGAATGCCTCATCCAGGCGGATGCGGCCGCCGGCCGCCTTCAGGTTGCCGGCCACCTTCACGTTGCCGGCGCTGAACAGTTCGATCGACTGGCCCGGGTCGACCTCGATCCTGGCGCCCTTGCCAACGCGCAGATCGGCCGTGGACAGCAGATGCCCGGCGCGCAGTGTCAGGCGCGCACCGCCGCGCTGCGACACACGCCCGCTGCTCGGATCGGCCTCATACAGCGACGGCGTCCAGGCCTGCACGCCCAGCTCGCGGGTCAGTGCCTGCTGTGCGCCTTCGGCCAGCCGCAGCGCCGGTCGTTCCACCTGCAGCTGGGTACCTTCTTCAACCGTCAATCCGTTGTGACCGGCGATGTCATAGCCGGCAAACCCACTCCTGAACAGTGCTGGCTGCAGTCGCAGCGACGCCGCCGATGCATCCGTGCCAGGCGCGCCGATGGACACCACACCGCCGGTTGCCAACGTGAAGTTGCCGCTGCCATTGCCGAGCGCGCTGAAGCGTGCGTCCTCGCCGATACGGATCCGTCCGCTGCCGTCAGTGCCAACCTCGGTGCTGGCCGCGAGCAGGCTGACACTGCCACCCTTGCCTACGCGCCCCTTGCCACTGGCATCGATCGCGCCGCCGCCATCGACCAGAATCGCGGCCCGCTCGCCCACATGGATATCGTGGCTGCTGTTGAAGCGCACCTGTCCGCCGTCGATCCACGCCTGTGCGGGACCGCCATCCGGCGCAGCAAGCGCGTTGCCCCAACCGCCGCCAAGATCGATCCGTGCGCCAGCCGCAACATCCACCGCACCACGTCCGGACGTCAGCAATGCCGTGGGCCCGCCAAGCGCCGCAAGCAGATTTCCGGCTTCCACCTGCCCGCCGGCAATCTGCACCGTTCCACCAAAGTTGACGCGGCTTGCGGTGAGTCCAAGCCGGCCGCCCTCCTGCAACCTGAGCGTGCCATCGAGGTCGATACGACCGGCCGATGCGAGGTCCACCTGCCCCCATCGCTGGGCGCTCAGCACCTCACTGTCCAACCACACGGTATTGCGCTGTGCTTCCCCGACTGGCGCCTGCAGCGTCCACGGCCGGGTGTCGGCCTGGAGCGCTCCAATGCGGACATTCGAGTCGAACACCGCGCTGCGCCCGCTGTTGTCGAAACGCCCGAGCCAGAGCTGGGCGTTGCGGGCCACCGCCGTCTGTGCCTGCGCGTAGCCCTCCTGCTCCTGATCGGGCCGGCGCGTCTGCTGTGCGCCCTGGAAGGCCACCGTATCCACCTGGCCCTGCAGAACGGCCGTGGGCGCCGAGATCAACAGGCGGCCAGCATCGCGTCCCACGGTATAGCCATTGTCGAAACGCTGGGTGGGTGCCACCAGCGGATTGCGGAACGATTCGGTCACCCCCCACCGCTCCTGCTTCACTTCATAGCCCTGGTACAGACCGTCGTACAGCATCTCGGCCGGTGCATCATCAAGCCGGTACAACTGCCCGTCGCGGCCACGCAGCCAGCTCTGCTGCACCACGCCGGACTGCACATCCAGGCTGCCACCGGCCAGATTGATGCGCGAACCGGCGTGGCTGACCACTTCCTTGCCTGCCAGCTGGACGGTGCCGCCCTGCGCCGCCCATTCGCTGATCGAATGCCCCTGATTGTCCAGGTAGCCACCCACTTCCAGCAGGCCGCCGCCGGCATACCAGCGCGTGCCTTCATAACCGCCGGTACCGGCGGCAACTTCGGTCAACTGGCGGCGGTCGATCCACACCTCGCTGCTGATCAGCTTGCCGCTGTCCCGGTTGTCCGGCGAATCGCGCAACTCATTGCCCTGCACCTTCACCTTGACGTTGTTGCTTTCCATCGCCACCTGCACACCCACCGCACCGGAGACGTCCACGCGCGCGCCATCATCCAGATAGCTGCGCCGGCTGGCGTCGGCGATCACCTGGCCGCCGGTGGCCACCGCCAGCGAACCGGCCTGGAAGTTCACATCGCCGCCGGAGACGACTTCGATGCGGGATTGCTCACGGCGGTCCTGCAGGCGCGAGAGATTGTCGAAGGTGCCACTGTTGCTGGAACCGCGCAGCTTGTCCTGCTCGGCCGATTCCTTGATGAGCGCGTTGCGCTGGCTGTCCAGCGCCGTGCTCTTGCCGTCGTCTTCCAGCAGTACTGCCGTGGTCGAGCCGGCGGCCAGGGTCACGCTGCCGGCCGCATCGGACGCCGAGTTCAACAGGTGCACCGTACCGCGCTGGTTCAACGTGGTGGTCGCAACCGCAACGCCGGCCTGCTCGACGGTGCGGCCGGCCAGCGTGACATCGCCTTCGCGCGCCTGGATCAGACCACTGTTGCGAACACTGCCCGCCGTGCTGTCAGCGACGAAGCGCGGGGCAATCTCATTGCCGCGGGTGGTGGACGCGGTGTTCTGGGCGGTTCCCACGCCGCGACGGATCACGAAACTGTCACCGGCGGCCAGCTGGGTCTGTCCCTTGCGGGTTTCAATCTGGCCCGCGTTTTCCACGCTGTGGCCAGCCAGCAGCACATAACCGCCGCCCCGTGTAGCCGTGGTCGGTTCGTGCGTGGTGATGCGCGCACCGCGTTCGACCATGACCTTGCCCACGGCGTCGGTCAGCGCCGAGGTGTTCGCGTCGGCACTGTACAGGCCCTGCTCGCGGAACTGCGCATCGCTGATGCGTGCGGCCGCTGCCACCAGATTGCGGACATTGACCTGGCTGTTGTTGCCGAACACCACACCGTTGCGGTTGGCCACGAACACCGTGCCATTGGCCTTCAGCTGGCCAAGGATCTGGCTGGGCCTTGCGGCGGGATCATTGACCCGGTTCAACACGGCCCAGTCGGGGTTCTGCAGGAAATTCAGTGTGGTGTTGCCACCAATGTTGAAGGTTTCCCAGTTCAGGATCGCCTGGTCGGCGGTCTGCTCGATGTTGACCAGCACCCGCCCGTCGGCCGCCTGCGACTGGATCGCGTCGCGCGCATTGATCCAGCCACGCGTCAACGGATTCTCGTCAACCTTCAGGCCATCCTTGCCCAGGCCATCGGCCACTACGAATCCCGCCTCGCGGCGCGCCTGCCGTGCCTGTTCCTGCAGGCGCTGCTGCAGGGCGATGGCCTGCGCGGCCGTACCAAGGTTGTCGATCGACTGCTGCAGCTTCTGCCGTGCCGCATCCTGCTGCTGCGCGGGTAGCTGGAACTGGATCGGCACACCATTGGGCATGCGCCCGCTCTGTGCGGCCGCGCCCTGCGCCGCACCGCGCTCGGCGAACCAGCCGGGGCTGAACGCCTGTTGGGCCTGAGTGGCCGGAGCCACCACGCTGCCCAGGGCCACTGCGACGGCCCAGGCCATCGGGTGGCTTCGCCACAGGGCAGCAGGGAAATGGGCGGTGGGCGAATGCGGGTGCGACATCGGGGACCTCGTCAACCTGATGGGCCGCGCTGGCGGCGGCGTGTACGGATGGGCCTGCGCCAGGCACGCCCTGCACCTCATAGACGGTGGCGGCGGCGTGAAGGCGACAGGCGCATCACTGTCATGCAGCGGACATACGCAGAAGGCGCCGGCATTGCTGCCGGCGCCCTTGTGCGTTTCCTGCAACTACCAAAGCAATCGCAGTTACAGCGGACGGCCGATGCCCGAGCAGGTGCTGGGGTTGTTCACGGCCCCGGCGTTGGTGGCGGTCGCAAAGCGGGTGCGGATCGCATCACGCCAGGCCTTGGTCAGCGGGATGAACTTGTGCGCGCGGATGGCGGCGTCGTTCGGGCCCTGCTCCACGCCGTTGATCACCGTGCTGCCGTAGTGGCGGGTCAGGAAGCCGCGGATGTTGGCGCCCACGGTGCCGTTCTTGTAGCACTGGCCGAACACGAAGTTGGTGTAGCCCGCGATCGGGTAGCCCGCGTTCGGGTTGCCGAACACCGGCACCCAGTTGGCCGGGTTCTCAGCGGCGGCATCGGTCGGCGGAGCGACGGTTTCCAAGGTCGCCTGCACGCTCACTTCGTCCGGCGAGAAACCCTTGACCTTGGCGACCTTGGTGGCGTCGGTCAGGCTCGGGATCACGTCCGGGCCGACGTAGCCGATGCGGCCATCGGCAGCGTACACGGCGTTGTACACCGAGGTGCCGCCGGTGGCCGGGGCAGCGACGAAGTTCGACGGAACCGTGGTGAACAGGTTGGCGAAGGTCGACTGCACCGAGAAAGCCGGCACGCCATTGGTCAGCTTCAGCGCGGTACCGGAGACGTCGGCCGGCTTGCAGGCGCTGGTCAGGAAGCGGGCCAGCAGCTCGGTGGTACCGCTGCTCTCGCCACGGTAGACCACCTGGATGGCACCGCTGCGGGCGCTGTCGATGCTCGACCAGCTGGTGATCTTGCCGGAGAAGATGCCGCAGATCTGGGTCACCGACAGGTCAACGGCCGAACCGGCCTTGTTGAACGGAATCGTGACCGAGGTGGCTACCGACGGGATCTGCACCAGGGCGCCGTAGCGGTTGGCATCGCCGGACACGTTGTAGGTGCTGTTGTAGGTGTTCAGCTCGGTGCTGCTCAGCACCGAATCGCTACCGGCGAAGTGCACGGTACCGGTGGTGGAGAACAGCGCCGAGTTGTTTTCCAGGAAGGCCTTCTTGCCGGTACCCGAGCCGGTCACGGCGTAGCTGAAGTTGGCCGGCAGGATGCTGTCAGCCGAACCCTTGTAGAGGTCGGCCGGCAGCGAGGCGCCGCCGCCGGTGACGGCGGTCTGGGCCGAAGCGGCACCGGCAGTGGCCAGCAGCGCGGTGGCAACCAGCGCGGCCAGGGTCTTGTACTTGTTCATGATCTTCTCCTGAAGGGTTTACTGCGAAGGGAAACACCAAGGGAGGAACGGTCACTACACGCCTGCTGCCGCCGAGGGCCTCCCAGCCCACTCTGCGGCGACGTGTCCATGCTGGTCCGCGCCGATGACAGGCCGCTTAAGAAACCTGTGGAAGATCGGAAAAAGGTGTGGAGGATTGTGTGGAGAATCGAAGGCACGCCGTGCTGCGCGCTCGCCGGGCATGGCCCGGCGCTACCCGTGTTGCGCGTTGCGCATCACTGCACCAACTGGTTCATTTCCATGATCGGCATCAGCACCGCCAGCACGATCGTCAGCACCACGCCGCCCATCACCAGGATCATGGTCGGCTCCAGCAACGCAGTCAGTGCCATCGCGCGACGCTCGATCTCGCGCGAGATGGTCTGCGCGGCGCGATCCAGCAGCGGCGCCAGCGAACCGGTCTTCTCGCCACTGGCCACCAGATGCACCAGGATCGGCGGATACACCTTCTGTACTTTCAATGCAGAACCCAACGCAGCGCCTTCGCGTACGCGCGCGGACACGTCGTCGGCGCAACGCGCCAGCAACGCGTTGCCCAGGGTCTGCCGCGCGGCCTCCAGTGCGCGCAGCAGCGGCACGCCCGCATCCAGCAGGATCGCCAGTGTCGAGGCGAAGCGCGCACTGTTCACCCCCAGCACGAAGCGCCCGATCATCGGCAGCCGCAGCAGCATCGCGTCCCAGCACAGGCGCAACTCGGGCCTGCGCAGGGCCAACCGCCAGGCCACCACCAGCGCAGCGATGCCGAGACCCACCCACACGCCCCAGCTGCGCACGAAGGCGCTGGCCGCCAGCATCACCTGGGTCAGCATCGGCAGCGTCTGCCGCGCCTGCACGAACGCGGTCACCACCTGCGGCACCACGTAGCTGAGCAGGAAAATCACGATCGCCACCGATACCAGGCTGATCGCCGCCGGGTAGATGAAGGCGGTCAGCACCTTGGCCTGCAGCGCGTTGCGTTCTTCGATGTAGTCGGCCAGGCGCTCCATCACTCGCGCCAGGTCGCCGGAGTCTTCACCTGCCCCCACCAGTGCCCGATAAATCGGTGGGAAATCGCGCGGCCGCGCGGCCAATGCCACGGTCAGGCGCTGGCCGGCACGCACGTCGGCGCGTACCGCGGTGAGTGCCTGGGCCACGTGCGGGCGCTCGGCCTGCTCGATCACCGCACTCAATGCGCCTTCCAACGGCAGGCTGGCGGCCAGCAGACTGGCCAGCTGGCGCGTGGCCCAGGCCAGCTCGCTGGCGGACAGCCGCCGAGCGCCCCAGCCACTGCCGGCACTGCGCGCCGCGCTGACCTGCACAGGCGTCAGCCCACGCCCGCGCAACAGCTGGCGCGCACCGCGCGGGCTGTCGGCATCCAGCTGACCCTTCTCGATGCGGCCCTGCGCGTTGGCAGCCTGGTAGTCGAACAGTGCCATGCAGACCTCAGTCGTCGCCGGTGACGCGCAGGATTTCTTCCAGCGTGGTCACCCCGCTGTCGACCCAGCGCTGGCCGTCCTGTCGCAGGGTCCGCATGCCGGCACGCCGTGCCGCCTCTCGTAGCGCAGGCTCGCCCTGCCCTTCATGGATCAACGCGCGCGCGCGGTCGTCCACCACGAACAACTCATGGATGCCGGTGCGTCCGCGATAGCCGCTGTTGGCGCAGGCCGCGCAGCCCACCGCGCGCCATACGGTGCGACCCTCGCCGTCCACCTCGGCACGCCGGCATTGCGTGCACAGCCGCCGCACCAGCCGCTGCGCCAGCACGCCGCGCAGCGACGAAGCCAGCAGGAACGGCTCCACGCCCATGTCGGCCAGGCGGGTCACCGCCGAGATCGCGTCGTTGGTGTGCAGGGACGCCAGCACGCCATGGCCGGTCAGCGATGACTGCACCGCAATCTGTGCGGTCTCCAGGTCGCGGATCTCACCGATCATGATGGTGTCCGGATCCTGACGCAGAATCGCGCGCAGCGCGGTGCCAAAGCTCATGCCGATGCGCGCGTTGACCTGGATCTGGCCGATGCCGGCGAAGTCATACTCCACCGGGTCTTCCACGGTGAGGATGTTGCTGGTGCTGCTGTCGAGCTGGCCCAGTGCGGCGTACAGCGACGTGGTCTTGCCGCTGCCGGTCGGCCCGGTGACCAGCACGATGCCGTGCGGCTGCCGGATCAACCCGGTAAACGTGGCCAGGGTGTCATCGGCCATGCCGAGTCGCTGCAGCTGCAGCCGGCCGGCATCCTTCTCCAGCAGGCGCAGCACAGCACGCTCACCATGCCCCGTCGGCACCGTGGAGACACGGATATCCAGTGGCCGGCCGCCCACACGGATCGCGATGCGCCCGTCCTGCGGCAGGCGCTTCTCGGCGATGTCCAGGTGGGCCATGATCTTGATGCGCGACACCAGCGCCGCATGCAGTGCGCGCCGGGGCTGCACCATGTCGCGCAGCGTGCCGTCCACCCGGTAGCGCACCACCGAATGGGTCTCGAACGGCTCGATGTGCAGATCGCTGGCGCCATCGCGTGCAGCCTGTGCCAGCAGCGCATTGATCATGCGGATCACCGGCGCATCGTCCTGCGCATCCAGCAGATCGGTGACCTCCGGCATGTCCTGCATCAGCCGGTCCAGGTCGACTTCGCTTTCGGCGGCACCGACCACGGCAGCGGCATCACCGCCGTCACGGTACTGCTCACCCAGCCGCTGCTGCCAGGTCGCGGCATCCAGTGTCTGGAACGGCAGCGGTCCATGCCGGCGGCGCAGCTCGGCCACGGCCCACGCCGCGGTGTCGGCGGTGCCAAGCAGCACCGGCTCGCCGCCGGCCTCGGACAGCATCACGCCATGGCTGCGCACCCAGGCGTACGGCAGCGGCGCGGCGGCGCTCACGGCCCAATCACCAGTTCCGGCGTGTAGCCCAGCCCACGCAGCTGCTGCAGTGCCGGGTCCAGCGTTGCCGGATCGCGCGGCAATCGCACGCGCAGGCGCTGCCCGCTCTCGCCCGGCGTCGCTTCGGCATAGGCCTGCAAGCCCAGTGCCCGCACCTGCGCCACGCCCTGGCTGGCACGCGCCGGGTCCAGCCCCTGTGCGAACTGCACCAGCTGAGCATCGCCGTCACCGGCCGGATACAGCGCTGCCAGGCTGGTGTTCTGCAACGGCTGGCCCTGGCCATCGCGCGCATTGCCCTGGCCGAGCACAGACAGGTCCTGCGGCGGCAACTGCGGTGCCGACAGCGCCGGCAACGCCCAGCTCTGCACGGGTTGCGCACCGGCCTGCGCATTGCGCATGTAGTCGTAGCGGTCGCGGGTCAAACGCTGGCCGGCGGCGGGGTCACGCACCACGTGCGGGCGCAGGAACACCATCAGGTTGGTCTTGGAGCGCTTGCGCGTATCACTGCGGAACAGCGCCCCCAGCACCGGGATCCTACCCAGGCCCGGCACCGCATCACGGCCATGGCTGACGTTGTCCTCCAGCAGGCCACCGAGCACCATGATCTGGCCATCATCCAGCAGCACACTGGTATCCAGCGCACGCTTGTTGGTGATGATGCCGACGGCACTGTTGGCACTCTGCGCATCGATGCTGCTGACTTCCTGGTAGATGTCCAGCTTCACCGTGCCGCCCTCGGAAATCTGCGGGCGTACGCGCAGCTTCAGGCCCACGTCCTCGCGCACGATGGTCTGGAACGGGTTGTTGCTGCCGCCACCGCCGTCGGTGACGTAGCGGCCGCTGACGAACGGCACGGTCTGGCCGACCATGATGCTGGCCGCCTCGTTGTCCAGCGTCATCAGGTTCGGCGTGGACAGGATGTTGGCGCCGCCCTTGCTCTGCAGCGCGTTGGCCAGCGCTTTCATGTTGAGGATCTGGCCGACACCGGGCAGGTTGATGGTGCCGTCGATCACGCCGATCTTCAGGCCATCCTTGGGCAGCACGTCCAGCGTGGTACGCGCGCCGGTATTGAGCCCGCTGCCGCCGGTGGCACCACCGAAGTGGGTGCCACCAAAGGTGCGTCCATTGCCCAGCATCCACTGCACGCCCAGCTCAGCCGCGTCGGTCTGGTTGACCTCCACGATCAGGCTTTCCACCAGCACCTGTGCACGGCGCTGGTCGAGCTGGTCGATCACACGCCGCAGGTTGCGGTACACCGGCTCCGGTGCCGAGATCAGCAGGGTGTTGGTGGCCACGTCCGCCTGCACCGAAATGCCGTTCTGGCTGAAGCCGGTGCTTCCTGCGTCGATCGGGTCACGCCGGCTCGGGTCCAGCCGCTGCGATTCCAGCGCATTGCCTCCGGTCTTGGCCTGCTGCGGCTGCGACGGCTGCGTTGGCGGGGAACGATTGGCGTCACCCGGCAGTGGCGTGATGCCTTCATTGCTGCCTATCGCTGGTGCATCGCTCTGCCCGGCCACCACGCCACGCAGCACACCGGCCAGCTGGTTGGCCTGGGCATTGCGCAGGTAGACCACATGCAGGTTGCCGGACTCGTCCTGCGCGCGGTCCAGCTTCTCCACCAGCTGCCGCGCCAGGCGGGTGCGCCCGGGGCTGCTGGAACGCAGCAGCACGCTGTTGCTGCGCGGGTCGGCCATCACCACCACCCTCTGGGTGGGCTCGGCGCCCTGCGCATCCAGCAGCGGCGCGACCATCGCCGCGACGTCAACGGCAATCCCCTGCTGCAGCTTCACCACATCGGTATCCATGCCGGCCGGTGTATCGACGCTTGCGATCACCCGTGCGATGCGCTCCAGGTTGTCGGCGTAGTCAGTGATCACCAGGGTGTTGTTGCCCGGATTGGCGGTGATCGGATTGTCCGGACTGATCATCGGCCGCAGCACCGCCACCAGCGCGGCTGCGTTCTCGTAGCGCAGCGCGAAGGTGCGGGTGGTCACCTCACCGCCGGCACCACCAGTGCCGACGCGTCCTCCCAACAGCTTGGCATCGGCCTGCGGCACCACCCGGCTGACGCCGCCGTTCTCTACCACGGCGAAGCCACGCATGCGCAGTGCGCCCAGCAGCAACTGGTAGGCCTGGGTACGGCTGACCGGGCCATCGGAAACCACTGTCATCTTGCCGGTCACCCGTGGGTCGACCAGGAACTGGCGGCCGGTGAAGCGTGCGGCCATGCGCAACACGCCACCGATATCGGTGTCGACCAGGTTCAACTGCACCGGCTCATCGCGGGCGTCCTGCGCCAGCACCGACGCCGGTGCGTGGGCCATGCACACGATCAAGGCCAGTGCGGTACTGCAGGCAAGGCTGCGCATCGCCCTCATGGATGGGCACCCACGTTGAGCGCCATCACGATGTTTCCGGAAATCCGCGCCGCCGGCATGTTCGCATCCCCTGTGCGTGTCAGTTGCAGCTGCTGCAGTTCGATGGCCGGATCGGCCAGCACGGGCAGCAGCCAGTTCCACAGCGCGTCAGCGGGCACCGCGTGCACCTGCAGGTGCCAACGCCCGTCGCGCGCTTCGATATGCAGTCCGTCGGCGAGGCCGGCTGACTTGATTCCATCACGCAACCCGGCCATCGTCGGGCGCTGCCCCTGCGTCTGCTGCTGGCGCTCGCGTGCCTGCAGCAGTGGTGCCAGTACACGCGCCTGTGCCTGCAGCCGCGGCAGCTCGGCCTGCCAGTGCGTGCGCTGCTTCAGCAGCGGCTCCAGCCACAACATCCACAGACCCGCCGCGAGCAGCGCCACCACCATCACCCACAGCATCAGCCGCTCGCGCGGTGGCAGGCGTTGCCAGCGTTGCTGCAGGCCTGCCAGTCCCTCGCCCAGTCGCAAGGTTCGGGTGGTCACTGTCCAGCCCCGTTCACCCGCAGGCGTCCACCGGCTTCGCGCGCCAGCTGCAGGCCCTGCGCCCGCACCGCCTGCTGCCAGCGTTCAAGTCGCTGTGGATCATCGGCCAATGCCTGAGCATCGGCATCCAGCTCCATGTCCAGCTGGCCCGGTTGGTAATGCAGGCTGCGCACCTGCCCCGCCAGCTCCGGGACCGCCTGCAGCGTGCTGGCAACCTGGCGCTGCAGCGGCGGCAATGGCGGCGCCGGCGGTGGCACCGCAAGTGCTCGCCTCGCCTGCAACACCGGGTCCACCACATCGGTGACCTCCGGGAAGCGTGCGCTGAACTGGCGTGCCATGTCCTGTTGCAGGGCCTCGCCCTCACTTCGCCACCGCGAGACCTGCAGCTGCAGACCGAGCGCGGCCAGCAACATCGCCGCCAATGCCAGCCCGATCGCAAGCCGCGGCGCTTTCTGGCTCGCCCCGGGCAGCGGCAATGACCAGCCTGGCAAGGGGCCAGAGGCCTGCCGTTCATGGGGGATGGCGGTGGCCGGCAGGCTGTCCGGCCACGTGGGCGGCACACCATCGATCCACTGCACGGCCTGCATGCCGGCCTGTTGCAGGCGCACTGCCAACGCATGCATCACCGCACAGGCATCACGTCCGCCATGCCATTGAACGAAACCCCGGTCGCGCCCGCTGCGTACCAGCAGGTGCTCGCCGCTGACCTGCAGCGTGGCATGACCGTCCTGCCAGGGCAGCAGCAGCGGCGTCGGATACAGTGCCTGCAACCGCAGTGCACACGAAGCCAGCAGCTGCTGCGCCTGCAGGAGCGCCTGCTGGCCCAGCCAGGCCACAGGAACCGTGCCGTCCGTCGCCTGCACACCGTGGGCCAGCGCTACCTCCTGCAGGTCATCCAGCAGCATCGCCTCCACCTCACCCTGCAGCGCCGACTGCAGACGGCGCCCGGACAACGGTGGCAACTGCAGTTCCAGCAGGATCAGGTCGTTCGGATCGAGGCAGGCATGCACCGCAGCCTGCGGATGGCGCAGGCCCAGCGCCGCCAGCGTGTCGCGGCCGTGAGCCAGCACCTCGCCCTTGTGCAGCTGCGCCCAGTCCACCGCGCTGTCGGCGCGCAGACGCTCAAGCGCCGGCAAGCGCACCCGAAGCTGCACGGTCATGCGCCGATCCTCGTCCACACGCGTTGCACACGCACGCCATCGTCGCGGTACTCGCGCCAGAGCAGCGCGCGAAAATCAACCGCGCTGCCGTCAGCCTGCACCTGGCCGACTGCCAGGAACCACTCGCTATGGATACCCAGGGGAAGCACGGCCATCTGTTCGTTGCTCAGTTGAAGTCGATTGGCGATGTCGCCGCGGTTGAGCAGCCAATGACCGCCGTCGCGCTCACCGAGCAGCGCCTGCAGCCGTGCGGGCTCGACCGCAGGCGTCACCGCCTGCAGAACGCTCAGGTCGCTGGTATTGGCGTTGACCAGGGTCTGCGCCGGCAGCACCACGGTGCGTCGCGCCAGCGCCTGCAGTGCCACCGGATCGGCACCGGCCAGTGCCTGCGCGATCAGTGATTCGCGCGGCAGTGGGGCCTGTGCCTGGATGTCACCGTCGCGCAGGCGCGCCTGGATGTGGTCCGCCGCGGATGCGCAGGCACCCTGGCCCAGCCCCTGTGCAGCACACAACGCGATGAACGCGCGCCGCGCCTCGGGGTCCGGCCTGCCATGTGCCAGCAGGTTGCGCAGGTTGAACATCGACTGCGCATCGACCAGTTGCAGCTGCACCGGCAACGGCGCCTGCAGTTCCAACGGGCGCGCCCAGCGCCCGCTGCGCACCGTGGTCAGCTGTTCCTTTACATCCTCACGCAGCTGCTGCGCCGCACGCTCCAGCGTTGCGTCCACCGCCATGCGCACCTGCGCGCGTAGCTGGTCACCACGCAGCGCACGCAACTGGGCCGACTGCCGGGTCAGCAGTGCCGTGGCAATCACCGCCACCAGTGCCACCACAAGCAGGGCGACGATCACCGCCATGCCACGCTGGCGGGTGCACGAGACCGAACGCGTCCGGGCTGTCATCAGCACGCCTCACAGCTGCCAGGAGCCGATATCCGCGTTTCCGGCGTCGCCACCGGGCTTGCTGTCCGCCCCCAGCGAGAACACATCGACGTCGCCATGGGTTCCGGGAATCTGGTACTGGTACGGATGGCCCCATGGGTCATTCGGCAGGCGATTCAGGTACGGCGTCACCGGCAACCCACCGCTGCCCTGCGGCGGCTTCACCAGCGCCTGCAGGCCCTGCTCGGCACTGGGATAGCGACCGTTGTCCAGCTTGAACAGCTTCAAGGCCTGCATCAATGCGGCGATGTCCTGGCGCGCCGCCACCACGCGTGCCTGGTCGGGACGGTCCATCAACCGCGGCACGATCAGCGCGGCGAGGATGCCGATGATCACCACCACCACCATGATCTCGATCAGGCTGAAACCCTTCTGCCGAGCTTTGCGACCACGAACCTGCCTTGCCATTGTTCCGCCCTCGTCATCCTGGAAGAGACCGCTGCGCCATGGTCAGCGGTGCATGTGTCAGTACGATAAACATCCGCCGGCAATTCGCTGCGCGTGTGCCTGTACGGGCGCAACACGCGCAGCCGGCGCACATGCAGACTCGAGCAGGTGCCGCGGCACGCCGGCCAGCGCATCGTCGATGCAGCCGCGCAGCAATGGGTGCGCACAGGCCTGCAGCAGCCGCACGCACTGCATCGGCGACCACGCTGTTCCATGATCGAGGCCGATGAACATCCGATAGGCCTGGTGATAGCGCAGGTCGTCGTACACGCGCTGGGCACTATTCAGATCGCGCATGACCACCAGCAGGGCCGCGCGTTGCAGCAGCCGCGCATCGCCTCCATCAAGCGGCAGCAGGCTCATGGCCACTTCGGGCCAGGGCCGCAGCTGCAGATCGATGGCTTTTCGCAGCGCCACCAGTGGGTGCGCACTACCATCCAATGCCGCCCAGCGCGCCGCATCTGCCCAGGCGTCA
This sequence comes from Stenotrophomonas sp. YJH_SMC_101-4, assembly GCF_059370395.1. Classification (NCBI taxonomy): domain Bacteria; kingdom Pseudomonadati; phylum Pseudomonadota; class Gammaproteobacteria; order Lysobacterales; family Lysobacteraceae; genus Stenotrophomonas; species Stenotrophomonas sp. YJH_SMC_101-4. The sequence continues at coordinate 679,358 of NZ_JCAFTP010000001.1, read as the reverse complement.
CTGGACAGCACCCAGACCCAGGAGTGCCCATAGCGCTGCACGTTCAATGGCGTATGCCGCGCCTGCTCCAGTGACTGGCTCAGGTGACGATCCAGCTCCAGCATGCTGATCCTGCGACTGTCTGCCATCGGCGCCGCCCGTGCTCCGCGACGCGTGGTGCGCCGTACTCTGGAGAAGACGTCAGCAAGGCAGGTGAAGCGACAGCGCACATGCAGCTCTGTGCGCTGCGTGGCGCTTCATCGCCAACGTCATCGCAGCGTCATCTGCCTGCAGGCTTCGCGCTCCAGTCGCGGTGCGTCGCCCCCGCAACGGCGCGCCAGTATCGCCACATCGCTGCGCGCGGCGAACGCGGCCAGCGCATCGGTCATCTCCGCGTCATCGCACCATGACCCCATCGCAACGCGCAGCGCCGGCAATTGCCAGCTGTCCATCACACCGTGGGTACCGGCCACGAACCAGTGCCACAGCCGATGGTGCAGCACCTGCTCATGCAGCTGCGCCAGATCCCCGATGCCATGCATGTCCATCAGCAACAGCGCACGAGCAAGCGCCGCAGGCGGCAACGCACCGGTTTCAGCCAGTGGCAACACCTGCTGCTGCAGGCGCAACAGCATCGCCAGCGGGTGCGACTGCGGATCGAAGTCCAGCAGCACAGCCTTTTCCTGCCACTGCGCGTCGGACACCACGCACACCCATGGCGAGCCGTAGCGGTGCACCATCAACGGCCGTCGCTGCGTGGTTTCCAGCAACGCCGACAGATTGCGACGCAGATCCAGCACGCCGATGGTCTCGTTGCGCATCCTTGGCTTCTCCTTGCTTGCAACAGCCCTGCGCGGTGCGCACGGCCAGCGTCTTCATCTATCCAAGGACGGCAATGCCACCCGGAAAGCGACGCAGATCCAGCGACATCGTCAGTCGCAGCTGCTCAAGTGCCGCGTCCGGATCATCGATGCGGAAGCGACCGCTGACCGGTGCGCGCGCCAATGCCGATTCGCCCAGCAGTACCTTGCCGCGGCGGTAACGGTTGATCTCCTCCACCACCTCACGCAGCGGTGCGCGGCGGAACACCAGCATGCCCTCGGTCCAGGCACTCACTTCCGACGCCACAGCCTCGGTCACCACACCACTGAGGCGCTCGTCGTACTGGGTCTGCTGGCCCGGCTGCAGCTGCAGCCGGCCCTGCGGATGCTCGATGCGGGCACTGCCCTGCAGGCAGGTCACCCGCACCTGGCCATGGGTGTTGCGTACGTCCAGGCGCACCGCTCCCTCATCGGCAATCACGCAGCCCGGGCCCGCGAACAACGCCAGGCGCAGGCCGGCCTGGGTCTCGATCGCGGCCTGGCCCTGCACCAGCTCGAAGCCTTCGCCCTGCGTGTCGGCGCGGCGGCGCAGGCTGCTCTGCGTATCCAGTTCGATCTTCAGCTGCGGCAAGGGTGCAATCTGCAGCCGTTCACCGGTGCCGGTGTGGAAATCGGCCGCCATCGCCGTCACCGAGGGCCATAATCCCAGCGGCGGACGGATCGCCGCCACCACCACCAGACTGGCCGGCGCGGCAATCGCCGCGCCCAGGAAGGCACGCCGGCTCCAGCGCTGGGCCGGCGACGGCGCGACCGGTTGGCGCGCGGCGGCGGGCAGCTGCCCGCCGGCCAGCCGCACCTGCTCCCACTGCCGGCGCGCACGTCCGAACGCTTCACGATGACGCGGGTCGGACTCGCACCACGCGCGGAACCGGCGCCCGTCGGCGGCGGTCGCCTCGCCCGAGGTCAGCCGCACCACCCACGCGTGGGCCTGACGCTCGACGGCATCCAGCGGGCGTTGCGGGCGATCGTCAGGATCCATGAGGGCTCATGCCGGACCCGCACGCTGCGGGGTTCTGCTCGGCGTCAAAGTGTAGACGGATGCCGTCGCTCAGAACCGCACCTGGCGCCCCTGCCCGCTGCGCTCGGCCAGGTAATCCTGGGCCGCCTTCAGCTCACGCTGCACCAGCCGCAGCGACACGCCGAGGTGGTCGGCCACGTCGCGCTGCTGCAGGCCATCGACGCGGATTGCCAGCAGGATGCGGCGACGGCGCTCGGGCATGCGCTGCAGCAGGCCGACCATGTCTTCCAGCGCGAAGTCCAGTTCGGCCGCCTGCGCCGGGCCGGGTGCCGGGTCGGCCATGTCCATCAGCGTATCCACCTCCTCCAGGCTCAGCAGGCGGTGGTCTGCACGTTGGCGGTCGATCACGGTATTCATCGCCATGCGCAGCAGGTAGGCCGCGGGGTTCTGTACGGCGTCCAGGCGATCACGCCGCGCGCTCAGGCGCATCCAGGTGTCCTGCAGCGCGTCGCCAGCCAGCTCTTCCGAGCCCAGCTTGCGCACCAGCCGGCGCTTCAACTCATCGTAGGCACCCAGAAGGTGGTCCATCAGGTCAACTGCCCCAGCCGTACCGTTGCTCATGTTCGAATCCTCGAAGTCATGGAAGGGGCGCGCGCCCGCCACAGTCGTGGTCGGTGCCGGAAGGACGGATCTGCAGCGTCACCGGCTGTGGCAGCGCAGCGGCATCGGGCGCCAGCACCAGGCCCTGCAGCGCCTGCAGCAGGCGCGCATCGCGGCGGGCGCTGCCACTGCCTGACAGCAGCTCGGGCTCGCTCACCTGGCCCGCGCCGTCGATGCGGAAGCGCAGCGTCGCGGCATAGCGGCCGGGCGCGATCTCGGGGGCGTCGCAGAACGCCGCGCGCAGCCGCTGTTGCAGGCCGCCATAACGACGCCGACGTTCGGCCTCGGGAAGTTCGGCACCAACACCGGGTTCGGCGGCCGAGGGCATGCCCCGACGCAGCACCACGCGCTGCTCGCCGATCACCTCGGCCTCGACGCCGGAGTCCTGCAGCAGCGCCTGCAGGGCGGGCAGCGGCGGCAGGCTGGCGCGCAGCGCATGGCTGCTGCGACCCGCGGCAAGATCGCCCGGGTACATCACCGACCACCCGCTGATGACGCTGAAGCGCTCGACCGCCTGTTCCAGCGGCTGCGCAGGGATGTCGTAGGCATGAACACCGTCCTGCGCGGCGGCGGCAAAGGACAGCAGCAGCCATGCGGCGATGGCCACCTTCCAAGTTCTGACCGCATGGTGTCCATTCAGCCCCCTGACGTAGAACACATGACCCTCGGCAGCGACAGCAGCTGCAGTGGACGCGCACCACGACCGGAACCCCGGCCCGCGCGCGACCCGCAAGCGGGCTCAAACCGTACCGGTGCCAGATGTCATTGCGATGACCGCCGCCACGGCTGACGCCGAGGCAGGCTCCGTAAAGCCAGTCACGCATCAGGAATCAATGAATCGAGCAGACAGGTTCATCTGCGCACGGGATCCGACCCCGACAGATCGCGGAAGCTGTCAGGCGGCGGGGCGGTATGGCCAGGCAGGACCGTTGGCGCCATGGATGGCGCCATCGAGCCCCCAAGGAAGGGTTTACGGCGTGTCCTGCCTGGCCATACCGCCCCGCCGCCCCACGGAGAATCTCTGTTGCTGTGCTGTTGCTCCTGAGGTTGCCGGCCAGCGGCCGGCACTACCGCGGGTGCCGGGTGCAACCCGGCCGGAACCCACCATCCTCAAAGCGGCAACTGGGTCGTCTGCTTGATCCGCTGCATCGGAATTTCGGTCTTCGTGTTCTGCACCCCGGCGATCCGGTTCAGGTGCTGCATCTGGAACTGCCGGTAGGCATCAAGGTCGGCCACCGCCACCCGCAGCAGGAAATCGCAGTCGCCCGCCATCAGATGGCATTCAAGCACTTCCGGGAATGACTTGATGCTGTTGATGAAGTGGTTGGTGGTGTCCTCGTCCTGCCCGCGCAGCCACACCCGCACGAACACCGTGAAGCCGCGGCCCACCTTGGCCTCGTTCAACAAGGCCACATAGCGATCGATGTAGCCGCCCTCCTCCAGCAACCGCACCCGGCGCAGGCAGGCCGACGGCGACAGCCCGACCAGGCGAGCCAGCTCCAGGTTCTGCAGGCGGCCGTCGCGCTGCAGGGCGTCGAGAATGCGCCGATCGAGGTTGTCGAGCTGGTACTGCATGGGATTTCACCCGTGTGACTTCTGGCCGCATGAAATATCAATCATCCAGAATCAAGTGGCATCAACGCAACCCGATTTCGTGATCGGACCGCTAGCATGGGCCACCCCCACCTCGTTGTGCCGTTCCATGGACGCCCGTACCACCCTCCCCCTGCCAGACATCTGCGATACCGCGCCGCGTGCCGAATTCCTGCGCGGCCTGCGTGCCGCCGTGCCGGTGATGATCGGCTTCATTCCGTTCGCCCTGGTGCTCGGCGCGCAGGCGGCCCAGAAAGGCCTGAGCGCACTGGAAGTGCCACTGATGACCGGCCTCAACTTCGCTGGCGGCTCGGAGTTCGCCGCCGTCGAACTGTGGACCTCGCCGCCGCATATCGCACTGATCGTGGCGATCACCGCGCTGGTCAACAGCCGCCACCTGCTGATGGGCGCCAGCCTGGCTCCGCTGCTGCAGCATCTGCCGCGCCGCCGGGTGCTGCCGGCGCTGTTCTTCATGTGCGACGAAAGCTGGGCGATGGGGGTTGCCGATGCGCGCCGCCGTGCGCTCGGCTTCAGCCTGGCCTATTACCTGGGCGTTTCGGCAGGGCTGTACACGGTCTGGGTGGCCTGCACGGCACTGGGCGCGATCGTCGGCCCGATGTTGGGCGACATCCATGCCTACGGTTTCGACATGGCCTTCCCTGCGGTATTCCTGGTGCTGCTGCGCGGCATGTGGCAGGGCATGAAGGCAGCACGGCCGTGGCTGGTCAGCCTGATCGTGGCCGCCGCCACCTACCTGCTGATCCCGGGCGCGTGGTACGTGGCCAGCGGCGCACTGGCCGGCCTGGCGGCCGCCTGGCTGCTGGCGGAGGACGCGGAATGATCTTCAATGGACTGATCCACTGGACCTCGGTGCTGACCATCGTGCTGATGGCCGCCGCCACTTACCTGACCCGCATCGTCGGCTTCCTCGCGCTGCGCAACCGCACGTTGAGCAAGCGCGCCGTGACGGTGATGGAAGCTGCGCCGGGCTGCGTGCTGATCTCGGTGATCGCCCCGGACTTCGTCGCCGACAAGCCCGCCGACCTCGCCGCGCTGGCGATCACCCTGCTGGCCGCCACGCGGCTGTCGATGCTGCCGACGGTGCTGATCGGCGTGGTCTCGGCCGGCGTGCTGCGCTATCTGATGGGCTGAGGCGCTCACCCCTCCTGTAGAGCCGAGCCCACGCTCGGCTTGTGCGAACGGCAGCCGAGCATGGGCTCGGCTCTACAGTTCGAACCCGCGCCTGCGACACCCGGTCGCAGTCCATCGCGCCACCCGCTTGACCAATGTCAAACCGCCCGCCGCCGTGCGGGCGTATCTCTATGCAGGACCCGAACACGCCGGCGCTGCCGGCATCCACAAGGACCCTGCGATGAGCTACACCCCCGACAACGTCCAGCTTCTGAACGCCATGCAGAACGTCATGGTGATCTCCACCACCGACCTGCAGGGCAATATCACCTATGCCAACGACCTGTTCTGCACGCTCACCGGCTTCGCCCGCGAGGAACTGATCGGCCAGCCGCACAGCATCGTGCGCCACCCGGATGTGCCCAAGGCGGTCTACAAGGACATGTGGGACACCATCAAGGCCGGCAAGACCTGGACCGGCATCGTGCCCAACCTCGGCAAGGGCGGCGTGCTCTATGTGGTCGATACCACCGTGCAGCCGCTGTTCGACGCCGACGGCAACATCACCTCGTACATCAGCATCCGCCGCGTGGTGAACGACCTGATGCAGAACTACGACCTGGTCGAGTTCAGCAAGGAAAAGTTCGACGACTTCTACGAGGCCGCGTGAACGCCCTCCCGGCCAGTACGCCCTTCAGCCGCCTGCTGGTGGGTTTCGCGTCCGAGTCGGGCAACGCCCGCGCCCTGGCCCAGCGCCTTGGCGCGGACCTGCAGCCGCACGGGCCGCAGGTGCTCCCGTTCAACGACATCGACGTAGCCAGCCTCGGCCACGGCGATGTGCTGCTGGCGATCTCCAGCTCGTTCGGCGATGGCGAACCGCCGGCCAATGGCGAGCAGTTCTTCGAAACACTGCGCCAGACCCCGACGCTGCGCGGCCTGCGCTATGCGGTGTTCGGCCTGGGTGACACCGGCTACCCCAGTTTCTGCGGCTTCACCAAGGCGCTGGATGTAGCACTAAGCGAGCGCCAGGCCCAGCCGCTGCTGCACCGCGTGGACGCCGATCTGGGCTACGAGCAGTTCTTCCAGCAATGGCAGCCGGTGCTGGGCCAGGTGCTGGAGGGTGACCTCAGCGCTGGCCAGGACCTGCGCCTGCAGGTCACCGCCTATGGCGAAGACAATGCCTTTGCCGCCCCCATTCTCGAACGTCGCCGCTTGAACAGCAGCGACCCGGCCGCCTGGCACCTGCAGTTGGACATTGCCGGCAGTGGCATGGCCTACCGCGCGGGCGACACCCTGCACGTGGTACCCGAGAACGACCCTGCCCTGCTGCAGGCATTGACCACCTGGTACGGCGACACGGCCGCCGTGGCCGCCCTGCACGACCGCGAGCTGCGCCTGCTGAGCAAGGGCGTGCTGCGCGAACTGGCCAAGCTCGGCGGTAGCGAGGTACTGAAGGGCCTGCTGAAGGTCAGCCAGAAGCGCGAACTGGACGCCTACCTGCACGGCCTGGACCTGCTGGATGTGCTGCAGGACCACGCCACGCCGGACAGCGTGCCGCTGGCCCGGTTGCGCGAACTGCTTTCACCGCGGCTGCCGCGCGCCTATTCCATCGCCTCGCACCCGTGCGACGACCAGCTGAGCCTATGCGTGCGCGAAGTGCGCTACACCCTGCGCGGCCGCGAACGCGTCGGCACTGCCACCGGCAGCCTGCTGCATGGCGGCGACCATGCCCGTGTGTACTGCCGCTCCAACCCCGGCTTCCACCTGCCCGATACCGGCGAGGCACCGCTGCTGCTGGTCGGCACCGGCACCGGCATCGCGCCCTTGATGGGCCTGATGCAGGAACTGCAGGCCAACGCCTGCGAACGTGAAGTGCACCTGGTGTTCGGCGAGAAGCATCGCCAGCACGACTACCTGTACCGCGACCAGCTGCAGGACTGGCACACGCGTGGCGTGCTGGCCGGCCTGCATACTGCGTTCTCGCGCGATGGCACCGAAAAGGTCTATGTGCAGCATGTGCTGCAGCAGCGCGCCAGCGAAGTGCGCGACGTCCTGGCCCGCGGTGGGCATCTGTACCTGTGCGGCAGCAAGCGCCACCTGGAAGGCGCGGTGCGCGAGGCCATCGATGCCGTCGCGGGTGCAGGGCAATGGGACGCGCTGCGGAATGAAGGCCGCACGCACTGTGAACTGTATTGATCCGTTGATCCTGTAGAGCCGAGCCCACGCTCGGCTGCTGTTGGCGGTGTCGCGCAGAGCAGCCGAGCATGGGCTCGGCTCTACAGGTGCAGGTCAATCGCCGACGATGCGGCCGTCGACCACGCGCGCCACCTGCTGGCCGAACATGGCCACGTCCTGCGGGTCGTGGCTGATCAGCAACAACGGGATGCCGGTCCGGTCCAACACGGTTTCCAGCTCCTGGCGCAGGTGCTGGCGCAGGTCGTGGTCCAGTGCGGAGAACGGCTCATCCAGCAGCAGCGCCTGCGGCTGCGTCACCAGGGCGCGCGCCAATGCAGTGCGCTGGCGCTGGCCACCGGAGACCTGCGAGGGCAGCAGATCGCCCACCGTGTCGATGCGGAATGCGTGCAGCCACTGCTCCACCGCATCGAAGCGCTGGCGCGCGCGCGGATTCAACCACCCGCGCTCCAGCCCGAACGCCACGTTCTGGCGCACGCTCAGGTGCGGGAACAACGCGTAATCCTGGAACACGTAGCCCAGCCGGCGGCGCTGCGGCGGCAGATCCACGCCGTTGGCCGCATCGAACAAGGTCTGCCCCTGCACGCGCACATGTCCCTGCCCGGGCCGCAGCAGCCCGGCCACCGCCTTCAGCGTCAGGCTCTTGCCGGCACCCGAGGGTCCGAACAGCACCACCTGGCGCTGCGTGCACTGCAGCGATACGTCCAACACGAAATCCTGGCCGGCCGCCCGCAGGCGGCGCTGCACCTGCAGGTCAAGCCACATCACGCAGCTCCCGGCGACGTCCGCCCACCAGCCGCGCAGCCAGCAACAGGATCACGATGCAGACCACCGAGGTCAGGATCACCAGCGCATTGGCCTTGCCATCCTGACCGGCCTGCACCGCCTCGTAGATGGCAATCGACAGCGTCTGCGTCCGGCCGGGAATGCTGCCCGCCACCATCAGCGTCGCGCCGAACTCGCCCATCGCGCGTGCAAACGCCAGCAACAGACCGGCAAGAATGCCACGCCAAGCCAGCGGCAGCGTGATGCGGAAGAACACCGCGGCTTCGGACACACCAAGCGTGCGTGCGGCTTGTTCCAACTGCCCGTCCACTTCCTCGAACGCCGCGCGCGCAGGCTTGAACACCAGCGGGAGCGAAGCCACCGCCGCAGCGATCACTGCAGCCTGCCAGGTGAACACCAGGTTGATACCGAACCACGACTGCAGCCACGCGCCGATCGGGCCATTGCGGCCGATCAGCACCAACAGGTAGTACCCCAGCACCGTCGGCGGCAGCACCATCGGCAAGGTCAGCAACGAATCCAGCAGCTCACGGCCTGGAAAACGCCGACGCGCCAGCAGCGCGCCCAGTGCTACGCCCAGCACCAGGTTGATCGCGGTGGCCCAGCCAGCCACCTTCAGCGACAACCCCAATGCGCTCCAGTCCAGATCCATGCCTCAGGGCTTGCCGAACCCGTGTTTGGCCAGGATCGCCTGGCCCTGTGCCGAACGCAAGAAGGCGGTGAAGCGCCTGGCTTCCGCCTGCTGTGGGCTGGCCTTGATCACGGCCAGCGGATAGGCAATGCGCCCTGCCACCGGCACCGCGAAGGCACGGCGCACGCGGTTGGGCATCGCCTGCGCATCGGTGGCATAGACGAAGCCGGCATCCACTTCACCGCGTGCCACGTAGTCCAACGACTGGCGCACGTTCTGCGTGGTGATGGCCTTGCCCTGCACCGACGGCCACAGGCCCGCCACTTCCAGTGCACCCTTGGCATAGCGGCCCACCGGCACGCTGTCCGGGTTGCCCAGTGCGATGCGCTGCACACCAGCACCGGCCAAGTCCTTCAAGGTACGCGGCGCCGCCTTGGCCTGCGGCGGCACCACCACCCACAGCGCGTTCACCGCGAACACCTCGCGGGTGCCGGCCGCCAGCAGATCCTGCTGTTCGGCCTGGTCCATCGTGGTTTCATCGGCCGACGCGAACACATCCACCGGTGCGCCGCGGCTGATCTGCTGCAGCAGCACGCCGGAGGCGGCGAAGTTGAAATCCACCTTGGTTCCCGGGTGCGCCTTTTCGTAGGCCGCGCCCAGTTCACGGAAGCTCTCGGTCAGGCTTGATGCCGCCGACACCGTCAGCTCGGCCGCCCAGGCCGGCACCGTGGCCAGCAGGCCCAGCAACAACAGTCCAGCTCGCTTCATCGTCGGCTCCCGGCCAGGTTCAGTTCGGATCGGATTCGTCGGCCACCGCCAGCGCTGCCAGGCGCTCGGGCTGCAGCAGCAGGATCTCGCGCTGCTTCACCGCGATGATCCCATCATCGCTCAGGCGGCGCAGCACGCGGCTGGCGGTTTCCGGCGCCATCCGCAGGTAATTGGCGATCTCGGTACGCGCCATCGTCAGGTTGAAGCGCGTGGCGGAAAAGCCGCGCCGCGCGTAGCGCTCGGACATGTCCAGCAGGAACGCGGCCATGCGTTCTTCGGTACGGTGGTTGGCGGCCAGGGTCGCGACCTTGCCGATCTCCGCGCTGAGCAGGCTGAACAGCTTGGCCTGTAGCCCCGGCATGCGGGTGGCCAACAGGCTGAGCTTGGGGAACGAGATGCGGCACAGGTGCACGGTGTCCAGCGCCACCGCATTGCAGGGAAAGCGTGAACCGTGGATCGCGTTGAGGCCGATCACTTCACCCGGCAGGCTGAAGCCCAGCACCTGCTCGTTGCCCTGGCTGTCATCGACGAAGGTCTTGACCATGCCAGCGCGCACCGCAGCAATCGAATCGAACGATTCGCCAGCGCGGAAAATGTAGTCACCCGCATGGAACGGACCGACATGGTCCACCAGCACGTGCAGATCGCCCAGTGCTGTCTTGTCGTAACCCTGCGACATGCATGCGTCGGAGAACGCACAGGTGCTGCAGAAGTGCAGTGCGTCGCCATCATCGGCGGCGGCGGGGTTGGGTGTGGCCCGGCCGAGACGGCCCTGCGAAGGCGGAATTGAAGACATCGGGGCAAGACTCAAGCGATGGCGGCCGCCGGCCGGAAGCATGCGGCCATCATACGCCACAGCAGGCGCCCTTCTTCGGCCAGGCGCAGTACGCGCGCATCCCACTGCGCCCAGCCGCGTGCCAGCAACGGCGACAACGCGGGCAGCTGTTCGGCAAAACATTCCTCGAACGGTTCATCGTTGCGCCACTCGAAGGCAGCCGCATCGAGGGCGTGGTCACAGGCGATGCTCTGCGCCACTTCGGCCACCAACCGCTCGTCCTCGGACAGGATCAACCCGGCAGACACGCCCATGTGCCCTGCCTGCAGCCGCGCACGCCATTCGCCCAGTTCGTCCTCCAGCCGGTAGAACACCTCGCCGATCTGGCTGCAGGCGGACAGCCCAAGGCCGATGAAATCGCTGCGGTCGCGGCGTGGCACACCGGCAAGATCGCAATGGCGCTGGCCATCGCCCGGACCGTGCGGGTTCGGCAGATCGCCGCGCTGATAGTGATCGCCACCAATCGGTTCGTAACCCGCAGCGCGCAGCAGGCGCCAGGCCTGCAGCCAATGGACGGCCGAGGGATGTTCCGGCAGCGCACACGGCGCCGGCAGCAGGATGCGCTCCGGCGCCTCGGCCAGCACCTCGTGCAGCCGTTCAATGAAGCCGGCGTCCTCGCTGCCGGGTACCCGCAACTGGTAGTAGCGCGCGGTGAAGCCCACCTGTCGCGCCTGTGCCAGCAGGGTCGGCCCCGGTGCATCGGCACGATCGATCACGTTCAAGCGGGTGCAGCCCACCGCACGCAGCTGCGCCGGCGCCAGCGCGCTGCCTGCGTCCAGCCGCACCTCCACCTGGGGCCGCGCCACGGTGCGCAGGTGCTGCGGCACCGCATCCAGCAGCTGGCCCAGCTGCGGCGGCGGCAACGTCTCGGCCAGCCCCAGCTGCAGCACCATCGCCACCACTTCACGGTCCTCGGCCAGCGCGTCGGCCTGCAGCCGCAGCGCCAGCAGCAGGGTATCCAGATACGCCTGCGGTGGCGCATCGCGTCCGCCACGGCCGGCCTGGAAGCCGAGCGTCAAGCCACGCGGGATCAGGTGCTCGTTGCTGGCGCGCACGGCGGCGCGCCACCCGCTTTCGCCAAAGCCGGTGCTGAACTGGTCAGCCGGCGGAAACAGCACGTGCCGGGGCTGCCGCAGCAATGCCGCCTGCAGCGCAGTGTCCTCGCTCTCGTCAACGTGGAAGCTCATGGCAGACATCTTCGGGCGTTCCTCTTCGCGTGGCCCTGATTGAAATCAAGCGCGGCGCATCTGATGGTTGCTGCCGGCCAGCGGCCGGCACTACCCCTTCACCCACCATTTGGTAGTGCCGGCCGCTGGCCGGCAAACACCTTCACCCGCCGCGCACCCGCTCGGCGGCGGCCGCATCGATGGCTTCGGGCAGATCGGTTTCGCGGTCGATCTGCGGGAAGTGGCGGCGTTCCATGCGACGGATCGCAAAGTGCATCCACGCCAGTGCAGCCGCCACCAGCACGAACAGCAGCATGAAGCAGCTGCTCCAGATGCCCACCGCGTCATTCAGCGCGCCAAACACGATCGGCAGGATGAAGCCACCCAGGCCACCGATCATGCCGACCACGCCGCCCACCGCACCCACGTGCCTGGGGTAGTACACCGGAATATGCTTGTAGACCGCGGCCTTGCCCAACGACATGAAGAAGCCCAGCACGAACACCAGCACGGTGAACATCACCACCCCGATGGCCAGATGGAAGTGGATCGGGCCATGGATGCCCTTCACCACATACTCGGTATCCGGGTAGGCCAGCAGGAAGGTGCAGATGGCCGACACGCCGAAGGTCCAGTACATCACCCGGCGCGCGCCCATCCGGTCCGACATCCAGCCACCGACCACGCGGAACAGGCTGGCCGGGATCGAATAGCAAGCCGCCAACATGCCGGCGTGGCCCACGTCCATGCCATAGGCGCCCACCAGGTAGTGCGGCAGCCACAGCGCCAGCGCCACGAAGCCGCCGAACACGAAGAAGTAGTACAGCGAGAACCGCCAGACCTGGAGGTTCTTCAGCGGCGCCATCTGCTCGGCGAACGGCACCGGCTTCACGCCCTCGCGGCGGCGCTGCTCCAGCGACGGGTCTTCCTTGCTGAAGAGGAAGAACAGCACCGCCGTGACGGCCAGCGCAACGGCCCAGACCTTGGCGACCATGGTCCAGCCGGCCGCCACCATCACCAGCGGCGCCAGCAGCTTGGTCACCGCCGAGCCGATGTTGCCGGCACCGAAGATGCCCAGCGCGGTGCCCTGCTTGCTGGCCGGGAACCACTTGGAGACGTAGGCCACGCCCACCGAGAAGTTGCCGCCGGCGATGCCCACGCACAGCGCGGCAGTCAGGAACTGGGGGTAGGTCTGCGCATAGGTCAGCATCCAGGTGGCCACTGCGCCACACAGCATCACCAGCACCATCACCTTGCGGCCACCGAATTGATCGGACCAGATGCCGAGGAAGACCCGGCTGACCGAGCCGGTCAGCACCGGGGTGGCGATCAACAGGCCGAACTGGGTGTCATTCAAGCCGAGCTGTTGACTGATCTGGATGCCGATGATCGAAAAGATCATCCACACCGCAAAGCACACGGTGAAGGCGAACGTGCTCAGCCACAGCGCACGTTGCTGCTGCCCGGCACTGGCGGGGGCAAGAGCCTGGTTCATGAATTCTCCTCGTTCAAGGGGGTTCAGCCGATATCCGCTTCGGCTTCGATCTCATCCAGCCCGCGCACCGGGTAGCGTTCCTGCAGCTGCAGCAGGTAGGCCTGCACTTCACGCTGGCGCACCTGCAGCTCCAGGTAGTCACGCAGCTGCGGCAGCACCGCCTCGAACGGCTGCGGCTGGCCTTCCTCGCGGGCATCGACGCAGACCACGTGGTAGCCCCAGCGTGATTCCACCGGGAAACCGGCCAGGCCCTCGCGCAGGCGGAACACCTGGCGGTCGAACTCCGGCGTGGTCTGCCCGCGCTGCAGCCAGCCCAGGTCGCCGCCTTCGCTGCTGGATGGGCAACGCGAATGGCGCAAGGCGAAATCGGCGAACAGGTGCGGCGACTCCTTCAGCAGCCCGACCAGCCGCTCGCCCTCGGTACGTGCGGCGAAGCGCCCAGCCACGTCGTCGGCCGGCGCGGCCAGCAGGATATGGCGCAGGCGCACGCGGTCGGGCGAGCGGAAGCGCTCCGGGTTCTGCTCGAAGTAGCGGCGGCAGTCTTCATCGGTCGGCACGCGGTCTTCGATCGCATCTTCCAGCAGTTGCTGGATCAGCACTTCCTCGTCGCTTACCCGGTTGCCCTCCGGCGCCTGCAGCCCAAGCCGCTGCGCTTCCAGGCGCAGCAGCTCACGCACCACCAGTGCACGTGCCGCTTCAGCACGTGACTGCTCCGGGCGCATCGCCCGGTGGTGCTGCATCTCGCGGGCGATGTCAGCCTCGCTGATCGCGGTCTCGTCCACGAACAGCCGGCACGGTGCCGGCTGCCCGAGCGAGCGCGGCCCCTGCGCTGCCGCGTCATGGTGGTGCGAATGCGCCTCGGCGGGAACCGGCGCAGCGGAGTCGATCACGGTGATCGGCAGGAATTTCGGCAGGCTGCCCATGGCTTACTCCCGCGGACCGTAGCGCAGCGTGGCCTGGCGGCGGCGCACCACCTGGTAGGGCCTCCACAGGTAGCTGATCGGAATGCTCCACACGTGCACCAGGCGGGTGAACGGCGCGATCAGGAACAGGGTCAGGCCCAGGAAGATATGCATCTTGTAGACCCAGCTGACGCCTTCGATGTAATCAGCAGCACCGGCACGGAAGGTCACGATGTGCTGCGCCCACTCGGCCAGCTGCACCATCACCCCGCCGTCCAGGTGCCCGGACGAGATGCGGATGCTGTACAGGCCCAGGCACAGCTGCGCGAACAGCAGCACCAGTACCAGGGTGTCACCGAAGCTGCCGGTGGCCCGCACGCGCGCGTTGAACAGGCGGCGTACCAGCAGGATGCTGATGCCGATGAAGCACAGTGCGCCGAACACACCACCAACCACCATCGCCAGCATCTGCTTCTGCGAGGAGGTGATGAAGTGCTCGTACACCGCGTGCGGGGTCAGCAGGCCGACCAGATGGCCACCGAGGATGGCCAGGATGCCGATGTGGAAGCAGTTGCTGCCGATCCGCATGCCCTTGTCCGACAGCATCTGGCTGGAGCCGGTGCGCCAGGTGTACATGGCCTTGTCATAGCGGGCCCAGCTGCCGATCAGCAGCACCGCCACGGCGATGTACGGGTAGTACTGGAAGGCGAATTGATGCAGGGAGTAACTCATGGCTGGACCTCTCGATGCGAAGGACGGGCCGGCGAACGCACGGGCGGCTTGCAGTCTTCGGCGGGGGCTTCGGCGCCGAAGCGCACCGCCTCCTCCTCCCACAAGCGATCCATGGCCTCGGCGGTATCGTCGCGGACTTCCTCGCTGGCACGCTGGCGCAGCGCCTGCAGATCGGCCTTGCCGTCACCGGCTTCGACCAGGATCTCGAACAGCACCCGGTGCGGCAGCTCACGCTCGGCGGCACGCGCCGCCAGCATCCCGGCGATATGGCCGATGTGGTGCAGCCACTCGCGGGCCTCGCTGCCGGGGCGATGGGCCAGGAACTCCAACAGCAATGGCAGGTAGTCCGGCAGCTCCCGCGCATCCAGTTCGAAGCCGTTGCGGCGGTAGGTTTCGACCAGGTCGACCATGGCCTGGCCGCGGTCGCGCGACTCGCCATGGATGTGTTCGAACAGCAGCAGGCTCATCGAGCGGCCGCGATCGAAACTGGCCAGCCACGCCGCCTGCGCATCCAGCGCATCGGTGGCCAGCAGCTGCTGCACGAAGCTGCGCAGCTGCTGGCGGCGGGCGGCATTCAACGCCGGGGCGTCGCAGGCGGCGAGCAGTTCCTCGCCGTGCTGCCACAGTTCTTCACGGGGGTAGTCCAGCAGCACCCCGACCAGCTTGAGCACGCTCATCACACCACCTCCTTGCGGCGGTGGTTCGGGCCCTTGTCCACCACGAAGGTGGTGGTCTTGCGCTGGCCGAACAGGTCGGCCGGGCTGTCACCATTGCAGCCGTTGCCGAAGGTGAAGCCGCAGCCGCCGCGCTCACCGAAGGCGTCGTTGGCGTACTCGCGGTGGCCGGTCGGAATCACGAAACGGTCCTCGTAGTTGGCGATGGCCAGGTAGCGGTACATCTCCTCCACCTGGGCGATGCTCAGCCCGGTCTGCTCCAGTACCGCGGTGTCTTCCACGCCGTCCACGTTCTTGGCCCGGCGCCAGGCACGCATGGCCATCAGCCGTTCCAGCGCGCGTACCACCGGCGCCTCGTCACCGGCCGTCAGCAGGTTGGCCAGGTAGCGCATCGGGATGCGCAGCGACGCCACGTCCGGCAGTTCGCCGCTCATGCCCACACGGCCACGCTCGGCGGCGGACTGGATCGGCGACAGCGGCGGTACGTACCAGACCATCGGCAACGTGCGGTATTCCGGGTGCAGCGGCAGCGCCAGCTTCCAGTCGATCGCCAGCTTGTACACCGGCGACTGCTTGGCCGACTCCAGCCAGCTGTCCGGGATGCCCTCCTTGCGCGCGGCGGCGATCACCGCCGGATCGTTCGGGTCCAGGAAGATGTCCAGGTG
This sequence comes from Stenotrophomonas sp. YJH_SMC_101-4, assembly GCF_059370395.1. Lineage (NCBI taxonomy): Bacteria > Pseudomonadati > Pseudomonadota > Gammaproteobacteria > Lysobacterales > Lysobacteraceae > Stenotrophomonas > Stenotrophomonas sp. YJH_SMC_101-4. The sequence goes on along the minus strand of NZ_JCAFTP010000001.1, from coordinate 663,309 downwards.
GGCCTGGTACAGGTCCTTCTCGGCCGGCACCGAGGCGGCCTCGGCGATGCGATCGGCGTCGTACAGCATCACGCCCAGGTAGCGGATGCGGCCCACGCAGGTTTCCGAGCACACGGTCGGCTCACCCATCTCGATGCGCGGGTAGCAGAAGATGCACTTCTCCGACTTGCCGCTCTTCCAGTTGTAGTAGATCTTCTTGTACGGGCAGGCCGACACGCACATGCGCCAACCGCGGCACTTGTCCTGGTCGATCAGCACGATGCCGTCTTCCTCGCGCTTGTAGATCGCACCCGACGGGCACGCCGACACGCACGCCGGGTTCAGGCAGTGCTCGCACAGACGCGGCAGGTACATCATGAAGGTCTTCTCGAAGGCGCCGTAGATCTCCTTCTGCACCTGGTCGAAGTTGTAGTCGCGCGAGCGCTTGCTGAACTCCGAACCGAGGATCTCCTCCCAGTTGGGGCCCCACTCGATCTTCTGCATGCGCTCGCCACTGATCAGCGAACGCGGGCGCGCGGTCGGCTGGTGCTGGCTGTCCTTGGCGGTATGCAGGTTCTGGTAATCGAAATCGAACGGCTCGTAGTAGTCGTCGATCTGCGGCAGGTCCGGGTTGGCGAAGATCTTGGCCAGCATGCGCCAGCGGCCACCGGCACGCGGCACCAGCTTGCCGGCGCGGGTGCGCACCCAGCCGCCATTCCACTTGTCCTGGTTTTCCCATTCCTTCGGGTAACCGATGCCCGGCTTGGTTTCCACGTTGTTGAACCAGGCGTACTCGACGCCCTCGCGCGAGGTCCAGACGTTCTTGCAGGTGATCGAGCAGGTATGGCAGCCGATGCACTTGTCCAGGTTCAGCACCATCGCGATCTGTGCACGGACCTTCATCACACCACCTCCTTGGCGGCGGCCGGTACGGCCTCGCCATCTAGCCAATCCACCTTGTCCATCTTGCGCACGATCACGAACTCGTCGCGGTTGGTGCCGCAGGTGCCGTAGTAGTTGAAACCGTAGGCCAGCTGCGCGTAGCCACCAATCATGTGGGTCGGCTTGAGCACGATGCGGGTCACCGAGTTATGGATGCCGCCGCGGGTACCGGAAATCTCCGAGCCCGGCACGTTGATGATGCGTTCCTGGGCGTGGTACATCATCGCCATGCCCGGCATCACGCGCTGGCTGACCACCGCACGCGCGGCAATCGCGCCGTTGACGTTGAACAGCTCGATCCAGTCGTTGTCGACGATGCCGGCACTGCGCGCGTCGTCCTCGCTGATCCACACGATCGGGCCGCCACGCGACAGTGTCTGCATGATCAGGTTGTCGCTGTAGGTGCTGTGGATGCCCCACTTCTGGTGCGGGGTGATCCAGTTCAGCACGATCTCCTTGTTGCCGTTCGGGCGCTGGTTCAGCAGCGGCTCCACCGTGCGCGTGTTGACCGGCGGCCGGTAGCTCATGAAGGCCTCGCCGAAGTCGATCATCCACTCGTGGTCCTGGTAGAACTGCTGGCGACCGGTCACCGTGCGCCACGGAATCAGCTCGTGCACGTTGGTGTAGCCGGCGTTGTAGCTGACGTTGTCGTCTTCCAGGCCCGACCAGATCGGAGAGGAAATGATCTTGCGCGGCTGTGCCTGGATGTCACGGAAGCGGATCGCCTCGTGCTCCTTGCCCACGGCCAGGTGGGTGTGCTCGCGCCCGGTGAAGGTGCCCAGCGATTCCCAGGCCTTCACCGCCACATGGCCGTTGGTTTCCGGCGCCAGGTGCAGGATCACTTCGGCCGCGTCGATCGCGGTCGAGATGGCCGGGCGCCCCTGGCTTACGCCTTCTTCGTGCACGGTGTGGTTCAACTTGCCGAGGAATTCGACCTCGTGCCTGGTATCCCAGCTCATGCCCTTGCCGCCGTTGCCCTGCTTGTCCAGCAGCGGGCCGAGCGAGGTGAACTTGCGGTACAGGTTCGGGTAGTCACGCTCAACCACCGTCATCGACGGCATGGTCTGGCCAGGGATGGCCTCGCACTCACCTTTCTTCCAGTCGGCCACGCCGAACGGCATGCCCAGCTCGTTGGGCGTGTCGTGCAGGGTCGGCACCAGCACCAGATCCTTCTCCACACCCAGCACGCCGGGCGCCATCTCGCTCACGGTGCGGGCCACCTCCTTGAAGATGTCCCAGTCGCTGCGCGATTCCCACGCAGGGTCCACCGCCTTGGACAGCGGGTGGATGAAGGGGTGCATGTCCGAGGTATTGAGATCGTCCTTCTCGTACCAGGTCGCGGTCGGCAGCACGATGTCCGAGTACAGCGCGGTGGTGCACATTCGGAAGTCGAGCGTGACCAGCAGGTCCAGCTTGCCTTCCGGCGCCTCGTCGCGCCACTTCACCTCCTGCGGCTTCACTGCGCCCATTTCGCCCAGGTCCTTGCCCTGCAGCCCGTGGCGCGTACCCAGCAGGTGCCGCAGCATGTACTCATGGCCCTTGCCCGAGGAACCGAGCAGGTTCGAGCGCCAGATGAACATCATGCGCGGGTGGTTCTGGCTGGCGTCCGGGTCGGCGAAGGCGAAGTCCAGCGAGCCGTCCTTGAACTTGCCCAGCGCGTAGTCCGCCGGGGCCACGCCGGCCGCTTCGGCCTCGCGTACCAGCTGCAGCGGGTTGCGGTCGAGCTGCGGGGTGCTCGGCAGCCAGCCCATGCGCACCGCGCGCAGGTTCAGGTCAGCCAGGCTGCCGCCGTACTTGCTGGCATCGGCCAGCGGCGACAGCAGCTCGTCCACCTGCAGCTTCTCGTAGCGCCACTGCCCGGTGTTGAAGTAGAAGAACGAGGTGCCGTTCATGTGGCGCGGCGGCTTGCTCCAGTCCAGCCCGAACGCGAGCGGCTGCCAGCCGGTCTGCGGGCGCAGCTTTTCCTGGCCCACGTAATGCGCCCAGCCGCCACCGGTCTGGCCCACGCAACCGCACATGATCAGGATGTTGATCAGGCCGCGGTAGTTCATGTCGTTGTGGAACCAGTGGTTCATGCCCGCGCCGACGATGATCATCGAACGGCCATGGGTCTTGTCGGCGGTACGCGCGAACTCGCGGGCGATCTCGATCACCTCGGCGCGCGACACGCCGGTGATGCGCTCCTGCCACGCCGGCGTGCCCGGCACCATGTCATCGAAGCTCGATGCCACGTTGCCGCCGCCAAAGCCACGGTCCACGCCGTACTGGGCCAGCAGCAGGTCGTAGACCGTGGCCACCAGCGTCTCGCCGCCGTCGACCGTGACCAGCCGGCGCACCGGAATGTTGCGGTCCAGTACGTCTTCGGCCGGCGCGGCAGTCCAGCCGTCGCTTTCAATGCCACCGAAGTACGGGAAGCTCACCGCCTCGATGCCGTCGTTGGCGTCGGACAAGCTCAGGCGCAGGCGTGTGTCGGCGCCATTGCTGGCCTTCTCTTCGATGTTCCAGCGGCCCTTTTCACCCCAGCGGAAACCGATGGAGCCATTGGGCACCACGATCTGGCCACTGTTCTCGTCGTAGGCCAGGGTCTTCCAGTCCGGGTTGTTGGCTTCACCCAGCCCGCCCAGCTCACTGGCACGCAGGAAGCGGCCCGCCACCAGGCGGCCATCGTCGCGGCGCTCAAGGCGCACCAGCATCGGCATGTCCGAGTACTGGCGGCAGTAGTCCTGGAAATACTGCGAGGGCGAATCGACATGGAACTCGCGCAGGATCACATGGCCGAAGGCAAAGGCCAGCGCCGCGTCGGTGCCCTGCTTGGGGTGCAGCCAGTGGTCGGTCAGCTTGGCCAGCTCGGAATAGTCCGGGCAGATCGCCACCGTCTTGGTGCCGTTGTAGCGCGCCTCGGTGAAGAAGTGCGCATCGGGCGTACGCGTCTGCGGCACGTTCGAACCCCAGGCGATGATGTAGCGGCTGTTGTACCAGTCGGCCGACTCGGGCACGTCGGTCTGCTCGCCCCAGATCTGCGGCGAGGCCGGCGGCAGGTCGCAGTACCAGTCGTAGAAGGACAGGCAGGCGCCACCCAGCAGCGACAGGTATCGCGCACCGGCAGCGTAGGACACCATCGACATCGCCGGAATCGGCGAGAACCCGACCACGCGGTCCGGGCCGTACTGCTTCACCGTGTACAGGTTGGAGGCGGCGATGATCTCGTTGGCCTCTTCCCACTGCAGGCGCACAAAGCCACCCATGCCGCGGCGGGTCTTGTACGAGCGCGCCTTCTCCTTGTCCTCCACGATGCTGGCCCAGGCATCGACCGGGGCCTTGCTCTTGCGGGCTTCGCGCCACAGGCGCAGCAGCGTGCCGCGGATCAGCGGGTACTTCAGCCGGTTGGCGCTGTACAGGTACCAGGAATAGCTGGCGCCACGCGGGCAGCCACGTGGTTCATGGTTGGGCAGGTCCGGGCGCGTGCGCGGGTAATCGGTCTGCTGGGTTTCCCAGGTGACCAGGCCGTTCTTGACGTAGATCTTCCAGCTGCAGGAGCCGGTGCAGTTCACGCCGTGTGTGGAACGTACGATCTTGTCGTACTGCCAGCGGGCGCGGTAACTGTTTTCCCAGTCGCGGCCCTCGCTCTTGGCAAAACCATGGCCATCGGCAAAGGTCTGGGGGTCACGCTTGAAGAACTGCAAGCGATCGAGGAAATAACTCATCGGGGATCTCCCTTTGCGGACATCGGCATCGTGGCTGTGTGTGTCATCTGGCTGCGGTGCGTTTTCATGTCGTCAGCAGGGTGTCTCGGCACCGCGCCGGTAGTACCACCACCAGGTCACGGCCAGGCAGGTGACATAGAAAACAACGAATCCGTACAGCGCCATGTCGGGGCTGCCGGTCAACGTAATGGACGAGCCGTAGCTCTTGGGAATGAAGAAACCGCCGTAGGCACCGATCGCACCGGAGAAACCGACCACCGCGGCCGACTCGATGCTGGCCTGGTGTGCGGCCGTGGCCTTGCCCTCGGCGTTGTCGTTGGCCGACCAGCGCTCATGCAGGGTGCGGAAGATCACCGGGATCATGCGGAAGGTGGTGCCGTTGCCGATGCCACTGAGCACGAACAGCGCCATGAAGCTGAGCAGGAAGCCATGGAAGTTGCCGCCCTGGCCATCGCTGGGCAGGAAGTGCAGCACGCCGAACACCGCCGCGATCATCAGCGCGAACACCCAGAAGGTCAGGCGTGCGCCACCCCAGCGGTCGGCCATGCTGCCACCCACCGAGCGCATCAGAGCGCCCAGCAGCGGGCCGATGAAGGCGTAGGCCAGCGGGTTCACGTCCGGGAACTGGCTCTTCACCAGCATCGGGAAGCCGGCCGAGAAACCGATGTAGGAACCGAAGGTGCCGATGTACAACCAGCACATCAGCCAGTTGTGCTTGCGGCGGAAGATCACCGCCTGCTCGGAGAACGACGAGCGGGCGCTGGTCAGGTCGTTCATGCCGAACCAGGCCGCGATGGCGCACAGCGCGATGGCCGGCACCCAGATGAAGCCGGCGTTCTGCAGGAACAGCGGTGCCCCACCCTCCACCGCGGGCTGCGGTGCACCACCCAGCGCACCGAACACGCCTACGGTGATGACCAGCGGGATCACCGCCTGCGCCACCGACACGCCCACATTGCCCAGGCCGGCGTTCAGGCCCAGCGCCAGGCCCTGCTTCTGCTTGGGGTAGAAGAAGGAGATGTTGGACATCGACGACGAGAAGTTCGCGCCGCCGAAGCCACACAGGATCGCGATGGCCACGAACACCCAGTACGGCGTGGCCGGGTCCTGCACCGCAAAGCCGAGCCAGAGCGTCGGCGCCAGCAGCGACGCGGTGGACAGCGCGGTCCAGCGGCGGCCGCCGAAGATCGGGATCACGAACGAATAGAAGATGCGCAGGGTTGCGCCGGACAGGCTGGGCAGCGCCACCAGCCAGAACAGCTGGTCGGTACTGAAGTTGAAGCCGATCTTCGGCAGGCTGATCGACACCGCCGAGAACAGCACCCAGACCGAGAAGGCCAGCAGCAGCGAGGGGATCGAAATGACCAGGTTGCGGGTGGCAACCCGCTTGCCGGTGCGCTCCCAATAGCCGGGGTCCTCCGGCGTCCAGTCGCTGATGACGCGACCCGGACGGGCAGTGCTGCGGACAACAGGATCGCTACCGACGGTCATACATGGCTCCAAGGCTGTGGAATGACGTGGGTATTGCTTTCAAGTTGTGACCCGTCGTCATGCAGCCATTAGGCCGTGCAGCAACTACGACGGGGTTGATCTGGATCAATCAGGAGCCGGTTTCCCCCCTGCCCCTGACAAATGTCAAACCGATGAAGCGGTATTGCGGCGCGTGACTCCGCGCTGGCGCACGCTATCGCGCACGTCCACATCGAACTGCAGCTGAAGCTGGCTGCCATCTTCCAGGGCAATGTCGAATGGCAGGCCATCCCGGCACGGCAGCCGTCCCGCCAAGGCCTCGACTGCCGAGCGCGGCAGTACCAGGCGGCAGAAGGTGCCACCATCGAGCAGTACCGGTTGCTCGCCGCCATGCAGCGAGACCGCCATGCCCCAACCTTCAATGCCGCCGAAGCGGGTCATGTTCTCGACCGATTCACCGGCCAGCAGGCGAGCCAGTTCGGCCTCGTCCAGGCGAAGCCGTACCGATTGGTCCTGCAACTGCACTTTCATGACGCAACATCCTCCCATTGTTCGGGGGTATTGCAGTTGACCAGGCAGGCTTCGTCAACGCTTTCAAGCGCCAGCACGTGCATCTGCAGGCGACGCTGGAACGCCTGTACAGAGCGCGGCCCTTCCGCATCATCCAGCATCGCGGCCAGCACGCTACGAGTGGCATTGTCCACATTCAACAGCATGGGAAAGGGATGCCCGTCAAAGATCGTGCATGCGCCCAGACCCTCGCCAGCCAGCCGTTGCAGCAGCCGCGGTGCCAGCAACGGCGTGTCCACCGCCACCACCCAGGCCGGGCTGTCGGGCATCTGCTGCATCACGCTGTGCAACCCTCCCAGTGGGCCGCAGCGCGCAACCTGATCGGGGATGCCACCGAAGGTCGGATAGTCACCGCTTACCCATACCCGTTCGGCGCCAGCCTGCATCAACAGGCCACGCATGTGTTCCAGCAGCGTGCGGCCCTGCCACGGCAGCAGTGCCTTGTCGCGACCCATCCGGCTGGACAGGCCACCGGCCAGTACGATGCCGTTGATGCTCATCGCAGTAGAGCCACGCCATGCGTGGCTGCGTCGGCATCAATGTTGATGATCATGCGCATGGTCATCGGCATGTCCGGGTTCGCTGTCCACGTGACACAGGCTGCAACCCTCGCTCCACTCGCTGTCGCCGTCCTCGTAATGCTCCTGCTTCCAGATCGGGCACTGGTGCTTGACCACCTCGATCAACTGCCGGCAGGCGCGGAACGCCTCGTCACGGTGCGGGCTGCCGGCAGCCACCACCACTGCCACATCACCAATGCCCAACCGGCCCTTGGCATGGGCCACATACAGTTTCAGCTTCGGGCCAAACGTCGCCTCGACCTCGGCGGCCAACCGCTTGAACTCGTTCAACACCAGCGGCTCGAACAGGTCGTAGGTGATCCCGGTCACCGGCCGGCCGATGTTGACGTCGCGCACCTTGCCGATGAACACGTCGATGCCACCGAAGCCCGGATCGGAGACCGCGGCGATGCCCTCGGCCGGATCGATCGCCGCCTGCGCGCGGTCCACCACCTTCGCGATGATCTTCCCGCTCATCGCTCAGCCCCCGCTCACCGGCGGCAGGATCGCCACCCGGCCATCGTCGGGCAGCGCCTCGTGGTCGCGCAGCACGCGTTGCTGGTCGGCGAACGCCGAATAATCCAGCAGGCCGGCACGGAAACCCGGCCAACGCACCGGCAGCAACTCGCGCAGCGCCTGGCGCAGATCGGCCACGGTGCCACCGGCCACATCCACGGCGATCTCGCGGCTGGCATCCAGATCGGAAAACGCACCGAACAACTGCAGATTTACCTGTCTCATCACGGCTCCTGGCTCGCCAGCTGCACCGGGTCCTGATGACCCCAGCCCTGCACACGCACCGGCGTGCCGGCAGGGGCCAGACCGCCCTCGCCTTCCAGCACCACCCAGGCGTTGGCCTGCAGCATGGACATCAAACGGAACGACTCCTGCCCGGCCAGCACGCGCGCACTCAGCCGCCCCTGTGCGTCCACCTCCACCCGCGCCCGCGCGTGGAAGCGCAGGCCGGGCGGCGTGCGCACGTCGGCCTGCAGAGGCAATGTCAACACCGGCTCCGGTGCCAGCCCCAGCAGGCGGCGCAGTACCGGCTCGACGAAGAAGCGCTGGCCCACCGCAGCCGACACCGGGTTGCCCGGCAGGCCGAAGTACAGTGCGCCATTGGGCAGCACCGCAAACAGCAACGGCTTGCCCGGGCGGATTGCCACCTTGTGGAACACGATGCGCGCACCCCGGCCGCGAAGCGCGTCGGGAATGAAATCGTAGCGGCCGGCCGACACCGCGCCTGTGCTGATCAACAGCTGCGCACCCGCGTCCAGCGCTTCATCCAGCACCGCGTTGAACGCCGCCACCTCATCGCCCACCGTGCCCTGCCAGACCACCTCGGCACCGGCGGCCTGCAGGCGGCCGACCAGATACGGCCGGTTGCTGTCACGAATCTGCCCGGATGCCAGCGGCTGCGCCGCCTCGGTCACCAGCTCCTTGCCGGTAGCAATCACCGCCGCCTTTGGCCGCGCCACCACCGCCACCTCGCCCACGCCGATCGCATGCAGCAAGGCGCGCGCGTTGATGTCCAGCACCTGCCCGGCCCGCAGCACGCGCTCGCCTTCGTTCACGTCCTGGCCGCGCAGGCGCACATGCTGGCCCGGCTTCACCGATGCCTTCAAGGCGATGCGGGTCGGGCGTCCCTCCTCGCTGGCGAGGATCTCCACGTTCTCGACCGGCACCACCGTATCCAGCCCGGACGGCATGCGTGCACCGGTCATGATTTCCCATGCACCCTCGCCGCCTTCGGCGCCGGCATCGCCTGCTGCCTGCCAGCCCTGCACAGCGAACTCGGTACCAGCTTCGAACGTCGCGCCGTTGGCGCGCAGCGCGAAGCCGTCCATCGCCGAATTGTCGAACGGCGGCAACGACTGCCCGCTGTGGATGTCACGGGCCACCGTGCGGCCCGCGGCCTCATGCAGCGGCAGGCGCTCGGCCGGCAGCGGCGTGGCTGCGTCCAGCAGGTGCTTCAGGGCTTCGCTGTAGGCAATCATCAGTGGCCACCACCCTCGACCATCGCCAGGGCATGGCCCAGTACCGGCGCCAGGATGTCCAGGCACTGCGCCGCCGCCTTCGGGCTGCCGGGCAGCGCGAACACCAGCATGTTGCCCAGCTGCACCACCTCGGCGCGGCTCAGCCAGGCCATCGGCGTGTGCTGTGCACTCAGTGCCCGCACCATCTGCGCCAGGCCATGTACCGGCCGCGCGTTCAGGGAACGCAGCGCCTCCGGGGTCAGGTCACGCGGGCCCAGCCCGGTACCACCGGTACACAGGCACAGGCGCACGCCCTCGGCGGCCAAGGCCTGCAGGCGGCCCGCCAATGGCTCGATGCCATCGGGCAACACCTCAGCGGCCACCACCTCGCCGCCCAGCTTTTTCAGGCCGGTCACCAGGGTCGGGCCAGAGATATCCTCATAGGTACCGTCGCTGGCGCGATCGCTCAGCGTGATCACCGCGCAGGCCGCGCCCTCCAGGCCCTTCGGCGCACGCGGCTTGAAACGCGTGCGCTCGGCATCGTCCATGCCGTCGGGGTGCAGCCAGACACCGCGCTTGCCGCCTTCCTTGAACAGCAGGCGGATGCCTTCGATGCGCAGGGCCGGTTCCACCGGCTTGCTCAGGTCGTACAGGGTAAGCAGCGCCGCGTTGACGCCGGCCAGTGCCTCCATCTCCACGCCGGTGCGCGCCTCGCTGGCGCACTCGCACCACACGCGGATCGCCTGCCGTTCCGGTACCGGCGCGCAGAACACCTGCACCAGTTCCAGCGGCAGCGGATGGCACAGCGGCATCAGCATCGAGGCCATCTTGGCGCCCTGCAGGCCGGCAATCTCGGCCATCACCAGCGCATCGCCCTTGGGCAGGAGGCGCTCGACGATCAGCGGATAGGCCACTGGACCGGCATGCAGCTCGCCCACCGCCACCGCACGTCGGCGGGTGATGCGCTTGTTGCGGACATCGGCCATATGGAAGGCCGCATTCAATTCCCCACTCATCGTGTTGCTCATCCTCCGATGGAGGCCAGGTGCGGGGTCAGCCCGGTCTGGCCCTGGTGCAGTCCATGCCCGGCCGCTTTCAGGCCAAGCTGTGTGGTGATGCGTGCCAGCAGCGCGTCATGGTCATCGTCGCTCTGCAGCAGCGGGCGCAGCGGCACGCCGAACTCGCCGAACAGGCACAGCCGCAGGTCGCCCTTGGCGGTCACCCGCAGGCGGTTGCAGCCCTTGCAGAAGTCGCGTGAATACGGGGCGATGATGCCGATGCTGCCGCGATGGTCAGGGTGGCCGAACTCGCGCGCCGGACCGGCATCGGCGGCGCGCGGCCGTTCGTGCCAGCCAGCCGCCAGCAGCTGCTCGATCACCACGTCGGCGCGCAGGTGGTGGCGCTGGAAATAGGCTTCGTTGTCGCCGGTGCGCATCAGTTCGATGAAGCGCACGCTGAAGGGACGATCGCGCAGGTAGTCCATCCACTGCGGCAGCTCGTCGTCGTTCAGGCCACGCAGCAGCACCGCGTTGAGCTTGATCGCCGGCAGGCCCAGCGCCTGCGCCAAGGCCAGGCCCTGTTCGATCTCCGGCAGGCGGTCATGCCCGGTGATGGTCCTGAAGCGTTCGCGCTGCAGGCTGTCCATGCTCACGTTCAGCGCGGTCAGGCCGGCGCGGTGCCACCCCGGCAGGCGCCGCGGCAGCAGCGTGCCGTTGGTGGTGATGGCCACCTTGCGGATGCCCGGCACCGCCGCCACGGTGGCGATGATCTCATCCAGGTCCTTGCGCAGGCTGGGCTCGCCACCCGTCAGGCGGATCTTGCTCATGCCCAGCGCGGCAAACGCACGCACCAGACGCGCGATTTCATCCACCTGCAGGAAGCGCGGGCGGCCATCGGCCTGGTAACCGTTGGGCAGGCAGTAGCTGCAACGGAAGTTGCAGGCTTCGGTCAACGACAGGCGCAGGTACGGAAAGCTGCGTCCGAAACCGTCGGTGAGTTGGCTCATGGCTGGTCCACCTTGTTGCTCCACCGTCTTGCCTGTGCCCGGAACGGCCCGGATACCCTCGCCTGCTGGAACGATTGCCAGAGTACGCGGCCTTCAGTTCCATGGGCATGACTTAAATCAATCGTCTTCGGCCCCGCGCGGCAGGCGTTATGGCAGCATGCGGCTTTCCGTGCAGCGGGCGTGTGACAACCCTCATGATGATGAACGATTTCCAGCAACTGCTGCATGCCGCCGGCCAGCAGGCTGAACCGCAACGCTTGCTGTTCGTATTCGTGCGCGCCGAGCTGCCCGAATCGCCCACCGGTGACCAGCGCGACCGGCATGACCGCCGCGAGGGCGGCACCCTGTCGCCGGTGCTGTGCGTGGACAAGCTGCCGGACGAGGTGCCCAGCTTCCAGGCGCTGGCGGCCGAGTCGACCACCACCGGCATCGACTGGGACCTGGTGTGCGTGGCGGCACTGGATGGCAGAGGTGGTTTCGCACCCAACAGCGACGAAGCCGCGCGCCCGCTGAAGCTGATGGTCAACGCCATCCACGACGGTCAGATCGGCCGCTTCGCCGCCTTCGACCGGGGCGGCGAGCCTGTTCAGTTCTATTGAGCCACCAGCTGCAGGGTCAGAAAGAAGATCACCAGCACAGTGTTCAGCCCCCAGGCCACGGTCAGCCCGCGCGCCGCCACGCCCAGGTTGGGGTTGTGCGCGGTGGGCGCCGCCCGCCACACCGCCGGGATGATCCAGCCGGTATAGAGCAGCAGCACGGCAAATACCCCCAGCAGCAGCGGGGTGCGCTGGTTGGCCAGGGCCCAGAGGGCCACCGCCCACAGAATATTGCTGGGAATGACGCCCTGCAGCCAGAACACACTCCAAAGGCGGGAACGGCCCTGAGTGTCGGGGGTTGGGTGCAGCGAAGCGGTCGCGGTCATAAGTCTCCTTCTGTTTAGGAAACGTGCTGAACAAGCCTGCGCTTGGTGGCTGGGAACGTCAAGGAACAACGGAATCGGTAGCGCCGGGCCATGCCCGGCGGAATCCTCCATGTTCATGCGCCGTCGGCTCGCCGGGCGTGGCCCGGCGCTACCGGTCCTGTTATCCCTGTCGCCATCGCCCCTCCCCACCCGCCCCCTTCCTCCTCCCAACCTCGACACCTGTCGCAGATTGCACGGTGCGGGCGGATCACCGCGCCAGCCTGTGCTGGCAGTGCTTAACAGCGTGGGAGAATGCCGAAAGCGTCTCCAATCGAGTGATCTTTGCAACTCTTCTGATTGGCATTGCACAGCGCCAGGGGCTCAGATGGCGTGCCACCGGAAAACGGTGGCCGGGCTTCGAACACCCGAGTTGATGTTGATGTATGCGCTTGCCAGCCGGCGCCACCTTAGCGTGGCGCCGGCTGGCAATCCGTCTGCCGGCTATGGCGGGCGGTGCGTGGGGGCCTTCGGGCCCGCCGGACTGACATCAACCCGGTGTTCGAACCACGTACCGCCCGCCACTTTTATGGGTGGCGGCTACCGATTGCCCTGCACGGAGCCTTGCCATGAACGAATCGGACTTCCCCCATCTGCACGCCTACCGCAGAGCCGCCGGCGGCGACGGTTCGCCACAGGCTAAGCCAACAGTGGACAGGAACACCTTCATTGCCAATCTCCACCGCATCGGCTCCGGTGCGGCGGCCGACGGACAACCCTGGCCGGAGCGGCATCAGCTGCCCGGGCGCTGCCTGGCCCTGGCCGATGCCGATTGTGCGTTGAACGGGTTGCGGGTAGTGCTGGAAATGCTGCTGGCGGCCGAACGCACCCGGCAGAATGGCGAACCGGAAGAGTACGTGGGCGACCGGGTGATGGAGGGGTTGGTCATGGCCTGCCAGTCGTTGTGCGCGCAGGCGGTGGGGCGGTTGCAGCCCGAAGGGTGAACGCGATGCGCCACGCCCTTCGGCGAGGACCACTTTCAGCAGGTGTCAGTGCTCGCTGAAAGCGCTCCTCAGATCGACCCCGATGATCGGTGAGAAGTCCACTTTGCACAGCTCCAGCTCGAAGAGCTGATCGTGATTGTCCAGGCACAGGGTGACTCTCACCGGCACGCCGTCGGCATCGGCAAGCATTGCAGTGGCAATGTCGCTTCCGAAGACCTGGGTCGTGCTGGACAGGAACACCACGCCTCCGAATCCGACGACCTCCACGTCCTCCACCTGGGCGAGCGCCAGATCCTTCAACAACCGTTCGGACAGCTCGTTCGTCTCGGGCAGCAGCCTGTGGATGAGGGAGACCTCGTCGGGGGTGAGGGATCTGGGCACGGAATGTCCTTCAGGGCACTGCATCCGCCATCGGCAGATGCTCGATCCGCCATGTCATGGCGTAGATGAGAATGACGCTTCCGGTCGAGCTGGTCTCGATACGAAAACACTTCAGGCCGGACAACGGATAGCCGACCGCCTTCCAACGATCAAGAAGATCAGCAAGTCCCGGCTCGTTATCGTCAACCCTGGCGAACTCAATTCGCTCTTCACCCAGTAAAACTGGCAGAGCGTTCTGCGCGAGCAGACATCCTGTGCAGCATGAGCTGGATAGGAAACAGCCATGACAACGCATCGATGGAGAACTTCTTCCAGCGACAGTAGCGGGAACATACAAAGCAGAGGATCTAAAGCAATCACGACGAGACACGCGCAAACGTCGCCCTGCACATCGAGATGTTCTAGAACCCAAGACAGCGCCACCGCTCCAGCGACGAGCCGCCCCGATAAAGTTCGAGACGCAGCAGGCACTTGGCGGCTGATGGCTACCCGGGAAACACTGGACGATTAACCTTTGGATCAGGCGCCGCCCAGCTTCTTAACATTCTTCTCCTTCACCACGTCCAGCATCGATTTGACCGCCTCAACTCCAAGATTCAGGGCCACTATTAGAGAATCGCAAAGTTTCAGATCATGATCATCCAACGCCGGGACTAGTTCCTTCAGCAACTTCAGCGCTAGATCCGTCTTCCCCAATAGCGCCAATGCAGTTGCATGATTGATATGAGCGTGAGCACCTCTCAAGCCCCGCGTCTCGAGAAATGATGCAAATTCCATCAAGGTCATTGAAGACTTCGCTTCAATAACGTTTCGCAGCTCGATCGATGAAAGAATGCTCTCAACCACATCATCGTCTGCCATTTGATCCCTTCCGATAAACGGCCGATCCGCGATTCGGCTGCTGTAGGAAAGATGCGGCCCAAAGGAGTCAAACAATGGAAATACAAAATTCCATACATAGAGCCCCCTTGGGACGAACTCCAGAACAATTCCTTGTGCCACATAGTCATAGTCACTTCGGAAAAAATATCCGCTTGACCCGCCGATCAGGCCGGACCTTTTCCGCAGAAGGCTGCAAATGTATCGCTTGTTCATCTTATCAACGGCCTTCAGGCTTAAGTTCCACCACGAGAGTTCCCTCGGGGAGATTCTTGACGTACTTATTGTACTGATCCCAGGAGATGTAAGCCCAACCAGTCTTCAGATCGAAGATGGCTTGAGGTGCATCAACTGGGCCGTACACAGCGTCCGCCCGTGAGGACCCCGGGTACCCATACCTAACAACCCTACGGCCAGCGTAGCTCACCTCAGTCGCATACTGAGACGTCGGGCATGTGGTATCCACCAGGCGCTTGAACTCACTATGGATGAGCGTTCCGCGTATCCAAGGCAGTGAGCAACGCCATCCACAGGTGGCGTCGATGGTGGACGCTGCTTGGTTTGCCAGCCTCTGGAGCCGATTTCCGACCGCCTGCAACTCCGGTGAAACAGGTACGGCCTGAGGTATGTATTTTTTATCGGCCAAGCCTAGCGAATCGACACGGCCAGTGGGATCTCCGCTTCCATACGCGAACGAGTTCAGTCCACCCATCAACCCAATCGGATCGCTCTGGGTATACCGCCCCACTGCCGGGTCGTATTCCCTCCGATAGTTGTAGAACAGCCCACTCGCATCCGTCGCCTGCTGCCCGGCGAAGCGCAGCGCCAACTCGAACGCCACACCATCGCCATCCGGATCAAGACTCGGAATCTGGTTGCCGAACACCTCGCTCTTGTTGCTCCACTCCCATATCGAGACATTCCGCACCGGGTCGATCACCACGCGCGGCGTGCCCAGATGATCCGGCTGCACGTAGGCCAGCTCCGGCACGCCGGTAGCCGGCGTGTTGATCAGCGCCACCGGATAGTTGTCCAGCCAGATGGCCTGCTGCTGCGCCTGGCCCGTGGCCGAGTAGTTACCGAGCCACTGCCCGGCCTCGTCGTACAGGGTGATCTGAGCCGCACCACCGGCTGGGGTGCGCAGCACGCGCTCGCCGCGGTGGTTGTAGGCATAACTTTCCAGCACGGCATCGCCCTGCTTCACGGCGTTCATGCGGTTGGCATCGTTGTAGGTGAACGTCTTGCCGCCGATGCTGGTGGTGTTGCCCACCGCGTCATGGTTGCGCGCCTCGCCATCCACGGCGGTCAGCCGGTGGCTGGTTGCGGGATAGGTGTAGCTGGCGGTGCCTGCTGAGGTGGTCAGCGCAGTGCGATTGCCGGTGGCGTCATAGGCATAGGTTTCAATCGGCGTGCCGGTCGCGCCGTCCTGGGTCTGGGTCAGTCGGCCCAGCGTGTCGTAGGCGTACTTGGCCAGCACCGTCGAGCCTGCGCCATTCTTCAGCTCAGTGATCGAGCCGACCGGATCATAGCCATAGCCCAGCGACAGGCCGCCTGCAGCCGGGTCATGCACCGCTTGCGGGCGATAGTCCAGGTCCAGCGGACGCTGCAGCTGGCGGCCATTGCCATAGGTCCAGCCGGTCGCCGGGCCGAAGGCCGCATAGGTCACGTTGTTCACCACGATCTGGCGCGCCTGGCCGGGGCGGGTCAGGCCGATCTGGCTGATGCGGCCCTGGGTATCGCGCACGTAGTCGGCCACGCTGCCGTCGGGGTAGGTCAACGCGGTCAAGCGACCCGTCTTGCTGTAGGCATAGCGCAGGGTGCTGGCCACACCATTGACGGTCTGCACCTTGCGGGTGACCTGGCCGAAGCGGTCATGGCAGTACTGGGTGCTGCCATTGGCGTGCAGCACCTGCCCCAGGCGGCCCTTGGCAAAGCGCTCGTCGGCGGCACAGGCGGCCGGCGCCACGTCATAGCTGTAGCCCACGTCCAGATTGGGGTCCGGGTAGGCGATGCCGATCAGGCGGTTGAGTGCATCGTAGTGATAGGTGGCAGTGATGCCGCGTGCATCGGTGGCCGTCTTGCGGTTGCCGGCGGCGTCCACGGTGAAGCTGCTGGCGCCACTGTCCGGGCTGACCTGCCCGGTCAGGTCACCGAATCCGTTGTAGGCGTAGGTGGTATGCAGGCCCTTCGGGTCAGTGACCTGGGTGACCTGGTCCAGCGCGTTGTACTGGCTGCGGATCTCGGCGGCCACGCCACCCACGTCCTGCAAGGTCTGGGCCAGGCGGTTCAGCGGGTCGTACTGCTGGCTGGTCACGCGCTGCAGGGCGTCGGTCACGGTCTGCGGGTTGCCGTTAGCATCGTAGGCAAAGCCGGTAGCGTGGTTGCCTGCGTCCTTCAGTGCGGTCAGCTGGCCGAGTGTGTTGAACGTCCGTGCGAGGGTACGGCGCAGGGTACCGCCTGCATCGAGCGTGTCTTCCTTGAGGCGATTGCCGGCATTGTCCAGCGTGTAGTGAATCGTGTTGCCCGCGTTGTCCTCGATATCGGTCAAGCGCAGCGCCGCATCGTAGACATAGGAAACGCTGCTGCCGTCGGGCTCGGTGATCTGTTGCACCTGGCCGGTCGGCCAGTAGCTGATCTGGGTGACCCGATTCTCGGCAGTGGTCGCGCCACGTACGGTGACCGAGGTTGGCCAGCCGCGAGCATGGTAGGTGTAGTCGGTGACCACGCCGTTGGCATCCTTGACCGACAACGGCCGTCCGAAAGCGTCGTAGGCCAGAGTCTCGACCGTCTGGCCCAGCGCATTGGTCACGCTGCGCAGGTCGCCCTTGCGATAGGTGCAGGCACCTCCCGTCGCGCACCCTGCATCATCCGCCGAGTAATAGGCATAGGTAACGGCATCGGCCACATCCGTGCGCGGGCCATCCACACTCTTCAGCAGCCCCTCCACCGGGCAGCTGCCTGCCGCTGCCACATCAGCGGCTTCGCAGTACGTGTAGTTGGTGATGCGCGTCTGACCGGAAGCGGTGTCGGTCACGGTGTTGGCCGTCGGCTGGCGTCGGGAATTGAAGGCCGTGCGGGTTTCGCGGCTACCGATCCGGGTGGTCAGTACCGCATTGGTTTCGACGTCGCGCGCCGTGGTCACCACACGCTGCTCGGGAAAGCCGACCGCTTCGGTCACGGTATGGATGCTGACGGCACGACCGCTCACCGGATCGGTGCCCTGCGCATAGGTGTGCTTGGTCTGGATGCCGCGGCGATCGGTGTAGGTATTCAGACGCCGGCGGAAGTCGACACTCTGGTCGTAGTAGGTTCGGCTGACGGTTCCCTGCGAATCCGTCAGGCCGGTCACCTTGCGCGACGGAGCGCTATCGCCTCCGGGTGTCAGGGTGTAGTCGGTTTGCCGCCCCAGCGCGTCGGTCACCACCGCACCGCCATTGGGGCTGTAGGCCAGCGTCACGCCATCGGCACCGCCGGCATGCTGACTGGAGATCACACGACCGATGGAATCGTAGGTGAAGGTGCTGTAGCGGCGACCGTCCTCGGCGGTGATGCCGGTCAGGTGCTGGGGGAAGTCCTGGTTCTCGTAGTGATACGTCCGCACACCACCACCCGCATAGGTCACCGTGGCGACCTGGTTCTGCGGCGTGTAGGTATAAGTGGCGAGCGGAATGCCTTCGACCAGCACCGAACTGATCAGCGCCTCATAGTCGTTGGACTGGTAAACGAACTCGAGCGTGCGGCCACTGCTGTGGGTGACGGCTGCAAGGCGGTCGCTGTCGTCATAGATGTAGGTCAGCGACGTGCCATCCGCGAAGCGCTTGGCGGCAAGACGCCCGTCCGCGCCGAAGGTAGAGATGGAATCGGCCGTGTACAGTGTCCAGTTGCCGTTCTGGACCAGACGATCGCCACTGTCGTCGTCCGCCTCATAGGCTTGCCCGATCTTCTTGAATGCACGCTGGAAACCAGTGCTTTCAATGATGCCCACACTGTCAACGCCATCCAGTGCCAGGTGGGCGCCCAGCGAATGGGTCCAGCCATAACCGAAGCCACCGGATGAGGTGGAGATGCCGGAGTGATAGAAGCGCGTCAGCGCGATCCAGCCCAGATCGAAGTCCGGCGCGATCTCGTACTTCTCGCCCGTTTTGACATCACATGGGTTGCCGACATTGCCGTCGCAGGTACCGCCGTTGGAGGCCGGGTCCTTGTCGGGAATCGGACTCATGTTCGCCGCTGCATCGTTGCGGGACATGGGGCAGCTACCGTTGCCGCCGTCCTTGTCGCACTTCTGCGACTTCGAGGTAATGGTTGCAACGAATTCTTCGCTGACGCAGGCGTTGTGTGTGTTGGACCACTGCGTGAAGGGGATCGGGCAGTTCAAGCGTCGCATGCGAGCAAGCCCTGTCGTTCCTGCGTCGAAGGGCACGCACGGAGACTCCGCCGAATTGCTGCCCAGCATGCCGGTGACCCGGTACTCCCTGACCTCCGAAATTCCGTCCATCCCTGGAGCAGTTGGGCCCCATTCTCCTTCCGGCACAGCAGTTTCCCCAGGACACTGGGGATTGATGTCCTGCAAGTCTGCAATGAGCGCTTCCAGCACTTCCTCTTCGGACAAGAAGCCACCATCACCCGCGCCGTAGTAAGTCCAGTCAGGGTCGGAGGGCTGCGTCTTTCCCATCCAGTAGGTAATCGACGTATTTCCGTTCAAGTCCACGACTTTCGACTTGATCTTGTCGACGTACTGCCAGCCGAACTGGAACTCCGGCGGGAAGGGGCTGGGCGCCGGCAGATTCTTGATGCCGGCCACCGCCGCCTGCTGGGTTTTGTACTGGGTCGCGTCGCCGCCGGGCTGGGAAATACGCCAGGTGATCTTGCTTTCCTGCGCCTGTACAACAGCCGGCGCAATGCAGCCAACGGCAACAATCGCCAGCACGGCACACGAAATGGTCTTCAGTCGTTCCAACATCCCTGTTCTCCTTCCTGGACGAACACAGCGCCGGCGGGAACGAGAACGCGAAGGTGTTCCCCGCGTCATGCTTCGGATCGTCCCTGGTCCGGTATGCGGCAGTGCTACATGCCGCCTTTATCGTTGAAGACGCTTGCACGTTCAAGTGTGGAGCCGCGTAACCGGTCACAGATTCAAGCATCCGTGGCCATTCAGCGGCCTACGCCCCGCTCCCATGACTTCTTCTACAGGGAGGCCGTGTTCATAGCTCACAACACTAGCAGCACAGCTGCCGCACACGCCCTGCTCTTCTCGGGCTTCACGCGTGGCTCGCACCGCTACCTGGCAACCGGCCACACCCTCCAGCGCGAGGACCCTGCTGCGGTGGTGACCGCGATTCAATCGGTCTCCGACACCGCGAAGTAGCCGTTCCGGGCAACGGCTTCCCCCATTGTTCCCCGCTACTGCCCGCGCAGCCGCACGGCAAAGTACCGCGCCGGGGAAAGGCCAAGCGCTTTCTTGAACATCGTGATGAAGGCCGTCACCGACTCATAGCCCAGCGTCTCGGAAACGCGTTGTACGGGTGCACCGGCGGCGAGTTCCCGAATGGCGATGAGCAGGTGCAGTTGCTGCCGCCAGCGCCCGAAGGACAAGCCCGTTTCCCGTTCGATGAGCCGGGTCAACGTGCGCTCGCCCAGGGCCAGGCGCAAGGCCCACTGGCCGATGGTGCTGCGGTCTGCCGGATCCGCCGACAGCGCCGCAGCCAGCGCACGCACCTTCGGGTGATGGCTGACCGGCAACGACAGGTGCTCGGCCGGCATCTGTACCAGCTCGTCCAGCAACACGCGCGCCAGCCGGTCGGTGTGGCTGCCATGCGGGTAGTCCAGCGGCGCGTCGGCCAGGTGCAGGATCATCTCGCGCAGCATCGGGGAGATCGCCAGCGTCACGCATTGCATGGGCAGATCGACGATGCCGGGCTCGACGAACAGGTAGCACAGGCGCGCGTTGGCGGTGGCGCGGTTGCTGTGCGGCATGCCACCCGGAATCCAGACGCCACACTGGGGCGGCACGATCCACAACGCATTGGCCACTTCGCAGGTCACCGCCCCATGCAGCGCAAGAATGAGCTGACCCTTGCGGTGCTCATGCACGGGAATCTCCGCGTCGTGCTCGGCCACCTGCAGGCGGCTGGCGACCGCCGGGCGATCGGTCTCGTCCGGGTCCAGGTCAAAGCCGGGGAGCGAAATGCGAGCCATTCTCACATTGGCCGGTTTTAGCGATTGATTGTCATTGTAGCGAAATTCGCCAGTGCGGCCGATCACTAGCATGAGCCGCATGCACTCCCCCACCCCGTTCCGCCCCTGCATGCGCCAGGCATTTGCCCGGTTGAAAAACCCTGCCCTCAGGACCGATCAGGAAGCGCTGCTGTTCTCGCTCAAATGCCTGCTCGCCGCGTCGCTGGGGCTGTATGTCTCCCTGCGGATCGGCCTGAATCGCCCGTTCTGGGTGATCGGCACGGTCTATCTGGTGTCGCAACCGTTGTCCGGCGCAACGCTCAGCCGAGGTCTGTTCCGCCTGCTCGGTACCGTCGGCGGGGCCGTCGCCACCGTCGTGCTGGTGCCGCGTTTCGCCAATGCACCCCTGGTGCTGAGCGCCGCGCTCGCCACCTGGATGGCGCTGTGCCTGTATCTGGCGATGCTCGACCGCACGCCGCGTGCCTATGCGTTCCTGCTGGCCGGCTATACCACCAGCCTGATCGGCTTTCCTGCGGTGATGGTGCCGGGAGACGTGTTCACCATTGCCATCACGCGGGTGCAGGAAATTGCCATCGGCATCCTGGCCGCAACGCTGGTACACGCGCTGGTGCTGCCGCGCCGGGTCTCGATGCGCGTGCACGCACGGGTCGCTGCCGTGCTGGATGACGCGGAACGATGGACACGGGACATGCGCGCCGGCGCATCGGACACGGTGCTGGCGACGGACCGCTCGAAAGTGGCCGCCGACCTGCTCGAGCTGCATGTGCTGTCGATCCACCTGCCCTTCGACAGCGCCCACGGCGTGGCCCAGGTGCAGATCCTGCGTGCCCTGCATGACCGGATGCTGGACGTGCTGATGCTGTCCAGCGCGGTGGAAGATTCCATCGACCGGCTGCGTTCACCACAGGCCGGCGCGATGGATGCAACGGGCTGGCGCGATCTGCTGCAGGCCGGCCTCGCCGCGCAACAGACCGAGCTCGACCTCGCCCACGCCGACTGCCGCGTGCTGCAGGCGCAACTGCACACTGCCCGTCCCGACTGGCGTCGGCATGTGCCTGCCCGCCTTGCGCGACATGTGCAGGGTGCGGTACTTCACCGGGATCATCGGCTTGCCCTGCGCAGCGCGCTGGGCGCGTTCGCCGGCATCCTGCTGAGCTGCGTTCTGTGGATCGTCACCGGCTGGTCGGAGGGCGCCACGGCGGTATCCATCATCGGCACGGCGTGCGTGCTGTTCGGCACGATCGAAGCGCCGGCACCGCATGTCATGCGCTACCTGGTGGGATCGTGCATCGGCGTGGCCGTCGGCCTGCTCTACGGTCTGCTGATCTTCCCCGCGTTGTCCGATATCACCGGCCTGATTACCGCGCTCGCGCCGGTGCTGCTGCTGTGCGGATCGTTCCTGGCCCGGCCGCCCTTCATCATGGCCGCCCTGGGCGTGGTACTGACCTTCCCGATCATCGCAGGCCTGGGCGCGACCAATTCGGTCAACATCGTCGGCGCACTCAACAACAGCGTTGCGCTGTTCGTGGGTACGACGGTGGCACTGTGCAGCATGCAGCTGTTCCAGACCGCCGACGCGGGCCGCAACCGCGCACGGTTGGAGCATTCGATCCGTCGGGATATCGCACGACACGCCGCCGGACAAGGCGGTGCGAGCCGCGCGTGGCTCAGCCGCATGCTGGATCGAATCGGGCTGCTCGCTCCCAGGTTGCAGGGCCGTTCCAGCGCCGCGCACGACCTGCGGGCATTGTTTGCGGACGTGCGTGCGGCACGAGCATCCAGCCAACTCCGCGCGCTGGAAAAGCGGCTGCACAACCCGCAGGTTCGGACGCTTCATGCGGCGCTGGTCGAACGCATCGCTGCACATTTCGGGGTTCGCGTCCACTCGGCACGCAGTGTCGACATCCATCTTCTGGTACTGCTGGACCGCATGCGCGAGGTAGCTGCGGCCAGCAGCGGGGTCGATCGAGAGCATCTGCTGCACCTGCTCTGCGGGTTGCGCTGCGACCTGCTCGTACCTCCGCTCACCCACCGGCGCTGACCTCATGCTTCCTGATCTTTCCATTGATGGCGTGCTGATCCCCGGCCTGCTCGCCGTGGCCGCCGCCGCGCTGGTGCTGTCGATGCTGACCTCACGTCTGCTCGCCAGCCTCGGCCTGTACCGGTTGTTCGCCGCGCGGCCGCTGGTGGGCCTGTCCCTGTTCGTGATCCTGGCGGAGCTGATGATCCGGCTCTCGCCCCTGCTCGAGAAATGAAATGAAAGACTTGCTTGCTGTTATCGGGCGCTGGAGCGCAACGCTGGGCGTGTGTGCGCTTGCCGCCATTGCCGCGTTCTCCCTCTGGAATCGTTACGAAACACGCCCGTGGACGCGTGATGGACGGGTGCGCGCCGATGTGGTGCGCGTTGCGTCGGACATGGGGGGGCTGGTCACCCAAGTGCTCGTGCACGACAACCAGCGGGTCAGTGCCGGCCAACTGCTGCTGGTGCTCGATCAGCCACGCTTCGCCGCCACGCTGGAGAAGGCAGACGCGGCGGTCAGGAGCGCGCATGCCACGCTGGCGCTGGCTCGCCGCGAATCGGCGCGGGACAACGCACTTGGCAACCTGGTCGCTTCGGAAACCCGCGAACGCAATGCCGCCAAGGTCGATACCGAGCTGGCCGCGCTGGCGCAGGCACGGGCCGAACAGCGCGTTGCCCAGCTCAACGTGCAACGCACCGAGGTGCGCGCAACCACCGATGGCATCATCACCAACCTCGACCTGCACGCGGGCGACTACCTGCAACCCGGTGCGCAGGCACTGGCGCTGATCGACACCGGCAGCCTGCGTATCGAGGGCTACTTCGAGGAAACCAAAC
Organism: Stenotrophomonas sp. YJH_SMC_101-4; assembly: GCF_059370395.1. NCBI lineage: Bacteria > Pseudomonadati > Pseudomonadota > Gammaproteobacteria > Lysobacterales > Lysobacteraceae > Stenotrophomonas > Stenotrophomonas sp. YJH_SMC_101-4. Next base: position 639,889 of record NZ_JCAFTP010000001.1, on the reverse strand, counting down.
TGGCCTGCATCACCGAGGGCGATGCCGCCGTGGCCCGGCTGATGGGCGACAACCACGACGTCCGCGGGCACGTGGATACCATCGCCGCCGGCATTGCCGACGATCAGCGCTCAAGCACACACAACCTGCTGCCCGCCGTGGCGCCAACTTACACCTGGGTGAGGCTGGCGCAGCGCATCCCGGTACGCATCCGCATCGATGATGCGCCGTCGGATACCCGCCTGATCGTGGGTCGCACTGCGAGTGTGACCATCACACCCTCGGCAGCGGGAGCCTGCAAGTGAGCGTGCGAACACTACGCGGTGGGCTGCTTGCCCTGCTGCTGCCCATGACGGCCTGCGTATCCGGCCCCGACTATCACCTGCCTGCGAATGCGGTCGCGGCCTCCCCCCAGGTGGCGCGGGCGTTCGTCTCGGGCCAGGAGGCATCGTTCAGCCAGGACGCGCCACCAGATCAATGGTGGCACCTGTACGGCGACCCCCGGCTTGACGCCTACGTACGCGAAGCACTGGCGGCCAATACCGACCTGCGCGCCGCCGATGCCAACCTTCGGCGCGCCAGCGCAACCGTGCTGGAGTACCGCGCGCGCGGTGCCGTGCAAGCCGACGTGGATGCATCGGGCACGCTCACCCATACAGGTGGTTACGCCCAAGCGTCGGCCGCGCCGCAGTCGTATGCGCTGGGCCTTCACCTCTCCTATCCACTGGATCTTGCAGGCGGCATCCGCCGCGGCATCGAAGCCGCCAACGCGGACGCCGAGGCCGTCGCTGCGGCACGCGACCAGGTCCGCGTGGTCGTCGCTGCTGCCGTCACGCGTGCCTATCTCCAGGTGTGCACCCGCAATCACACGCTCGCCGCAACCCGGCAGGTGCTGGCGATCCAGCACGCCACGCTGGAGGCAACCCGCCGCCTCGCCGCAGGCGGTCGAGGAACGGACTTCGATGTCAGCCGTGCCGGTGCCGCCGTCAACCGCAGCGCGGCGGGGATACCGCACCTGCTGGCCGAACGTCAGGCCGCACTGTTCGAACTGGCCGCATTGATGGGCAGGCTGCCGGCAGACTATCCGAGCGAGGCGGAAGCGTGCCCGCGCCCCCCGGAGCTGGAGCAGGCGCTGCCGGTCGGTGAGGGCTGGCAGCTGCTCCAGCGGCGCCCTGACATACGTGCCGCCGAGCGGAGCCTTGCCGCGGCCACGGCGATGATCGGCGTAGAGACCGCGGAACTTTATCCGCGGGTCACCCTGGGCGCATCCCTGGGCACAGCAGGCACGCGAGGGCAGCTGCTTTCGGCCGACGGTTTCGGGGCGAGCGTCGGGCCGCTGCTCTCATGGCACTGGCCTAACCGCCGCTTGGCCAAGGCCCGCATCGCGGCGGCCGGCGCCAATGTGGATGCCGCTCTTGCTTCCTTTGACGGCATCGTGCTGCAGGCACTGCGCCAGACCGAGACCGCGCTTTCTGCCTGCACGCAGGAGCTTGAACGCGAGCGCAGCCTGGCGCAGGCACGCGGGGATGCGGCGCGCGCAGCCGGACAGGCACAGCAGCTCTACCGCTTCGGCAGGATCGATTTTCTCGACGTGCTTTCGGCCCAGGCCGCGCTGGCAGATGCGGAGTCCGCACTGGCGGCCTCCCGCGCGGAGCGGGTCGACCGTCAGATGGATGTGTTCCTGTCACTGGGTGGCGGTTGGGCTGCAGGGGCCGTCGCCATTGGTGCGGCCCGCTGACGTCGTCTTCGCAGCAGCAGCCGCTACCCGATCTGTTCATGAAAGCCCTGTCCACATCCGTATTCATTCACACGGCCTGCCCTATATTCGCGCTCACAGCGCCGCATATCGCGGCCATGACGGAGGCATCCCGATGACATCCATACGTCTTCTTGCCATTGCTGTGGGCTCAGCCGCAGCACTCGCCGTAGCGCCCGCCTTCGCCGATCCGCCGCACCATGCCCGCGGCAACGGCCCGCCGCCGCATGCAGGCGGCCCGCACCACCGCGATGCGCCGCCGCCGGGTTGGCAGAAGAAGGCCTGGCGCCGTGGCGAGCGCCTGCCCTGGGCCGAAGTGGACCGCCGCTACTGGGTGGACGATTACGCGCGTTATGACCTGCGCAATCCGGGTCGCGGCCAGCGTTGGGTGCGCCAGTCCGACACCGAGTACCTGTTGGTGGAGATCGCGACCGGCTTGATCATCGACGCGCTGCATCGTTGAATGCGGAGCGCGCCGGGGCCCTGTAGCCGGGGCCCCGGTGGCGCTTCCACCCTACGAAGGCCGTCATGAACGATGCGAGCCACCGGAATCCAGAACGCGCTTCTCGCTGCGTGCCTCGCCGCAGGCCTGCCGGCCCACGCAAGCCAGCGCCCATCATCGGCTGATGTGAATGCCATCGAACAGGTGGTCGAATCGTTCCGCACCTCGTTGATCAACAAGGACAAGCCGACCTACATGAGCCTGTTCTTTTCGGACAAACCGGAAGATATCGGCTGGCAGTTCGTTTCCGAAGATGCCGGCCGATTGAACGTCGCTTGACGCGGCCGAACCCAGGCCGCGAACCATTCAGCATGCGCATTGGCAATCAGTCAGGGATCGGGCACAGTTCGGCCACGCGCAAGGACGCACGCCATGACCCGCCTGCTGATCATCGAAGACAACCCCGAGCTCGTAGCCAACCTGTACGCTTTCTTTGAGCCTATCGGCTACGTGCTGGACGACGCCCGCGACGGTGCCAGCGGCCTGCGCCGGGCCACGCAGCACGACTACGACGCCATCCTGCTGGACCTGATGCTCCCGCGCCTGGATGGCATGACGCTGTGCCGAAAGCTGCGCCGGGAATTCCAGAACCCGGTGCCGATCCTGATGCTGACCGCGCGCGATCCGGTCGAGGACCGCGTGCAGGGCCTCGCTCTCGGCGCCGATGACTACCTGGTCAAACCGTTCTCGCTGAAGGAACTGGATGCGCGGATCAAGGCCCTGGTGCGACGCGCCCAGGGCCGTCAGGTCGACAGCGTACTGGCGTGGAAGGACTTGCAGGTAGATACGCGCTCGCCGCAGGCCTGGCGACAGGGGCGCTGCATCGCGCTGACGCCTACGTCGCACAAACTGCTGATGTGCCTGGTACGCGCGGCCCCGGCCGTGGTGCGCAAGCAGGAGATGGAATACCTGGTCTGGGGCGACGAGCCACCGGACAGCGGCGCGCTGCGTACCCACATCCATGAGCTGCGCCTGCAGGTGGACCGCAGCTTCGACACCACGTTGATCGCCACGGTGCACAGCGTCGGCTGGCGCATGCCGGCGTGACCCCTGCCGCTCTCTACCGCCGCCTGGCCCTGCGTACCCGCATCACGATTTCGTTCGTGCTGCTGATGGCCGGCGCGATGGGCTTCATCGTCCTGGCCGAACAGGTGGACTACGACCAGGTCAGGGCCGCGGTCATCGCCCGGACCCAGGACAGTGCCGTGCACAAGCTGCAGGCAGCACTGGCCCGTGGCGAGCGCACCGCCCTGCCCCCGGGTAGCCAGCTGTACGACAGCCATAGCGTGCCGATGGTGCTGCGCCAGTACGGCCTGGGCTACCACGGCGAAGCAGGACCCGACGAGTGGCACCTGCGTGTGTTCGACAGTGGCGGCCAGCGCTACTACCTGCTGCAGGACGCTGCACCCTATGGCTACCTGGAACACCTGATCAATGCCTTTGCCGCGGTGGTCATTTCGATCTGCGTGCTCGGCGCCTTCCTGATCGGTCGCAGGGTGGCATCGCACGTCATCGCGCCCATCACGCAGTTGGCCGATGCCGTGCAGAGCGGGCGGAAGCCCTTTCCCTGTCAGGACGCCCGCGACGAGATCGGTGTACTCGCCCGTGCCTTCGCCCGGCACAGTGATGAGCTCGAACGGTTCCTGCATCGCGAGCAATGCTTCAGCGGCGATGCCAGCCATGAGCTGCGCACGCCCTTGGCCATCATCGGCGGCGCTGCGGAAACCCTTGCCTGCCAGCTTCCGTCCGACAGCCACCTGGTCCCCAGCGCGGAGCGTATCCTGCGCACTACCCAGGAGATGCAGCGCCAGCTGTCCTGCCTGCTGCTGCTCTCACGTACCCCCGGCTCCGTGCCGCGCAACAAGGTGGCCCTGCGCCCATTGATCGAATCCTGCATGGAGCGCTGCCAACCGTGGATTTCCGGCAAGCCGGTGATCGTTGCGTTTGATGCCCGGCATGACGCCGTGCTGGACACCAACGCAGATCTGGCGCACAGCGTGATCTGGAACCTGCTGCGCAACGCCTGCCAGTACACCGAAAGGGGCGAAGTGAGGATCACCCTCCACGACACCGCACTCACCGTCGCCGACACCGGACCCGGCCTGCCCTCAAGTATCGACCCACAGCAGTTCCAGCGCTTCGTGCCCGGCAGCCCGCACAATGGCGAGGGACTGGGGCTGTCCATCGTGCAGCGCATCGTCGAGCACCTGGGCTGGAGGATGACGGTGCACTCCTCGCAGCAGGGATGCCGGTTCAGCCTGGAATGGCCCGCCTGACGGTTTCCTGACACGCGCGTGCACATGCTGGGGATTGCTCACTTCACGGCGGAAACGGCATGCAGCACCCCAAGGACAGCGGCAAGTACCCGCATGGCAAGACCGGCCTGGGCCGCATCTTCCACACCCTGATCCATTCGCGAGACGGATTCATCGCTACCTTTCGTGGCGAGGCTGCTTTTCGCCAGCTGCTGCTCCTGCACGCGCTGTTGATCACTGCAGCGTTCGTACTGGACATCAGCAAGCTCGAACGGGCGCTGGTGCTGGCGGTCTGCTTCATCAGCCTGGTGGTGGAACTGCTCAACTCGGCGATCGAAGCAGTGGTCGATCGCATCTCACTGGAACAGCATCCACTGTCCAAGAACGCCAAGGACATGGGCAGCGCCGCGCAGACCACCGCACTGTTGATGGTGGGCGTGGTGTGGGGCGTGATCCTGCTGGGCTAGTCCGCCCAACCTGACAACTTCCTGATAAAGCGGTTTCGATACTGCGCGCACTCCCGCTCCACGGAACCTGCTCGTGCGTCAACGCCGCCGTTTTCCACGGCCCCATCCGATCGTTCTGGTCTGGGCCACCGCACTGTTCTTCACCACGATTGGAAACATCGCCCTCTGGAAGACGCTGTGGGGGCTGATCGACCTCAACAGCCTGCGCAGCATGCTGTTCCTGGCCAGCTTGCCGGTGGTGCTTTTCTGCCTGTTCAACCTGATGCTGACGCCACTGCTGGCACTGCCGTTCCTGCGCAGGCCGCTGCTGGTGCTGCTCGTTGTCGTCAGTGCCGCCTGCAGCTACTTCATGCTGCACTACAACGTGCTGATCGATCGCAGCATGGTGCAGAACGTGTTCGAGACCAACCAGGCCGAACTGAACGCCTATCTGTCGCTGCCACTGCTGTTGACCCTGCTGGCGCTGGGCGTGCTGCCCGCTGCCGGGCTGGCCCTGGTGCGCACCACCAGCGGGGCCGGTTCGATACGTTCGCTGCTGGTGTGGCCAGTCAGCGTTCTGGCGTCATTGCTGGTACTGCTGGCAATCGGCTTCGCGTTCTACAAGGACTATTCCTCACTGCTGCGCAACAACCGCCACATCCGCGACCAGGTGCTGCCGTTGAACGTGGTGCGGCATACCCACGGTTATCTGAAAGGTCTCTACAGCACCCGCCAGCAACCGCTGCGCGCGATTGGCATGGACGCACAGCGCGCGCCGGGCCCGCGCCCGAAGCTGGTGATCCTGGTCGTCGGCGAGACCGCGCGATCACAGAACTTCCAGCTCAACGGCTACCCACGCGCGACCAATCCCCGGCTCTCGCGCAAGGAAGGGGTCATCAGCTTCAATGATGTCTCCTCATGCGGGACCGCCACGGCCATCTCGGTGCCGTGCATGTTCTCGCAGATGACCCGAGGCCAGTACGACGACGTGCGCGCCGCAACCGAGGAGAACGTGCTCGACATCCTGCAGCGCACCGGCATCAGCGTGCTCTGGCGCAACAACAACAACGGCGGCTGCAAGGGCGTGTGCGAACGCGTACCGACCGAGGACATGCCTGCGCTGAAGGTGGCCGGCCAGTGCGTCAACGCCGACGGCACCTGCTACGACGACGTGCTGCTGCACCAGTTGGGCGCACGCATCGATGCCATCAACGGCGACGCCCTGATCGTGCTGCATCAGCTCGGCAGTCATGGGCCGACCTACTTTGAACGGTATCCCGCAGCGTCGCGGGCTTTCAGCCCGACCTGCGACAGCAACCAGATCCAGCATTGCAGCAACGAGGCGCTGGTCAACACCTACGACAACACTCTGGTCCACACCGACCACCTGCTGGGCAAGGCCATCGACCTGCTGCAGGGCTATGCGGACCAGCGTGATGTCGCACTGATCTATGTGTCCGACCATGGCGAGTCGCTGGGCGAACGCGGGATGTACCTGCACGGCACGCCCTACTTCATCGCCCCGCGCGAGCAGACCCAGGTGCCGATGGTGATGTGGTTCTCACCGGAATTCAGCCGCAACGCAGGCCTGGACCTGGCCTGCCTGCACCAGAATGCCCTGCACCGGGCGCACAGCCACGACAACCTCTTCCACTCGCTGCTGGGCCTGTTCGCGGTCAACAGCGGGGTGTACCAGCACGATCTGGATGTGTTCGCAGGTTGCCGCGCGTCGGCTTCGCCGGCTGTGGCCACCTCACCGGCCAAGGAAAGGCGCCGGCTGATGCCGGTCGCTGCCCGGAACGTGGCGCGCTACTGCGCCGCCAGGGCGAAATCCAGGCCCGCACACACCGCCGCCACCTGGGCGTCATTGCATTCCTGCGGGTTGGTGCGCGGGCTGTCCGGGTAGACCTCGGTGGTGGTGGCAAAGCGCGCGTCGGTGAAGCCGGCGCAGGCGCCGATCGAACGCGATTCACCCCAGACCACGCCCGGCGACTGCAGCGGCAGGCCGACCAGGTTGCCTTCGGCATCGGCCGGGGCGATATGGGTGACCGGGGCCACGGCGGTGATCAATGCCTTCTGGAACTCGGCCTGCGGATCTTCGCTGTTGCCGATCACGTAGAAACCATCCGGAATGGTGTCGCGCTCGAATGGCTTGCCGTCGCGGGCACAACGCGCCGGATCGAACTCCTGCAGGTCGCTGTCGGTGGTCTCGTGCAGGTCCAGGTGCACCAGCAGGTTCGGCTTGCGCTCGGCCACCCAGGCCATCAGGGCGGCGGCTTCCACGATCTGGCCGCCGTCACGGAAGCTGCGGTTGGGGTCGATGGCGTGCGGGTTCCAGCGCTGGATGCGCTCGTAGCCCCACGGGCTGACGCACGGCGCCACGATCAGGTTCAGCCGGCCCAGGTAACGCTCCGCCTGCTGCTCCAGGAACTGCAGGGCACCGTGCACGCCGCTGGTCTCGTAGCCATGCACGCCACCGGTGATCAGCGCGGTCGGCAGCGCCGGGTTCCAGTCGTGGTTGACCACGGCGAACAGCGGGTAATGGTCCGGCGCATAGTCCAGCTGGCCGTACTGGATCACATCGAAGCTGTCGTCCAGGCGCTCGAGCGCGGCCACCACGTCGTCGTGGTAGCTGCGCCGGCGCTGCTGGCGGGCCCGCCACTGTGCGCGTTCCGCGTCGCCCCAGGGCTGTCCGGGGGTGCCGATCGGGTAGAACTGCGCAACGGTCATTGGGGAACTCCAGGGGTCGAACGGGATGGGTGCAGCCGGACATTCTAAGCCTTGTCGCGCCTGCGGGCGCCCCCGCCCCGCCCCGCCTTCATCCAGCCGGGGTCATCTGGTTGTAAAATCAATGGTTTTTGGCCCCTCACCCCTTGATGGCGAACGCAGCGCAGCCGGTCCTGGGTGGACCGGAGTTCCTCCGCCTGCTCGCCCGTCTCAGCGACGGCGCGATGCCGGCCACCAGTCCCGCCCTGACCGATCGCCTCGGCCAGTGGGTGGACTGGAGCCGTGCCGTGGCCCTGTCCGGGGCGCTCGGCGGACGCCTGCCCGAGCCCGGTGAAGCCGCCGAAGCGGTCGAGGATGTACTGGCCGACTGCGCCCAGGCGCACGCCAGCCTGCTCGCCTCGATCAGTGAGGATGCCGAGGCCGAGCGCCTGCTGGACCTAGCCGAAGCTGCCGCCGCACCCAACTTCGCCTCGCTGCGCCAGCGCTACCGGGTACTGCAGCAGGCCATCCAGACCGCCACGGGCCGCCTGCGCGGCCGCCTGCGCGACCAGCTGGTACAGGTTTCGCCCGAGCTGGCGCGGCTGGCCGAGGTCGATGCGGTGATGGAACAGACCCTCACCCCGCGCGAGCACAGCCTGCTGGCCACTGCGCCGGCCGTGCTCGGCGCCCGATTTGAACGCGTGCACGGCCAACCCGGCTGGCGCACGGCCTTCCGCCATGACATGCGCACGCTGCTGCTCGCCGAGCTGCAGCTGCGCTTCCACCCGATCGAAGGGCTGCAAGACGCCCTGCGCTCCCACTGACCGGAACACCATGTCCAGAACTGCTTTCCATGTCGTTGTCTTCCTTGTCGGCCTGCTGGCCGTGTGCTGGATCGGCATTGGCTACGTTTCGGTGCATCCGCTGGGTGCAGCGGTGGCGGCGATCATCGCGGCCTGCTACATCGCCGGTGGCGTGGAGCTGTACCGCTACCGCCAGGCCAGCAACGGCCTGCGCACCGCGCTGAGTGATCTGTCCGGCGCCAGGGAAAGCCTTGCCCCTTGGCTGGAACGCGTGCCGGTGGGCCTGCGCAACGCCGTGCGCCTGCGCGTGGAAGGCGAGCGCACCGCCCTGCCCGCACCGGTGCTGACCCCTTACCTGGTCGGCCTGCTGGTGCTGCTGGGCATGCTCGGCACCCTGCTGGGCATGATGGACACGCTGCGCGGCACCGGCCTGGCCCTGCAGAGCGCGACCGACATGGCCGCCATCCGCGGCTCGCTGGCCTCGCCGGTACAGGGCCTGGCGGTGGCATTCGGCACCTCGATCGCCGGTGTGGCCAGCTCGGCCATGCTCGGCCTGCTGGCGGCGCTGCTGCGTCGTGACCGGCTGCAGGCCGTGCAGCAGCTGGACCGGGCCATTGCAAGCGACCTGCATCCCTACTCGCAGGCCTGGCAGCGCGCCGAGTCGCTGCGCCTGCTGCAGGTACAGTCCGCCGCGCTGCCGGCACTGGTCGACCGCCTGCAGGCGATGACACAGACCTTTGAACAGCACAGCACGGCCGCCAACGAGCGCCTGCTGGCCGGCCAGGCCGAATTCCTGACCCAGAGCCAGGCGCTGCAGGAGCGCCTGGCGGTCTCGCTGCAGCAGTCGCTGCGCGAAGGTGCCGAAGCCAGTGCCGCCGCCATCGGTGGCGCGCTGCAGCCGATGACCGAGACCACGTTGGCCGGTCTGGCCCACCATGGCGAGGCACTGCACGCCCGCGTCGAGCAGGCCGTGCAGCAGCAGCTGGCTGGCCTGAGCGACGGTTTCGAGCGCAGTCGCATTGCGACCGAGGCCAGCTGGGCCAAGGTGGTGAGTGAACAGACCCAGGCACAGCAGGCACTGGTGGGCGATCTGCGCCAGCACCTGCAGGCCTTCAGCGATGGCCAGGCCACGCATGCCGAAGCGCTGGTCGCACGTATCGGCGAGCGCCTGCAGGCCGATGCACAGGACAATGCGGAGGCCTTGCGTGCCGCCGCCGAACAGCAGCATGCGCTGAACAGCGCGCTGGTCGAGCGCCAGCAGCAGGCGCTGCTCGCAGCCGGCCAGCAGCTGGACGCGCACGCGCAGGCGTTGCTGCAGGCACTGGAGCAGCGCCACAGCGCCAGCCAGTCGCTGCTGCAGGACCACGAACAGCAACGCGCGCAGGATTGGCAGGCCGCCCAGGCCGCCGCCGCAACCGCGCATGCCGAACTGCAGGCCAGCCTGGACAGCCGCGAGCAGCAGCGCCAGGCGCGATGGGACGCGGTCAGCGCCGAACTGCAGCAAGCCCACGCCGCGCTGCATGCGCAGCTTCAGGCCGGCGACGAACAGCGCCTGCAGCGCTGGAGCGATGCCTTGCAGCACGTTTCCACCGACCTGGCCGAGCGCCTGCAGGCCAACGGCGAACGCCTCGCCGCACAACAGCAGCGGGTCTGCGACACGCTGGCCGCCACCGCGCAGCAGATCGGTGAGAACGGTCGCGCGCAGGCCAGCGCCACGCTGGCCGAAGTCTCCACCCTGCTGCAGACCGCGGCAGCCGCGCCGAAGGCCGCTGCCGACGTCATCAACGAACTGCGCAGCACCCTGTCCGAAAGCCTGGTGCGCGACAACGCAATGCTGGAAGAGCGCGGTCGCCTGCTGGCCACCGTGCAGACCCTGCTCGATGCGATCAATCATGCTTCGCACGAGCAGCGCACCGCCGTGGACGCGCTGGTCGGCGGCTCCGCCGAGCTGCTGGAACGCGTCGGCAACCGCTTCACCGACCATATCGCCGCCGAGACCGGGAAGCTGGACGGCATCGCCGCAGCGCTCAACGGCAGCGCCGGTGAAGTGGGCCAGTTGGCCAGCACCTTTGGTGAGGCGGTCGCGCAGTTCGGCAGTGCCTCCACCGAGCTTTCCGGCCGCCTGGAACAGATCGGCGGCGCACTGGATGCCTCGCTGGCGCGCAGCGACGAGCAGCTGGCCTACTACGTGGCGCAGGCGCGCGAGGTGGTCGACCTCAGCCTGCTGTCGCAGAAGCAGGTAATGGAGGAACTGCAGCAGCTGGCCGCGCGCCGCGGCAAGGCCGCCAGCGCATGAGCGACGAACTGGAGGTCGATGGCGGCTCGCATGCCCCGATCTGGGCCGCCTTTGGCGACCTGATGTCAGTGCTGCTGGGCGCGTTCGTGCTGATCCTGGTCGGTGTGGTCGCCGTGCAGCTGGAGCTGTCGCAGCGGCTGGACCAGGAGGTGAAGCAGCGCCAGGCCGAAGCCAAGCGCCTGCAGACCCTGGAACAGGCACTGGCCGGTCCGTTGGCTGCTGGCCGGGTGACGCTGGTCGATGGCCGCATCGGCATCAGCGGCAGCGTGCTGTTCGCGCTGAACTCCGACCAGCTGCAGCCGGAAGGCCAGGAGCTGCTGCGCAGCCTGGCCGCACCGCTGGCCGCTTACCTGGGCAGCCGCGAAGAGATCCTGATGGTCAGCGGCTTCACCGATGATGCGCCGGTGCGCGAAGGCAACCGCCGCTTCGCCGACAACTGGGAGCTGTCCGCGCAACGTTCGCTGACCGTGACCCGCACGCTCATCGCCGATGGCGTACCGGCCGACGCCGTGTTCGCTGCCGCGTTCGGCAGCGAGCAGCCGGTCAGTTCCAATGCCAATGAGGAAGGCCGCGCACGCAACCGCCGCGTGGAAATCGCCCCGATTCCCAAGCCCAAGACCCCGGATGGCAAATAAGCCGCCCGTGCTGGAGGGCCTGCGCGCACTGGTGCGCGACCTCGATGCGGGGTCGCGCTCGCTGCCGCACTACCCGCAGGTGCCGATGCTGCAGCAGGTGCAACGCGAGTGGTCGGAGCTGCGCAGCGAACTGCAGGTGCGCCGCTCGCTGCGCACCGAGGCCCCGGCCGACGGCGGCCCGCTGAACTCGGCGGTGCTGGTGCAACGCATGCTGGACACGATGCAGGCCACCAGCCCAGGTTACCTGCGCCATTTCATCGACTACGTGGACACCCTGTCCTGGCTGCAGGCGCTGCAGGATGGCGCCGCCAGCGGTGCGGATGCCGCGAAGCCGAAGCGCACGCGCAAGCCGCGCAACGCTGGGTAAGCAATTGGTAGCTGCCAACCTCGGTTGGCGCTCCTTCACCACGATGCTGCCCATGCCAACCAAGGTTGGCGTCTACCGTGACCCTGAAGCGTTTGTAGAGCCGAGCCCATGCTCGGCTCCGGGAACAAGCAGCCGAGCATGGGCTCGGCTCTACAGGCCTGCGCCTCACAACAACTGAACATGTCACCAGACAGTCATCTGTCTAGCGCACCATTTTCACGTGGACCCACGGCGCCTTCAGCGCCTGCAGTTGCATCGCTTGTCTCCCCTTTTCAATTCCATGAGCTCCGCGCCAGCGCGGTGGCTCGTGCCTGCCTGAGTGTCTGCAACATGACGAAAAATTTGTTGGCCGCCGCGCTGTCGATCGCGCTTGCTCCCGCGGCCTGGGCGCAGGATGCTGCCCCGACCTCCAGCACGCCCTCGGCCACCACCCTCGATGCGGTCTCGGTGATCGGCAGCGGTGAAGCGCGTCAGGTGCAGCGCATCACTCGCGAGAACCTCGACATCCTGCCGCCGGGTACCAGCCTGCAGAAGACCCTGAACCTGCTGCCAGGCGTCAACGCGCAGTCGGCCGATGCGCTGGGCACCAACGAGCAGTCGATGACGCTCAGCCTGCGCGGCTTCAACTCCACCCGCCTCGGCTACACGCTGGATGGCGTGCCGCTGGGCGACGGTGCGTACAACAACTACAACGGACTGACCATCAACCGCGCGCTGATCAGCGAGAACATGGCCGGCGCCGAACTGGCCGTGGGCATCGGCAGCCTCGGCACGCCGTCCACCAGCAACCTCGGCGGCACCATCTCGTACACCTCCGACCGCCCGGCGCAGGAACTCGGCGGTCGCGTGGTGCAGACCTTCGGCAGCGATGCCAACCGCCGCACCTTCGTGCGCGTGGACAGCGGCGAGTACAACGGCTTCTCCGGCTACGTTTCCGGCATGAATGCCGTCTCCGATCTGTGGAATGACCAGACCGCCTACAACACGTCCACTACCAAGCAGTTCAATGCCAAGGGCGTGTGGAACTTCGGCCGCGGCCAGATCACCGGTTTCGTCGATACCTCGCGCACCACCCAGGCCGACTACTTTTACCTGTCCAAGGACGAGATGTCGCGCGGCCTCGGCTGGGACTGGGGCGGCTACGCACCGGACTGGAACAAGGCCGTTGCAAAGGCCTACTGCAATACCGCCAGCCTCAACGCGAAGAAGTGCGACAACAGCGGCCCGGACAAGGATGCCGATGGTGCCTTCACCGCCGGGCAGATCCTGCGCGATGACAACCTCTACTACCTGGCCGGCGACTTCTTCCTGGCCGATGGCTTCAGCCTGCGGGCGCTGGCCTATCACCACGACGATCGCGGCGAAGGCCACAACTGGAACAGTGGCGCGTGGTCGAACAAGGGCACGGCGCAGGAGATTCCAATCATCTTCCGCAACACCATCTACACCATCGACCGCGATGGCGGCACGCTGTCGTTCGATTGGGAGCTGGGTGCACATCGCATCGAAGGCGGCGTCTGGTACGAGCGCAACACCAGCAGTGCCGAGCGCTACCAGACCGCCGTGGATGGCCCGCGCGACCTGAGTGGCATGAACACCCTGCCCTCCGACGTCGGCGTGTTCGCCCAGCGCACGCGCTGGAAGACCCATCAGTTCTTCCTGAAAGACACCTGGCGCCTGCTTGATGATCGCCTGACGCTGGAGTTGGGCGCCAAGAGCCCGCATGCCACCTCCGATGCACAAGCACTACCGGGCGACGCGAAGACGCCGATCTCGCCGACCTCGAACAACCAGTTCGCCACCGGCTCGCTGAAGGCCAGCAAGAATTTCCTGCCCAGCATCGGCGCCAACTTCCGCCTGGCCGAGCACCACGAAGTGTTCGCCAGCTACGCCGAGAACATCGCCATGTTCCAGGGCGGGTTCAAGCTGGGCCCGCAGGCGGTCAGCCAGGCCACCTGGAATGCGCAGGGCAACCTGAAGCCGGAGGAATCGCGCTCGCTGGAAGCCGGCTACCGCTTCGTCACCGATACCCTGCAGGCCTCGATCGCCGCCTACAGCGTGCGCTTCGACAACCGCCTGCTGCAGTACAACCCCTGCGACTCGCGCCAGCCGGTCGGCCCGACCTGCGGCAACCGCTTCTACAACGTCGGTGGCGTCGACAGCCGCGGCGCCGAGCTGACCGTGCTGTGGACCCCGAACGAGCACTTCAGCTGGTACACCTCGGCCTCGCTGAACCGCTCGACCTATGCCTCCAACTACGTGCAGGCGGGTGTCGAGCAGCAGATCAAGGGCAGGATCCAGACCGATACGCCCAAGCAGCTGCTGGCCACCGAGATCACCTGGCGCGACAGCGGCTGGTTCGCCAGCCTGCGCGGAAAGTACACCGGCGAGCGCTTCTACACCTACACCAACGACCAGGGTTTCGGCGGCTTCACCGTGTTCGATCTGGCCGGCGGCTACGACTTCGGCCAGGTCGGCTTCGCCAAGGGCATGCGCCTGTCGTTCAACGTGACCAACCTGACCAACAAGCGCTACGCCAGCAACCTGGATTCGAGCGTGTTCGCGCCCAGCGATCCGGCCGGAAAGCTGTACGTGTTCCATGCCTCGGCGCCGCGCCAGGTGTTCGGTACCATCGACCTTCGCTTCTGATCGACGGCCTGGAGTCCACCGATGCTTGCTAGTGCCCTGCTGCTGGCCACCCTCTCCGCCAGCGGATACTCCGCTCCGCACGAGGCCGCTGGCGCACCGCCACGCACATTGCAGTTAGGCGGTCGTACTTACGTGGATAAAGGTCTGGTCGCCGCCGGGCGGTTGCCCGCGGGCACGGTGGATTTCCTCGGCGACACGCTGGGCTCGTTCTCGTCGCTGGCGGTGCAGCCCGGCAGCTGGAAACGGACCGCCAACGGCTACGAGGGTGTGCTGTGGACCCTGCCCGACCGTGGCCGCAACGATCCCGAGGCCGGCCTGTTCTACGACTACGCCGGCCGCGTCGAGCGCATGCAGCTGCGTATCGACGTTACCCCGGGAGAGCCCGAGCTTGGCACGCTTGCGATGGTGCCCGACAAGGGCGTGGTACTGAAGGATTTCAACGGGCAGCCGTTCACCGGTGCCGACCCGGGCGACCACACGGTCACTCAGCGCCAGGTGGTGCTGCCTTCGCCGGCCAGCGGCGCCGGTGCGGGCAAGGTCTCGCTGGATGCTGAGTCACTGCAATTCACCGCAGATGGCCACTTCTATATCGGCGACGAGTACACCGCCAACGTCTACTACTTCGATGCGCAGGGCCAGGTGCAGGGTGTGATCGTGGCACCACCCGCGATCCGTCCGCAGCGCGACGGCAAGCCGGCGTTCGGTTCGCTGGCACCACCGCAGACCGGCCGACGCAACAACCAGGGCGTGGAAGGCATGGGCCTGTCACCCGACGGCAGCCGCCTGTTCGTCGCCCTGCAGAGCGCGACGCTACGGGACAGCGCGCAGGGCAACGCGGCGGGCCGCATCAACACCCGCGTGCTGGTCTACGACGTGACGGCCTCGCCAACGCCACAGCAGCCGATCGGCCATTACGTGATGGCTTTGCCTGCCTACGCGCACGACGGCAAGGGCAAGCTGGACCGAACCGCGGCGCAGAGCGAGCTGCGCGCGCTGGACGGCCATCGCTTTCTGCTGCTGGCCCGCGACGGAAACGGGCTGGGCAAGGACGGCGACGACCCGATCGTCTACAAGTCGGTGCTGCTGGTCGATGTGGCCGATGCCACCAACCTGGCCGAAAGTGCCTATGAAACCGGCACGGCCTTGGTTCTGGCCGACCCGACCGACACCGCGCTGAAGCCGGAGATCATGCCAGCACGCAGCGACGAACTGCTGAACCTGCTGGACCGCCCGCAGTTGGCCCGTGCCGGGCTGGACCTGGACACAAAGCGCGGCCCACATGCCGGACTGCTGTCAGAGAAGTGGGAAGCCATGGACGTGCTGCCGGCGCTCGACCCGCAGCACCCGAACGACGTACTGCTGCTGATCGGCAACGACAACGACTTCATCGCCCGCCACTGCCGCATGCAGGGCCAGGCCTGCGACAGCCCGTACGACAACGACAACCGCGTGCTGGTGTACCGCCTGACCCTGCCTTGAATCGTCGCCGGTCTTGGCCCGCCGCTACCGGATCAACCCGCTGTTTGTTGTAGGGCCGAGCCCATGCTCGGCTGCTTTTCCTTCAGGCATCCGTATCTCTGAAGGAACAGCCGAGCATGGGCTCGGCTCTACAAAAGCTCACCCACGCAGGGTGGCGCCACCGTCCACATACAGGTCGCTCATCGCCACATGCCCGGCCTGTTCGGAGAGCAGGAACATCACCGAGTGCGCGATGTCCTCCGGGGTGGCCAGCTTGCGCAGCGGAATGCCGGCCTTGTAGGTTTCAAGGGTGCCGGCGATCACCCGCTCGGCACCATGCTCGTCCAGCCACATGCCGGTCTGCATCGGGGTCAGTGTTGAACCCGGGGCAACGATGTTGCAGCGGATGCCCAGCGGCGCCAGTTCCAGCCCGAGGCAGCGGGTAAACATCGTGGCGGCGGCCTTGGAGGCCGCATAGGCCGCCATGCCGTGCCTTGGTACACCGGCCGCATTCGAACTGACGGTAACCATCGCGCCCTGCCGACGCGGTGACATCACCCGCGCCAACGCCCTTCCGACATGGAACACGCCATCGGCATTGACTGCAAACACCCGGCGCCAGTCGTCGTCGGTGGTCCCGGTGACGCCGCCCACATGCAGTACGCCGGCCACGCTGGCGGCCAGCATGATCGGCCCGATGCTGGACTCGACCTGATCCACCAAGGCGTCCACGGCGGCGCTGTCGGTTACATCGAGTGCGAGCGACTTCACCCGGGTATCGGCCACGCGCGGCGTCTCGCGATCGGTCGCCACCACCGTGCAGCCGGCCTCGGCCAACAGCCGTACCAACGCCTCGCCAATGCCGCCGGATGCACCCGTAACCAACGCCACGCGGCCATCGAAACCGGTCAACTGCATGTTGCGATCTCCTGTTGCTCATCCCAGTGGCGCAGCCGCGCCGACAACCACGGCGCCAGCTGCGCCACCGCATCGCGGCCGGTCAGTTCGGCGTGCAGGAACGGCAGTTCCAGCGCCTGCACCCTGCGCGCGTGGGTCCGCCACAACGTCGATTGCAGCTGTGGCCGCGCCTGATGATCCCGACCAGCACGGACGTGCACCAGCGTGCCGTCGAACGGTTGGTGAATATGTTCGCGAATCAGTCGATTGGTGCCGGTCACCGCGCGCACCACGCCATCGAGCACCACATCCGGCAGGCTGCCGAGTGCACTGCCGCCACGGCGCAGGAACCCCAGAATGCGTTCACGGCTGTCGAGTTCCGGATGCGCATCCGGATCGTGGCCGGCAATCGCCAGCAGTGCCCGCAATGCGGCAATGGGATCGGGTTCCGGCTCGGCCCGCCAGCACTCGCTGGGATAGGCGTCCAGCAGCACCAGTTCGCCGACGTCGCGGCCGATCTCATGCAGGCGCACCGCCATCGCCTGGGCGAGGATGCCCCCCACTGACCAGCCCAGCAGGTGCACCGGCCCCTTTGGCTGCAATGCGACCACGCGCTGTACGTAGTCGTTGGCCATCGCCTCGATGCTGCTCGGCAGCGGCTGCCGCGCGTCCAGTGCCGGCGACTGCAGTCCATACACCGGGCGTGCCGGCTGCAGTGCCCGGGCCAGGGTGCGGTAGTTCCAGGCGATCCCCCCGGCCGGATGCAGCACGAATAGCGGCGTGGGCCCGGCGGCGTCGGTTGCGGCCAATGCGATCACCGGCCCCAGTGCGTGATCGGCCAGCGCGGGAGGCTCGGCAATACGAACCGCCAGCGCGGCCACGGTGGGCTGCGCAAACAAGGCACCCAGACCCAGATCGCAGCGCCAGCGCTGCTCGATCGCCAGCAGCAGGTGCACCGCCGACAGCGAATCACCGCCGAGACTGAAGAAATCTGCATCCACTGCCACCGGCGCCTCACGCCCAAGCGCCTGGGCGAACAACAACGCCAGCTCCTGTTCCAACGGCGTGCGCGGCGCCAAGCCGGCAACTTCAAGTTGCGGTGGCTTCGGCAACGCGTTGCGGTCGAGCTTGCCGTTGGCGGTCACCGGCCAGTGGTCCACGCCGACAAACGCCGAGGGCACCATATAGTCCGGCACGCGCGTGGCGAGGTGGCTGCGCAGCTTTACGGCATCGGCAAGCGCGGTTGGCACATAGGCCACCAGCCGGGCATCGCCGGGCGCGTCCTGGCGCAGCAGCACTTCCACGCGCTCCACGCCAGGCAGTTCGCGCAGTGCCGCCTCGATCTCGCCCAGTTCGATGCGCAAGCCGCGCAGTTTCACCTGGTGGTCGCTGCGGCCGAGATACTCGACCGCACCATCGCGGCGCCAACGGGCTACGTCGCCGGTGCGGTAGATACGCTCGCCCGCCCGGAACGGATCTGCAATGAAACGTTCGGCGGTCAGGTCATCG
The DNA here is from genome assembly GCF_059370395.1 of Stenotrophomonas sp. YJH_SMC_101-4. NCBI lineage: Bacteria > Pseudomonadati > Pseudomonadota > Gammaproteobacteria > Lysobacterales > Lysobacteraceae > Stenotrophomonas > Stenotrophomonas sp. YJH_SMC_101-4. Next base: position 621,631 of record NZ_JCAFTP010000001.1, on the reverse strand, counting down.
CGACCGAGATAGCCACGCGCCAGCTGGACGCCACCCAGGTACAGGTCACCGGGCACGCCCACCGGCACCGGCTGCATCCGGGCGTCCAGCACGTACAGGCGGGTGTTCCAGACCGGGAACCCGATCGGCACCGGCCGCGAACGATCCTGCGCCGACGCCGGCCAGTAGCTGACGTCCACCGCAGCTTCGGTCGGGCCATACAGGTTGTGCAGCTCGGCGTGCACACGCGCGTGGAAGCGGTCGCGGGACGAAGCATCCAGCGCCTCGCCACTGGTGAACACCCGTCGCAGCTGCAGCCCTTCGGAGGCCGGTGCAGCGAGGAAGGCATCCAACATCGATGGCACGAAATGCGCCGTGGTGATGCCATGCTCGCGGATCAGCCGCGCCAGTTCAGTGGGATCGCGATGCGCGTCCGGCCCGGCGACCACCAGCGTGGCCCCGCACAGCAGCGGCAGGAAGAACTCCCAGACCGAGACGTCGAAGGTGGCCGGGGTCTTCTGCAGCACGCGGTCATCGGCGCGGATGTCGTAGTGCTCGCGCATCCACAGCAGGCGGTTGACGATGGCACGGTGTTCGATGACCACGCCCTTGGGCTCGCCAGTCGAGCCGGAGGTATAGATCACGTAGGCCGCATCGTCAGGTGCCGGATCGGCCCACGGTGCGGCAAAACTCAGCGCAGTCCACTGCTCCGGCGCGAGCACCGGTACGCCGGCCACGCGCGCCGATACGTCCGCCGCAGCCAGTACGCACACCGGCTGTGCCGACGCGAAAATACGTGCCAGCCGCTCATCGGGATGGGCCAGGTCCAGCGGAAGGTAGGCCGCGCCTGCTCGCAGCACCGCGACCAGAGCGATCACCAGCTCCAGCGAGCGCGGCAATGCCACCGCCACCACGCTGCCCGGGCCGACATCCATTGCCCGCAGCTGTGCCGCCAGCGCGAAGCTGCGCGCTTCCAGCGTTGCGTAGTCCAGCGTAGTGTCGCCGAACACCAGTGCCGGCGCGTGCGGGTCCCGATCCATGCCCTGCTGCAGCAGCTCGACCAGGGTCGTCTCCGGCAGCGCGTGCGCGGTGGCATTGAAACCGTGCAGCACCTGCTGCGCCTCCTCGGGCGTCGCCAGAGGTACGGCTGCGATATCGTCAGCCTGCAGTGCCGAGGACACGAAATGCAGCAGCCGCGCCGCGTGCGCCTCGACATCCTCGCGACTGTACAGCGCGGGATTGGCCTCGATCTCCAGATCCAGCAGCGCCTGGCCATCGCCACGGAAGCCCAGCGTCAGATCATCCACCGGCCCGGTGCACAGCACCTCCAGCGTGGCCTGCACGCCTGGCAGGGCCAGCGGCTTGTAGAACGGCTGCACATTCACCAGGGGGCCGTGCAGGCGCTGCTGCGCGCCGACCAGGCCCAAGTCCCGGCGCAGTTGCTCGCCGCGGTAGCGGCCGTGCTTGCGGCCCTGGCTGAGCTGCCGGCCCAGGCTGCGGGTAAAGGTTTCGACGCTGCCCTCGCCGGCGGCCACGCGCAGCGGCAACACATTCATCACCATCGCCGGTACCCGCGCCGACGCGTTGCCGAGCCGGCCCATGTAGGGCACGCCCAGCACCACTTCATCGGCCGCGCTCATCCGCCGAAGGTACTCGGCCGACAACGCGGCCAGCACGTCCGGCCAGGGCTGCAACCAACGTACCGATGCCTGCAGCAACTGCTCACGGAATGCCGCATCGAGCGGCTGCACCCAGCGCAGCGCGTCGTCACTGGCCGCGAGCGTACCGGCCAGGCCGACGCCCGCCGGTGCCCCCTGCATGTGCTCGCGCCACCACTGCCCGGCCTGCGTGCGGCGCGGGTCGGCACGATAAGCAGCATCGTCGGCCAGCACGCCCGCCAGCCCCGGCAGTGGCTCACCCATACGACCGGCATACAACGCGCACACGCGATCAGTGAACAGCGCCATGCCGTAACCATCGGTGGCCAGATGATGCACACGCAGGTACCAGACCCAGCGCTGCCCGCCCAGCTCAAGCAGCACCTGCTGACTGATCCGGTCGCGGGTGGGATCGACCGGGCTCAGCCGGTCGGCGTGCATCAGGTTGCGTGCCGCAGCGGCGGGATCCGTCTCGGTGGACACATCACGCACCGAAAGCAACGGCACGTGTGCGGGGTCATGCCACTGCAGCGGCTGGCCATCGGCCCCTTCGGCAAAGCGCAGTGCTAAGGCCTGGGCCTCGCCTGCAGCCTGGTCTGCCGCTGCGACGAACGCGGCCACGTCCAGCGGGCCATCGATCCACACCGCGTGCGCGGTATTGAATGACGGGTTGTCCGGTGCCAGCCGCTGTGCGAACCACAGTCCCGCCTGGGCCTCGGTCAATGCCACCGGCGTGGCCAGCGCGGCGGCGTTCATGCGTTCTGCGCGGCCTGCAGCGTCTGCACCACGTTCCACCACTGGCGCAGCGTGGTGTGTTCGGCCAGCTGCGAGAACTCCAGCGGCAGGCCGGTGTTGCCCCAGGCCAGGACCAGGCCGAGCATGCGCATCGAATCCAGGTCCAGGTCGATCAGGTTGTCGTCGTCACCGATCTCGGCAGGTGTGCACTCCAGCACGCGCGCCACATCGGCACGCATCCGCTCCAGATCCAGCACCTCACCCGTGGCAGCCATCACAGCACCTCCAGCAGCTGGTCGGTGGTCATCGGCACCCCGCTGGTGCGTGCGATCCAGTGCAGCGCCTGATCGTGATCGGCGCGCGAGAAGTCCGCCACCGCGTCAGCGGCGATGAAAGCCTCGATGTCACGCTGGAAGGCCTCGACCACGGTCGCGGTGCAGCCGATATGGGCGTACACGCCGGTCACCAGCAGCTGGTCGCGCCCACGTACCCGCATCAGCGTCTCCAGGTTGCTGCGCTGGAAGGCGCTGTAGCGGTGCTTCACCAGCACGTGCTCGCCTGGCTGCGGTGCCAGCGCCTCGATGATCGGCTCGTGGTCGGCGCTGCGGCGCATGCCCGGCCCCCACAGATCGGCCTGCAGGCCACGGTCACGGCGATCCTGGTCACCATGCTGGGCGGTGTAGAACACCGGAATGCCGTGCGCGCGGCAGTGCGCCAGCAGCCGTGCGATGTTGTCCACGGCCGGCCGTAGCGGTGCATTACCGGCGTCGAAGGCGGCCAGGAAGTAACGCTGCATGTCGTGCACCAACAGCGCGACACGAGCGCGCTGCGGGCGCCACGGGCCACGCGCCTGCGGCAGTTCGGCGGCAGTCGGCAAGGGATAATCGGTGATACGGGGCAGCGCCATCAGCGCGTTCCTCCTGTCTGTTGCAGATGACGCGCACGCAATTGCGCGCGCAGTTCGCGGCGGCTGATCTTGCCGACCGCAGTGGTATCGAAACTGTCGACGAACACGACCTGGTCGGGCACCTTGAACGCCGCCAAGCCGCGCCCGCGCATCCAGGCCTTCAGTGCCGGGGCCTTGAACGGCTCGCCCTGCGCGATCACGAACGCACAGCTGCGCTCGCCCAGATACTCATCGGGAATGGAGACCACGGCGGCGTCGAACACACCCGGGTGCGCCAGCAGGTGGTCCTCGATCTCCTCAGCGGAGATCTTCTCGCCCGCCCGGTTGATGTGGTCACCCGCACGCCCCTGTACCACCAGGTAGCCCCCGGGCAGCTGCTGCACACGGTCGCCGGTGCGATAGAAGCCGTCGTCGGTGAACGAGCGCGCATTGGCCACCGCATCGTTGTGGTAGCCACGGATGGTGTACGGGCCACGGGTGAGTAGATGCCCCACCTCGCCCTCGGCCACCGGCTGGTCATGGTCATCGACCACGCGCACTTCATCATCCGGACTGATCGGTCGCCCCTGGCAGGCCACGATCAGTTCTTCCGGATCATCCAGGCGGGTGTAGTTCACCAGCCCTTCGGCCATGCCGAATACCTGCTGCAAGGTACAGCCGAGGCCGTCGATCACCCGCCGCGCGGCTTCCGGCACCAGCTTGGCGCCGCCCACCTGCAGTACCTGCAGGCTGGACAGGTCATGCCTGCTGGTGGCGGCGGCCTGCGCCCACAGCAACGCCAGCGGCGGCACCAGGCCACAGCAGGTCACCCGCTCCCGTGCGATCAGCGGGAAGGCCGCATCCGGTCCGGGGCCGGGGCTGAGCACCACGCGGGCACCGGCGTACAGCGCGCCGAAGAAGCCGGGCGAGCTCATCGGGAAGTTGTGCGCAGCCGGCAGCGCGACCAGGTAGACGCTGTCGCGGTCTATGCCGCAGAGGTCATTGCTGGCGCGGAACGAGTAGATGTAGTCGTCGTGGGTACGCGGAATCAGCTTGGACAGCCCGGTGCTGCCTCCGGAAATCTGCAGGAACGCTACCGATTGCGGGTCCGGATCGACCGGCAGCTGGCTGCGATCGCCCTGCAGCGCCTCCAGCGCGACGAACTCCGCCGCATCGCCGTCGATCACCACATGGCGAACCGCCGGGACCTCGGCCTGCAGCGCCCGCGCCAGCCCGCGGTGATCGAAGCCGTCGTGCAGTGCCGTGGTGATGTAGGCACTGGCTTCGGCCTTGCTGGCGAAGTGCACCAGCTCGGTGATGCGGTGCGCCGGCAACGCGTACACCGGCACCAGCCCGGCACGGAACAGGCCACAGACCGTGGTGATGAAGCCTGCCGTGTTGCCCAGCTGCACCAGCACCCGCCCCCCTGGCTGCAGGCCCAGCGCCAACAGGCCGGCGCCGATCCGCCCGGCCTCGTGCCACAGCTGTGCATAGCTCAGGCGGACGTCGCCGGCGACCACCGCGATGTCATCGGCATAGCGTTCTGCACGGTCGCGCAGGAACGCCGGGAAGGTCTCGCCACGCCAGTGACCGGCCTCGCGATAGCGCGCCACCAGCGCGTCGGGCCACACCTGCTGCAGTGGCAGGCGGGAGGATTCAACGGAAGCATTCATGCGGCAGGCTCGATGGCGGGCGCGGATTCATGGACACCCAGCGCGTTCAACAGGGCAGCAAACTTCGCTGCGGTTTCAGCCACCTCGGCCTCGGGGTGCGACTCGGCGACGATGCCGGCACCGGCATACAGGCGCAGTTGCGTGCCCTGCAGGCGCGCGCAGCGGATCGCCACGTACCAGTCGCCGTCACCCTGCGCGTCCAACCAACCCACGGCGCCGGCATAGAAGCCACGCGGTACAGGTTCCAGCTCGCGGATGCGCTGCAGCGCCGCCAACCGCGGCGTACCGCAGACCGCCGGCGTGGGATGCAGCTGTGCCAACAGCTCGGCCGCCGATGTCTGCGGATCCTTCAGGGTGGCGTGGATGCGGGTGCCGAGGTGCCACATGCTGGCGGTGGCATGCAGCACCGGGCGCGGCTGTGCATCGATGTGGCTGCAGTACGGCGCCAGGCCTTCGACGATGGCTTCGACCACGTGGCGGTGCTCGTCGTGGTCCTTGGTCGAGGCCAGCAGCGCCTGCGCCGCACGCTCGTCCTCGGCGGCATCGGCACTGCGCCGCGCGGAACCCGCCAACGGATGCGACAACAGTTCGGCGCCGCGCTTGCGCAGCAGCAGCTCCGGCGTCGCACCGACCAGCCAGGCCGGTGCCTGGCCCAGCTCCACCGGAAGCGGCACCGCGTAGGTCGCCACCGACGGATCCGCGCCCAGGCGTGCCAGCAGCACGTCCGGAGAAAGCGCCTGGCGGGTGCGTGCCAGCAGGCTGCGCGCCAGCACCACCTTATGCAGGTTCTGCTCGGGCGCACGCAAGGCCTGCACTGCCGCAGCGACTGCAGCGGCATAGTCCTGCGGCACAGGTTCGGCCCGCAGGGCGCCGTCCAGCGGCGGTGCGGCCTGCGGCTGCAGTGCCAGCGCCGGCAGCAGGCGCTCGGGCTGGTACAGCGCATCGTCGGCACGCGGCTCGAACGGCACCGCGCCAACCAGCAGGCCCGGGCCGCCACGCTGCTGGGCAAAGAACTCCGAAACGCGCTCTGCCAACGTCGCCAGTGCACCGGCTGGCAACGTGGCGCGGCAACCGCGGGCGTGCACGTGCTGGCCGGCATGCCGCAGCAGGAACAGCGACGCGTCGTCGGTGCTCTCCTGTGGTGCTGGCGCAGCCTCCGGCCACGCGCCCTGCATCAGGGAATCGTTCATGGGGTCTCCTTCATCCGATGCGCTGCGGCCAGCGCGCACAGCAACAGCAGCAGCGCGCCCACCAGCAGGTAAGGCAGGCTTGGCCCGCCGCGATACAACAGCGTGCCGAGCATCGGCCCGGCCACCATGCCCAGCCCTTGCGCGGCCGCCACGGTGCCTGCGGCGGCGCCCTGCTCGTGCGCCTCTACCGCATCGGCGGCCAGCGCCTGGAACGAGGGGAATACGAAGCCCATGCCGAACGCAGCCAGCGCATACGCCGCAGGCAATTGCCAGGCCTGCTGCACGCCCGCCACCGAAGTGAAGCCGATGCCGGAAATGAGAGCGCCGAGGACGATCCAGCGACGTGGATGCACCTCCAGCTTCATCACCAGCGCCTGCGCCAGGATCAGGCCGACGCCAACGGCGGTGAGTGCAATGCCGGCCATGCGTGCACCAGCCGCCGCATCCAGGCCCAGGCGATCAATCGCGAAGAAGCCAACCGTGACCTGCGCGATGGTCACCGAGACCATCGCGATGAACGCTGCCAGCTGCGGCAGGCGCAGGCGCGCGTCGAGGCGGCTCATCGGCGTGCGGCGCTGTGCGGACGCGCCCGCCACCGGTGGTGTAGCCGGCAGCCGCCAGGCCAGCAATGCCAGTGCCAGCAACGGCAGCAGCGCGGCTACGTACAGCGCCAGCGACAGGTTCGTATAGGCCAGCCAGCCCGCGGCGGCCGGACCGAGCACCATGCCCAGTGCGTTGGCGCTGCCCAAGCGGGCGAGGAACTTCGCACGCTGTCCGGTGGGTGCCTTGTCGGCGATCAGCGCGGCTGCGGTAGGAGGCACCGCCGCGTAGAACAGGCCGATCAGGCCACGCGCGCCGACCAGCACCAGCACTGACACCAGCACCGGCGGCACTGCCTGCAGGGCGACGTCGATGAACACCGCCAGCGCGATATAGACCACGGTGTAGGCGCTCATCGCCAGCATCAGCACGCGTTTGCGGCCGATGCGGTCGCTGAGCTGGCCCCAGGGGCGCGCGGCCAGCATCCACAGCACGCCTGCGGCGGTGACCGACAGGCCGGCATGCCACTCGGACAGGCCGAGCATGCGGACCACCGGGCCGATCACAGCGACGAAGGACATCATCGCCATGGTGCCGATCAGGGCAGCCAACACCAGCGCCGGCAAGCCGGGAACGACGGGACGTGCGTGCATGAAACACCAGCCGTAACAGGAAAGGATTGGCCGGGCGCGTCTGCACGCCCCGCCCGGCACCCGCCCCACTCAGGACCGGATGCCACCCTCAAATGATAACGGCTCGTATTTGCATTTGATACCCATTCTCTTGAATGGGCATGCAACAGTGGGTTCAGCGCATTGCACGCAGGCCCAGCAGGCCACGGCGCTTGAACCACCACTCCAGCGGCAGCGTCACCAACGGCGGGATGGCCGCCAGCAGGGCCAGGGCACTGGCCCACCACGGCCAGCGCAGGCGCACCGCCGCAAACAGCGTGACCGCCACGTACACCAGGAAGGCCACGCCGTGCAGGGGCCCGAACAGCTTCACCAGCGCCACGGTGGTCATGGGACCGTACTTCATCCACATGCCGATGAGCAGGCCGGCCCAGGTCACGGCCTCGATGAAAGCGACCGCTGCGAACAGGCGTCCGGTCGGGTGCATGGGGGAACGTTGGGTCACGCGGGGCTCCGGCATCGGGATATCAAATGCGAATGATACGCAGATGCGAACGCCATGTAGAGTCGAGCCGTGCTCGACTGCTGGAGCGTGTCCACCAAGGTGGACACCTACCGGAGCGTGTATGGCAGAACGTGCTCCCCGATCTCACGCAGCACCGCGTGCATCGGCCTCCCGTTGTCGACCAGGTTGAACATCACGTGCCCCACGCCCTGCGCATGCACGCGCAGCAGGTAATCACGCAGGCCATCGCGGCCGACCTTCAGGCCCAGCGGCAGCGGCTCGGCTGGCGCCTGCGGGTCTGCCTGCAGATCCAGAAGCATCGACTGCACGAATGGCTTGCCTGGCCCACCGCGCTGCACCAGTGCCTGTTGCCACAGCCCGATGCGTCCTTCCTGCGCGGCCTCCTCGCGGTGATAGGTGGCCCAGCCTTCGGCCTCGCGCGCGATCCACTGCAGGCTCTGCCGCGCGGTACCCACCACCAGCATCGGAATGCGCGTGACCGGGGCCGGCAGCACGTCGAAGCCGCCGGTCACCTGCAGTACGGCGGTCCGCTCATCGGCCTCCGGTGACAGCGCCGCGCGCAACAATGCCCAGCGTTGACGGAACGTCGCCGCCCTGCCCTCCAGATCCTCGCCGAAGGCGGCGAATTCTTCCGGGCGGTCACCCGAACCCAGGCCCAGTACGAAGCGTCCGCCGCTGATCCGGTCCAGGCTCAAGGCAGACTTTGCCACCTGCAGCGGCTGGCGCAATGGCAGCACGACGGCCGCGCTGCCGACCACGATGCGCTCGGTCGCCGCAGCCAGCATGCCCAGCCACAGGAACGGATCGTCCAGCGCGCTGGCTGTCGCATCTGGCCCCTGCGGCACCATCAGCGGCACATCGCGCGTCCACAACGCGGCAAAGCCCAGGTCATCGGCCAGTCGCGCGATACGTCGCGCCTCACGTGGATCGGCCAATCCATGCGACGCCACGGGCGTCATCAGGCCCAGGCTCAGACCCTGCTGCGGAAACAAGGCAGCGTACGCGGGATTGAAATCACTCATGCCGCCAGCTTAGCGTGCAGGCCTGCGGCAACGATGACGCGCCGCCCACCACTGGAAGAACACTGCATGCCGAGGATCCGCCCTGCCCACGTCGATGACCTGCCCGCGATCAGCGCGGTGTGCCTGGCTGCATTCACTGCGGCGGTCGCACCTTCGCTCAGCGCCGCCGGCATCGCCACCTTCGGCAATATCGCCGCAGCCGAAGCATTCGGTACGCGCCTGCAGGGCGACAACCACATCCTGGTGGCCGAGCAGGACGGCCGCGTCGTCGGCGTGATCGAACTGAAGGAAGGCCGGCACCTGGCGATGCTGTTCGTCGATCCCGGCTACCAGGGCCAGGGCATCGGCCATGCTTTGTTCGACGCGGTGCTGCCGAAGGTGCGCGAGCCGGTCCTGACCGTGCGCGCCTCACTCAATGCAGTACCAACCTACCTGCGCTACGGCTTCACGCTGGACGGTGACGTCGGCGAGTTCAATGGGCTGGTGTATCAGCAGATGGTGCGGGCAGCGGCCTGAAGGCATCCGCCGGCCAATGCCCGGCGGGCGTCATGCCCTGCAGCACGCCCGTCATAAGCAAACTGAATCAGCAGGCTCCCCGGCCGTTCCTACAATGGCCTGTCACCCTGCCCTTCGAGATGCTGCCGATGCGCGTCGCGCTTTCCGTGTTGCTGCTGGCTTCGGCGCTGAGCGCCTGCACCCCGGCCCCGGTTTCCACCGCCAACTCCGCCGAGGTGCCCGCGCCGGCCAAGGCAATCGCCTGGCGCCAGGGCGATGTCGATGATGCCTTCGCCGAGGCCGCCGACAGCGGCAAGCCGGTGCTGCTGTACTGGGGCGCCGTCTGGTGCCCACCGTGCAACCAGCTCAAGGCGGGCCTGTTCAAGGACCCGGCCTTCATCGCGCTGACCAGCAAATTCGTTCCCGTCTACCTGGATGGCGACGAGGAAGGTGCGCAAGCCTGGGGTGAGCGCTTCGGCGTACGCGGCTATCCGACCCTGATCGTGCTGGACCCACAGCGCAACGAAATCACCCGCGTGGCCGGCGGCAATGATGCCACCGAACTGACCCGGGCACTGACCGTCGCCGCAGGCCGCCGCAGTGCTGTTGCCGCCACCTTGGCCACCGCGTTGGCAACGCCGGACCGACTGGCCGCAGAAGACTGGCAGGTGCTGGGTGACTACGGCTGGGAAGTGGACGCCAACCGACTGGCCGGCGAACGCAGGAGCCAGGATGTGCTGCGCCAGTTGTCCAAGGCCGCACCCGACGCTGCCCTCCAGCGCCGCTTCGCCCTGCTGGCCTTGGCAACGGCCGAAAAGCCCGATGCCTCGCCCACCGAAGTACGCGAGCTGCTGCAGGCCGTGCTGGCGCAGCCCGCCGAAGTCCGCCGCAACCGTGAGTTGCTGGGCTATGCGGGCGTACAGCTGGTCAAGCAGGCCAGTGCCGGGCCGGCCACCAGCAACACGCTGGGACAGCAGCTGCTGGTGGCATTGGAGCGGGCAGACGCCGAGCGCGGCGACCGCGCCGACGACGCATTGTCGCGTGCGTTGACCGAAGTGTCGCTGGCCCGCCAGCAGCAGCCGAAGGGCGCATTGCCCGCGGCCCTGGTTGATCGGGTCAAGCAGCGCGTGGCTGCTGCCGACGCTGCCGCCACCGATGCGCATGCGCGCCAGGCCACGATCAGCAGCGCGGTCTACGCACTACGCCAGGTCGGCGACGACGCAGGCGCCGAGTCGCTGTTGCTGGCGGAACTGAAGCGCAGCGAACAGCCGTACTACTACATGCCCGAGCTGGCCGAACTGGCCGAGCAGCGCGGCGACACCGCCGGTGCGCTGGAGTGGTTGAAGCGTGCCTACGACGGCGCGCAGGGCCCGGCCACCCGCGTGCAGTGGGGCGTGCTGTACGTGGAGGGCCTGCTGAAGCTGGCGCCGGACGACGCACCACGCATCGAGCAGGCCACCGCCTCGCTGATCGCCGAACTGGAAGCACAGCCTTCGGGCTACCACCAGCGCACCCGTCAGCGCTTCGAGCGCCTGGCCGGGCAGTTGAAGACGTGGAGCGGCAAGCACCAGGGCGCGGAGACGCTGGCGCGGCTGCAGCAGAGGATGCAGCAGGCGTGCGGCGATCAGGTAGATGGCGCGTGCAAGGATTGGTTGAGTTGAGTTGATGAAGACGCTGGCGGCGGGTTCGCCTGCCGGCGCTTTTGTTGATATCGGTTGTGGCGGGGGGAGGGGCTGGCCGGGACACGCCGTAAACCCATCCCTGGGGGCTCGATGGCGCCATCCATGGCGCCAACGGTCCCAGCCAGCCCCTCCCCCCGCCACCGGACAGTTTCCTGCGAGCGCGGGCAGCACATCAGCGCGCCGGTGAGGTTCGAAAAGCGGGTTCTGGTAGTGCCGGCCGCTGGCCGTCAACCCGACCTTCGCTGATTGCCGGCCAGCGGCCGGCACTACCACGTCGCTCTTCCTCTTGCCTTTGACTCCGTCTCCGCGCCGCCGCAGGGAACTGTCCTGCAGAGGTTGACGGGGGAATCAAAGCGGCGAACGCGCGCGCATCCCAATCCCGCCCCTTGACCTCAACCAATGTTGAGGTGCGATAACAGTCTCCCCACGGCCAGCCCTCTGGCCTTCCCCACGGAGATTGCTTCGATGTCGTACTCGCTTCCCCCGCTCCCCTACGCCTACGACGCCCTTGAGCCGCATTTCGATGCGCGCACGATGGAGATCCACCACAGCAAGCACCACCAGGCCTACGTCAACAACCTCAACGCCGCCATCGAGCAGGCCGGCATCGCCGAGCAGCCGGTCGAGGCGCTGATCGCCAACCTCGATGCCGTGCCCGAGGCGCAGCGCGGCGCCATCCGCAACAACGGCGGTGGCCACGCCAACCACAGCCTGTTCTGGGCCGTGCTCAGCACCAACGGTGGTGCACCCGATGATGAACTGGCCGCCGCCATCAACCGCGATCTCGGCGGTTTCGATGCCTTCAAGGATGCGTTCACCAAGGCGGCGCAGACCCGCTTCGGCAGCGGCTGGGCGTGGCTGACCAGCGATCGCGATGGCCGCCTGCAGGTGGAAAGCAGCGCCAACCAGGACAGCCCGCTGATGGGTGCAGCCGTCGGCCTGTCCGGCAATGCCCCGATCCTCGCACTGGATGTCTGGGAACACGCCTACTACCTGCACTACCAGAACCGTCGCCCGGACTACATCGGTGCGTTCTTCAACATCATCAACTGGGCCGAGGTCGGCCGGCGCTACCGCCAGGCCAGGACCTCATGAGCGGCGAGACACTGCCGTACGCCGGGCCGTGGGCGGGGGTTTTCCCCGCCCCGGCCCCGGTGCCGTCGGTCGAGATGCCGCCGCGGGCCCTGCGGCGGCTGCTCGGCCACTTTCCTACCGGCGTGGCCATCGTCTGCGCGCGCGATGCGCAGGGCAAACCCATCGGCCTGACCATCAATTCGTTCGTGCCGGTGTCATTGCAGCCGCCGCTGGTGCTGTGGAACCTGGCGTTGCACGCGCAGAGCCTGTCCACCTTCCAGCGCGCCACCCGCTTTGCGATCAGCGTGCTGGCAGCCGACCAGGAAGCATTGGCCCGCCGCTTTGCCGATCCACAGGTACGCAACCGCTTCGACGGCCTGGCATTGCTGGATGACGACGAGGACAGCCCACCACGCATCGCCGGTGCAGTCGCCCATCTCACCTGTACCCGCCACGCGATGTGGCCGGTGGGCGATCACCTGCTGCTGGCCGGACGCATCATCGAGGTGCACGAGAACGGCGGCGCGCCGCTGCTGTTCCATCGCGGCCGCTTCCAGCCCGGCCCCACCGAACTGCTGGTGGAGGTGCGCTGATGAACATTGAAGCTCTGGAATGCATGCTTGCGGCCGGCAAGGACAGCGCGCTGCTGCGCTTCGGCCTGGGCAAGGGCTGGCTGGATGCCGGCAACCCGGTGCGCGCAGCGACCCATCTGGGCCGTTGCGTGGTGCTTGATCCGCAGTACTCGGCCGCCTGGAAGCTGCTCGGCAAAGCCTGGCTGGCCAGTGGCCAGCCGCAGGCGGCGCGCGAAGCATGGCAGCGCGGCTTGAGCGTGGCCGGCAGCAAGGGCGACCAGCAGGCACGCAAGGAAATGCAGGTGTTCCTGCGACGCCTGGACCGCGAGCACGCGGACCTGGCAAAAGCGGGCTGAGTCGATCAGCCCGCGTTGGCCGATGCCGGTGCGGACATGATGTCCGACATCGGCAGGCGGCGCGGCTTGCTGGGGAACGCGTGACGCAGGATGCGCCAGACCACCTGGCCGAACTGGCGCGGCAGCGAGCCGTTGTTGTAGTGCTGGCCGTAGCGGCGGCAGATGTCCTTCACTTCCTTGGCGATGGCCGCATAGCGGTTGGCCGGCAGGTCCGGATAGAAGTGGTGCTCGATCTGGTGGCTGAGGTTGCCCGACAGCACATTGATCAGGAAGCCGCCGCTGATGTTGGACGAACCGCGCAGCTGACGCAGGTACCAGTGGCCGCGCGATTCATTGCGCAGGCATTCCTTCGGGAAGGTTTCCGACTCGGCGGTGAAGTGGCCGCAGAAGATGATCACGTAGGTCCAGATGTTGCGCAGGCCGTTGGCCACCATGTTGCCCAGCATCACGGTGAGGAAGAACGGGCCGGCCAGCAACGGGAAGAACACGTAGTCCTTCAGCACCTGGCGGGCCATTTTCCGCGCCACCGGGCGGGTCTGCATCCACATCGCACGGCCACTGATGCGGCCCTTCAGCCAACGGCCCAGGCGCAGGTCCTGCGCGGCCACGCCCCACTGGAACAGCAGCGCGAAGATCGGCGCGATGATCGGCTGCAGCAGGTAGAACGGCTTCCAGCGCTGTTCCGGGAAGATGCGCAGCAGGCCGTAGCCGATGTCATCGTCCATGCCACGCACGTTGGTGTAGGTGTGGTGGCGGAAATTGTGGGTCTTGCGCCAGTTGTCGGCGGTGGCAACGATATCCCACTCGTAGGTGTTGCCATTGAGCTTGGGGTCGCCGGTCCAGTCGAACTGGCCGTGCATGACGTTGTGGCCCAGCTCCATGTTCTCCAGGATCTTCGACAGCGCCAGCAACAGCGTGCCGGTGATCGCGGCCGGCCACAGCAGCGGCATCCAGAACAGCGGCGAGAATGCCGCCAGGAACAGCAGGCCACGGCCACCCACGCCGAACCAGCGCACGGCGGCAGCCACGCGGCGGATGTAGCGGGTATCGGAGGCGCCGAGGCTGCCGATCACACGGTCGCGGATCGCATCGAGCTCCTCACCGAAGGCATGCATCTCGGCGGTGCTCAGGGCACGGTCGGTAGCGCGGGTCATGGCAGGCGTCCTCAGAGATCCAGGGTCAGGTCGGTGGTCGGTGCGCTCACGCAGATCCGCACCGGCTGTGCCGACTCGGACTGCAGGTCGCCGGTGCGCAGGTGGCGGGTGGCGCCACTGACGCGGTCACAGCTGCAGCTGTTGCAGATACCCATGCGGCAGCCGTGCTTGGGCTTGATGCCATGGGCTTCGAGGCTTTCCAGCAGCGAGCGGCCACGCGGCACGCTCAGCTGGCGGCCACTGCGCGCAAGCGTCAGCGACACCTCGCCTTCGCTGCTGGCATCGCGCAGCGGCGCCGGCGGGGTGAAGGCTTCGGCCTGGAAGCCAGCCACCTGGTGCGCCAGGCGTTCACGCGCAGCGGCAACGAAGCCATCCGGACCGCAGGCCAGCACATGGCGCTGCGCCAGCGGCGTGTCATCGCCGGCCACCTGCAGACCATGGGTATCGATGCGCGCGGCCGGCGCCTCACCCTCGCGGGTGGTCAGCAGATGCACGCGCAGGTTCGGATGTGCCGCGGCCAGCGCCTGCAGTTCATCACGGAACTGCAGATGGGCGGCGGTGCGCTCCCAATAGAACAGGTCCACCGGTGCTGCCAGCGGGCGCTGGCAGGCGTCGCGCAACAGGCTGCGCATCGGCGTGATGCCACTGCCGGCAGCCAGCAGCAGCACCGGCGCCGCGGCCGGCATATGGAACTCGCCGAAGGCGGCATCGAGGCGGAACAGTTCGCCCGGCTGTGCATGGTTGACCAGATGCTGGCTGACCCGGCCGCCATCGATCGCCTTGACGGTGATCGCCAGCTCGCGCCGACCCAGTGCGGTAGGGCTGTAGCTGCGCCGCCACAGGCGCCCCTCAATCTCGACGCCCAGGGTGACGTGCTGGCCGGCGCGCATGCCGGCCCAGTGCCGGTTGGTGCGCAGGACCAGGGTCGCCGCGCCCTCGCCAGCCGGCTCGCGGCGGACCAGGCGGGCCACCGGCTCGCGCAGGGTCCACAGGGGATTGAGCTGGCCCGCCCAGAAATCGAACAGCGACGGCGACACCCAGCGGTACGGAGAGAACAGGGACGGACGGACGACAGCGCTCATGAGTGAACTATACGGGCGCACATACACCTGTGTATACATGTGTATATTGAACCGGATTGGGTATGATTCAGCCTCGCCCTACCGGAACCCCCATGGCCGCCGCCACCGCCTTGTCGACGCCTGAAGATGCCAACAGCCCGGCCCGCCGTACGGTGACCCGCGAGGATCTGCTGGCCGCCGCCCTGAAACTGATCGGGCCGCACCGCAGCCTGTCCACGCTCAGCCTGCGCGAAGTGGCACGTGAGGCCGGCATTGCGCCGAACAGCTTCTACCGGCAGTTCCGCGACATGGACGAACTGGCCGTGGCGCTGATCGATGCCGCCGGTCGCTCGCTGCGCACCATCATCGGCGAGGCCCGCCAGCGCGCCACCTCCACCGCCACCAGCGTGGTACGGGTCTCGGTGGAGACTTTCATGGAACAGCTGCGCGCCGACGACAAGCTGCTGCACGTGCTGCTGCGCGAAGGCGCGGTCGGCTCGGACGACTTCAAGCATGCGGTCGAACGCGAACTGCACTATTTCGAAGAAGAGCTGCAGCACGACCTGGTGCGCCTGGCTGCACTGGACGGCGCCGTGCTGCATGCCCCCGAGCTGGTGGCCAAGGCCATCACCCGGCTGGTGTTCGCGATGGGTGCCACCGCCATGGACCTGCCGCCGGAGAAGGATCCGGAACTGGTCGAACAGATCTCCACGATGATCCGCATGATCATCGTTGGCGCCCGGACCCCCGCCGCATTCCGCCGCGGCTGACGATCCGACCGCGCCTACACGGCAACTCCATCCTATGGACATGACCACCGGCAGGGGTGTGGTCGCATTATGTAATGTTATAACACTCGCATGATCTGACTCGACTGGTGCCCCACGCGCAATGGCCTCGGCCTCGTTATATAGCACTTGCTATATTAATAAGCCGCTGCTTTCATATGCGTCAGCCAGGTCGCCCTCGCCGCCTTTCTTCTCCCAAGGACGACGCCCTCATGCCCGTTGCCACGCCCCTCTTCCATCGGCTGCCCCTGGCCGCCGCCATTGCCCTGACCCTGCCGCTGCCTGCACTGGCCGCCACCTCGAAGCCGACCGAGCTGGACCGCGTGCAGGTCAAGGTCAGCACCGCCACCCGCAGCGAACGCCTGCTATCCGATGTCCCGATCCGCACCGAAGTGCTGCGCAAGGAAGACATCGCGCTGCGCGCGGCCACCGACTTCTCGCGCGCCGCCGAGCTGATCAACGGCCTGCGCGTGGAAAGCAACTGCCAGAACTGCAACACCAGCGAAGTGCAGCTGCTGGGCCTGCCCGGTGCCTACAACCAGCTGTTGTTCGATGGCATCCCGCTGTTGTCCACGCTGGGCAGCGTGTACGGCCTGGAACAGATCCCGGCCGGGTTCGTCGACCGCATCGAAGTGGTCAAGGGCGGCGGCTCGGCGCTGTACGGCCCGGGTGCGGTGGCCGGTGTGATCAACCTGATTCCGCCGCTGCCGGCGCGCAGCGGTGGCCATGTGCAGGCCGGCGTGGATGTCCTGAAGGGCACACCGCAGAAGAATGCCGACGTGCGCCTGGACCTGGTGGCGAAAGATGCCGACGCCGGGCTTTCAGTGATTGCCCAGCGCAACTGGAACAGCGGCATCGACTACAACGGTGACGGCTACACCGAGATCACCCGCAAGAACCTCAAGGTCGGCGGGCTGCAGGCCTGGTACGCGCCCACGCCGGGCACGCGGCTGCGCCTGGACCTGCAGGTGACCGATGAAACCCGGCGTGGCGGCAATCGACTGGATCAGCCCGAATACCTGGCCAACATCGCCGAATCGCTGGATACGAAATACCGGCGCGGCAGCGTGTCGTGGGATCAGGAAATCAATGCCGACGTCGATTTCCGCCTGGCCTACGCCTTCGCCGACATCGACCGCGACAGTTTCTACGGCGGTCTTGGCGACGTGGTTACCGATCCGTCTGCCCCCGGCCATGACCCGTCGCAGCTGGATCCCAACGTGGCCGGCAGCGCGGCCTCGCGTTCGTGGCGCCAGTACGGCCGCACCCACAACCCGCTGCACTACATCGACAGCCAGTTGAACTGGCGGCTGGGCGCGCACGCGCTGGCCTTCGGCGTGCAGTACAAGCACGAGGCGCTGCGCGACGACAACCGCACCGGTGACGGGCAGCGCCTGGCGGTGCTGGAAGATGCAACCTTCCACAATCTGGGCGCCTTCATCCAGGACGAATGGAGCCTGCGTGACAACGTCGACCTGGTACTGGGCGCACGCGTGGACAAGAGCTCGGAGCTGGACAGCGCGGTGTTCTCGCCGCGCATCGCCCTGGCCTGGCAGGCCACCCCGAACCTGAAGTGGCGCGCCGGCGTCGCCACCGGCTTCCGTGCACCGGAGATCTTCGTCGAGGACGTGCACGTCGATACGCTGGGTGGCGAGCAGGTGCGCGTGCGCAACACCGATGGCCTGAAGGAAGAGCGCGCGTTGACCACCCTGTTCGGCTTCGACTGGCGCTCGGACCCGGCCAATCCAGTGTGGAGCTGGGATGCTACCGCCTCCTATGCACGCATCCGCGACACCTTCGCGCTGGGCGAGATCCAGCGCGGCGATGACGGACAACTGAGCCAGCTGCGCTACAACGCCTCCGGCTCCAACGTACTGGGGGCGGAAACCAACCTCGGCTGGCAACCGTCGCCGCAGTGGCGCCTGACCGCCGGTGCCTCGTGGTACCGCTCGCGCTTCCGCGAACCGCAGCGCATCTTCGACGACACCGGCGACGGTGGCGACACCATCATCGAAAGCCGCGACTACCTGAAGACCCCGCGCTGGACCGGCCTGGCGCAGCTCAGCTGGATGCCCGCCGAGCCGTGGGAAACCTTCGTCGCGCTGCGCCATACCGGGCCGATGTCGGTGCTGAACAACCGGTTGGGCGAGCTGCACCGTACGCGTTCCTTCCTGGTCACCGATCTTGGTGCTCGCTGGCACCGCCATCTGGGCGCGCAGGCGCAGCAGGAAGTGTCGGTGGCCGCGGGCGTCAAGAACGTGTTCGATCAGCGCCAGAAAGATCTGGAAGTGGGCGCGCTGCGTGACAGCGACTATGTCTACGGGCCGCGCTTCGCGCGTTCGTGGTACGTCAACCTGCGCTATGCGTTCTGAAGCTCTGCGAGCGTTGTTGCTGGCCTGTGCCGTGCTGCTGGCCGCACCGGCGATGGCTGCGGACCTGCACGCGCAGGTCTCGGCCTCGCTGATGCAGCCGGAACAGCGCTCGCTGCGACCGATGCAATGGACACAGCCGCCGAAACTGGTGGCGCTGTACTTCGGTGCCGACTGGTGTGCACCGTGCCATGCCTTCGTACCCACGCTGCGCAGCGTGCGTGATGCCCTGCGCCAAGCCGGCGCCGATACCGAAGTGGTGTACGTCAGCCAGGATGAGAGCGAGAGCGCGCTGCGCCGCTACATGCACGCGCAGGACATGCCGTGGCCGGTGCTTGACCCGCGCCGCGCTGCGCGCATGCCGGCCCTGCAGGCATTGGCCGGGCTGGCACCGCCGAATCTGGTACTGATCGATGCCGACGGCACGGTGCTGGCCAATGGCTGGCAAGGCCGGCGTTACCAAGGCCTGCAGCCGGTGTTGAAGGAATGGACGAAACGGGCGTGCGCGCAGGAACAGGCCCGCTGCCCGCCTGACCTGTAGCGTCGAGCCATGCTCGACGCATTCCATCACCGTGCAAACGGCAGCCGAGCATGGCTCGGCTCTACAAAAACCGGGATCGCGCGAACGGCCGCCGGGCATGGCCCGGCGCTACCGTTACGGCGCCTCGCCCTCGGCCTTGCGCACGAACGCCTCGAACAGCGCCAGCGTCTGCTCGCTCACATGGTGCTCGATACCCTCCGCATCACGCCGTGCCGTATCAGGGTCCACGCCCAGCGCCAGCAGGAAACGCTCCACGGTCTGGTGCCGCTGGCGGCTGGCATGGGCCAGCGCCTCGCCTTCCGGGGTCAGGAACACGCCGCGGTACGGCCGCTGCACCACCCAGCCATCGCGGGCCAGGCGCCGCAGCATCTTTGCCACGGTGGGCTGGGCCACGCCCAGGCGGGTGGCGATGTCGACCTGGCGGGCCTCGCCGCCGTCGGCCAGCAGGTCCGAGATCAGCTCGACATAGTCCTCCACCAGCTCCATCCGGTGCGCTTCGCGCACTTGCCGGAAGCTCTCGACCTGGCGCTCAGCCTCGATCAAGGGGGTGCTTTTCAGCGATGTCGAATCGTCGGTCTTGCCCACGCCTGCGCCTGTCCTTCCGGTCTACTCCGGGTTTGAAACTGAATTCTGGACCAGTAACGCGATAAAGACGATTGTTTCACATTGCTAATGACTATAGCAGGAGCTATATTCGGACCCATGAACACCCTGGCGCCCCACGACCCTTCGGCCTCCACCCCGGCCAGCCTGGGCGCGCTCAACGCCTCGGTCGCCGTTCCCGACAAGGGCCATTGGTGGTTCCGCCTGCTGGCCTTCCTCGGCCCGGGCTACATGATCTCGGTCGGCTACATGGACCCAGGCAACTGGGCCACCGACCTCGCCGGCGGTTCGCGCTTCGGCTACCTGCTGCTGTCGGTCATCCTCATCTCCAACCTGATGGCGGTGATCCTGCAGGCGCTGTCGGCACGGCTGGGCATCGCCACCGGCATGGACCTGGCGCAGGCCTGCCGCGCGCGGTACCCGAAGCCGGTGAACCTGGCGCTGTGGGCGCTGTGCGAGGCAGCGATCATCGCCTGCGACCTGGCCGAGGTGATCGGCACCGCGATCGCATTGAAGCTGCTGTTCGACCTGCCGCTGCTGTGGGGTGCGGTGATCACCGCGCTGGATACGCTGCTGGTCCTGCTGCTGATGAACCGCGGCTTCCGTGCGCTGGAAGCCTTCGTGATCGCGCTGCTGATGGTGATCTTCGGCTGCTTCATGGTGCAGATCGCGCTGGCCGCACCGCCGGTGATGGACGTGCTGGGCGGATTCATTCCGCGCGCGCAGGTAGTGACTGATCCGCACGCGCTGTACATCGCCATCGGCATCATCGGCGCCACGGTGATGCCGCATAACCTGTACCTGCATTCTTCCATCGTGCAGACCCGCGCCTATCCGCGCACCGACGAGGGCCGTCGCAGCGCGCTGCGCTGGGCGGTGACCGACAGCACCCTCGCGCTGACGCTGGCACTGTTCATCAACGCCAGCATCCTGATCCTGGCGGCGGCGGTGTTCCATGCCAATGGCCGTTTCGATGTGGAAGACATCGAGCAGGCGCACCAGCTGCTGGCGCCGATGCTGGGCGTGGGCGCGGCGGCGACACTGTTTGCGATTGCCCTGCTGGCCTCGGGCCTGAATTCGACAGTGACCGCCACGCTGGCCGGCCAGATCGTGATGGAAGGCTTCCTGCACCTGCGCCTGCCGCCGTGGCTGCGTCGGCTGATCACGCGCGCACTGGCGATCATTCCGGTGGTGGTGGTGATCATGCTGTTCGGCGACCAGGGCGCGGTGAAGCTGCTGGTGCTGAGTCAGGTGGTGCTGTCGATGCAGCTGCCGTTCGCGATCATTCCCCTGGTGCGGATCGTGACCGACAAAGTGACGATGGGCGCGCTGGTGGCACCACGCTGGCTGGGCGCGATTGCCTGGGTGATCGCGCTGGTGATCGTGGTGTTGAACGTGAAGCTGCTGGTGGATACCTTCAGCGGAGCCTGACGCCGAACCACGGACCCTGCCCCGGTAGATCCACGCCATGCGTGGATGCCCTTGTAGAGTCGAGCCATGCTCGACTCATCGCTCACCGCGCGAACGGCAGCCGAGCATGGGCTCGGCTCTACAAATGCAACGCGATCGCGGCCTCGATCTGCTGCGGTGACTGGAACCCTGCCAGGCGCGTGCGCTCATCACCGTCACGGAACAGGGACAACGTCGGGGTCTGCCGCAGCCCCAGCTCCCTGAAGAACGCCTCACCCAGCACCTCCAGCTGCACGCGCAGCAGGGTCGTGCCCTGCCCCGCTACGCTGTTGGCCACCCGATGCAGCGACATCTCCAGCATCCGGCACCCGGGGCACTGGTCCTTGTGGAAATCCACCAGCACCCGCGGGTGCTCGGCCAGCAGCTGCTGGAACTGCTCAGGCGTGGTGGCGTCGATGATCTGCATCGCTGTTTCTCCAGTAGTGGGCCAGGACCGCATCGGTCCAGGCGTCGATGGCTTCGGCATGACGCTCGCCATGCGGCATCTGTTCGATCTCCAGCGGCGGGTAGTCGCTGCGGAAATAGCGGATCAGCCGGTGCACGGCGCCGCAGTAGTACTCCTGCCCCCACTGCGTTTCACCGGTGCCGAACACCGCCAGCTGCCGTAGCCGCTCGCCGCGCTCGGCGATGCCGGCCACCCATGCCTTCATCTCCGCCGGCGTGCGGCCGGCGTTGTCGGTCCAGCAGCCCAGCAGGACCAGATCGGCCTCGCCGGCAGCCAGCGGCGGCGCCTGCCGCAGGTCGTCGGCCTCGTACCAGTGCACGGCATGCCCCACGGCACGGCAGCGCTCGGCGATCTGCCGGCCGAGTTCGCGGGTGTTGCCGCTCAAGGAGGCGACCACCATCAGGATGCTCAGCGCGGCGCCAGGCTCAGAGATCGTCGAAGCCGTTGTCGACGTTGGTCTTCTTGTAACTTGCATTGCGCATCTCGAAGAAGTCGGTCTTGGTCTCGGTGAAGTTGTCGGCGTAGGCCTTGATCCACGGCATCACGTTGTCGGTGGTGTCGCTGTACAGGCGCTCGATGCCGAGCATGCCGGCCATCTTGTTGGCGCGGTACTTCACGTAGCGCACCATCTCGTCCACGTCGATGCCATCGATGCCATCCAGCACCTCCGACGACCACTGCGTCTCAAGCTCGATCGCATGTTCGAATGACTGGTGCACGTAGGCGGTCAACTCATTGGTCTGCAGCTCGGGGTTTTCACCGATGATGGCGCGGATCAGCTCGCTGATGAACTTGGTATGGGCCAGCTCGTCGCGATTGATGAAGCTGATGATCTTGCCGGTGCCGTTCATGCGGTTCTGCCGCACCATGTTGTAGAAGTAGGCGAAACCGGAATAGAAGTTGATGCCTTCCAGGATCGAGGACTGGATCAGCGACTTGAGCAGGGTCTCGGCGGTCTTCTCGCGCATGAAGTCGTCATACGCGCTCATGATCGGGGCATTGCGCTTGATGATGGTCGGGTGGGTGCGGGCGATCTCGAAGATGCGGTTCTGGTTCGGCAGGTCGGTGATCGAGGCCAGTACGTAGCTGTAGCTCTCGTTATGGATCACTTCCTGCTGGCCGATGATCGCCGCATTGGCATGCGCGGCCGGGTCGGTGATGTACTCGGCGACGTTGTAGATGAAACGGGTCTGCGGTGAGTCGAGCGTGGCCAGCAGGCCGATGATCGAATCGTAGGCGTTCTTTTCGCGTGCGTTGAGCTCGCCGTACTGGCGGGCATCGAGCTTCATGTCGACCTCGTCGGGAATCCAGAAGTTGGTCGACAGCTCCTTGTAGGCCCGGTAGAACGACGGGTAAGGGATGTCGTTCCAGTTGAGGATGCCGCTGGTGCGGCCGTTGATGATGCCGGTGCTGCGGTTGGGATGGCGCGGTTCGAGGATCTTGATGCGGTCGAGGGGGGTTGCCATGGTGTTACCTGCAGGGGGTAGCGCCGGGCCATGCCCGGCGGAATGTGCGACGGCCGCGCGATGCGCTCGCCGGGCGTGGCCCGGCGCTACCGTGGATGGTCAGCTGGAGCACCATTCGCATTCGCTGATGTCGATGTCGTTGGAGCGCACGTAGTAGGTGGTCTTCAGGCCTTCGCGCCAGGCGCTCAGGTGCAGCTCCAGCAGGGTGCTCGCGCGGATCGTGCTCGGCACATACAGGTTGAAGCTGATCGACTGGTCGACATGGCGCTGGCGACGGGCGTTCTGGCGCACGCTGGCGAACTGGTCGACCTTGTAGGCACCCTTCTCGTAGTACGGCCAGGTTTCCAGCGACAGGCCCGGAGCCGCCACCGGCCGCCGGAAGTCCTTCTTTTCCTCGTAGTAGAACGCGCTGTAGATCGGGTCGATCGACGCGGTGGAACCGGCAATCTGAGCGGTGCTCATGTTCGGCGCGACAGCCAGCAGCCAGCCGTTACGCAGGCCGTGCGTGGCGACCTCGCGGGCCAGGCTGTCCCACGCGGCGCCAGTGTAGTCGCGGTCACGGAAGTAGCGCCCGTTGTGCCAGTCACTGCCAGCGAACATCGGGTAACTGCCCTTCTCCTTCGCCAGCTGCGCGCTGGCCTGGATGGTCAGGAAGTTGATGCGTTCGTAGAGACGGTCGGCCAACGCCTCGGCATCCGGTGATTCCCACTGGATTGCCTGCTGCGCCAGCAGGTGGTGCCAACCGAACGTGCCCAGGCCGATGGCGCGGTACTTGCGGTTGGTGATGGTGGCCTGCGGCACCGGCAGCGCGTTGAGGTCAATCACGTTGTCGAGCATGCGCACCTGGATCGGGATCAGGCGCTCCAGCACGTCGGTGGCCAGCAGGTCATCCGGCGCACTGATTGCCCGGCCGAGGTTGATCGAGGACAGGTTGCAGACCACGAAGTCACCGGCGCGGCGCGTGGTGACGATCTGGTCGCCGCTGACGATCTCCTGGATCATCCGCGTCGGGCTCATGTTCTGCAGGATCTCGGTGCACAGGTTGCTGGAATAGATCATGCCCGCGTGCTTGTTCGGGTTCCGGCGGTTGACCTCGTCGCGGTAGAACAGGAACGGGTTGCCGGTCTCCAGCTGGCTGAGCATGATCCGCTTGAACAGATCGATCGCCTTCACCGTGCGGCGGCTGATGCGCTCGTCGGCCACCAGTTCGGCATAGCGGTCGCGGAAGCTGCCCGCACCGCGCGTCTCATCGTAGAAGTCCTGCAGGTACCAGCCCTTGGCCTGCTTCACCTCGTGCGGGTCGAACAGGTACCAGTCGGCGCGGCGCTCGACCGCTTCCATGAACAGGTCGGGCACGCACACCGAAGTGAACACATCGTGCGCGCGCAGGCGCTGGTCGCCGTTGTTGAGGCGCAGGTCCATGAACGCTTCGATGTCGCGGTGCCAGATGTCCAGGTACACCGCTACCGCGCCCTTGCGCTGGCCAAGCTGATCAACCGACACCGCGGTGTTGTTGAGCTGCTTGATCCACGGCACCACGCCACCGGAGGAATTGGCCACGCCCCGGATCGGCGCGCCGCTGCTGCGCACATAGCCCAGGTAGGCGCCGACGCCGCCACCGTGCTTGGACACGCGGGCGATATCGGTGTTGGAGTCATAGATGCCCTGCAGGCTGTCGTCCACCGTGTCGATGAAGCAGCTGGACAGCTGCCCACCCACCTTGCCGGCATTGGCCAGGGTCGGTGTGGCGACGGTCATGTACAGGTTGGACAGCGCCCAGTACGCCTCGCCGACCAGCTGCATGCGCCGCTCGCGCGGCTTTTCCTCCTGCATCAGGTACAGCGCGATGGTCAGCCAGCGCTCCTGCGGCAGTTCGTAGACCTCGCGGCTGCGGTCGCTGGCCAGATAGCGCGTGGCCAGCAGGTACAGGCCGTTGTAGGCGAACAGGCGGTCGCGCTCCGGGTCGATCATCTCGCCGGCCTGCTGCAGCTCTTCCTTCGAATAGCAGCGCAGGATGTCGTTGCTGTAGATGCCGCGGTCAGCCAGGCTTTCCTGCAGGCCCACATACGAACCGTACTTCAGGCCGACGTCGTAGAAGCGGTTGCGGCTGGCGCGCTTGTACAGGCGGCGCAGGTAGATGCGCGCGGCAAACTGTTCCCACTCGGGTGCAACCAGGTCCACCCGCGATTCGGCCTCACGGATCAGCAGATCGACCAGATCGTCGGCGCTGATGCTCGGTTTGCGCTCGACCATCGCCTGCACCACGCGGCGATAGTCGCTCACGTCCAGCTGCGGGAACTCGGCATGCACGGCGTCGATGCTGCGCTGCAGGCGCTCGGCCTCGAACGGCAGGCGGCGGTTGCCGGCCTCCTTGGTGATCCAGGTCGGCACGCGCTCGCCACCGGCGCGCAAGGCGTCGCCGGCGCCGGCCAGATCGGCCACGCGGAAGGTACTGTCGGTCATGGTGGTGAAACTCCAGGCTCGCACGCGCTTTGGCGGTCGATGCCATGGCGGCCCTGAACGCGATACCGGCGCACGGGGCGAACGGGTGGATTGCCAGGGCACGGGAACGTAGGTCGTCGGCATCTGCCTGCGCCTGCGGCCGGTATCCGGGCCGTGGGGGCGACCTGCGTCCGCACGATGGCGGCCGCGTCGACACGGCAAGCCTTCAGGGGCGGGCCGCGGGACGTTTGCTGCATGTCCGGCGGCGGCGGCTGACCGGGAGTGACGGCCACAACATAGTGGGGATATCCCGAACCGTCAACACAAGATGCGGTAATCAGCACATGTCGCGACGATCAGTCGCAGGATGCCGTGTTGCAGCTGCGGCGCCTTGTCGACAACGCCTGCGTCCCCAGTTCGGTACAACATCCACTTTCCCCGGAACACCACCCATGCGCGCTGCCCAGTACCCCTCCTTCGGCAACCCGGCCGACGTCCTTGCCATTGCCGATGCGCCGCTGCCCGAGCCCGGCCCCGGCGAGGTGCGCATCCGCACCGTGCTGGCCTCGATCCACAACCACGATCTGCTGACCGTGCGCGGCCTCTACGGCTACAAGCCGACCCTGCCGGCGATCGGTGGCAGTGAAGCGCTGGGCGTGGTCGATGCACTCGGCGATGGTGTCGACGGCCTGCAGATCGGCCAGCGCGTCGCCGCAGCCTCGGTACACGGTACCTGGGCCGAGGCCTTCATCGCGCCGGCACGCATGGTGATTCCGATGCCGGAGGCGATCCCCGACGAAATGGCCGCGCAGCTGATCGCCATGCCGCTGAGCGCGCTGATGCTGCTGGAGTTCCTGCACGTCGAGGCGGGCCAGTGGATCGTGCAGAACACCGCCAACGGCGCGGTGGGCAAGTCGCTGGCGATGCTGGCGCGGGCGCGTGGCGTGCATGTAGCCAACCTGGTGCGCAATGCGGATGCCGTCGCACAGTTGCAGGCCCTGGGTATCGATCATGTGTTCGACACCTCGGTGGACGGCTGGAAGGATCGCGTTCGTGAAGCGACCGGCGAAGCACAGGCGGCGGCCGCCGTGGATTCCATCGGCGGCGACGCCAGCGGTGACCTGGTCGACCTGCTCGGCCACAACGGCACGCTGGTGTCGTTCGGCGTGATGAGCGGCGAACCGATGCGCATCCCGGCCGGCGGCCTGATCTACAAGGAAGCGACGGTGAAGGGCTTCTGGGGCAGCAAGGTCAGCCAGGCGATGGCGGTGGAGGACAAGCGCCGGCTGGTTGGCGAACTGCTGAAGCGTGCGGCTGGCGGCGAGCTGACGCTGCCGGTGGAGCAGATCTTCGCACTGGACGACATCGCCCAGGCAGCGAAGGCCGGTGCGGGTTCGGGTCGTAACGGCAAGGTGCTGCTGCGGCCGTGATCGTCTGACATTGCGTTCTGTAGAGCCGAGCCATGCTCGGCTGCTTTCCGGCCAGTGTGTGGAGCCGAGCGTAGGCTCGGCTCTACAGGGGCGTGCGGACCAACGGTCCGCACCCACCGAGCCGGTTCGTTAAGAACCTGTGATGTATAACTGAATGCGCTTTCGTCATTGGAAGGTGCATGTACCTGCATGCGGTACTGACGGCTCCTCCCCCGTTCGGCGTTGTCGCTTCCATGTACCGCACCACCCTGAACCTGCTTGCTGGCGCCATTGCGCTGGGCCTCACCGCCGGCGCTGCCGGCGCCGCTGAATCCGCCGACACCGGCAAGGACAGCACCACCCTCGGCACCGTGCTGGTGACCGGTTCCAACATCAAGCGCAGCGATACCGCCGGGCCCAACCCGGTGCAGATCGTCAGCCGCGAACAGATCGAGCAGACCGGCCGCTCCACCCTCACCGACGTGCTGCGCAACCTGTCGGCCAATGCCGGCAACAGCTTCGACGAGCAGTACACCGGCAGCTTCGCCGCCGGCTCGGCCTCGATCGGCCTGCGTGGCCTGTCGCCGAAGAACACACTGGTGCTGGTCAACGGCTACCGCGTGTCCAACTTCGGCTTCGCGCTCAATACCCAGGACACCTTCGTCGACCTCAACGCGCTGCCGATCAGCGCGGTGGAACGCATCGAAGTGCTGAAGGACGGCGCCTCGGCGGTGTATGGCTCCGACGCCATCGCCGGTGTCATCAACATCATCCTGCGCAAGAACTTCCAGGGCGTGGAAGTGGGCGGCGGCTTCGGTACCGCCACCCAGGGCGGCCTGGACGAACGCAAGGCCAACCTGCTGGCCGGCTTCGGCGACCTGGAGCAGCAGGGCTGGAACGTGCTGTTCGGGCTGGACCTGCTCAAGCGTGATCGCCTCGACGCCGACCAGCGCGCCTATACCCGCAGCGGCGATTTCCGCGACAAGCCCGGCGGACGCCTGGCCGGCTGGTCCACCGCCGGTGGCAATTGGCTGTCCAACCCGCGCGCGCCGCAACCGTTCGCCAACTGCCCGGATGGCAGTCAGCTGCGTCCCTACAGCGATTTCGGCAGCACCCTGCCCGGCCAGGCCTGCGCCTTCAACGCGCAGCCGTTCAAGACCCTGCAGCCCGGCGCCGAGCGCCTGCAGGCGTCGTTGAGTGCGACCTACCGCTTCAATGACAGTGTCGAAGCGTTCGCCGACGTGCTGTACAGCCACAACAAGGCCGACCAGATCTTCAGTGCGCCGCTGACCGTTGGCCCGGGCCTGCGTGCCTACAACCCGGCTACCGGCACGCTCATCGACGTGCCGGCGGTGCTGCCGGTCGGCCATCCCAACAACCCGGGCAGTACGCCACTGCCGTTCGAGTACACCTTCTTCGATCTCGGCCCGCGCCTGAAGGACAACACGCAGGTGTTCTACCGTGCCCTGGCGGGCGTGCGCGGCAGCGGCGAACGCTGGGACTGGGAAGTGGCGGCACTGACCTCGCAGAGTGCACAGCGCGAGTACGTCGACAACTTCGTCAATCGCTATGCGTTCGAGCAGATCCTGCGCGAGGGCAGCTACAACTTCCTCAACCCGTCCAGCACGCCGGGCGCGCTGGATGCACTGCGCCTGCAGACCAAGCGTCCGGGCTGGTACAAGCTGCACGCGTTGAACGTGAAGGCCTCCACCTCGCTGTGGGAGATGCCCGCCGGTACGGTCGGCTTTGCCTGGGGTGCGGAGTTCCGCAAGGAATCGCTGGACGCGCGCACCAGTGCGCAGGTGCTGTCGGGCACCGAACTGCGTCCGGCCATCAACGTGGTCAATGGCGAGCGCCAGGTCAGCGCCGCCTATGCCGAACTGAGCGTGCCGCTGCACCGCACGTTGGAGCTGCAGGTGGCCGGTCGCGGCGATCACTACGATGACTTCGGCAAGGCGTTCTCGCCGAAGGTGGCGCTGCGCTGGCAGCCGCTGGACAGCCTGCTGCTGCGCGGCTCGTTCTCGCGCGGCTTCCGGGCACCCTCGCTGCCGGAGATCGCGCCGGGCCAGACCGTCAGCTACGGCTCGGTGATCGATCCGCTGGATCCGCTGCAACCGGGCGGCAGCCGTGGCGTGACCAACATCCGCACCGGCAACCCGGATCTGAAGGCGGAGCGCTCGCGCAACTTCAACGTGGGTGCAGTGTGGTCGCCGGATGGTGATACCAGCATCGGCCTGGACTGGTACCGCATCGAGCAGGACAACCTGGTCAAGCCGGACAGCGCGCAGTTCATCGTCGACAACCCGACGCTGTTCCCCGGTCGCGTGCAACGTGATGCGCAGGGACGCATCCAGTTCATCACCAACCAGTACGCCAACCAGGGCGAACTGACCACCTCGGGCCTGGACCTGGACGCCAACCGCACCTTCCGCACCGTGGGCTGGGGCAACTTCACCGTGGCCGGCAGCTGGACCCACCTGCTCAGCTTCAAGCAGCCGCTGGTGGCTGGGCAGGCACCGTATGACGGCGCCGGCAACAACCGCCACGGCGCGCTGCCGCGTACCCGCGGCACCACCTCGTTGAACTGGGCGGTGGGCGACTGGAGCAGTACGCTGAGCCTGCAGTACGTGAGTGGCTACGACCAGCGTGTGGCGACGGCAACCAGCAACCCGGGCCTGCGCGACCGCATCAAGCCGTATCACCAGCTGGACCTGTACGTAGCGTACGAAGGTATTCCCAACACCACGCTGTCGCTGTCGGTGCTGAACCTGACCGACAAGGACCCGCCGTTCGACCCGGCCGGTGGCTCCAATGGGTTCGACATCAGCCAGTACAACCTGCGTGGGCAGTTCGTCTCGCTGGGCGCTCGTTACAGGTTCTGATTGCCACTGTAGAGCCGAGCCATGCTCGGCTGCTCTTCCGACACCGAGGAGCCGAGCGCGGGCTCGGCTCTACAGGGGGGTGCGGACCAACGGTCCGCACCCACCGCATCACCGGCTCAGGTGCAGGAACTGCAGGTGCCGTTCGTACTGGCTGATGATGTCGTTGATGATCTGCTTGCGGCTGTAGCCCACCAGGTCGTAGTCCTGGCTGCCTTCGAACAGGTGCACCTCGGCGCGGTAGTAGCGCTGGTTGCGCAGCTGCTGTGCGGCGAACGACGGGGTCAGGTAACCGCTCAGGATCACCCGGTACAGGAAGTCCTGCTGCTCGCCATGGTTGACCGTCAACTCCATGTCGCCCGCCTCGAAGCGCGTGGCCACGTCCCAGCCTTGCCCGCGCAGCTGCTCGGCCACCGCTTCCATCGCCGGCTTCACCGTGTCATCCATGAAGCGGTAGACCTGGTCGCGCACCGGGAAATGCATCGCCTGGCTCAGGCGCTGGCGCCAGCCCTGGTGGTGGCGATCGTCGCCGATCAGCGGCGATGGCCGGTACTGCAGCGCGCGCTTGCGGTGCGATTCGTCACTGAAGGCGCGGGTCAGCCCCCACATCATCAACAACAGGATCGCCGAGAACGGCAACGACGCCAGCACCACCGCCGATTTCAGTGCGTCGATACTGCCGGCCAGCAACAGGCCCGCGGTCAGCACCGCGATCACCGTGCCCCAGAACACCCGCAGCCAACGCGGACCATCATCCTCGGGTGCGCCGCCATGCGAGGACAGCGTGGACAACACCACCGCCCCCGAGTCGGCCGAGGTCACGAAGAAGATGAAGCTGACCAGCACTGTCACCGTGATCACCGCGCGGCTCCAGGGGTAGCCGTCCAGCAGCGCATACAGCACGGTCGGTGGATCATCCACCGCCAGCTGCGCCAACTGTTGCTGGCCGTGGTGCAGCACCTGGTCCAGCGCGCTGTTGCCGAAGATCGACAGCCAGGCCAGGGTGAAGCCCAGCGGAATCAGCAGCACGCCGAACACGAA
This sequence comes from Stenotrophomonas sp. YJH_SMC_101-4, assembly GCF_059370395.1. NCBI lineage: Bacteria > Pseudomonadati > Pseudomonadota > Gammaproteobacteria > Lysobacterales > Lysobacteraceae > Stenotrophomonas > Stenotrophomonas sp. YJH_SMC_101-4. The sequence goes on along the minus strand of NZ_JCAFTP010000001.1, from coordinate 590,943 downwards.
TTCGCGGATGGTGCGGCCGCGCGAGATGCGCGCGATGAACAGCCCGACAAAGGGCGCCCAGCCGATCCACCAGGCCCAGTAGAACACCGTCCAGCCGCCCAGCCATTCCGGTCGGCCGCCGTAGGCATACACATCGAAACTCTTGCCGACCACGCTGCCGAGGTAGTCGCCCAGGTTCTGCATCAAGGTGCTGAACAGGTACTGCGTCGGCCCGGCAAACAGCATGAACAGCACCAGCGCGATCGCCAGCAGCATGTTGATGTTGGCCATCCAGCGCACGCCTTTCTCCACGCCGGAGACGGCCACGGCCACCGCCGCGCCCATCATCGCCACCACCAGCATGATCTGCACCAGGTTGGAATGCGGGATGTTGAACAGGTGCGCCAGCCCGGCATTGAGGTGCAGCACGCCGAAGCCCATGTCGGCGCCGATGCCGAACACGGTGGCGACGATGCCCAGCGCGTCCACGGTGTAACCGATCGGGCCATTGATGCGCTTGCCGATCAGCGGGTACAGCGCCGAGCGCAGTGCCAGCGGCAGGTTGTGGCGGTAGGCGAAGTAGGCCATCGCCATCGCCGCCAGCGCGAACACACCCCAGCCATGCAGTCCCCAATGCAGGAACAGCAGCTGCATGGCCTGGCGCGCGCCGGCCTCGCCCGCCGCCGGATCGCCCTGCGGCGGCTGCAGGTAGTGGGTCAGCGGCTCGGAAACGCAGAAGAAGAACAGGGTGATGCTGATGCCAGCAGCGAACAGCATGCCGGCCCAGGAGAGGTAACTGAACTCCGGTTCGTCATGGTCGGCACCGAGCTTGATGCCACCGTACTTGGACAGCGCCACGCCGACCACGAACACCAGGTACAGGGTCATGGCCAGCAGGTAGTACCAGCCGACGTTGAGTGCGGCCCAGTCCTGCGCCTTCAGCAGCAGGCGGCCTGCGCCCAGCGGGAACAGGCTGACGAACAGCGCGAACGCCACGACAACGATCGCCGCGAAGGCGAACACAGGCCGAAGGGTGCGCACCGGGGATTGTTGCGGCTCCAGTACATCCATGGGGCGGCGTTCTCCGGTAGATCAAAGGGTTAGCCGACCGATTGTGGCTGAACCGCAGTGGACAGAGCATGAAGTTGTGGCCAGCGGTCACAGGCCTGATCCACCATTACGTGTTATCACGCGCGCGCCGGCAGACGCCTGCGAGCACAGCCGCGCGCACTGCCTGCGACGCGGCCACGCGCGTACTGTCCAATTACGACATCACATGCACCGCGCACAGCTTGTTGCCATCCGGGTCGCGCAGGTAGGCCAGGAACAGCTGGCGCCCGGCCATGCTGCGGATGCCGGCCGGGTCTTCGATGGCGGTGCCGCCATGGGCCACGCCGGCGTCCTGCCAGCCACGCACGGCCTCAGCACTGTCGAGGGTGAAGCCGATGGTGCCGCCGTTGGCGTGGCATGCCGGCTGACCGTCGATCGGCGCGGTGACGATGAACATACGGCCATCCTTGAAATACACCAGACGGCCCTTGTCATCGAAGACGCCCGGACGTGCGCCCAACGCACCGAACAGTGCATCGTAGAAGCGATGCGCGGCGTCCATGTCGTTCGTTCCAACGGTGATGTGGCTGAACATGCGGGCACTCCCTGTGGAAAACCGCAGTGTCGGCGAGCACGTCGGGCATCGCAAATCCGGCGACCTCCCCCGCTGCGCCCCGCGCAACGTTTGTCGCGCGCCGCTCGATCACCCTATAATGGGAATCATTCTCATTAATGATCAATGCCGATGGCCGTGCCCGCCGCCTCCAGCACTGCGCTGGCGGGGTTCTACCGCGAACACCATGGCTGGCTGCTCGGCTGGTTGCGCCGCCGCACGCACAACGCCGACTGCGCCGCCGACCTGACCCAGGACACCTTCCTGCGCCTGCTCAGCCGTCGTGTCGATCCATCAGAACTGCGCTTGCCGCGCGCCTATCTCAGCACCATCGCGCACGCCCTGCTGGTCAACCACTGGCAGCGCGCGGACCTGGAACGCGCCTACCTGACCGCGCTGGCCGCCCAACCGGAGCCGGTGCATCCCTCGGCAGAGGAGCGCACCCAGGCATTGCAGTTGCTGCATGCCATCGCCGACATGCTGTCCGGCCTCGCCGAGCGGCCACGGCGCGCGTTCCTGCTGGCGCGGCTGTCCGGCCTTGGCTATGCAGAGATCGGCGTGCAGCTGGGCGTGTCCGAGCGCATGGTCAAGAAGTACATGGCGCAGGCGATGCTGCATTGCCTGCGCCTGTCCGGCGACGCGGCGGCATGAGTGCGGCATTGGCCGGCGCTGCGTTGGAACAGGCTGCCGAATGGTTCGCGCTGCGCCAACAGGGCTGGAGCGACGGCGACCAGCAACGCTGGCACGCCTGGCTGCAGGCCGATGCTGGTCACGCCGACGCCTGGCGACGGGTCGAGGCGGTCTGGCAATCGTTCGCCCCGCTGTCGGCTCCGGCAGCCGCAACTGCATTTGATGCTGCGCGCCTTCGCCGGCGGCGGGCGCTGCGCGGCATCGGTGGCGCCCTCGGCATCGGCGCGGTCTCCCTGCTCGGCCTGCATGGGCTTCAGGCGCAGCGCCGCCTGCAGACGCAGCGCACCGCTGCCGGGCGTACCGGTCATTGGACGTTGGCCGATGGCAGCCAGTTGTGGCTCAACGCCGGCAGCGAAGTGACCGTCGACATCGGCAACGGCCACCGCGCCCTGCATCTGCTGCGCGGCGAACTGCTGCTGCAGACCGGCCACCACCCTGCATTCGTCGGCCTGCCCCTGACCGTGCATGTGCCCGGGGCGCGCCTGCAGCCGATCGGCACCCGCTTCGCGGTCGGCCGCGAAGCGCAGGACGGCCGGTTGGACGTGTTCGAGGGTGTGGTGCGGTGCCTGCCGATGTTCGGTGCGGCGCTGGATGTTCCTGCGGGAAGTGCGCTGCAGATCGGACCGATGGGGGGACTCACAACGGTCGCTGCCGATCCTCTGCGCGGCGACTGGCAGGACGGACGCCTGCAGGTGCAGGACACGCCGTTGATCCGGGTGATCGACGAACTGGCCCGTCACCATCAGGGCTATCTGGGCTGTGATCCTGCACTGTCCGCATTGAATGTCACCGCAGTATTGCCGCGCCTGGACAGCCTGCAGGCCCTGAAACTGCTGGCGCGCGCCCTGCCGATCCACATCGAGCAGCGTTGGCCGTGGTGGACCGTTGTGCGTCCGCGTTGAAATCGCGGTTCCCTTTCTGCGCGCTCGGCGGGCACTACAAGGGAACCCCTTGCGGATGTTGCCGCCCCCATGAAACGACCCTGCCCTTCCCCTCGCCCGCTTGCCATCGCGCTGTGCCTGGCCCTGGCCACGCCGTGCCTGTTGCCGACGGCCGCCCACGCACAGGATGCAGCCGCTGCCGTTCGCTGGCAGATCCCGGCCGGACCGCTCGACCAGGCCTTGACCACGTTCGGCCAGCAGTCCGGCCTGTCCATCGCCACCGATGCGCGCCTGACCCGCGGTCGCCACAGCAGCGGCGTGCAGGCCTCGCTCAACACCGAGGCCGCGCTGGCGCAGCTGCTGGCCGGCACCGGCCTGTCGTTCCAGCGTGATGCCAGCGGCGTGGTGCTGCAGGCCGCCCCCGCCACCGATGCTGGTGTGCGCCAGATCGGCACCCTGCGCGTAGCCGGCCAGGCCAGCGAAGGTGCTTCGCCGTGGGGCTTGGCCGATGCCGATGCCGTATACCGCGACAGCGGCTCGCGCGTGCATCTGGACCACCAGCAGCTGGAACGCTTCCGCGGCCAGTCGATCGGCGATGTGCTGGCCGGCGCAGTCGGCGTGCACACCGGAGACGTACGCAATGGTGGTGCGCTGGACGTGAACATCCGCGGCCTGCAGGGCCAGAACCGGGTGCCGGTGATCATCGACGGCGGCCAGCAGGCCATCGACGTGTACCGCGGCTATGCCGGTGTGCAGCAGCGCAGCTACCTCGACCCGGACCTGATCAGCGCGATCAGCATCGAGAAGGGGCCGAGCCTGGCCGCCAACGCCGCCAGCGCGATCGGCGGCGTGGTCTACATGGAGACGCTGAACGTCGATGACATCCTCGACGAGGGCGAGGCCTGGGGACTGCGCGTGCGCGGTGGCGTGGCCGACAACAGCATCGACCGCACCCGTACCTTCAAGCAGATCGCGCGCGGCAGCGACAACCGCAACAGCCTGCGTGACCCGCGCGACTGGAACGGCAGCGTGGCCTTCGCCCAGCGCGGCGAGGACTGGCAGCTGGTGGCCGCTTACGCGCGTCGCCGCCAGGGCAACTACTTCGCCGGCAGCAACGGCGCGCACCGCTACGACGACCAGCACCTGTCCAGCGGCGGTACCGGCATGTCCAGCCAGGCGGTCTCGGACATGTACCACTCGGGTGATGAAGTGCTGAACACGCACACCGACAACGAATCGGCGCTGCTGAAATTCACCTGGACGCCCAACCCCGACCAGCGGCTTGAGCTGAGCCACCGCTACTTCAACTCCAGCTTCGGCGAGATCATGCCCTCGGCGATCGGCCGTGTCGGTGAGTCCAACGAATGGGTGACCTACGTGGACAAGGCCAACACCATGTTCCAGTTCGAGCCCGGGAAAATGCGGCTCAACGCCACCTCGCTGCGCCACCGCTACCGGCCCGAGGCACACCCGTGGCTGGACCTGAACAGCACGCTGTGGTTCACCACCGCCACCAGCCGCATGTTCAACAGCAACATCGCCAACACGCCGCTGTTCAAGGACGTGCCCAACGACCAGATGCCGGACACGCTGGGGGAAACCTATGGCCCGGGCCTGCAGTCGGACGTGAAGACCCGGCGCTGGGGCGTGGACAGCAGCAACACCACCCGCTTCAGCAACAGCCTGGGCGACTGGACGCTGCGCTACGGCGCTGCGTTCCAGCATGAGGACACCGCACCGAACTCGCCGGTGCTGCCGGTGGACTACAACAACAACCGCTACCTGCGCTCCGGCACGCGGCGCGAAGCCAGCGTTGTCGCCTCGCTGCAATGGCAGCCGTGGGACTGGCTGTCGCTGACCGCAGGCGGCCGCTTCATCGACTACCGCACCCGCGACCGCAACCGCGTGGCCTTCGTCAGCGAATCGCGCGACCTGCGCTATACCTTCGCGCGCCTGAGCAAGGGGGGCCAGCTGCTGCCGGGCTGGTACAAGGAGTGGTACCCGGATGCACAGGGCAACTACACGTATGACTCGCTGCGCGCTACGCCCTACGGCGGCAGCACGCTGGGCCAGAGCTACGACTTCGATGGCTTCATTCCCGACCCGCGCGGCGCCAACGGTTTCTACACCAAGCAGATTCCCACCGCATGGGGCTACAAGCCGGCGATCCGCCGTTCCGGCCACGGCTTCGCGCCGTACGCAGAGGCCCGCTTCAACCTCGATCAGGACATGTTCTTCTACGTGAAGTACGCGCAGGGCTGGAAGATGCCCAGTCTGTTCGAATCGACGCTGGGCAACAGCACCTCGGCACCGGTGGCCGACCTGAAGCCGGAGAAGAACCGTTCCTGGGACATCGGCTTCAGCCTGCTCAAGCAGGACCTGTGGCGCGATGGCGACCGCCTGGCGTTCAAGGTGGCCTGGTTCAAGAACGATATCGACAACGCGATCACCCGTCGCTTCGACTCCAGCAACTGGGCGTTCTATGTCGACAACGTGGACAACTACACGGTATCCGGCTACGAGCTGCAGTCCGGCTATGACGCCGGCATCGCCTACCTGGACCTGTCGGCCAGCTACTACCAGCGCGCGCGCACCTGCGACGCGGCCACCGCCAAGCGCCTGCGCGAAGACCCCTATGCGAAGTGGAGCAAGCTGGACACCACGCCGGATTGCGTGGATGGCGGCTTCGGTACCTCGTTTGTCAACGCACAGAATCCGCCGAAGTACTCGATCCACGGCACGCTGGGCTTCCGCCTGTTCGACAAGCGGCTGGATACCGGCATCCGCCGCACCTACAACAGCGGCCCCACCCACGAACTGGACAAGCCCTGGAATACCACCGGCTCGACCGGGTTGCAGAACATCTACCTGCCCACCGCGATCTACGACTTCTATGCGCGCTGGCAGTTCACCCCGAAGGCCGAAGTGGAACTGGTGGTCAGCAACCTGCGCAACACCTACTACATGGACACGCTGGCGATGAGCCTGATGCCCGGCCCGGGCCGTACCACGCGATTGAACTTCACCGCACGCTTCTGACCGCTGCAGAAACCGCAACGCCCCGGGGAGATCATCCCCGGGGCGTCTGCATGCGGCGGCTCACGCTCTGACAGGTACCAACCCGGGTTGGCACAGCAACTCAGCACGCGTAGGTGCCAACCTTGGTTGGCACAACAACGCGTTACTTCGCGGTGCTGAGCAGCAGCACCGCAACAGTGACCAGCGCGATGCCGATCCAGCCGATCGGGCGCAGGCGGTTGCCGAACAGCAGGCGGCCGCAAGTGGCGGTACCGATCACGCCGATTGCACCCCACATCGCATAGGCGGTGGCCAGGTCCATGTAGCGCACCGCCTGGCCCAGCAGGGCGAAGGCGATCCAGACCATGACGACCGCGCCGACGCCCCAGCGCCAGCGGCGAAAGCCCTCCGATTTGGCCACCATCATGTTGGCGGCAACGTCGATCAGCGCAGAACAGATCACGAAAAACAGAGCCAGGGTATTCATCAGTGCGCCTCCCCGAGGGTGACACAGACGATGCCGACCACCGCCAGCACGAGGCCGGCCAGCTGCTGCAGCGACAGGCTCTCGCCAAACACGGTGAGGCCGACCACGGTCAGCAGGGTCAGGCCCAGGCCTTCCCACACCGCATAGGCGACACCGACCGCGATGCGGCGGACCGACAGGGCCAGGAAGTAATAGGACAGCGCCAACGCGCCGGCCATGATCAGGTAGCCGGTCCAGCCGCCGTCGCGGGCGGCATGGGCCATGAACGAGGTGCCGACCACTTCGGCAACGATCGCCACGGTCAGGCAGGCCCAGGCGACCAGCGCGCCACGGGCGGGAACAGTACGGGACATGTGAAACTCCTTGCGGGACGCGGACAGCGCCCCGCCCTCAGTAGATCCACGCCATGCGTGGATGCCCCGCAGACAGGGGCGACGGCGGACAGTATCATCGCCTTTTACGGTCGATTCAAAATGGATACCATCGACAGGAGCGATGGATCAATGCCCTATTCCCCTGAATCCCTGCAGGCGTTCGTCGAAGCGGCTGCGCTCGGATCGTTCTCGGCGGCGGCGCGTCGCCTGCGCAAGACCCAATCGACGGTCAGCACCGCCATCGCCCACCTGGAGGCGGACCTGGGCGTCAGCCTGTTCGACCGCAGTGGACGCTACCCGCAGCTGACCGAAGCCGGGCGCCAGGTGCTCGGCCATGCCCAGGAAATCCTCGCCGCCGATACCCGCCTGCAGCAGTTGAGCGTGCGGCTGGCCGCCCCGGTCGAAGCGCGGCTGACCGTGGTGTTCTCCGACGTGTATCAGCTCGATCCGGAGCAGCGCGTGTTGCAGCGCTTTGCCGAAGCGTTCCCCGAGATCGAACTGGAATGGCTGGATGCCGAAGGCGAAGACGTGCTGGAACTGGTCGGCAGTGGTCGCGCCGCGCTGGGCCTGCTGCCGCGCCAGGAAAGCTATCCGGATGGTCTGGTGGCACGGCCATTGGCCCATCACAGCGAGCTGTCGGTGTATGTGGCGCACGACCATCCGCTGGCCGACGCCGGCCGTCGCGCAGCTTCCCAGCTGGCACGGTACCGGCAGGTGCGATTGAGCGCGGAGGTCGACCATGCGCGGGCGGTTACCGGGCTGGCGTGGACCGCCACCGACTACCTGATGGTGATGGAGATGGCCGAGGACGGCATCGGCTGGGCCGAGCTGCCACGCGCGCTGGTACAGCGCTACGACCGCGGGCAGCTGGTGGAACTGACTCTGCCCGGCTGGCCACGACGCATCCACAGCGACCTGCTGTGGCGCCGCGACACGCCGCCGGGGCCGGCGGCGCTGTGGTGGGCCGACGCGTTGGGGTGAACCGAAAAAGGGGACGGAGGGGATCAAGTCGTTTGTGCCGCAAACGACTTGATCCCCTCCGTCCCCTTTTCCATCAACGATGGGCGAGCGCGTAATCCAGCGACGCGCACACCGCTGCCACCTGGGCGTCGTTGCACTGCTGCGGGGTCGCCCGCGGGCTGTCCGGGTAGACCTCGGTGGTGGTGGTGTAGGTCGCACCGGTGATGCCGGCACACAGGCCCAGCTTCACCAGCGGGTACTCGATCACGCCGTGAGCGACCACCGGCGAACCGATGATCTCGCCCTTGTCGTCGGCCGGCGCGATGTGGGTGACCTTCTCCACCTCGGCAATCACCGCCTGCTGGAAGGCCGGTTGTGGGTTCTCGCTGTCGTCCACCAGATAGAAGCCATCCGGAATCAGGCCCGGCTCGAACGGCTTGCCGTCACGCGCGGCCAACGCCGGGCGGAACTCACTCTCGTCGCTGTCGGTAGTCTCGTGCAGGTCGATGTGCAGCACGAACTGGTCCTTGATCGGTGCGATCAGCTCGATCAGCGCGGTCGACTCGCGGGCCGGGCCATCGGCGCGGAAATTGCGGTTCGGGTCGATCGCATCGAAGTTCCAGCGGTTGATGCGCTCGAAGCCCCACGGATTCACGCACGGTGCCACCAGCAGATTGGCCTTGCCGGCGTAGTCGGCGGCGTGCCTTTCGAGGAATTCCAGCGCGCCCATCACGCCGCTGGTCTCATAACCGTGCACGCCACCGGTAACCAGGGCAGCCGGCAGCGCCGGGTTCCAATCGCGGCTGCGCAGGGCGAACAGAGTGTAGGTCTCGCCAGCGTAGTCGAGCTGGCCATAGGCCACCTTGTCGAAGCGCGAAGCCAGCGCCTCGATGCGGGGCAGCACCTCCTCGTCATAGCGACGCAGGCGCTGCTGGCGGCCACGCCACACCTCCCGTTCCGCCGCTCCCCACGGCTGGCCAGGGGTTCCGACGGGGTAGAAAGCGGCTTGGGACATGGCAGATCTCAGCGAGTCAGGAAGCAATCGCTCACTGTATCACCGGGGCATCGGCATGAACCGAAGGCGCATTCCAATAGCGAATGGAATCAGCAATAATTCTCATTTACGACCTTCCACAGCCTGCACCGATGCCCATCCTCGCCCTGCAACCGGCCCGCCTGCCCCTGGCCGCCGCCCTCGCCCTGTGCCTGCTCCCGACCACCCGTGCCTTCGCCCAGGACGGCGCCACCACGCTGGACAGCATCCAGGTCTCCGGCAGCTGGCTGGGTACCAGCCTGCATGACAGCGTCAAGCGCTTTGCCGGCGCGCGCACCGTGGTCGACCGCCAGCGCATCGAGGCCAGCGGCGCGGCCAGCCTCGGCGATGCCATGCGCCGTATTCCGGGTGTGCAGGTCACCGACAACTCCGGCACCGCTGGCAGTTCGGTGTCGCTGAACATCGGCGTGCGCGGCCTCACCGGGCGCTACTCGCCGCGCTCGACCGTCCTGTTGGACGGCGTGCCGCTGGCGGTGGCGCCGTATGGCCAGCCACAGCTGTCGTTCGCGCCGACCAGCCTGTCCAACATCGAGTCGATCGACGTGGTGCGCGGCGGCGGCGCGGTGCGCTACGGGCCGCAGAACGTCGGTGGCATCATCAACTTCAGCACCCGCGCCATTCCCACCGAGGCCGGCCTGCACGGCGAAGCCGGCGTGCGCTACACCGCCTACGACCATGGCGGCGGTGACAGCACCCAGTACAACGCCTTCCTTGGCGGTACCGGCGACAACGATCTGGGCGCCGCCCTGCTGTACTCCGGCCAGGATGGTCGCGGCTGGCGCCAGGGCAGCGATGACCGCTTCAACGATCTCGCGCTGAAGTTCGCCTACGCCATCGACGAACAGCAGGAGCTGCGTGCCAAGCTGTCCTACTACGACGTACGCTCGCTGACGCCGGGCGGCCTGACCCGTGCGCAGTACGAGGCCGATCCGTTCCAGAACACCCGGCCGACCGATTTCTGGAAGGGCCACCGCACCGGCATCGACCTGGGCTACACCAACACGCTGTCGGCCAACAGCGAGTTCGAGGTGCTGGCCTATTACAACGAGAGCACCCGTGCCAGCTCGCTGATCAACGCCGCCAACACCCAGCTGACTGTGCAGCCGCGCGACTACCGCGTGCTCGGCATCGAGCCGCGCTATACCCAGCGCCTGCACTGGGGCAGCGCGGTGCATGACATCACCGCCGGCTACCGCTTCCTGCGCGAGCGCGGCAACGACCGCAGCTACACCGTCGCCCGCCGCACCGGCGCGGCCAGTGCCACCACCCGCTTCGACAACGCCACCGACGCCCACGCGTTCTACATCGACGACCGCATTGCGATCGGCCAGTGGCGGATCACGCCCGGCGTGCGCATGGAATGGATCGACATGGACCGCCGCCAGGCCGGAGGCACGGCGACCTTCAGCAGCCGCAACGACAAGGCCCTGCCCTCGATCAACATCGCCTACCTGCTGACTCCGCAGCTGACCGTGTTCGGCAACTACACCACCTCGTTCGGACCGGTACAGAACATCCAGCTCAATTCGCAGACCGCCAGCAATCCGCTGAACCCGGAAGTGGCCAGGACCACCGAGCTGGGCGCACGCTGGCAGGATGGGGCACTGCGCGCGGAAGTGACCGTGTTCAAGATGCGCTTCGACAACCAGATCCTGCAGGTGCCGGGCATCACCCCGCCCACCTTCCAGAACATTGGTGCCACCGACCACAAGGGTGTGGAGAGCGCACTGGAGTACCACTTCGCCGAGGACGGCGCGCTGGCCGGGCTGGAGCTGTACGCCAACTACACCTGGACCAAGGCGATCCAGCAGTCCGGCGACAACCGTGGCCTGGACGTGCCGTTCTACTCGCGCGACACCGACAGCATCGGCGCCCGCTACGCGCTGGCCGGCTGGACCTTCAACGTCTCCAGCACTCACCAGAGCGGCCAGTTCTCCGACGCCGCCAACACCTGGGCCGAGAGCGCTGACGCGCGCGTGGGACGCGTGCCGGGCGTACGCCTGTGGAATGCCCAGGTGGCCTGGCAGGTGCCGGGGCTGGGTGACAGCGAGATCGCGCTGGGCGTGAACAACCTGGCCGACAAGCGCTGGTACACCCGCAATGTCGATGGCAACGCCGGCCGCATGGTGGCCACGCCGCGCACCTTCTACGTGCAGGGCCGCTACCGCTTCTGAGCCGGTAGCCGCCCGATGCGGTGACGGTGGCGCTCACGGTGGCGGCGTATCATGCCGCCACCATGTCACTGCCTGTTTCGCCATCGCGCCTGCATCTGGCCTTCCAGGGCCTGCGCCTGCGGCTGCGCGGCAGCGACCTGTGGTTCATCGCGCTGGCGCTGCTGGTTGGCCTGATCGCCGGCTACCTGACCCTGCTGCAGTCGGGCATCGCGCGCTGGCTGCAGGGCACGTTGTATGGGCTGGACGACGGCATGCGGCTGAGCTCCCTGCCCTCGCTGACCTGGACCGCGCTACTGGTGCTGCCACTGGGCGGGCTGCTGGTCGGCCTGGTCAGCCTGGCGGCGACGCGACTGAAACGGCCACTGCTCGATGCGGTGGAAGCCAATGCGCTGCACGGCGGCCGCATGTCGATGCGCGACAACCTGATCGTGCTGACCCAGACCCTGCTGTCCAACGGCTGCGGCGCGTCGGTCGGCCTTGAGGCTTCGTATACGCAGATGGGCGCGGGCAGCGGCTCGCAACTGGGCAGGGTGATGCGCCTGCGTCGCAACGACGTGCGCATCCTGGTCGGTGCCGGTGCCGCCGGTGCCATCGCCGCTGCGTTTGGTGCGCCGCTGGCCGGTGCGTTCTACGCCTTCGAGATCGTCATCGGCGCCTACACCCCCGCTGCGCTGGCACCGGTGGCCGTCGCAGCGCTGGCCGGCGCGTTCGTGGCCGACCAGGCCGGCATCGAAGCCTATCTACTGCCAGCGGCCTCGACCATCGACGTGCGCGCCGCCGACTACGCGATCTACGGCCTGCTCGGCTGCTGCTGCGCGATGGTCGGCATCGCCATCATGCGGCTGATCGCCTCGATCGAAGGCACGGTCAAGCGCAGCCCCCTGCCCGCGTGGGGACGGCCGGTGGTGGGTGGACTGCTGCTGATTCCACTGGCACTGGCCAGCCCGCAGGTGCTGTCGTCCGGCCACGGCGCCCTGCATCTGGACCTGACCACGCACCTGCCGCTGATCTGGATCGGCGGCCTGTTGACCCTGAAGTGCCTGGCCTCGGGCATCTCGCTCGGCTTCGGCTTCCGTGGCGGACTGTTCTTCGCCTCGCTGTTCATGGGCACCCTGGTCGGCGCGCTGTTCGCTGGACTGCTGGGCATGGCTACCGGCGTTCCGGTGATCGACGCCACCTCGGCCGCGCTGGCCGGCATGGCCGCACTGGCCGCCGCCGTCGTTGGCGCGCCGATGACCATGGCCATGCTGGTGCTGGAAGGCACGCACGATTTCCTGCTGACCAGCGTGGTGATGAGCGCGGTACTGGTGTCCAGCACGCTGGTGCGGCAGTGGTTCGGCTACTCGTTCTCGACCTGGCGCATGCACCTGCGCGGCGAGACCATCAAGAGCGCCCGCGATGTCGGCTGGGTGCAGAACCTCAACGCCGGCCGGCTGATGCGCAAGGGCGTGGCGACCGCCCCGGCCGATCTCGATGCCGCCGCGTTCCGCCAGCGCTTCCCGCTGGGCTCGGGCACCCGGGTGATCCTGATCGACAGCGAGGGCCACTATGCCGGCATCGTGCAGATTCCACGGGTCTACGGCGATGGCGTGAAGCCGGAAACCCCGATCGGCGAACTGGCCGAGAACCGCGACGTCTCGCTGGCACCGTCCTCCGACGTGGTCAGCGTGATGCAGCGCTTCGACCAGACCCAGGCCGACGAGCTGGCGGTGGTGGCTGCCGACGGCCAGGTATTGGGCGTCGTCTCCGAAGCCTTCGTGCGCAAGCGCTACGCCGAAGAACTGGACAAGCGCCAGCGCGAGCTGATGGGCGAGCGCGTCGACGACACCGACTGATCCCGAAAAAGGGGACGGAGGGGATTAATTCGTTTGTGGCCCATCCGGGTATCCACGCATGGCATGGATCTACCGTCACATGACCGGGGTAGACTCCGGCCATGCGCTTTATTGATACCTTCCAGGCCGGTCCCTTCGCCGACACCGTGGTCAGCCTGCTGGCCGCCTTCGTGCTGGGCACGCTGATCGGCGCCGAGCGCCAGTACCGGCAGCGCACCGCCGGCCTGCGCACCAACGTGCTGGTAGCTGTCGGCGCCGCTGCCTTCGTCGACCTGGGCATGCGCATCGCCGGCAGCGCCGAGGCGGTGCGGGTGATCTCCTACGTGGTCTCCGGCGTCGGCTTCCTCGGCGCCGGCGTGATCATGAAGGAAGGCATGAACGTGCGCGGCCTGAACACCGCTGCCACCCTGTGGTGCTCTGCGGCGGTGGGCAGCTGCACCGGCGCGGACATGTTGGCCGAAGGCGTGCTGCTGACCGTGCTGATCATCGCCGGAAACACCCTGCTGCGGCCGCTGGTGAATGCGATCAACCGCATTCCGATCAATGAGACCGCCACCGAGGCGACCTACGAAGTGCGCCTGAGCGTGGATGCCGAAGCCGTGCCGCGCGTGCGCGAGCGGTTGGTCGACGCGCTGGAAGCAGCGCAGTATCCGGTCGGTGATGTGCAGCTGGTCGAGCACGCCGACGCACCCACCGATGTGATCGCGGTGCTGGTCAGTACCGCCGTGAGTGCCGATGAGCTGGACGTGGTGCTGGCGCGGATGGAGCACGTGCCGGGCGTTCTGCATGCCACCTGGGAAGTCAGCACCCGCGATTGAGCCGGTTCCGGCAACTCACCCACCCGCCATGCGCTGCTGCGCCCGCAGCAGCTTGCGGAATGAACCGCACTGCCGCGCATCCTGCGCTTCCGGGCAGGCCGCCGCGCGCTGCAGGTGCCGGCGCACCCGCTGCAACTGGGTGATCTGCCTCTGCAGTACATCGGCCTGCGCCAGCAGCGCCTCACGATCCAGGGAGATACATCCACGCTGCGGCGGCAGTGATGCCCCGATCTGCTGCAATGACAGCCCGGCCGCCTGGCCGAGACCGATCAGTGCCAGCCGTTCCAGCACCTGCTCGTCATACTGCCGGCGCAGGCCACGGCGCCCAAGTGCCTGCAGCAGCCCCAGCTGTTCGTAGTAGCGCAGGGTCGAGGCCGGCACGCCACTGCGCTTGACCACCTCGCCGATATCCAGTTCACGCATGGGCTTGACCTCAAGTCGTCTTCAAGCAGCAACCTATGGGCCACTTCCCGACAAGGCAAGGCCATGGCCAGCACATCCCCCGTTGATCAGAACACCCTCTGGAACGGTCCCGGCGGCCAGATCTGGGTCGCCCAGCAGGCCATCCTCGATGGCCTGTTCCAGCCGATGGCCGACCTGCTGGTCGCCGAGTTGCCAGAAACCGTCACGCAACTGCTCGATATCGGATGCGGCACGGGCGCGAGCCTGCTTGCCGCCGGCGCGGCACGCCCGGCCGCCCACTGCACCGGCGTGGACATCTCCGCACCGATGCTGGCAACGGCACGCGGGCGCGCTGAGGCGGCGGGGCTGGACGCAGACTTCATCGTCGCCGACGCGCAACAGCACCCACTGCCCCCCGCGAACTTCGACTGGATCCAGTCGCGGCTGGGCGTGATGTTCTTCGAGGATACAGGGGCCGCGTTCACCAACCTGCAGCGTGCGGCCAAGCCAGACGCGGGCCTGCGCTTCATCGCCTGGCGCAGCGCAGAAGAGAACCCGTTCATGACGACCGCCGAACGGGCCATCGGTGATGAGCTGGATCTGCCGCCACGGAGCCCTGGCGCACCCGGGCAGTTCGCCTTCGCCGACGGCGAACGTATCCACCGCCTGCTGCAGGACGCCGGCTGGAAGGACGTCGAAGTGACTGCGGTGGACCTGCCCTGCTCACTCGCCCTCGATGAACTGCCGACCTATGTGGGGCAGCTCGGTGCACTGGGTCTTGCCCTGCGAGACCTGCCCCGAGAACGCGCCGTCGCACTCTGCGACAAGGCGCTGGCAGCATTCACGCCATTCATCGAGGGCGATCGGGTCCGCGTGGATGCTGCCTGCTGGTTGATCCGCGCACGCGCATGACACAGAAAAGGGGACGGAGGAGATTAAGTCGTCCATGTCCCTGCCGTGCCGGGAACGACTTAATCCCCTCCGTCCCCTTTTTCTTCTACAGTGCCTCGCCGGCGTCGGCCAGGCGCGATTCGATCAGCGCATACCACTGCTGCAACACGTCGATGAGCATGTCCAGTTCGGCGTCGGTGCGCTGTGCGCGACCACTGCGCAGGCAGGCCTGGGCTTCCTGCAGCTGGGCAAGGAAGCCGGCCACGGTGTCTGCCTGCAGGATCAAGCCCGGCAGGCGCCGCCCGGGAATGCGCACCACCGCATGGTTGCCGAGCTGGCCGTACACACTCAATGTGGCTTCCGTCTTCATGGAAAGAGGCAGGAATTGGGCGTTCATCGCGTGCACCATGGAAAACCTGAGCCGCCGGCAGGCATGGTCAACGGGGGAGACGTAACCACGTCCTGCCGACGGTCAGGGGGGACTCGGGATAGCGGGGCATGACCCCGGTGGTGGACTCTCAGCGCGGCTGGGCCATTCCAGCAATCTGCACACGCCGGTTCGGCGCCAGGCAGGCGATCAGCTCGCGACGGTTGCGCTGCTCGCACTGCACGATCGGCTCGGCTGCGCCCCGCCCTTCGGCGCTGATGCTGGCCGCAGGCACCCCACCCTGCACCAGCGCGCTGCGCACGGCCTCGGCACGTCGCTGCGACAGGGTCTGGTTGTAGCTGGCACTGCCGATACGGTCGGTGTACCCGGTCACCCGGATCGACTGCACCTGACTGGCCTCGCGCACCTGCGCCAGCACGCCCTGTATGGCCTGCTGGCCTTCGGCACTGAGCACCGCGCTGTCGAACCCGAACAGCGCATCCGCCGACAACCGCAGCGGCTGCTCCGTCAACGGTGCCGGTGCTGGCGGCGCTGGCGGCCGCGGCGGTTCCAGCACCGCCGCGCACGATTCCGGCTTCCAGTAGCCCCCTTGGGCGATGCCCTTGCTGTCGAAGCGCACCTGGAACTGGCAGGTGAAATACTCCGCGCCCTGCGCAGTGCGGAAGTTGAACAGGTAGTTCCACTCGCGCACGCCCCACATGCCTTCGTTGAAGTGCGGCGTGCCCAGCAAGGTATACAGCTGGCGCTTGCTCATGCCCGGCGCGAAGCGGCGCAGGTCGGCGACGTCGGGATAGATGCCTTCCTTCAACGAGGCCTTCGAAGCCTCCGGGAACTGCACGGCGGTGGTTTCGGCAGGACCCTCGGCGGCCGGCGCATGGCTGCGACAGGCGGCCAGCAGGCCCATTCCCAGGACCAGGCCCAGCACTGCGGCCATCTGGCCAGTGCGGGCGATGCGATGCTGTTTCATGTCATTCCCCCTATGGACGTTTCCGCGATGCCGGGCCGCGCGTGCGGCCAGGCGGCGGGGATCACCACTGGATGCCGGCACCGACGGCCACACCGGCCTCGCCACGGCTGTTGGTGGAGCCGCTGAACTTGTAGATCCAGCGCCCTCCCTCGGAGACACCGGAGATACCGACCGCCACGCCCGACTCGCCGTTGTAGCTGCCGGCAGCGACCGAGGCCATGCTGCGGCCCGCTTCGCTGGGCTGCGGCAGGGCTGCGGTGGCCATCGCCGAAGCGATACCGGCCGAGGCGCGGTTGTCGGTCTTGCGCAGGTCGCGCTCGAAGCCCCCCATGCGCTCGTCGGTGTAGGCCTTCGACCAGTCCAGGGTCTGCGCCATGCCCGACTTCAGCTGGTCCACGTTGACTGCGTCGGTACCGGCGGTGCCGGCGGCGACGTTGCGCACCGTGGTCGGGCCGCTGTTGGTGCTGCCCAGCGTGACACTGTTGTAGTTGGTCGCACCGTTCACCGTGGTGTCGTAGCGGATCGTGCCCTGCTGCGAGGCCTGCAGCTGGCGCACGTTGACCGCATCGGTGGCCTGCGAACCGTCAGCCACGTTGACGACCTGGCGTTCGGCGCCGCTGGCACCGACCGAGACCGTGTTGGCCCGGTTCGCCACCGAACCCGCCCCCAGCGCCACCGAGTTGTCGGCCTGCGCCTGCGAACCATTGCCCAGCGCGGTCGAGTTGGCACCGGCGGCGGTGGAGCCTGCACCACCGGCGGCCGAGTTGGCACCGCTGGCGGACGGATCGGCCAGGTTGTTGGTGTTGTTGGCGCGGAAGCTGCCGGCCACGTTGGTGATGTTCTGGATCTTCTGGTCGGTGTACTTCTTCGACTCATCGATGGCGTAGTTCACACCATTCTTCAGCTGGCCGACATTGGTTGCGTCGTAGGTGTCGGAGCCATCGGCAACGTGGGTGATCTTGCGCTCGCTGCCGGTGCTGCCGACCGAGACCTCACCGGCCGAGTTGCTGGCGCCGGTCTGGCCGTAGGCACCGGTGTAGCCGCTCTGCGCACCAACGCTGGCCACCGAACCGGCACCCAGGGCGACGCTGTTGCCTGCACTGGCGCTGGCACCGTTGCCGACCGCCACGCTGTTGGCACCGGCCGCACTGGCCTGCGGGCCGACAGCCACCGCTTCCGCGCCGGCAGCCGTTGCAGCCGCTGCGGTCGAGTTCACCGCCAGGTAGGCGCTGCCACCGCCGCCGTTGGTGATGCGCTGGTTGAGGACCTTCAGCGAGCCGTCCACCGCAGTGAAGGCGGCGGTGACGTTGTTGTAGTCGCCGCTGGTAAAGGTGCCGTCGGTGGCGATGCTGGAGATGCTGAACTTCGGCGCGGTCCACACATTGGTGGTGCCGTTGTACGCGGTGGTGCCACCAAAGTAGTTGGCGATGGTGCTGTTGGTGCTGAACAGCTGGTCGCCGGTGATGGCATCACTGCTGCCGGCCAGGATGCTGCCGGCGGCGACGTTGGTGATCTTCACCGCGCCGGTGCCGGTGCCCGTCAGCGTCACGCTGTTGAGCACGTTGCCGCTGCCGTCGACGTCGTACTTCACGGCCAGCTTGTCGATCTCGCCGGTCTGGTCGGCGACGTTGGCCAGCGAGTTGCTGACGGCATCGAAGGCGGTACCGACGTCGTTGTAGCTGCCCTTGGTGACGGTGCCGTTAGCGGCGACGTTGTTGATCGAGTAAGTCGGTGCGGTCAATACGCCGCTGCCGTTGACCGCTGCGCCACCTCCCAGATGAGTGGCCACGGCCTGGTTGGCCGCAAACAGCTGGGCACCGTTGATGGCCTCGCTGCTGGTGGCGCTGACCTGGCCCGGGCCGAGGTTGCGCAGTGTGGTGGCGGTACCGGTCTGGCCCAGCGTGGCGCTGGCGTAGTTGACGCTGCCGTCGCCGTTGAGGTCATAGCGCAGGGCGCCCTGCTCCGAGGCCTGCAGCTGGCCCAGGTTGACTGCATCGGTCGCTGCGGTACCGGCCGCCAGGTTGGTGACCTGACGCTCGGCACCGGCGGCACCGATGGACACGCTGTTGGCACGATCGGCCAGGCTGCCGGCACCGACCGCGATGCTGTTGGCGGCGGTTGCGCGGGCGTTGGTGCCGACTGCGATCGAGTCGGCACCGCTGGCCAGGGCCTCGGTACCGGTCGAGTTCACCCGCAGGTACTTGGTGCCACCGTTACGGATGTCGGTGATCTGCGTGTTGAGGTTGACCAGCGAGCCATCGACCGCGGCGAAGGCATCGGTAGCGTTCTCATACAGGCCCTTGGCGATGGCGCCGCCGGTGGAGATGGTGCTGATCTCGAACAGGGGCGCAGTGAACGCGCCACTGGCAGGATCGAAGGCTGCGCGGCCGCCGAAGAAGCTGGCGATGGCAGCATTGGTCGCCGCCAGCTGGCCACCATTGACCGCTTCCAGGCTGCCGGCCGTGACCGCACCGCCAGCCAGGTTACCGATGGTGGTGGTGCCGGTGCCCGCGCCGAGCGTGACACGGCGATAGTTCGGGTTGCCGGCACCGTCCAGGTCATAGGTCACCGCAGCGGCCGCCACATCATCGATCAGGCTGATGGCCCCCTTCAGCTGGGCCACGTTGACCGCATCGGTATTGACACTACCCGCCGCGACGTTGGTGATCTGGCGCTCACCGCCACCGGCGGTACCCACCGACACTTCACCGGCAGAGACCTGCGGCGCAGTGAGGCCATAGGCGCTGTAGCTGGCCTGGGCACCGCGCAGCGCGGCCGAGCGGTAGCCCAGTGCGACCGAGTTGGCCTGGTTCGAGGTCGCCTCGGCACCGAGCAGGGTCTGCCCGTTGGCAGTACCCACCGCGCTGTCACCGACGATCACCGAGTGACCCATGCGTGCGGCGTAGTCCGCGGTCGGCACGCCGGTCGGGTTGCTCGGGTCATTGGTGCCTGCACCCGGGAAGGCCACGTTGGCATCGACCTTCGGCAGTTCGTGCCGCGCATTGGCACCGATCACCACTTCCTTCGAGCCGTTGGCGAAGGCGCCGTCGCCCATCAGCACCTGGTAGTCCTGCGCGGCGTTGACGGCCCAGCAGGAGATGTCGGCCAGGGCGATGTCCAGGCACTTGGCGGCCCAGGCCGGCGAATCCTTCGGCAGCAACAGGCCCAGCAGGCCACCCGGATTGCCGTTGTTGATGTTGTAGATGTAGCTGTCGGAGGTGACGCCACCGATCAGGGTCAGGTGCGAGCTGCCGCCGGTGACGGCGCCGCCGAGGCCATTGAGGGTGCTGCCGACCGGCGACAGGTTGACCACCGGCAGTCCCAGCACATTGACCGTCGAGTAGGTCTGCATCACGTTGGCGTTGCTGAGCTTGAGGTTGCCGTTGCTCAGATAGCCGTTGCCGCCGAACAGGCTGGTGGTGGTCGGGCCGATCAGCTGCCCGACATTACCGACCAGGCCGCCGGTGCCGATGATCAGGCCAGCGTTCGGGTCGGCCGGAGCCGGCGCCTTCGGGCTGGTCGGCGGGATCGCCGAGGGCTTGGTCAGGCCGAGGCCGCCGAGCGTGCCACCGACCAGGCCGCCTACGGCACTGCCGAGATTGCCGATGGTGCCGTTGAGGTTGCCATTGAGCAGGTTACCGACGGCGCCGCCGACATTGCCGAGTGTATCGCCCAGCAGGCCACCCAGGCCGCCGGTGCTGCCACCTGTTGCGCCGTTGAGTACACCGCTGACGGTGCTGCCTACTGCACCCACCGTATTGTTGAGCGTGCCGCCCACGGCACCGCCAACCGAACCGACCGTGCCGTTGAGTGCACCACCCACGGTGCCGCCGACTGCGCCAACCGTGCCAACCGCACCGTTGAGCGCGCCGCCGACGGTGCTGCCGACCGAAGCGACCGTCCCGTTGAGTGCACCACCCACGGCGCCGCCAACTGCACCGACCGTGCCAACCGCACCGTTGAGCGCACCACCGACGGTGCTGCCGACCGAACCGACCGTCCCGTTGAGTGCACCACCCACGGTGCCGCCAACTGCACCGACCGTGCCAACCGCACCGTTGAGCGCACCACCCACCGCGCTACCGACAGTTCCAACGGTGCCGTTGAGCGCACCGCCTACGGCTCCGCCAACCGTGCCAACGGCACCATTGAGCGTGCTGCCCACTGCGCCGCCTACCGTTCCAACCGTGCCGTACAAGGCGCCGCCGACCGCATCAACCGTGTTGCCTACGGTGCCATCAAGCACGCCGCCCACGGCGCCACCTGCTGCGCCGACAACGCCGCCCACCAGGCCACCGACGCCCAGCGCGCT
This sequence comes from Stenotrophomonas sp. YJH_SMC_101-4, assembly GCF_059370395.1. NCBI lineage: Bacteria > Pseudomonadati > Pseudomonadota > Gammaproteobacteria > Lysobacterales > Lysobacteraceae > Stenotrophomonas > Stenotrophomonas sp. YJH_SMC_101-4. Next base: position 570,050 of record NZ_JCAFTP010000001.1, on the reverse strand, counting down.
GTTCTGCGCTGCCACCGTGGCTTGGCCGGCCAGCTTCAGATTGCGGTCGGCCACGACCTCCTGGCCATCCGGCGCCTGCACGCGCACTTTGCCGGCAACACCGGTATCGAAGGCCGCGGTGATCGCACGATCATGAGTCTCGCCCGGCAGCTCCTCCTTGGCCGGCAGCGTGACCGCCGCCGTCGCCTTGACCTGCCCCTGGCCGTCGATCTGGTGGCCCGCCAGCTTCAGCTGCGAATCCACCTTGCCGTCAACGGACGCCTTGAGGCCGGACAGCGAGCCAGCCGGTGCGCCAGCAACAGCGGCGGCCGCCTTGGCACCGGTATCGATCGAGGCCACCTGGGTACCGGCGATGCCAACGCCGGCCTTCGCCTGGGCATCCGCAGCCACACCGAGCGGCGCATGCGCGGACGGCGCAACGTTGGCCGCCAGCGATGCATCAATCTTCGCCACATGGGACGCTGCATGACCCAGCCCGACATTGGCGCGGACATCGGCAGCCAGCGCAGGAACCGCGACCTGCTTCGGCGCAGCGTTCGCCGCCAGCTTCACCTGCACGGTGGCCGGCAGCACGTCGCGTACGATCGGCAGCGAGTTCGTACTCAGCTGCAGGCCGACACGCGCATCAGCGCTGATCGCCGGACTGCTCTGCGCCTGGCGCGATGCGGCGGCCAGCGCCACTTCCGCGTCGACCTTGACCGGCATCGGCTGCGCGTACTTCGCGGCCAGTGCCTGCAGGTCACGTAGAGACTGATTGGATTCGGATGCAGATGCACCTGCATGCCCGCTGGCCAGCGCGCACAGCAGGGCCAGGGCCAGTGCGGTCGGCATCAGCAGTGCACTGCGCGGATCGCGGGCGGCGCTGCCGCCGCTGTCGCCGCTGTCGCCGGTGGCCAGTTCCGAGGCCACAACCAGAGCATTGAGCTGGCGGTTCCATACACGCCGGTAGATGCGGTTCATGAGCATTTCCCCCGTAGGCGAACAACTGGAATGTCAGTGGACTTGCCGTTAGGCAGGTGACTGACATTTCAGCGTTTGCAACGGCGGCTGCGCACTTCATTCCGGCACGGCAATCGCGCATTCCGGCAAATCCACGGTCGGAATCGGCAGCCGGTTATGCAGAAGCGGCAACCATATCGGCAAGCGGATATGCAATTCCGGCAGGAACTGCCGGGAAACCCTTACGGGGCTTGAATCAAGCTGGCTGGCCGATCTGCGCGGGAGCGCGCATCAGCGTGTCACGCGGCAGTTCACCGAAGACCTTGCGGTAGTTGTCGGCGAAGCGTGACAGGTCCCACAGGCCACAGCTGAGGGCGATGGCCTTGACCGAACGGCGGCTGGAATCAGCCATCGACAGGCTGCGGCAGGCCGCGCACAGGCGCAGCATCGACAGGTAACGATTGGGCGACGTGCCGAACAGGTCCTCGAACGCGTAACGCAGCCCACGCTCGCTGACACCGGCAGCATCGCAGATCTCATTCATGTAGATATTGCGGCGCAGGTTGAGGCGCATGAAGTTTTCCGCCCGCTGTGCGATCAGATAATGCGTGCGCCGCGCACGGCTGCAACCCGGGCGATCGGCGGAACCCGCGCCCAGCAGTGCCTGCACGTGTTCGTGCAGCAGCCGCTCGGTTTCTTCCGGCTGCAGCCCCGTGCCCTGGCCCAGCTGCAGGTGCAGCTGCTGGTAGTGCTGTGCCAGCGGGGCGGCCTCGCTGGCGAGATTGAACAGCGAAAGTGCCTGTCCGGCCGGCGGTGTACTGCGCAGGCTCAGTTCGGTCAGCTTGCGCTGCACCCGTGCCACCGGCACCAGCATCAGGGTCATGTGCGTGCCGGGGCTCAGGGTGAACTCGCTGATACCCTCCGGCATCACGGTCAACGCCATTCCAGGTACGAGCGGTACACCGTGGCACCAGCTCAGGGTTTCATCGGTCGCGTGCAGATACCCCAGCATCGCCCAGTCCGGCGGCAGCATGAATCGTCCACGGCAATGGAATCCACAGCTGATGCTGCAGAACAACGCCTCCTCGTGCACGCGTGAAGCGAAGGCCGCCCGCGGCCCATTGCCATCGAGCAGTAGCAGTTCGACATCACATACACGAAGCACGCCGCTCAGCGTCGCCAGGTCGATCGACCGCAGGCCGCTGTCGTCGCTGTCTCCTACCCCACCATCGACCATGACAGTGTCGTCCCCCGATTATCCGTCGTGCGATACGGCCCCCACTGCCTGACAGGGCGCGCACCTCTCATGGAATCTCTTCCATCGCCGGGATGCGCGCCAGCAAAGTGCGCACCCCAAAAGAAACGCGAGTACTTGAATACGAGTATGCCCGATAATTCAACGGGGTAAACATCTGCACTGCATTGAATAAGATGGATACAGACGTGAAAACAAGGTCGTGGTGTTTGGCACAGTTTTCGCATGCGACTGAAAAACCCGCCTCACATTATCTGCACGTCGATGAATCGTTTTGCGAACGAACGGATTTCCGTCACAGAACCCGCGTGAAAAATTAAGGACCGAAGGGATTCTGCCGAATTTGCATATAGGTTCCGGTTGCAGCCGGCCGCCATTCAGGCAAAGTCGATAACACGGTGATCCGGTCTTTGATAATGACCGCACCCAGGGGGACAGCATGACCATGCACGTATCGCTCGACACCTCGACCACCGGCTCCGCGCCGTGCGGTCGCGGTTGCGCGAACGGCGTCCCGCCTGGAATCGATCACCCTGCTTGAGCATGGCGGGTCCGTCCCGCCGTGCCTCCTCCGCCAGGACGTGCGGAGGTCCACGGACGATCCCGGCGGAGCCGGGCCACCGCCCAACAGGTGTCCTGTAGCAGACAGGTAGAGGGAGACAAACGTCATGAACGCATCGATCCGCAAGTTCCTGAAGGAAGAAGATGGCGTTACCGCACTCGAGTACGGCCTGCTGGCGGCTGTGATTGCGGGTGTCCTGATCGCACTGGGCAGCACGCAGATCAAGGATTTCTTCGAAACGCTCTTTGAGAATCTCACCAAGCTTGCCGACAAGGCGTCAGGCAACCCACCGGCCTGAGCCGCTCCCAGGCTGATCAGGGACAGCAACTGCTGACCGTCCACTGACGGACAATGGAGGGTGCGATGACACTGCTGGGATTGCTGGCCATCGGTGTGTGCCTGCGGATCGCGATCAGCGATCTGTACGCCCGTCGGGTGCCCAACGCCTGGCTGCTGTCCGCATGCGCGATCACCGTTGTCGTGCTCATCGCCGGACAGTTCAACGCGCCGCGCCTGCCGTGGGCTTCCCACATTGCCGGCGCGGCGCTCGGCCTGGTCGCAATGCTGCCTTTCCATGCAGTGCGCTGGATGGGTGCCGGCGATGTCAAATTCTTTTCGGTACTGGGATTGATGCTGGGCTGGCAGGCACTGCTGCCGATCTGGATCGCGGCCAGCCTGGCAGCGGGCGCACATGCCGCACTGGTGCTGGTATCACGCCGGTTGGGTCCAGCACTGCCCATCGGCCTTCAAGCCCATATGCATCGGGCAAGTTCGCAATGGCATTCGCACCCGGCGCTACGCGGAATGCAGAGCGCCCGCCAGGGACGCCAAGGCATTCCCTACGCCGCCTACCTGGCGGTATCCGCCATCGCCTGGATCCTCATCAGCACGTACGGAGGTGTGGCATGAACATCCAGAACCCACGCCGGCAACGCGGCGTGGCCAGCATCGAGTTCGCACTGATGCTGATGCTGGGCCTGCTGCCACTGCTGTTGTTCACGTTCTCCGGCGTGATGATCATGGCGGCCCAGCAGACCCTGGCAACCGCCTCGGCCGAGGGTGCGCGCGCATCGCTGCGCTATGGCAGCGCCAACGAACGCCGTACTGCAGCCTGTGTTGCGGCGCGCAGTTCGATGCAGTGGCTGCTGAACTTCTCGGGTCAGCCGGTCGACTGCAGCAATGGCGGAAGCAACGCCATTCTGGTTTCGGCGCAGGCCCCCTGCGCCGGACTGGCCAGCGCCCAGTGCATGACCGTGACAGTCAGCTACGACTACGCAAGCCACCCCTTCCTGCCCGGCACCGCCACGCTCTACAAGTGGGTGATGCGGGCTCCCATCCGCAGCGTCGCGGTCGCTCAGCTCGACCTCGGCAGCGGCAACTGACGTTCGGTACAGGAGACGGTTCCATGCTCAAGTTGACCCGCATTGCTGCCGTCGCCCTGATCGGGCTGGCCGTGCTGCTGGCGGTGATCGCCTTGATGATCGGGCGCAAGCAGGCCGCGCCGGCCACGGTTGCCCCGGTCGCGCGGAGCGATGCCCAGGCGATCACCGTGGTGGAGGCGGTGGCACGCCTGCCGGCCGGCGAACCGATCTCTGCCAACGGATTGCGTCTGGCACAGCGCAGCGCCCCGGTTGCCGGTGCCGCCACCAGCATTTCCGCCGTGGTCGGAAAGGTACCGGTGCAGGACATCGCCGAAGGCACGGCGATCAGCAGCAATGCACTCGCGCAGGGATTCTCGCTGCAGCTGCGCCCCGGGGAACGCGCACTCGCGGTCCCGGTGGACGAGCTGGTGGGTGCCGGCAACCGCATCCTTCCGGGTGATTTCGTCGACGTGTTCCTCAACCTGCGCACTGCCCAATCCAGCGCCAGCGGCCCGGCCGATGCGGCACAGACGCGCCTGCTGTTGTCACGCCTGCGCGTGCTCAGCTATGGCCAGCAGGACATCGCCCCGGCCAACCATGACGCTGTTGCCAGCACTGAAGCCGATGCCCGCAACGATCCGCGCGCCGCTGACATCACCGGAAGCAGCAGCACCCAGAGCACGGGCAGCGAGACTGCCCAGCCCGCACGCAGCGCGGTACTGGCGGTACCGGTGGCCGACGCCAACCGGCTGCTGCTGGGTGCACAGCAGGGCAAGCTGTTCCTGGCCCTGCGCAACCCTGCCGATTCCGGCCAGCCCGATCTGGCGCTGTTCCCGCAGGCACGCGGGGTGATCGATCCGCTGCGGGGGCTTGATGCGGAGCAGCAGCTTGCGCTGCAACGGCCAGAGAATCACGCCTTCGCCGGCATCGACGGCGATGCGTTGGCCGGGCGCAGCAACACACCGGCGCGCAGCGCCCAGGATGCCCCGGCACGCGCACCCGCACCGCGGCGCAGTGCCCCGCGCGCATCGGGTATCGAAATCATCCGAGGCGACAGCTCCGCCCCCCGTGGTTCCCTTTGACCTGCATCGAGCGCATCCATGACCGAACGTCGCCGCAGTCCACGCCCTTCCCCCCGCCAGCGCTGGCTGGCCCTGCTGCTGGTGCTGCTGGCACCGGCGACGAGCGTGGCCGCCGACGACCTGGTGCTGCAGGCGCGTGAGCAGCGTCCCTGGACCCTGCCGGGCGATCTGGAGCGGGTCGCCATTGCCGATCCGGGCGTGGCCGATATCGTGATGCTGCGCGGCCAGCGCCAGGCATTGCTGGTCGGCAAGGCGCCTGGCACTACCACGCTGCTGCTCTGGCACCGAAAGCGGGCCGAACCACAGCGCCTGCAGGTGCGGGTACAAAGCGCGGTGCAGGGTGCGGCCGACACCGGCGCGAACGGGCTGGTATTCACCCAGCAGGACAATCAGGGCCTGCTGCAGGGAAGCACCGACAGCGTGCTCTCGCACATGCAGGAACAGAAGACCGCCGCCATGGCGCTGGGCAAGGAGGGCCTGCTTGCCGACGCATCCACGGTGAGCAGCGGCGGCGTGGTCCAGGTCGAGGTCAAGGTGGTCGAGTTCAACAAGACCGCATTGAAGCAGATCGGCATCAGCTTCCAGAACCGCAACGGCAACTTCGCCTACGGCTTCGCCCGCCCGGGCGGCCAGTTGCCGGGCAACACCGGCATCCTGCCCGGCATGAAGGAAGGCAACTCCGGCAACGAAGCCGAATCGGCCATTTCTTCGGCCTTCCGCCTGGTATTCGGCTCGACCAAGGGCCTGTGGAATGCCGACGTCGACCTGCTGCAGAGCAATGGCATGGCGCGCGTGCTGGCCGAGCCGACACTGGTCGCGCTGTCCGGGCAGAGCGCCAGTTTCCTGGCCGGCGGCGAGCTGCCGATCCTGGAACCGCAGGGGCTGGGCACCACGACGATCACCTACAAGCCCTTCGGCATCGGCCTGACCGTGACACCGACGGTACTGGCGCCGAACCGCATCGCCCTGAAAGTCGCACCGGAAGCCAGTGACCTGGACTACAGCAACGCCATCGCGCTCAACGGCGTGCAGATTCCCTCGATCACCACCCGCCGTGCCGACACCACGGTCGAGCTGGGCGATGGCGAGAGCTTCGTGATCGGTGGCCTGGTCAGCTCCAACGTGGTGTCCAGCGTCGGCAAGATCCCGCTGCTGGGTGACCTGCCGATCATCGGCTCGTTCTTCCGCAACTTCGACTACAAGCGCCAGGACAAGGAACTGGTGATCATCGTCACGCCACGCTTGGTGAAGCCGCTGGCACGCAACACCGACCTGCCACTGCCCGGCGACCGCGAAGCCAAGCCGCACATGCCCGAATGGGGCGCCTGGCTGCTGGGTCCGATCAGCCAGGACCCGGTGCCCGGCTTCTCACGCTGATTCCATGATGCCTGCGATACCACGCCCATGCCCTATGCCACTGCCCAGCCGCTGCATCCGCAAGGACCGCCGATGAACCTGGTCCTGTATGGAATGGATCGCGAACTGCTGCCCCGGCTGGCGGCCAAACTGCCGCCGACCACTACCCTGCACTGGCAGGACAGCAGTACGCCGACCTCCGCCCAGGATCTGCAACGTGGGCCGCAGAGCCTTGTGCTGCTCGATTTCCGCCCCGAACATGCGGCCGCCTCCAGCGTGCTGGCGCAGCAACTGCAACAGACAGAGCCGGATCTGGCATTGGTTGCCGTCGGTGCCACCAGCGCCGGCCAGGTGGAAGGCGTCGTCATCGCATTGCGGGCGGGCCTGCGTGATGTGCTGGATCTGGACAGCGACAACGTCGGTATCGAGGCCGCGCTGCGTCGCGCCCTGTCGCCACGACCGGCTGCCACCGCGCAGCACGCGCACAAGGCGCGCCTGATCGTGCTGCTGGGCGTGCGCGCCGGGGTCGGCACCAGTACGCTGGCCGCACATCTCTCGGTGCTGGCACAGCAGACCCGTGCGCTGGCACAGGGCGAGGCACTGCTTCAGGACGGCCTGCTGATGGAGCTGGCCCAGCCTTCGGGTGACCTCGCGCTGTACCTCAACCTGGACAGCCGCTTCCATTACGAAGACGCGCTGCGCAACGCCAGCCGCATCGATGCCACCCTCGCCCGCACGGCCATGGCCCGTCACGATTCCGGGCTGGTGCTGCTGGACCGCGCCAGCGGCAGCGATGCGGTACCGCCGTCCGATCCGGGTGCGTTGCTGCAGCGCCTGCGCACCGTGTTCGCCAGCGTGCTGTGTGATGCCGGTGGCTGCCCGCTGCGTCAGCTGCCGCCGCTGCTGCTGGACCAGGCCGACGAGATCTGGCTGGTCACCGATGCCTCCATTGCCACACTGGTGTCGCTCGACCAGGCACTGAAGCATCTTGCCGGGCAGCGCGAACGCGAGAAGCGCCTGCAGCTGGTGATCAACCGCCACGATGACAGCAGCGGCATGAGCCCGGAGCAGATCGCGCGCCGCTTCGAGGTGCCCCTGCTGGCGACGCTTCCCGAACGACCGCGCGTGCGCCTGGCTGCCAGCCAGGGCCACCTGCTGCTGCAGGATGCACCGCGCGACCCCTACCTGCGTGCCCTCGCTCCGCTGGTTTCGCGCCTGGATCCGGCTGCCTGCCCGGTCCAGGCGCAGGGCCTGCGGGAAAGACTCTCCCTTGCTCTGGGTGGATCGCAATGGAAGACAAGGTAACCCCGTTCCCGCATGCCGTTGCCCGGCCGGTGCTGCCCGAAAGCTCGCCGGGCCACCAGCCGTTCGCGCAGACCGAGCAGTACCAGAAGGTGCTCTCGGCCGCGCATGAGCACCTGCTCAACAGCATCGAGGACGAGCGCATCGACATCGACTCCTGGGCCCCTGACACCATCGCCCGCTGGGTGCAGGTGCAGACGGTGGGCTTCATCCAGGAGTGGCGCATCCCGATCAACGAAGAGGAGATGCAGGTGGTCGCCGAGGGCCTGGTCAAGGAGCTGACCGGCTTTGGCCCGCTGGACGACCTGCTGCACGACCCGTCCATCGAAGACATCCTGATCAACGGTTTCAAGGATGTGCACGTGTCCCAGGGCGGCCAGCTCAAGCGGGCCACCCAGCGCTTCACCGACGATACCCATCTGCTGCGCATCCTGCGCCGCATCCTCGCCCCGCTTGGGCGCCGGCTGGATGACTCCAATCCGATGGTCGATGCGCGCCTGCCCAACGGCGGCCGTCTCAACGCGATCATCTCGCCGCTGGCGGTGGACGGACCGATGGTGTCCATCCGCAAGTTCCGCAAGGATCCGTTCACCCCCGATGAACTGCTGGCCAAGGGCACCTTCGATGCGCCGATGCAGGCCTTGCTGAAGGCGATGGTGCTGGGCCGCTGCAACATCCTGGTATCCGGCGGTACCAGCTCCGGCAAGACCTCGCTGCTGAACGCCCTGGCCAGCTACGTCCCCGCGAACGAGCGCGTGATCACCGTCGAGGACACCGCAGAACTCTCGCTCAACCACCCGCATGTGGTCCGCCTGGAAAGCCGCATCGGTGGCGCCGAAGGCCATGGCGCGGTGAGCATCCGCGATCTGGTCCGCAACAGCCTGCGCATGCGCCCTGATCGCATCGTGGTGGGCGAGGTGCGTGGCGCCGAGGTGCTGGAAATGCTGCAGGCAATGAACACCGGCCACGACGGCTCGATGGCCACCATCCACGCCAACTCACCGCGCGACTGCCTGTACCGGATCGAGATGCTGGCCGGCTTTGCCGGCTTCCAGGGCAGCGAGGACAGCCTGCGCCGGCAGATCGCCAGTGCCATCGACTTCATCGTGCAGATCTCGCGCCTGGGCAGCGGGCGCCGCGTGCTGGTATCGATCACCGAGATCACCGGTGTCAGCGACAACCTGATCACCACCCAGGAAATGTTCCGCCACGAGCTGCAGATCGACGGCAACGGCAAAGAGATCGATCGCTGGGTCGGGCTGGGCTTCCATCCGCACTCACACAAGCTGGAGCCGTTCCGCCAACAACTGCGCGAATCGCTCTACGGAGACTTCTGAGCATGGGAACCGGCGCGCTGCTGGGCATGTTGAGCATCATCGCGGTGCTGCTGGCGCTGGCAGCCTGGCTGTGGGGCACGGCCAGCAGCCGTGAACAACGCCAGGTTTCAATGCGGCACGCCGAGCAGCAGCTTTCGCGCGGAAGCGCCACGGGCGGAGCACCCGCCGGGCCGTCCGTCACCGCTGCCAACGATCCGGCGCGGCCCGCCAGCACCGGGCGCCGCGTGCTGCCGCTGGATGGCCTGCTGCAGCGCGCAGGGCTGCAGACCGGCTGGAAAATTCCCGTCATGCTGCTGGTACCGGGGCTGGTACTGTCGGTGGTGGCGATGCTGCGGCTGGGCACCGCATGGATGTTTCCGCTGACCCTGCTGCTGTACCTGCTTGGCTGCTGGCTGTGGGTGATGCGGCGGACCACGAAGCTGCGTGCGCAACTGCTGCATCAGCTGCCGGACTTCCTCGACAACCTGGTGCGGCTGACGGCACTGGGCAACAGCCTGCAGGCCGCGTTCCAGGTTGCTTCGATGCAGACCAGCGCGCCGTTGCGCGGGCTGCTGGACACTACGGTGCGCTTTGCGCGCAGTGGCATGGAGCTGGACCGTGCACTCGCACAGGCCTCGCATCCCTATCGCATGGATGTGTTGAAGGTGTTGTCGGTGGTGATCGGTGTCAGCGTGCGCATCGGCGGGCGCTCCGACCAGATCCTGCAGCGCATGGGCGATTTCATGCGCGATCTGGAACAGGCCCAGCAGGAGCTTGCGGCAACGACCTCGGAGACGCGCATGTCAGCCTGGGTGCTGGGCCTGCTGCCACCGGCCTGCGCGGTGCTGATGGCGATCGCCAGCCCGGACTTCTTCCAGCCGGTGCTGCACGATCCGCTTGGCCACAAGATCCTGCTGCTTGCACTGGGCATGGAGCTTGTCGGTGGCTTCCTGCTGTATCGCCTGGCCAAATCGCTATGAACCACCCCCGCCCCGCCGGAGACGACCGATGAGCGCCAGCGCCTGGTTCGCCCTCTCCCTGCTCGTACTGGCTGCAGGTATCGCCCTGCTGGGTATCGGCGGCTGGGTACGCAGCCATCGTGAGCAGCGTACAACGGCCACGTTGAAGACCGCCCTGCAGCCGCGCGAGGCGTCCCGTGACCCCGAACCTGCACGGCACGATTCGCTGGGCTGGCTCGAACGCTTCGGCCGTGCCCTCAGCGGCGGCCGCCTGGAAGCGGCATTGCTGGCCAATGAAGACCGGCTGCTGTTGGATCTGGCCGGGTGGAACACCCGCCGCGGTACGGCCATCTACCTCGGCCTGCGCCTGCTGCTGGCCGTGCTGGTGCTGGCACTGGTGCTGACATTCAGCAGCGTCACCGGGCTGGCCAGGATCATGGTGATCATCGGCGCCTTGGCCGCTGGCCTGCTGCTGCCCAAGTTCATTCTCTCCTCCTGGGTGAAGCGGCGCCGGCGCGCGGTCGACAACGAGCTGCCGCTGCTGATCGACCTGCTGCGCCTGCTGCAGGGCGTGGGCTTCAGCATGGACCAGAGCCTGCAGACGCTCGGCGACAAGCTGCGCGATGCATTGCCGGTCCTCGGCGGCGAGCTGCAGGAGGCCAACGTCGCCTATACCCATGGCCGCACGCGCGCGCAGTCGCTGCGCCGGCTGAGCGAGGTCTATGCAGACGATGACCTGACCAGCCTGATGCAGCTGATCCTGCAGGTGCACGCCCATGGTGGCGCGGTGCAGGAGCCGCTGCGGCAGTTCAGCATCCGCCTGCGCGAACAGCGTCGCAACACGCTGAAGGAAAAGGTCGGCAAGCTCTCGGTGAAGATGACCGTGGTGATGATGCTGACCCTGCTGCCAGCGCTGATGCTGGTCCTTGCCGGCCCGGCGCTGGTCGCGCTGGCCACTACCATGTCCAAGATGGGGTCCCCCTGATGCCTGCCCTGCGCACTTCCTGCCTGATTGTTGCCCTGGCCGCCGTTGCCGGCGCCAGCGGCTGTGCATCGACCACACCGAAGTACCTGCGCGTGCCCAGCCTGGCCGCGCCCGAACCGGCGCCGCAGGACAGCCGCAATGCCTACCTGGAGCTGATCGAACGCATGCAGCAGCAAGGCGCATGGTATGCCTCGCTCGCCCACGTCGACGCCTTCCGTCAGCGCTACGGCGATCCGCCGGCATTGCGTCTGCTGCAGGCCGACGCGCTGCGCGAGACCGGCCAGGCCGATGCTGCGATTGCCCTGTACCGCGATCTTTCCAGTGGTCCCCAGGCCGCCGCGGCCGCACATGGCCTGGGCCTGATTGCCGCGCGCCGCGACGACGACGCCGGCAGTGAGCAGGCACTGGCGCGGGCGACCGAACTGCAGCCATTGAATACAAGCTATCTCGGCGACCTCGGCTATGCGCGGCTGCGCGCCGGGCAGTTCGAGCGCGCGCGCGAACCCCTGGCCAAGGCGCTGGAGCTGTCGCCGGGCAATGCCAAGGCCACTGCCAACCTCGCGCTGTGGGCGGTGCTGCGTGGCGACACCACCACCGCCGAACGCCTCGCCCAGCAGGCCAACCTCAACGACGAGACCCGGCTCAGCATCCAGCAGCAGGCGGCGCAGATCCGTGCCCGCCTGCAGCAACGCCAGGCCGCATCGGCCGCTGCCGCAGCCGTGCCGGCCACTGCGCGTGCTCTCGCCAGAGATGCCGTCGGCAACCCGCCCGCCGCCACGCGACTGGCGGCGGAACCACGCCGCGACAGCCGCGACGAACGCGATCCGCAGCGCCTGCCGCCCTCGATGCTGGAACGCTTCAGCACCTCCGACCACCCGAACGGGAACACACCATGACCGCGACGCCCCTGACCCGACGCCTGCTGCCCGTTCTGATCTGCCTGTTACCGGCCACTGCCGTGCAGGCGCAGCAACAGCCGCTGACCGGTCAGATGCTTGGCGGCAGCACGCCGGCTGTGCCGACGTCGCAGCCGCTGCAGTCCGAGTCACTGGCCACCGTGGACCTGATGGCCCCGCCAGCACCGGTGCCGCAGGCGGCGCCCGCAGCAGTGGCCATCACCGATGGCAATGCTGCAGCCGCGCGACCCGGCCGCAGCCAGATCGGCGATACCACGCGCAACCTGTTCCGCCTGCAGGCATCGGGGCAACAGGCCGGGCAGCACCTGCCGATCCTCGGCGACCAGGCGACGCTGAGCTACGCCCGCTACATGAAGAGCTTCGAACACGAGATCCCGGACTTCTTTGAAACCGATGTCGCCAAGTCCAAGGGATCATCCTCATCCGGACGCTGAGGTAGGCCATGAAACGCCCACGCCAGTTCAGTTTCAGCCGCCCACGGGGCGGCATGTCGATCACCATGATGCTGGTCATGCTGGCGTTGCTGGCGATGCTGGGCCTGATCGAGATCGGTTACCTGTTCTGGGCCAAGCGCGATGCGCAGAAAGTCGCTGATCTGGCCGCACTGGCTGGAGCGCAACGGCTGGAGCTGTGCACCTCGGACAACAGCGACAACAGTGCTGCGCGGCAGAGCGCACTCACCCAGAACAGGTTCGCTGGGAGCCTGGAAATCCGTTGCGGAAACTGGAACGTGACCCGGGCCACCGAGGGGCACTTCAGCCCGGCCGTCGATGCTGCCAATCAACGCAACGCCGTTCGTGTCATCACCCGCCGCGCGGTGCTTCCCTTCTTCGGGCAGAACAGCAGCCTGCCGACCGTGACCGCCCAGGCCGTGGCGCGCCGTGCAGAGCCCACGGCGGTTTTCAGTGTCGGCTCGCAACTGCTCCGCATCAACGGCAACACGCCACTGGGAAATGTCCTGAAACTGGTGGGTGCCGACCTCGACAAGACCACCCTGCTCGGCTACGACGGCCTTGCACAGGCGCATATCACCCCGAACGGACTGCTGCAGGCACTGGGCATTCCAATCGACGTCAACATGGGCGTGGCCGAGTTCAACAATCTGCTGGCCGGCCGCAAGGTCAAGCTGGGCAAGATCCTTCAGGCGACCGTTGACCTGCTCACCCAGCAGGGCGTTGCCCACGTGGACCTGAGTGCGCTGGAGAATGCCCTGGTCGTGCAGGGCATCGACCTCAAGCAGCTGGAGGTGAAACTCGGCTCCGATGACAGCGGCGGCGGCTTGTTCGCACGCGTTGTCGCGCCGGATGGAACGATTTCCAGCGCGCTGCAGGCCGATGTCAATGTGCTGGACCTCATAGGGACCAGCATCAGCATAGCCAATGGCGGCCGTGCGGTCTCGGTCAATGACCTCAACCTGTTGGGCCTGGTCAATGCGAAAGCCGCCGTGGTGGAGCCGCCGTCGATCGCCATCGGAGGCATTGGCTCGCGCGCTTACAACGCGCAGATCCGCGTCTTCCTCGACATCGACACCAACAACATCCCCGTTGCAGGCGGCGTACTTTCACTGCTGGGCATCCGCCTGAAGCTGCCGGTCCATGCAGACGTGACCAATGCAATGGCGACCCTGACCAGCCTGCAATGTGGCAGCACGCCTCCCACGGCGACGATCAAGGTCGAGTCCTCCGTGCTGCGCGCCTGCGTCGGCAAGGTGGCCGACAGCGAGCGGTTTTCCAAGCAGAATGTCTGTGGCGACACCCTGCAGAAGGAACAGATGCTGACACTGCTCGGCGCCCCGTTGATCAATGACAGCATCAAGGTCAATACGCTGACCGACACGCAAAGCCTCACCCTCCCCGCCGGCGCGACCGGTTCAACCCAGGTCAACTCCCTGGAGGTGGGCACCGCCGTGTCCGAGCTGGTCAGCGAACTGCTGCGCGTACTGTCCGGGGTGCTCGATCCGCGCGACGATGGCATGAGCCAGGGCTCGACCGCAGCGCAGTTGGCCGATCGCTACCTGAAAGCAGCCAACGTTGGTCGCAAGCGATACGATGTCGACGCAACCATCAAGCTGCTGGAATTCGGAGACAGTACGCAGGGATTGAAACCACTGGGAAACTGGGACATCACCAAAGGGGTACCGACCAGCTGTGTGCTGGTGACCTGCATGGTCGACGGCAAGGTCTGGCAAGGATTCCGCAACGCAGTGACCGGGGTTGGCTCGGGGCTCCTCGATGGCGTCCTGGGAGCGCTTGTGGGTGGGCTGCTGGTCAAGCAGTGCAACAGCCTGATCGGCGCCCTGGATGACACCACCTACAACAATTGCATGAAGTACAACCTGACTTCCTACCTGCAGACCGCCGATGCCGGCTTCCTGGACCAGTTCGCCGGCGACGGCGTCACCGCCCCCGGCAATGGTCCGGTCAGTTGTTCGGGCCTGCTGTGCTTCCTGCTGAAGCCCGCCCTGGACGTCCTGAAGCCGCTACTCAACAGTGTCGGCTCGCTGCTGCGCTCACTGCTTGCCCAGGTACTGGGCCTGGAACTGGGCCGTACGGATGTGCATGTCCAGTCCATCCAGTGCACGCCCGCACAACTGGTCTACTGACCCGTGACGGGCGCCCTTGGCGGCGCCCGCGCACATGCTAGACTCCCGGCGGGGAACCACCTTCATCTCAACCCACACTCATCCGTGGATGGTCTAGACATGCGAGAAACTTCAGGGGGCGCGGTCTTCGCCCGGCACGCGCGCGGCGCGGCACTGCTGGCCGTGGCCATGATGCTGGTGGCACCGGCGGCGATGGCTGCCCGTAGCGACCGCGAAGCAGCCGCAGAGCCGGCCGCACGTACCGCACCGGTGGTGCGCAACACCGTTGACGAGCTCAAGCAGCTGATGGATGCCCGCCAGCTGACCGAGCTGCGCACCACCTACAACGGCAATTACGGCGCCAGCCTGCTGTTCAATGCCAACACCCTGACCTACTACGTCGCCCTGTTCCAGGAGAAGAATTTCTGGCGGGTGATCAAGACCGATGCCGTCGACAACGCCGAGCGTGTCTACCGCACCTTCGCGCAGCAGTCCGAGCAGCTGGCCCAGGTCTACATCGACACCACCCGCCTGGAGGCCGGCAAGCGCTATACCGAGCGCCTGGTGGCCTACAACGAGGAACGCCTGCGCGCCCTGCAGCAGGAAATGGAACAGCAGCAGGCACAGTCGGCCCAGGTCAGCGCCGCCCTTCAGCAGGCCCAGCAGCAGGCGGTCAGCCTGAGCAGCGACGTGCAGAGCACCAACAGCCAGTTGGATTCCCTGCAGCGCCGCATCCAGATCCTGCAGGCCGAACAGGGCAACCCGGAGCTGAGCCTGCCCAAGCCGGACAGCGTGCCCTCGCCGGCACCGGCGGCTGCCAGCGACGGTCGCTGAGGTCCAGCACCTCGCATCCTGTCCAACGGCGCCTGCGGGCGCCGTTGTCGTTTCCGGCACCATTTCGTTTCAGCGGCACGCCTCATGCACGGCATCGTCCAGTTGCCGGCGCTGCACGAAGTCCATGCGCTTGCCATTGGCCAGCACCTTTGCGCGTTGCTGCCGCGCGCGCTCACAGGCGGCAGGATCCGCGCTGATCGATATCAGTGCAGCCCGCGCACGCGCCTGCCGTACCACACGCGGACGGCTTGAGGCTGGGCTCGCCGCCTTGGCCATGGTTGCACCCGTTGAGGCCGGCTCCGCCGGCACCTCCCAGCGCCATTCCGCATGCCCCTGGCACGGCGTCTGCTGGTAGACCGGATGCGGCCCGTCCACGCATTTGTAGACGTTGGTCTGAGCGTGCGCGCCCGCGGCCAGCAGCAGGCACAACAGCGGACTCCAATACGCATTCAACATCGCAGGCTCCTCAGCAGGGCTACCGCCATCCTCAATGCCGGAACGGCTTCGTGCCAGAGCGATATGCGTCACATCCGGTGTAATCCAGCACAGCCGTGCAAGTCGCCGGCCTGGCGCTGCGCTGTACTGCCGGAGGCACCGGCACAACTGCCAGTGCCTTCCCTCCCTTCCGCCAAGGAAACCGCAATGAGCAACTTCGTCACCGTCGCCGACGGCGCCCGCATCTTCTACAAGGATTGGGGTACCGGCCAGCCGATCGTGTTCGCCCACGGCTGGCCGCTGTCGTCCGATGCCTGGGACCCGCAGATGCTGTTCATGGGCCAGAACGGCTTCCGCGTGATCGCTCACGACCGTCGCAGCCACGGCCGCTCCAGCCAGACCTGGGACGGCAACGACATGGACACCTACGCCGATGACCTGGCCGCAGTGATCGAAGCACTGGACCTGAAGGATGCGATCCTGGTCGGCCATTCCACCGGTGGCGGCGAAGTGGCCCACTACATCGGCCGCCACGGCAGCAAGCGCGTGGCCAAGGTGGTGCTGGTCGGCGCGGTGCCGCCGCTGATGCTGAAGACCGAAGCCAACCCGGCCGGCACCCCGTTGGAAGTCTTCGACGGCATCCGCAAGGGCACCGGCGGTGACCGCTCGCAGTTCTTCAAGGACCTGACCACGCCGTTCTTCGGCGCCAACCGCGACGGCAACACCGTTACCCAGGGCATGCGTGATGTGTTCTGGCTGCAGGGCATGCTCGGTGGCGTCAAGGGTCAGTACGACTGCGTGCACGAGTTCTCGGAAGTGGACTACACCGAGGACCTGAAGAAGATCGATGTGCCGGCGCTGGTCGTGCACGGTGATGACGACCAGATCGTGCCGTTCGATGCCTCGGCCAAGCTGTCCTCGCAGATCATCAAGGACGCCGAGTTGAAGGTGTACCCCGGTGCGCCGCACGGCCTGACCGTTACCCACGCCGACCAGTTCAACGCCGACCTGCTGGCGTTCGCGCGTAAGTGATTCACCGCGGCGGCGCTACCCAGCGCCGCCGCACAAAAAAGGGGACGGAGGGGATCAAGTCGTTTGTGCACAAACGACTTGATCCCCTCCGTCCCCTTTTTGTCAGATGTCGCTGTGGTGGTGCGGGACCCCGGTCTTCGGCAGCGGGTCATGCCCACCCACGAAGTGGCGTACCACCGGTGCGCGCTCACCGCGATGCAGTTCCCGCAGCACTTCCTGGATCGCCTTGTCGTCGGCGGTGATGCGCTCGTGCTGGCGCAGGTGCTCCAGCCACGACGGGGTCACGAAATACTCCAGGTGGATGCCCGGGCTGGCCACATCCTCGACCACGCCCCAGACCACGGCACCATCGCGGCGGCGGATCGTGCCCAGCGCGCGCATCTGCGCCTGGAACGCGGCACGATCAGCGTCGTCGATACGGTACTCGATGGTGACCAGCACCGGGCCGCGATCGTTCGACACCGGCACCGACAGCTCTGGTGCCGGCCAGTGCCCGGCCGGACGCAGGTTCAGGTCTTCGGTACCGGCGATGCGCACGCGCCACACCAGCAATCCGCCGATCACCGCACCTGCGGCAGCCACCAGCAACGCCAGCTCCGGCGAGGTACGCTGAGCCAGCGCACCCCAGCTCAGGCCACCGGCCGCCATGCCGGCGGAGAACACCATGATGTACAGCGCCAGTGCACGCGCGCGTACCCACGCTGGTACCGCGGTCTGGGCGGCAATCTGCAGTGACGACAGCACGGTGATCCAGGCAAAACCGTTGGTCAGCATCACCAATGGCAGCACGTACCAGCTGCGGGTCAGCGCCAGCCCGACCAGGCTCAGCGCAAGTGAGAGCGTGGCCAGCAGCACCAGCAGGTCGCGATCCATCTGCGCGCGCAGCTTCGGCAGCAGCAAGGCACCGCCCACTGCACCGATACCGATGCAGCCCAGCAGCATGCCGTACTGCCCGGCCCCACCGTGCATCTGCCCACGCACCACCACCGGCAGCAACGCGTTCATCGCCGCGGCAAAGAAAAAGAAGCCGACCGACTTGATCAGCACGGCCTGCAGGCGTCCGGCACGGCTGGCATAACGCAGGCCCGCCTTCAGCCCTGCGCCAAAACCCTCCGGCGGCAGGCTCGACTGCTTCGGGTCGCGCTTCCAGCCCCACACCACGAACAGCATCGCGGCGAAGGTGATGGCGTTGAAGCCGAACGCCCAGACCGCACCCAGCTGCGCCACGATCACACCGCCGATGGCGGGGCCGATCGAGCGCGCGATGTTGATGCCGATCGAGTTCAGCGCCACCGCTGAGGCCAGCATCGGCTGCGGCACCAGTTCGGACACGATCGCGGCCTGCGCCGGCATCGCCATCGCCGCGCCGCAGCCCATGCAGAAAGTCAGCAGCACCAGCAGCTGCGGGGTGAGCATGTCCATCGCGGTAAGTGTCGCCATTATCGCGGCGACCAGCAGCATCCAGCCCTGGGTCGCCAGCAGGTACCTGCGGCGATCGACGATGTCGGCCAGCGTTCCGGCGGCCAGCGCCAGCAGCACGATCGGCACGGTGGTGGCCGACTGCACCAGGGCAACCATCAACGGCGAGCCGGTACGCTCGGCCATCACCCAGGCGGCGGCCACGTCATTGACCCAGGTGCCGATGTTGCTGGCCAGGATTGCCAGCCAGATCGAACGGAACATCCGGATCTTCAGCGGGGACCAGGCACCTGCGGCCTGTGCGGGGGGTTGCGACGCGGTTGCGTTCACCATTGCCATGCTCCAACGATCGAGGCGAACAGCGTGTCCTGCCCACCGGCCTGCTTCAGTGCAGGACCGGCATCGACCCAGGCCAGCTGCAGCTGCCATTGCCAGTGTTCGCTGGCCTGCCAGCGGGTTTCGGATTTGTACTGATTACCGATGCGGCGCGCGCCACCGGCGCTGCCCGGCAACGCCACCAGTGGTGCCGGCGTGGTGTACACCGCATCGGCGCGGCGATGCTTCCACGCCATCTGTACGCCCAGCTCCGTCGTCACCGCGTCGTGCAGGCGCAGGGTCAGGGTCGGCTGGAGGTCCATCAGGTTCGCCGGTGCCAGCAGGCTGGCCTCGCTGAAGTAGGCCGATTTCGGGAACAGTGCATTGAAGGTTCCCAGGCGGCCGTCTCGCGGATTGCCATCGCCACTGGCGATGTCCGCCTTCAGCCCCAACCGCGGTTGCAGCGGCAGGTCCGTCCAGCGCCACCCTGTATCGGTGGCCAGCGTCCAGGCGCGGATATCGAGATTGCCCGAGGCAGTGCGCAGCTCGCCGCCCTGCGCCACCAGTTCACTGTTCCAGTCCAGTGCACCGGACTGGCCGAACCAGCGAGCACCTACGGCCTGCCGACGCTCGGTGCCGGAACCCGCCGAGAAGCGTGCGCCTTCGCGGCGGTAATCCAGCAGGTACAGATCCCACTGTCCTGCGCCCTCCCCGCGTGCCGTGGTGGCATAGGCACCCCACAGATGGGCACCGTGTTCGCCGCGATCATCGAAGGCTCCCGGTCGGTTCTGCACCGGCCGCAGCGCCATCAGATCAAGCGTGCCGAAGCTACCCTTCCACCCCAAGCGTGCACCATCGAAGGCCAAGCGGATATTCGGCCCATCGCGCACCGACAGCAGCCGCGAACTACCATAACCTGCTTCCTGCCGTCCCAGCTGCAGGTGGAAGCTGCCACGCTGCCAGCGCCAGTACGCCTGCTGCACGTCCAGCGCGCTGCGGTCGGTGCGGCCGGGGCCGCCTGCCTTGCCATTCTCAGCATGCACGCCCAGCTGCAGCTTCGCCTGCCAGGCATCCTCCACATAGCTGGCCGAGGCCAGCGCACGCAGCAGGCCATAGCCATCTTCGCCGCCGCCGATACCAAACCGGGTCGGGTCGTAGTACAGGCCACGCAGGCGCAGCGAGGCGTCCCACCGCAATTGGCCGTCACCGGCGTCAGTGCAATGGCCACCCTCGCAGGCCAGCGCCAGCGATGGCACGGCCAGCAGCGCCAGGCTCAGAACGCGAAGCACGAGCATCCCATCGCGCCCCAGAAGGCGGTCAGGTCATCGGTGGGCGCCGCATGTTGCGCAGCATGACCATGAGCACCATGCGTACTGCAGGCCACACCGTGATGGAGGCGATGGGCGGTGGCCAATCCGGTGGCAGCACCGCCGACATGGTAACCACCGAACCGGTTGACCGGCGACCAGTCCGGCATCGCCGGCGGCAGCTGCGGCGCGAGCCCGGCATAGTCGGCATCTGCATGCACGATGCGCCCACCGACCACGGTCAGCACGCTGGTGATGTCGGCGATCTGCGCATCGTCGACGCGGAAGAAGTCGGCCGAGAGCAGGATGAAGTCGGCCAGCTGACCGGCTTTCAGCGTGCCCTTCACCGCCTCGTCGCCGGAGAACCAGGCGCTGCCCTGGGTCCACAGGCGCAGGGCCTGTTCGCGTTCAAGCAGGTTCTCATCACCATACAGGGCCAGCCCGCCCACGGTGCGCCCGGTCACCAGCCAGGACAACGCCACCCACGGGTTGTAGCTGGCCACACGGGTGGCGTCGGTACCGGCGCCGACCGGCACGCCTTCGGCCAGCATGCGCTTGACCGGCGGCGTATGCCGCGCAGCCTGCACGCCATAGCGCTCGACGAAGGCTTCGCCCTGGTAGGCCATGCGGTGCTGCACGGCGATGCCGCCCCCCAGCGCGCGGATGCGTTCGATGTTGCGCGGGGTGATGGTCTCGGCGTGGTCGATGAACCAGTGCAAGCCATCGAACGGCACCTCACGGTTGACCTGTTCGTAGACATCGAGAATGCGGCTGATGCTCTCGTCGTAGGTGGCGTGGATGCGGAACGGCCAACGCTTCTCGACCAGCAGCTTCACCACGTCGTGCAGTTCCGGCTCCAGTTCTGGCGGCAGCTCCGGTCGCGGCTCGTTGAACAGCTCGAAATCAGCCGCGGAGAACACCAGCATCTCGCCGGCACCGTTGTGGCGCAGCAGGTCATCGCCCTGGCGCGGCTGCAGGATCTCGCTCCAGCCACGGAAGTCATCCACTTCCTTGCCCTTGTTCTGGGTAAACAGGTTGTAGGCGATACGCACTGTCAGCTGGTCATCGCGGTGCAGCTGCTCGATGACCTGGTAGTCCTCGGGATAGTTCTGGAAGCCACCGCCGGCGTCGATCACCGAGGTGATGCCGAGCCGGTTCAGTTCACGCATGAAATGCCGCGTCGAGTTCGCCTGGTACTCGATCGGCAGGCGCGGGCCCTTGGCCAGTGTCGCGTACAGGATCAGCGCATTGGGCTTGGCCAGCAGCAGCCCGGTCGGGTTGCCCAGCGAATCACGCACGATCTGGCCGCCCGGTGGATCCGGCGTGTCCTTGGTGTAGCCGCAGGCGCGCAGCGCAGCACGGTTGAGCAGCGCGCGGTCGTACAGGTGCAGCAGGAACACCGGCGTATCCGGCGCGATGTCATTGAGTTCCTGCAGGGTCGGCAGGCGCTTCTCGTTGAACTGCGCGGCAGTGAAGCCACCGACCACGCGTACCCACTGCGGTGCGGGCGTGCGGTCGACCTGGGCCTTCAGCATGTCCAGGGCGTCACCCAACGAACGCAGTCCGTCCCAGCGCAGTTCCAGGTTGTAGTTCAGGCCACCTCGGATCAGATGGGTGTGGCTGTCGTTGAGACCGGGCAGCAGGCGTCGGCCCTGTGCATCGATCAGGGTCGCTTCACTGCCCCAGCCGCGCATGATCTCCTCGTCGCTGCCGACGGCGACGATGCGGCCTTCCTGCACGGCCAGCGCCTGCGCATGCGGCTGCTGCGGGTCGAGGGTGGTGATGCGGGCATTGCGGATGACCAGCGTGCTCATGCGACGCTCCTTGGAAGTGGAATCGAGTGCGGCACCGGCGCGACCGGCCAGGCCGAGCGCTACGGCAGCACCGCTGGCCAGCACCACGTTGCGGCGGCCTTGATCGAGTGGATCGTGACTCATGCGAGGTCTCCCGGAAGTCGGTGGACGTCCAGCGCCCAGGTGCCGGGCCCGGCCAGCGCGATGGCCAGCAGTACCGTGGTCCACATCAACGGGTACTCACTGCCACCGCGCATCCAGAACCAGCCCTTGGGCAGGGCCAACAGGACGGTGAAGCCGATGAAAGCGGCCGCCGCAAGCGCGGCGATGCGGGTCTGCCATCCCAGCAGCACGGCCAGCCCGGACAGCACCTGCAGCAGGGCCAGCAACAGCGGCAACGGTGCCACTGCTGGCAGCCTGAAGCCGCGCAGCTCGGTAGCGAAGCCGGACAGCCCCGGTCCACCGAACCAGCCGAACAGCTTGCCCAACGCGTGTGGCAGCAGGAAGCCTCCTGCCACCACGCGCAGCATCAGCAGCGCCAGGTCGAGGCCATGGCCAGCCAGCATGCTCAGTGCCCGCCTTCCTGCGCGCCGAACATGCGCTTGGCGTACTGGATGCCGATGCCGTAGCCGCCGGCGTGGTCGCGGGCAATGCCGGTGGTCAGGTCGTAGGTTTCCCCGCGTGCCCAGTCGCGCTGCAGCTCAAGCAGGTACTGCACGCTGGTCATCGGCACCGCGCCGGCCTGCACCATGCGGGTGATCGCACGCTCGTGCGCCTCTTCGCTGACATCACCACAGGCATCGGTGATCACATACACCTCGAAGCCCTGCGCCAACGCCGACAGTGCCGGACCGACGATGCAGACGCTGGTCCACAGACCGGCAACAACCAGGCGACGCTTGCCGATGCGGTTGATCTCATCGATCACCGGCTGGTCTTCCCAGGTGTTCATCGAGGTGCGGTCGAACACCGTCTGGCCGGCGAAGATCTGCGGCAGTTCCGGGAACATCGGGCCGGAGAATGACGTTTCGGCGACCGTGGTCAGCACGACCGGCACATTGAAGCCCTTGGCACTCTTGCTGATCAGCGACACGTTGTTGCGCAGCGCGGAGATGTCGATGGTGTGGGTGGCGAACGCCATCTGCGACTGGAAGTCGATCAGCACCAGGGCGTGGTCGGTGGGCGACAGCAGCGCCGGGGCGGGAGTGGCGGTGGCAAGGCTCATGGGTGGACTCCGTTGGAAACACGATCAAGGGGAAGCAACAGGGCGGCATCGCCGGCCAGGTACTGGCCGGGACTGCAGCCCGTCTCCGCGCGGAAGCTGCGGACGAAATGGCTCTGGTCGAAGAAGCCCAGCTGCTGGGCCAGGCAGGCCATCGGCAGCTGCGCACCCGGCAGCAGCTGGCGCGCATGCTCGATGCGGCGGCGACGCACATAGCGCAGCGGGCTGGCGCCGGTACCGGTACGGAACAGGCGCACCAGATGGAAGCGGCTGACGCAGGCGGCCGCCGCCAGCTCGGTCACCCGCAGCGGCTGCGACAGATGCTCATCGACATAGCGCAGGGCGCGCTGTAGCGCGGCGGCCTGCTGCGGTGCCAGTGATGCAGCGGGCAGATCAGGCGGAAAAATGGTGGCCATGCGGGACGCCGCGAGGGGGTGCCCCATGGTGCGTGGCCACTGCGCGATGCCCTACCCCCGTCGGTCGAGGCCAGCACCTACCCGAATGGGGGAGGCCGGTGCTCCAGCCGGCGACGGCCGAACAAGCGCGCATCCAGTGAATAGGCGCCTGGGCCCAGCATCAACAGCGCCAATGGCAGCACTACCTGTGGCCAGGGCGCCAGTTGCGCGAACATTCCCACGGTCGCCATCAGCGCCGCCAGTGGCGTCAACACACCCAGCATGAGCATCGGCACCGCCAACAGGCACAGCGCCGACCACCCACCCGCATGCGTGCCGGGCATGCACAGTGCCGCAGACAGGCACAACCGCAGCCACAGCAGACCGATGCCCGGACCGCGATCAGGGAACATCACGAACAGGCGCTGCATCGCCGGGCTCCAGGGGACATGGCGGCGTGATAGCCGACCGCGGCTGCCACTGCCTACCCCGTTCGGGTCACCCCGGACTGCCCCGTACCTGCCAGAATGCGCGCCATGCGAGGCCGCCCCTTCCCGTTCCTGCGTCGCCTGCCAACGCTGCTGACGTGCCTGCTGCTGTTGACCGCCCTGCCCGCCTTCGCCGTGCAGCGCCCGCCGGTGAGTGGCGGGCTGCCCGATTACGAGCACACCGCCTGGCGCGTCGGCCAGGGTGCTCCAGGCGACATCTGGGACATCAGCCAGGACCACGACGGCCTGTTGTGGCTGGCCACCGGCTCGGGCCTGTACCGCTTCGATGGCCGCCGCTTCGAACGGCAGGCGGCGCCCGTCGGCAGCCAGTTCCCGTCCACCAACATGGTCACGCTGGCGCAGGGCCGCGATGACGCCCTGTGGATCGGCTACTTCCAGGCCGGCATCAGCCGGTTCGCACAGGGGCGGCTGCACAGCTACGGCCGCGAGCAGGGGGTGCCGGTCGGCGTGGTCCCACGCTTCAGCCAGGATCGCGAGGGCCGGCTGTGGGCGGCGATCAATGGCGGGCTGCGCCGCTTTGACGGACAACGCTGGCAGCCACTGCCGGCCGCTGCCGGCCTTCCCGAGCGCCGTGTGCAGTGGGTGCTGCACGACAGCCGGGGCAGGTTCTGGGTACTGGCCGACCTGAAGATCTGGATGCGTGCCGCCGGCCAGGCCGCGTTTGAAGACACGGGCATCGCCGTCTCGCAGATGGCGACGCTGGCCGAAAGCCCTCAGGGTGAAGTGTGGCTGGCCGACCGGGTGCGCGGCACCTCCCCCCTGGCCAACGCGCAGGGCCTGTTGGCGGCCGGCGAACGTGAAGCGCGGCGTCTTCCGGAACTGGTTGCTGCGCGCCTGCAGTTCACTGCCGATGGCGCGCTGTGGGCCACGATGAGCCCGCACGGCGGCGTCGCCCGCATCACCTTCGACGGCACCCGGGCCGTGCGCATGGAGCGCTTCGATTCACCGCACGGACTGACCGCCACCTCGGCGGTGCCGATCATCGTCGACCGCGAAGGCAATCTCTGGGTTGGCACCAATCTCGGCCTCAACCGCTTCCGCGCACGCAGCGTGCACACCCTGGCGGTGGGCCCGAGTGATCCCTACCGCTCGCTGGTACGCGCCAGCGATGGCCGCGTGTATGGCTATGGCGAAGACCTCAAGCCCTACGATCTGCGGCGCACTCTGCTGGATGGCAGCGCCACGCTGCTGCAGGCCAGCGCACGCCAGGCGCCCACGCCGATCTGGCAGTTCGACTGGGTCAATCTTGCGCGCACGGTAGCCGGCCACACCATGTTGATCCCGCTGCCGGCGCCGTTCACCGGACAACCGCTGCATGCGCTGCTATTCCCCGACGACGCGCAGGCCTGGGTGTGCACCGGCGAACGGGGGGTACTGCACTACCAGCACGACCGATGGCAACGCGAAAGCCGCCTCCCCGAGCAGGCCTGCTCATCGCTGGCGCTGGACGCCAGTGGCCAGTTGCTGCTCGGCTATGCCGACGGCCGCCTGCGCCGGATGAGTGCGAACCGCATCGAGAACTTCGATGCCAGCCAGGGCCTGTCGGTGGGGCCGATCACCGCTATGCTGCATCAGCAGGACCTGCTGCTGGTCGCGGGCGAAGCCGGTCTGGCTGCGCGCGTTGGTAACGGCCGTTTCGTTCCGGTGCGCACCGACATGGCCGGCGTACTGGAAGGCATCACCGGCATGGTCGCCGATGCCAATGGACACCTCTGGCTCAACGGCAGCCGTGGCCTGGTGCGGATGGAAAGCGGGCTGTTGCGCCGCGCCCTGCGCAGCGGACTGCCGGTCACGCCACGCCTGTTCGACGCGATCGACGGCATGCCTGGCATTGCCCTGCAGAGTGGACCGATCGCCACCGCCGCCCTGGCCGATGACGGCCTGCTGTGGCTGGCCACCAACCAGGGCCTGGCCTGGCTGGATACCACCCGCTCCCACGTCAATTCGATGCCCCCCAGCGTGCGCATCGGCGACGTGTTGTATGGCAGCAAGCACGAGCTGCTACGCGATGGACTGCGCCTTCCCGCCGGCACCAGCCAGCTGCAGATCGACTACGTGGCGCTGTCGCTGGCGCGCCCGGAGCGCAACCGTTACCGCTATCGACTCTCCGGCGTCGACGACGGCTGGCAGGACGCAGGCAGCAGCACCCGCGCGTATTACACCAACCTCGCAGCGGGCAACTACCGGTTCGAGGTGGAAGCTGCCAACGAAGACGGCATCTGGAGCACTGCACCAGCCAGCCGCAGCTTCCGCATCGCGCCCACCTTCATGCAGACCGTGTGGTTCAAGCTGCTGTGCGCAGCCGCGATACTCGCGCTGCTGATGATGGCGGTACGCATCCGCAGCGGGCAGCTGGCCGCGCTGTTCCGCGCGCGCCTGCAGGAACGCAACGGCGAGCGCGAACGCATCGCGCGCGACCTGCACGACACCCTGCTGCAGGGCAGCCAGGGCCTGATCCTGCGCCTGCACGCGATCAGCCAGTCACCCCAGACCCCGGAGCCGGTACGCGGCCAGCTGGAGTCAGCGATGCAACTGGCCGAACGCAACCTGGCCGAGGGCCGCGAGCGGGTCAATGCCCTGCGTGAGGGACCGTTCGCGGGCCGCGACCTCGCTTCGGCACTGGCCGATGTGCACGCCGAGTACGCCGGTCACGGTACCAATCCGCTGCGCCTGACCGTGGAAGGTGCAACGCCGCCGCTGCAGGCCGACGCGGCCGAAGAAGTGTTCCTGATCGGGCGTGAGGCGATCCGCAATGCGTTGCGTCATGCCAACGCCAGCGCCATCGAAGTGGAGCTGTCGTACGGCACGCGTTGCTTCCTGCTGCACGTGCGCGACGATGGCGTCGGCATCGCCGACGAGAATGCCGGCCATGGTCATTGGGGCCTGCAGGGCATGCGCGAACGCGCGCAGCGCCTCGGTGCGGAACTGCAGCTGTGGACCCGCACCGGGCTGGGGACCGAAGTCGCGCTGGCGGTCCCCGCCCGGCGCCTCTATCACCGCCGCCCCTCGCGTTGGCGCTGGCCCTGGAGTAGAACGAGCCATGACTGAATCCCCTGCCCCGATCGGCGTGCTGGTGGTCGACGACCACCCGTTGCTGCGTGACGGCCTGGCGGCGCTGCTGGGCGCCCATTCCGACCTGCGCCTGCTCGGCGAAGCCGCCGATGGCGAGGAAGCCATCGCACGCTACCAGCAGCTGCAGCCGGACGTGGTGCTGATGGACCTGCAGATGCCACGCCTGGATGGCGTCGAAGCGATCGTGCGAATCCGCGCGATGGACCCGCGTGCGCGCATCATCGTGCTGACCACCTACCGCGGTGACGTGCGTGCGGTGCGGGCGCTGCAGGCCGGCGCCAGTGCGTACCTGTTGAAGGACATGCTGCGCCACGAGCTGGTCGATACGATCCGCATGGTCGCTGGCGGCCGGCGCGCACCGATTCCCCCGGCGGTGGCGGCCAGCATCGCCGCCCATGTGGTGGAAGACCGGTTGTCGCCGCGCGAGACCGAGGTGCTGCGGCACGTGGCCGGTGGTCTGTCGAACAAGCGCATCGGCGAGCGCATGCAGATTTCCGAGCAGACGGTGAAGGCCCACATGAAGAGCCTGATGGACAAGCTGGGCGTGGGTGATCGCACGCATGCGGTGACCCAGGCGCTGAGGCGCGGCATCATCAGCCTGGACGACAGCGGTCACGATTAGGGGGGTGTTCGGCAGGGCTGCGCCCTGCACCCACGGTAGTGCCGGCCGCTGGCCGGCAACCTCAACAGCAAAAGCAACAGCAAAAGCGTGGAGTCCGTGGGATGGCGGGGCG
This sequence comes from Stenotrophomonas sp. YJH_SMC_101-4, assembly GCF_059370395.1. Lineage (NCBI taxonomy): Bacteria > Pseudomonadati > Pseudomonadota > Gammaproteobacteria > Lysobacterales > Lysobacteraceae > Stenotrophomonas > Stenotrophomonas sp. YJH_SMC_101-4. The sequence continues at coordinate 542,368 of NZ_JCAFTP010000001.1, read as the reverse complement.
GTGTCGGAGTGCGGGGACGCTGCAAGTACGTCCCTGTAAGCTTGGCAGCCGCATCCATGCGGCTGACACCCCGCACTCCGACACCGCCCCACCTCTGACAGAACTCCACGGCTGTTGGTAGGTGTCGACCTTGGTCGACACTTCTGTCAGATATCGAAATCAATCTGGGGTCAGATCCGTTCCAACACACCGCAGGAAACTGTCGAAGGCGGGGTGGGTCCGGTTGCGGGGGCGTGAGCGCCATGGATGGCGCGACCGAGCCTCCATGGACGGATTCACGGCGTCTCCCGCAACCGGACCCACCCCGCCTACCTACAGGAACCCCGCCGTTGCCGTTGCTGTTGCCGTTGCTGTTGCTGTTGCCGTTGCTGTTGCCGTTGCTGTTGCCTCCAGCAGGTGCAGGGCTGCAAGCCCTGCCGAACACCACCCCTACTTCAAACGCAGCAGCAGGCTGCCGCCCGCACATACCACCGCCAACCCGGCCACGCCGTGCCACCCCCACTGCGCCAGCGCCAGGCTGCCCAGCGCACCACCGGCAGCCATGCCGATGAACATGCCGGTGAACAGCAACGCATTGAGCCGGCTACGTGCCGGCGGCACCAGGCCATAGACCAGCGTCTGGTGCGCCACCAGCGCCGACTGGAAGCCGAAGTCGAACAGCAGCGCACTCACCACCAGCAGCGGCAGCAGCGCGACGGCCGGCAGCCAGGACTCGGCCAGCAGCAGGCCGAAGCCCAGCAACGCCACCGCGATCGCCAGCCGCGCCACTGCATGGCAACCCAAGCGATCGGCGAATCGACCCGCAAATGGTGCGGCCAGTGCACCGGCCGCACCCGCAATACCGAACGCACCCGCCGCCGCACTGCCCAGGCCCAGACGAGCATGCAGCATCAGCGCCAGCGTCGACCAGAACGCACTGAAACCCACCGCCAGCAGCGACTGGCTGGCCACCGCACGGCGCAGCTGCGGCTGCTCGCGCCACAACGCCAACAACGATCCCAACAACGCCGGATAGCGCAGCGTGCTGGTCGGTGCGAAACGCGGCAGCGCACGCGCCATCACCACACCCATCGCCGCCACCGATACTGCAGCCAGCACAAACTGCGTGCGCCAGCCCCACGCTTCAGCCACCACACCGCTGACCACCCGCGACAGCAGGATGCCGAGCAGCAGGCCGGTCATCACCCTGCCGACGATCTGCCCGCGCTGCGCATCCGGTGCCAGCACCGCAGCGGCGGGCACGATGTCCTGCGCCAGCGTGGCCATCAGCCCGACCAGCAGGCTGGCCATCAGCAGGCCCGGCAGGTGCCCGGCCATCGCTGCAGCGCCCAATGCCAGTGCCAGCAATGCAGATTTCAACAGGATCAGGTTGCGACGGTCGAAGCGGTCGCCCAGCGGCGCCAGCAACAGGATGCCCAGTGCATAGCCGAGCTGGGTCAGGGTCGGTACCAGGCCAGCGGCGCGCTCACCCGCGCCGAGGTCCTGGGCGATCAGGCCCAGCATCGGCTGGCTGTAATAGAGCGAGGCGACCGAGAAGCCGGCGCCGGCCGCCATTGCCAGCACCAGCGGGGTGGAGGGTGCAGTCGCGGGTGCGGCGGCAACGGACAGCGAAGGGGTAGACATGGGGGAGTCCGGTGGAAGAAGTGGGCGTATCCTGCCCGCATTCGCCCAACGTCTGTAGTAGGCTGAAATACATATCATTCATACGCCATACGCATGACCGAGCTCACCGCTGGCGCCGATCGCCTGGATCTGCTGCGCACCTTCCTGCGCATCGTCGATGCCGGCAGCCTGTCTGCCGCAGCCGCGCAGCTGGGCACCACCCAGCCAACGGTCAGCCGACGCCTGCAGGCCCTGGAGCGGCAGCTCGGCCTGCGCCTGCTGCTGCGCTCCACCCATGGCCTGCAACTGACCGAGGATGGCCTGCGCTGCCAGCGCCATGCGCAACGCGTGGTCGACGAATGGGAGTCGCTGCAGGCCGAACTGCACGGAGAGCCAGAAACACTGCGCGGCCGCCTGCGGGTGATGGTGCCGCACGCCTTCGGCCAGGCGCAGCTGTTGCCGACCATGCTCGCGTTCCTCGCCCGGCATCCGCAGCTGAGCCTGGAGTGGATCCTTGAAGATCGGCGTCCGGATTTCATTGCAGAAGGCATCGACTGCGCGGTGCGGGTGGGCCCGGTCGACGAACCGCGCATGGTCGCGCTGCCGCTGGCCGAAGTACCGCGCATCGTCGTGGCGGCGCCCTCGCTGGTGGACGTCACAGCGGTCGGTACGCCGGAACAGGCGCAGTCACTGCCGTGGATCTCGCTGGTCACCTACTACCGCGAACGACTGCTGCTGCATGACGCGCAGGGGCACGCGCATACCCTTTCGATCAGCCCGCGCCTGCTCAGCGACAACCTGTTCGTGGTGCAGCAGGCCGCATGTGCCGGGCTGGGAGCGGCCGTGGTCTCGGCCTGGCTGGTGGCCGACGACCTCGCACAAGGGCGGCTGGTGCAGCTGCTGCCGGACTGGCAGGCGCCGCCACTACCGGTATACGTGGTATTTCCCGCCGCGCGCCAGCAGCCGCCGCGGCTGCGCGCCTTCATCGATGCGATGAAGGCCGCACTACCGCAGCTGCACGGCATGCGGCCGGCGCCGCGCTAGGTCACCGGCCGCATCATCCACGCATGGCGTGGATCTACTGCTGATCGCGGGTATGGATGCCCGGACGGTAACCGGTAGATCCACGCCATGCGTGGATTCCGCCCCGCCACACCATCAATTGGCCTTCGTCGCCTCGGCATTCCACGCCGCGACCTTGGCCTTGGTGTCGGCCAGCATCCTGTCCAGCGCGGCGCGGTCATACACGTTGCCGCGCAGGATCACGCTGTCGATCTTCTCGGTGGCAGCGATGTCCTGCAGCGGATTGGCGGTCAGCAGCACCAGATCGGCGGCCTTGCCCTGCGCGACACCACCGTAACGGTCCATCTGGCCGAACCAGGCGGGGCCGGAACGGGTTGCGGCCGACAGCGCCTGCGGTGCGCTCAGGCCTTCCTTCACGAACAGCTGCAGTTCCTGGTGCAGGGCGATGCCCGGGAAGTTGAACGAATTGAGGAAGCCTGCATCGGTGCCAGCGATGATCGTCACGCCGGCCGCCTGCAGCATCGGCAGCACGGCGGCCACCTGGTGGTACTGCGCGTGGCGCGCTTCGATCTGCGCCGGCGTCGCCTTCGCCGCGCGGTCCACGCGCCACTGGTAGGTCGCGCGCAGGCCCGGGCCGATGTAGGCCAGGTACGGGTCGTTGGCGTGGTCATCCTGGTCGAGGAAGTCGAGGATGCGGCCGCCGTTGAGGGTCGGGGTCACGAATACGCCACGCTTGGCGAAATCACGGTAGGCCCGCATTGCGGTGTCACGGTCGAAGCTGGCGTCGAGGCGGCGGTTGGCTTCGGCACGGTCGATGCGGCCAGCTCCGAAGTCGGCGGCAATCTGCGCCTGGTCCTTGCTGCCGGCCTTGAACGCGTAGTCCAGGTGCTCGATCGAGGCCAGGCCGGCATCGACCGCCTGCTCCACGGTCAGCGCCATCGGGATGTGGCCCGACGCCTTGAATCCGGCCTTGCGCGCGGCACTGGCCGAGTACAGGAACAGTTCCGGCTTCAGCGTGCTGTCGGTGATCTTCACGAAATCGACCTTGTCGTGCTGCAGGCGGGCGATTGCCTTGTCGGCGTCGGCCTCGCTGCCCACTTCGATCGTGCCCTTCCAGACCGGCTTGATGCCTTCGATCTTCGCACCGGAACTCAGCAGGCGCGGGCCGAACAGGGTGCCCTTGGCGATCTCGCCACGCCACTGCAGCACCTGCTCGGGCAGATCGCCGGAACAGTCACGCACCGTGGTGATGCCATGCGCGATGTACAGCGGCAGCAGTGCCTTGTTCTCTTCGATCAGCGCCGGGCCACCACCGAAGTGCACGTGCATGTCCCACAGCCCCGGGATCAGGTATTTGCCCTTGGCATCGATCTGGCGGGTCGCGCTCCACTGGCTGCGCAGCTGCGCGTCCGGGCCGACAGCGACGATGTCCTCGCCGCGGATCACCACGCTCTGACCAGCCAGGGTACTGGCGTGCTCGACGTCGACCACGGTGGCATTGCGGATCAGCAGGTCGGCGCGCTCGGCAGCAGATGCCGACAGCGGTGCCACCACAAGGAGGATGGCAAGGGACAACGGACGGGAACGGAACATGGACAGCATCCTGGTGGGCACGCCCAGCGTGCGGGTGGAAGGGGTTGCGGCTCAGCGCACCGCGCCGTGCTGGCGCAGCAGGGATTCAATTCCGGTATAGCCGCGCTGGCGCGCGTGCGCCAGCGGCGTCACGCCGTCGCCGTCGGCCAGCTCCGGGTCGGCACCGGCCTCCAGCAGCAGCTGCACGATCTGCACGTGGCGCGCGCCGCCATCGCCGAGCAGGATCGCTTCCAGCAGCGCGGTCCAGTGCAGCCGGTTGACATGGTCCACCGCCACGCCGGCCCGCAGCAGCGTGCGCACAGTGGCGACATGGCCGCGCTCGGCGGCGGGAATCAGCGCGGTGCCGCCATAGCGGTTGGTGCTGCGAAGATCGGCACCATGCGCCAGGGTCATCGCCAGGATCTCATCAAGGCCACGCGCGCCTGCGTACAGGTAGGCGCTGTCCTGCAACGCATCCTTGGCGTTGACGTCGGCACCGGCCTCAATCAGCTCGCGCGCGGCATCCACGTTGTTGCCATGCGTGGCCAGCAGCAGCGCGGTGCGGCCCTGTCCATCGCGCGCCTCCAGCGTGGCGCCCTCCTCGATCGCCTGTCGCACCGCAGCAGCGTCACCGCGGCTGGCAGCATCCCGCAGGCGGCCATCGACGTCGGCTTTGGACGTTGCGGTGCAGGCCGGGGTGACCATGGCCAGCAGGCACAACAGCAGCACGCGCGCGAACGGCGCAGGCCAGCCAGGGGAACGATGGACGCGCATGACAGTAACTCCTCATGTCCGTCGCCACGGAGCACCGGGCGACGGTAGCAACAGCCGGGCATTGCCGGCCCCTGCCCTGCATGGTAGAAGTCGGCTCGGGTATCCAGAAGTGAAATGTTCAAATGCAAGACAGTGCCAAATCGAATAGAACCCTGTTCGAACTGGACCTGCTGCGGGCGTTGGTGATGGTGGCCGACTGCGGCAGCTTCACCACGGCGGCCACGCGCCTGCATTCGACACAATCCACGGTCAGCCAGAAGGTACGCCGGCTGGAGGAACTGGCCGGGCATCGCCTGCTCGAACGCGGCCACCGCGACGTTCACCCCACCGACGCCGGCCACACCCTGCTCGGCTACGCGCGGCGCATGCTCGACCTGAACGAGGAAATGGCACAGGCGCTGGCCGGCGCGACGGTGGAGACCGCCGTCCGCATCGGCGTGCCGGAGGACTTCGTCAACCCGCAGACCACGCGCATGCTGGCCGCCTTCAGCCGCCGCCACCCGCAGGTGAAACTGGAGATCAGCAGCGGCCTGAGCCGTGACCTGGCGCAGGGCTTCGACCACGGCGAGCTGGACCTGGTGCTGGTCAAGCAGCGCCGCAACAGTCGCCAGGCGGTGCATTGCCGGCGCGAGCCGATGCACTGGATCGACAGCCTGCGCAGCAGTTGCCTGCAGCAGGACCCACTGCCGCTGGTCACGTTTCCGCCGCGCGGCCTGTACCGCGACGAGATGATCCACGCCGTGGAAGCGCTGGGCCTGCGCTGGCGCATCGCCTTCACCAGTTCGTCGCTCAGTGGCATCCAGGGCGCCGTGGCCGATGGCATCGGCATCAGCCTGCTGCCGCGCCGCGCGGTCAGCCGCGAGCACCGCATCATCGATGGCGAGCGTGAGCTGCCGGTGATCGACAACTACGAAATCGGCCTGCTGCACCGTGCCGACGCCGACGATGCCGTGCGTGCGCTGGCCAGCGAGCTGTGGCGCCAGGTGCAGCGCGAACCGGACTGACCACAGTAGATCCACGCCATGCGTGGATGCCGTTCGCGCATCACGCATCGAAACATGGTCAATCCGGCCGCACGGCGGGCAACATCGCCTCGTAGAGTGCCTGTTGTTTCCGTGCTCCACGGCGCCTTGCCATGTCCGACGAAATCCCTACCCGCTTCGATCCCCTACCCGCGGCCCTGCAGACGCATCTGCAGCACCAACGCTCGCTGATCGCCGCGCGCGTGGCCGCCGGCTTTCCGACGTTGCCGGTACAGTGGCCGCTGGCGGCCACCACCCTGCAGCGCGTGGTCGATGCCGAGCTGATCGGTCGTGACGACTGCGACGGCTGGGAAGCACTGGGCGTGGCCTTCGGTGACACCCTGGCCCAGCGCGTGCCGGGCCTGGCCTGGATGCAGGTGACCGATGCCTGGGGCATCGACGCGGTGCTGCGCTATGCCGACAGCAGCCTGCAGATCGGCGCCAGCACGCTGCTGCTCAAGCGCGTCGAGCAGGGCGAGATCATCGACATCGCCCATCTGCTGGCGTGGCTTGAGGAATTCGTCGCCACCCGCGCCGACGATTACGCCTGAAAGGTCGCCGAGCATGGCTCGGCACTACAGGGGGTTGCGCGGCGTGGATCTACAGCCAGCGGCCGTCGACCACCACGCGGCGCTCCAGCGGCACCGCAGCCACGGCCGCCGGGCCGTGGTCGGCACGCACGGCCACGAAGGTCGCCGGCCGGCCTTCGGCAATACCATGCTGCGGCAGGCCGATCGCCTGCGCGGCATGGGTGGTGACCATGTCCAGCGCCAGCATCAGGTCGGCATCGGTGTAGAAGCCGGAACGGTAGCCCAGCAGCATCGCCCGCTGCAGCAGGTCGCCATTGCCATACGGCCACCAGCAGTCACGGATGTTGTCGTTGCCTGCGAACACGCGCACACCGGCATCATGCAGCGCGCGCAGCGGCGGGAACGGATGATCCCCCGGCGCGTTGCTCATGATCGCCACATCCGCGGTGGCCAATGCTTCGCCCACCTGAAGCGCGCGCGCCAGCGGCACCTCGCCCAGCGCATAGGCATGGCTGACCGCAACACGCCCCTGCAGGCCGGCGGCCCGGGTACGCGCAGCGATGCGCAGCAGCTGCGCCAGACCGGTTTCGCCGGGCTCGTGCAGATGGATGTCCAGCTGCACACCGTAGCGCTCGGCCAGAGCGAACAACAGCGCCAGCTGGCCTTCGGCATCACCATCGAGCGTGGTGGGGTCGATGCCGCCGAGCACTTCCACGCCCGCAGCAAGCGCCTGCTCCAGTACGGTGGCGGTACCCGGACAGGACATCACCCCGGCCTGCGGGAATGCCACCAGCTGGATGCGCATGATGTCGGCGCAGCGCAACGCCGCCTCGCGTACGGCTTCGAGATGGCCAAGCCCGGTGCTGGCGTCGATATCGACATGGCAGCGCATCGCCACCGTACCGAAAGCACTGCATTGGCGGATCAGCGCCTCGGCACGGTCCACCATCGGTGCCGCACCCGCCACCGCCGCCTTCTCCACCGCCAGCCGCTCACGCAGGCTGTTCACCGGCTGGTGCGGGTGCCAACGGTCGCCGACAAAGCTCTTGTCGAGGTGGATGTGGCCGTCGACCAGCCCGGGCAACACCGCGAAGCCCCGCAGGTCGACGCATTCCGCCCCGTCATCCGGCGCGGCCTCGCCATTGAGGCCGCTGATGCGGCCATCACGGATATGAAAATGCAGCGGCGCACCGTGGCGGTCGACACCGCCATGGACGAACTGGAGGGTCATCGGGAACTCCCGGAATGCCAAGACTGCCGCCATCGTGCGCCCCGCCGCCACCATCGGCCAACGAAATATCTGGATGGCACACATTCACCAGAACGATGACTACCCCTGCGACAACCGGTCGCAGCCACGCCGTGCACACCCCTGAACGGGTAACATGGGCGCCTGTTTCCGTTGTGATGCCGCATGGGCCCGTCCGACCGCCACGATCGTCTCCGCCGCTGGCAGGCCGCGTCCCTGCTTGCCGCCGCCCCGATCGCCAGCCTGTCCGCCACTGATGCAGCGGCCGCTGCGCCGCTGCAGTCGCCGCCGGGCCAGCAGCGCATCGCCCCGGCGGCACTGGTCGAGCGACTGCACCAGCGCGTGCTGTCCGGGCAGAGCGCCACCGCCACGCTGGAACACTGGTGCGCCGAGCATGGCCTGGCCGAACAGGCGCGGGTGCGCGCGGTGCGCATACACGGCCAGGACAAGCCTGCCCCCGCCGACGTGCTGCAGGCGCTGGGCGCGACGCCGGGTACCGAACTGCGCTATCGCCGCGTGCAGCTGGTCTGCGGCAGCCGCGTACTGTCCGAGGCCGACAACTGGTACCTGCCCGGCCACCTCAGCCCGGCCATGAACCAGGTGCTGGACAGCACCGACGAACCGTTCGGCCGCGTGGTCGGCCCGCTCGGTTTCCAGCGCCAGACCCTGACTGACCAGACGTTCTGGCCGCCGCGGGGTGAAGGCGATCACGGCGTGATCCTGGAGGTGCGTGCCTCGTTGCGCGACCGCCAGCAGCAGCCTTTCAGCTACGTCATCGAGTCGTACCTGGTACAGGCGCTGCCGTAGCGCGACGCTACTGACCCGTGATGGCGTTGGCGGCCGGGTCCACCGAGAACACGAAACGCCCACCGTGCTGGTCCCTGCCCCACGTCATCGGTGCCGTGGTCAGGCTGTAGACCGGCCTTGCCTTGTCCATGCCGATCGCCTCGGACCAGGCGCTGAAATCCTCATCGGTGCGGCTGCGGATCTCGCCGACACACAGGCTGTAGCCACACGCAAAAGACACCAGCGTGCCGTCGCTGCCGATGAGCCGGGTCGCGGCCGTCCTGTAGAGCCGGGTCAGGTCCTGCACTTCCGGGTGGCCCGCCGCATCCTGCTCGAACTGGCTGATCGCCTGCGCAAAGGCGTTGTCTGAGCCCAGGATCACGTCGCTCTTTTCCGCCGACAGTGCTCCTTCAGTCAACAGCAAGCGCTCGCCCTCGAGGAAGTGTCCCTCCGGATCCGCAGGCCCTTGCCCGGCCGTCGCACGCGTCGATGCCGTTGGCACGCGCGCTGATCCAGCATCGGTCACTGCGTTGGAAAGAGACGGCACGGGCGCGGCACTGGCCGCCTCCGCAGCATCGTCCACACTGGCCGCCTGCTTGCTGCTGCAACCGGCAATGGCCAGCACGGCAATCACACTCCACACTCTGGCATCCATGCGCATCATCCTCCGGGTATCGCCACAGCATGCCACGCGCGCAGCGGCAGCACCGGTGCACTGCACAAAGAAAAGCCCGGCAATGCCGGGCCTTTCGTTCGCCTGCCGGATCAACGGAACCGGTAATCCAGCTGCACCCAGTACTGGCGGCCGTACGGGTCGTAATTGCCGACCGGGTAGAACGGCCAGCCGCCTCCGTTCTTGTCCGCCGGCGGGCGGCTGTCGCGCAGGTTGTTGACGATCACGCCCACCGACAGGTTCTCGCCGAACTGGCGGAACACGCTGGCGTTGTACGTCATGTACGGCGCGATGCGGCCACTGCCATCGGTCTTCGGCAGCGAGCCGAAGCGGTTGCCGTACAGCGTGGTGGTCCAGTCACCCTGGTTCCAGGTGATGCTGCCGTTGGCCTTGCTGCGCCACTGGTAGTCATCCAGCGAATTGCGGATGTCACGCTCCGGATCATCGGAGAACTGCCGGTATTTGTGCTCCAGCACCACCGTGTAGGCCAGCCGCGTGGTGAAGCGGCCATAACGGCCGGCATCGAAACGCCAGTTGCCCTTCAGGTCCAGGCCACGCACCGATTCGGAGGCGGCGTTGATCGGATTGATCAGCACACGGGTCACCTGGTCCGGCTGCACGGTTGCGTTGGACGGGTTGCGGATCACCCGCGACAGCGCGTCCTGGCACAGCGGTGAACCGATATCGCGCGCTTCGCCGCCCAGCGTGCGGCCCAGGCGGCAATCGGCCTCGTCACGCAGGATGCGGCTGGTATCGAGGCTGGTCACCTCGTTGTCGATGCGGATGTCGTAGTAGTCGGCACTGAAATCCAGGCCAGACAGCGGCGACCAGACCACGCCGAAGCCATAGGACTTGGCCGATTCCGGCTGCAGCTGCGCATTGGCGCGGTTGCTGTAGTCGATCGACAGGCCGTTGTAGTCACAGTTGTCGTACGACTGGCCTGCGGTGCGGCAGCGCCAGTAGTCGGTCATGCCCGGGTTGTAACCGCGCGTCTCCGTCGCGAACACATAGTTCATGTCCGGCGCCCGGAAACTGGTCGCCGCCGTACCACGGATCAGCAGGCTCTCGATCGGACGGAACTCGACGCCAAAGCTCCAGGTCGCCTTGCCGATGTGCTCGCCACCCGCACGGTACTGGTCGTAACGGCCGGCCAGCGTGGTGGTCAGCGACTGCAGCAGCGGCAACTGCAGCTCCACACCTGCGGCGTAGCGGTCACGCTCGCCACCGGCGCCGACGCCTGCACTGGTGTTCCAGAACTCGCCGGTTCCCAGGCGCGGGTCCGGGCGGTTGCGGTAGCCCTGGCTGCCGGCTTCGACCACCGCTGCCAATGCAGCGTCGCCACCGGGCAGCGCGAACAGGCGGCCGTTGACGCTGGCGCTGAAGGTCTGCAGCCATGCCGCATTGCGGCTTTCCTGGTAGTCGGACAGGCCCTCGTATTCGTTCGGGGTCAATGGCTTGAACAGGCGTGCCGGGTCCGGCGCATAGACCTCAACGCCATTGCGTACGCCCAGCTTCGGACCAAGCAGGTATTCGTTGATGCCGGCCAGCAGCACCGGGCGGCGGGTGCGGTTCTCGTAACGCGAGCGGCTGTAGACCGCCTCATAGTCCCAGCCACTGTCACCGATCTGACCACGTGCGCCGACGTTGAACGACCACGAGTTTTCCAGGAAGCGGTTGGCATTGCGCGGCAGGCCGCCGATTTCCTCCGGCGCGAAGCGGCGGTACCAGCTTTCCAGATTGCCGGTGGTCTGGTTGTAGAAGTAGTTGCGCGCCGAGGTCCAGGTCGGCGCACGCGTGTTGTTGTAGATGCGCGCGCTGCCCACGGCGACATCGGCGAACAGATCGGTGGTCTCGTTGACGTGGAAGGTCAGCAGGCCATAGCCATTGAGGTTGCGCTTCTGGGTCTGCACGGTCCAGTAACTGGCTGCGGCCTCATTGCTGCCGCAGTACCAGCCCTGGCGCGGGTTGTTGGCGCGGAACACGCTCCCGCCATAGATGTCCGACGCTGCGTCGCAGCCGTTGACGCCCGGATCGATGTTGCGGCCGGTGGCAGCATTGCGGCGATAGGCGATCGCGGTCGCCTGCGGCGCCTTGCCGGCCGGGTCATCATCCAGCGAATCCATGAAGTCGCGCTGGCGCGCATGGATCGCCTTGCGCACATCGAACTCGAAGCCGAACAGCGCATCCCAACGCTCGCCGGAACTACCCCCGACCACCTGCGCGCGCTGGTTGTCACCACCGCCCTGCTGGGTGCCACCGGCGCGCACGTTCACGTCCACACCCTCAAAGCGGTCCTTGAGAATGATGTTGACCACACCGGCGATGGCATCGGAGCCATACACCGCCGACGCACCGGCCGCCAGGACCTCGATGCGCTCGATCAGCGCACTGGGAATGTTGGCCAGGTTGACCACGTTCACCGAGCCCTCGTAGGCCAGCGGGTAGTCGGCCTGGCGGCGGCCGTTGACCAGCACCAGCGTGCGGTTCGGGCCCAGCCCGCGCAGGTTGATGGTGTTGGCGGCCGGGGTGAAGGTATTGCCGAAGTCCTCGCCCTGCACGTTGCCGGTGTTCTCGGTCAGCGCGCTCAGCGCATCGAAGGCATTGCGGTAGCCCTGTGCATCGATCTGCTCCCGGCTGATCACCGTCACCGGCGAGGGCCCCTCGACACTGGCGCGCGGAATACGCGAGCCGGTGACCTTCACTTCCTGCAATGTGGTGGGTGCGCTTTCCTGCGCGAAAGCCGGCAGTGAGACCAGCATCAGGGACGACAGTGCGAGCACCAGCGGACGCGGGCGCGGCGCCTTGTGGGAGGCGGACATGGGCTTCCTGGGGAGTTTGGCGGGTGGTGGTACGGGACAGCGGCCTGTGCGGCACATAACGATCCCGTAACGAAAGTGTCCTGAATGGGGGGTTTCAACGGAAATGACCAGGCCTGATGGCCTTATGCCTGAACCGAATCAGACCCGCAGTGCCATCCGCCACACTTTTGCAACGTTTTGAATGGTGTGGCGCCGCGGGCACGGCCATCGTCCCGGGGATGATGACCCCGTATCCCACCTCCCCCCTTCCCCCGTTGCGCCCGGTGCTGCGCCGTCACCTGCTGCAGCTGCAGTCCGCACCGGTCACCCTGCGCCCCTTCCAGCGTACCGACCTGCCGCGCTGGCGCCTGTTCGATGACCGCCGTCGGCGCGGCCGCCGTCACCCCGGCGACATCGACGAGGAAGCACGCTTTCTCGCCCACATGCATCGCTCGCGCCTGGAGCAGGACAACGATCAGCTGCTGCTGGGAGTGTTCGACGACGAACACGGCACGGTGCTGGATCAGCTGCATATCCGCCTGCAGTCGCTGCACGCGCGCAGTGCCGAGTTGCTGTCGCTGCAGCACTGGCACCCGCATACCGACGCGGCGCTACGGGCGCTGTGCCCGTTCCTGTTCGAGGATGTCGGCCTGCATCGCCTGTTCGTGATGCTGCCACCGGACTGCAATGACCCGTTCGCCACTGCGCTGCACGCCTTCGGCTTCGAGCAGGAAGGCCTGCTGCGCGACCATCATCTGGACCTGGAGGGCTGGCAGGATCGCCAGCTGCTGGCGCTGACCGCACCGGTCTGGCGAAGCCGCCAGCAGCCCCAGGGTTAGCGGACCCGCTCCAGCGAGTCGCCTGCGCCGGTCAACACCGAGCAGGCGTGGTCCTGCAGCTCTTCAGCGCTGGCCTCGTTGCCGGTGCCGGCGTCCACACGGGTCGCCAGCAGAATGAAGCCCGGGCCGCCCTGCACTGCGTCCCGGCCGGCCACGACCAGGCTCCACTGGCCCACATCATCCACGCCCGCGAGGTCATAGGCCAGCAGATTGAGCGGATTGGCGGTCAGTTCCGCGCCCGGCAGCAGGCGGGCCTGGTACTGATGGCCGCGCAGCAGCACCGGCAACGGTGCCCAGCGGCTGCCCAGGGCGGCAGCATGCGTGTCCAGCGCCTGCAGCACGTCGGCACGCAGGCAATCCACATGGATATGCAACTGGTGCTGTGACCGGCCGTGCGGCGAGTTCAACGCCAGGCTGGCGACGTTGCGCGGCAGCGGTTGCCGCAAGGCCTGTTCGGTGTGGCTGCGCGCCTGCCAGGCTGCAGCGAAGTAGTTCGGTGCACCACGCTGGTACAGGCGGCGGTTCTCGATACCGCTGACCTTGTCCAGCGGCATCAGCAGGAACTGGTAGTCGCCGTGCGCGTCCTTGACCAGCACATCGCGGCGATCCGCGGCCGTCTCCACGCGCAGGCAGTCGCCGCGTGGACCTTCGGCGCCCCGGCAGTCACGTTCGATCAATCGCCATAACGCGTCGGAATGGGCCGGCGGCGGCGCGCTGGCACAGGCGGACAACAACAGCAGGGACGGCAGCAGGAAGGGGCGAAAGGACACGGAAACGACTCACGGAGCAGGCACGGCAGACAGCGCCGTGCTGCATTCTAGCCAGTGCGAAGCTGCAATCAGTAGGTGCCGAACGGCACTTCAACCACGATCGGTGCCTCGCCCTCACCCGCCTGCAGGCTGTAGCGATCCAGCGCGCCGTCGTCATCGGCGTGCGGCTGGCGCTGGAAATGCAGCCGGTAGCGGGTGTCCCCCAGGCGCACGGCGCTGCCGTCCGCATCCAGCGCGGCACCTTCCGGAATCAGCAGCCCACCCAGGTCGCTGTAGGCGCCAGGTACATCGGCGAAGCTGTAGTCGGCCAGCTCGTCCACCCGCTGCATCGCATAGACGTGCGGCACATAGGGACGTGCCGGGCTGCGGCCATTGCTCAGGTCGGTCACCCAGGCCTGCGGCAGGTGGTACTGCTCGCGCAGCGCGGCCACGCCCAGCGAGGGGCTGGCCACCTGCAGGCAGCACACCGCGCGCTTGCCCTCACGATCGAGGATGGCGAATCGGTCACCGCGGGTGGCCGCCTGCGGCAGCATGGCAAACGCCAGATTGCGCTGCGCAGGCGCGTAGCCCGCTTCAGTCTGCAGGTTGCGCCAGGCGCCGAATACCGGGGATTCGACCGGCACGGGTTCCGGATCGGCAGCGCAGGCGGCAAACGCCACGCCCAGCAACGACAACGCCAGCGCCGTCATCGTCTTGTCCTTGCCGCGGAAACTGCCTGCCGTCATACCCTATCCAACATCTGCGCCGGAAAGGCCCGGCCTGCCCGCTGGCGTACTGCCAGCCATTCCTCCCACTATGCAATGACCACGCTGTGCCGGCAATGACCGGGGCGCTGACGCCTTTCGCACGCTCGGTGCTATCGTTCCCGCCATCTTCCCCTGCGCAGGAGCGCTCGCATGTCCGCATTCCGTCTGTCCCTGTTGCTGCCGGCCTCTGCCCTGCTGCTGTCGGCCTGCGTCAGCACCCCTGGCCCGGAAGTCAAAGGCAGCGGCCGTTGTGACGCCAGCCAGCTGGGCTGGGCGATCGGCCAGCCGGCCAATGAGCCCAACATCCGCCGCCTGTCCCGCGAGAGTGGTGCCGGCCTGGTCAACCCGATCGGCCCCAGCACCATCACCACCAAGGACATCCGCCAGGACCGCCTGCGCGTGTTCGTGGACAAGGACAACGTCATCACCGCCACCCGCTGCGAGTAAGCGCCGCCTCAGTTTTTGTAGAGCCGAGCCCACGCTCGGCTGCTCTGCGGCCGGGCCACGCGAGAACCCGAGTCGAGCATGGCTCGACTCTACACTTCAGGGTTCGGTATAGCCGGCGCAGTCCGGCAGCGCCTGGTCCGGGTGGAACATGCCCTCGCGGAAGTGGAACAACCGCGTATAGGTGCACGCCGGATCCTGCTCGGTGCGCAGGTCTTTCTTCTTCAGCGGCCCCTTGGCCAGCGAATCCTCGAAGCGCGAAACACCGGCCGGGAACCGGGTCGCCACGGTCTGGTAGCGCAGCACGGGCATGCCCTGCCCTGCTGGATCCAGCGCCAGCTTCGCCGAAAAGCTGTATTCGTCGTGGCAGGCGCCTGCACGCTGCTTGCTGTCCTGCTCGCTGAAACAGGCGCGGATCATCGCATTGCCCAGCCATGGCACGGTCAGCACGTCGTCGTCCACCTGGATGTCGTCCTGCAGGTGGCGCACGCGTGCCAACTGCAGCGTGGACGCATCGGCACCGCCACCGGAGTACATGGTGCTGAACGTGACGATGCCGCCCACCAGCACATTCTGGCGGGTGCGCTGCTGCGGGTCGGTCACTGTTTCATCGCTGCCCATGCCCGGGGCCAGGCGCACGATCCACGGCCACAGCGACAGCTCGCTTTCCCGCGGCACGTCGATGCTGACGTGGTAGGTGTGCGGCTTGCCTTGGCCCGGCCCCTTCTCAAGCACTTCAAGCAGGGTGGGCCGGTCCCCCTCCTCGGCCACCGGCTGCACGCGCACGCACCAGTTGCTGTCCCGCGTGCAGTCATAAAGCCCCGACGGTCCAGTCTCACTCGCGATCAGTACCTGTCCCAGCGGCTCCATCACGTTGCCGGCGGCATCGCGCTGCTGCGGCAGGATCGCGCTCTGGGCCAGCGCCAGCAGCGGGATCGCCAGCAATGCAGTGCACAGGGTGGCGCGGGCGGCAGCGGTGGGCATGGACGACTCCTGCGGTTGGGCCTCCGATGGTAACTGCTGCCCGGGCGGCGTCGAGCCCTGCTCGACTGCTTCTCACCACAAACACCAGCCAAGCGCCGGCTCGGCTCTACATCATCCGCAGTCGCAGCCACCCCACCCCTTGGCCTTCGAGGTCTGGCCGATACCGGGATTGAACGTATTGCTCGGATCCAGCTGCTTGTAGAACCCGGCCAGCGCCGGCTTGGCCGGGTACAGGTGGCCGACGTTGTGCTCAGCCGGATACTCGGCGCCGCGCTGGTCCAGCAGTGCCCACATCGCGTGCTCGATCTCCATCGGGTCTTCGCCCTTGCGCGCGATGTAGTCCTGGTGGAACACGTGGCACAGGAAGTGTCCGTAATACAGCTTGTGCAGCAGGCGGCCGTCGATATCGGCCGGCAACTGCTCGAACCAGTCGGCATCATCTCGGCGCAGGGCAATGTCCAGCGCCACGATGTCCTGCACCTGGTCACGACGCACTTCGCGGTAGCGCACCGCGGCACCGGCCACGGCGAAGCGATGCAGGAACGCCTTGCGCCCCTCCTCCGCCGTGCAGTGGAAATAGCCACCTTCGTGGCCAGTGAAGAAGTCGCGCAGCCAGGCCTCGGTTTCTGCTGCGTCCTGCGCGGAGACCTTCAGCAACAGATGATGCTCATAACGCTGGCGGAACTCGCCCATGCGCTTGGGCAGGTGCGAAGGCAGCAGGTCCGTCAGCACCTGCATCACACGGTCGGTCACGCCGCGCAGGCCCAATCGCTCGAACCAGCCATCGACACGGCTCTTCAACGCGAACGCGGCGGGCACGCGGGAAGTGCCAAGGCGGTCGATCAGCAGGAAGCTGTCCTTGCCGTAGCGTTCGCCGATGTCATAGGCATCACGGTGGATGTACTCACCAGCAATCGGCAGCCGCTCGAAGCCGGTCAGCAGCTGGCGACGGATCGCGGTCAGGCTGTCGGTGCGGTTGCTACCGATGTAGAAGACCTCGGCGGCCTCCTTCTCGAAGGTGTCCAGGCGCACCGCGAACACCGCCAGCTTGCCGGCCGAACCCGCGGCTTCGTAGTGGCGGCTGGGATCGGCGTTGAAACGTGCCGGGGTATCGGCATCGACCTTGCGTACTTCCTCGGCATAGCGTGGATCGGAAGCCGCACGGCCGTCGCCATTGCCGACATCCGCCGCGCTGTAGTCGCCCACCTGCAGGCGCTGCAGGATCTGCTCGGGCGTATCACCCAGCGCGATGCCCAGATGATTGACCAGCTGCAACCGGCCCTGCGCGTCGACCTGCGCGTACAGTGCCAGTTCGGTATAGGCCGGGCCACGGCGCACCAGCGCGCCGCCGGAGTTGTTGCAGATGCCGCCCAGCACCGACGCACCGATGCAGGACGAGCCGATCACCGAATGTGGTTCGCGGCCGAGCGGTGCCAGCGTCTGCTCCAGCCGGTCCAGCGTGGCGCCGGGCAGGCACAACACCTGGCGGCCTTCGTTCAACAGCTGGATACCGGTCAGGCGCAGCGTGCTGACCAGCACGATCGGCCTCCCGTAGTCGTTGCCATCCGGGGTCGAGCCACCGGTCAGGCCGGTATTGGCCGCCTGCAGGATGATCGCCGCCCCACCCTGCACCGCTGCCTGCAGCACGCGCCACAGTTCCAGCAGCGTACCCGGGCGCACTACGGCCAGCACCGGGCCGTCGCCGAAACGATAGCCACGGCGGAAGCGGCGCGTGGCCTTGTCGCCGGTCAGTACATGGCGGTTGCCGACCGCGTCGCGCAACTGCGCCAGCACGGCATCGTGGCCACTCATGGCAGGCTGACCAGCGAATCGCGGCCGATGTCGGCGATGCGGCGCGCGCCGGTCAGTGTCATCGCCACGCGCATTTCCTTGGCGATCAGGTCCAGCAGGTTGGCCACGCCGGCCTCGCCCTGGGCGGCGAGCGCATAGACGAAGGCACGGCCCAGCAGCACGGTGTCGGCGCCCAATGCCAGCATGCGCACCACGTCCAGGCCGGTGCGGATGCCCGAATCGGCGAGGATCTTCAGATCACCCTGCACGGCATCGGCAATCGCCGGCAGTGCGCGCGCGGTGGACAGCACGCCGTCCAGCTGGCGGCCACCGTGATTGGAGACCACGATGCCATCGGCACCGAACTTCACCGCGTCACGCGCATCATCCGGGTCGAGGATGCCCTTGATCACCATCGGCCCCTTCCAGAACTCGCGGATCCATTCCAGGTCCTTCCATGAAATGGACGGATCGAAGTTGCTGCCCAGCCAGCCGATGTAGTCCTCCAGCCCGGTCGGGTTGCCGCGGTAGGTGGAGATGTTGCCCAGGTCATGCGGGCGCCCGAACAGACCCACGTCCCACGCCCAGTGCGGATGGGTGATGGCCTGGCCGATGCGGCGCAGCGAGGCGTTCGGGCCGCTCATGCCGGAGTGTGCATCGCGGTAGCGCGCACCCGGCACCGGCATGTCCACGGTGAACACCAGCGTGGTCACGCCCGCGGCCTGTGCCCGCTCCAGCGCATTGCGCATGAAGCCGCGGTCGCGCAGCACATACAGCTGGAACCACATCGGCCGCTGGATGGCCGGTGCCACTTCCTCGATCGGGCACACCGATACGGTGGACAGGGTGAACGGGATGCCGCGGCTGTCGGCCGCGCGCGCCGCCTGTACCTCACCGCGCCGGGCATACATGCCGGTCAGGCCGACCGGCGCCAGCGCCACCGGCATTGCCAGCTTTTCGCCGAACAGCTCGGTTTCCAGGCTCAGGTCGGACATGTTGCGCAGGATGCGCTGGCGCAGCGCGATGTCGGACAGGTCGGAAACGTTGCGCTTCAGCGTGTGCTCGGCATACGCGCCGCCATCGATGTAGTGGAACAGGAACGGCGGCAGCCGGCGTTGCGCTGCGGCACGGTAATCGGTGGAGGCGGAGATGATCATGGGGTCAACCGTGTGGGGAAGGTAGACGCGAGGCCCGCGCACGCCGGGCTTCGTTGTCATCGAGGGTGCGCAGCGTGGTGTGCACGAACTCGAGGTGGGCATGCGCGGCGGCGCGCGCGCGTTCCGGGTCGCCAGCCAGCACCGCATCCATCATCTCGCGGTGCTGGTCGGACAGCGGCGAGAAGGTCCTCGCCGAGGTGTAGAGCTTCTCGCGGCTCTGCGAGATGTTGGTCTGCAGCAGCTCGAACAGGCCGCGCATCACCTGCAGCAGCACCAGGTTGTGCGAGGCCTCGGCGATGGACAGGTGGAAGGCCGCGTCGGCCTCGGCCTCGCCGGTGGGGTCGTCCTTGCCGTGCGCATCCATCATGGTCTGGAACGCCTGCGCGATGCGCGCGCGGTCCTCGTCGGTGGCGCGCAATGCAGCATGCCAGGCGGTGGCGCCTTCCAGTGCGTGGCGGATCTCCAGCACGTCGAAGCGGTATTCCGGGTCGCCCTGGAACAGCGGCAGGTACGGCGCCAGCGGTTCATCCAGCGCCTGCCGCGCGCGCGCCGCCGGTTCGGCCACGTAGGTGCCGCCACCGACGCGTGCGGTCAGCAGGCCCTGGCTGGCCAGCTGCGCAATGGCCTCGCGCAAGGCCGTGCGCGAGACCCCCAGCTGCACCGCGAGGGTGCGCTCTGCCGGCAGCCGGTCACCCGGCTGCAGCCGTTGTTCCTGCACCAGGCCGCGCAGCTGCGCCGCCACCTTGTCCGAAATACGTTGCGTGCTCATGGCGCCATTGTGGCCCGAAGCGCGCAGCGGGTGGTCGGCCAACCGTGCATGGCTCAGGGAATCATCCAGGTCAGCCAGTAGGCCTGGGCCAGGGTGATCAGGCCGACCATCGTGGTGAAGATCAGGCTGTGCTTGACCGTGAAACGGAACAGATCCGATTCCTTGCCGGCCAGGCCGACCGCTGCGCAGGCAATGGCGATCGACTGCGGCGAGATCATCTTGCCGGTGACACCGCCGGTGGTGTTGGCCGCCACCAGCAGCACGTCGGACACGCCGATCTGCTGTGCGGTGGTGGCCTGCAGCGCCGAGAACAGCGCATTGGACGAGGTATCCGAACCGGTCAGGAACACGCCCAGCCAGCCCAGGAACGGCGAGAAGAACGGGAACGCGTCGCCGGTGTGCGCCAATGCCAGCGCCAGCGTTGCCGACAGGCCCGAGTAGTTGGCGATGAAGGCGAAGGCCAGCACCATGCCGATCGAGTAGATCGGCATGCGCAGCTCACGCACGGTTTCGCCGAAGGTGTGCAGCGCCGACCGCGCCGGCATGCGCAACGCGATGATCGCGATCACCGCAGCGAGGATGATCGAGGTACCGGTGGCTGAGAACCAGTCGAACTTGTAGACGGCTTCGTAGCTCAACGGTGCATCCACGATCGGCGGCATCTTCTGCACCATCTGGTCCAGGCCGGGCACCGGAATCTTCAGCACCCAGCTTTCCAGCGGGCCGCCCGCCGCGAACAGCAACTTGAACGGCTTGATGCTCCACAGCGTGACCATCGCAGTGAGGATCAGGAACGGTGACCACGCCTTGGCGATCTGGCCGACGCTGTAGCGCGGCGCCTCCAGTGCCTGTGCGGCCGCCTCGGCGCTGGTTTCGGTATCGAAGCGGAAGATCCGCACCGGCTTCCAGCGGCGCAGGAACAGGGTCAGGCACACCAGCGACGCCAGCGACGCGGTGATGTCCGGCAGTTCCGGGCCGATGAAATTGGAGGTGAGGTACTGTGCGATAGCGAACGAGCCACCCGCGACCAGCACCGCCGGCCAGGTTTCCTTGATGCCACGCCAGCCATCCATGATCGCCATGATCCAGAACAGCACGATGATGGTCAGGAACGGCAGCTGGCGGCCGGCCATCTGGCCGATCTCGAATGCATCCAGGCCGGTGACCTGCCCGGCCACGATGATCGGAATGCCCATTGCACCGAACGCCACCGGCGCGGTGTTGACGATCAGGCACAGGCCGGCGGCATACAGCGGCTTGAAGCCCAGCCCGACCAGCAGTGCCGCGGTGATCGCCACCGGCGCACCGAAACCCGCCGCGCCCTCCAGGAAGGCACCGAAGGCGAAGCCGACCATCAGCATCTGCAGGCGCTGATCCTCGGTGACCGAGAGGATCGAGGCGCGGATGATGTCGAACTGCCCGGTCTTGACCGAGACCTTGTAGAGGAATACGGCACCGATGATGATCCAGGCGATCGGCCACAGCCCATAGACGAAGCCGAAGCCGGCCGCGCCAAGCGCCTGGCTCAGCGGCATGCCGTAGAACAGCAGGGCCACGCCGAGTGCGATGGCCACGGTGATCGTGCCGGCCAGCCAGCCCCTCATGCGCAGCACGGCCAGGGCAATGAAAAAGAACGCGATCGGCAGCAGCGCGATCAGGCTGGACAACCACAGGTTGCCGGCGGGGTCGTACAGGTGTTGCCAGGGCTGCATGAAGACTCTCGACTGGATGCGGAAGGTGCCCCACCGCAGGCGGTGGGTCGCCGTGACTGTCGATTATTGGTCGTACCAATAAAGATTTCGATCAGACCACTTGCAGCGGATTTAACCGCCACTCCGACGACGAGCCTATTAGACCATAGCGCTAGATGCCATATTGGTCCGACCATTCAGGCCGCCATGGTAGTGCCGGCCGCTGGCCGGCAACTCGAGATTCCTTACGAGATCCGTTTCTCCAACCGCCGCATCACCGCCAGCACCAGCACGCACAGCACGCTGACGCCGATCGCAATCACGTATTTACCGATGCCCACGGCGATGCCAATGGCCGCCGCCATGATCAGTGAGCTTGCGGTAGTCAATCCGCTGACCTGGTCCTCGCGTGACCCACGCAGGATGGTGCCGGCGGCAACGAAGCCAACACAGGCCACCACCGCTTCGATCAGACGGACCGGGTCGACCTGCAGCAGGTCGCGATAGCGCTCCTGCTGGAAATGCTCAGCCACCGAGTCGCCGAGGCCGACAATCAGTGCGGCGGCACCGGCGATCAGCATGTGCGTGCGCAGGCCGGCTGCGTGCTTGCCCATCTCGCGCTCGACGCCGAGCACGCCGCCGAACAACATGGCTGCGGCCACGCGCAGCAGGATCGAGACATCCTGGGTGAGTTCCATGGGAGAGGCTCCGGGATTTTCCCGGAGCGTCGCGCGGCAGCCGTGGCACAACGGTGAAGGCCGCACCACAGCCCGTTCACCCGGCAGCGCCGGGCCCTGCCCGGCATCACCGTCGCCTGCGATTACCGCATCATTGCGCCAGATAGCCACCATCGATGGCGTAGTACGCGCCGGTCGCGAACGAGGCATCGTCGCTGGCCAGCCAGGCCACCAGCGCCGCAACTTCCTCGGCCGTGCCCAGCCGCTTCAATGCATGGCGGCCTTCCAGCGTGGCGCGCACCTTCGGGTCCATCTTCTCCAGCAGCGGTGTGCTGATGAAGCCCGGGCCGACCGCGTTGACACGGATGCCGTCGGCCGCATGTTCCCAAGCGGCGGTCTGGGTCAGCCCAACCACGCCGTGCTTGGCCGCCACGTACGCAGTGGAACCGGCATAGCCCACCTGGCCCAGGATCGAGGCCATGTTGATGATGCTGCCGCCGGTTCCAGCGGCTCGCATCGCCTGGATCTGCGCACGCTGGCACAGGAACACGCTGGTGAGGTTGACGTCGATAACCCGCTGCCAGCCATCGATCGGATAGTCACCGCTGCTGGCAGCCGGCCCGCCGATACCGGCGTTGTTGACCGCCACATGCAGGCCGTCGAGTTCCTTGATCGTGCGCTGCACTGCCGCCTCCACCGCAGCGTCGTCGGTGACGTCCAGCGCGATGCCGATGGCCTGTGCACCCGCATCCCGCAACTGCGCCACGGTGGCATCGACCGCATCCTGCTTCAGATCCCAGACCGAGATCCGCGCGCCGGACGCCGCCAGGGTCTGCGCCACGGCCAGGCCGATACCGGACACGCCGCCGGTCACGATCGCGGTCTTGCCGGTGAGCTGGTAGTCAATCATCTGCGTTCTCCATCAGTGGGGGTATCGAAGTGGCCTGCAACAGGCAACCGCCCCACCCTACGCGCGCGCCCGTGATGATCTGGCTGACATCGCGTCCACGGGTGATCGTTCCAGCCATGAAACCTCAACTCAAGTTGATGTATGGAGTTGCGTACGGATATGCATGCAAAACGCTGGCGTATGTTCGGCGGCATTTTCACTTTGGCCGTAATCGTCAATCGTTTTGACCATATTGAAATCAAAAGCGCGAGAATCGAGGCGACAATGGGAAACGTTTCCAGTTTCTCCGACACATTCAATTCAACCTGGTGTTCTCCCACCATCCAGAGTGCCCATGCCACTGCTTCCCGGCATGTCTCACGGGTAACGACCGGATCTGCATCTGCGTTGCAGAGCGCGTGGGCGAGGTAATGCCAGCGTCCACCTCCAAAGCACGTGCCGAGCGATGTCCCGATATTTCACTTTTGCTGATTACCGCCGTTTCGGCCACCGCCATGGCTTCGATTACCGCGCCGACCCGGAACACCTGCGCGACGACCAGTGGGCCGGCCATGGCGAGGTCAACGAGCAGTTCCTGCGCGGCGGCATGAGCCTGATCGCCTCCGACGTCCATAATCGCTTTCCTTATGTGGCGACCGCCCATCAGAGTCCCGGCCTGGCCATCCGCGTGATGCTGCAGGGCCAGGTCGATGTGCGCATTCCGCGACGCGCTGGTTTCACCCTGCGCGCTGGCACGGCGATGACCGCGCACCACCGCGAACAGGTCGAGATGACGGGTGCGCATCCCGGCGAAACGCGCATGCGCGGCGTCAGCGTGATGGTGCCCGGCCAGATCGATCCGGACCTGTTCCATCTGCCGCAGCTGGAAACCGCGCTCAACACCCACCTGGAATGCCGCCACTGGGCCATTCCGCATACCCTGCTGCCAGTGCTGGGCCAGCTGTTCGACAGCCCATGGGAGGACGGCATCGACGCCTTGTGGCGCGAAGGCGTCGCACTGCAGCTGCTGGCCGTTGGCCTGAAGGCCGAGGATCTGCAGACCGACCATGTACGAACGCTGCGCGCGGGCCAGCGCGAGCGGCTGGAGCGTGTGCGCGCCTACCTGCACGACGATCCCAGCCATGCCCACAGTCTGATCGAACTGGCCCAGTTGGCCTGCATGAGCCCGAGCTCGCTGCGCCGTCATTTCGCCCAGCAGTACGGCTGCTCGGTATTCGACTACCTGCACGAGCAGCGCATGCGCCACGCCGAACAGGGGCTGCGCGAAGACGGATGGACGGTTGAGCAGGCAGCCGCCGCCAGTGGTTACCGCCACCCCAGCAACTTCGCCGCTGCATTCCGCAAACGTTTCGGCCTGGTACCCAGCCGCTGGCGCACGGGCCCCTCGAAGGTGGGCTGAAGGCTGGTGCCCTGATAGGTGCCGACCTTAGTCGACACGCTCCCGTGCCATCGCGGAGGCCGGCCAGCGGCCGGCACTACCAACGCCGCCGGGCATGGCCCGGCGCTACCGACACCGCACATCCCCGGGTAGCGCCGGGCCATGCCCGGCGTCACCCTGGCCGCTTCAATACACCGGCAGATCGATGTAGCTCGCCTGTGCCGCGCTGTGCCAGACCCGCTGCGTGGCCTTCTGGTAATCGCCCGGCTTGGCCAGGTAGATGTTCGGCACATAGGTCTGCGGGTTGCGGTCGTACAGCGGGAACAGGCTGGACTGCACCTGCACCATCACCCGGTGCCCCTTCTGGAAGGTGTGGTTGGCGTTGGGCAGATCGAAGCGGTACGGCAGCACTTCGTTGGCCGCCAGCGGCTTCGGATCACTGAAGCTCTCGCGGTAGCGGCCACGGAAGATCGCCAGCGACACCGGCAACTCATAGCCCCCCATCTCCGGCGTGGACGCTTCCTGGTCCGGATACACATCGATCAACTTCACCACCCAGTCGCTGTCGGTGCCACTGGTCGAGGCCTGCAGATGCACCACCGGTGCGCCGCCGATGCGCAGCGGCGCGGCCAGCGGTTCGGTGATGAAGGTCAGCACGTCCGGGCGACCATCGACGAAGCGCTGGTCCTTGACCAGCCAGGTGGTCCACATGTCGCGGTCACCGAAACGTACCGGGCGCGGCACGAACGGCACCGGCTTGGCCGGATCGGACACATACTCCTCGAAGTCGCCCTCGCCCGCCGCCGGCGCCTGGAACGCCAGCTTGCCGCCGGCGCGCAGGAACAGCGGCTTGCTGCTGGCGGCACAGCCCTTGTCGCAGCTGCGCGGCCAACCCTTCAGGCGATCCCAGTGGTTCTCACCGGTGTTGTAGATCAGCACCGGCGGCGTGTCCGCCTTCGGCGCACCGTCCACCAGGTACTGGTCGAAGAACGGCTTGAGTACATCACGGCGGAACTGCAGCGCGGTATCGCCATCGAACTTCAGCGCACCCAGTTCGCTGCCGCTGTAGTTCACCTGGCTGTGCCGCCACGGGCCCATCACCAGGTAGTTGCGGTTGTTGCCGCTGTCGCGCCCTTCCATCGCCTGGTAGGCATGATTGGCACCCCACATGTCCTCTTGGTCCCACAGGCCCTGCAGCCACATGGTCGGCACCTTCAGCGGTGTTTTCGCCATCACCGCGTCCAGCGCCTGGCCCTGCCAGAAGCCGTCATAGGCCGGATGCTCGACCAGCTTCTTCCACCAGGTCAGCTGGTCCACGCCGGTGAAGCGCGCGTAGTCGCCGGCCGAACCGATGCGCAGGAACGTGCTGTAGTCGTCGTAGCCGAGGCTGGGGAGCGGCGTGCCCTTGCCGCGCTTCTCGGTCTGCATCGCGAAATAGTTGAAGTTGACCTGGCGGAACGCACCGTAATTGAGCCAGTCGTCGCCCATCCAGCCATCGACCATCGGGCTCTGCGGCGCAGCCACCTTCAGTGCCGGATGCGGGTCGGTCAGCGCCATCACCACGGTGAAGCCCTCGTACGACGAGCCAAGCATGCCGACCTTGCCATTGCTCTCCGGCACATTCTTGACCAGCCAGTCGATGGTGTCCCAGGCATCGGTGGAGTGGTCCACCTTGGTATTGTTCAACGGCCCGCGCAGCGGCCGGGTCATCACGTAATCGCCTTCGGAGCCGTACTTGCCACGGATATCCTGGAACACGCGGATGTAACCGCCGTCGACGAACACCTCGTCGCCCTGCGGCAGCAGGTCGCGCATGCGCGGTGAATCACTGCGGCTGGCGCGGCCAGCGGCATCGTAAGGAGTGCGGGTCAGCAGGATCGGCGCATTGCGGGCGCCCTTGGGCACCACGATCACCGTATACAGCTTGGTGCCGTCACGCATCGGCACCATCACCACGCGCTTGTCGTAGTCACGACCGACATCGGGGGCAACGAAGGGCTTGCCGCTGATGTCCGGGGTCATCGGCGGGGTATCGGCGGCCAGCACGGTGCTGGACAGGCAAAGGGCAATGGCTACAGCGACGGCACGCACACGCATGGACAACCCCTCCCGGCAGGAAAGCCTCAAGCCTACTCCTGCCCCGAGCCGTGAAGTGTGTGCGGGCTTTGCATTCTGCGGTGGATGCAGGCAGGACTGATGGCACATGTGCTGCCCGACGGGCACGCATCCATCTGGCCGTTGTAGAGCCGAGCCCACGCTCGGCTGGGGCCACCGCAACCTCCCCGAAGAGCAGCCGAGCCTGGGCTCGGCTCTACAACATCAGGCTGCCGTTACTTCATGCAACGCCAGCCAACGCCAACGGCCGTCTTCCTGCCGCAGCACGGCCAGTGCTTCACGCCAGGCCATCCCACCTTCAGCAACGCCCTGCCCTTCACGGTAGCGCAGCATCGCCAACGGTGCCGGCACCGCAATGAACTGCAGGGCATCGATTTCGATACGCAAGCCCGGGCGGGCACCATGGCCGCCAGCGAACATGCTGGCCAGGGCTTCGCGGTCCAGGCGCTGCCCGGCAATACCGACCATGCTGAAGTCGGTGCAGAAATGATCCATCAGCGCATCCAGCGTACTGGCGGCTGCTTCCGCACGGAACCAGGCCTGCAGCTTGGCGATCAGATCATGGAACTCGTTCTCTGCGGTCATCGTCATTGCATTGTCTCGGGTTGGGAAAGAGAGATCGATTGCGGCCGACGCAGCAATACCATCGGCAGCAGAGTCAGTACGGCGGCCAGCCCCAGCGCCACGCGCGTGGCGTTTGCCGGCAGCCATTGCATGGCCAATGCCAGCAGCAGCGCAATGGCGGCGGTACCGAGGCAGAAGCTGAGCTGACGGTTGAGGTTCCAGAGGGCACTGGCATCGCCCAGCGCCTCGCCCTCCACGCCGTGGAAGGCCAGCGTCTGCGCCGTGCTGCTGCACAGGCTGCCGCCCGCCCCCATCAGCGCGAACAACAGCGCGGCCAACGCGAAGGCCGGCTGCGGCAGCAGCGCCATCAACAGCAGGCCGCTGGCCTGCAGCAGCATGCCCGTACGCAGTACCGTGGCCGGGCCGAAGCGAGCCAGCAGGCGCTTGCTGGCCGTGATCGCAATGGCCGAGGCCAACGCCCACGGCAGCATCAGCGCGCCGATGCGCGCAGCACTGTAGCCGGCCTGGTGCAGCTGCAGGGTACTGACCAGCTGGCTACCGATGAACACACCGGGCACTGCCAGGTAGACCAGCATCGCCAGCCGCAGCCCACGATGCGACAGCAACGACCAGCGCAGGAGGGGCTGCGCCTGCCGACGCGCATGCCGCAGGTGGGCCACCGCCAGCAGCAGTGCGACCAGCAACAACACGGCACCTGCGCCGCGGTGTCCGGACTCACCCAGCCAGGTCAGCGCCAGCAGCAGCGCGCCCAGCGCCAGCATCGCGGTGGACAGCGCATAGGCCTGCAGCCGCGGCGCACTGCGCACGCCATCGGCCGGCATCCATGCCAGCACAAGCGCGATCGCCACCACCGCCAAGGGCAGGCTGGCCCAGAGCACGCCGCGCCAGGCCAACCACTGCACCAACAACCCGCCCAACGCGGGCGCCAGTGCCGGTACCAGCAACGCCACCAGCAGGATGCGCCGGGTCAGTGCACCTCGCTGATCCGCCGTGCATTGCCGGTACGCCGCGGCCTGCGCGACCGGAATCAGCAGGCCACCGGCCAGCCCCTGCAGCAGGCGCCAGCCGAGCAGCCAGCCGATACCCGGCGCTGCGCCAGCCAGCACAGCGGCAACCGCGAACAACAGCAACGCCACCAGCAGCAAGCGACGCTCGCCGCAGCGCGCAGCCAGCCAGGGCGCCAACGGAATCACCACGCTCAGGCCCAGCATGTAGGCGGTGCCGACCCAGGCCAGGGTGCTGATATCAGCGTGCAGTTCCGCCGCCAAGGCCGGATAGGCCACCGTGGCGATGAACATGTTGACCAGATCCAGGGCGAACACCAGCAGGAAGATCGCCTCATGGCGCAGGCGGGGGGACGGCATCGGCGGCGCTCCAGCAGAGAAGCGGCCAGCATGCCGTGCGGGCCTTGTTGGAAAAACACGACGACAGCTGCAACACTGTCAAATCTGTTTTGACAATAGATCGCCATGGTCAGCCTCGATCGCTTCGATATCTTCCGCGCCGTGGTCGAGGCCGGCAGCCTGACCGCCGCCGCCGACCGCCTGGGCCTCAGCCGCGCGGTGGTCAGCTTCAACCTGAAGCGGCTGGAACAGGAGCTGGGCGTGACCCTGCTGCTGCGCAGTACCCGGCACCTGGCCCTGACCGAGGCTGGCGAGCAGTTCCTGCAGCACTGCGTGCAGGCGCTGGACGCCGCCCAGGCGGCGATCGATGCCGCGCGCCGCGACCAGCACCAGCTGCAGGGCGTACTGCGCCTGACCACCACGCCGGAGTACGCCCAGCTCCGCTTGATTCCTGCGTTGGAGGCGTTCCGTGCGCGGCACCCGGCCCTGCAGCTGCACCTGTCGACCTCACCGGCACCGGCCGACCTGATTCCCGAACGCTTCGACCTGGCGATCCGCCTCGGCCGCCTGCCGGACTCTGGGCTGCATGCCAGCGAACTGGAACGCCATCCACTGTGCGCGGTGGCGGCTCCCTCCCTGCTGGCACGCCTGCCCTCTGCCGATGCTGCCGATGACCCCGTGCAGCTGGGTTCCCTGCCCCGCCTGGGCTACCCGCGTCTGGCCGATGTGCCGGTGGTGGCACCGGATGGCAGCGACGCCCTGTTTGCCACCAACCCGGGCAATGCGGTCGTGCGCGTAGATGGCGCCAGCAGCCTGCGCACCTTCGCCGTGGCCGGTGCCGGCGTCACCGTGCTGCCACGCTGGCTGATCGAGGACGATCTGGCCCTGGGTCGGCTGCGACCGGTACTGCGCCAGCACCGCTTCCCGCAGCAGAGCGTGTACGCGGTCTACCCGCACAGCACGCAGCCCTCGCCAAAGGTGCGTCAGCTGATCGATTTCCTGCGCGGGTGGTTTGGCAGCGCGCCCGGGTGATGACGGCGTCCGCCGGGCGCGGCGTTCTGGAGCCGAGCCCACGCTCGGCTCCGTTCTACAACAGCCGAGCATGGGCTCGGCGCTACAGTAGATATCCGGTAGCGCCGGGCCGTGCCCGGCGAGCGCAGCGGCAATCTACAAACAAACACGGCCCCTTCCGGGGCCGTGTCTTCAAGGCATCAGCGCAGCACCTGCTCCACCAGCTGCACGTCCACCGTCTGCAGCGGCTCGGCGGCATTGCGCGACAGCTGCACCTGGTAGGTGCCGCCGTCGATCTTCCACTGGCGCGCCTGTGCATCGTAGTGGGCCAGGGTCTTCGGCTCGGCTTCGATGCGGATGCGGCGCTGTTCGCCCGGCTGCAGGGTCACCTTGTCATAGCCGATCAGGCGGATCGGCGTGGTGCTGCCGGCCGGCAGCTTCAGGTACAGCTGGGCCACGTCGGCACCGGCGCGCTTGCCGGTGTTGCGAATGTCCACGCTGGCGACCAGGCGCGAGCCTTCCACACTCACCTTGAGGTTTTCATAGGCGAACGAGGTGTAGGACAGGCCATGACCGAACGCGAAGGTGGGCTTCAGGCCCTTGGCCGCCATCCACTTGTAACCGACGTTGGCACCTTCGATATCGAAATCGAACACATCACCGAACGGCTTGGCCGGCTTGAAGCCGAGGCCGTCGATGTGCGGGCGCGGCAGCTGCGATTCGTCCACCACCCAGGTCACCGGCAGGCGGCCGGACGGATTGACCTGGCCGGTCAACAGCGCGGCAATGCCTTCGCCACCGCGGATGCCCGGGTACCAGGCCTGCAGCATCGCCGGCACCTGCGCCAGCCATGGCGTGCGCACCGGGCCATTGGTTTCCAGCACCAGCACGGTCTTCGGGTTGGCCTTGGCCACCGCCGAGATCAGCGCGTCCTGGTTGTCCGGCAACTGCATGTCCGGCAGATCCACCGATTCGGCGGCCCACTGGGTGGCGAACACGATGGCGACGTCGGCCTGCGCGGCAGCCCTGGCCGCGGCGGCGGCGTTGGTGCCGTCCACGTACTCGATGGTCGCGTCCGGACGCGCTGCGCGCAGCGATTCCAGCGGCGAGGACGGGTGGAAGATCACCGGGCCCGGCCAGGTGGTCGGCAGCACGCCCGGCACCGCATTGGTGCCCTTGGCGGTCACGCCCACCATCGACGAACCACCGCCACCGATCACGCCCTTGTCGGCGTGGCCACCGATGATGACGATGCGCTTCACCGTGTCGGCCAGCGGCAGCAGGTTGCCTTCATTGCGCAGCAGCACGCTGCCCTCTTCCACCGTGCGCTGGGCGACGGCGAAGCCGGCCTCGGCATCGACCTTCTGGTGCTGCGGCGGGTTGTCGAAGTTGCCATGCAGGAACATCGTGCGCAGGATGCGCGCGACCATGTCATTCAGGCGCGCCTGCGGCACCACGCCGCCATGCACGGCCAGGCGCAGCGGCTCATCGAAGAACACCGCCGCGTCGAACACTTCGCCGGCCGACTGCTGGTCCAGGCCGGCCAGCGCCGCCTTCGAACCGCTGTGCACGCCACCCCAGTCGGACATCACGAAACCGGGGAACTTCCATTCCTGCTTCAGCACCTGGTTCATCAGGTAGCCGTTCTCGCAGCCGTAGGTGCCGTTGATCTTGTTGTACGAGCACATCGCCACGCCCGGGCGGCCGGCTTCCAGCGCGATCTCGAAGGCCAGGAGGTCCGACTCGTGCATGGCCTGTTCGCCAATGCGCACGTCGTGGAAGTTGCGGCGGGTCTCCATGTCGTTCAGCGCGAAGTGCTTCATCGAGGAGATCACGTGCTGGCTCTGCACGCCCTGGATCAGCGCGCCGACCATCGAACCGGCCAGCAGCGGATCTTCACCGGCATATTCGAAGTTGCGGCCATTGCGCGGATCACGCTGCAGGTTGACGCTGCCCGACAGCAGGATGTTGAAGCGCTGCTGCCATGCCTCGCGGCCCATGGTCGCGCCACCCGCGAAGGCGACCTGCCGGTTCCAGCTCGATGCGGTGGATGGGCCCGATGGCATCGCCGTGGCGAAATCACCGGGGCGGATGCCGCCCGGATTGGTCACGCCGACGCCGGCATCGGCCGACTGCTGCGACGGAATGCCCAGGCGCGCCACGCCCGGCACGAAACCGGCCGAACCGACCGCGCCTTCCGGCAACGGGCCACCGTCCTTGCCCAGCCCGAAGTAGCTGTGCAGCATCTGGAACTTCTCATCCTCGGTCATCGCCTTCAGCAGCAGCGCAGCGCGCGCATCGGCGTTGAGGGCGGTGTCCATCCACGGCCTGTCGCCATGTTTGTCGGCGGCATAGGCCAGGGTCAGCAGGGTGGCGCGCAGGGTGTTGCCTTCCAGCTTGAACGGCGCACTGCTGGCGGCCTGGAAACCATCGCTGAAATAGCTGGCATCGGCTTCCAGGGCGACACGCGCCGGATCGAAGCCGGCGGCCTTGGCCGATTCACCGGCCACCGCACCGAGCAGCACCGCCGGTGCACCCAGCCGCGAACGGGTGACCAGCGCTGGCAGCTGCGCGGCACCTGCACCGGCATCGGTATAGACCGCCACCGTGTGGCGGCCATCGTCCAGGCGCAGGTAGCTCAGGCCCGGCTGGTCCGGGCCGGATTCAGCGGCGATCGGCAGCCGGGTCAGCACGGCCTGGCCGCGCTGGATCTGGCCATCGTCCCTGCCGGCGGCGATGAAGCGGTACTCGTAGCCCAGGCCATCGGCCAGCACCTGCAGCGGATCGACCTGGCCGATGCCGCGCTGCACCTGGCGCACGCTCACCGCGTCCACCTGCAGGGTCTTCAGCTGGGCGGCCAGGGCCGGCATCGTCTCGGCGGTCGGGGCCTGTTCCAGGGTCAGCACGGTGAACGCGGCGGGGTCAGCCCAGGCCGGGGCGGCCAGTGCGACAGACAGGGCCAGGGACAGTGCAAGCGGCTTTGTAAACGTTTTCATCGGCAGGCGTAATTCCGTTGCCAAGGCAATCGGTCCAGGGAAAGTGCCGCCGAAGGGTGCAGCGTTCATGCCGCGCAGGGGTTGCCAGGCAACGTCCCGCAGGCCGAAGGACGGGCCGGTCTGCGCCTGGGACCCTCCTCCCGGCGTGACAACCTGCCTGTCCGGGCCGCGCAGGGCGACCCAATCATGTGAAGATTGTGCGAGGGCGTTCACACCTGTCAACAGGACCTAAGTCACAGGGGCAACCCGGCCAGTGGTTATCAGGCCATCACCGGCGGTCATCAGTGCGCCGCGCGGGGCTGCCGATAATGGAGATCCCTGGCCACGAACCGAGCCCATGACCGTCCACCGCGACTTCGACCATCTCTGGCGTGACCGCTGCGATACGTCCAGCCAGCGCGCGCCGCGCGTGTTGATCCGGGTGTTCGTGGCCCCGGGTGAGCTGGAGCGCAGCGTGGCCTTCTATGAGCAGTTGCAGGGTGTGGTGGCCGATGCGGGGTTCCCGTTTCCGGAGGCAGGGCTGCGCCTGGCCATGGTCGGCGCCTTCCTGCTGATCGAGGGCAGCGAGGCGGCACTGGCACCGTTCACCTCGACCACGGGGACGCTGCTGGTCGATGACGTCCGGCCCTATCACGACAAATTGGTCGCCGCTGGCGCCGAGATCATCTTTCCGCTGCAGGTAGTCCCGACCGGGGCGGCGTTCAATGCGGTGCATCCCGATGGCACCGTGGTCGAGTACGTGCATCACCGGCCCGACCCGCACGGGCGCTGAGGGTGCGCACGGCCGGGCTGCGCACGGCACCCGCGGTAGTGCCGGCCGCTGGCCGGCAACCTCAGAAGCAACAGCCGAAGCAAAAGCGGGTTTCCTGTGGGATGGCGGGGTGGGTCCGGTTGCGGGGGACGCCGTGAATCCGTCCCTGGAGGCTCGGTCGCGCCATCCATGGCGCTCACGCCCCCGCAACCGGACCCACCCCGCCTTCGACAGATTTCTGCGAGCTGCCCGCTCTTCTGTAGAGCCGAGCCATGCTCGGCTCATGTGTCTCGGATCTCGAAATATTCGATTTCATCGCATGGGGTCAGATCCGTTTTCCGCAGGAAAACGGATCTGACCCCAGATTCATTTCGATCCAGCATGGCGTGCATCTACAATCCCTCCATGTCCTCCCTCGCCCTGCCCTGGAATGGCACGTTGCTGCTGGATGCGCACGCCGCCGTGCTTCACGGTCATGCCGGTGACAGCGCCGCGCATGCGCACTACGCCCATCAACTGCTGTTGAGCGACGGTACGCCCTGGCAGGTCGAAGTCGATGGCGTACGACAGCAAGGCCAACGGATGTGGCTGCCCTCCTTCCAGACGCACGCGATCCTGTCCGCGCCGGAAGCGGGCTGCACGGTGTTCCTCGAGCCGGTGCATGCCGATCCCGCACAGATCCAGCAGCACCTGCACGCGCTGCCGGGCAACGCGCTGGAGCTGCACGACTGGCTGCCACGGCTGAGCCGCCCGCAACCGCTGGACCGCCGCGTGCAGGCGGCATTGGCCCGCATCGCCCAGCACCTGCCCGGCCCGGTGCCGGCCGCCGACATCGCCGAGGCGGCGCATCTGTCGACCAGCCAGCTGCACCGGCGTTTCCAGTCTGACCTGGCGGTGACCCTGCGCGGCTGGGTGCTGTGGCAACGCTTGCGTGCCGCGCTCGCGCAGCACCTGCAGGGGCACAGCCTGACCGACAGTGCACATGCCGCCGGCTTCGCCGACCTGGCCCATCTGTCGCGCAGCCTGCGCCGCATGTTCGGCATCGGTGCCGCACAGCTGCAGGGCCTGCAGCTTCACGCGGCCTGACATGTTCGATCATTCGCGCCTGCGCAGGCCTTCGGGCAGCTCCGGCACCTCGCCATGTGGCAGCTCTCGGAACGGCGCCAGCAGCTGCCCGGGGTAATCGCGCGGATAGTCCGGCTGGCTGCCGATGCCGAGGTCGTGCTGACGCAGCCGATAGCCCGGCGCATCGAAGGCGGTCCCCAGCAGGTGATCCCAGACGGTCAGGAACAGGCCGAAGTTGACGTCGCCGGCGGTGCCGTAACGCATGTGGTGGAAGCGGTGCAGCGGTGCCCAGGCCATCACCCGGCCCAGCACGCCGGGACGCATGTCCACGTTGGAGTGCTGCAGCAGCAGCTGGATGGCAATGGCGAAGGCCAGCACCGCCGCCACGGGCATCGGCAGGCCCAACAGCAGCAGCGGCAGAACACCGCCCACCGCTTCGGCGGCCTGGTGCAGTGGGTGTTTCATCAGCCCGTTGAAGCCATACATGCGGGTCACGCTGTGATGCACGGCATGCAGGCGCCATAGCCAGCCAATGCGATGGCTGGCGTAGTGCACCAGAGTGATACCCAGGTCGGCGCAGACGATGGCCAGCAGTACCTGCAGAACGAACGGCCACTGCATCGGCCACAGCTGCCACGGAACGAGCGCTGCCAGCAGCGGCACCGCTGCGATCGACAGCAGGTTCAGGCTTTCGTTGACCAGTGCATGCAGGGTGTCACGCAGGCTGTCGCCGTGGTCGTGGTTGAACACAGGGTCGTAGGGCCACGTGCGCTCGGCGGCGAACGAGACCGCGATGGCGACCGCCAGCAAGGCCAGCAGCCACAACGGATCACCGTGGCAGTGGCCGACCCAGACGACGGCAGTAGCAACGAAACCCAGCAGGAACAACGGGGCATACAGGCGCAGTATCCAGTGCTTCATGGGCAACCCGGAAAGTGAGGGGCCTGCATGCTGGCGTGGCGTGTGGGTTGCTGGCTTGAACAAACGGCGCAACCCTGCGGGCACCACGCTTCCCACATCCACGCATGGCGTGGATCTACAATGACGCCCTCATCGCGCCCGGGACCGGCATGGATTCCTTCAACCTGATGCGTGCCTTCCGCCGCATCGTCGAACGCGGCGGACTGGCCCGCGCTGCCGAAGACCTGGGCATGTCGCCCGCCGGGCTCAGCAAGCAGTTGCGCACGCTGGAAGCGCACCTGGGCGTGGTATTGCTGCAGCGGACCACGCGGCGCATGAGCCTGACCGAGACCGGCCACGCCTATTACCGCGAATGCTGCCGCCTGCTCGACGAACTCGAGGCGCTGGAACGCGGCATTGCCGAACAGCGCGGCGACGTGGCCGGGCGCCTGCGTGTCAATGCACCGCAGTCGTTCGCGCTGAGCACGCTGTCGCCGTTGCTGCCACGGTTCCTGCAGCAGCATCCGCAGCTGTCGCTGGACCTGGTGATGGAAGATCGCCTGGTCGATGCAATCGGTGAGGGTTTCGATGTGTCGCTGCGGCTGCGTGCCGAGCTGGATGATTCACGCCTGGTGGCACGCCGGCTGGCGTCGCTGCAGCAGGTGCTGTGCGCAGCCCCGTCCTACCTGCAGCAGCATCCGGCACCGCAGGCGGTGGACGATCTGCAGGTCCACAGCGTGCTGGCCTACAGCCTGTCCGACTCGCCCGGCAGCTGGCCGCTGCTCGGCCCGGATGGCCAGGTGACGATCACCCTGCCGGCGCGCGTCACCGTCAACAACAGCCTGCTGCTGCGCGACCTGCTGGTGGCCGGCATGGGTATCGGCGCCCTGCCCTCGTTCCTGGCGGCACCGGCGCTGGCCCGTGGCGAACTGCAGCAGGTGCTGCCCGACCACCGCTATCCGCCGCGCTTCGTGCATGCGGTCTACCCCACATCGCGCCATCTGCAGCCCAAGGTACGCGCCTTCATCGATTTCCTGCACGCCGAGCTGCCCGGCTGCGCCGGCCTGGATTCGTAACCGCCAGCGAAAACTGAGCTGCCCGCGGCGTGCTGTTTCGGCCACGCCGCGCTGCCTAATCTGCCGCCTCCCCTCTCACCGATGGCAGGCAGATGTCTTCCGTTCCTTCCCCCGCCACCGCCGCGCCGGTGGTCGATTTCTTCCACGACGTGGTCTGCGGCTGGTGCTTCGTGCTGGCCCCGCGCCTGAAGCAGGTCTCCGCCGAACTCGGCATCCAGGTGCGCCACCGCAGTTTCGTGCTGCAGGACTCGCGCGCGCAGATGGTCGAGGTGTTCGGCTCGATGGAGCGCGCCAAGGCGATCATCCTGCGCCACTGGACCGACTGCGCCGCGCATGAAGACACCGCGCGCATCGATATCGAAGGCATGCGCGCACAGGACTTCGAGTATCCGTCCGGCGGGCTCGGCGCACTGGCCTGCCAGGCCGCCGGCATGCTCGGTGGCAACGACGCCCATGGCGCGATGTTCGATGCCGTGCAGTGGGCGCACCTGCACCAGCACCGCAACATCGGCGACGCCGAAGTACTGCTGGATATCGCCGAAGCGCTGGGCCATCCACGTGGCGCCTTCGCTGACCACATGCGCGGCGACGCAGTACGCCAGCGCGTGCAGGCCGATCGTGCCGAAGCCGCTGCCCTCGGCATCCGTTCCATACCCACCGTGATCGGCGGCAACGGCCTGCGCCTGCAGACCCTGCCGCTGCCACACCTGCGCCAGGCCCTGGCGCACCTGGTCGCGGCCTGAGCCGCACCCTCCCCCACCCTGCAAGGAGACTCCCCATGACCCCACGTACCCTGGCTACCGCGCTGGCCCTGCTGCTGGCCGGCACCGCCGCTTCCACCACCGTGTCCGCGCACGAACGCGTTCCCTCCGGCCAGCAGGTCGGCACCAGCCCCTGGGGGCCGAAGGACGAGATCGGCCGCCTCAACCTGATCACTGAAGCCTCGCGCGCCGCGATCCTGTCGCGGGTCAGCGGCGGCAAGGCCTATGACCTGGCCACCGAGTACTACGTCGGCATGCCCAGCTGGCAGGATGCCGGCGACCCGCACTACCAGTTCTGGATGACCCACACCCCCCGCGGCACGGTGATGGATGATCCGATGGGCGTGGGCGAAACCATGAACCTCACCCGCAGCTACACCGGCACCGCGTTCTCGATGTACAGCCACACCGGCACCCACATCGATGCGCTGAACCACTTCGGCATCCACGGAAAGATCTGGAACGGCTTCGAGGCCGACAAGCACCTCGGCGACCGCGGCTGGAATGTCACCGGCATCGAGAAATTCCCGCCGCTGATCGCACGTGGCGTGCTGATCGACGTGGCCGGCGCCAAGGGCGTGGACATGCTGCCGGACAGCTACCGCGTCACCCGCCAGGACCTGAAGGATGCGCTGGCACACCAGAAGGTGAAACTGCAGCAGGGCGACGTGGTGCTGATCCGCACCGGCCGCATGCGCCTGTTCGAACAGCCCAAGGCCTACATGGCCAACCCGCCGGGCATGGGTCTGGACGCGGCACGCTTCCTGGTTGAGGACAGCGGCGCGATGATCGTGGGCGCCGACAACCTCAGCTTCGAGACCTTCCCTTCCGAGGTGTCCGACGACTACGTGCCGCTGCACACCTACCTGCTGGCCCAGCAGGGCGCGCCGATCATCGAGCTGGTGGCGCTGGACGAACTGGCCCGCGACAAAGTCTACGAGTTCGCCTTCATCGGCGGCCCGCTGAAGATCCGCGGCGGCGATGCCGCACCGCTGCGCCCGGTCGCGTTGCCGGTCCGCCCGTAACCGTGGACATACCCGGGTAGCGCCGGGCCATGCCGGGGGGCCGACCTTGGTCGGCACCCCTACCCCTTCAGCAACCTGAAATCTGATCCTCCGATTTCATTAGTAATTCTACTCACAAGACGAGTAGCATGTCCGGTCTCAGCCCCTGATACCGGCCCGTCGATACTCGCGCCATGCCCGCCGTTTCCGCCCATTCCCGCCGTTTCCAGCCCGCTCGGCGCCTTCCCTGGAGGACCCGCTGATGGGTGCCGTCGTCGCCCTCGACCGGCTGCTGGACGGGCGCCAGCTGTGGCGCGGCCCGGCCCGCCAGGGACCGACCAGCGACCATCTGGCCAGCGGCCACCCGGCACTGGACGCACGCCTGCCCGGCGGCGGCTGGCCGGCCAGCGGGCTGTGCGAGGTACTGCAGGCGGCGCCCGGGGTGGGTGAGCTGGCGCTGGTCTGGCCGGCGCTGGCGAAGCTGAGCCAGCGCGACCGCCCGATCGTGCTGGTCGCCCCACCCTATCGCCCGCACGCTCCGGCCTGGGCAGCGGCCGGGCTGGATCTGGCCCAGCTGCAGATCATCCACGCCGCGCCGAAACAAGCGTTGTGGGCCACCGAACAGTGCCTGCGCTCGGCCGCCTGTGCAGCAGTGCTGTGCTGGCCACACCAGGCCGATGACCGCTCACTGCGCCGCCTGCAGGTGGCGGCCGACAGCGGCCAGTGCCTGGGTTTCGTGTTCCGCGAGGCGCAGGCGGCGCGCAATCCCTCCCCGGCCAGCCTGCGCCTGCAGCTCGACCACGGCCAGGTGCGGGTGCTGAAGTGCCGTGGCGGCCTGCCGCCGGCGCAGCCGTTGCCGCTGGCCATCGCCCACTGAGGCCGCGCCATGCACTGGGCCTGTCTGTTGTTGCCGCAGCTGGCGCTGGACAGCGTGCTGCGCCTGCAGCCCGACCCGCAGCGGCCACTGGTGCTGCTGCAGGGGCCGGCACAGCGTCGCGTACTGCGTGCGGTCAGCCCGGCCGCCCGCGCAGCGGGGCTGCGCCCGGGCATGCTGCTGTCGGCTGCGCAGGTACTGGTGCAGGACCTGCATCTGCACGATTACGATCCCAACGCCGAACAGCAGACCCGGCAGCTGCTGGCCAGCTGGGCCTATGCCTACAGCTCGCAGGTCAGCCTCGATTTTCCGCACGCGCTGGTCATGGAAATCGGTGCCAGCCGCGCCCTGTTCGGCGACTGGCTGACGATCGAGCAGCGGCTGCGCAACGAACTGCATGAGCTTGGTTTCCGCCATCGCCTGGTGGCCGCGCCCACCGCGCATGCCGCGCGCGTGCTGGCCAACGTTCACGACGGCCTCGGCATCGATGCGCAGCAGCTGCCAGCGGCACTGGCGCAGCTGCCCTTGCCTCGCTGTGGCCTGCCCAGCGAAGCAGTGACCGTACTCGGCCGTTCCGGCCTGCGCACGCTGGGTGCGGTGCTCGAGCTGCCGCGCGACAGCCTGGCCCGGCGCTTCGCACCGGACGTGCTGCAGCAGCTGGATGCGCTGCGCGGGCTGCCCACCGCGCCACTGCGCTACTACCAGCCACCGGACCGTTTCGATGCGCGCATCGAATTCGAATACGAGATCGAATCCAGCCAGGCCCTGCTGTTTCCGCTGCGTCGCCTGCTGCTGGACCTGGCCGCATTCCTGTGTTCGCGCGATGGCGGCGTGCAGCGCTTCGACCTGCATTTCGAGCACGACATGCTGCCGGCCAGCGTGCTGACCATCGGCCTGCTGGCGCCCGAGCGCGATCCCGCGCTGCTGTTCGAGATCGCACGCAACCGCATGGAAGCGTTTGCCCTGCCGGCCGGCAGCCGCGCACTGTGCCTGCAGGCCGAGCAGCTGCCACCGTTCGTGCCCGCCGCGCGTGACCTGTTCGATACCCGGCCGGCACAGGCGATGCCCTGGAACCAGCTGCGCGAGCGCCTGCGCGCGCGGCTGGGCGATGACGCCGTGCAGCCGCTGGCGGTGCAGGCCGACCATCGCCCCGAACGCGCCAGTGGCATCCAGCCGCCA
This sequence comes from Stenotrophomonas sp. YJH_SMC_101-4, assembly GCF_059370395.1. Taxonomy (NCBI): domain Bacteria; kingdom Pseudomonadati; phylum Pseudomonadota; class Gammaproteobacteria; order Lysobacterales; family Lysobacteraceae; genus Stenotrophomonas; species Stenotrophomonas sp. YJH_SMC_101-4. The sequence continues at coordinate 502,523 of NZ_JCAFTP010000001.1, read as the reverse complement.
GCCAAGCCTCCGTCGTACTGGCCACTGCGCCCCGGCTGGCTGCTGGACACGCCGCAACCACTGCGTGATCCGCGGCTGCGCATCGTCACCGGGCCGGAGCGGATCGAATCGGGCTGGTGGGATCAGGCCGATGCACGGCGCGACTATTACGTGGTGGAAACTGCTCACGGCCAGCGCGGCTGGGCCTTTCGTGAGCGCAACGACCCGCATGCGCCGTGGATGCTGCACGGCTGGTTCGGCTGAGCCGCCATGCACGACGAACTGCCCGGCTACGCCGAACTGCACTGCCTGTCGGCCTTCAGTTTCCAGCGCGGTGCTTCGATCGCCGAAGAGTTGTTCGCGCGCGCCGCCGGCCAAGGCTATCGAGCGTTGGCGATCACCGACGAATGCTCGCTGGCCGGCATCGTACGCGCTTGGCAGGCGGCGAAGACGCATGGCGTGGCGCTGATTGTCGGCGCCGAATTCCAGGTCGAGGATGGGCCGAAACTGGCCCTGCTGTGCACCGACCAGGCCGCCTATACGGGGCTCTGCCAGTTGATCACCACCTGCCGGCGGCGGGCCGCCAAGGGCGAGTACCGCTGCCTGCGCGAGGACCTTCTCGGCCTGCCCGTCGGCCTGCTGTGCCTGTGGCTGGACCGGCAACCGGCCGCTACTGACCTGGAACTGCTGCGTGCCGGCTTCGATGATCGCCTGTGGCTGGCGGTGGAGCTGCACCACGAGCACGACGACGCACGCCGCCTGCAGCAGCTGCAGGCTTTCGGCGAACGCCATTGCCTGCCGCTGGTGGCCAGTGGTGATGTGCACATGCATGTACGCCGCCGCCGCGCCCTGCAGGACACGCTGACCGCGATCCGCCACCGTTGCAGCGTGGCCGAAGCTGGCTGGCGCCTGTTCCCCAATGGCGAGCGCCACCTGCGCCCACGCACCGCGCTGGCCCAGCTGTACCCGCCTGAGCTGCTGGCCGAGACCCTGCGCATCGCCGAGCGCTGCCACTTCACCCTGGAACAGCTGCAGTACACCTATCCGCGTGAGCTGGTGCCCGAAGGGCATGATCCGGACAGCTGGCTGCGCGTGCTGGTCGAGCGTGGCATCCCGTGGCGCTGGAAGAACGGCATCCAGCCGGCACAGCGCGAGCAGATCGAACACGAACTTGCGTTGATCAAGCAGAAGAACTACGCCTCCTACTTCCTCACCGTGCAGGACATCGTGCGCTTCGCGCGCAGCCAGGACATCCTCTGCCAGGGCCGCGGCTCGGCGGCCAACTCCGCGGTGTGCTTCGTGCTGGGCGTGACCGAGATCGACCCGGCGCGCAGCAACCTGCTGTTCGAGCGCTTCATCTCCGCCGAGCGCGACGAGCCACCGGATATCGACATCGATTTCGAGCACGAGCGCCGCGAAGAAGTGCTGCAGTACGTGTTCAAGCGCTATGGCCGCGAACGCGCCGCCTTGACTGCGGTGGCGATCAGTTACCGTGGCCGCAGCGCGATCCGCGACGTGGCCCGTGCACTCGGCCTGCCGATGGACCAGGTCAACGAACTGGGCGCGGCGATGGACCACTGGGGCGGCCACGTACCACTGCCGGAGACCCTGCGCGAGCGCGGCTTTGATCCGGAAACACCGCTGATGCGACGGCTGCTGGCACTGACCACCGAGCTGATCGATTTCCCGCGCCACCTGTCGCAGCACCCGGGCGGCTTCGTGATTTCAGAGCACCCGCTGTCGACGCTGGTACCGGTGGAAAACGCAGCGATGGCCGACCGCACCGTCGTCCAGTGGGACAAGGACGATCTGGATGCCACCGGCCTGATGAAGGTCGACTGCCTGGCGCTGGGCATGCTCACCGCCATCCGTAAATGCCTGGCGATGCTGCAGCAGCACGGCCTGCACAGTGGACGCATGGATGCGATCCCTGCCAAGGATACGAAGACCTACGACATGATCTGCGCCGCCGACACCATCGGCGTGTTCCAGATCGAATCGCGCGCACAGATGGCGATGCTGCCGCGCATGCAGCCGCGCTGCTTCTACGATCTGGTGATCGAAGTGGCGATCGTGCGCCCCGGCCCGATCCAGGGTGACATGGTGCACCCCTATCTGGAACGGCGGAGGATCCTGCGCGAGCAAGGCCCGGAGGCACTGAACGACCCGGACAATCCGCTCTACCCACCGCAGCTGGAACGCGTGTTCGCGCGTACGCTGGGCGTGCCATTGTTCCAGGAACAGGTGATGCAGCTGGCAGTGGAAGCAGCAGGTTACACACCTGGCCAAGCCGATGCCCTGCGCCGCTCGATGGCGGCATGGAAGCGTCGTGGCGGCCTGGAACCGCATCGGGAGAAGTTGCTGGCCGGCATGTTGAAGAATGGCTTCAGCCGCGACTACGGCGAGCACCTGTTCGAGCAGATCAAGGGCTTCGGTGATTACGGTTTCCCGGAAAGCCATGCTGCCAGCTTCGCCCTGCTGACCTATAACAGCTGCTGGCTGAAGTGCCATCATCCCGCCGCGTTCACCGCCAGCCTGATCAACAGCCAGCCGCTGGGGTTCTACAGCCCCGACCAGCTGCTGCAGGATGCACGCCGCCATGGCATCGGCGTGCTGCCGGTGGACGTGCGCCACAGCGACTGGGACTGCACGCTGGATTTCAGCAAGGGACCGGCGGCGATCCGGCTCGGCCTGCGCCTGATCGATGGCTGCAACGAACCCGTCGTGCAGGCCATCATGCGCGAACGTGCGCAGCGCCCGTTCGACGATGTGGGCGACCTGTGCCAGCGCACCGCACTGGATCGCCGCCAGCAGGGCCTGCTGGCCGATGCCGGTGCACTGCGTGGGCTCAGTGGCCATCGCCATCGTGCACGCTGGGATATCTCCGGCGTGGAAAACCGGCTGCCACTGTTCGACCAGGCCCGCGCCACTGCCGAAGCCCGCGTGCCGTTGCCCCTGCCCAGCGCCTGGGAGGACATGCAGGCCGATTATCGCAGCACCGGCACCACACTTGGCCGCCACCCGATCTCGTTCCTGCGCGCGCAGCTGCGCAGCCGTGGCTGTCTGGACGCTGCACAACTGGCCGGGCATGGCCATGGCCGTCGCGTGCGCATCGCCGGCCTGGTACGCATGCGCCAGCGCCCGCAGACCGCCAGCGGCGTCACCTTCCTCACGCTCGAAGATGAGACCGGCATGGTCAACGCCGTGGTCTGGCGACACCTGGCCGATCGCCAGCACCGGGTGCTGGTCGATACCCAGCTGATGCAGATCGATGGCCGCCTGGAACGCGTCGATGGCGTGCAGCACGTCATCGTGCAGCGCATGCACTGCCTGGATGAACTGCTGCAGGGACTGCGCAGCCACAGCCGCGATTTCCACTGACGATACACAACGTCACACAACGAACTGGCCATTGCCGGTCCGCATCCGCTATCGTCGGCACATCCAAGGAAGGACGACCCGATGCCCCGTGCGCTGCTGCTGACCACCCTGGTGGTCTCGACCCTCGCCCTGCTGGTTTCCGGCTGGACCGCCTGGAGCCTGCATCGCAGCCAATCACCACAGCGCATCATCGAGGCGCGCGGGCTGGTCATCCACGATGCAAGCGGCCAGCCGCGGGTGATCCTCGGCGCACCGGTTCCCGATCCGCTCAGCCAGGGCCGCACCCAGGGGCCGCGTGCCACCGCCCTGTCAGGCCTGATCCTGCTCGGTCCCGATGGTTCCGAACGCGGCGGCTACGGTACCAGCGACCGCGGCGGCGAAGCCCTGCTGACCCTGGACGATGCCACCGGCACCACTGAAGTATTCAAGGTCGTCGCCAACCCGGACCGCGGCGCCAGCCTGATGGTCAAGCACCAGAACAACACCGGCGCCATGCTCACCTCCTGGCAGGGCAAGCCGGAGCTGATGTTCGTCGATGACAGCGGCCAGTCCTACTACGTGCGTCCCGGCGCCAACGCCGCGCCCTGATCTGCTTGTGTAGCGTCGAGCCATGTTCGACTGCTTCTATCAACAGCAGCCGAGCATGGCTCGGCTCTACAAAGGCGAAGCAACGTCGAGCATGGCTCGACGCTACAGAGCGAACACCGCCGCCAGGTCATCCGCCAGCTGCCGCAGCTGCGCTGCCCCCAGCGCAGCGCAGGTGATGCGCAGGCCATGCCCCGGCGCTGCCACCGAGAACACTTCGCCCGCGCGCACATGCCATCCACGCGAAGCCAGGGCCAGCACCTGCGGATGGCTGTCGGCCTGCAACGGCAGCCACAGGTTCAATCCTTCCATCGGCAACGGTGTCGGCAGGCCACGCGCATGCAGCAACTCCTGCAGCGAGCGCAGGCGCTGCTGGTAACGCTCACCTGCCGAAGCGATCTTCGCCCGCTGCGTTGCCGACGACAGCACCGAGGTCGCCGCATCCTGCAGCAGGTGACTGACCCAGCCGGTGCCGGACGCCAATCGCAGCCGCAGCCGCATCGCGGTCTCTTCATCGCAGGCCAGCCAGGCCAGCCGCAGGTCCGGGCCGAGCGGTTTGGACAACGAACGCAGCAGCGCCCAGCGCCGGCCATCCAGCGGCAGCACCGAGTGATAGGCCTGCTGCGAGAGCAGCGCGTAGTGATCGTCGATCAACACCGCCACCTGCGGGTAGGCCGCCAACAACTGCCGCAACGCCCGCGCCCGCTTCGCATCCAGGCTGGCCCCGGTCGGGTTGTGTGCCCGCGGGGTCAGCAACACCGCGCGTGCACCGGCCTCCAGTGCCTGCCGCAGCGAATCGACCTGCATGCCATGCGCGTCCACCGCCACCGGCAACGGCGCGTGGCCCACAGCGTTGAGCACGTTGAGGCTGCCGAGGAAGCACGGATCCTCCACCGCGATGCGATCCCCCGGCAGCAGCCACGCCGACAGCAGGCGTTCGATGCCATCGACCGCGCCATGGGTCAGTTCCAGCGCATAGCCCTCCGGGCAGTCCGCATCCAGCGAGGCGCGTGCCAGCGCCTCCAACCTCGGGTCGACCGTGCCCACGCCATACAGCCGTGGTGCGGCCGGGGCCAGGCGCAGGTTCGGCAGCAGGCGTGGATCCGGGTTGCCACCGGCCAGGTCCTGCAGGGCCAGCCCGGGCGTACTGCCTTCACGCGCCAGCGGCGGCGGCAGGCCACGCACCACCGTGCCGCGGCGGCCCGCCGTGCTGGCCAGGCCCGCCGCATCCAGGCGCTTGTAGGCAGCAGCCACGGTGTTGCGGTTCACTCCCAGCTGCTCGGCCAGTTCACGCACCGGCGGCAGCACGCTGCCGGCCGGAAGGCGGCCCTTGCCGATGCCGTCGCGGATGCTGTCGAAGATCGACTCGGCGCTATGCCCGGTGATTTTCATTTTGTCCTATGCCAAAATATCTCTTGTCCTGTGCCAGTGTATCCCACCCTGGCCACCCTGCATTGGAGGTGCCCGCATGCCCCTTGCCGCTGCCGACTGGCCCGTCGCCCAGTCCGTTGAACAGATCGCCGCCAACCTGGTCACGGTGCGCCAACGCATCGCCGATGCCTGCGCCCGCGTCGGCCGGGACCCGGCCAGCGTGCGCCTGCTGCCGGTCAGCAAGACCGTCGATGACGCCCGCATCCGCATGGCGGTAGCCGCAGGCTGCCACGAACTGGGCGAGAACAAGGTGCAGGAGGCACAACGCAAGGCTGAAACGATGGCCGACCTGGGCGTGCACTGGTCGGTGATCGGCCATCTGCAGACCAACAAGGCGCGCTACGTGGCGCGCTTTGCCAGCGAGTTCCAGGCGCTGGACAGCCTGCGCGTAGCCGAGGCCCTGCAGCAGCGCCTGCAACTGGAAGACCGCACGCTGGATGTGTTCGTGCAGGTCAACACCTCGGCCGAACCGAGCAAGTACGGCCTGGAACCCGACGCGGTCGAGGCCTTCGTGCAGCAGCTTCCGGCCTTCGATCGCCTGCACGTGCGCGGCCTGATGACCCTGGCCATCTTCACCCCCGATGTCGAGCGCGTGCGCGCCTGCTTCGTGCGCCTGCGCGAACTGCGCGACCAGCTGCAACGCACCGCCCCACCCGGCCTGGACCTGTCGCAGCTGTCGATGGGCATGTCCGGTGATTTCGAAGTGGCCATCGAGGAAGGTGCCACCGTGGTCCGCGTCGGCCAGGCCATCTTCGGTGCCCGTGCCACCCCGGACAGTTTCTACTGGCCGAACAGCGGAGCACCGGCATGAAGCACGCGGTTGTCCTGCAACACGTTGCCTTTGAAGACCTCGGCACCCTGAAACCGTTGCTGCTGGCGCAGGGCTGGCAGCTGCACGTGCTGCAGGCCGGCGTCGATGCGCTCGATGGCGCCGAAACCGCCGACCTGCTGGTCGTGCTGGGCGGCCCCATCAGTGCCAATGACACAGAGACGTATCCCTTCGTCAACGACAGCATTGCCCTGCTGCAGCGCCGGCTGCAGCAGCAGCGGCCGACCCTCGGCATCTGCCTGGGTGCACAGCTGATGGCGCGGGCACTCGGTGCCAGTGTCGCTCCCAGTGGTGGCAAGGAAATCGGCTTTGCGCCACTGCTGCTGACCGATGAAGGCCAGCGTTCACCGCTGCAGTCCCTGCAGGGCATTCCGGTACTGCATTGGCATGGTGAGGCGTTCGAACTTCCGGCCGGTGCACGCCGCCTGGCCAGCACGCCGGCCTGCCGTCACCAGGCATTCGCCATCGGCAGCCACGCACTGGCCCTGCAATGCCATCCGGAACTGGACGCCTGCCAGTTCGAGCGTTGGCTGATCGGCCACACGCTGGAGCTGGCCCAGGCCGGCATCGATCCCAACGACCTGCGCGCGCAGGCGCGTCGCTATGGCGCACCACTGGCCGCAGCCGCCACTGCGATGTTCGACCACTGGCTGCAGGACCTGCCGGAGATACCGCGATGAACTACCGATTGCAGATCCACCGCGATGGCGCCCACTGGGGTCACTTCGACTGCAGCGGCCCCGATGCCCTGCAACGCATGGACGCCATCGCCGCACAGCTGCCTGCCGATCAGGGCTTCCAGCTGAAACGGCAGAAAGGGGTCGGCGAAGAGCGCATCCTGTCCAGCAATGCCGATGGCCTGCGCGTGCTGGCTTCGCAGATCCAGTACCGCGACATCTGACCCGACGATGGTAGTGCCGGCCGCTGGTCGGCATCCGACGGGAGAACAGGTTTGCCGGCCAGCGGCCGGCACTACCCTGGCTGTTCGCCCGCGTGCGAAGCTTCACGGATGCTGACCCTGCAACGCGGCAACCACCACGGACTGCTCATCGCCCCGCGCTGGCCCTCCACCCGCATCCAACTGGAAGAAGAGATACTGCAACGCCTGCTCGACGCGCAGGCAATGCTGCCTGCCGGGCTGCGCCTGCTGCTCACTCGTGGCTTCGAACCCAGCCACAGCCGTCTCGGTGGCTTCCGCCGCGTGGTGCGACGGCTCGGCATTGCGGTGTTCCGCACCTGCTACCCGCAGCGCCGCGATGAGATCGATGCCATCTTCGGTGCCAACGGCCACGACATCGATGGCCGTCATATCGATGTCTCACTGGTACTGCACGGCAAGCGGCTGCGGCTGCTGCCTCTGGGCGTGTTCACCCCACCGCGCTGGCAGGATCGTCGCGTCGCCCATCATGCCGAAGCGGTCGCGCAGGTGAAGCGCAGCCTGCAGCATTGCGGCTTCGAGCTGCATCGCAACCCCACCGAAGCCCTGCAGATCCACTGCGACTACCGCCCGCGCTGACGCTGCGGCGGCCCATGCGTACTGCGCCTCATGCCATAGATGCAAATGATTCTCTTTTGCTGTAAGGTGCAGCCGCTGCCCTTGCCGCCGCGGGCTGTTCCCTTTCCCAGTTGTCGCCCGCCCCGTGTCCACGCCTGTCGAACCGACGGATGTCGCGCAGCTGTGCGCGGCCCATTACCGGCCGCTGCACGCCCATGTCCGCCGCAAACTCCCGCAACGCAGCGACGCTGATGACGTCGTCCAGGAAACCTGGCTGCGTGTCGTCAAAGTCGCCACCAGTGGCCTGCTGGGCAATGGCCGCGCCTATCTGTACCGCGTCGCCCACAACCTGATCGCCGATCACTACCGGCAACGCCAGCGCCGTCGCGAAGAGGTGCTGGATGACACGCAGTTGAATGCCATCGCCGATCCTGCGCCGCTGCCCGAGCAGCGAATGCTCGACGCCGAACAACTGCGCCACCTCGACGCGATCATCGCCGCGCTGCCGCCACGCTCGCGCCAGGTGTTCCTGCTGGCCCGTGTGGAACAGTTGGCGCTGGCCGAGATCGGGCGCCAGCTGGGGATCAGCCGGCAGACCGTGCACGGCCATCTGCTGCGCGCCCTGGTCGCGTTGCAGCAGGTGCCGGGCGCATGAGCCAGGAGACCATTGCACGCGAAGCTGCACGCTGGTGGCTGGATGCGCACGACGGCGACCGCGATGAGAACGCGTTCGAGCAATGGTGCCGGGCCGATCCACGCCATGCGGCGCAGTACCTGCACCTGCAGGAGTTGTGGCAGGCCGGTGCGGCGACGCCCAGCCTGCAGCGGCAACAGCAGCGCAGGCAACGCCGTCGCCTGCGCGAAGCCGGCATTGCGGTTCTGTTGCTGTGCGCACTGGGTCTCTACAGCCGCCATGCCTCGCCACCCGTGGCACAGGTACTGCGTACGGCCGCTGGCGAGATCCGCGAGGAAACTCTTCCGGATGGTTCGCATGTCCTGCTGTCACCTGGCAGCGAAGTGAAGGTGCGCATCGATGGGCAGCGCCGCCAGCTCCAGCTGCAGCGCGGCCAGGCCTGGTTCCAGGTCACCGCAGATGCCGACCGGCCATTCCAGGTGCATACCCCACAGGGCACCGTCACTGCACTGGGGACCGCATTCGATCTTGCCGTGCAGGGCAACAGCAGTGTGGTCACCGTTACCGAGCATCGCGTGCGCGTGGACAGCGGCAACGTCAGCATGCTGGCCGACGACGGCGAGCAGCTGCGCTTCGATGGGCAGGCAACAGCCCATGCAACAACGGCTGCCCCCGGAACATTGGCCTGGCGCGAGCGGCGCCTGCACTGGGTCTCGGCCCCGCTGGCCGACGTCACGCAGGGCCTGGACCGCTGGCATGGCGGGCATACGTGGGTCGTCGGCGAGCAGCTGCGCCAGCAGCCGGTCACCCTGCTCGGCAGTGCCGACGGTGCAGCCAGCAATCGCGACCAGCTGGCCACGCAACTGCTGGTGCGCGTGCTGCGCCTCGGCGCGGGCATACAGGTGTGGCTGCCGCCACGCAGGGAGCAGCGTGATGGACCCTGACATCCGGCCTGCGACTGCGTCTACCCAGGATGACGACGTTCTGCGTCAGCCCCTGGAGCCCCCGATGCTGTGCCCCCGCCCCCTTGTCCTTGCCCTGTCGCTGGCCTGCACCAGCGCCCTTCCGCTGCTGCCCGGCAGTGCCCACGCACAGACCGCCACACGCACCTACGATCTGCCCGCCCAGCCGCTGGCGGCCGCGCTGGACGCCTACAGCCGGCTGACCGGTGTCGACCTGGTGATCGGCGCGGCGCTGCCTGCCGGGCATTCGGCCCCTGCTCTGCGCGGTGACTTCGACGATGCGCAGGCCCTGTCGCGCCTGCTGGCAGGCAGCGGCCTGCGACCGCGCTTCGTCGATGCGCGCCGCGCCGCCCTGGAACCGGCGCCGGCTGAACGCGCCGATGGCAGCCGTCGCACCGGCCCGCTGCGGGTGCAGGGCACTACCGCGCACGGCCAGGCACCGGGGGGCGGCGCCAGCCAGTATGTACCGGCCACCCGCGATGGCTTTGCGCCCTCGGTCGGCAGCGAGCGCGTGGCGATGGCCGAACGCCAGGAAGGCAACAGCCTGCTGCGCTCGATGCCCGGCACCCACAGCTTCCATTCGCGCAGCCAGCCGGGCCTGCAGGTCAACATCCGCGGCATGACCGGTGCCGGCCGGGTCAACACCATGATCGACGGTGTCACCCAGACCTTCCGCAACAATGCCGGGCATGGTTCGGGCGGTCCGTTCGCCTATGTCGATCCTTTCCTGCTGGCCGGTGTGGACGTGCAGCGCGGTGCGGTCGCTGGCGGTGACGGCGCTGGTACGCTGGCCGGCAGTGCCAACTTCCGCACCCTGGATATCGACGATCTACTGGGTGAGGGCCGTGACTGGGGCCTGCGCGCCGGCTATCGCCATGGCAACAACGGCTATGGCAGCGGCCGCACCTTCGCCGGTGCATTGCGCCACAGCGAAGAAGGTGGCGACCGTCAGTTCGGCCTGCTGGCCGCCGCCAGCAGCAGCCGCAGCAGCGAATACGCGACCGCGCGTGGGCAGAAGAACAACGCCGACCCCGGCAGCCAGCAGCCCAGCAGCTGGCTGCTGAAAGCACGCCTGCAGCCCAGCGACCAGCATCGGCTCGACCTGAGCCACATGCGTTACGAAAACGACTTCTACCACAACTACCCGTGGCAGATTTCCGCGCGCAACCAGCGCGCCAGCTACCAGTACACGCCCTATTCGCCATGGATCGACCTGCGCGCGACCTTCGCGAGCAACAAGACCCGGCTGTTCTATCCGCCGGTGGAAGATTCAAGCTACATCGGCCGCCGCACCCACAGCAGCCTGAGCAGCTGGACCGTCGACAACACCAGTCGCTTCGACATCGGCGCCGTGCAGGCGCGCTGGAACACCGGCATCAAGCACCAGTCGGACATCTATGTGGCCGATACGCCCATCCTGCGCGGTGCCAACCCGCAGGGTCGCAGCCAGCTGGACAGCGTGTTCAGCACGCTGGAACTGCAGTACGACATCTACGCGCTGACTGCCGGCCTGCGCCAGGACCGCTTCGGCATCCGTGGCCACATCCCGGTGTGCTCGGATGTACCCGGCCAGTGCGCGGAGATCAATGGCGGCGACATCGACGTGCGGCGCAGCGAGCGCGCACTCAGCCCGAGCCTGGCGGTTTCACTGCAGGCCACTGACTGGCTGCAGCTGTTTGCCGAGGTCTCGCGCACATCACGGCCGCCGCGCGTGCAGGAGATGTTCTTCGAGAAGATCCCGCTGGAGGACGCCAGCGTCGCCGACGGCATCGGCGCCAATCCGTTCCTGCGCCGCGAGCGCTCGCGCAACCTGCAGTTCGGCGCCAACCTCAGCATCGACTCGCTGCTGGTCGACGGTGACCTGGCACAGCTGCGCATCACCCGCTTCGACAACCGCATCCGCGACTACATCAAGCCGCAGTACCTGCTGATCGTGCATCCGCCGGAAGTGGAACCGCTGGTGGTGCCGATCGACAGCGATCCGCAGCTCAATGCCTGGACCGATGTGCTGGATGCAGACGACTTCACCGCCACGACCCGCTGGATGAACCATCCCGGCGTCGTGCGCATGCGCGGCATCGAGCTGGAGGCGCATTACGCCAGCGAGCACTACCACGCCACGCTCAGCTGGACCCGCTCGCGCACCAGCGCACCGGCCATCGAGTTCGTCAACCTGGAAGACATCACCGCCCTGCCGGACCGCTATTGGACCCTGGACGTAGGCGGCCGCTGGTGGCAGCAGCGCGTGCAGGCCGGCCTGCGCGCCGCGTACTCCGGGCCCACCGAGGAGGGCTACGACTTCTTCCAGACCCGCAAGACCGGCGGCACCGGCGTGCTGCTGGACTTCTACGCGAGCTTCAAGCCCCAGGCCAACACCACGCTGTGGCTGAACATCGAAAACCTGCAGAACAAGGCCTATGACAACAATGCCTCGATCGACAGCATCTTCAGCCCGATCCTGGACCGCGGCAACGGCCGCGGCCGTACCGTCTCGATGGGCGTCAATGTGGCGTTCTAGCCGTCACTGGCTGCCCGTATGCCTGCTCGCGCTGGCCGCGGTGGCTGGCGCGCAGCCGGTGCCCGGCACAGTGATCGACCTGGCCACTGGCCAGCACCTGGACGAAGCCGCATTCGTGACACGCGCGGCGCACGCCCAGCGGCTGTTGCTGGGTGAACGCCATGATCTCGCCGGAGACCACGCCGCCCAGCGCTGGCTGCTGCAGGCCCTGCAGCGGCAGCGTCCGCAGGGTTCACTGGTGCTGGAAATGATCGCCAGCGAGCGCCAGCCACGCCTGCAGCGGGTGCAGCGCTGGCTGACCAAGGGCCACCAGGCCGAAGGTGCACGCCTGCAGGAACTGCTCGACTGGGATACGCGCTGGCCGTGGGCCGCGTATGGCGGGCTGGTACGGGAGGCTGCCGATGCAGGCACGCCGTTGTTCGGCGGCAACCTGTCGCGTGCCGAGGTCAACGCGCTGCTGGCCTCGACCGAGGGCGTGCGGTTCCCGGTGGCCGCTGCCCGCCAGCGCCTGTCGGCGGTGGTGCTGGCCCAGCACGCAGACGCGGCACCGATGCTGGAAGGAATGCTGGCCGTGCAACAGGCCCGCGACACGCGCATGGCGCGGGTGCTGCTCGATGCGCCCGCGCCGGCGCTGCTGGTAGCAGGTCGCTGGCATGTACTGCGCGGTACCGGTGTACCGGGCTACCTGTCACCGGATACGCCTGCGCTGGTGATCGCATTGGCTTCGCCGGGTGAAACCGTCGATGCGGCAGATGCCGATCTGCTGTGGGTGCTGGACGATGAGTGAGCGTGGCCAACACTGGCAGGCGATCGCGATCACCGTCGTCCTGCATCTGCTGCCACTGCTGCTGTTGGTGCACTGGGTCGCGATGCCGCCGATGCTGCCGCCGCCGGAGCAGGACGTGCGCATCAGCCTGCACCTGCTGGCACCGGCCACGCCGCCGCAACCGGTGGAGGAACGCCAGGCCGAGACCCCCAGCCAGGCGCAGCAGGCCCGCGCCTCGCAGCCCACGAAGTCGCCGCCGCCACCGAAGCCCACCGCCGCGCGCGAGGGAGAGCTGGCCGCCAGCGAAACGGGTGGGACGGGCCGGCAGCCACTGCCAGTCGCCCCGCCTGCGGCCGCGACCGATGCAAGTCCCGCACCGGCATCGATCACGGCCGCGCCGCCCGCTCCAGACGCGCCACCGGCGGACTTCCAGGCCGGCGCCGCCAGCGACCAGTGGGAAGCCCGCCTGTTGGCGCGGCTGGAGCGTTACCGCTATTACCCTGCCGCCGCGCGCTCGCGCCGGCAGCAGGGCACTGCGTGGGTCAGGGCCAGCATCGACCGCGAAGGTCGCCTGCTGGCGCTGCGGCTGGAGCAGTCCAGTGGCCAGCCGATGCTCGATGACGCCGCGCTGCAGACCTTCCGTCGCGCGCAGCCGCTGCCGCCCATTCCCGATGAACTGAAGGCACCGCAGGAGCTGGTGGTGCCGGTGGAGTACTACCTGCGCTAGGCGGCATAAGCCTCCGCCTCGATCTCGAACAGCATGCCGTCCAGCGCCAGCCGCGGCACCGGGATCAGCGTGCAGGTGGGCGCGGCGCGGTTCGGCCAGCGCCGCCGCACCTGATGGGCGATGATGCCCAGCCGGTCTTCGTCGTGGCCCACCACCAGGATGCGCAACCGCGCCACATCAGCCAGGCTTGCCTGCACCGAGCGCAGCGCGGTCTGCAGGTTGTCCAGCGCCTGCCCGACCTGGTCTTCGAAACTGGGCGAGAGACGGCCCTGGGCATCTTCACCGCCCTGCCCGGCGACATGGATCACCCGTGCTGGCAGGCGCACCACCGCCACGTGGGAGTAGCCGTTCGCGGAAGGGTCGTAGAGGCCGGGAGGATTGAACAGCTCCAGCAGGCCATGGCTGAGGTCCGGTGTGGTCAGCAGGTTCATGCCGCGCGCCTCGTGGGGGTTGCAGGCAGTCTGTGACCTCAACCCAGGTTGAGGTCAAACGGATCCGGTGCAACAGACCGGTCTGCCACGCGCAACGATCACGCCGACGTGTAGAACCGAGCCCGTGCTCCGCTGCGCTGCGCGAATGGCGTCCGAGCATGGGCTCGGCTCTACCGTTTCCCGCTCACGTCCACGCCGGGTCTGCCGTGAAATCGATGGTCAGCCAGAACGTGCTGCCGCGCGCATCCAGCCGCACCGCGATCTCATCGCGCATCGCATCAACCTCGCCCACCGACCCCAGCGGCGTACCCGGGTCGGCCAGCACATGGATCTCGATGAAGCGCATCCGCCCCATCTTCGCCACGTGACTGGTAAAACCGGCATAACCGCGCTCGGCCACGAATGCCTGCATCACCTGCTGCACGCGCCGGTCCAGATCATCCGGCGCCACCTGCAGTACTTCACGCATGGCCTTCCACGCGCTGCGCGCCGGCACCGGCAGCACCGCCAGGCTGATCAACGCCAGCACGATCGAATCCAGGTACGGCACCCAGTGGTGCCATTCGCCCCCCTGCAGGGCCAGGGCCAGTACGAAGGCCAGTACCACCGCCAGGCTCATCAACCCACCCAGCAGCCAGCCACGCACGTCCAGCCACAACAGCGCCGAGCGCAGATGCCGCGCTCGTTGGGCGACAAACAGCGCCATCGCCAGGTTGCTGGCACTCAGCAGTGCCGCCCACCACAGCGCGGGCCCGAATTTCACTTCATGCCCGCCCGTGGTCAAGCCAATCACCGCGTTGGCCAGCGCATACACGCAGGCCAGCGACAGGATCACCCCACCGAGTGCCTCGACCATTGGCTCCAGGTGCCAGTAGCCGTACTGGAAGCGCGGGCTCTGCTCCCGCGCCACCAGCCGCAGCACCGATAACGACACCAGGGTCAGCGCGACGTCGACCAGGCTGTACACGCCATCGAACAGGATGGCCTGCGATCCCACCAGCAGGCCACCGCCGAAGCCGACCGTGCTCACCGCCAGGGTGACCCCGATGGAGAACTTCAGGATGCGTTGCTCGCGCGCGGTATCCATCGTCCGCCGAACGGCCGACCGTTGCCGGTCAGGCCTTCAGCACCTCCACCTTGTACGAAACCGCATCACCCTCCTGCTCGATGATCAGCCCGTGCACGTCCGACTCGAAGCCCGGGAAACGAGCGTTCTGTTCGCGGGCGATGCGCAGCGACTGGATGATCGGCTCGTCACTGTCGCCAAAGCGCTCGCCCGGCATGATGGTCGGAATGCCCGGCGGGTACGGCACCAGCATGGTCGCGGCGACACGGCCACTGAGCTGCTCGATGTCGACCCGCTCGATCTCGCCCTTGACCAGGTGGTTGTAGGCATCGGCCGGGGTCATCACCGGGGTCGGCAGATCCACGTACATCTCGCGCATCACCTTGGCCACCGCAAATTCCTGGTTGAACGCATGCAGTGCATCGCACAGGTCACGCAGGCCCCAGCCGGCGTAGGCATTGGGATAGTCGGCCGCCAGCGTCGGCAGTGCCTGGCTCAGCGGCGCGTTGCGGTCATACAGCTCCTTGAATGCCATCAGCTCGGTGACCAGCGTGCTCCACTTGCCCTTGGTGATGCCCATCGAGAACAGGAACAGCACCGAGTACAGGTTGGTCTTCTCCACGGTAATGCCGCGACCCCACAGGAACTTGCTGAGCACCGCCGCCGGAATGCCCAGCTTGCCCATGCTGCCGTCCATCGCCAGGCCCGGGGTCAGCAGGGTCACCTTGATCGGGTCGATCAGCACGTAGTCATCGACCAGGTTCTCGAAGCCATGCCAATGGGCATCCGGTTGCAGGTACCATTCCTCGCGTTTGGCCACCAGCGGCGCCGGCGTATCACCCTTGTCCAGGCTGCGCTCGACCTGGGTCGGCTGCCACACACTGAACCACCAGTCGTCGCGGCCCAGATCGTCACGGACGTGCAGCATCGCGCGGCGGAACGCGATCGCCTCGTCGTGCATCTCCTGCACCAGCGAACGGCCAGCCTCGCCTTCCATCATCTTCGAGGCCACGTCGCAGGCCGCGATCACCCCGTAGTGTGGGCTGGTCGAGGTGTGCATCATGAACGACTCGTTGAAGCGCTCGGCGTCCAGGTTGCGTTGCGCCGAGTTGCGCACGTGGATCATCGAGGCCTGCGAGAACGCCGCCAGCAGCTTGTGGGTTGAATGCGTGGTGAAGATGATCGCATCCTGCTCACGCGGCTTGCCTTTGGCCATGCCGTAGTGGTTCTCGTAGAACGGATGGAACGCGGCGTAGGCGTACCAGGCTTCATCGAAGTGCAGGAAATCGACCGCGCTGCCGATCTCATCAGCGATCTTCTCGGCGTTGTAGCACAGGCCGTCATAGGTCGAGTTGGTGACCACTGCGATGCGTGGCTTGGAGCCGGCCTGGTAGGCCTGGCTGGCCAGCGGGTTGGCAGCAATGCGCTGCTGCAGCGACTCCGGCGTGAACTGGTCCAGGCTGATCGGGCCGATGATGCCGTGCGCGTTGCGGCTTGGGGTGAAGTACACCGGCACTGCACCGGTCATGATCAGCGCGTGCAGCAGCGACTTGTGGCAATTGCGATCGACGAACACCACGTCACCGCGCGCCACCGTGCCGTGCCAGACGATCTTGTTGGCGGTGGAGGTGCCATTGGTGACGAAGAAGGTATGGTCGGCGCCGAAGTTGCGTGCCGCTTCTTCCTCGGCATCCTTGATCGGGCCAGTGTGGTCGAGCAGCGAGCCCAGCTCCGGCACCGAGATCGACAGATCGCTGCGCAGGGTGTTCTCGCCGTAGAACTGGTGGAATGCACGGCCGACCGGCGACTTGGTGAATGCCACGCCACCCGCATGACCCGGTGTATGCCAGGAATAGTTCGACTCGGCCGCGTGATGGATCAGCGCCTTGAAGAACGGCGGCAGCAGGTTCTTCATGTAGTCTTCGGCTGCGCGCATCACCTGCCGCGAGATGAAGCTCTTGGTGTCTTCGAACAGGAAGATGAAGCCGTGGATGTACTTGAGCAGCTTGCTCGGCACCTTCTCGATGGTGCGGCGCTCGCCGTACAGGAACACCGGCAGGTTGGCGCGGCGCGCACTCTGCTCACGCAGGAAGGCAGTCAGGCGCTGGAACTCGCCGTCCACCTCTTCGCTGCCATCGATCGAAATCAGCACTGCCGAGGCCGCTACGTAGGTGCGGGCGCCAGCACGGGCATCATCCAGGTTCAGGCCGCACAGCACGCGCTGGTCGTTGATGCGCAGTTCTTCCACCAGGGCGCGGATCAGGATGCCGCCGATGCGCGGCGACTCGTAGTCGTTGTCGATGACAATGACCGGATAGTCCAGGGACTTGAAGTACACGTTGATTCTCCTTGTCGAACTCAGGAACGCTGGGCGCCGGCGCTGATGGCCGATGCCTCGCGGGCGCGCTGCCGCTGCTGGCGGCGCTCCTCGCTGAAGAAGGGATAGAACACGGTGATGAACAGCACGAACAGGAAGGCGTACTGCACGATGGTTCCCGACGAGCCGTAGATCGCCCACAGGCAGTACACAACGGTCAGGCTGGTCAGGGTCCAGAACGCACCGGTATGGACCAGGGTGTGCGAACGCTCGACCACGAAGTAGCAGGCCACGCACGAGTAGATGTAGGGCAGCAGGGTCAGTACCACGGCGGCCGACGTGATGACGTCGAACTGTGCCGACGCGGTTTCCGAGGTGGAGGTGACCAGCACCGCCAGGGTCATCAGCACCGCTACGATCAGCACGCCCTTGACCGGCACGTCATCCTTGTTGGTCTTGCTGAAGATGCTCGGGAACAGCCCGTCGTCGGAGGCCGCCTTGGCACTCTGTGCGGTCAGCAGGATCCAGCCACCCAGCGAACCCGCCGCGCCGATGAAGGCGCACAGGCTGACCAGCGCACCGCCCCAGCCACCGACGGCCTTGGCCGCAGCCAGCGCGAACGGCGCATCGGAGGTCTGCAGCTCGCCGTTGGGCACCATGCCCATGATCACCGAGGAACTGGCGATGTAGGCGATGGCAGCCAGGAACACACCGGCCAGGGTGGCACGGGCCACGTTCTTTTCCGGGTTTTCCACCACGCCGGCGGTGACCGAAGCGGATTCGACGCCGATGAAGGCCCACAGGGTCAATGCCGCAGCGCTGGAGATCGCGCCGAAGTTGGATTCACCGGACACGTTGTAGGCGCCCTTGAAGATGTCGGCATCGAAGAAGAACCAGCCGAAGATGGCGATGCCCAGGATCGGCACCAGTGCGAAGCTGGTGGTGACCGTCTGCACACGGCTGACGAAGGCCGGGCCGATCATGTTGGCGAAGCTCAGCGCCCACACCAGCGCCAGCACCGCGATGCAGCGCACCAGTGGCTCGGACAGGATCGGGAAGAAGTAGCTGAAGTAGCCGACCGCCGCAATCGGGATGGCGACGTTGCCGATCCAGTTGGCGAACCAGTAGATGGTGTTGGTCTGGAAGCCCATGTAGGGCCCGAACCAGTCGCGCGCATAGGCGTATGGACCGCCCGCTTTGGGCGCCAGCTTGCCCAGCTTGGCGAACACGAACGCCAGCAGCAGCGCACCGGCGGTGGTGATCAGCCAGCCCCAGATCGAGGCGGTACCGATCTTGGCCAGGCTGGAGGGCAGCAGGAACACGCCTGAGCCCATCATGTTGCCGGCGACGAGGAAGGTGGCTCCGACCACCCCGATTTTCTTTGCTTCTGCCATGACAATCTCCTGTACTGGCATGAGCCCGGTGCGGCCGGGCGTGGGGACGGTTGCGCTGGCGTAACGCCGCTGGCGCTTACTTGATGAAGTTGTATTGCAGGCTGCCCTGCACCCGGACCGTGTCGCCGCGCGCGCCGCCCTGCTGTTCCAGGCGCCCGTACAGCAGCTCCATGCCCATCGTCCACGACGGTGCCGGGCTCCAGATCAGGTTGAACACGCCGTAGCGGCTCTGACGGAATGCGTCGGCCCCCAGTGCAGCATTCCGCTCCAGGGTCAGCTGGCCGACGATCAGGTTCGAACGCCACAGCTCGGACCAGTAATGGGTGTAGCCAACGAAACCACCGTGCAGGTCCAGCGCATCAAGGCGGCCATCGGCACCGACCACCGCGTCCAGCCCGGAGCCGGTCAGGTCAGCGGTGTAACGGCTCAGGCCGCGCCCACCGAGGGCACCGAACAGCAGCAGGTCGCGCTCGCCCACCGACGCCGATCCGCTCAGCTGCAGACCACCGGCCATGCGCCGGTCGCGCTCATCGTCACCGTCATAGGCCAGGCTGCGTGCCACCGCGCCCAGTTGCAGGTGGCCCCAGTCGCGCTCCATGCGCGCCGTCACCGTCACATCCGGCAGCCGGTTCACCGCCGCGCGCTCATCGCTGGCACCGGCAAGTTCAGTCTTCGGATCTTCGGCGGCAACAGTCAGGGTGTTGCCCTTGCCCATCGCAAAGCTGTGGTGGATGCCGGCCACCAGCAGATAGCCCGCACCACCCGGACCGGCGAAATCCAGCGTGTCAGGCAGGCTGTCCGGATCCATGAAGCTGGAATAGCCGTAGCCCGCGTAGGTATTGCCGAGCTGGCCATAGGCGTGGCGCAGGCGGAATTCGTAACCATCACTGCTGCCGAAGAAGTCGTTCTCCAGGTAGAAGCGCAGGTTCCCGTGCGAGGTCGGGCGCCGCGCCTCGAAACTGAAGCGGGTCTGCTTGGCATGGATGTTGAAATTGGACACGTCACGATGACGGCCGCCCACTGGCATCGACGAAGGAATGAACTGATCTTCGTCGCCGGCTGCGCGCGAATCGGCGATGGCATCGAGCTTGGCGTAGCCGCCGATGCGGATCACCGTATCGGTGCCGGGAATGGCGAAGAACCCCTTCAGATCCGGGTCGGTTGGGCCGGCCGCACTGTCCGGTCGCGATGCCGCGGTGGAAGGATCGGCCACCGATTCACGCTGCGGCAGCACCGGTTGTGCCACGCCCGGCACCTGGGTGGGATGCAGCAGATGGGTAGCGCCTGCAGGTGCGGTCGCAGGCGCAGGGATCTGCGCGACGGCAGGCGCAACCGCGCCATTGCGCTGCTCAAGCCGATCCAGCCGCTGCTGCATGCCCTCCAGTACCTGACGCATGGCCGCGATCTCACGGCGCAGCGCCTGCGCGTCCTCCTTGTCATCAGCCTGTGCATATGCCGGCGTGATCGCCAATACGGTCAAGCAGGCCAGACTCAGTACCGCCACGCGCATTGCATCCTCCCTGGACGTCCATGTTCATCTCGCAGGCCGAACGCACGCATGCGCGGCTCCGGCCCCACGTTGCAGTTGCTGGAAATGCGGATACTGCGTCGACGGCGGCGGCCAGCCTGCGCACTGCAGGCAACAGGACGATGACACTGCCCTGCCCGCACCGATGTCGACTCCATCAAGGCCGCGCTGCCAAAGAGGTGGCGACCGCAGCGGTCTGGGTAACAAGCACGGAGTGAGAATGTCGTGAATGGCTGTGCCGGCCGACCCTGATCAGGGCGTGGCGAGCGCGGCATCCGTCGCGCAGTGACGCTGTATTCCATGCGTCACAGGCTAATCCGCCTGTCGTTTTTGGCCTTGATTGGAATCAAGGCGCGATGCTTGATGTCAGTCACGATTCAGACGTGACGATGAACCAACGTTGCGCGGGCCTGCAACCGGAAGGCCGGCCACAGAATGCGACAGGCCCGCATGCTGCCATGCGGGCCTGTGCAATGTTTCATGAGGCTGGCGCCACTCAGCGCGGGCCAAGCACCGTCTGCAGATCGGCACCCTGCGGCAGGCCCGCACGACGCTGTACCTGGCCCTGTGCGTCCTGGAACAGAATGCCCGGCGTGCCCTGGAAGCCCATTTCGATCATCAGTACCTGATTGGCATCGAGCTTGCCAGCAATCTCGCGGCTGATGTTCGGCAGCGCCTTGATGCCACCGCGATCAAAATCGTGCTCGTTCTGCAGCAGCGCTGCACTCGGGTCACGGGCTGCGAGGATGGCCGCCGCTTTGGCCGGGCTGTCCTCGCGGATGACGCCGACCATGATGTGACGCAACTGCACCTTGCCCGCATCGACCCACGGCCGTGCCGCTTCCCAGAACTTGTGGCAGTAAGGGCAGTTGGCATCGCTGAAGGTATAGACCACGCGCGGCGCATCGGCCTTGCCGTCACGTACCCAGGCGCTGGATTCCAGTTTGGTCCACATTTTGGCCGACATCGGCGAGGCCACCAGCTTCTCAACGGCCTCAGCGGCTACATCGTTGCCCTCCGTATCGAACAGGCTGCCGACCAGTACATGCTTGCCATCAGCAGTGACATAGGCCGCTGCCGGCTGCTGGCCGCCGACCACGCCGGCGAAACCTCGCAGGCCACCGGGGGCATCGAATTCGGCGACGACCTCGAACCCATGCTTCTCGATGCCCTTCAGCACCGCAGGGCGATCGCCCTTGTTGGCAGCGGCTGTGGCGCTCGCTGCCGGTGCCGCGGCGGTCTTGCCCGGCGGTGTCTGTGCCTGGCTGCAGGCGGCCAATGCCAGCAGGACCGGCAGCAACAGCACCGCCGGGGCGGTGCGCAGGGAAGTCGACAACATGGGAACTCCGTAGTGAGATGCCCGCGCAGGCTACCGCAGCCGGCGCAGTTTGTGTTCAAGACCAGCTGCCGTCAGTTCGCCGAGGTGCAGTTCACGCAGGCGCCCCTCGGCGTCGAAGAACAGGGTCGAGGGATAGGCCTGCACGCCCAGCACCGTGGATGCCGCAGCGTCATCGTCCAGCAATACGTTGCCCAGCAGGAGCCGTTCGCGCGCAACGAAACCCTGGACCTCCTCAAGGGTTTCACCCTGATTGAGGAACACGAACTGCACGTCCGCATGTGCCTGCTGTGCCGCTGCCAAGACCGGCATCTCACGCCTGCAGGGACCACACCAGCTGGCCCACAGGTTCAGCACCAGTGGCTTGCCACGAAACTGCTGCAGATCAACCCTTCCCCCTTGCAGATCAGCAACCTGCAATACCGGCAAGGGCATCTGCCGCTCCTGCCAGGCGGACAACAGCTGACTGCCGCCCGCCCATAGCAGCACACCTGCCAACGCCGCGCCCAGCACCGGGGCGCGCAACGCCCGCCATGGGCGCAACCTCCACAGTCCCCATGCCAATCCCGCAACCAGGACAACCACCAGGTGGTAGCCACCATCGGCAATCTGCAGAATGCTCCACGGCGCCTCGCGATACAGCGCGAAGTTCAAGGCCACGAAGCTGATGCGACCACACAGCAGGCCCACCAGCAGCATGTCCAGAACCATGCTGGGTGCGGAAGGCAGCGGCATGCCGTCCTTCCTGCGTGGCCAAAGACGCGCCACGGCCATCGCCAGCACTACGCACACGAGAATCAATACCACCGGCATCGGCACCGGCCCAACGCTCGACATCAGACCACCTGTTCAATCGTCCACTGGCTGCATGGTCGAAGTGTCGCGCTCCGGTTGCAAGCCCGACGATGCTGCCCGCATCAGGCCGCGCTGCGCCCCAGTTGCATCACCGACGGCGATTGCAGCCCGCGCAGACTGCCCGCCACCGACGGCATCAAGGGCCGCTCGCGGCGCTTGCTGCTGACGTGACGCCGATAGTTCGCCGGCGTCATGCCAACGATGCGCAGGAACAACCGGCGAAACGCACTCTGATCGGCGTAGCCGACGCCCCAGGCCACCTCATCGATACCCGCTCCCTGCTGCAACAGGGTCTGCGCCTTGGCGATGCGCAGCCGTTGGCAGTACTCGATCGGCCGCAGGCCGGTGGCCTTGAGGAACCGCCGCTGCAGCGTGCGCGGCTCCAATCCGGAGACTTCGCAGATCGCGGCGAGGGTGGCGCCGCGTGCCGCCGTGGTGTGCAACCAGCGCTGTGCCTTCAATACATCACGATCTCCATGTGCGAAGTTGGCGCTGAAGCGTTCCAGATCCTGCTGGATCGTGGCGGGCACGGTGATGCCCAGCTGCTGCGCCACCGCACTGGCCACGCCCTGCCCATGCAGCCGGTACAACAGCCGCAGGCCCAGGAAGCGCCAGGCCTGGCCCCCGCCGACCGTCAGCAGGTCGCCGTCATCCACCAGCGCCCGCTCGCTCGGCACCCAGCTCGCGGCCTGCGCCTGCAGGCCTGGATGGCGCCCGAGATCGGGGCCACTGACCGTACGCCCGGCCAGCAATCCGGCCCGTGCCAGCACGCTGACGCCATCACTGGCGGCGGCCAGCAGGCTGCCACCGTCATAGTGCGCGCGCAGCCAGTCCAGCAGGACCTCATCCGCGCGCAGGCACGCGCCGGCACTGATCTGGCCGGGAACCGCAATCACAGCCGGGATGGCCGCATCGAGCATTTCCGCACCCGCAATACGGTGCACACCAGTCTGGCTGGCCGGCACGATCCAGCGGGTGACCAGCACCCGCTTGAACGGCCGGCGCTGCTGCTGGGCAAGGCGATTGGCAACGTGCGCCATTTCGGCCAGTACGGAGGCGGCAGACGGATCACCTCCCGGGTATTCAACCACCGCGATCTCGACGAATCCTTCGTTCCTGAATCCTTCCACAGACCACCTCCTCGGTTCGTTGCAGGCCATCGAACGGCCGGTTCAGGCGAAGGGTAGGAACTGGCCCATCGGCGGGGCTATGAAGAAAGTTGCAAAGTGCGCTGAATGCGCGCACCCGGTCCAAGCCTTGACTCTCGACCAGACTCCAGGCTTCACAATGGCCGGCAGCATCCGCAGGAATCCGCCATGAACATTGGACAACTGGCCCGCCAGGCGGGCGTGCCGATCGATACGGTGCGCTACTACGAACGACAGCAGCTGCTGCCGACCGCGGCCCGCTCGGCGGGTGGCTACCGCATCTTCGGCGAGCAGGATCTGCGCCGGCTGCGATTCATCCGCCGCGCCAAGGCGCTGGGCTTCAGCCTGGAAGAGATCGGCGAGCTGCTCGTACTGAGCGATCAGCACTCGCAGGACATGGGCAGCGTGCGCGACACCGCGCAGGCCCGCCTGCAGGACATCGCGCAACGGATGGCCGAGCTGCAGCGCATGCACACCGCACTTTCGCAGCTGGTCGACGCCTGCCCCGGTCACGGCACGCTGGACCAGTGCCCGATCCTGGCGGCACTGACCGACAACGTTGCACAGGCGAAAGGCGACTGACATCGGCTTCGCAACGCACGTGAAGAAAAGTGCAACAAATGCTTGCCAACCCCCTGGGGCAAGGCTATTATTTCGCTCCTCAGCGACGTGGGGCCATAGCTCAGCTGGGAGAGCGCCTGCATGGCATGCAGGAGGTCAGCGGTTCGATCCCGCTTGGCTCCACCAATCTTTCGGCATTAGGCCGTCGAAAGGTCGCTAAAGAACATTGATGAGAATTGCGTCCCCATCGTCTAGAGGCCTAGGACATCACCCTTTCACGGTGGCGACCGGGGTTCGAATCCCCGTGGGGACGCCACTCATCACGAACAACGAGGACCCGGCCGATAACCGGGTCTTTTTTGTTCACCGCCTACCAGCATTCAGGTAGTGGCGTTGCGGTTCCCCTGCCCTCGTGGCCGCGGTTGAACCGGAACGAAAAAAGCTCAAAAAAAGCTTCCACAAACGTGAACACGCAGGTATGATAGGCGGCTCGGTAACATGGGGCCATAGCTCAGCTGGGAGAGCGCCTGCATGGCATGCAGGAGGTCAGCGGTTCGATCCCGCTTGGCTCCACCACTTTCGACATTAGGCCGTCGAAGGTTCTACAACTTGAAGTTTTCGTGCGTCCCCATCGTCTAGAGGCCTAGGACATCACCCTTTCACGGTGGCGACCGGGGTTCGAATCCCCGTGGGGACGCCAGTTTCAAAACGGACTCTGCTCCCGGCAGATCATCCGGAGTTTCATTGGGGCCATAGCTCAGCTGGGAGAGCGCCTGCATGGCATGCAGGAGGTCAGCGGTTCGATCCCGCTTGGCTCCACCACTTCGACATTAGGCCGTCGAAGGATCTACAACTTGAAGTTTTCGTGCGTCCCCATCGTCTAGAGGCCTAGGACATCACCCTTTCACGGTGGCGACCGGGGTTCGAATCCCCGTGGGGACGCCAATTCTTTAAAACCCCGGCTTCGGCCGGGGTTTTTCTTTGCCTGTGATTTCTGAAAAGGCCCGATCCAGCATGGATGGCCTCAGCCTGGACACACCTCAGAACCGGCGATACATCCCGATCGATGCAGGTGCGGTAGGTGCGAAACCAAACTGCGCGTACAGCCGGTGCGCTTCACCATCTGCCAGAAGGCTGACGTATGCCGACGGCGGCAGGTTTGCCTGCATCCAGCCCTCCAGGCGACGCATCACTTCCTTGCCCAGGCCCTGCCCCTGCAGGCGCGGCAACACGGCGATATCGCAGACCTGCAGGTGGCAGCCCCCATCGCCGACGATGCGCCCCATCGCCACCAGCTCGTTGCCCTGGTAGGCGCACACGCCATACAGGGTATTGGGCAGCGCGCGTGCCGCCGCCTCCTGGCTCTTGGCACTGAGGCCCGCCAGCACACGCAGCTGGCAATAGTCCTCGACCGTGGGCACGGCGTCGCGGAACTGGCAGGCGACGGAATCATTCATGCGCTTTCTCCCTGTAGGTCGGGCTATCCTGCCTCATCCATGTCGCAACTGCTGCGACCCGCGCCTGCAGAGTTCCCATGTGCTATTCCGCCCTGATCCGCGCCGACTACGCCAGGCTGGTGCGCGAGTTCGGCGCCATCCTGTCGCTGGAAGAATTCGCGGAGCTGTACGCGCACGATCCCGGCAAGAAGCGCCCCAGAACTCCCAAGGCCATGGATGACGGCTTCGCCGGTGCGCGCACCGAGCAGGGCCGCGACATCGTCGCGAAAATCCAGCAATGGCATGCGCAGGAGCGCCAGGATCTGGAAGCGGAGCTGGCCCGCCAGCGCGAGCGACGCGATATCGCCAACGCCACGCTGGCGACCCGCCCCACCCAGAAGGCACGCAACGACCTGCGCGTGGCCGGCAACCGCATCGATCGTGCGCAGGCCCGGCTGGAAGACCTGCACCGGGTGCAGCT
The DNA here is from genome assembly GCF_059370395.1 of Stenotrophomonas sp. YJH_SMC_101-4. NCBI lineage: Bacteria > Pseudomonadati > Pseudomonadota > Gammaproteobacteria > Lysobacterales > Lysobacteraceae > Stenotrophomonas > Stenotrophomonas sp. YJH_SMC_101-4. The sequence goes on along the minus strand of NZ_JCAFTP010000001.1, from coordinate 476,663 downwards.
GCTGCCGCGCGACAACCGCATTTTCCCTGGCACCTACGCACCGGTCATGGTCAGCGAGGGCGGCAAACGCGTGATCAAGCCGATGCGCTACCAGTGCCGGCTGCCGGACAAGCCGGTGCGCAACGACATCCTCTATCCCGGCACCTACAACGCGAGGCGCGACAGCCTGGAAGGCTATTGGCGCGGTGCGTTCGGCCTGCGCCACGGCGTGGTGGTGGTGCAGGCGTTCTATGAGCACGTACCGCGTCACGCCATCGCCGGCCGCACGCTGGGTGCCGATGAGAAGGAGCAGGACGTGGTGCTGGAGTTCCGGCCTGATCCCCCGCGCGATCTGCTGCTGGCCTGCCTGTGGGCGGAATGGGAAGGACCGGAAGGTCGCCTGCTGTCATTTGCCACCATCACCGACACGCCTCCGCACGACGTCGCCGCTGCGGGCCACGACCGCGGCGTCGTTCCCATCCGCAGGGAACACCTCGATGCCTGGCTCAATCCCGATCCGGATGATCTGGCGCGGCAGTACCGCATCCTCGACGACCGCGAAGAGATCCGCTACGTGTACGAAGAAGCCGGCTGAATACCGCGCACAGATGAAAAACCCCGCCTGGGCGGGGTTCATGGATCAGGGATTGCCGCCGCACATCGCCTCTTCGCAGAAGGCCTGTTCCTGCAGGCATTGTTCGACCTCACCACCCCGCGCGATGCAGCTCTTGTAGAGCTGGAAACAGGGCTGGCCGCACCACGCGGCAGAGGCCGTACCACCGAAGACCGCCATCGAAAGGACACCCGCAGCAACCATGCGCTTGATCCACTTCTTCATGCCACTCTCCTTGTAGGCCTGAGCATTCAGGCCCGGGCAGGATACGCCCACCGCTTCAGCATGCGCCAATCAGGCCCTGGCGCTGGCGCGGCCCACTGCGCGTACCAGTGCCTGGCTCAGGTCTGCCGAGAGATACGGCTTGACCAGCAGCACGCCGGCCAGCATCGGCTCGGGCAGCTGCTCGGCCAGCATGCCGGTGGCCAGCACGAACGGCACGCCACGCGCCGACAGCGCCGCGGCCACCGGCTCGCTGGTTTCATTGCGGGCCAGGCGGTAATCAAGCAGGGCAACGTCCGGGGTCGACGCCTCCAGCAGGCGCAGTGCCTCAGCGACGCTCGCGGCCAGACCCACCACCGTCGCACCGGCGTGCACCAGCTGCATCTGCAGCAGTGCGGCACTCATCTCGTCGTTCTCGACCACCAGCACCCTCAGGTCCTGCAACACTGTCATCGGCTACCACTCCTGGAGGCATTCAAGCCGCCGCAGTATAGCCATCACTGGGCCGAAGCCGACAGGACGCGCCCTGATCGGCCTCCCCACTATGAAAGCCGTGCCGACCTCGTTTACAATCGCACGCTGCCTGCCGGTGTGGCGGAATGGTATACGCAGCTGACTCAAAATCAGCCGGGGGTGACCCCATGAAGGTTCGAGTCCTTTCACCGGCACCAAAGACCCTTGCGGCATAAGGGTTTAAAAGAAAATGGCGTAATGGAGTCGTGAATCTTCCGGCTCCGCCTTTTTTCTTCATTCTCTCTCGCTACACACCGCCGCGCATCTGCTGCAGCCCCGCCCTCAACCGCGCCTTGCTGCGGATGTCCCTCGCTCGGGGTTTCGTCTCCGCCGGCGGCTTGCGCGGCTCCAGCGCTGCCTTGATCCGCTCGATCTCCTTCGCCCCAGCCTCAGCCAGGCGCCGGGCCTGTTGCTGCTGCTCGCGGGTCGGGGGTAGGCCCGGCAGAGGCGTGGCCGGCGCGATGAGCGTGCTGTCGGTCAGGGGGTCCACGGCCTCGCGCGGCGGCAGGCCCGGGTAGAGCCCCACCGCACACCAGTGCTCAGCCAAGCGCCTATTCTGGCGCACGCTATCAGCTGTCACGAACCGTCCCTGCTCGGCGTCCCTACCTTTGAGTGGACCGACTCCGGCCCACACTTAGAGGAAAAGGACGTTAGAAATGAACCGAGCGAACTGGTTTGTGGTCTCTCCCGAGGGTGCCAAAGCGGTTGGACAGCTCCATCACTTTGTGACCACCGGCACATCGTTGCCCTCAAAATTGATCCACCTGGTGTTCTTGCGCGTTTCTCAACTGAATGGATGCGCGCACTGCATAGACATCCACACACGCGATCTACTCAAGGAAGGCATGCCCTTCGACACAATCACCCTTCTGCCTGTTTGGCACGAAGCCTCGTACCTGTTCTCGGAGCAAGAGCGCGCCGCGTTGGCATGGTCTGAGGAAGTGACGCTTGTCAGCGAGACCCACGCATCTGACGAGGCGTATCAGGCCGTGGCCGCAGCCTTCAGCGAGAAGGACCTTGTCGATCTTACGCTCACCATCGCGGCAATGAACGCGATCAATCGGCTAGGCGTGAGCTTTAGGCTCAAGCCCCGTGCCAAGCCCGCTACCGAGTAACGACACCGGCGAGCGCTGGGCATTGGCCCAGCGCCGCGTCAGCGCCGCTTTGATCCGACTTTTGCCTCCCTCAACCGAGCCTTAGCGGGATCCGTCAGTCTGGGCTTGGTCTCCGCCGGCCGCCGGATCGGCTCCAGTGCCGCCATCACCCGGGCGAACGCGGCAGCAGCCGCCTCGTCCAGGGACTCGGGCTGGCGGTACTGATGATCGACATCGACCACTTCAAACGGCTCAATGACACCTACGGCCACCCGGAAGGCGATCGTCGCCTGCAGTCGGTGGCTGCCATCCTTGATGGCTGCCTGCAACGGGGTGACGATCTGCTGGCCCGCTATGGCGGCGAAGAGTTCATCGCCGCCCTGCCCTCGCCCGATGCCGCCCACGCCCTGGGCCTGGGCGAACGGCTGCGCGCTTCGGTCGAAGCCGCAGCCCTGCCCACCCCTGAAGCCACCGTCACCATCAGCATCGGCGTGGCCTGGCAGGCACCGGGCGAAGACCGCGATCCGCGCGACCTGGTCGAACGCGCCGACCAGGCCCTGTATCGCGCCAAGCATGCCGGCCGCAACTGCGTACGCGGCGACACCGGCACCACGGAAGACTGGTCCGGGCGCCGCGTCTAGACCGCGTGCAGCGCCGCCGCTCCATGCCGATGCCCGGCCCCGCCCTGCACGCGGAAGCTGGCCACGGTCTGCAGCAGCTGCGCCGACTGTTCTTCCATGCTGCGCGCCGCCGCCGACGCCTCCTCGACCAGGGCCGCGTTCTGCTGGGTGCCCTGATCGATCAGGTCAACCGCATGATTCATCTGCTGGATGTCGTCGCTCTGCTGCTGCGAGGCAGTGCTGATTTCGGTCATCAGGTCACTGACCCGGCGCACGTTGATCACGATTTCATCCATGGTGCGGCCCGCGCTCTCAACCTGCGCCGTGCCGGCGCCCACATTGGCAACCGACTCATCGATCAGGTGCTTGATCTCCTTGGCTGCGCTGGCCGAACGCTGCGACAGCTCGCGGATCTCGGTTGCAACCACGGCGAAGCCACGGCCATGTTCACCGGCACGCGCAGCCTCCACCGCTGCGTTCAGCGCGAGAATGTTGGTCTGGAAGGCGATGCCGTCGATCACCCCGATGATGTCGACGATGCGCCGCGACGAGGCATTGATCACCGCCATCGTCTCGACCACCTCATGCACCACATTGCCGCCTCGCGCGGCGACGTCGGCCGCTCCACCGGCCAGCTGGCTGGCCTGGCGCGCGTTGGTGGCCGTGCGCTGCACGGTCTCGGCCAGTCCCTTCATCGACACGGCGGTTTCCTCCAGCGAGGCCGCCTGCTGCTCGGTGCGCTGCGAGAGGTCGCTGTTGCCCTGTGCGATTTCAGTCGCGCCGACTGCGATGGTGTCCGCAGCGAACTTGATCTGGCCGATGATGGCCGCCATCGCCTCGACCAGCGAATTCACGCCTTCGCACAGTTCGGCGATCGGTCCGTTCTTGTCGGTGGTGGCCACGCGCTGGGTCAGGTCGCCCTGCTTGGCGGCAGCCACCACCTCGCGGGTCTGCGCCACGGCGCGCTGCATGGCCTGGTTCTCATGCACCTGCACGGTGATGTCGGTAGCGTACTTGACGACCTTGAACGGCTTGCCGTTGAGGTCCAGGATCGGGTTGTAGGATGCCTGGATCCAGACCTCGCGCCCGCCCTTGCCCAGGCGCCGATACTGCCCGGCGTCATACTCGCCACGCCCGAGTTTCTCCCAGAACTGGCGATATTCGACGCTGCTGCGATGCTCGGGCTCGACAAACAACGAATGGTGCTGCCCGCGCACCTCGTCCAGGCTGTAGCCGGTGGCGGCCAGGAAATTGTCATTGGCCGACAGGATGCGGCCATCCATGCTGAACTCGATCACCGCCTGCGACTTGGCGATCGCGGCCAGTTGCCCCGCCGAGTCGGCCGCCTGCAGCTTCTGCGCGGTGATGTCGGTCGCGAACTTGACCACCTTGTACGGCCGCCCCTGGCGGTCCAGCACCGGGTTGTACGAGGCCTGGATCCAGATCTCGCGCTGGCCCTTGCCGAAGCGGCGGTACTGTCCGGCGTCATATTCGCCGCGCCCCAAGCGCGCCCAGAAGTCGCGGTATTCAGCGCTGCGCGCCTGCTCGGGGTCGACGAACAGGGAATGATGCCCGCCCTGGATCTCCTCCAGCCGGTAGCCCATCGCCTGCAGGAAATTGTCATTGGCCTGCAGGATGGTGCCGTCGAGCGCGAACTCGATGACGGCCTGCACGCGATGCAGCGCGGCCACCTGCGCTTCCAGCTCGGTGCGGTCGGTCACCGCCTTCTCTGTGCGGGTGCGTTGCTGTGGCGCCAGTACGCCAAGCAGCGCACGCCACGGCGACCAACGGGTATGCAGCTCGGCCGGCGCCTGCGCGCCCGCCGTGAAGCCTGGAATGAGCATTGTCTGATCCTCGGTGTCCGGTAAGCGGTTGTGACCCGACGGGCGGGATGCCCGGCGGCAACATCAGTTGCCAGGGACTACAGGTGCCAACCGGCACCTCTCGAGCGACTGCCAAGAGCGTCTGCTGCGGGTGCGATCGGCATCTGGAAGCGGCGGAACACACTGCGCGGACCGCCCATCGGGGGCAGTCCCGGGTCCTGCGGCGGGTGACTGGAGCGGGATCCAGAGGGAGTATCGGCGATGCCGTCGGCCGCTTTAGCGGGATTCCGCGACGTCCGTCGCAACTCCATGCATTGCAGCCGGAATGCGGTAGACGATTGCCGTGTACTTCACGCCCCGCTCACGTGCCACCGCCTGCCCACCGAGGGACTCAGCCAGTGAACGGCTGGACCGGTTCCGTTCCGCCACCGGGTAGCGGAACGCCGCACAGCGCAGGCGCTCGGAGGCCGCCGACCACACCGCCGCCACGGCTTCGCGGCCATAGCCGTGCCCATGCATCACTTCTGCGATCCAGATGCCCAGCTCGGGTTCTGCTTCCCCGGCTCGATGCAGGCCTGCCAGGCCAAGGAATACATCATCCTCGCGCCTGCGGATCACGAACGTGATGTCGGTCCCGTCGGCAATGGTGGGCAGCCACGTCTGCCAGACCGCAGCAAACGCCGCCTCCGACGGAGGCGGCTCGAAGGCCATGTAGCGGGTCAGCCCGGGCGTGATTCCCGCAAATGCCTCGTCGGCGTCACCGGGCGTGAATGGCCGGAGGTGCAGCCGCGGACTGTCGATGGTCCAGTCGTCGGATGTCATGTTCTGCATTGCCTGAGCGCTGAGTACAGCATCGCTCAGCAGAAGGATGCAGCTCAAGGCAGAAAGGTTTACATGACCAATGCGGGATTCCCCAGCCGGAGAAAATGACCAGCATGAAGGTCCCGCAGGACGCTTATCGACATGGAGATCGCATGTTCCCTCGCTTTGCCAGCCTTCTCTTCCTGGCCGTGTGCAGCAGCAGCGCGCTGGCCAACGACACCGCCTATCGACCGGCGTTCCACCCGGACCAGCTGAAGGGACCGCCCGCAGGACGCCCGAACGAAGTACTGGTACTGGGCAGCCCGCACCTGTCCAGCCTGCCGGAGACCTTCACGCCGGCGATGCTGGAACCTCTGCTGCAGCGCCTGGAAGCCTGGCGGCCCACCGCGATCGCAGTGGAGAACCTGTCCGGCCTGCAGTGTGACTTCATGCGCCGCAATCCAGCCCGATACGCGGAGAGCGTAGCGGACTACTGCGTCGATCCGGCCCCGGCGCAGGCCGCCACCGGCCTGGACGTGCCCAGCGCGAACGTGGAGATGGAACGCCTGCTTGCGGAATGGCCGAAGGCGCCAACCGCTGCCCAGCGACGCCGATTGGCCGCAGTCTTCCTGGCCGCGGGCGAAAGCAGCTCGGCAGTCGTCCAATGGCTGCGGCTGCCCAGGGAAGAGCGACGTGCTTCGGACAGCCTGACGCCGGAGCTGGTGCGGTTCCTCGACACGCGCATGACCCGCCGCAACGAGGCCGGCCTGGTGGCCGGCGTCCTTGCCGCACGCCTGGGACTGGAGCGCCTGTGGTCGGTCGACGACCACACTGCGGATTCGCCAACACCGGAATCGCAGCAGAAGGCCTACGCTGCCGCCATACGCGGTGCCTGGGACAATTCCTTCGTCAAAGCGCGCAGGGCGGCCGATGAACGGCTCGAAGCCAATCTTGACCAAGCGGATGGGTTGCTCGCGATGTATCGCGCCTACAACGCACCCGAGGCCGTGATGGCGGCCTTCAACAGCGATTTCGGCGCGACGCTCGTCGAACCCTCGCCGGAAGGCTTCGGCCGCAACTACGTGGGCTACTGGGAAACCCGCAACCTGCGCATGGTCGCCAACATACGCGACATACTGGGCCAGCAGCCAGGCACCCGCATGCTGACCATCGTCGGTGCCTCGCACAAGGGCTACTACGAGGCTTACCTCAACCTGATGCACGACGTGCAGCTGGTCAGTTCGGATGAAGTTCTGCGCTGACGCAACATGACATGGGGGATGCGGTGACCATCCACCGCATCACTCCACCGCGTTCCTGGCCGCCCGCCAGAGCACGATGCAGGCGGCACCGATGCAGGACAGCGTGAATACCAGCAGGGCGACCGCGCCGCCCTGCAGCACCGGCAGCAGGGCCTGCGCGTGCAGGTCGCCGCGCAGCTGTTCCGCACGCAGGCAGGCGGCCAGGGCCAGGCACCAACCGACCAGGGCCGGAGCGAAGGCACGCACCGTCACCGGGTTGCAGACATTCATGGGATCGCCTGTACGAGGGGAAGTGCACGGAGTATTCGCGCACGCCCTCTCACAGGCTGAGATCAGCCCTCGATCGGGTCGATGTCGTCGCTCGGCAGCTCACTGGCCTCGCCCTGCACCTGTACGTTGTTGCGACCCATTGCCTTGGCCCGGTAGCACTGGGCATCAGCCGCCGCTACAGCCTGGTCCACGCTCATCCCGCCCGCCAATGGCGCGATACCGATGCTGGCGCCCACATGCAGGCGATCCCGGTCCCACGGAATCGACAGCGATGCCAGGGTGTGCAGCAGTTCACCGCCGATGCGCGCTGCACGACGCGGTGTGCAGCCGGACAGGATCACCGCGAATTCGTCGCCGCCCAGCCGCGCCACCACGTCCGAATCGCGCACGCCGTGGCGCAGCACGCTGGCCACCGCCCACAGCACGGCATCGCCGGCCAGATGGCCCCAGGTATCGTTGACCGGCTTGAAGCGGTCCAGGTCGATGTACATCAACGAGGCGGCCTGGCCGGTACGCTCGACGCGGGTGATCGCCTGCTGCAGATGCACCTCGAAGCCGCGGCGGTTGCTCAGCTCGGTCAGCGGATCGATCTCGGCCAGATGGCGCGCCTCGCGCTGGCGCGCGCGCTGCTGGGTGTCGTCGCGCAGCACCCACACTGCGCCCCGTACATGACCTTCATCATCACGCAGCCAGGCACGGGTCAGGTCAACCGGAATCGTGGCTGTGCCCAGGCGCAGCAACAGGTCAGCGTGCAGGTCCACTGCGTTGCTTTCCGGGTCCAGCAGCACGGAGACATCCAGCACTGAACCGGGTGCATACTCAGTGGTCAGTGCCAGCACATCCTGCACCTTGTGTCCGGCCAGCGACAGCGCGCCATCACCGGCCAGGGTGCGCACCGCGGCCGCATTGGCGTAGTCGATGCGACCATCCAGGCTGACACTGAGCACCAGGTCGGCCACCGCATCAAGCGTGATACGGCTGCGCTGCTCGCTCTCGAACAGGCGCTGCTCGCTGCTGCGCTGGGCGCTGATGTCCTGGATCTGCGACACGAAATGCAGCGGCTCGCCGTGCTCGGTGCGCACCAGCGACACCGACAGCCGTGCCCAGATCACCTTGCCGTCGCGATCGAGATAACGTTTTTCCAGGTGGTAGTGGCTCCGCCGCCCGGCCAGCAGGTCCTGCACCAGGGCCAGGTCGGTCTGCAGGTCGTCGGGATGGGTCAGGCGCTGGAAATCAACCTGCAGCAGTTCTTCGCGGGGGTAGCCCAGGATCCGGCAAAGTGCGTCATTGACGTCCAGCCAGCGCCCTTCCAGCGACACCAGCGCCATGCCCAGCGCCGCCGACGTGAACGCACCGGCGAATTTCTCTGCCGACAGGCGTGCTTCGGCACGCGCCTGCAGGATCTCGGTAATGTCGATGGACATGCCGACATAACCGATCCGCGCGCCGCCGGCACCATCCATGCGGCTGATCGACAGGCGCACCTGGCGTGGCTGGCCATCCTTGCGCCGCAGTGTCCACTGCCGTGAATAGGTCTGCTCATCGGCGCGAGCGCTGAGTGCTTCAAACGCGCCCGGCAGGCTTCCGTCCGCAGCCGCCAGCGGACGCAGCCAGGCCGCCAGCTCGTCCGGATCGTGGAAATCACCCAGTCGCCGCTGGCCGACCACTTCTTCCGCGCTGTATCCCAGCAGGCGTTCCGCGCCGGTATTGAACAAGGTGATGGTGCCTTCGGTATCGGTCGCGATCACCGCCACCTCGTCGGATGCGTCGACCACGGCCTGCAATCGCTGCCGGCTCTCGGCCGCATCCTGTCGCGCCTGCTGCAGCTCGGTCACGTCGGCGTGTGCACCGGCCATCCACAGCGGTCGTCCCTGCCCGTCCCATTCGAACACGCGGCCACGGTCGTGGATCCATATCCACTGGCCATTCTTGTGCCGCATGCGCAGCAGGCAGACATAGTTGTCGCTGCGGCCTTCGAAATGGTCCTCCAGTGCCGCATCGGACAGGACGATGTCGTCGGGGTGGACCAGCTTCAGGAACGTCTTCTGGCACACCGGCTCCAGCTCTTCCAGGCGATAGCCGACGATCTCCGCCCAGCGCGCATTGACCCGCATTTCGCCGGTCTGCACGTTCCATTCCCAGGTGCCGGCTGCGGTGCCGTCGATGATCATCGCCAGGCGACGGCGCTCCTCGGCCAGCTCCTGCAGGCGCCGTTCGAGCAGCCCGTTGCCGTTGCTTCCCTGGCCCGCCATCAACCCGCCCCGCGGCCCGCACAGGCGGGCAGTGGCCGCAGCACAACGCTGCAGCCCTCAACGAAGACAACGGGTCCTGCTGGCGTCATGGCCCTCCCCAGCGACAGCGGGGTGGCCGAACGCCTCCCCTCAAGCGCAAGTGTGCGCAATCACGGGGAAAACCGACAAGTCCCTCACCACGAATCAAGCGTGACGGGGGACACGGTCCTCAACTGCGCTTGGCGCGGGCGAAGGCCTCGGCCAGGGCATTGTTGGCCGGGGGCGCGGACACGGCGGGACGGCCACCATTGCCCTGGCCCCGGTTCGGCCCGCGGTTCGGGCCGCCTGCGTCGCGGCGCGCCCCCTGCCCGCGCTCATCGCGCTGGCCCGGGCGGCTGGTGGCCTGCCCGGGGGTGTCGTCCAGGCGCCGGGTCAGGGCGATGCGCTTGCGCGCCACGTCCACCTCCAGCACCTTCACCTTGACGATATCGCCGGCCTTGACCACGTCGCGCGGGTCCTTCACGAAGGTATCGGAGAGCGCCGAGATGTGGATCAGGCCATCCTGGTGCACGCCGATATCGACAAAGGCACCAAAGGCCGCCACGTTGCTGACCACGCCTTCCAGCACCATGCCCTCGCGCAGGTCCTTGATGTCCTCGACGCCCTCGGCGAAACGCGCCGCCTTGAACTCCGGACGCGGATCGCGGCCCGGCTTTTCCAGCTCCTTGAGGATGTCGCGAACGGTCGGCACGCCGAAGGTGTCGTCGGTGAACTGTTCTGCTTTCAGGCCTCGCAGGAAGCTGCCATCACCGATCAGCGCCTTGATCGGGCGCGCGGTGCTGGCAACGATGCGCTCGACCACCGGATAGGCTTCCGGGTGCACCGCCGAGGCGTCCAACGGCTGGTCACCGTCGGCGATGCGCAGGAAGCCGGCGCACTGCTCGAAGGTCTTTTCGCCCAGACGCGCGACCTTCAGCAGGTCTTTGCGACGCTTGAACGGGCCGTTGTCGTCACGATGGCGCACGATGTTCTCGGCCACCGTGGCCGACAGGCCGGACACGCGCGACAGCAGCGCGGCCGACGCGGTGTTCACGTAGACGCCCACCGCGTTCACGCAGTCCTCCACGCGCGCGTCCAACGCCCGGGCCAGGCGGTACTGGTCCACGTCGTGCTGGTACTGGCCGACGCCAATCGCCTTGGGTTCGATCTTCACCAGTTCGGCCAGCGGGTCCTGCAGGCGGCGGGCGATCGATACCGCGCCACGCAGCGACACATCCAGGCCCGGGAACTCCTTGGCCGCGAATTCGGAGGCCGAGTACACCGAGGCACCGGCCTCGCTCACCACCACCTTCTGCAGCTTCGGGTTGCCAGCGGCCTTGATCGCTTCGCCGGCCAGCTTGTCGGTTTCGCGGCTGGCGGTGCCGTTGCCGATCGCGATCAGTTCCACGTTGTGCTTGGCGCACAGCTGCTTGATGGTCTGCAGCGATTGGTCCCACTGGCGGCGCGGCTCATGCGGGTAGATGGTATCGGTGGCGACCAGCTTGCCGGTGGCATCGACCACGGCAATCTTGCAGCCGGTCCGGATGCCCGGGTCCAGGCCGAGCACGGTCTTCGGGCCGGCCGGTGCCGCCAGCAGCAGGTCCTTCAGGTTGTCGCCGAACACCGCGATGGCTTCGGCCTCGGCCTTTTCGCGGGCCTGGTTGAACAGGTCCAGCAGCAGATGGGTATGCAGCTTGGCGCGCCAGGTCAGGCGGCAGGCGTCCAGCAGCCAGCGGTCGGCGGCACGGCCCTGGTCGGAAACGCCGGCCTTGCGCGCCACGCGCCCTTCGGCGTACTGGTGGCCAGCCTCGGCATCACTGCCCGGGTCCAGCTCCAGGAACAGGATCTCCTCGCGGCGCGCGCGGAACAGCGCCAGCAAGCGGTGCGAGGGAATCTTCGCCAGCGACTCGGCGTGTTCAAAATAATCGCGGTACTTGGCGCCTTCGGTTTCCTTGCCCTCGGCCACGTGGGCACGGATCACGCCGGATTCGCCGAGCCAGGTACGCAGTTCGCCGACCAGCGCAGCGTCTTCGCCCCAGCGCTCCATCAGGATCGCACGCGCGCCTTCCAGCGCAGCCTTGGTGTCGGCCACGCCCTTGTCGGTGTCGACGAAGGTGGCCGCGAACGTCTGCGGGTCCTGCGTCGGGTCGGCCAGCAGGCCATCGGCCAGCGGCTCCAGACCGGCCTCGCGGGCGATCTGGGCGCGGGTGCGGCGCTTGGGCTTGTACGGCAGGTACAGGTCTTCCAGGCGGCTCTTGGTGTCGGCGGCGAGGATGTCGTTGCGCAGTTCGTCGCTGAGCTTGCCCTGCTCGCCGATGCTGGCCAGCACCGCCGCGCGGCGGTCCTCCAGCTCGCGCAGGTAGGTCAGGCGCACTTCCAGGTTGCGCAGCTGGGTGTCGTCCAGGCCCCCGGTCACTTCCTTGCGGTAGCGCGCGATGAACGGAACGCTGGCGCCCTCGTCGAGCAGGCCGACTGCGGCGCGTACCTGGGCGGACTGGGCACCGATCTCATCGGCGATGGTCTGGGCGATCTGCTGGGCGAGCGCGCTCTGTGCGTTCTTGGCGTCGTGCATTGCTTCAGGTCTGTGCCGCGGTACGGGAAGACCCCATTCTGGCAACCCACGACGGAGCCGGACAAGGCATTGACAGGGGCCGAGGTTCAGCGGCGGGGCCGGATTGGACGCCGGCATCCTGGCAAGGAGAGGGCTCGGACTGGCCCTGGGCTGGGATGCCGGCGCGGGCGCGCGATGGTGGGCGCGCCCTGCCGCGTGTTGCGGAGGTCAGCGGTAGTGGCGGGCGGCGCGCTGCATGACGATCTCGTCACGCATGCCTTCCAGGGCCATCAGGCGGACCTTGCCGACACCCTGCAGTTCCATGAACCGCTCCGTGTAGAACTCCGGCCCCAGCGCGGTGTCGGCGCGGGATTTGCTGAAGCCGTAGGGCACCACGCCCTTCTCGCCATCCTTGCTACCACCGACATAAAGAACGATTGCCATGTGATGTATTCCTCCAAATTGCTACTGCGTACTGCACTCGATGAGCGATGCTGCGAGCTCATCGAGGGAGAGCTTACCGCGTCGAACCTGACTGGAACGTCACGAAGGCTAATGACGATCGGTTGCATGCAGATGACGGCGGGATCGCAGCAGAATGCTTACGGATCTTTAACTTCCGGCTAACGAATCGGTGGGGGATTCCAGCCAACGGCGCAGCCCCTCGTGGGTGGTTTGGTTGGTCGCGGAAAGCCGGTTTCCTGTGGGCTGGCCGCTTTTTTGTTGTAGAGCCGAGCCTGCGCTCGGCTTCGCGGGCTGGCCTGAAAGCAGCCGGGCGTGGGCTCGGCTCTACACGAGCAAGCGCAGCGCGCGACCCGCTTTTGCCGTTCTTATTCTTCTCCGTGGCTGGACGCGCACGGAAACTGTCAGAGGTCGGGCGGGATGGGTTCGCGGGACCGTTGGCGCCATGGATGGCGCCATCGAGCCCCCATGGAAGGGTTTACGGCGTGTCCCGCGAACCCATCCCGCCCGGCCCAATCGCATGAAACGTATTCCGCGACCACGCCACGAGGGGCTGCGCCGTTGGCTGGAACCTACGGCCACCAGCCGTGCCCGAACCGGGCAAAATGATCGGCCGCGCGCTCGAATGGATTCCGCGCACTCACCCCGCCACACAGCAGGTACACCGGCAGGTACAGCGGCCCCAGCACCATGTACTGGTAGACGTGCGCGCGTTCGTGGTCGTCCAGCCGGATCAGCGGCTCCACGCCCCACCCCGCCTGATGCGCATAGGTCCGGCACGAAATGCCCAGATCATGACCGGTATGCAGGATCACATTGCCCAGCGTGATCGCCCCACCCGGCCCCCACGGCCAGCGGTCGAACACCAACGCACAGTCACGGCCGCTCCAGCGCAATGTCGCGCCGCCGAGCATGCCGGCCAGGCCGCCGATCAGGCCGATCAGGGAATTGGGTGACGTCCACACCGCGCCCAGTACCTGCAGCGCGCGCAGCCAGATCGGCCAGGGCTCAGGGGCAGTCTTCAATCGGCCTCGTTCGGCATCAGCAGCCACAGGATCAGGTAGACCAGGATGCCAGGGAAGGCCGCCGAGCCGATCGAGACCAGCACGAACACGATCCGCACCAGCGTGGGGTTCCAGCCGAAGCGGTGGGCGATGCCGCCCATCACGCCGGCAATCATGCGGTCGTTCAACGAACGCGACAGCGTGCGCGGCGTGGTGTTCATGGCGGTTCTCCTGGGCTGCGGGAAAAAGCAGTCGAGCATGGCTCGACTCTACACCGCCCCCATGTCTACGGCGTGCGGTGGCGCAGGGCCTGCAGGCGTGCGCCGAACCAGGCGGCTGCGGTCTGTTCAGGCTGTCCCGGGCACTGGATGCGGTAGGGCTTGCCACTCATGCTGCTCTGGCTGGCAGCGCGCTCGATGAACTGCTCGGCGCTGTCCACCATGTCCTTCTTCAGCAGGTAGTCGTACTTGCGCTGCAGGTGCGCACGCGCATCACTGCCATCGTGCCAGCTGCCATTGCGCTGGAAGCGGCATTGGGAGCCGTCCAGGCTAGCGATCAGCTTGGCGATCTCCCGCCGTGCATCCGCACTGGGTGCGGCGTGGGCAAGCGGCGCTGCCAGCAGTGCCGCAAGAATCAACAGAATCCGGTACGTCATCATCCCCCCAGGTCAGTCGAGCATGGCTCGACTCTACAGGTCACGCGCCTTCAACCAGCCATCGATCGTGGCCGGCACTTCGCGCTGCGCACGGCCGGAAACGTAGATGCCAATATGCCCACCACGGAAACTGGACTCGGTGTAGTCGTCCGTGCCCAAGCGCCCACGCATCGCGCGCGAAGCATCCGGTGGCACCAGATGGTCCTGTTCTGCATAGATGTTCAGCACCGGCAGGGTCACCTGCGACAGATCCACCGCTTCCTCGCCGATCCGCACCGTGCCGTTCATCAATCCGTTGCCCTGGTAGAACTGCTTGATGAAGTCGCGGAACGCCTCGCCCGCCAGATCCGGTGAATCGAAGATCCACTTCTCCATGCGCAGGAAGTCCTCCAGCGCGGCCTTGTCATCGAGGATGTCGAGCAGGCCCACGTACTTCTGCACGTTCAAGCGGAACGGCTTGAGCATCAGGTAACTGGCATTCATCAGGTCGGCCGGGATGTTGCCCAGCGTGTCGACCAGCAGGTCCACGTCCACCTGCCGCGCCCAATGCGAGAGCATGTTGTCGTCCGTCTGGAAATCGACCGGGGTGACCATGGTGATCAGCTTGCCCAGCTTCTGCCGGCGCAACGCGGCGTAGCAGAGTGCGAACACGCCGCCCTGGCAGATACCCAGCAGGTCGACCGGGCCACCACTGCGCGCACGCAACGCATCGACGGCGCCATCGATGTAGCGCAGCAGGTAGTCCTCCAGGGTCTGGAAGCGCTCCGAGCGATCCGGGTAGCCCCAGTCCAGCACGTACACGTCCTGGCCCAGCGCCAGCAGCTTCTGCACCAGCGAACGGTCGGCCTGCAGGTCGACCATGTACGGCCGGTTGACCAGCGCGTAGACGATCAGCAGCGGCGTACGCCGGGTCGGTGACTGTTCGCCGACGAAGCGGTACAGCACCACCTTGCCGTCGCGCCAGACTTCCTCACGCGCGGTCACGCCATAGTCCACGTCTTCCACCTGCGGCAGCAGCTTCAGCCCTTCCATCAGCTTGCGCTGCATGGCCAGGGTTTCCTGCATCAGGTCATCGGCGTTGAAGCCCAGCGGCCCCTTCATCGGTCACGCGTCCGAGTGGAAGTGCGAGGTGCGGCCTTTTTCGCTGACGCCTTTTTCGCAGCCGCCTTCTTTGCCGGCGCGGCCTTCTTCGCGGCCTTGCGTACGACCGGCTTCACCTTCGCCGGCGCCGGCTGCGCCACTGGGTCCACCTCGGCAGTTCCAGCCAGCACCGCCACCTGTGCCTGCAGGCGGCGCAGGCTGCGCTCCAGCTCGGCGATACGGCGGTGTGCGGCATCCATCTCGCTGCGGGTCGGCAGGCCGATGCGTTCACTCATCTGTTCCACCTCACGCTGCAGGCCGGCGCGCAGGCGCATCTGTGCGTTGCCCAGCGAGGCATATACCTGCTGGAACGGCTCGGACATGGCGACCTTGGCGTAGGCCTCTTCGGCCACTTCGATCCACAGGTCGAACATCGCGCGGGCGCTGGTCAGCTGGGTGCCGGGCTGTTCGTGCTCGGCCAGGCGCTGCTCGAACAGCGCAAAGGCCTCATCCAGCGCCTGCCTGATCTGATCAACGTAGGCGCGCGAATGCTGCTGGTATTCCTCCTGTGCGCGCAGCAGTGCCTGCCAGCGCGCCTGGTGTTCGCGGCCCGGGCCGAATGCCGGGCTCTGCAGCCACGGGCCAGCCTGCAGCTGGAACTGCTGCAGCCATGCGGCGAATTCGGGCACGGCGGCGCCGGCGTGGGTGCTGCCACGGGCCCCCTGCAGCATCCACTGCAGCATGCCGTCGCCCTGCCCCTGTACCGCCTCGCGCCAGGCCTGTGCCACGTCCGCGCTGCTGGCGTCGCGGCCGGCGAAACGCGCGGCCACTTCCTGCATGGTGCCGTACCAGCTGCCCGCCTGTTCGCGGAACCGGCGCACGGCATCTTCCGGTGCGCCCTGCCCCTGTTCGGGCAACAGCTGGCCCCACCAGTCGAACAACCGCTGCCAGCTGCCGGGGTCGTCACCGGCCGGCGCACCGGGCGTGCTCGCATGGCGCAGGGCATCGCCCCAGGCGCCGAAGTACTGCCGCGCCAGGGCTTCGAAATCGCTGCTGCCGGCGTCATGGGCCGAGCTGGTCATCACAGGCCTCCGCTGGGCTGGCTCATGGCTTGGGAATGCGCAGGGTCTTGCTGATCATCAGCGACCCGGACAGGGCGAACAGCAGCACCATCGGGTGCAGCTGCCACGGACCGATCTGCCACTGGCCGAACCAGAGTTCCTGGCCGATGGCATCGGTACCGGCGGCGATCGCCAGCACGATCACCAGCACCAGGCTGGTCGGAATCGGAGTGCCCTCGAAAAACCTGACCTTGCCCTCGTCGCCGGCCAGCGCCTCGGCGGTGACGTTGTAGCGCGCCAGGCGGCTGACGCCGCAGCAGACGAAGTAGCTCAGCACCAGCCAGTCCCAGCCGCCCTGCATGCCGCAGGCATAGGCCAGCGCCGCCGGCGCCACGCCGAAGGAGATCACGTCGGACAGCGAGTCCAGCTCGCGGCCCAGGGTAGAGCTGGACTTGCGCCAGCGCGCGATGCGCCCGTCGAGCGCATCGAAGATGAAAGCCAGCGGGATCAACGCCATGCCGAACAGCAGGTAGCCGCGCTCGCCGTCCTGCAGGAAGCGCATCGCGGCAAAGACCGCACCGGTGCCGCAGAAAGCATTGGCCAGGGTGAACCAGTCGGCCAGCTGGAATTCGCGCAGCATCGAGAAGTGACGTTTCATGGGGTCTCACGGAGCATCAAGGCCCACAGGTTACCGCGAGCGCCGCCACTGGCGACAGCGCTGGCAGGACCCAGCCTTCACCACTCCCTCACCTGTCCTCACCAGCGGTGAATTTTTCGCCACCCATCTTGACAGCCTAGGGGGGTGGCGCCTGTCGCGGCTTATCCACAAAGTTGCCCACGCGTAATCCACACCCCCTGTGGACAACCAGATCTCACCGACTGCGACGTTGGACATTTCCTCATCACCCTGCATCGGGGTTTCCCTACTTCCCAAGCCACAAGGTCGGCGCTATGGTCACCGGCGGACCCGCCGCCGCCACGTCCGAAACTCTGTAATGGACGATGATGATGCTGGATGCTCCCACCCTGGCCGCACAACTGCGGCAGCCCCATGGCGAGGCCGCGTTGGCGGTCGCCGACTCGATGAACCGCAGCAACGGCGCACTCAACCTGGCCGCGATCGGGCTGCTGGCCGTCGGCGCGGGTGAACAGGTCCTGGAGGTCGGCCCGGGCAATGCGGCCTTCGCGCCGCTGATGCTGCAGGCCACCGGCAGCCACTATCTGGGCATCGAGCTGTCCACCGCCATGGTCGAGGCCGGCAACCAGCGGCTGGCCAGCGCCGGGTTGGCCGAGCGTGCGGCGATGCGGCACGGCGACGCCCATGCGCTGCCGGTCGCCGATGCCGCGATGGATGCCGCGCTGGCGGTCAACACCCTGTACTTCTGGCCGAACCTGGCCCCGGTGCTGGATGAGCTGGCGCGGGTACTGCGCCGGGGCGGCCGCCTGTGCCTGGCCTTTGGCGACGCCAGCTTCATGCGCAGCCTGCCATTCGCTGCCGACTTCCAACTGCATGAGCTGGATGTGGTGGAGCTCGCACTGCGGGTATCGGGCTTCCGTGTCTCGGCCTGGCGCAGCCACCGGGAATCCGCGGCCGGCAATGACGGCCAGACCCGCGAAAAGCACTTCCACCTGCTGTTGGCACAGCGGCGCTGAAGCTGCCCGCCTGACCGAGTGGTAGAGCCGGCCGCTGGCCGGCTGCCCCGACGATTCCGGATTGCCGGCAAGCGGCCGGCACTACCCAGCCTGCACCCGCCTCCAGCGAGCAAAACAGAGCACCTGCATCACCAGCATGGCCAGCAACCCCAGCGGCCACGCCCACCACAGCCCGGCCAGTCCGTGCCGGGACTGCAGCCACATCGCCAGTGGCAGCTCCAGCAGCAATACGGCCGCCATGCCCAGCAACGCCGGCAACAACACCGTGCCACCGCCTCGCATCACTCCGACCAGCACCGCACTGCCTCCCATCGCCAGCACGCCCCACACCACGGTGCGCAATTGCTGCGTGGCCAGTTCGCGCACGTCGGTCGCCGCCAGGATCAGGCCAGTCAACCAGGGCGCCAGCGCCACAACCAGCATCACCACCCCGCTCAGTATCACCAGTCCAAGCAGCACGCCGGTGCGGGCGATGGCGGGCAGCCGTGCCGTACGTCCCGCCCCCAGCGCATGCGCGGCGAGGATGGTGGCGGTGATGCCCAGCGACATCGCAGGCAGCTGCACCCAGCTCATCAACTGATTGACCGCGCCGTAGGCGGCCGTGGCGGTATAGCCGTGGCGATTGATCCAGCCCAGCAGCACGATCTCGGCCACGGCCAGACTGAGCATCTGCAGCGAGGACGGTACGCCGATGCGTAGCATCGGACGGATGAGTGCTCCATCGAAACGGATCGCTCGCAGCAACTCATGCCCCGGTGCCAACGGGTGCCCCATCCGCTGCCACCGCCACATCAGCCAGGCCAGGGCCAGCAGCGAGGCGAGCGCCGCCGAGACTGCCGCACTGGCTGCGCCCAGCTGCGGCAGGCCGGCCCAGCCCAGGATCAGCAGCGGCGTGCACAGCAGGCCGACCACCGTGGCCAGCAGCAGCGCATGCAGCGGCGTCTTCGCATCGCCCACCGCGCGGCTCACCGCAGTGGCCAGCCACAGCAGGAAGAACACCGGTACCGCCAGCAGCAGGATACGGGCATAGACGATGGATTCGCCGAGGATCGGGGCCGGCGTACCGAGTGCCACCAGCAGCTCTGGAGCGAAACCGCCGCCCACGACCATCACCAGCACCGACGTGAGCAGGATCAGCGCCACCGCGCTGCCAGCCACAGCGCGCGCCTGCTGCGGCCGGCCCGCGCCCCAGGCGTGGCCGATCAGCACCATCGCACCGGTCGCCAGGCCCATTACCAGGGCCAACAGCAGGAAGAAGACCGGGAAGAACGCTGCGGCGGCAGCCACCGCCTGCGTCCCCAGCAGATGGCCGAGGTAGATGTTGTCCAGCGTGCCTGCGGCAAGCTGCAGCGCATTGGTCAGCAGCATCGGCAGCAGCAGGGCCAGGTAGGTGCGCCACAGCGGTGGTGCGGCCGGGGGTGTCGGATGTACAGGGGGGGGCATGGGACTCTCTGGGCAAGGGCTGCCCTGCCCGGCGTTTCCGCCAGCAAAGCACGCACAGGGGAAGCGGGCCGTGGCCCGCGATCAGGTGGCGCCGCCGCTCAACGACGGCGCGATGGCTCAGCCGTCGGCGCTCTCGAATGCCAGGCGCAGGGCGTGGTTGCGCACGTCCTCGGGCCAGCTGCGCAACGCCATTTCCAGGCCCGCCCGGTCGTGCGCGAACAGGACACGGATCGCCTCCTCGAAACCCGGCAGGTCGCCGGCGATGGTCTGCAGGAAGTGATAGGCACGCTCGCTGTGGCGGCGCTGCTGGTCCTTGTCCGCACCGGCACGGCTGGCCGCCTCCACCAGCCTGCGCAGAACCACGGAGGCGCCACCCGGCTGTTCGGTCAGCCACGCCCAATGGCGCGGCAACAACGTCACCTCGCGGGCAACCACGCCCAGCTTGGGGCGGCCACGGCCGCGCGGGGTTGCCGGCACATCTTCGGCAGTGATGTCGGCATCCGCCTCGACGGCGGCGGGAAACGCTTCGATGACCCGCGCCAGCAGTTCTGCGTCGCTACCACGCGTATCGAAATCACGGGTGCGGCCGGTAGCGTTGTCGAACACCAGCAGCGGTCCGGCAGCGTTGCCGGCGCGCAGCTGTTTCAGCGCCAGCGCCGCCACCTCCGGGGTACCGGAAGCGACCAGGCGATGGCCGTCGAAGCAACTGAAGGGAGGGAGTCGGGACGCAGGCATGGCAATGGCATCAGAGGCGATGCACCAATATTGCCCGGGTAATTTGCGGCCGTCAATATTACCCGGGCATTAATCAACCAGAAGAGCGTGCCAACCACGGTTGGCCCCCACCGGGATGGGTGGCACCCACACGATTCGCCAGGTTACAGACGGCTGAAGGACCAGCTCACCATGCGGCCGTCCTTGTACGGCATCACGCCGTGGAACGGGCGAGGGTCGGTATCGAACACCAGCGGCAGGAAGTTGCGGTCGCCCTCCCACATCGGCAGCGTGTCCAGCTTGTCCAGGTCCACCCACTCCAGCGTGCCCTCGTGGTTGCCGCCGTGCGGGGTGCCTTCGAATCCATCGATGACGAACACGAAGCCCAGCCAGTCCTCGCCGTGCTTGCCGAAACCCGGCCAGCTGAGGGTGCCGCGCAGGCGCATGCTGGTGCAGTCGATACCGGCCTCTTCCTGGATCTCGCGGCGCATGCTGGCGGCCACATCCTCGTCCGCTTCGATCTTTCCACCCAGCCCGTTGTACTTGCCCAGATGATGGTCACCGGGGCGGGTATTGCGATGGATCATCAGCACCTGGCGACGATCGGGCGACAGCACGTAGCCCAGGGTGGCGACGATCGGGGTATACGGCATGGGGCAGCATCCAGCGGCAGGTCAGCCATGGATTATGGCCGATCAGCGCACCAGCGACAGGCGGCGCTCGGTGGGCGTGCCGGCACCATCGGGATCACGGCGCAGGGTGGCGACGCCGTGGCCGCGCTCGGCCAGGTATTCCAGCCACTTGCCGAGGAAGGTGTTCATCCGCATGCGATGGCTGATCAGCTCCGCCGGCGGCGGATACAGGCCCATCGTGTCCTGCCAGCGGCGGCCCACGTAGCAGTGGGTGGTCTCGGCCTGGCGGGCGTCACGGTACAGCCGCACATAGGCCGACGGGTCCGGCTCTCCGGTGACCGGGTCGGCCAGGTCGTAGGTCAGGCGCAGTTCCACCGTGTAACGGTGGCACTCGATCACGTCCAGACGAACATCCAGGCCGTCGCCGATCGAGGAAATGTAGCTGCCCGCCACCAGTCCGGCCGGTTCGAACAGGCGCACCAGGTGGCGGTAGTTTTCCGCGTACAGGCCCATGAGCCAGCTCAGCCGGCTCAGGCGGGGAATGCGTTCGGTGCGGGGCAAGGCTCGGGCCATGGGTCGATCCTACACGTTGGTGCTTCAACGTGGGGGCGGGATCGCCCCGGCCAAAGGGGCCCGGTATCGACCACCGGTCGATACCCACCACGCACGAGGGTTTCCCGCAGCATCGGTAGGCCACGACCGTTGGTCGTGGCGCGCGCCTCAATACAGCTCGCGCTGCAGCCCCAGCGTGGCCAGCACCTTGCTGGAAATCTCCTCGATCGAGGTATGGGTGGTGCTCAGGGTCGGGATCCGCTCCATCTGGAACATCACCTCGGCCGCGGCCACCTCGCGCTTGCAGGTATCCAGGTTGGCGTAGCGCGAGTTCGGGCGGCGCTCCTGGCGGATCTGCTGCAGGCGGTCCGGGTCGATGGTCAGGCCGAACAGCTTGCGCCGGTAGTTGCGCAGCCGTGGCGGCAGGCGGTCGCTTTCCAGGTCCTCGTCGGTCAGCGGGTAGTTGGCCGCGCGCACCCCGTAATGCAGGGCCAGGTAGATGCAGGTGGGTGTCTTGCCGGCGCGCGACACCGCCACCAGGATCACGTCGGCGTCGTCGTAATTCACCGCGATACCGTCGTCATGGGTCAGCGCGAAGTTCATCGCGTTGATGCGGCGGTGGTAGGTATCGAAGTCGACCATGCCATGGGCCTGGCCCACACGGTTCACGCGCGAACTGGACAACTCACGCTCCAGCGGCTCGATGAACGGCGCGAACACGTCCAGCATCAGGGCACCACTGTCGGCCAGGATCAGGCTCAGGCTCTGGTCCACGCAGGAGTTCACCACGATCGGCCGGACCTGGTACCGCTCCCCCGCCGCCTGGATCCGGGAACAGGCTTCCCGGGCTTTTTCGGGGTCGTCGACAAACGACATCCGGTCGGTAATGAAGCTGAACCCGGAGAACTGGGTCAGCAGGCTATGCCCAATGGTTTCAGCGGTGATACCGGTTCCATCGGAAACGTAGAACACCGGACGGATGGTCGACATGCGCGCTTTTACCCCCTACGAAGCCTAAAAGGGCCGCCAACACAAGCTTGTGTCGACAGCGGTCTGCCCGGCATCATATCGGCTTCTTCCTACGGACGCGGCCACTCAGCCCGCCTCGGGCGATGGCCAAACGGAGCATCGCGCTTGAACGAGAACATCCTGTGGTTGCACGAACTGCGTCTGGCCGACCTGGCCCGCGTAGGCGGCAAGAATTCCTCGCTGGGCGAGATGATCGGCAATCTGGCCGGTCTGGGCGTCTCCGTTCCCGGAGGTTATGCGACCACCGCTGAAGCCTTCAAGGACTTCATCGCGCACAACGACCTGTCCAAGCGCATCTTCGACAAGCTGGCCACGCTGGACGTCGAGGACGTCAACGCGTTGACCGCCGCGGGAAAGGAGATCCGCAGCTGGGTGATCGACGCGCCGCTGCAGCCGCAGCTGGACCAGGACATCCGCACCGCCTACGCCAAGCTGAGCGCCGACAATGGCGGCGGCGACGTGGCCGTGGCCGTGCGTTCGTCGGCCACCGCCGAGGATCTGCCGGATGCATCCTTCGCCGGCCAGCAGGAAACCTTCCTCAACGTCACCGGTGCCGACGACGTCGTGCACAAGGTCAAGGAAGTGTTCGCCTCGCTGTACAACGATCGTGCCATTGCCTACCGCGTGCACCACGGCTTCAAGCATGAGGACGTGTTCCTGTCCGCCGGCGTGCAGCTGATGGTGCGTTCGGGCGTCGGTTCCTCCGGCGTGCTGTTCACCCTGGACACCGAGTCCGGCTTCCGCGACGTGGTGTTCGTCACCTCTTCGTTCGGCCTGGGCGAAATGGTCGTGCAGGGCGCGGTCAACCCGGACGAGTACTACGTCTACAAGCCCACCCTGCAGGCCGGCAAGCCGGCGATCCTGCGCCGCTCGCTCGGCAGCAAGGCGATCCGCATGGTGTATTCGGACGTCCCCGGCGAGCGCGTGAAGATCGAGGACACCCCGGCAGAGCTGCGCAACACCTTCTCGATCAGCGACGAGGACGTGCAGGAACTGTCCAAGCAGGCGCTGGTCATCGAAAAGCACTACGGCCGCCCGATGGACATCGAGTGGGCCAAGGACGGTGTCAGCGGCAAGCTGTTCATCGTGCAGGCACGCCCGGAAACGGTGAAGTCGCGCAGCCACGCCACCCAGATCGAGCGCTTCGCGCTGACCGAAAAGGGCGGCAACGTGCTGGCCGAAGGCCGTGCCGTCGGTGCCAAGATCGGCTCGGGCGTAGCCCGCGTGGTGAAGACGCTGGACGACATGAACCGCGTGCAGCCGGGCGACGTGCTGATCGCCGACATGACCGATCCCGATTGGGAGCCGGTGATGAAGCGCGCCTCGGCCATCGTCACCAACCGCGGTGGCCGTACCTGCCACGCCGCGATCATCGCGCGCGAGCTGGGCGTGCCGGCCGTGGTCGGTTCGGGCAACGCCACCAAGGTCATCGAAGATGGCCAGCTGGTCACCGTCAGCTGCGCTGAAGGCGATACCGGCTTCATCTACGAAGGCAAGCTCGGCTTCGAGCGCACCACCACCGATCTGGGCAACATGCCGCCGGCACCGCTGAAGATCATGATGAACGTGGCCAACCCGGAACGTGCCTTCGACTTCGGCCAGCTGCCGAACGCAGGTATCGGCCTGGCCCGCCTGGAAATGATCATCGCCAGCCACATCGGCATCCACCCGAACGCGCTGCTGGAGTACGACCGCCAGGACGCGGCGACCAAGAAGAAGATCGACGAGAAGATCGCCGGCTACGGTGATCCGGTCAGCTTCTACGTGGACCGCCTGGCCGAAGGCATCGCCACCCTCACTGCTTCGGTCGCGCCGAACCCGGTGATCGTGCGCCTGTCGGACTTCAAGTCCAACGAGTACGCCAACCTGATCGGCGGCAGCAACTACGAGCCGCACGAAGAGAACCCGATGATCGGCTTCCGCGGCGCCAGCCGTTACGTCGACCCGAGCTTCTCGGCCGCCTTCGCGCTGGAGTGCAAGGCCGTGCTGCGCGTGCGCAACGAAATGGGCCTGGACAACCTGTGGGTCATGATTCCGTTCGTGCGCACCCTGGAAGAAGGCCGCAAGGTCATCGAGGTGCTGGAACAGAACGGCCTGAAGCAGGGCGAGAACGGCCTGAAGATCATCATGATGTGCGAAGTGCCGTCCAACGCACTGCTCGCCGATGAATTCCTGGAAATCTTCGACGGCTTCTCGATCGGCTCCAACGACCTGACCCAGCTGAGCCTGGGCCTGGACCGCGACTCGTCGATCGTCGCGCACCTGTTCGACGAGCGTAACCCGGCAGTGAAGAAGCTGCTGTCGATGGCGATCAAGGCAGCACGTGCCAAGGGCAAGTATGTCGGCATCTGCGGCCAGGGCCCGTCCGATCACCCGGATCTGGCCGAGTGGCTGATGCAGGAAGGCATCGAGTCGGTGTCGCTGAACCCGGACACCGTGGTCGATACCTGGCTGCGCCTGGCCAAGCTGAAGGCCAACGGCTGATGCCGTAAAGGCCGCAGGCTGACGTCGTGTTCATCGGCGTCAGCCGATACTGCTGCTGCACGCAAGCCCCGCCTCTGCGGGGCTTGCTGTTTCTGGCGTCCTTGCACGCCACGCGTACCTCGCACCTGTCCCGCAGCAGCAAAGGAATTTCCGCATGATCGCCGCCGCACCGCCCTCGCCCGCCGCAACGCCCTGGTTCCACTCGCTCGACTGGGAGCGCCTGCTGGAAACCTACGGCGTACCGTTGCTGGCCGCGATCGTGGTGCTGCTGGTCGGCCTGTGGGTGGCACGACGTCTATCCAATGCAATGCCACGGGCGACCGCGCGCATGGGCGTGGACCCGATGCTGGGCAGCTTCCTGCGCAACGTGGTGTATGCCGCATCGCTTGTGATCGTGGTGGTGCTGGCGATCGGCACGCTGGGCGTGCAGATCACCCCGCTGCTGGCCGTGCTCGGCACCGCTGGCCTGGCGGTCGGTCTGGCATTGAAGGATTCGCTGTCCAACATCGCCTCGGGCGTGATGCTGGTGACGCTGCGACCGTTCCGCGTGGGCGATGTGGTCACCGTGGCCGGCCAGACCGGCACCGTGCGCGAAGTGCGCATCTTCCAGACCGTGCTTACCGGCGCCGACAACCAGCACACCACCATTCCGAACACACTGATCACCGCCGCGCCGATCATCAACCTCACCGCCGAACCGACGCGCCGCGTCGAACTGGTGATCGGCATCGGCTACGAAGACAACATCCAGCTGGCACGCGACACCGCGCTGGCGCTGATGAAGGCCGACCCGCGCGTGCTGCAGACGCCAGCACCGGACGTGGTGGTATACGAACTCGGCGCGCACGCGATCAACCTCGGCATCCGCTGCTACGTGAAGTCGGCCGACTGGTTCGGTACCAAAGTCACGTTGCTGGAACAGCTGAAGCTGGGCTATGACAAGGCCGGCATCAACATCCCGTACCCGCAGCAGGACATGCACCTGTACCTGCATGGCAAGGATGGCGGCGTGGTCGAAGCGGACGCGCTGGTGCGCGACAAGCCCTGATCCAACCCGGGAGTGCCGGCCAACGGTCGGCACCCACCGATGGGCATCAGGCCTCGGCGGCCTCTTCCAGCGCCGGGTAATCGGTGAAACCCTTCGCACCACCACCGAAAAATGTGGCGCGATCCGGCGGATTCAGTTCTGCACCCGTACGCAGGCGCTCAGGCAGGTCCGGGTTGGCAATGAACGGCCGGCCGAAACCGATCAGGTCGGCCCAGCCTTCGGCCAGCGCCTGCTTGGCGCGCTCGGCGGTGTACTTGCCGGCGTAGATCAGCGTGCCCGGGTAGACCATGCGTAGCGCCTGCTTGAACGCCACCGGCATCAGCGGCGCATCATCCCAATCCGCTTCGGCAATGTGCAGGTAGCCCACCCCCATCTCACCGAGCAGGTGTGCGGCAGCCAGATAGGTCGCCTGCGGCGTATCGTCCACCGCCCCCTGCAGCGTGGTCAGCGGCGCCAGGCGCACGCCCACACGCTCGCCACCGGCAACCTCGACCACCGCCTGCACGACCTCGCGCAGGAAGCGCAGCCGGTTCTGCAGCGAACCGCCATAGCCATCGGTACGCTGGTTGGCCTGCGAGTCGATGAACTGGTTGATCAGGTAGCCATTGGCGCCATGCAGTTCGACGCCGTCGAAGCCCGCCTCCAGCGCATTGCGGGCGGCCTGCGCGTAATCGGCGACGATGCCCGGAATCTCGTCTTCGCGCAGCGCACGTGGCATCGAATGCTGGATCATCTCGCCGACGCCGGCTTCGGGACCTGCCCCTGTCGGGTCGACGAACACTTTCACGCCATCGGCCAGCAATGCCGAGGAAGACACCGGCGCTGCGCCATCGGGCTGCAGGGCCACATGCGAGACGCGGCCGACGTGCCACAACTGCGCGTAGATGCGGCCACCGGCGGCGTGCACCGCATCGGTCACCTGCCGCCAGCCCTTTACCTGTTCGGGGCTGTGGATGCCCGGCGTCCAGGCATAGCCCTGGCCCTGCGGGCTGATCTGGGTGCCTTCGCTGACAATCAGGCCGGCACCGGCACGCTGCGCGTAGTAGGTCGCCATCTCGGCGGTAGCAACGTTGCCGGCAGCCGCACGCGAGCGGGTCATCGGCGGCATCACGATGCGGTTGGGCAGGGTCAGCGTGCCCAGACGGTGGGAGGTGAACAACATGGCGGACATCTCTTGCGGGGGGAGTGCCAGCAAGAATGGGGACCGCCTGCGAAAGGCAACAGGCGTGTTGTGGCAAAACAGTTGTGCCCGGCAGGCAAGGATGGCCCGGCATGAAGGCTCATCCACGCATGGCGTGGATCTACTCCAGGCGGGGTTCGATCTTTACCGCGCCATGCGCCACGCGGTCATAGCAGGTGCGCACCACGTCTTCCCCGTACTTCAGCTCCAGCCGGCGCACGATGAAGTGACCGCGCGCCATGTCCTGGTAGTAGTCGGTGAACATGGTATTGAGCGTTGCACCTGCAGCGGCACCGACAATCGGCACCGCCTGCGCGGCGAATTTCTCGGTGACCACCACGCCGAAACGCGCCGCCACTTTCTCCACCATCTTCGCCAGCAGCTTGCCGGCCTCCTTCGGTGCCACGCCCAGGGTCAGGTCGCGGCCGGTCACCACGCGCCCGGCCAATTCGGCCGACAGGTGGCGCATCACGTCGGTGGTGAAGCCGCGGGCCAGGTAGTAGCCGGTCTCGCTGGCGTCATCGCGCGGCGAGTTGCCACCCAGCGCGAACACCTCCAGGCAGGCCTGGCGGGTGCTGAATTCGGACAGGTCAAAGCCCTCGCTGCGGGCCACGTCGGCCACCGCGCGCATCATGATGGTGGTCGACACCGGCAGCTCGATGAACAAGGCCGCAAAGCCGAATGCCCCGCCGACCGCGCCGGAGGTGGCCGCCGCCAATTTGTGCCAGCGGGTGGAGGCCCCCTTGCCCGGGGTGTTGTCCATGCTCCACAGCGCGGCCTGCGCCGATTTGGTCAGCGCCGCCTGCACCGCATCGTGGATGCGGTTGGAGACCGAACTGGGCAGCGCCTTCACCGCGAACTCCAGCGGCGTGCCAACCAGGTTGGCCATGCGCGCGGTCAGGGTCGGCGCTTCCAGCAGCGCCACCGCCCGCTGCAGGTCGGACCAGTCGCGGGCGTCGTGGGCGATGTCGCGGGGGAGCAGGATGGGCTCGTTCATGGCGCCGATCTTAGCGCCAGGGAGTTGAACGGTTCGTCGCGGGGCACGACAGAGGGGTCAGAGCCCTTTCCGCTGGAAAGGCATCCGCCCCCGGCGCCTTGCCGGCCAGCGGCCGGCACTACCGATCAAGGCGTCGAAAGGCCGGAAAGCGCGCCCATGAACTGGCGGTAGTGGCGCAGCTCGGCGATCGAGTCGTGCACGTCGCTCAGCGCGGTGTGGTTGCTGTTCTTGCCGACGCCGGCGGCCACGGTCGGCGCCCATCGCTTGGCCAGTTCCTTCACCGTGGACACGTCCAGGTTGCGGTAGTGGAAATACTTCTCCAGGCGCGGCATCTGGCGGTGCAGGAAGCGGCGGTCCTGGCAGATCGAGTTGCCGCACATCGGCGACAGGCCGGCCGGAATCCACTGTGCCAGGAAGTTCACGGTCTGCGCCTCGGCCTGGGCCAGCGTGGTGGTGCTGTCCACCACGCGCTGCCACAGGCCCGAACGACGATGCTGGTTGCGGTTCCACTCGTCCATCGCTTCCAGCGTTTCCAGCGGATGATGGATGGCGAATTCAGGGCCCTCGGCCAGCACGTTGAGCTGGGCATCGGTGACCACGGTGGCGATCTCGATGATCGAATCGTTGTCGGTGTCCAACCCGGTCATTTCCAGGTCGATCCAGATCAGTCGTTCGTTGGCCGCGCCGGTGTCCGCCATTGTGTCGCCTCGTTGCTGGGCAGGCGCGCGGCCTACCGGTGAAGGAAAGAGGCGCCCATCATACCCGTTCGCCCCTCAGCCCTCGCCGACGTGGTCTTCCAGCAGCAGCGGCGGCTTGCCACGTTTGGCGCGGAAATAATTGGTCAGGCGTGTACTGGCTTCCTTGGCCAGCACCCCGCCGTGAATCTCGACGCGATGGTTGTGGCGGGCGTCGCCAATGAGGTCGAACACGCTGCCGCAGGCGCCCGTCTTGGGGTCACTGGCGCCGTAGACCAGACGGGCGACGCGTGCATGCACGATCGCCATCGCGCACATCGCGCACGGCTCCAGGGTCACATACAGCGTGCTGCCGAGCAGGCGGTGGTTCGCCAGCAGCTTTCCGCCGGCCCGCATCGCCACGATCTCGGCGTGCGCGCTGGGGTCGTGCGAGGCGATGTTGAGGTTCCAGCCCTCCCCCAGCAGCTGGCCATCGGCACCCACCAGCACGGCTCCGACCGGAATTTCGTCGAACTCGCGCTGCGCGCGCTCGGCCAGCGCCAGCGCGTGGCGCATCCAGTGTTC
Source organism: Stenotrophomonas sp. YJH_SMC_101-4 (assembly GCF_059370395.1). Classification (NCBI taxonomy): domain Bacteria; kingdom Pseudomonadati; phylum Pseudomonadota; class Gammaproteobacteria; order Lysobacterales; family Lysobacteraceae; genus Stenotrophomonas; species Stenotrophomonas sp. YJH_SMC_101-4. The sequence continues at coordinate 447,392 of NZ_JCAFTP010000001.1, read as the reverse complement.
ATCGGTGTCGTGCACCGGCACGCCCAGGGCGTCGGTCATGGCGGTTCTCGCGTGTGTGCAGGGCCAGGATGGCCGCCGGGGCCGCATTGTACGCCCCGGGCCGTACAGGCGCCGCTAGCGCGCGTCGAAGCGCTCGCGGGCCGCATCCAGCGCCGGGAAATTGTGCTCCGCCCAGCGGTCCAGGGCGGACAACGTCTCGACCAGACCGTGCGCGACCTCGGTCAGGCGGTACTCGACATGCAGCGGTTTGCTGCCCCGGTCACACCGCTCGACCAGCCCATTGCGCTCCAGCTGTCGCAGAGTCTGGGTCAGCACCTTCTGCGAGATGCCTTCGATCTTCCGCAGCAACGCGCCGTTGCGAAGCGGGCCCTGCGCCAATGCCGGCAGCAGCAGCATCACCCACTTGCCGGAGATCAGCGCCAGCGCATCGCGCGCCGAGCAATCGGCGGCATAGACATCGCCCGGATAGGCCATGGTTACCTCAAGGTGCGTAATTGCCGGGGCATGCCGGCACCGCGAGGATGGTCGCACACTCCTCGAACACCTCGCCCATGCGCGCCCTGATCCTGCTTGCCCACCCCGAACCCCGCTCCTTCAATGCCCACCTCGCCGCGCAGGCGGCCGAGCAGCTGAGGCACGACCACTCGCAGGTGGATGTGGTCGACCTGTATGCGGAAGGCTTCGATCCGCTGGAAGCGGCCTGGCACCATCCACGGCGCCTGCAGCCCGAGCGCTTCGATGCCCAGCGCGAACAACGCCACAGCGCCGAACTGGAGCAGTTACCCGCCGATGTGCGACGTCACCTGCACCTGCTGCGGGTCGCAGACCTGGTGATCCTGCAGTTCCCGCTGTGGTGGTTCGCGGCGCCAGCCATCCTCAAGGGCTGGCTGGACCGCGTGCTGGTATATGGGCCGATGTACAACAGCCGTCAGCGCCACGAACATGGCGTGATGCAGGGCAAGCGTGCATTGCTGAGCGTCACCACCGGTTCATCGGCACGGGCATGCGCGGTGGACGGCCGCGAAGGCGACACCCGATTGCTGCTGTGGCCGTTGATGTACAGCCTGCGCTACGTCGGCTTCGAGGTGATGGAGCCATGCGTGGTGCATGGCGTGCGTTCCGGGCTTGCAGCGGAACGCGTGCAGGCCCACGACGAAGCACTGGTTGCAGCCACCCTCTCCTACCGCGAGCGACTGACGCACTGGCGGCAGTGGCCAATCGTGCCCTTCAACGACAGCGATGACTTCGAGGATGGGGTGGTGCTGCGCGCGGACGCGACTGCGCACAGCCCCTTCATCCGCCACCGCGACGCGGGATGAATCTTCGCCTGCAGGCGCTACCGGAAAGCCTCATACTTCGCACTCTTCCGAAGCACCTTGGTGAACCCATGACCACCCTGCGTCCCTCTCGCGCCGACGACGGCGCCGCCCTTGTCGACCTCTGGCGTCGCGCCGTCGACGCCACCCACGACTTCCTCAGTGCCGAAGACCGCCAGGCCATCGATGCCGAAGTGGCCGGTTTCCTGCCGCAGGCGCCGATGACCGTTGCTGTCGATGCACAGGATCGGCCGCTGGGCTTCATGCTGATCGACGGCACGCACATGGAAGCGCTGTTCATCGATCCCGACGTACGTGGCACCGGGATCGGCCGGCAACTGCTGCAACACGCACTTGCCCAGCATCCGCAGCTGAGCACTGACGTCAACGAACAGAACGCACAGGCCGTCGGCTTCTACCTGCGCATGGGCTTCGTCGAAAGCGGCCGCTCACCGCTCGATTCGCAAGGCCGTCCGTATCCGCTCATCCATCTTCGGCATAACGGCTGACATCCGTCGGCAGCGGCCACGTGCTAGCGTGGCTGCTTTCGACCAAGGAACGCCGTGCATGGATGGTGCAAAAGCCCTGCTGACCCTGTTTGCGCTGGGCATCAGCCTGGTCTGGATCCTGGTGCCATTCGCCATCTTCGCCGTGCGCAACCTGCTGCGTGAGGTACTGGTCGAGCAGCGCCGTACCAATGAACTGCTTGAACACATCGGCGGCTACCGCATTCCGAAGCCACAACCTGAACCGACCGTCTGGCGCGCGCCCTGAGCGGGAACGTGCCAGGCCCGGATCAGGCCGTCGCCTCGAAGGCCGGTGAGTACTGCACCTCGCCCTGTGCCAGCGGAGGCTGCAGGCAAAGTGCCTGGAAGTACTCTGCAGGCACACCCGGCAGGACCAGGCCCGGCTCGGCACGGAAGCCGAAGCGACCGTAATAGGCCGGCTCGCCCAGCAATACACAGCCATGTGCACCCTGCTGACGCAGCGCTTCAAGTGCGGCGTGCATCAGGGCCGCACCGATGCCCTGCCCCTGCCACGCGGGCAATACCGAGATCGGTCCCAGGCCGAACCAGCCCGTGCTGCCATCGCTGATCGTCACCGGCGACACCGCCACATGGCCGATCACCTTGCCGTCCATCTCGGCCACCAGCGAAACGCTCAGCTCCCCGAGGGCGCGCAGGGCGTCGACGATGAACTGCTCGGTATGGCTGCTGTGCGCAGCGTCCCGGAATGCGGCCTCGGTGAGCGCATGGAGGGTGGCGTGATCATCAATGGCTTCGGCGCGGATGGTGTAGTTCATGGCGTAATGTTCGCTTGCATGAGAGTTGCGTGAATTGGCGACCGTTGTCACAAATTGGCGGCGAAATGTCGAGCGCGAGGCGCAATCGCCCCGCGAACCTCGAATCGCCTGTGCCGCAATCGATTCGGCGACGCCGCCGAACGCTGAATGCGTCAAAATTCCGTCACCCACGCCTTGCCCTAGCTGGCGCCAGGTTTCCAGAACACTCCATAATCGATAAACCTGTCACCAGGGAAGGATATATGGACACGGACGCACGATGCAGGATGCCGCCATGGATGTAGCCATGCCGACACGCAAGGGACGCCATCTGGTACCGATGGGCCTCTTGCTGGCACTGACGGCCTGCTCGCCTTACGCGGACGCAGAGCGTGACGTTGCCGCAGGTGGACGCGGCCTGGCCAAGCTCAACCCGTCACCGCAGCAGGGCTACGAGCTGGTACTGACACTGAAGGACGCGCCGGGCCCGTTCGCGATTGTTGAGGGCTCGGCCCAGTACGACGCCAGCAACTACGCAGACTGTGGACGGATCGTGCCTGCAACGGGCACTGCAGGCCGCATCACCAGCCAGGAGCCCGTCACCCTGCACAAGGTCGGCGAGCACGAATACCGCGGCACGTTCTACCTGGACCGCATGCTGGACGAGGACTACTACGGGCGTGGCGTCTGCCATTGGTCGCTGACAGGTGTCGGTGCGATGTTGCGCGCCACGAACGGCAAGGCGGATACGCGATTCCTGACGTTCATCGACAAGAAGCGCATGGACGCGGGGAGCCAATTGACACGGTACTACCCACGCGCCGACTACCCGCGGATCGAAGAGATCACCGGATACGGAGCGAGCGGCAAGGAAGATCCTTCAGCGTACAAAGAAGAGCTGCGCAATGCGCTGTTCTCAACCACCACTACTGTGCAGAAGCTTGTGCCATGAACTGCCAGTGTCACATTTACCTCTACCCCCAAAGGAGGCCGACATTGCGCCACAAGATGATTCCGTGCCTTGCTCTGCTTCTATTGACCGCCTGCAACCCGGAGACCGCCATGAACCAGGAACGTGCCGCTGCTGAAGCCGATGTCGCCCAGGGTGGGCGTGGCCTCGCCAAGCTCAACCCCAGCCCGCGCAAGGCCTATGAGCTGGTGCTGCGCCTGAAGGACGCCCCGGGCGATTTCGCGGTGGTCGAAGGCGTGGCCCAGTACGACGTCACCAACGAAGACCAGTGCGGCCACATCGAGCCGGCCACCGGTACGGCGGCACGCATCACCAGCCAGGAGCCGGTGGAGCTGCGCAAGGTCGCTGATGGTGAGTACCGCGGCACGCTGTATGTGGACCGCATGCTGGATGAAGACTACTACGGTCGTGGCGTCTGCAAGTGGGAGTTCACCGGTGCCGGGGCAATGCTGAAGGCGACGGGTGCCGAAGAAGAGACCCGCTTCCTCACTTTCGTCGACGCCAAGCCGCTGACCGAAGGTGGCGCCCATACGCTCTACTATCCGGATCTGGTCTATCCGAAGGCAGATCGCGTTCCCAACTTCCCAGCCAGTGGCGAGCCCGATCGCAGCAACTACGCCCCTGATCTGCAGGACAAGCTGTTTACGATCACCCTCTCCGCAAGTGAGGTGGCGCCGTGACCGTCACCTCTCAGGACTACGCCGCGTTATCCAATGACGCCTACAAGGATCGGGCCGTCGGCCGACGTGAACCCGGCCAAGAAGAAAAAGTCACGTTAAACGGCCATGAGTACAAGATACTTGAGCATGTCAACAATCGTCTCAACGGCTATCAGGGCACCGTCTATCAGCGCGTAGACACCAAAGAGATCGTCATTGCCCATCGTGGCACCGAGCAGATCGCCCGCGACGCGATTCTGACCGATGGCGGAATGGTGGTTGCACGCACCAATGTCCAGGCACCTGACGCGATCGCATTGACGCAGAGGACAATTGAAGGCGCCGCACTTCAGTCCCGCTTGAGCGGCGGACCTGCCCCCCAGGTCACCGTCACAGGCCACTCCCTCGGCGGCGCCCTCGCCCAGATCACCTCGCACCATTTCAACGTCAAGGGCGAGACCTTCAACGCCTACGGCGCGGTCAGCCTCAGCTACCGCATTCCGGAAGGCGGCAACACCATGATCAACCATGTCATGGCCTCCGATCCGGTCAGCGCTGCCTCGCCGCACTTCGGCCAGGTGCGCGTCTATGCCAAGCCCGATGAGATCAAGACGCTGGCAGCGAACGGCTTCAGCAATCACCCCCTGCGTGACCTGATCCCAGACCGCCCGATCATCGCGGCCACCAGCTCCTTCGGCGCGCACAAGCTGGGCAACTTCCTCGGCGACGGCTCGGTTCTGAAACACCCGGAAACGCAGAAGCTGGCAAAAGACAACGCCAGGATGATCGAGGAGTACCGCGACGACGTCGAGTCACTGCGTCGCGGCGTCACCCGCGCGGCACGGGGCATCCCGGGCGGTGCCATCGATCTGTACGACCACATCCGCGGCCCGCTGCAGCCCGGTGAACCGGCACGCCGCGAAGCGGAGAAGAACGGCCATCACACCAGCATGCTGCGCATGGACGATGCCAATCACCTGGGCAACCCATTGTTCAACGATGCGATCCGCGGCGTGCACGCGCAGGACGTCCGCGTCGGCCGCGTGCCGGATGTGATGAGCACGCAGTTGGCCGGTAGCTTGGCGGCGGAGATGCACGCTGCAGGCGGCAAGCGCATCGACGAGGTGGTGATGAATGCCGACGCCTCACGCAGCTTCGCGGTGCAGGGCCAGGGCGGCGACCCGGCACACCTGCGCGTGTCGGTGGACACAGCGGTGGCGATGAACACGCCGCTGGAGCAGAGCAGCCAGCGGATTGATCAGCAAGCCGCGGGACAGCGCTTGGCACAGGACCGCGATCAGCAACTGGAACAACAGCAGAACCAGACCCGCAGCATGCAGGCCTGATGAACAGCGCGGGAGCCGGTCATTCCGGCTCCCGCTTTACTTCAGCATCGCGCGTCAGGGGCTGGAGGCCGCGACCGGCGCCGACGCACCGGCGGTTACGAACAGATCCGGCCCGGAATCCGGGAAGCCACCACAGGCGCGATCGCCCGGCGCTACCGGGTCACAGGGCCACTGCGCCCGCGCGACCTTCTCACGCAGCTCGAAGCGATCCCCAGTCCAGACCACGAACGCGATGTGCTCGCGGTTCCAGTCACCGTAGGCGCGCGGACCGCCCTTCTGCGCAGACTCCGGGTACTGTACGAACCAGCGCATGGCCGGGCCGTACTGCAACTTGCTATGGTCCAGGCTGATCCGTCCCTTACGCGACAGCTGACGCGCACGATCGGCCTCCGTGACCGTGGGCATGGCCGGCATGGCATCGGCGGTCACATCCCTCGGCGCCGCGTCCCCGCGGACCTGGTACACACGCTGGGCCACGTAGGCCTCGCGGCAATCACCCGCTGGCACGCGGACCGGCTCCGCGCCGTACTCATCGCGGTTGGCGACCTGGTCGCTGCAGGTGAACGGTGCTGACACCAGATAGAACGTGCTGTCGGCGTCGCGCCCTTCCAGCGAGCGCACCCAGATGTCGCCCATCCGCACGATGAAGTCCGGGCGCTGGCCGTAGCCCGGCACCGCCTTGAACCACGCCTTCTGCTGCACCTCACGCTCGCGCCAGCTGCGCGGCAGGTGGATGTCCTGCTGGGGCAGCGCGACCAGCAGCGCGGCCAGATGCGCCGGCATCCTGCCCTGGCAGGCGCCGATCAGCAGCTCGCCCTGGGTCGCCAGCCGCCCGGCCAGATCCACCGGGCAACGGGCGCCAAGCGCGCGCTCGGTGGCCTGCTCGGGCTGCAACGGCACGATGGCCAAGGCGGGTGGCGCGGGAGCTACCGCCGGGACGGCTGGCTCGACGACGGCAGGCGGCGCAGCGACAGGCGCCACCGTTGCGGGTGCAACGGGCACAGGCGTCGGGCCTGCGGCCGGCGCCGGCTGCGCGTCCACCACAGGTGTCGCAGGAGGTGTCACGGCAGCCGGCACTTCGGGAGCCGGTGCCGCGGCAACAGCTTCGGCCGCCGTGGGTGCTGCAACGTGCGCCGTCCCTGCAGGCGCGTCAAAGGCCGCCTCGGCAGCGCGGGGCGTCTCCACGAGGGGTGCTGCGGCCTCCTGAGCCTGTGCCGACGCTGCGGCGAGTCCAAGTGACAGCAGCCAGAGTGACGGCAGGCGGCGCACGGATGCACTGCAGTGGGCGGCGGCGTGCCGGGCATTCGGGGGAACGATTCGCATGTGGTGTCCTTACGAGTGGGTTTCCATGTCGGCGCCACAGGACGCCACGCGTCGTACGTAAAGCGCCCGCGGGCACCCTGCCCGCCGGCATCAGGTGTTACAGGGATCGAGAACGCTGCTCCTGCTCGCGCGCGAGCGTGGCCGCCGGGTCCTGCTGGGCGACGCTGGCAGCCAACTGCTGGCTGCTCTGCGCCAGTGGCTGCTGCGCCGCCTGTTCGCGATCGACCGATGCGCGCAGCATGGCCGGATCGCCCAGCCCACCCTGTACCGCAAACAGCGTGCGACCGTCATTGCCGGCCAGGAGATGATCGATGCGCGACAGGCCGGCTTTATGCGCCCCCAGCGCCAATGCGCCAGCGGTATTGTCGAGCTCTTGTATGCTGCGCAGTCCACTCTGTGCTCCCATCTGCTGCAGGCGTCGGCGTGCATCCTCGAACAACGGGTTGCCGGGCTCACCAGTCTGCGACATGTCTCGGGCAACACTCTGCGCCGGCGCACCGACCTCACCCCGCTCCAGCCGCGCCATCACGTCCGGCGTCAGCTTCTGCTGCCAGACCTCGAAGCGTTGCCGGCGCGCCTCGATGCCATTGAGGGCGCCATTGAGCGCATGCGTTGCTTCGCGCACATCCTCGCGCGCGGCTTCCGGCACACGTGTCTGCCACTGCCACACCGCAATACGGCCTGCGTGCTCGGGCTGCGCGGCCAGTTCCGGCTGATTCACCAGGTCCAGATCCAGCGCCTTGCCGGCACGCTCGTAATTCTCCTTGCCGACCAACGGCAGATAGCCGCGGCCGTGGTACTTCAGCGCATCACCAGGCGCGTCATTGCCCATGCGCCCGCCGTACATCAGCTCAGCCAGGTTTTCCGGGCAGCCATGCAGCGCTTCCTGGCGGGCGCTCTCCAGCGCAGCGTTGCCATTGCGCCACGCAGCTTCCACCGGGATCTGCGAGATTCCCCGGGTGAAGTTGAAACTCTCATTGAGCCGGCTCAAGCCGCGCGACTCGTGCCCTGCCTGGGCCATGAAATTGGCCAGTTCAAGCGGGGAGTCGATGCCGGCTTTGGTCGCCTGCCGCAACAGTTGCGACTCTCTATCGGTCGACACAGTGCAACTCCTGAATCTTCATCAGCGCGGATTCCCTTCCGCCGGTTGGAGCTTGGCTCATGGAAGCGACACCTCGGCGACACTGGACGGGTCGAAGTCCTCGAACCGCACCCTGCCCAGCTCCGCCACCGAGTAATCCCGGATGTGGGTCGCTTCGGTCTCGATATCCACGACCTTGCGTCTCACCCCGTCCACCCAGCAGGCCTTGTCCGCGGGCGCATACCGGAACCGGTAAGTGCTGCTCCAGCGCTCGCGGCTACCGCCGTTGGTGATCACGCTGAAGGTGCCTTCCTCGACCATTGCATACGCAAAAGGGTCGCCGGCCAGGCCACCTCGGGTAGAACACGGCACCAGCTTGTCGTTGCGCGCGGCCAGCTGCCAGCGCCCGCGTCCGTCACCGCGCAGCAACAGCAGCACCCGGTTTGGTCCGTGCTGGCCGGGCACCAGCCCTTCCGGTGTCGGCTGGTCGATGACCAGCAGCTGATACTCTATGCCATCGCCGTTGAGCTCGCCCCTGACCGCTTCCAGCAGGTTCGCACCGGACGGAACGAACGCCAGGGCATTGTCCATGTGTACGCCACTCCCCTTCTGCATCCCCTGCGACTCCTTGAATCCTGACTTGCCAGTACCCGTGCGTCGATCAGGAGCCCGTGCACTGGGCTGCGGACCCCGGCGTCCGCCATGGCGGATCATAGCCCCGGCCCTACGGCGTCTGAGATCGTCGCAATCGTTACCCGCATCGTGGGTCGTCAGAGTCCTCATGGACGGAAAAGCTCCTGCACTCGATGGCACCGATGCGCCGGAATTTTGACGCGCACGCAGCTTACTTCGAAGAGGCAGCACTCGTCGAAGGGCGCTTGGGATGAAAAGCGCACTTGATCACATAAAACCGCGATCTTCGAAAGCGGTTACCTACTTGGTGACCGAGTCGACGATCATGCTCTCAGGTAGCGCCAGCCATCAGGCTGACTTACCCCGATAGATTCACTCAGAACTCGCGAAAAACCGGATTCGAGCACTCCGAGTAGGCAATGATGCAACTGCCTCCTCCAACATCCTTGCAACTGCGAAGTGCGCGAGCCTTAACGGTGTCCATATCCACTGCGGTATTCACCGAGCCCCGACCTTTTCCTGACGATGGCGCGGAAAATGCCACGCATTGGTTGTAGTAGCTAACAGTGGTCCTACAATCCCTCGAACCCTCGGCCGCGCACTTTCTAATTGCTTCCGATTCGGCAAGCTCCTTGCTGCGCTTGTTTGCCGAGGTTCCAACCAAATTCGATGTCGGAGATTCTGCGACCGCTCCCCAGGTCGTAAGCCACTCTCCGGTCGGCATCGGTGGCGCGTCTACGGGAGCGGCGGCTGAGCCGCTAGATGCGCCGGGTATCGGCGCACACCCTTGCACTCCCTGTCCCCCGATCGGATAGAACCCGGGAGGACAACTCCCACCTTCAGCCAAGACGGCAAACGGAACGAGAGCCAGTGCAGCACAAGCCAGAAATCCGCAACTAATTCGCATTGAAAACTCCGCAATTACTGTCAGACATCCGTCGTTGAAGCATTACCACGTTGTCCAGTCTACACGGGCGCATCAACGGCACTGCCAAACCTGGGCATCGAGCTCTGAGCGGGCGCTTCGAATGCGTGATTGTTACTTGGAGCACTGGGCTTGTAGGATGAGCCTCCCGTAGATCCGGGCGGTTGGCCCTGTGGTCCTGGTTGCGCGGCCGGCGAGCCACCAATCTGCGAATATGCCATGTAGCTACCCAAGTTGCCCTGGAAGAACATAGCCGCTATTGGGGCGCAGTCAGAATCAGGGGCGTCAGGATCAATCCCATGCGGCCCTGCTGCATCGCCTGACTGGACATGCCGTCGCTGGATGCGCCCATCAGCGGGAACTTGTTCACCAGCGCCGTCACCCACAACGACGCAGACAAGCGGATCACCATGTCCAGCGCAATCAAGACCATGGCCGCCAGCACCGCTATCGAGAACATGGTTCCGATGCCATAGAACAACCATCGTTGGAACAACTGCTTGGTCTGGTCGAACAGAAGGCAAAGAATGAACAACGGCCCGAATCCGATGAACAGCGCCATTGCTACTTCGTAGAGCAGAAGCATTGAACCCGCAGTCACCGCTGGACCACCAGTGCCGAGGCCAATGAACCACATGGCCCGGGTCTTGTCTTCCTGCAATCCAGGGTCATTCGGAATCTTGATGCCATCAATGCTGGACAGCGCCACCTGCATCCAAGCCAGACTCTTGTCGATCTGCTCTTCCGGTGCCTAATCTTTTCCGGTAACGACATGGGTGATGAGACATCAGAAAAAACACGCCTCGGCACTCAATCCCGGGCCGATGCTAGATCCAGCATCTGATCTGCTGTCATTCAGCTCCCGCCACCACGCACTCGAGCTACGGACGCATGCTGTTCGCCTCTACACCAGCCGCCCGAGTCAGCGCGCAACCATGGGGGCACCTAACCATTTCGATCTGGCTGACATTCAATCTAGCCGGACGACCACAGACTCGCTATAGGACTTCTAGAATTTCTCGAAGATCGGCTCAGAGCAAGCAGAATAGACGGGAGCGCAATCGCGCCCTCCTTTCGAAGCACAGAGCCGGGAAGCAAACTCCTCAGCACTCTCAATCGTCGCGCCGGTACCAAACTGCGTGGTTCCATCTGTGCCCGAGCTGGCGACAACAGCGGCCACGCATTGATTCTTGTAAGTAATGGTGATCTTACATCCCACTCCACCGGATTCAGCACATCTCCTCTGCGCCTCTTCAACAGCCTCCGCCTTCCGGACACGCCCAGTTGAGGAGCCTGAGGCGCCCGAGGGCGCCAACGATATTGCGCCCCACGTCTTGATCCATTTACCCGTCGCTCTAGGCCCACTGGTAGTCGTGCCCGCGCCTCCAGGAATCGGGGCGCAACCACCGACGCCCTGCCCTCCGATCGGATACTGCCCAGGAGGACACCGCCCCTCAGCCTGAGCCTCAAGAGCCGATGTGGCGAACATGAACACCAACGGCGCTAGCAAATGGATCACTCTCATCAGGCAACTCTCCTTACACAGACAACACGCATCTCCGCGAACTAAATAGGTGCCTTGGCAAATCGGCCTGTATCCGACTGCGTATCGGCAACATGTGGAGATCCAGTCGATCGACTCATCTGCCCTACTCCGCTTGCTCCATGCCCGGAGCTCCCCTTCTCTGGCGTCGCCGGCGAGTAATAGCTACCCGGCGGCTGCCCGCTCGGACCAGGCGCCTGAGCGACCGGGCTGCCGCCTATCTGCGAATATGCCATGAAGCTACCCAAGGTTCCCTGGAAGAACATCGCCGCCATTGGGGGCGCAGTCAGAATCAGGGTCGTCAGGATCAATCCCATGCCGCCCTGCTGCATCGCCTGACTGGTCATGCCGTCGCTGGACGCGCCCATCAGCGGGAACTTGTTCACAAGCGCTGTCACCCAGAACGAGGCGGACACGCGAATTACCATGTCCAGTGCGATCGACACCATGGCCGCCAGCACCGCCATCGAGAACATGGTTCCAATGCCGTAGAACAACCATCGCTGGAACAACTGCTTGGTCTGGTCGAAGAGGAGACAAAGAATGAACAAGGGCCCGAACCCAATGAACAACGCCATCGCAACTTCGTAAAGCAACAGCATTGAACCCGCAGTCACGGCTGGGCCACCCGTACCGAGACCGATGAACCACATGGCTCGTGTCTTCTCTTCCTGCAGCCCCGGATCCCCGAGGACCTTGATGCCATCAATGCTGGACAGCGCCACCTGCATCCAAGCCAGGCTCTTGTCGATCTGCTGCTCCGGCTTCTGATCCTTGCCGGTAACGACGTGGGTGATGAGTCCCTTTACATCCTCGGTCAGGAACTCATGAAGATCACGTCCAAACATGCCCATGCTCGTTGCCACAGCAACAATCAGAGCAGCGCGAGCCATGTTCGTCACAAGGATCATCATCGAGTCACGACTGCGCCCAGTGACGATGCGATAGCCTTGGATCAACACCCACAAGGTCATGAGGGTCAGGGCAATACCGCCAACCCACGCCATCATGTTGTCCATCAGGTCGAAACCAAACTTGCCGATCTTGTCCCGCAGGTAGTCCAGGATCAGTTTGAAGAACACGAAATCGCCGACCGACTGGACACGCACCGCGTGCTCCATCAAATCCTGGAAACCGCCCGAAAAATCAAAGTTGGCAATCGACCTGATCGTCATACCCACATTCCCTTGGTAATACCGCTATCGCATGAAGCACCACGCGGATTCGTGGTCCCCAGGTGCCCCATTCCACGCATCAGTCGATGGACAACGCCGTCTTCAGCGCTACCGTCTTGACCAGATCGCTAGCCAGGTTCTTCATCGGATCCCCCTTCAACGCTGCCTGCGCCACGACCTTCTGGTTTGCTTCCATCACCGAGATGTACGCGTCATATGCCTTGATACGCGCCTCAAAATTCTGAACCGACGCATTCATTTCATTGGCGGTCCGCAACGAGTCGTTTGCTACCGCCTCCATATCACCAAGGCGACTGCTACCAAACCGAATCTGGGCGATCGAATCCAGGCTCTTCATGATCGATGGGCCGGTCTTCTGCATGAAATCAACCGCATCGTTGTACTTGCGATTCTGCATCATGCGAATATTCACGCAGATCTGTGTCTGCTGATCCTTCCAGTCACCGTCAGGCTTGAACACGATCGACGTCATCAGGTCCTTGAGCTGGGCCCCGGTTCCGCAGGTCTCGGCGATCAGGTATTTCGGAGGCACGGGCGTCAACGGCGTAGCTGCGGGCAGGCCGAAATCATTGACGATGCCCTGGACCCTCACGAGCATCTCGTTGTATTCCTTGATCGTCTGATTCCAGTCACGCAGCCACTGGGTATTCTCCTTCACGAACTGTGCCTTTTCCTGCACTTTGGACTGAAGAGTGTTGAACTGGTTCCAGATGTGCTGCCAAAGCGCAGGACCCGTTTCCTGCACCGGGCCGATGGCACCCGCATTGGTCGCTGAAAGGGCCAAGGCAACGCCGAGCACCTTGGCCATCGGCTTGAGTACCTTGCGGGCGCTGGCCCGACGCTTGACGTTGTTCATGGGGAAACTCCTGTTGTTCTGATTGACGTCCACTTGCCTGTCTCCTGCTCGCACGGCCATCACGCCGCGTCGGAACGGGGTTCCTTCCCCGATCCCTTCCGGTTCCTGTAGAAATCTTCCAGCCACTGCTCCGGGCTGAGCTCGTCGACAGTGACGCGATTGCGTACCGCTGCCGTCTGCAACACCCGATGCATGACATCAATGTTGTCGGTCGAGGCCGAGATCACCGACAGGATGTCGTCCATGCCACGAAGGTTGAGCTGGCAGACGCTGGACGCATGGCCCTGCTTGACCAGGAAGCAGCGCGAGCGCTCGTCCAGGGCGGTCACCACCCTGAACTCGGCCTCGGTCAATTTCAGGCCATCCATGTAGTCGCTCTTGCTGGCATTCGGGTTCGGCAGCAGGATGAGCGTTGCGGTCTGCTCGATCAGGGCGGCGGAGATATCGCTCTTCAGCGCATCTTCCGGGCTCTGCGTCGCGAAGATGCCGAGACCATTCTGCTTACGGATGGTCTTCTGCTTGTTCTTCGCGAATTCCTTCAGGCCACCCTCGCCGTCGAGGATCTTCCAGAACTCGTCCATGACGTAGATCAGCGGACGACCGTCGATCAGCGATTCCAGGCGGTGCAGCAGGTAATTGATCACCGGCACGCGCACTTCAGGATTGTCGATGATGTCGGTGTAGTCGAAGCCGATGATGTTGGCCTTGCTCAGGTCAACGGTATCCACGGGATTGTCGAACACCCAGCCCAACGAATTGCCCGATGTCCAACGGCGCATGCGCGCGTAGAGGCCATCGTCGCCCATGTTGGGCAGGCTCTTCTGGAAGTTGGTCATGCTGCGCAGGTGCATCGGCGTATCGAGCATGCTTTCCACCGCGCGGTAGATATCCTCTTCTTCGCGGGCGCTGTATTCACGCTTGCCGGCCAGCACCTTGATCAGGTCGGCAAGGAACTGCACATTGGCTTCGTTGTTCTCGCACTGGAACGGGTTGAAGCCGGTCGGCGCGCCGTTCTCCAGGGCCAGGTAGTTGCCACCGCAGGCACGCACGAAGATCTCCGCGCCGCGGTCCTTGTCGAAAAAGAAGATGGTTGGCGACGGCTCGTACTTCTGCACCTGGCTGAGCAGGAAGTTGATCAGCGCGGTCTTACCGGTACCGGACTTGCCGATCACCATGGTGTTGGCGATCGCCTTCTCACCCAGCGAGTTCTCCGACGGGTGGGTCGCGTGGAAATTGAAGTAGTACGGCTGGCCGTTGGTGGTCTGCAGCGTGGTGACGCAGTCGCCCCACGGATTGTTGTGCTGCTTGCCGGTGGCGAAGTTGTGCAGTGGCGACAGGCCCAGGAAATTCAACGAGCTGACATTGGCCAGTCGGGTGCGGTAGCGCCAGTTACCCGGCAGCTGCGAGTAGAAGGACGAGGTAACCGCCAGGTCTTCCTTGGTCGACACGAAACCGGCATTGGAGAGCTCGGCGCGGGTCGAGGCGACGTTCTGCGAGAGCTTGGCCTGGGTGTCGCCGTAGACCGCCATGATGAAGTGGTATTCACCCAGCACGAAGTTACCCGACGACAGCTGATCCATGGCCTGATCGAGCTCGACGATCTGGCTGACCGCCTTGTCGCCGGACGAGATCATCATGCCCTTGGTGCGATCGAGCACCTTCAGTGCATCCTGGCGCCCCATCGGGCTGAACGAATGGGTGATGACGTACTCGTAATCCAGGTACTTCAGGCCGTTGAGGATGCCGGGGTAGGTTCCCTCGGCATACTCCTTGATATTCAGGATGGCGCCGAAATGATTGGCACCATTCGGGGTGTTGATTGCGAAGTCACCGGTCTTGGCCGAGAACATGTGGCGGCTGACAGGCAGGTAATCCTTGATCGGTGCCGACAGCACCGGCACCGGCTCGTCGATGCGATTGATCAGGTAGCCGAACAGCTCCAGCGTTTCAGAGAACACCACCCCGTTCCTGGCTTCGTACATGCCCAGGCGATACGGCGCGTAATCGCGGATCACGGCCTCGACGTTGCCGGCCAGCTCCATCAGCTTCTCGATCGCCTGCTCCTGCTCGGCGCGCAGCTTGTCCACGTTCGCCGATTTTTCGACGAAGCGCTTACCCGTCACCACCGGGCGGTAGATCATGGTCAGGTACAGCTCGTTCTGCATGATGCGCTGCGAGGACAGCATGCCCATGTACTGATCTGACACATCCTGGTTGAAGCGCTGCTTGTAGTTGCTCTTGCCCTTCAGCGTGCGGCGGCGACGGATGTCATGCACCCAGAAGGCGACGTTGACAAAATCAGGCGCGCGCAGCGTCTGCAGCAGGCGGTTGAACGTGTTGTGGCGATGCTCGAGCTCCCACTCCTCACGGCCGACGAACGGCAGCCCTTCCAGATGCCAGGTCAGCAGGTAGTCGCCGCCCGTGGTCTTGACCACGTTCGGGGCAACATGCGACGACAACGGAATGAACTCACTGATGGAGGTGTCAGGGCTGAACATACGACTGCTTCCAAAGAGGTACTGCCAAGGAGTTTCAAGAGACCTGGCGGGCGCGGACGGCCGCCAGGCCGGATCCGGACCTCAATCCATTCGGGCCGGCTTGTCGCGGTAATGGTTGGGGTTGAACACCCACATGCCATCGTGTTCCTGCACGTTGCGCACCTTCAGCTTGAACATCAGGCGCAGGCCCAGTAGCCGGAAGATCATTTCGTCACGCTTGGCCATGTGCCGCATGATGAAGACCGCCACCGGAATGGTGAGCAGGAACCAGAAGTTCGTGTACATGCTGAGCAGCAACAACCCACCTGCCACCATGAAAAATGGCAGGTAGGGGACGCCCAGGAACATCGCTGGACGCGTGCAGCCGCGGAACACGACGTTCTTATGCACTGTAGTACTGGATCACGTGGTTGATCAGGTAGGAGGTGCTGGTGCCACCACCGCACTTGCCGTCGCTGCCATCACCCAGCAGCATGCGCGCGATCTGGCCGGCGGCGCCGATCAGCACGCCACCGATCAGGATCGGGGCGACGTCAGCGATGCGCTTGTGCGCGAAGGCGATCTGATAACCGGCGAAGATCACCGCGATGGTGACCACGGCAATCGAGGCGATGTTCAGCAGGCCGTTGATGTTGTTGAAGAAGCCGCAGACCTTCTTGTCGGTGCCGCCGAAGTCGGTAGCACCGTTGGCGAAGACCTGCGGGGCGAACAGTGCGCCAACGAAGAGCGTGGCCATCAGCAGGGTTTTCAGCGTGCGCTGGGCCTGGACGAGGTCGAGATTGGATCGCTTCATGGATTGATTTCCTTGTTGATGGACTAACACAACTGAATCGGCCAGCCGGGGGACTGGCCGTACCACGACTTCGTCAGAACACGAAGGCCGCATCCCCTGCGGGAATCTGCTGCACCGGAGCGGCCTGCGCCGGTGCGTTGTATGAATTGCCATTGCCGGCCACCGGCAGATTCCGCTCGCTCCAGGGTCGCAACATCACCGGCCCCTCATTGCTTGCGCCGGCAGCACCCGGCAACTGCTGCGGCATGGCCATCGCCTGTGCGCCGCCCTGCTGAGGCAGCTGCTGCGGCATGCCAGGGGCCTGTTGCTGCGGATAGGCGGCGCCTTGGATCTGCTGTGCCTGCGGTTGCATCATCCGGTCCACCGAACCCAGCACCACCTTCGACAGCGCCTGGTCGGCGATGTTCAGCAGGCTGCCCCGCGCCATCGCACCGGTAGATGGGTACACGACATAGGCACGCGCCGGGTCTTCGGAGGGCACGTACACCGGACCACTCGACTGCGCAACGATGCGCGCCTGCGCCGGAGAGGCCAGCTGCGGATGATGCTCGACCTTTACGCTGCGGCGTTCGCCACGGCTGACCACGTCGATCGGCGCAGCCCCATTGCTGGCAAGCTGCTGCCCGCGGCGCATCGAGTCATAGACCTTCTGCACGTAGCCGTGACGGAAACCGGTCTCGAAATTGCCCGAGTAGTAGCAGCTGAACGACTTGCCCCAGTCACCACCGGAGCGCTTGTAGCACTCGGCCAGGATGCGCGAGCCCGCCTGCAGGTTCGGGCACTGCTGGAAGGCCTTCTCGTAGGAATCCAGGCCGTACTTGCCGAGGTTGTAGCGGTTGACCTGGGCCAGCCCGATGGAAAAGTTGTAGCCCTTCTCTTCCAGCATGCGCACCGTCGCCAGCGCTTCGTCCAATGCCTTGGGCTGGCGCACAAGCGCTCCGCCGACCACGCCGATGGCGTAGGGATTGCGCGACGATTCCACGTTGATGACATGTTGCATCACGTCCATCGATACGGCCATCTCCGGGCACGCCATCATTTCCAGTCCTGGCAGCATCCTTCAGCCCTCCTGCCCCTGGGCACGCCCAGGATTGAAGTCGATGCCGGTGATGTAGCGCGAACCGGCATGCGCCTTGATATGCACAACGATGTCGATGGTCATCATCAACAGTCGCTTGATCACGTTGAATTCCAGGCCCGAACCTTCGGTGGAGGCCTTCACCATGAGTGCCAACTGGTCCCAGGTCTGCTCCGGACTGCCCGCATGGCAGCTGGTGATCGAACCCGGGTGGCCCGATGCACAGTTGCGGATGAAGTAGAACGCCTCGTCACCGCGCAGCTCGGCAAGGATGATGCGTTCGGGCTTCATGCGCAGGCAGGCTTCCATGCAGCTCTTTGCGCTGACGTTGCTGGTGCTCTGCCCACCCTTGGAGTACAGCAGGTGCACCACATTGGGTTGGGTCAGAAACAGCTCGCGTGCGTCCTCGATCGTGACCAGGCGTTCGTTGTCGGGGATATGATTGACCAGCGCTTTCATGAATGTGGTCTTGCCGCTACCGGTCGCACCGGATACCACGATGTTCTTGCGGTACATCACCGCGCGCCGGAAGAACTCGGCGTACTCGCGCTGCTGGCGCAGTTCGAGCAACTCTCGATCCTGCTCGCTGATGCTGCCATCGCTTTCCAGGATCTGATTGAAGAAGCCGTCTTCGTGATACTGGCTGAGCGACTTGGTGTGCTTGGACGGCAAACGGATGGTGATCGACACCTTCCCAGCGTCACATGCCGGCGGAATCACGAACTGCGCACGCTGGCCGGTGGGGAACGTGAGCGACACGACCGGATCGGCATCGGTGATGCGCTGGCCGGTGTTGCTCTCGTTCACCACAGCCGTGCAGAACTGCCGGGCCCGCTCGAAGGTCAGGCCCGGCACATCCACCCGCTGCCACCCCGCCCGGGTTTCCAGGTACAGCTCACCGGGACGGTTGATGCAGATTTCCGTCACCTCCGGCGAGGTCATGTACTCGGCAATGCCCAGCACTTCGTATTGATAGCGCAGGAAATCGCTGGAGACGAGGGCGAGGGGTGACACTTCAGCGTCCATGATCGTTCGTTGGGTTACCGGCGGGGGTGCAGCACGCTCGTGAAGTCGACGTCCTTGGCGACGTACACATTCACGATGGTGCCTTGGTTGATGGTCACGGTCGGCGGGCGACGCTGGCTGAGCGACTCGTTGGCCAAGCGCTCCATGGTGCGCGCCGTGGCGCTCTCATAAGGCGACTGGATGGTCATGCCGTTGTTGGCCACCGTGGTGGTTTCCGGGCCATGTTCGGCGGCGGCGTACTTGAACGCGTCGGCCAACAGGCTGATCATCAGCGCCGAGGCGATACGGCTACCCCAGTGAGCGCTGTACTGGCCCGGATGGCCTGCGCCACCCAACTGATCAACGCCCGGGCTGGACATCGCCACGTCGATGCCATTCGGAGTGGTGATGCGGTCCCAGATCACTTCCACCCGCTTGCCGGTGGGACCACCGCCGTAGGCACCATAGATCTTGGAGCCCTTCGGCAGCAGCAGATTACGGCCGTTGATCGAGTACACCGGCTCTGTCACCAGGCACGAGGTGTAGCCCGCGATGTCGGTGATGATGCGGGTTTCCAGCACGCAGCGCAGATAGGTGCCACGCACCAGCAGCGCATCGGGGCTGCGGATGTAGCTGGCATTGGACACGTCATCCACGTCGGGGCCACGGCGCACGCGCGCGGGCGCTGCATTCTGCTGGCCACCCATCATCTGGGCCTGCAGGCGCAGCGTGCGGGTCAACTCGTCTTCCTGCCCTCCCTGCCCTTCGCTGCCAGTGCCGTCGCCGGCGCCAACGAAACCATTCCCCGATGCCCCCATCCGGCGCTCAGCGAGCGTCGGACCGCGCGGTGCTTCACGCTCGCTCATGTTGAACGCAGGTTCCGCACGGGTCGGCTCCGAAGGCGGCGGCAACATCGGAATCGGGTCAACCGGCTGCATCGCCTGGGCCGGACCCGGATCGGTCTGGACAGCATCCGGCAGCGTTGGCGTGCTCGCGCGCGCGACATCCGGCACCTTCGGCGCATCGTCCTTGTCCTGGCCCTTGCGGAACAACAGGAAGCCCATCGCCACCAGCAGCACCACGATACCGCCCAGGAACAGCAGCGCCTTGCGGTTCAGCCGCTGCTCTTCGGCCGAGCGCAGCTGCGGCGCGGCCGCATCCAGATCCGGCGCAGGCTCGGCCTGGGTGGTGCCGAAGTACGGGTTCGACTGCGCGTCCGGGGCACCTTGTGCACCATAGGGGCTCTGGCTCTCGTCGCGTCCGTTGTTCGGGTCGTTTCCGGGAGTGTTCTGCTGGCTCATTTCTTCACGTTCCTTCGCAGGCCGACGACGAAGTCGCCGTGGCGGATGACCAGGTACGGGTAGGTCCCGTGCACGATCAGCGTATTGCCTTCAACCGTGGTGTTGACCACGAAGTCTTCACCGTATTCCGTTTCACGACCGAACACGGCCGGGAAGATGCCGGTCTTGTACTCCGGCGAGTTCGGTAGCTTCAGGTAGGTGAAGCGGCTGTCGTCGTAGGCGTTGACCGGGATCAGCCAGCCCATCTTCTTCGCCCTGCTGGTCGAATAGGAGTAGTTGAAGTTGTACTGGCGATCCTTGGCCAGCTCAGAGCTCAACAGCGGCTTGGCCTCTTCCTCGACCGCTTCCTGGGCGACGCCGAACACGGTGTCGTTCGGATAGACGAAGGCGATCTTGTACTGCACGCCTGCCCGGCGGGCCTGTTCCAGCTGGCGCCAGTCGGTGGCCACCACTTTCAGTTCGAAGATGTAGGAATGGGTCTCGGTGCGCACCATCATGTTGGTGTCGACGTCGACGTTCTTCGGCTTGAGATAGAACACGTTCTCGCGGCGCGTCAGCTCCCAGCCACTGCTGAAGCCGGTGCTGTAGTCGAGGATCTTCTCGTTCGGGCTCAGCTCGATCTGGGTGGTCAGGCCCAGGCCGGTGCGAACCGGATAGATGCGGTCCTTCTCGTACTCGTAGTGGTCCACCGCCTGCGCCATCGCCGCTGCTGAAAACAACAGCGACAACATCGACAGCAGCGCCAGCGCGCTTCCCCTGATATTTCGACTACTCATCGGTTGCTTGCTCCATCAGCAGTTCCGGTGGAATTGTTCTGCGCCGGCCTCATGGCCGGCTGTCCGGGCATGGCTTGCCCCGGCGTTACTTGCCCCTGCACCGGCTGACCCGGCATGGGTTGACCCTGTACGGGCTGGCCCGGCATCGGCTGGCCCGGCACCTGGCCGTTGACCGGAGCCGCAACCGGTTGGCCGGTGGCAGGATCGATCATCGTGGCCGCAGCCGGATTGTTCGGATCGTAGACGCCCTGTGCCTGCTGCGCGGCCTGTGCGGCCTGCTGCGCCTGCGCCTGCATGGCGCCGTCATCCGGCACCGGGACGCCACGGGAATAGTCGTTGTCGACGCGATACTCGGTGACCTGGAAGGCCAGCGGATTGAGGATACGATCCTGCTCGGACAGCGCGAGGTTCTGGTTGTAGCCGAAGCGCATCGTCACCAGCTGATTGTCCAGGTAGGTGGCAACGCCAGTGCGCTTGTCCAGCAGGCTGCGCTGGATGCGCACCGACGCACCGCGGAAGCTGCCGTTCGGTTCGGCGCCCAGCGGCGTGATGCTGAGGATCTTGACCCGGATGGCGCGCTCGCGGCCATACATCACGAACGGGTTCTGCGGGTTGTTGCCGGCATATCGCACGCGCATGGACTGCGCCACCGGATCGGTGGACATCACGAACACCAGCTCCCAGTCGCGCAGGCCCATTACCGCCGAGTCGTACGATTCACGTGCCAGCACGTACTGGGCCACGTTGCTGCGATTGATCGCTTCGTTGCTGGTGATCGTCTCGCCCTGGAAGGTCCCACTCAGGCGCGCGACGGTCGCGGTACCCGTGTAGGCGTCGGCCATCACCAGGAACGGCACCTTCTCCTTCAGCGGCAGCATGTAGTAGTAGCCGCCCGCCAGTGCGAGCGACATCAGCAACGAGCCTGTGGCGACCCACCACGCGCGCCGCTCGCTGCGACGCGCCATATCGGCCACGGTGATCTCGTAGCTGACCGCCTTGGCGACCGACTGCTCGACCTTGGGACTGTTGCCGGGATCCTTCTTGCGGAACATGGATTCTTCCGTACTGCTGAAACATCAATGGGCATGGAGCCCCTGCGACAGGCGCGGGGAGCAGCACGTTCGATGGTTTCGAGGTGGACTCAGGTGCCGCTGTTGGAATCAGCGCCCTGCGCCGACGCGGTGGGCGTCGAGCCAGCGCTCTGCACAACGATCTGGTTGCCAACAATGAAGACGGAGATGCCTTGCGCCGAATACGCCGAAGTCAGATCGATCACAGCCTGCTGCGCGTTGGTGGTATCGATCTTCGAGACCGCGCCATACAGCGTGAAGTCCGAATTGAGGCGGTAATCCAGCGTCCGGCCTGAATCCTTGGCCCAGCGCTCGAGCATGGCTTTGAGCGTGCCATCCATCGGCGAAGCCTGGTAGACGTAGCTGGAGTACAGCGGGATCTCGGTCGTCGCCACGGCAAAGCGGTTGACCGGCTTCCAGCGCCCACCGAAATCGGGGGCGGACTTGGTGGCACACCCTGCCACCATCAGCGCCGCGACTGCGGCGATGGAGATTTTCGCGATAAACGCCTGATTCATACGGGCTTCACTTTGACGTACGAAAAAGCAGTCCCGAGCGTTGGTTCCCTGGTCGTCCGGCGCTGCATGGCGCACGCCGGAATCGGGGAGACGCGCTGGCATGCAGCACACCTGCCCCGGCTCCCCTGCAGCCCGAAAGCTGCCAACCAGGTCGCGGGGCCGCCAGACGTTGCCGACGACACACCCGCACACCCTCACCAACGTCGAAACCATCCTTGTTTCCATGGCACAAACTCCTGGCCACCCTGCGTTACAACTTTTGCCATCCAGCACACACTTCTGGATGACGAACACAGAGTTACACAACCACGCGTCAATTCCATGTCAGACAAGTCTGAAAATCTATGAACAGATGCCGAATTTTTGACTCAGGTCACGATTTCATTTCAGTGAATATGAATCCACGTCACAAATTTAGCGACGTGAATTAGACGTTAAGCATCGGAACGTCGACCTTCGGCAGCAGCCTCGACGTGAAATAGCGATCCTTGTAATAGCGGATCTTGTCGCACTTCACCGGATGCGGTATGCCCTCGTAGAGGAATACTTCCTTGTCCGGCCCCATCGCCTTCAGCTCCTGAGGCAGCATCAGTGCGCGCCGCTCCTCGGTGAAGTTGTGGGTCTTCTCGCGGGCATGGGTGACGTTCTTCTTGCGGATGGTGGTGTAGCCCAGCATGTCGGAGTAGTCGTTGGCGTCCTGCTGCTCGCGCGGCGCGTACAGGATCTGCAGCGCGTGGTTGGTGATGATCGTGCGTGACACTTCCCGTCCGTAGGTGGCATCAAGCTGGGACATGCTCTGGATGATCGGCAGCAGGCGGATGTTGTAACCGGCCATGTAGGACACCGCCGAGGCGATGATCTCGACCTTGCCGATCGAGGTGAATTCGTCCATCAGCAACAGGCACTGGTACTTCAGGTCCGGGTTGGACTTGGGCAGTTCCTTGGTGTTGAGGTTGATCAGCTGGCTGAAGAACAGGTTGATGATCAGCCGGCTCTCGGCCAGCTTGTTCGGCTGGATGCCGATGTAGATGGTCATCTTCTTCCTGCGCACGTCGGTCAGCAGGAAGTCGTTGCTGCTGGTGGCCTTGTCCAGCACCGGGTTGATCCAGGGATTGAGCGGCTCCTTGAAGGTGCCGAGGATCGAAGCGAAGGTCTCGTCGGCCTGGGACAGCATGTTGGCGAACGCCGAACGGGCGTTGCCACTGAGGAACGACCGCTCCGACAAAGCCTTGAGGTACTTCTTCAGATCGGTGCCGTCGCCCGATGACAACCGGTAGACAGCGCCCAGCGTGGGCGTGCCCGAGCCGCCCGGGAAACCACTGCTGCGCTCGTCGTCCCAGTTCTCGAACAGATACAGGGTGAAGGCCATGAACGCGTTGCGCGCCTGGCTGACCCAGAACTTCTGGTCCTCGGCCCCATCCGGATACAGCATCGCGGCAATGCTCATCAGGTCCGAAACCCGGAACGCCGGGTCATCGGACACGTAACTGAGCGGGTTCCAGCGGTGCGTGCGCCGATCTTCGGCGAAGGGATTGAACAGGTAGATCTCCTGGCCCTGGCTGGCGCGCCAGCCACTGGTCAGGTCGAAGTTCTCCTGCTTGATGTCCAGCACCACCAGCGATTCGCCGTACTCCAGCAGGTTCGGGATGACCACGCCCACGCCCTTGCCTGAACGGGTGGGTGCCGCAAGGATCACGAACTGCTGGCCGTCCAGCCGCACCAGCTTGCCGCCATGGCTGCCGACCACGATGCTCTGGCCGGTCTTCTTGAACATGCCGTGCTTGGACAGGTCGGCGCCGGTGGCGAAACGCGCGTCGCCATGCAGCGAGCGCTTGTCCTTCTTCAGCAGCAGCGCCAGGCCGGTCACCAGCAGGGCCAGCAGCGGCAGACCGAAGCCCACGTAGCCAGCCCATTTGATCTTGCCCACGAAGGGCGCGACCTGTGGCTGGTCCAGCGCATTGAAGTACTGGTAATAGGTGTTCCAGGTGAACAGCTTGGTATCCAGGCCCAGGAACAACAACGTCAGGTAGCCGGAAAACACAAAACCAAGCAACAGGGTCGCCAGCGTGGTGATGGCGATGAGCAGATACTTCTTACTGGGCAACACCCGAATCCTCCATGATGCGCACAAGGGCGCGACGGCCTAGCGGCGGCGCCAGCGCGACGCCTTCTTCCGCAGGTGGTTTTCGTTCTCCAGCCCGGGCTCTTCGCCCTCTTCACGCACCCGTTGCAACAGCAGTTGGCGCGCTTCGGCCAGTGATACCAGGTCGGTCAGACGATCCCCATCGTCGGCGACGACCGCATGGCCGACCACATCGCCCGGAGCGTACACCGGCGCGTAGGACACCGCTAC
The DNA here is from genome assembly GCF_059370395.1 of Stenotrophomonas sp. YJH_SMC_101-4. Classification (NCBI taxonomy): domain Bacteria; kingdom Pseudomonadati; phylum Pseudomonadota; class Gammaproteobacteria; order Lysobacterales; family Lysobacteraceae; genus Stenotrophomonas; species Stenotrophomonas sp. YJH_SMC_101-4. Next base: position 422,870 of record NZ_JCAFTP010000001.1, on the reverse strand, counting down.
CAGCTGATAGCGGCCGCGCGTCTCCAGCACATGCCTGAACTCCTGCATCGACATCCTCCTTGTTCCAGCATTCCACAGCCCCTGCACGCCCATCATGCCGACCGCCGTGTCGTCATCACATGCAGGAGGCCGGCAACAGGGGGCCGCACGCGCTGCAGCACCGAGCCCGTGCCCGGCGTGCCGCAATCCCATCGATCAAACACTGATTTGCCCCGGGCGTGGCTGCTGCTGTTGCGGTGCAGCAGTACAATGGCCGGCTCCCCGCCCCCATCGCGCCCCCGCATGAGCCCCAACGCTTCCCTGGCTGCGCGGCTGACGCCCCGTCAGCGCACCTTGATCATTCTTGCCCTGTCCCTGGGCGGCTTCGCCATCGGCACCAGTGAATTTGCCAGCATGGGCCTGATGCTGGAGATCAGCCGCGGCCTGTCGATTTCCGAAACCCAGGTCGGCCACCTGATCAGCGCCTACGCCATCGGCGTGGTGGTCGGCGCCCCGATCCTCGCCTTCGTCGGCGCCAGCTTCCCGCGCCGTAAGCTGCTGCTGGCACTGATGGGCTTCTATGCCGTCGGCAACCTGGCCAGCGCATTGGCACCAAACTACGGCACGATGCTGATCGCGCGTTTCGTCGCGGGCCTGCCACACGGCGCCTACTTCGGCGTGGCGATGCTGGTGGCGGCGGCGATCAGCCCGGCCGGCCAGCGCGGCCAGGCGATGTCGCGGGTGCTGCTGGGCCTGTCGATTGCGATCCTGGTCGGCAATCCGCTGACCACCTGGCTGGGCCAGCAGCTGAACTGGCGCACCGCCTTTGCCCTGGTCAGCCTGCTGGCCATCGCCACCGTGGCGATGATCGCGCGCTTCCTGCTGCCGGACCCGGACGAAGTGCGCACTTCGCCGATGCGCGAACTGCGCGCCTTCAACACCACCCAGGTGTGGCTGGCGCTGGCAATCGGCGCCGTTGGCTTCGCTGGCATGTTCTGCGTGTTCACCTACCTGGCGCCGACCCTGGTGCAGGTCACCGGCGTAGCCGAATCGTGGATGCCGCTGGCGGTGGGCGTGTTCGGCATCGGTGCGATCATCGGCAACATCGCCGGTGGCTGGCTGGTGGACAAGTTCCACTTCAAGGCCGCCGCGGTGGTGCTGGTGTGGTCGATCGTGATGCTGCTGCTGTATCCGCTGGCCGCGCAATCGGTGTGGACCATCGGCCCGATGATCATCACCGTCGGCACCATGGGTGCACTGGCCGCGGTGCTGCAGACCCGCCTGATGGACGTGGCCGGTGAGGCGCAGACGCTGGCCGCTGCCTCCAACCATGCCGCCTTCAATACCGCTAATGCACTCGGCCCGTGGCTGGGCGGCATGGCGATCAGCGCCGGCTTCAGCCCGGCCAGCACCGGCTATGTCGGTGCGGCCACTGCGATCGGCGGCCTGCTGCTGTGGTGCGTGGCGGTGATGCTGGACAAGAAGCGCAAGGCAGCCGGCGTGGGCAGCCACTGACCTTCGCGCCGGATCGTCAGCTGCTGCCCGCGCGGCGGCGGCGATCCGGACGCAGCAACGCCGTATCGCCGGCCGCCAACGTCGGTCGCGCCAACTTACCGCGCCGTACGCGGTCCAGTACCCGCCGCGAGTTGGCCGCGCAGTCGATGCCCTCTGGCCGTGCCTGGATGTCCTCGATCAGGGCCAGCAGATGGGCCCGGCTCTGTGCCAGCCGCAACTGCAGCGCCTCGATGTCGGTCACCTTCTGCTGCAGCATCGTGATCAATGCGTCGTGCTGCCACTGGCCCATGTCCGGTGGCAGCAGGGCGCGTATCTCCTCCAGGCTGAAGCCGGCGCGCTGCGCACCGGTAGTCAGCTCCAGCAACAGCACCGCCTGCTCCGGGTAGTCGCGGTAGCCGTTGGCCTGCCGCTGGACCACCAGCAACCCGGCCTCTTCGTAGAATCGGATGCGCGACGCTGCCAGACCCGTGCGCCGGGCCAGCTCACCGATCTTCATCTGCCTGAATCCTCGACATCGGAACCTGTTGACCTTCAATCAAACTTGAAGGTTAGCGTAGCGCCATTCCCCTGTCCTGGAGCTGTCCGATGTCGCTGTTCTCGCCCCTGGCACTACCCTCCGGTGCCGTCATCCGCAACCGCATCGCCAAGGCGGCGATGGAGGAAAACATGGCCGATGCCGACCACGCCCCCTCCGAAGCGCTGCTGCAGTTGTACCAGCGCTGGGCCGACGGCGGCGCCGGACTGATCATCACCGGCAACGTGATGGTCGATGGGCGCGCCATGACCGGGCCGGGCGGCGTGGTACTGGAAGACGATCGTCACCTCGACCGCTTCACCGCCTGGGCGGACACTGCCCGCTCGCGGGGTGCGCAGATGTGGATGCAGATCAATCACCCGGGGCGGCAGATGCCGGCCGCACTCGGCCAACCCGCGCTCGCGCCGTCAGCCGTTGCTTTGCAGATGGGCGCGCTGTCCAAGCAGTTCGCACCGCCGAAGGCGATGACCGAGGACGACATCGACGCGGTGATCGCGCGCTTCATCCGCAGTGCCGAGCTGGCCGAGCGCGCCGGCTTCAGCGGGGTGGAGATCCATGCTGCGCACGGCTACCTGCTCAGCCAGTTCCTGTCGCCGCTGTCGAACCAACGCAATGACCGCTGGGGCGGCAGCCTGCACAACCGCGCGCGCCTGCTGCTGGAGATCGTGCAGGGGGTGCGCGCGGCCGTGGCGCCCACCTTCGTGGTGGCGGTGAAGCTCAACTCCGCCGACTTCCAGCGGGGCGGCTTCTCGCCCGAGGACGCGCGCGCCGTGGTGGAGATGCTGGCGCCCCTCGGCGTGGATCTGGTCGAACTGTCCGGCGGCAGCTATGAAGCACCGGCCATGACCGGCGCCGCACGCGACGAACGCAGCGTGGCCCGCGAAGCGTACTTCCTCGAATTCGCACGCGAGATCGCCACGGTGGCAACGATGCCGCTGATGGTCACCGGCGGCATCCGCCGCCGCGAAGTGGCAGAACAGGTGTTGGCCAGCGGCGTGGCCATGGTCGGCATCGCCACCGCGCTGGCGATCGAGCCGGATCTGCCGCAGCACTGGCAGCAGGGCCGCGACCCGGTGCCGACACTGCGCAACATCAACTGGCGCAGCAAGCCGCTGGCGGCCAGCGCGCACATGGCCGCAGTGAAGTATCAGCTGGGCCGGTTGAGCCGGCACCGCCCCACCGCGCCCGGTATCTCACCGGCCTGGGCACTGCTGCTGGCACAGGCGGACGTAAAGTGTCGGACCCGCCGCTACCGGCGCTGGATCGGCGCCCGCGTCATCGCACATTGAGCCGCGCGGACTTCTCATCACCGCAGCGATGCTCCACCATCTGCAGGATCGGCGGCACTCCGCCGCCGGTCGCAACTTGGAGATGGAAGCCACGTGGCAGCAGGATCGACCAGGAACCGCGAGAAGCTGCTCGACGACCTGCTCTCGCTGGGCCGCAACTGGGCACTTGCCATCGCCATCGCCGGTGCCGGCGCGGCCGTCCACTACAACGAATCGGTCTACGAGGCCGGGCTCTGGCGTGGCCTGCTGCCCCCCCTCTGCTTCCTGGTCGCGATCATCTGGATCGTGCTCAGCATCATCCGCTTCGACCTGACCCTCCAGCAGCACTTCGAGCGCAAGCGCACGCGCTGGCTCAGCCGCCTGCTCTACGTGGTGCTGCTCGGTACCGGTATCACTGCCGTGTTCTTCGTGACCGAACTGGCGTCCAACAACCACATCGCAAGAATGTGCGACGCCGTGGCCAACGAACCGGCCAGCCGGATCCACAGGTCCGCCGAGTGCCAGCGCCTGTATCAGCATCGGGCGGCCTACCGGCAACGGCTGGAGTCGGCCGAGGGCGAGTTCGACTGAAGCCTGCGCCGGCTTCGCATCGCGTGCGCGAAAAACACATGGCGTGGATATGCCGTCGGGCACAGTGGCTGCGCCTCCCTTGCAGCGAACGAACGCCGCCGACATGCACCACCCACCCGCCCCTGCCCGTCACGATGCCATCGCCCTTCAGGCCGGTGTACTCGGCAGTGTGTTGGGCGTGACGCTGTTCAAGGCGATCGCACTGTCCGCACTGGCGAGTGGATCCTTGATGGTGATCGGGCTGTGGCTGCTGGCCTGCGCGCTGCTGGCTGCCTGGGCACTGGCCGCCTGCCTGGCCTGCCTTGCGCTGAGCCGGCGCGTATTCGTGCTGATGCTGGCGCTGAGCATGATGCTGATGATCTGCGTCGCCTGATCCCAGCAGGCGCGGGACTATCGCGCATCTGTTACAGAATAACAAGTGCGGTTGGTCGGATTGTGCGTGCCCGGGGTCACGGATTTGAATGCCATGGCCAGCCCGGCACCACCCGAGACCTCCCCATGACCCTGCAGCCCCTGCTTCGCGCCTCCCTCACCGCCGTTGCCCTGGCCTCGCTCAGCGCCTGTGCCACCTATGACGACAGCAACATGCATCAGGCCTGCCAGGAATCACCGCATCTGAAGGACCTGCCGCGCGAAGTGGCTGCCCGCGAGAGCCGCTGCAACAAGGGCATGGAAGTGTGGTCGAGCGAGCGCAAGGGCAGTGACAGGCCGATCGACCTGAGCGGCAGGAAGAAGGATCTCTGAGCCGCCTGGCATCTTGATCGTTCCGATGCATGCGGATGACCAGCCCGTCACGATCAGAAGGGCAGGATAACGCCTCCCCACCGCGACGACTTTCCCGATGCCGGCCACTGGTCACCCTGTCATCCATGCCTTTGAAGCTGTGTTCGACCTGTCTGGCGGAGTGGAGCGCATTACGGCGCTCACTGTCATCTGCCGGCACTGTTCTGAAACCCGCTCGGCCAGCGAAGACAACTTGGTCCAGCTGCCGGGCGGTGCCTTGTTCCGCTGCGATGGATGCGGCAGTCATCAGGCGGTGAGCCATGCGCGGGTTGCCGATTGGCAGGTGAATTCGCTTCTGGGTGTCTGAGGCTGGAATACGACGGTGCCATGACGCAGGCTGTTGGCGCAGGGATGATGGTGAAGTCAGAGGCCGCCCCGTGAGCCACCTCGTCGGCCCGAAGGGCCGATGACGGCCAGGGCGCAGGACCTGTGCAGAGCGCAATGACATCACCTCGGCTAAGCTGCGGCACCTTTCTTCACGCACGGCCATGCATCCCTTCCCCCTTCCTGTCTCGGCACCCGATCAACTCGCCTACCGGCTGCTGCAGGACAGCGACTGGGCCCGTTCCGCCGACGCCGCCAACGCTACTCCCGAACTTCGCGCTCTGCTGGCGATGATCCTGGATTCTCCGGAGCCGCTGTGGATCGCATGGGGCCGCGACAACAAGGCGTTCTTCTTCAACGATGCCTACCTGCCGATGCTGGGCGGCAAGCTCCACGGCGCCATGGGCAGCCGATTGGAAGACGTCTGGGCCGACGTCTGGGCCGACGTCGTCGATGCTGTCAACGACGCCTTCGGCGGCACGAGCCGCAGTTTCAAGAACATGCCGTTGATGATGGACCGTGATGGCACGTTGCGCGAGACATTCTGGACGTTCTCCTACTCGCCGCTGCGTGCCGGTTGCGGAGGCGTGGCCGGCATCATCTGCGTCGTCAGCGAGCAGACCGAACGGGTGATCGAGCGCGACCGGCACACGCGCCAGGTAGCGGCCATCACCGAGCAGGCACGCGAGGCCCACCTTGAACTGGTACGCGCCCGCGAACAGCTGCGGCAGTCGCAGAAGCTGGAGGCCATCGGCCAGCTGACCGGCGGCGTTGCACACGACTTCAACAATCTGCTGCAGGTCATCACCGGCTCCGTGGACATGCTGCTGCATACCTGGCCAGCCGGAGATGCGCGCCTGCGCTATGTACAGGCCATCGAAACCGCCGCTGACCGCGCCACTCGCCTGACCGCCCAGCTTCTAGCGTTCTCGCGTAGACAGAGCCTGTCGCCGCAGGTGTTCGACCTTTGCGAGAGCGTGCGCGCGCTTTCAGACATCATCACCACAGTACTGGGTGCGCGCATCTCCGTATCAGTAAACCTGCCCGACGCCCCGTTGCCGGTACTGCTGGACCGAACCCAGCTCGACACCGCACTGATCAACATCGCGGTGAACGCGCGCGACGCCATTGACGGCCACGGCAAGGTGACGATCGATGTGGAACAGCTGACATCGGTGCCTTCCGTGCGGTTCGCGGCGCCGATGAAAGGCAACTTCGCTGCGATCAGCGTCAGCGACACCGGTGCCGGTATCGATCCGTCCGTGGTGGACCGGATCTTCGAGCCATTCTTCACCACCAAGGGAGTGGGCGCGGGCACCGGGCTTGGCCTCAGCCAGGTGTTCGGCTTCGTCAAGCAGTCCGAGGGCGAAGTGGACGTACAGAGCCAGGCCGGTGTCGGTACGCGCTTCACGTTGTATCTGCCGCTGGCGCAGGAAAACGCCACCATCGAGCTGCCGACCACGCAACAGGGGCTGCTGCATGGCCACGGATTGTGCGTACTGGTGGTGGAAGACAACGTGGATGTGGCCGAGTTTGCAGTCGGGGCGCTGCGCGAGCTTGAGTACAACGTCGTACTCGCGCGCAATGCCGACGAGGCGCTGGCGGAGCTCGAGCGCGACGCTGCGCGTTTCCACGTGGTGTTCAGCGACGTGGTCATGCCCGGGACCAATGGGCTGGATCTCGCCCGCACCATCCGCAGCCACCTGCCCGATCTTCCGATCATTCTCACCAGTGGCTACAGCGAACTGCTGGCCCGCGATCCAGGACACGGTTTCACGCTGCTGCGCAAGCCCTACTCACTGAAGCAGCTGGCCTCCGTGATGACCGAGGCCAGCCGTCGCTCGCAGACGATGGTGACTGCGTTTTAGCCGGCAGATCACCGCGTCGGACCGGTCCAGGAAGCAAGCGCCGAATCAAGGCCGGGCATATCTCCTCCTATGCCGCAGGTCCAGGCAACGATGCCATCCGGGCGCACCAGCACCGCCCCCAGACCCGATGCCGCATCTCCAGTATCTGCGGCGCAGGCGATGGAAGGCTGCCAGCGTTGGCCATGCTGCGGCGGCGAAGACGCCGGGTCGAAAACAAGCAGCGCCCCCTGCCCCGCTCTCAGCAGTTCGCCCAGGCGGCGGCCATCGGCCAACCGGAAGTCCGGCGCGCTCCTGCCGACCAGCGGGTGCTCTCCGCCAAGTTCCAGCTGCTGCGAAACACCCCAGATCCGCTCGGCCAGATACGTGGCCCCATCGCGGGTGCCGGCCAGGTCGGCCATGATCGCTGCCAGCGCGCGCGAGCCGGCCCCGGGACGCATCAGCGCAACCTGCGCGCGCGACCATGGTGCCCACCGGATGGCGCTCAGACTGATAGCTGTCCAGCAGCGCCTCATCAGCCTTGCCCCGCACTACGGCGGCCAGCTTCCAACCGAGGTTCATCGCATCGCCGATGCCAAGGTTCAGCCCCTGGCCGCCCAACGGTGAATGCATGTGCGCGGCATCACCTGCCAACAGCACACGGCCGCTGCGATAGGCCGTCGCTTGGCGCGCAGCATCGGTCCATGTCGTGGCCAGGTGCAATGCAGTGATCGTTGCCTCGCGGCCAGACACCCGCCGCAGCAACGCTTGCGCGGAGTGCCGGTCCAGTGGCGTGCGATGGCCCGCGCCACCGTCGAAATCGGCCAGCGCCAGCAGGCCTGGCGGGTTGAAATTGCACATCCCGTGATCGGTGAACTGTCGGCCCGGTGTGAGTACACACCCATCTGCCAGTTCGACCAGCAGCGTGTAACCGGTGAACTCCGGCCCGGTTCCAGCAAAGATGAAGCCCGATTGCTTGCGTACCGTGCTGCGGGCCCCATCACAACCGACCAGCCAGCGGCCGTGGACCCTGCCGGAGCCGATGTGCACGGCAACCTGCGCCTCGTGCGCATCCACCGCCTGTACCGCACGCCCGCGTTCGATGCGCACGCCCAGCGCAATCGCACGTTCGGCCAATACCGTTTCCAGGGCCTGCAGCTCCACCGCCATCTGAGTACCCACTGGCGTCGGCAGGCGCCAGCTCCAGCGCGTGCGGTCGACGTCGTCCAACGCAAACGGAATGCCGGCGAAGTGGCCACCCAGCGCCCGCGGTTGCGCCAGCCAATGGGCGGTGCCCAGCGGCGGCGCGCCCTTGTCGGGCTTGAGCACCTGAGTCGCGACGACCGCGTCCAACAGGCCACGCCGATCCAGCGCCTCCAGCGTGGGGACGTTCAGGCCGCGCAGCCCGAATGGCAGGTGCTTCAACGGCGAATCAGCGGACCCGGCCTGTTCCAGCACCAGCACCGAACACCCGGCATGGGCCAGTTCGCAGGACAGGAACAAGCCAACCGGGCCAGCACCGGCAATGACGACGTCGTACAGCATGGAGATTCCTTGTGAGCGCCGGGTCGGCGCTCTGGCGGGACAAATGTTACACTCGGTGTACGTTTTCACACGTGAACCACCCATGACCCCGCTTCCTGGCCGTCGCGAGCAGCGCAAAGCCGAGACCCGACAAGCGATTTCCGACGTCGCCACCGAGCTGATCATCCGGCGGGGCTTCGAGGCCGTCTCCATGTCCGAGATCGCCGAAGCCGCGGGCGTCTCACGCAAGACGGTCTTCAACTACTTCGCCAGCAAGGAAGACCTGGTGTTCGATCGCGATGAGGAGGCGCGCACGCTGCTGCGCGAGGGCATGATGGCGCGCAGCGGAATGACCCCGCTGATGGCCTTCCAGTCACTCGTGCGCGAGTTGCTGGAGGCGGGCCATCCACTGCTGCGCATCAATGCCGGTGCTGCCGCCTTCTGGGGCACCGTGGCGGAGAGCCCGGTACTGGTCGCGCACGCGCGACGTCTGCAGGCGCAGTTGACTGACGATCTGGCGCAATTGATGGCCGACGCTGTCGGCCGGCCCGGACATGACGCCGAAGGGCGATTGGGCGCGGCCATGCTGCTGGCGTCGATGGTGGCGGCCTATGAGAAAGGACTGGCAAGCCAACTGCAGGGCGAGGACCCGCGCGAGGCCATGCTGCAGCTGATCGTGCGCGGCGCCAACGGGGTACTGGTGGCCTTGGCGGGCACCCCATATACGGACCCCGGCGCGCGTCCATAGCGCATTCGGGGGATAGGTTTCGAAGTGTTGCAAATGCTACTCTTTCTCATTTGCAGACACATAACCCCTCCCCAATGCCCCTTCCCACACCCCTGCAACGCGCCCTGTACCTGGCACTGACCCTGCCCTTGGCACCGCTTGCCCATGCTGCCGAGTCCTCTACTGCCGCGCCCAAGGACCTGGACAAGGTCGAGGTTCGCGGACGTGCACAGGCGCTGTACCGGGTGGACGATGCCGCGGTCGGCACCCGCACGGATACACCGCTGGAGCTGGTCCCACAGTCGATCCAGGTCATCCCGCGTGAACTGATCGACGACCAGGCGGCGCGTCAGGTAACCGATCTCTATCGCAGCATCAGCGGCATCAGCTATTTCAGCTATGCCGGGGTGACCCTGCGCGGCTTCCGCCAGGAGAACGTGCTGTATGACGGTCTGCGCGGCGACCCGTATGCAGGATTCTCGGTGCCGCAGTTGTTCAACATCGAGCGCGTGGAAGTGCTGAAGGGACCGGCAGGCGCGCTTTATGGCGGGGGTGATGCGGGCGGTGTCATCAACTACGTGACCCGCAAGCCCAAAGCCGCTGCCGAGCGCCGCATCGAGGTCCAGCTGGGCGACAAGGACTTCCGTGCCGGATCGATCGAGGGTACCGGGCCGTTGAATGCCGCCGGCAGCGTGCGCTATCGCGCCGGGCTCTATGCCGACAATGAAAAGGGCGTGCGCTGGAACACCGACAGCGAGAGCGTGATCGGCGATGCCTCGCTGGCCTTCGACGTCGGACAGACCAGCGAACTGGTGCTGCAGTTCACCGACATCACCCAGAACCTTGGCGGCAACCGTCTGCGCGGCGTGCCGGTCAACGATGCAGGCACGTTCCTGACCGACCGCCGCTGGAACCACAACGAGGCCAGCGACTTTCTCGACATGCGCGCCAAGGTGGCGCTGGCGCAGTACCGCTTCGCGCCGCTCGACACGCTGGACCTGGACTTCGCCGCCCGCTGGTTCAGCAACAACGAGCACCAGATGTACCACGAGCCGATGGGCCTGCTCGATCGTGACCGCGATGGCGTGGCCGAATGGATGACCCGCCAGCTGCGCAACCAGATCCGCGACAACGACGCATTCACTGCCAACGGCAATGCAGTCTGGCGGGTGACCACCGGCGCGGTGGAGCACAAGGTGCTGTTCGGCGCCGATGTATACCGGCTGGATGCGGACTTCACCGCACAGACCGCGAACAGCGCTGACCTTGCGCGTGGCGCCGGGCCGGTGCGCGGCATCGACCTGTTCAATCCCGTGTACGGCGCCAGTACCTGGCACGACTACAACCTGGCGGCCCTCCCCTGGCGCAGCACGTCCACCCGCAGCAAGCGCTATGGCGGCTACCTGCAGGACGAACTGGCACTGGGCACGCGCTGGCATGTGCTGGCCGGACTGCGCTGGGATGGCTTCAAGGATGAGGACCGCATGGGTGGCAGCAGCGTGGATGGCAACGATCTCAGCTGGCGGCTGGGTGGCACGTTCACCGTGCGCGAGGGCCTGAATGTCTACGCCAACGTCGCCAGTGGTTTCGTGCCGCAGAGTGCCGCCAACCAGAACCCGGCCGCTGGCGGACCGTTCGATGCCGAGCGCAGCAAGCAGTGGGAAGTGGGCATGAAGTCGCTGCTGGCCGACCGTGTGACCTTGAACATGGCGGCCTACCGGATCGACCGCAGCAACATCGTGCAGGCCACCGGCGAGGTGATCGGTGGCGTGAACCAGTTGGCCGCGCTGGGCCTGGTACGTAGCACCGGCATGGAGCTGGACCTTCTGGCCGACCTCACCGAGCGCTGGGTGCTGAACCTGACCTACGCCTACAACGATGCGCGGGTGAAGGACGCCGGCCCGAATGGCATCACCAACGCCTCCGGCGACCGATTCGCCAATGCGCCGCGCAACAAGCTGGGACTGTGGACGCGTTATGACCTGCCGGCGATCAACTCCGCCATCGGCTTTGGCGCCGATCACGTCGGCGAACGCCTCAGCCTGGATGGGCAGACGGTCAAGGCCTACACCGTGTTCGACGTGAGCTGGAAGACCACGTGGAGGCAATGGCACTTCCAGGCCAACGTCAAGAACCTGTTCGACAAGGTGTACGCGGCCAGTGGCTTCATTGAACGCAACGGGCATTTCCCCGGCGAGCCACGGCGGGTGTATGTGCAGGCGGCCTACAGCTTCTGACACAGGGCTGCGAACCATGATGACAGGGGGAGGTGGCTGCCCACCTCCCCTCCCGGTGTCAGTGCGAGCAGGCCACCAGCATCGAGCGGGTGGCCATCTGGGTGGAGGTGAAGCCGTTCTTGTTGCCCACCGCGATGGCGTTGCCGTCGTCGCCATCCTTGCTGAAGACCACATAGCCGCCTGGGCACATCTGCCCGGCCTTTTCGTAGCAGCCACTCCAGGAGCCGGAGCCGCTGCAGTCGATGGAGACGCCGCGTCGGCCATCGGGGGTAACGGTCATCCTGGCGGTGGTGCAGCCACTCAGCGCGGCCACGAACAACAACGGAACGAACAACTTCATGGGTACTCCAGGGGGTGGGATCAGCGGAAGGGCGCCAAGGCTGGAGTGCCCGGATTGCGCGAACCTTGCGCCGACATCCGCTTTCCTGCGTCCATTACAGCCTTGCGGGACATCGGGAAGGCACGCCATGTTCACGCAATGTTCCTGTCATACGGTGCCGGCGCGTGCCGAACCGCCCCGCCACGCCCCCTTCCTGCGCAAACCCCGCCGATGCACATCCTGCTGATCGAAGACGAAGCCGAACTGGCCGCTACCCTGAAGTCCGCCCTGCAGCGCGAGCGCTACGTGGTGGACCTGGCCAACACGCTGGCGCTGGCCCGCGAAGCGGCCCTGTGCGGATCGCACGACCTGGTATTGCTGGACCGCACCCTGCCCGACGGCGACGGACTGGGATTGATTTCGCTGTTGCGTGAGCGCAACCCCGGGGTGCCGATCATCGTGCTGAGCGCGCTGGGGCAGCTGCCGGACCGCATCGCCGGCCTGGATGAGGGCGCGGACGACTATCTGGCCAAGCCCTTCGCACTGGAGGAGCTGTTCGCCCGCATCCGCGCTGCCGGGCGCCGGCCGAGCGGCATGCAGGTGGAACTGGTGAGCATCGGCCGGTTGGTGTTCGACCCGGCATCGGGCGAGGCGAGCGTGGGCGGGCAGCGGCTGGAGCTGCCGCGCCGTGAGATACGTGTACTGGCCGCGTTGGCCCGGCGTCTGGGTCGCACCGTGCTGCGCGAGTCGATTGAAATGGCGGTGTATGGATTCGATGACGGCATCCATTCCAACACGCTCGATTCGCACGTATCGCGCCTTCGCCGCAAGCTGGCCGATGCCGACGCAGGAGTAGAGATACACGCCATCCGCGGTGTCGGCTATCTGATGCGGGAAGCCAAATAATGGCGCGTCGTCCATCGCTGAAGCGTCCGTTGATCGTCAAAACGCTGATCTATCAGCTAATGGCGTTGCTGGTGGCGTTCTTCGCGCTGCTGATGGTGCTGATACGTGCCGACAGCGGTGGCTACTACACCATCCAGACCTTTGCGCCGGTGGCCGCCGACGCGGTGCACCGCGACCGCAATGGCGAACTGTACGTGCAGAACACACCGGAACTGGCCGAACTGCTGAAGATCGTTCCCGGTGCATGGTTCATCGCCGAGGATGAGCATGGCCACTACGTTACGTTCGGACCTGTGCCGCCGGCCTATGCCTCGCTGGTAGGCGCACTGGATGGCATCCCCTTTGGCGACCTGCGCGGGCGGGATCGCAGCGATGGCCTGGCCGTCGTGGTCCGCCAGCACAGCGGGCCGGCCGGCAAGCTGACCATCATGGCCCATGGCGAAACCGATACGCTGACCTGGCAGATGGCGCTGGCGGCACACATCATCACCCTGCCGATCTTCCTGCTGCTGGGCCTGGCCACCATCGTCCTGACACCGATCATCGTGAGACGGGCCCTGGCCGGGGTGGAGCGCATCGCCGAGGAAGCCCGCAACATCTCCGCCAGCCGCCGCGGTGTCCGCCTGACAGAAACCGCTGTGCCTGTGGAGATCGCTCCGTTGGTGACGGCGGTGAATGAAGCACTGGAGCGGCTGGACGAGGGGCACGAACGGCAACGCCGCTTCATCGCCGCCGCCGCGCATGAGCTGCGCACACCCATTGCGATTCTGAGGGTAAAGGTCGATGCGGCCGACGACGCCACCTCGTGCAGCCTGGCCGTGGAAGTGGCGCGGCTGGCGACGCTGGCAGAGCAGCTGCTGGATCTGCACCGCATGGACGAAGACGGGCCGAAGGAAACCATCAACCTGGCGCGGGTGGCCAAACGGGTGGCCGCCGATCTGGCGCCGCTGTTGATCCAGTCGGACAAGACCGTAGCCGTGGCGGTGGAATCACATTTCCCGGTGCTCGGCGAGACCGGTGCAGTGGAGCGGGTAATTTCCAACCTGGTACTGAATGCTGCCGAACATGGCGGACGCCAGATCATCGTGCGCGTTCAAGGCAGCTGCCTGGAGGTCGAGGACGACGGCCCCGGCATACCGGTCGACCAGCGCGAACGGGTTTTCGAACCCTTCCAGCGGTTGAGGCCGCGGCAGACAGGCGCGGGCCTGGGGCTGAACCTGGTGCGCCAGGTGATCGACCGCCACGGCGGCCACGTCACGATTCTGGATGCGCCAGGCGGTGGTGCATTGATCCGTGTCGAGTTTCCATTGCATCCGGGCGTGACCAGCACGCCACCGCTGGAGCACTGAACACATCGCATGCACCTGTGTAACCGGCGCCTGTCCATACGTGGCCGGGAGCGAGGACAGGCAAGGTTGCGGCAATGTTCGCTGGACAGCATCGGGGTGTGGCACCTGCCGTGCCACCGCGCTCCTATCTGACAGGAAGCCTGCATGTGACCCAGGGAGCTCCCCCACCGTCCCCTTCCGCACGCACTGTGCCACCGCGGAATTCGCCGGGACTTACGGCTGCCGCATGGAATCGCCGCCCACACAATGTCCGCGCGCCCGGCCTGCAACATTGGCCGCTTTGGCTGCGGACAGTCCCCGATATCGAGCGCGCTGGCGTGTTGATGCGGCTGTTCGGCGCGTTGTTTCTGCTGCTGCCCGGCATTGCGCTGGTGGCTTCAGCGTATCGGCATGCGAGCACAGCGGTGGCGACGGCCGTGCTCCTGTTCGTTGCCGTGCATGCTGCGCTGCATGGGCTGGCGGCATGGCGGGCGGCAACCCCGCACCCAACGCCACCGCTGCTGCGGGCCCTGGACGGCCATGCCGCTGGGATAATGATTGCCAGTACGCTGCTGATCGCCATCGGTGCAGGAATGGCGAAGCTGCATGCTTCGACCTTCCCCTGGTTGTTGGCCAGCGCGGCGATTCAACTCTGCGCTGCGCGCATCGCAGGTCACCGGCTGCGAAATGCACTGCTGGTTCTCGGTAGCGCCCTGCAGTTCATCGCCGTGGCACTGCTCGCTCTTCATGCCGCGCGCTGACACAACGATCGCCCCGCAAGGTTCGCGCAACCCAGCGCATCGAGACTCGACGGCCAACCACGTCTGCCCCGACAGACGTGTGTCTCTTCTGTCGCAAGGACCCCCGATGACCTGTCTCTTCTGGTTGCTGAGCCGATGAGCACCGTACCCCGCAAGCGCCGCCGTGCGCTCATCGTCGCTGCCGGCCTGCTGTGCTGCGCGCTGACTCTGTTCGCGTGGTTGCGGCCCGCACCACCTCCGCACCTGCAGGTTGCACCGGTCGCTCGCGGCAGCATCGAACAGGTGGTGGAGGCCACTGGCACGCTGAAGCCCTCGCAACTGGTAAGCGTGGGTGCACAGGTCTCCGGACGCATCGATACCCTGCATGTAAAGCTGGGCGACAAAGTGAAAGCCGGCGATCCCATCGCCGACATCGACTCGCGTACTCAACGCAATGCATTGCTCAGCGCGCAGGCCGCACAACGCACCGCGCGTGCCAACCGCGATGCGCTGGCCACCGACCTGCGCCAGTTCGAGCTGACACTGCATCGGCAGCAGCAACTGGTGGCCTCGCAACTGGTGGCCCGCGCCGACTTCGATACAGCCAAGGCCAAGGTCGATGCCACCCGTGAACAGGTCGCTGCGCTGGACGGTGAAGTGGCGCGCCGACAGACCGACGTCGATGTTGCTCAGACCAATCTGGAGTACACCCGCATCACCGCCCCCACCGACGGAACCGTACTGGCCGTGGTCGCGCGCCAGGGGCAGACCGTGAATGCGGTGCAGAGCGCCCCCACCATCGTGATGCTGGGCAACCAGGATGTGATGACGGTGTACGCCGAGATCTCCGAGGCCGACGTCGTACACACGTCTGTTGGCCAGGAAGCATTCTTCACCATTCTTGGTGATGCCGGCCGCCGCTACAGCAGCACGTTGCGGGATATCGCGCCAGCGCCGGAATCGATCACCAACGAAGACAGCTCCAGCCTTGCTGCACCGGCAGTGTCGGGTGGCAGCCGCACGGCCATGTACTACAACGGCCAGTTCGACGTGGATAACGCCGATGGCCGCCTGCGCAGCTACATGACCGCGCAGGTCCGCATCGTGCTGGGCCGCGCCAACAACGTACTGACCATTCCCTCGGCCGCATTGGGTGCGCGCGCCGCCGATGGCAGTTACAGCGTGCAGGTACGTGGTGCCGACGGCCGCGCCAGCACGCGGCGCGTCACTACCGGGCTGGATGATCAGATCCAGGTGGAAGTACGCACCGGGCTGAAGGAAGGCGAACAGGTCGTGCTGGCGCAGGCCGACGCCGAAGCCACCAGCGCACCCACGCAGTCCAGATGAGCACGACCACGACCGAGCCGCTGCTGCGCGTTCGCGGCGTACGCCGCGAGTTTGCGGCAGGCGAGCAGACATTGGTGGTACTCGACGGCATCGATCTGGATATCCACGCAGGTGAACTGGTGGCCATTGTAGGCCAGTCCGGTTCGGGCAAGTCCACGCTGATGAACATCCTGGGCTGCCTGGATCGCCCTTCCGCCGGTGTCTATCAGATCTCCGGGCGCGAGACCGCACAGATGTCGCCGGATGAACTGGCCGAACTACGCCGCGAACACTTCGGCTTCATCTTCCAGCGCTACCACCTGCTGACCGATCTGACTGCACTGAGCAATGTGGAAGTGCCTGCGATCTACGCCGGCATGCCTGCCGATGCACGCCATGCGCGTGCGGCCACGCTGTTGTCGCGGCTTGGCCTGGGCGAGCGCATGCAGCATCTTCCTGGTGAGCTGTCGGGTGGCCAGCAGCAACGCGTTTCGATTGCACGTGCGCTGATGAATGGCGGCGCAGTGATCTTCGCCGACGAACCTACAGGTGCGTTGGACACGCATTCCGGCAAAGAAGTGATGAAGATCCTCGGCGAGCTGCACGCCGAGGGCCATACCGTGGTGCTGGTTACGCATGACATGGCCGTGGCCGAGCACGCGCAGCGCATCATCGAAATCCGCGATGGGCGGATTGTGGATGATCGTGCAACCGGTACTGGTCTGTCAGCGGGCGTGGCGACGCCAGCCGTGACCCAGCCTGTGGGCAACAGCGGCTGGCGGGTCTGGCGGGACCGTTTCGCTGAAGCCTTCCGCATGGCATTGCGCGCGATGAACGCCCACCGCATGCGCACCTTCCTGACCATGCTCGGGATCATCATCGGCATTGCATCGGTCGTAGCGGTGGTGGCACTGGGTACCGGCGCACGGCAGGCCATCCTGTCCAACATCTCCTCGTTGGGTACCAATACCATCGAAATCTATCCCGGATCGGGCTTTGGCGACCTCCATTCCGCGCGGGTGGAAACACTCACTCCCGGCGACAGCGTGGCCCTTGCCCGGCAGCCATTCGTGGACAGCGCCACCCCCGGTGTTGCCACCAGCGGCACTGCCCTGCGCGGCAACCGTTCGGCCAGCGTGCAGGTGCAGGGCGTCAGCGAGCAGTATTTCCGCGTGCATGGCCTGAAGCTGGGCGAAGGCGCATTCTTCGGCCCACCGGGTGTGAGCGGCTACCAGCAGGTCGTGGTGATCGACGCCAATACCCGCGCTCGCTTCTTCGCTGCCGCGGACAATCCCATCGGCCAGACCCTGCTGCTGGGCAACGTGCCTGTGCGTATTGTGGCCGTGGTGAAGAAAGATGCCGGTGCTGCCGGCGATGCGTCACTGCTGCGGGTATGGCTGCCTTACACCACCGCCATGGCACGCATGCTGGGGCAGAGCCACGTGTCCAGCATCACCGTACGCGTTTCCGATGCGATCAGCATGGAAGCGGCTGAGCAGGCCATCCGACGATTGCTGACGCGGCGTCATGGCAGCACCGACTTCTACATGAGCAACAACGCGCAGATCCGTGAATCCATCGAACAGACCACCAGCATCCTGACCATGATGATCAGCTCCATCGCAGCCATCGCATTGGTGGTCGGCGGGATCGGCGTAATGAACATCATGCTGGTGTCGGTGACCGAGCGCACCCGCGAGATCGGCGTGCGCATGGCGGTGGGCGCGCGCCGCAGCGACATCCTGCAGCAGTTCCTGATCGAATCGGTGCTGGTCTGCCTGCTCGGTGGTGTACTCGGCATCGGCGTGGCCCTTGCGTTGGGCGCGGCTCTGGAGCTGGCCGATGCGGGCTTCAGCCTGGTGTTCTCCGTCAACTCGATTCTGGCCGCCTTCGCCTGTTCCAGCCTGATCGGCGTTGGCTTCGGATTCCTGCCGGCACAACGTGCCGCACGGCTCGATCCGGTGGAGGCACTGGTCCAATAGCCAATGCATCTACCTGTATTGACAGCAGGTTCGCGCAATGTCCGCAGTGTGTACTACGGCTACCGAGAATGTCCGCACAGGAGCTGGACGATGTTTCTTAGAACAGGAAAGCCCGCACTGCTGCTGGTAGCTGCCGCGCAGCTACTGGTGTTGATGCCCTACTCCAGCGACGCCCACGCACAGCGTGGCGATCGCTACAGCCCACACTGGAGCCAGGACTACCGTGATCGGGAGCGCGACGCATGGGAGCGGCGCGAACGTGAGCGGAATCGTGAGCGGGAACGCGAGCGCCGGCACGACGCCAAAGCCACCGGCGTGGTAGTGGGCGTGGTGGGTGCAGCGGTGGTGGCCGGCGTGATTGCCGCTGCTGCCAAGCGCGAACGCGAAGTCCGCGAGCGCGCCGACTACTGCATGAACCGCTACGGCAACTACGACCGCCGCAACGATACCTATCGCGGCACCGACGGCTACACCTATCCCTGCCGCTGATTGACCCTCAACAAGGACAAACACCCCATGACCAGAACTGCTCTGTTGATTGCCCTGGGCGCTGCCCCATTACTGGCCGAGGCCGCACCGGCCGATCCGAAACAGGCCTACATCGATTCCACGTTCACCGCGATGGATACCAACAAGGATGGACGCGTCGACAAGTCCGAGTACGCAGAATTTCAGCAGGGCCGTTTCAACAAGCAGGCCGATTCAATCAACGCCGCATTTACCGCGATGGACAAGAACAAAGATGGAAGGATCAGCAAGGAGGAAGCCATCGTGGTGCCGGAGATCGCGAAGTACTTTACGGGCCTGGACACTGATGGTGATGGCTATCTGTCACTGAAGGAAATGCAACAGGCCATGGTGGCCGCTCAGACTGCAGACGCGCCAACAAAGTAAATCCATGGCGGGGCGCTGAAGATGGATGCCCATCCGGACGCGGTGCGGGTTGAACACACCCTCTTCCCACGTTAGCCTCCGAGGTGCCCATGGAGGGCTATCAACGGAGTGAAGCATGAAGATTGGATTCAAGCTGCCTGTTGCTATTGCGGCTGCTGCACTGACCCTGGGAATCGGCAGTGCCTCCGCGCAGTCCCGCTGTACCCCGTGCTACACCGCCTACGAGGCTTGTCTGGCGGCGGGCAATGGCGAGAACGTCTGCTACCCGGCGTTTGCCCGTTGCCTGCGGAACAGCGGCTGCACCATCCCGTAAGTCACGCATTGCCGTGATGTGTGCCGGCCCCCATTTTGGGGGCTGGCACTGGTGCGCGCCACATTCCATGCGCGGCTGACAATCAGCTCAGGGCGAACGCTTGGAACCACGATAGGTTTCACCCCACTCGCGCATGGCCAGCAGCACCGGCACCAGCGTGCGCCCGAACTCGGAAAGCTCGTATTCCACCTGCGGCGGCACTTCCGGGTACACGTGGCGGATCACCACCCCGTCGGCTTCCAGTTCCCGCAGCTGGCTGGTCAGCATGGACTGGGTAGCGTTGGGCACACGCCGCGTGAGCTCCATGAAACGCCGCTTGCCTGTCATCAGGTGGAACAGAATGATCGGCTTCCACACGCCGCCCATCACCGACAGCGTGACTTCCACCGCGCAACCGCTCTTGCCGTCCCAACGCTTGCTACGCATGCATACTCCGGAAAACCATAGTATCTACGGAAAATCATCGTTCTTGTTGCGATAGTGGTGCGAGCCTAGCATGGGTTCATCCATTGAACGTGAGACCGCACCATGAGTTTCAAGGCACTGCTGACCCGCAAGACCAACGACGGCGTTTCCACGGAGCTGGTCGATTTCGATGAAGCCAACCTGATGGATGGCGACGTGCTGGTGCAGGTCGAGTACTCCACGCTGAACTACAAGGACGCGCTGGCCCTCACCGGCGCGCGCCCGGTGATCCGGACGTTCCCGTTGATCCCTGGCATCGACCTGGCTGGCGTGGTGCTGGACTCCAGCAGCGTCGACTTCAAACCCGGCGACCGCGTTGTGCTCAATGGCTGGGATCTCAGCATGGGCCACCACGGCGGCCTCGCCCAGCGCGCCCGTGTTCGCGGCGAATGGCTCAACAGGATTCCCGGCAACCTGAGCACCCGCGACGCCATGGCCATCGGCACCGCCGGCTACACCGCGATGCTGTGCGTGCTGGCACTGGAAGATGCCGGCGTGACGCCCGATAGGGGCGACGTGCTGGTAACGGGGGCCAACGGTGGCGTCGGCTCGATCGCGGTGGCGATCCTTTCAAAGCTGGGCTATCGCGTGGTGGCCGCCACCGGGCGCCCGGAACACGCCGAGTATCTGCACAGCCTGGGCGCCGCCGAGATCATCGACCGCGCGCAGCTTTCAGAACCGCGCGAACGGCCGGTGAGTGCCGAGCGCTGGGCCGGCGTGGTCGATGTGGCAGGCGGCCCTACCCTCGTCAACGCCCTTGCCGAGACGAAGTACCGCGGCGCAGTGGCCGCGTGCGGGCTGGCGCAGAGTGATGAGCTGCATGGCTCGGTGCTGCCCTTCATTCTCCGCAACGTGACGCTTGCCGGCGTGGATTCGGTGAATGCGCCGCAGGCCGTTCGCCAGCGTGCGTGGGACCGGCTTGCCACCAACCTGGACCCGCAGAAGCTCGAAAGCACCGTGCAGCTGATTGGGCTTGCCGAGGTGCTGGACGTCTACGACCAGATCATCCCAGGCAAGGTGCGTGGGCGGATTGTTGTGGATGTGAATGCGTGAGCAGATCGTCTGGATCAACTGCATCTGATGCAGTTTCCATGCTGCGGCGAATGGTGAACACGCAGTGAAACGACGCGGGCGGCGGTGACCTCAAGCCAACGCCGCTCGCATACGCTCGGGTTCCCATCGCTGCCTGGACACCTGACATGCCAATGACCGCGTTCGCACTTGCCGCTGCGCTTTCGGGCCTGCCCGACATCACCTTGGAGCGCGAGCGCGCCGAGGATGCGCACCAGCTCATGCTGTGCCAGATCCATCGCGATGCGCTGAAGCAGAACGAGGGCAAGGAAGATGCCTATCCGCGTGCCAAGGCGGTCTGCGACCTGCTGGCGCGCGAGTACAAGGACAAGTGGGATTTCGATGCGCAGGACGCGCTGGCCGCTTCGGCGGTGGATCTGGATGAGCTGATTCGACGTGGTGATGTGGTGGAGGTCCCGCCAACGAAGCAGGATCGCGCCTACGAGTGACGCCGTGCCTGCAGGCAAGGCCGCACCCATCGTCAAGGGCCCTTATCATGTGGGCTCAAGGGCCCAGTAGGCCCTATTGAAGCTTGCAAGGCAGTATCTGGATGTCTATGGAATGGTGCCCCTCGGGCTGGGGCCGACGCTTGACCCGTTCGCCCCATTGGTCGCTGCGGCTTGATGGCGAGTATGTTGAACTCAGTGTGTCCGGCCAGCAGTTCCGGCAGCGCGTGGATGATGACCAGCAGGTGCAGATCCATCCAGGGGTCTTCTGGTCACGGGTCGAGCTGCAGACCGGCGATGCTGCTGGGCTGTGCGTAGACGGGCTCCCCAACGGACAAGCATCCCGGCTTGCTGCGGTCCTGAAACACATGCTCTTTGCGCGCACCACGCGTGGGCGCAAGGCCTTGTTTGACAGCGTTCTACAACAGATCCAGTCGTGGTTGAACGACGCGGACGCCCTCATCGACCGAGGCAATGCCGGCCGCCGCTGGATCACCCACGAGCAGCAGCAGGCGCTGCTGGCGAAGCGCTCCGCCGTGCCCCTGCCCCTGCAACCGCTGGAACTGGAGCAGCTGTTCCGCGATGAAGACGTGCATGAAGATCTGCATGCGGACAGCCATCGCGCAGCGCTGGACGTCCTGCGCGACTGGAACCTGGATTGGCCCGCTGCCTGGGCCGAAGCCAACGAGGCCATGACCCGGCGCGAGCTGGTGTTGGCCAAGGATTTCCTAGACCGGGTCGAGAGCAGACCGCTGACCGAGGAACAGGCCCGCGCCGTCATCTGCTTCGACAACCGGGTCCAGGTCGTGGCCGCGGCCGGTTCCGGCAAGACCTCCACCATGGTCGCCAAGGCCGCTTATGCCATTGACCGCAGCTTTGTCGAATCCGAACGCATCGTGATGCTCGCCTTCAACAAGGATGCCGCCCAGGAACTGGAGGAGCGCGCGCAGCGATGCTTCGACCGGCTCGGCATGGGCGACACCGTGGTTGAGTCGCGAACCTTCCACGCCCTGGGCCTGGCCATCATCGCCAAAGCCACGGGGCGCAAGCCCGATATCCCGGAATGGGCCATTGACGCCACGCTGGGCTTCAACAAGCTGGCCGAACTGGTGGACGACCTGAAGGATCGCTCGACCCACTTCCGCACCCAATGGGACATGTTCCGCCTGGTGTTTGGGCGCGACCTGCCGCCATTCGGCGCGGAAATGGAGGCCGACGGCTACGACCGCGATGGCATGCCCTACATCCGCACCCTGCAGGGTGAGCGGGTGAAGAGCCTGGAAGAGTGCGTGATCGCCGACTGGCTCTTCTACAACGGCGTGACGTACGACTACGAGCGGCGCTACGAGTTCGATACCGCGACAGACACCCACCGCCAGTATCGCCCCGACTTCTATTACCCGGACGCCGGCCTGTATCACGAGCACTTTGCGCTGGATGCCGATGGCCAGCCGCCGGCGCACTTCGCCCATTACGCCGAGGGCATGCACTGGAAGCGCCAGCAGCATGCGGCACGCGGCACCACGCTGGTCGAGACGACGTCGTTTGGACTGCGCAGTGGACATGCCCTGCAGGATCTTGCGGAGCGACTTGGCGCGTCTGATGTCGAACTCGACCCGAACCCGGACCGCGACTTGCCCGAACAGGGCGCCAAGCCGATGCCGGATGCAGACCTGATCGGCTTGATGCGCACCTTCATTGCCCACGCCAAGAGCAACTGTCTGACGCTGGACGATATGGCCGCGCGTCTGCGGCAGATGCCCGAAGATCAGTTCAAGGAGCGACATCGTCGCTTCCTGGAGATCGCCAGCCCTGTTTTCCAGGCCTGGGACAACGCACTGGCTGACGAGCACGGCATCGATTTCGAAGACATGCTCAACATGGCGGCCGGACTGCTGGAACAGGGCCGCTATGAATCGCCCTACGAACTGGTGATGGCCGACGAATTCCAGGATGCCTCGCGTGCCCGCGCCCGGCTCTGCCGCGCCTTGGTCAGCAAACCAGGGCGCTACCTGTTTGCGGTAGGCGATGACTGGCAGTCGATCAATCGCTTCGCCGGCGCCGACGTTTCAGTGATGACCGGATTCCGCGAATGGATGGGACATGGCCAGGTGCTGAAACTGGAGCAGACATTCCGCTGCCCGCAGGCGCTCTGTGATGCGTCCAGCCGCTTCATCAGCCGGAATCCAGCACAGATTGCCAAGGCGGTTCGTTCTACTACACCGGCGATGGGCCCGGTGCTGCAGGCGTTCCAGATGAATCGACGCGAGGAGCTGCAGGATGGCGTTCGCCAGCACCTCGCCAAGCTGCATCAGCAGTTGTTGTCCGGGGCGGTGCCACAAGGGCGCAACGGGCGCGTGACGGTCTTTATCCTGGGGCGCTACCGCGCAGATCGCAGCGCGATGCCTTCGGATTGGAAGACAGCCTTCGGCAGCACGATGGACGTAGAGTTCCTCACGGTCCATCGATCGAAGGGACGCGAGGCGGACTACGTGATTCTGCCGGGCATGATCAACCGCAGCTTCCCGAGCCTGCGCGCCGATGACCCGGTCCTTTCGCTGGCAATGCCGGATGGGGATACCTATCCGCTGAGCGAAGAGCGGCGGTTGTTCTATGTCGCGCTGACGCGTGCGCGACGCTCGGTGGCCATGTTCACCCTACAGGGGAAGCACTCGCCGTTCCTGGATGAGCTGGTGAAGGACGGGGCAGTGGAAGTAACCGCGATTTCAGGCGCGGCCATCAATGAAGAGCGCTGCCCGGTGTGCAAGGTGGGCGTGTTTGTGG
The DNA here is from genome assembly GCF_059370395.1 of Stenotrophomonas sp. YJH_SMC_101-4. NCBI lineage: Bacteria > Pseudomonadati > Pseudomonadota > Gammaproteobacteria > Lysobacterales > Lysobacteraceae > Stenotrophomonas > Stenotrophomonas sp. YJH_SMC_101-4. Next base: position 398,969 of record NZ_JCAFTP010000001.1, on the reverse strand, counting down.
ACCGCAATGGGCCGCATGGGGCGTTCCGGTCGTGCTCCAGTTACCCGTTGTGCCACAGCAAGCCGAGAGGTGGGCGTCGGGGATGACTGCATCCCGCCCCTTTCAGCACGCACCCGCCCGCCTGCATCAGAAGGCACTTCTACGCCATGGCGTCTCCGGAAAAGAAAAAGCCCCGGTTGGACCGAGGCTTTCGTCTGGATGGTGGCAAGACTGCGGGCATCGTAAAGACCCTGCAAATCCCCACGATGTGTTCCTACGGGATAATGCAACCGTTCGCACGCATGCATTGCGTATAGTTTCGGATGCAGATGCTCACGTCTGCGCCTGACGCCTCACACGCTCTGTACTGGACCTCGCAGATGGTACAAGGGCCGGGGGCTTTCGCCGTGGCGCTACTGATTCCAAAGGTCAACGCGCAGGCCGCAATAGCAACAGAAAGCTTGAATCCAATCTTCATGCCATAACTCCGTTGATCGCCCTCCTTGGGCATGCGCAGCCTAGCGCGGGTGACTTGTACATTCAGATTGACCGGCAGAAGTCTCTGCGCCTGTGTATCAGAACCGCTTACGGTTCTTGATTTTCCTCTGTCCTATCGGAGTCCCGATCAAAGGAAGGCATCCGTTTGTCCGTTCACTTGCCCTTGTGGGCGGATGGGTGGATGAATGGCAGCCAGGGCCGTAGAAACAAAAAGCCCCTGTTTCCAGGGGCTCTTTGAAACAACTGGCGGAGAGAGTGTCATCCAAACCAGAATACAAATTTTATCCAGTCCGTCCACACAACTCACTTACAATCTTATAAATCAGACACTTGTAGGCCATGAAATACAAATAGAGTCTAGACCGTTCCCGCCCAGCCAGGCTATCATGTAGGGAACAAAGATGGGAACGAAATCAGGCAATGCTCACAGCGGTGGCAGTCAAAAACGCAGGCCCGGGCAGGCACAGTGACGGCGGCAACCTGTATCTGTACGTCAAGAAGGACAGTGGTCGTAAGACTTGGGTTTTCCGCTACCGAGACCGGCTCACGGGTAAGTTGAAGGACTTGGGACTAGGCTCGGTCAGAGATGTAAGCCTTGCGCGAGCGAGGCATCGCGCCCAGCAGCTCCGAGCTGAACTCGCGACAGGCATAGACCCATTGCGCGCAAAAAGAGACGCACTGAAAGCGGCGCGGCGCGGCCTGGCAAGACAAATAACCTTCGGAGAGTGTGCACTGCACTGCATTGCGACACATGAGCACGAATGGCGGAACGCAAAGCACAAAGCGCAATGGACCTCGACCCTCAAAACACACTGCGCCTCGATTCAGGACATACCCGTTTCAGAAATCAATGTGGACCATGTATACGAGGTGCTGAAGCAAATCTGGCTCGATAAGACCGAGACCGCGACCAGAGTCAGGGCACGAATGGAACGAGTCCTTGATTGGGCGAAGGCCAACAACTATCGCGAGGGCGACAACCCTGCTGCGTGGCGCGGCAATCTTCGCAGCCTCCTTCCCTCCCCTGCGAAGGTAAAAAAGGTCGCACACAGACCTGCATTAGACTACACAGAAGTGCCAGCCCTGATGCGCGAGCTGGCGTCCAAGACTGACCTGTCCGCAGCCTGCCTGCGCCTCCAGATTCTTACAGCGACTCGTCCCGGCGAAGCTTCGGCCGCTCGATGGGAGGAGTTCAACTTGACCAATGGAATCTGGAAAATTCCAGGGTCACGCACGAAGACCGGAACGGAACACGCTATCCCCCTATCCGCCCAAGCCATTGCATTGCTGACCAGCCTTCCAACATCGGGGGACGCTTTCCTGTTTCCTGGGAAGCCAGGTAAGTCCATCACAACTGCGGCCTCCTTGAAACTCCTGAAGTCGCTAAGAGCGGGACAGACATGCCACGGCTTCCGAAGCTCCTTCAGAGATTGGGCCGCCGAGGCCACCCATCACAGTAGAGAAGCGGCAGAGCTATCGCTTGGACACGTCATCAAATCCAAGACCGAGGCAGCCTACTTCCGTTCTGATATGTTCAAAAAGCGAGTTCCCCTCATGCAAGACTGGGCGGACTACTGCCACGCCAAGCCGTAGCGGCTAGGCCAGGACCAGCGCAGCCCTGGCCAAGCTACCGCTGCCGCGCAAAGCGACCATTTGCGTAAGTCCATGCCTCCCTCCCCGGAAGGCTTCTCAGTACCGGCCTTCCGTTGCTGCTGTCCAAGTAGAAGTTGGTCCCTTTGAACTTCTTGGCGCTCTCAGTGTACCCAGGCAGCACATCACTACTCGCGTTGTGCCACCGGCCCCCTTCATACCGATAGACGCCCAGCTCATGCAAACCGGAGTTGCCTTCGTAGTACGTCACCAGCATGTTTGAGGCACCTCGCGGCAACCACATCTGCGTGCTCGCATCAAGCTCAGCGTAGCCATTGCCGGCATCTATACGCACGAAATCTGATGCCGACACACCTGCATAGCTTGGATGAGTTCCTAGTGCAGCGATGGCCTCGTGGATAGACGCGAATCCCCGCGAAGTGATGGAGCGGTCACAGTCACTGCCAAGTGCGGATGTCACACGATTCACCCGCACCTGCATGAGGCGAGCTTCAATGCGCTCGTCGTACATTTCATCTTCCGGCAGCAACCTCACATTGGCGAGCACGACGGTAGCCGTTCCTTTTGCTACGTACTTGCACCCAGGCCTCTGGGCGGCCTGCACGACCCCAAGGAGCTTTGCGCCCTCCGAAGGGTTTGACAGGCAAAGAGCGCCGCCCGACTGTTGTAGCTGCGGATTCCGGGCTACAGAAGTCGCGTCCAGCTGGAAGCAGACATTGAGTCCCTCGTCCGTCTCCATTCGGGACGCATCGTGATATTCCCACTGGCCGGTGACGGTGAGATGGCTCTGTGCCTGGGAGCCAAGTGGAACGAATGCAAGGGACACCGCGATGGCAAACCGATTCAGCATGTGCTCTTTCCTTAAAGTGCAATGTCCGAAGAGATAAGGATTTTGGGTCTCTGAGAGCGCTACGCGGGATGTAGGGAGGAGTCCCTGTCTGCGCGAATCCACAAAACGCCAAACTTGTTGTCTCTTCAGCCTGGTTGTCGTGTGAACTTTTTCACCCCTTCTGCCATCTACAGAGCAAGCACGGAAGTGATGTCCCGCGCGCCGGGGTCGGCGATCAACTCCTGCACCCTATTGAACGCCGGAATGCTGTCCTTTACGTCAACACATACAAGGCTTTCGACCCCCTTCTCGTAGAAGATGGTGGCAACGCGCTCCTCTCCCGGCATCAGGGTAACGCCCATCATTGCGTGCACGTTCTTGGGCCTGCCCACCATCCGTTTTTGACCGTCAAAGCCCACACACTCCATGTTGGCCTCCCTGGGAGCGCTCATGTGATTGCGCATCACGCAGTTGAAGCTGACTGGTCCACGCCGTTCGCATGACACGGGTCTGACGAACCCGAATGAGACCATCTCACTCGGGCCAGTCATGGCCGTGAGCTGGTCACAGCCAGCGAGGAGAATGGGGAGTAATACAGTGCAGAGAGGGCGAACGACGCGCATGGTTCTCCTTTGATGCGGGGATTGTTGTAAGGAAGCGAGGCTTGGTTAGCGGCGTTGAAGGTCTGCTTCGCAGTTCGGGCAGGAATAGACTTCATGGCTTCCAGACATCGCCACGCCGCTGACCAACGCACCAACCACGAATGCAGCCACCATTCCGATACCGCCGAACAAGACAAATGCGACGCACGCTGCTGCGGCGGAGAGGAGCGTGCTTCCCCACCACGTTGCGTACCACGGCCTCCAACTAGATTTGATGCCCACGAGTCCGGTGTATCCGCATTCCAGACATGTCATTCCTGGGGCATGTCGTTGGTGCTTCTTCAAATTCATACGGACGTGTTCAGGCAACGCATACGTGGCGCTGGCGTCCGACCCACTCTCGTTCATAGCTGTCCCCTAGTCGAATGATTACCCCATCCCGGTCCAGCAAGCCCTGACTAACTCATAAGCACCTTACTAGCCTAGTCAGCAGCTCTAATTCCCTGCGGAGTAGGGCCTCGCGCGACATCCAAGTGCACCCTCCAGCGCGAACAAACAATTGCTCTGAACGCAACCGGGGTGTCTAGCATGTCCGCACGGACAAAGTATGGATTCTCCGAACCAATAGAGTCAAGCCACGCCGAACGACAGCGGTGCGGACACTCCATATTTTGTTTGCCTAGTCCAGCAGGCAGTCCAGATGAAGGGTTTTGGCGACAGATTGCGTGAGGCGCGAGCAGCCTCGGGGCTGACACAGGAGCAGCTTGGCTTCGCTATCGGGGTCACAAAGGCCTCGGTCTCGGCCTGGGAGAATGGACGCGAAACACCTGGCTTCCGCGTCCTTCTTGCCCTGCGGGCTGCGTTAGACCGCTCTTTGGATGAGCTGATTTGCGGGGAAACGAATGCCGTAACCGGGCCTGCGGCTGGAAAGGAAAACGAGCTGCGCGCCAACAATGCGCAGGAGGAGGCTCTACTAATTCGCTTTCGGGCGCTACGGGCCAGGAAGCGTGAGGCGCTTTTGGAACTACTTAAGCCTTAGGAGCGAGCTTCAGGGCACGGTACACGCTGCTCCTGCTGATGGAAAAGCGTTCAGCTAGTTGCTCGATGCTAAACCCTTCCTCGGCCCGAAGCGCTCGGATGCGCTCTTCCTGCTCACTGGTGAGTGCCTTCTTGCGACCAAACCGGGTGCCCTTCTGCTGAGCGAGTGCAATGCCATCTCGCTGGCGCTCGGCACGGATATCAGCCTCGAACTCTGCGAAGGCGCCTAGCAAGTTAAACATCAGCTTGCCTTCTGACGTGGTGGTATCCAGACCTTGGTCGAGCACCCGGAGACTGACACCCTTCCGCTTGAGTCGGTCGGCAATCTTGGCGAGGTCCAGCACTGACCGAGCCATGCGGTCCAAGCGACACACGACTAGCGTGTCCCCGTCGCGAAGGTACTCCAACGCCGCTTGTAGCTCCGGACGGTTGTCAGCCTGACGGCCAGAGCGCTTCTCTTGGTAGACCCGGCTGCAACCTGCCCTGTGCAGCTTGTCCAGTTGAACATCCAGCGATTGCCCTGCTGAACTTACCCGCGCGTAGCCGATGACTTGCATTCTTTGTCCCACAAGCTCTAGACGTTACGATAATACCATTCTGGAATGGGTTTTGAAACGCAGACTAGGCCGTCCCAAGTTGTATAGATTCTGGGATTCCAACGCCTTCAGTGAACTGTTAGCCTCTACTGATACATCGGCAGTCACATGCAATGAACTGAAGGAACAGTCCGTGCCAGAGCTACCCACCGCAGTGCGACAAGATATGGAACACCGACTCCGCCTTCATCTTGCTACCAAGATTGGCTATAGCGCTCCTTGCTATCTTGCATCTGGAGGGTCGGCAGCGACGTATGCAGTAACCACTCCATTCGGCAAGCGTGCCGTAAAGGTCTACGACCCTAGGTTCCTCACCGGTCCAGCTGCTCCGGCAGAACAAAGGCGTCTTGCCCTGCAGCGAAGTCTCATTGGTCACTCTTGTGACCAGCTAGTCACCGTGTATGCCGTAGATGAAAGCGAGGGCACGGCTTTCATTGAAATGGAGTTTATTGAGTGGCCACAACTGAAGAGTGTTGCTGCCCGCGTCCCCGATGAGGCGGTGTCAATCTTGATACAAGAGTTAGTGAGCGCAGTTACGTATCTAGAGAGGTTGCAGATTGTTCATCGCGACATCAAGCCCGAGAACATTCATGTCTCACCAGATTTTACGCACCTCAAGCTTCTTGACTTGGGAGTCGCAAGAGCTATTGATGCTCATGAGGATGATTCCGGGCAGGGGACAGACCATGGCGACGCTCGTCCCTTCATCGCCACCGCGCAGTACAGCTCCCCTGAATATTTGTTCCGATTGGATGAGCCATCTCCTACTCTATGGAAGGCGCTTAACATCTACCAGGTAGGTGCTGTTCTGCATGACCTCATTAACAAACGGCCTCTATTTCAGGACGAAGTTGATAAGCAGAATCGTTGGCTCGTAGCTCGGGCTGTGCTGGAAAAGCCGCCCTCATTTCCAGACCCCGACCCTTCCCGCCTGGTCCGGCAGAAAGCACTCGCCGCGCGATGCCTAGCAAAAGACGGGAACATTCGGCTACAAATTGCTAGCTGGAGCGACTTTAATCTTGATGCTCCAGCTGACGGAATCGCAACGTTGCAAGCGAGAGTTAGCAAGCAGAGGGGCTCCCTGGGGGCAATATCGCTTGCAGCTTCGAGCGGACGGCTGGAGTTTGAGCGCCGTGGCTTTATGAAGCGGCTATGTGATTCAGTAAGGCTGGAGCTAATCGCGGCGTGCAACCAGCAGATTCGGCTAAACATGTACGCCGAGGAGCACACCTCCCCAGTAGTTTATGTATACGACTTCTCTCTTGCAAATGGACTCACTGTCGTATGCAAAGTTTCATCCATCTGGAATGATGGAATCCACGCGAGGACAGCAACGATAATGCTCGAGGCCGCGCTAGGGCTGGCTGGCCGCCCTCTTCCGCAGACGAGCGTCTCTGCTCTTACGTCGGCGACAATCGGGGAGTCGGAAGAGCTTGCAATGAACGACGTTGCCAACGCGCTGGGAAATATAGTCGCTGGAGCTATCGACCTTTCTGAAGCTGGAGCCGAACCCGATAGCCTTCATGGCACGGATTTGATGTTTGCATTCAATAGTAGGGGGACTCATTGAGCACAACATGGTGGAAGAACAAAAGTGAGCTGGACCCGACGCAGATTGAGTTCATCAACCTTCCTGCTAAAGGTCGCTATCAGTTGGAAGGACCAGCAGGTTCAGGCAAGACGAACCTCTTGCTCCTGCGAGCACAGTTTGTGGCCGGACAAGGGGATAAGAACGTTCTTGTAGTAACCTACACCAATGCGCTTTGCCACTTCCTGCGAAGTGGCCTAGTGGACTCAGGGTACCTAGAGGCAGACCAAGTTAGAACCTTCCACTCCTGGGCACGCCACCATGTGAAGCTCTACCTCAATAAAGATATCGCTGATGGCGGCGACTTTGACGAGAAGAAGCGCAACGAAGCAATAGAGATGCTTCGAGAGGCAAATAAAAGGGCACCCAATACGAAGCTAATTGGCTCTGTCTTTATTGATGAGGCACAGGACCTCACAATTGATGAAATTTCCTGTCTGTCTGAAATTGCCGAGAACATCTGCATCTGTGGAGACCTGAATCAAGGCATCTATCATCGAGATGGGCTGGATGCTGCGGGAGCACTCGGCCTGAAGAAGTACGCCCTACAGGGCCACTATCGTATCGGTCATCGCATTGCTCATGTGGCAGACCGGCTATTGCCGCCTGCTACGCCTGAAGAGTCGCTTGAGGCAACGTCGAACTACGACGAGCAAAAGCTCGGAAAATCTAGCGCGAAGCTACACACGCTCTCAAGCAGGGACGAGCAGTTTGAAAAGATGCTAGAGATACTGAACGTCCAAGCGGCAGCCTTCGCCGGCGAACGAATCGGCATTCTTTGTGGAAAACGGAGCACGGTGCAGTACGTCTACGACCGGCTACTGGAAACGGAATTGGGAGCGAGCACTTGCTGCCACCTTGCCGAGGGAGCGGACTTCGCCGACGACTTGCAGATTCATGTTATGACGATGCACTCATCCAAAGGGATTGAGTTTAGAGCAGTCCACATGTTTGGCATCGAGGAATTGAAGTATGGACATCTGAACAACCCCACGTTGTCCTACACAGCAGTGACACGCGCCAAGACGGCATTGAATGCGTATAGCACCGGGACAACAAACCCTGAGCTGGAACATGCTTTTGCAGAACCTAAGCATATGACTATCGATGAATTATTTCCGGGCGCGCACTGAATGAATAACTCCAAGCTTGCTTGGTATCAACTGAGCAGAGATGAGATTCCGGATACAGTTCTAGGCACTGCGTCCCTTGCATCCAGGGAACAACAGATTTCACCCACCCCATTAACTGGCACCGACAACGTTGGCTGTGCAGGTTTCGCTTGGGAGGGAGCCAGTCCCCTTGAGCACCATGCACCAACGGCCTTTGTTCTAGATGAACGGACCATTGCCGAGACTCTCTCATGGCTTCGAGTATATGCCGGGGACACCTTCCCATTGAGCCAGTTCTCTCGGGTCCTATCATCTGATGATTGGGAGATGCTTTCGGGGAACGAGGGCACTAGTCGCTCATTCCGCGATGACCGCTGGTCAAGCGTCGTTCTTGGTGAGCTGCTTGCCCAGAGTGAACAAGATGTCACACTGGACAACCTTTCTCTGTCCAGAGTCCAAGCATGCTTCTCAATTGCTGTCGCTCGCGCGCATAAGTTCTATGATTCTTACAAAGTAACCAGGGCTTGCACCGAGCGCCTAAGGGCAATCGAAGCTGACCCCAGGTTTCTGAGGCGCAGCGTCAATATCGATTCACTGGTACCGGTGTGGTCGCTCGCATCTGCGGAGTTTGGACATATTTCCGACCTGAGAGAGCTGTCTGACTTTATCCTTACTGCCGCATTTTCTTATGACGACCCGAAACAGCAGCGCCTAATTAAACCAACCAGCTACCTCCCTGATGCGCTTTATAGTGATTCCATTGAAGAGCGCGTCGTGGCTTTTCAGAAGGTGGCCATGGAAGCTACTGAAAGATTTATTTCCATGCCGAACTCATACTTTCGCTCAGCTGCTACAGTAGCAGTCGCAGCATTCTTGGTCGGGAAAGGAACAGGTCACGCCTTTTTGATAAAGAGGCAGGGAAGACTTGCCCCCATGGCTCATGTATGGTTCGGACTCATTGCCGGCCTTGCAGGCCCCGCCTTCTGGGACCCGCTGTGGGCTAAGGCCCTAAAGGGCGTTGAGAAGCACGTCAGAGTTTCATTCTCGTGGGCGGACCCGCCGCTGTCAGATATATCATGGGCTGAACACAAGTGGGTTAGCGGCGCGATTCGTGGTGCCCAAGCTCTCCAGGGCATCCCTCGCCAGGTGCAAACAGCACTCTCCATTGAGATATTTCCTGGCGTCTCATGTCAGATGCGCCTACACACTGATGATAATCGAAGTCAAGTGAAATCATCCGTTTCGCACAACGTGGCGCCTCCTCAGCAAGAGCGTGCCTCCCTGCCTCCTGAATTGATTGCAGCCATCGAAGACCTGTATCGATACTCAGAGAAGGCAAGAAATCTTGTCCGAAAGAACGCCAAATTGACCGATGACCTTTTTAAGCCATCGGAATCTTCGAAAGCAAAGAAGACAAGTAGGAAACCGAAGGCCTGATGGCGCACCTGTCATACAATAGATAAATCAGGGGAGAGCTGACTCCCCTGAGCTATTAGATAGCGATATGCCTGAGGCGCTCGCCTCCCGCGAAGTGAGTCCAGCTCTTAAATCGCGGGTCGAATCGGCATAAACATAACAAGCACTCCATCGAGATTTTCGCCGCACCTCTTCAGGACGTAGTTGGTCATCTCGCCCCTGTCGCGTGCATCATTCAGCTCGATGAACCAATCGTCCCTATTCGGACAGTTCACTTTTGGGTCTCCACACAGTTTTCCTGAAGACCTCCACAGCGTCCGGACTACTTCCATGTAATCCATCGGACAGCCGGGGAGGCGCATGAGGCAATGGATGTGCGTTCCTTGTCGAGTCCCGGCAGCCGATGTAGTCCACATCATTTCCCCGCCAAACCCCTCAACTATCGGACACATGGGTATTCTTTTCTTGGAATTTTTGCCAAATAAGTGGCATTTGAACTTGTGCGCAAAACGCCCAAATGCCTCTTCAGCCAGCTTATAGCTGACTCCCATGTCACCACTGAATGTCAACGTCACCATAGCGTTGTGCTCGGCGCTAAGGAGCCAGTCTGCAGCCTGCCTTTGAAATTCAGTTCTCGAATACGTTGTGTCGTCCACTACTTTTACCTTCAAGAGCATTGTGCGTTTGTGCTCTCACAGGTATCTTCCAATGGCGGGACACTTCGCAAGTAGGGGCTATGGCAAATCCGAGGGGCAACCCAGAATTCCTGCGTATCCGCAACTCAGATACCGGGGCTGCGAATCTTGCAAGACAGCGAGCGGCTGACGAGCAGGCGCTAAAAGTTTTTGCCTTGGTCATGAAAGCACTGGAGAACGGCTGCACAGACATGTCACAGTGCATGGAGTGGTTGAATGCGCACGGTCACTTCACGCGCGGCAAGAGCCCTAAGCCTTGGTCCAACAAAACGTTCAAACGGGTCTTAGGGCGGCTTGCAAAGCGCCAGCTAATTTCACTCCAGGATGCCCGACGTGTCCTTGGGCTTCGTCGCTGACGTTTACTCGATGTCGTCTGACGGTTCTCGACGGACTGCTCCCAGCCTCTCTGGGAGGCTGTGTACGCTCTTTACGTAGACATACGTGCGATTTCCCATCGGAAACGTCTCAAGCAGCCCTTGACTCGCATACTGGAACGCCCTTGTCCGCGATATCCCATGTGCCTTGCACACATCGACCAACGGTCCATATGCGACCTCAAATGTCGGCTGCTTTGCCATGCGCTTCCCCTTTCGTCGTCGCCCAATTGTAGCCAGTGACTAGCTAGGGAACAAAGTAGGGAACAAAATGAAAGGCCGCACTTGGCGACCTTTAATTTCAGACACTTACACTCACAACTGGCGGAGAGAGTGGGATTCGAACCCACGGAAGGTTTGACCCTTCGCCGGTTTTCAAGACCGGTGCCTTAAACCGCTCGGCCATCTCTCCAATAGGGTCCCAGTTACCCGGGCAGCGGCGTATTCTCGCACGTGAAGGGCATTTGCCCAAGACCACCCTTGCCCCCGCCCTTCGCATCCGGCACGGTGGGGCCTTCACTGCAATCGGAGCCCCCATGGCCCATCTCGATCTGGCCAACCTGCGCACCTGCCTGCTGGACGACACCCAGCTGGCCGCTGTGGCCCTGCACCGCACCTTCGCCGGGCACCTGCCGGTCAGCAGCGGGCACGTGGTGGTCTGCGATCCGCTGGTGCAGGCCGAGGCGCCTGCGCTGGCCGACTACACCGCCCCGCTGGGGCGGCATCCGGTCGAGATCATCGTGCACAGCGGCCGCCCGGCGTTGGCCGTGGTCTGGTTCAAGCCACGCGAAGCTCTCACCGCGACCGCCCTGCACTGGCAGATGGCGCGCTGGACCACGCAGGACCTGACCGGACTGGATGAGGACAGCTTCATCGGCTACCCGGTCGACGCCGGCATCGGCTGCTTCATGGACACCGACACCCAGCAGGCACTGCTGGCCCTGATCGAACGGGCCGATGGCGACGAAGGCGGCGAGTGGTCGGATGCGCTGATCGACCATGATGGCCTGGACGAAGGCACCGAATACCGCCCCTGGGGCGAGGACTCACCGCATGGCCTGGTCGTATTCACCAGCGGCTGGGGCGACGGCGTTTACCCAAGCTACTGGGCGCTGGATACGTCCGGCATTCCGGTCGCTCTGGTCACCGATTTCCTGTGCATCCAGGGCGGAGACGGGCGCGACGAGCGCGAGATCGCCGACCAGGCCTATCGCGACAGCCTTCCATACGAAGAGGCTGAAGCGCTGGCACGGCTTGTAGCGGCGGTGGAACGCGATGATGCGAACGCACTGCGCGACCTGCTGAAGGATGCGCCACAGCGCGCCAACCAGATCGAGCCTGGTTGCGGCGGCACCGCCGTGTTCGAGGCGATCCGTCTGGACCGCCCAGAGGCATTGCGGGTACTCCTGCAGGGCGGCGCGTTGCCGGCAATGCCCGAGCGGCTGCACATGAGCAAGGTGACCAGCTACCTGGACTACGCGCGCTTCCTGAAGAAGCCACGCAGCGCGGAGCTGATGGCAGTACTGGAAGCGCCGGTCATAGCCGAGCCCACACCGGCCGCACCGCCGCGGCGCGGCTTCTGGGTCCGGCTGTTCGGCCGGAACTGACCGGGGCCGGCAAGCAGCAACGCCGGGCATGGCCCGGCGCTACCGTTTCACAGATTGGCGGTGCAGTTGCGGGCAGGTGCCTCAGCCCGCATCCACCGCCAACGCGCCCAGCGCACTGGCCTTGATCCGCTCCTTGGCCTTTTCACAGGCGCCACCGCAATCCAGGCGCGAGGCCTCCAGCTGCGGCGGCAGGTGCTCGGCCAGGAAGTCGATGAACACGCGCACTGCCGGCAGCAGGCCGCGACGCGAGGCGAACACGGCATGGCACACGCCCTGCGGCAGCGACCAGTCCGGCAGCACCACTTCCAGCTCGCCGTTACGCACCGCATCGGCGCACACAGTCTCCGGCAGCATGGTGATGCCGAAGCCGTCCTTCACCATGCTCTGCAGCAGCGGGAAATCGAAGCCGGCCACGCGTGGCTGCAGGTCGACCCGGCGCACTTCGCCTTCCGGCCCGTGCAGTTCCCAGCGCTGGCGCGCTTCGTCTTCGCTGATGCTGAGGGTGACGTGCTGGGTCAGCTCTTCCGGGTCCTTCGGGCGGCCAGCGCGGTCCAGGTACTTCGGGCTGGCCACCAGCAGTTCCTGCACCTGTCCGAAGCTGCGCATCACCAGGCTGCCGTCGTCGTCCAGGCGCGAACGCACGCGCAGGGCCACGTCATAGCCTTCATTGATGATGTCCACGCGGCGGTTGCTGATGTTCAGCTGCAGGCGCACCTTCGGGTACTGCTCAAGGAACTTGGGCAGCAGCTTGGGCAGCTGCATCTGCGCCAGCGACACCGGCACGCTGGCGCGCACCACGCCGCGCGGTTCCGCACTGAGGCGGTCGACCACTTCGCGGGCGGCCTGCGCCTCGGCCAGCATCGTCTGCGCGTGGCGGTGCACGCTGGTGCCGACGTCGGTCACGGCGAAACGGCGCGTGGAGCGCTGCAGCAGACGCACGCCCAGGTCGGTCTCCAGCTGGCTGATGCGGCGGCTCAGGCGCGACTTGGGGATGCCCAGCGCACGCTCGGCGGCGGCAAATCCTCCGTGGTCGACCACCATCGCGAAGTAGTACAGATCATTCAGGTCATGCATGCCCGAGTTCCATATCTAGAACAATACGTGGCATTCAACCACCTTTATCCCGCCTTTGCAACAACCTATCGTTCTCTCCGTCGGCGGGGCCACCCCGCCCCTTCCTCCCAGAACATAGGTGACTGCCATGAAGCTTCTGCATCTCGACGCCAGCGTGCTTGGCGAGAACTCCGTCTCCCGCCACCTGACCGCCGCCGTGGTGGCCCGCTTCAAGCAGCAGATCGAAGGCCTGCAGATCGATTATCGCGATCTTGACGCCAATCCGGTACCGCATCTTCGCAGCAGCTCGCTGGCCAAGGCGGACGCGGCCGAAGCCGCCGATGCTGAACAGGTGCTCGAGCAGTTCCTTGCCGCGGACATCGTGGTGATCGGCGCGCCGATGTACAACTTCAGCATCCCGTCCACCCTGAAGGCCTGGATCGACCGCGTGGCCGTGGCCGGGCGCACCTTCAAGTACACCGAGAACGGCCCGATCGGCCTGGCCGGCGGCAAGCGCGTGATCGTGGTCAGCAGCCGCGGCGGCATCTACACCGATTCGCCGGCCGACTTCCAGGAACCGTTCCTGCGCCAGACGTTCGCCTTCTGGGGCATCAACGACATCGAGTTCGTACGTGCCGAAGGCATCGCCTACTCGCCGCAGCACCGTGAAGACGCCATCGCCGGCGCGCTGGCGGCCCTGCCGTCGCACGAAGCGGCCGAAGCCGCCGCTGCATAAGCGTTCCAGCGTTCGGCGCCCCTCTCTCCTCGTCTGGGCGCTGAACGCGGGCCGGGATCCCCTCCCCCATCCCGGCCCACCCTGGCGGCCCCGCTGTGCGGGGCCGCTTTTCTGTGTCTGGCCCGAGGGCTCGCCATCCACGCACGGTGTGGATCTACTGCACGTGTGCGTGGATTCGGTGCCATGCGCGGCGCTCACCAGAACGTTAGGCTGGGGCCATGAACTACATCGTGACCACTGCACACCGCAGCGAATTTCCGCACCCGATCACCCTGCGCCGTGGCCAGGCGCTGGTGGTGGGCGAACGCTATGAAGGCCCGGAGGGCTGGGACGACTGGTTCCTGTGCGAAGCCGAAGGGCAGCAGCCCGGTTTCGTGCCGGCGCCCGTGATCGGTCGCACTGCGCAGGGTGACGCGTTTGCCACCGAGGATTACTGCGCACGGGAGCTGGATGTGGATCCCGGGCAGGTGCTGCGTGGGCAGCGCACGCTCAATGGTTGGGCGTGGTGCGTGCCGGAGACCGGCGAACCGGGATGGGTGCCGTTGGAGAAGGTGCGGGTAGTGGGGTGATCGCGGGGTTCATCCACGCATGGCGTGGATACGGTGCCATGCAAGCATGGCACCCACCAGAGACACAGCGGTGCCATGCAAGCATGGCACCCACCAGAGCCACAGCGGTGCCATGCATGCATGGCACCCACCCGATCAGAGAATCAGGCGATGGTTTCCAGCCCACCCATGTACGGGCGCAGCGCTTCCGGCACGGTGATGCTGCCGTCGGCGTTCTGGTAGTTCTCCATCACTGCGATCATCGCGCGGCCAACCGCCACGCCCGAGCCGTTCAGCGTGTGCGCCAGTTCCGGCTTGCCGGTGGCCGGGTTGCGCCAGCGCGCCTGCATGCGACGGGCCTGGAAGTCACCACAGTTCGAGCACGAGGAGATCTCGCGATAGGTTTCCTGCGACGGCAGCCAGACTTCCAGGTCGTAGGTCTTGATGGCCGAGAAGCCCATGTCGCCGGTGCACAGCAGCACCTTGCGGTACGGCAGGCCCAGCTTCTCCAGCACCACTTCGGCGCAGCGGGTCATGCGCTGGTGTTCGGCGTCGCTGTCTTCCGGGCGGCAGATCGAGACCAGCTCGACCTTCTCGAACTGGTGCTGGCGGATCATGCCGCGTACGTCGCGGCCACCACTGCCAGCCTCGGCACGGAAGCACATCGAGTGGGCGGTCATGCGCAGCGGCAGGCGCTCGGCCTCGACGATCTCGTCGCGCACGATGTTGGTCAGCGGCACTTCCGAGGTCGGGATCAGGTAACGCGTGGAGTCGCCCACGGCGGTCTTGAACAGATCGTCCTCGAACTTCGGCAGCTGGCTGGTGCCACGCAGTGAATCAGCGTTGACCAGCAGCGGCACGTTGGTTTCCTCATAGCCGTGCTCACCGGTGTGCAGGTCGACCATGAACTGGGCCAGCGCTCGGTGCAGGCGCGCGATCGGGCCGCGTAGCACGGTGAAGCGCGAGCCGGACAACTTGGCCGCGGTCTCGCCATCCAGCCAGCCGTTGCGGGCGCCCAGTTCGACGTGGTCGAGCACCTTGAAGTCGAACTGGCGCGGGGTACCCCAGCGCGCCTGCTCGACGTTGTCGTTCTCGTCGGTACCGGCCGGCACGTCATCGGCCGGCAGGTTCGGAATGCCCATCGAGATCGCTTCGATCTTCTCACGCAGCTCGTCCAGCGCCACTTCCGAGGCCTTCAGCTCGTCGGCGAAGGCAGCGACCTCGGCCATGATGGCCGAGACATCCTCGCCCTTGGCCTTGGCCTGGCCGATGGCCTTGGAACGGCTGTTGCGCAGGCTCTGCAGCTCCTGGGTCCGCACCTGGATGCGCTTGCGATCGGCCTCCAGGGACTCCAGGGCAGACACGTCGAGCTCGAAGCCGCGGCTGGTGCGCAGGCGTTCGGCGAGGTCGGCGGGCTGGTGGCGGAGCAGGGCTGGATCAAGCATGGCAGGTGTCGTGGTGGGTATCAGGGATGGGATTATCGCTTGTTATACGGATTTCTGCCGCCCGGTTCATTCCCGCCGTGGCAGAATCGGGCCATTCCGTACTGGTCCGGTCCATGTCTGCACCCCGCTCGTCGTCCGCCAAGTCGTTCACTGTGCATATCCCGCGCAACGCCCTGAAGATCGCCGGCATCGCCTTCGGCGTGGGCGTACTGCTGTTCGTGCTGGTCTGGCTGACCGGTCGCGACAAGGAGTTCTTCCGCGCCGATCCTGCCGCCCAGACACCGCAGGAAACCGCCCAGATCGAGCCCCTGCCGGAGCCGTTGGCCGCTGCGGCCGGTTCCAGCGACATGCCTGATGCCAAGCCGGCCCCGGTAGAGGAAGAAGCACCAAAGCTGGTCGAAACCGCTCCACCGCCGCCTGCCCCCATCGCTGAAGCAGCCCCGGCCGCACCGGGCCCTGCGCCGGCGGCCACCGGCAACAGCCAGCCGATGCCGATTGCCGGCCAGTCGCCGCCCCCCGCCTACCCGGCTGCCGCGCTGCGTGCTGGCGAAACCGGCACCGTGGTGGTGCGGGTGGACGTGGACGCCACCGGCTATCCCAACAACGCCACGGTGATCCAGCGCAGCGGTTCACGCGAGCTCGACCGTGCTGCCACCGACGCCGTACGCCGCTGGCGTTTCACCCCCGCGCAGAGCAACGGCCAGGCCGTCCCCGGCAGCATTGAAGTGCCGTTCGACTTCAAGACCCAGTAACTGAACGCTTCCCGGCAGGCAAACTGAACCCTGCCGGTGGCGTTGACGCAACGCTGACACTTCTCGTCCGTGGCTCGCGCAACACTTCCCACGTCGTCCATTGACGGAAGGAGTTAGCGATGACTGCCACCACCCACGAAGACCTTCATTCGCCGCAGCTGCAGGAGGATTCCAGCCTGCAGCACAAACCCACGTCGCCCTGGATGTGGATCGCGCTGATCGTGGCGATGTTTGCTGCCGCCCTGCTCTGGCTGCGTCATTCCAACCAGGAAGATGTGGCCCCGGCGCCGGTCGGTGAGCGCATGTTGCCAGCCCCCGAGCAGGCCGCGGTGACGGAGGCAGCCGCCCCTGCCGCGCGCCAGGCAGCCCCGGCTACTGCTTCGCGGAAGGCCGCGCCGGTAGTGCGCAATCGTGAGGCCCGCCCGCTGGCCAGCAACCGCATGCCCACCTACCCCGCCGCTGCGCTGCGTAGTGGCGTGCAGGGCAGCGTGATCGCCAGCCTGAGTGTAGATACCCACGGCAATGTCGCCAATGCTGCGATCGTTTCGCGCAGCGGCGAGCGAAGTCGTGATCTGGATCGCGCGGTACTGAACACCGTGCAGAACTGGAAGTTCCAGCCGGCGATGCACGAGGGCCGTGCCGTCGCCAGCGTGGTGCGGGTCCCGGTGGATTTCCGTACCGAGCAGCGTTGATCGCGGACGAGGGGTTCGTGATGTTTAGACGGAGGCTTCGGCCTCCGTCCTTTTATGCGGAAAAGCGTGCCAACCGAGGTTGGCACCTACCGGATGAGGTGAGCGCGCCAACCGGGGTTGGCTTCTACCGTGCAATGCGATCCGCCGGGCGTGGCCCGGAGGTTGCGGTGACGATCAGGCCAGGTTGAACCCGGCGCTGCGCGCCAGGCCGTCGAAGTCCGGGAACGAAGTGGCGACGTTGGCGATATCGTTGATGCGCACTTCGCCATCACTGATCTGGCCGGCGATGGCGAACGCCATGGCGATGCGATGGTCACCGTGGCTTTCGATGGTGCCGCTGCCCAGGCGAACGCCACCATGCAGGGTGGCGCCGTCTTCGGTCTCGTCCACCTGCATGCCCAGCGCGCGCAGGCCGGTGGCCATCGCAGCAAGGCGGTCGGATTCCTTCACCCGCAGCTCGGCCGCACCGCTCACCACGGTCTGGCCTTCTGCGGCGGCGGCGGCCACGAACAGCGCCGGGAACTCGTCGATCATGTCCGGCACCAACGCTTCCGGAATGCGCGCGCCCTTGAGCGGCGCATAGCGCACCACCAGGTCCGCCACCGGCTCACCGCCCTGCTCGGCCGGATTCTCTTCGGTGATGTCCGCCCCCATCAGGCGCAGCGCGTGCAGCAGGCCAGTGCGGCGCGGGTTCAGGCCGACCTGCTTCAGGCGCAGCTCGGAACCCGGAATGATGCTGGCGGCCACCAGGTAGAACGCCGCAGACGAGAAGTCGGCCGGCACCACGATGTCCGTGGCGCGCAGGCGCTGGCCGCCACGCAGGCGGGCCTTGCCCGGTGAAAATTCGATGTCCACGCCGAACGCCGACAGCATGCGCTCGGTGTAGTCACGGGTCGGATGCGGTTCCAGCACGCTGGTTTCGCCCTGCGCGTACAGGCCGGCCAGCAGCACTGCGGACTTGATCTGTGCGCTGGCCACCGGCGAGGCGAAGTCGATGCCGTGCAGCGACTGGCCGCCATGCACATGCAGCGGCGGCGTGCCGTCATCCTGGGTGTCGATCTTTGCGCCCATCTGCGACAGCGGGCCGGTGACGCGGCGCATCGGGCGGCCCGACAACGATTCATCGCCGATCAGCGTGCAGTCGAATGCCTGGCCTGCCAGCAGGCCGGCCAGCAGGCGCATGCCGGTACCGGCGTTGCCGCAATCCAGCGGTGCGCTGGGTGCCTGCAGGCCGTCGATGCCGACGCCATGCACGATGCGCTGCGACGGGCTGGGCGTTTCGATGCGCACGCCGAGCTGGCTGAAGATGCGCGCGGTCGCGCGGGTGTCTTCGCCTTCCAGGAAGCCTTCGATATGCGAGGTGCCATCGGCCAGCGCGGCGAACATCACCGAGCGGTGCGAGACCGACTTGTCGCCGGGAATGGTCAGGCTGCCCTGCAGCGGCTGGCCCTTGCGGGCAATCCAGTGTTGCGCGTTGCTCATCGTTCGATCATTCCGTAAACACCGGCAGCGCCGGCGATGCATCAGGGAGCGGCGGCTGTTGCCGCCGCAGCAGCACTCAGGGCACGGCCACCGGGTAGGAGCCGAGCACCTTGATCTGCGCCGAGTGCGCTTCCAGTTCGGCCAGGGCAGCCTGCATCGGCGCGTCGTCGATGTGGCCCGCCAGGTCGATGAAGAAGCCGTACTCCCACTTGCCGTGGTGCGACGGCCGCGACTCGATGCGGTTCATGCTGATGCCGTGGCGGGCGAACGGGCTGAGCACGTCGAACAGCGCACCGGGCTTGTCATGGATGAACACCAGCACCGAGGTGCGGTCGTGGCCGGAGGTCGGGAAGATGTTGCGACCCACCACCAGGAAGCGGGTGGTGTTGTCGGCATCGTTCTGGATCGGCTTGGTGACCAC
This sequence comes from Stenotrophomonas sp. YJH_SMC_101-4, assembly GCF_059370395.1. Taxonomy (NCBI): domain Bacteria; kingdom Pseudomonadati; phylum Pseudomonadota; class Gammaproteobacteria; order Lysobacterales; family Lysobacteraceae; genus Stenotrophomonas; species Stenotrophomonas sp. YJH_SMC_101-4. Next base: position 379,895 of record NZ_JCAFTP010000001.1, on the reverse strand, counting down.
CTTCTTCAGGCCGTACACGTGGCCGGCGCTCTCGCCACCAATGGCCGCCGCATCATCGGCGTTGCGCGCGCGACGCGCGCCTTCGGCGTTGCTGGATACCGGAATCTTCTCGGCCTTCGGCAGGTTGGCGCGCAGCCACGCCGAGGTCTGCATGAACGACTGCGGGTGTGCGTAGATGCGCTCGATGTCCTCGAGGCGGCCGCTGCGCGACATCAGGTACTGCTGCACGCGCAGTTCCACTTCGCCACAGATCTTCAGGTTGGAGGTCAGGAACATGTCCAGAGTGATCTGGATGGTGCCCTGCCCCGAATTCTCCACCGGCACCACGCCGAAATCGGCGTTGCCCGCTTCCACTTCCTGAAACACCTCCTCGATGCTGGCCATCGGCAGGCCCAGCGCGGAGCGGCCGAAGTGCTTGAGCACCGCCTGCTGGCTGAAGGTGCCTTCCGGGCCGAGGTAGCCGATCTTCAGCGGCTCCTGCTGGGCCAGGCAGGCCGACATGATCTCGCGGTAGACGTGCACCAGCAGTTCATCGCTGAGCGGGCCTTCGTTACGGTCCACCACCATGCGCAGCACCTGCGCTTCGCGCTCGGGGCGGTAGTAGTCGACGGCGGCGGCGAGCTTGCCCTTGGCCTTGCCGACCTGGTGGGCGAAGCGCGCGCGCTCAGCGATCAGGTTCTGGATGTCACGGTCGATCTGGTCGATCTTCGAGCGCACATCGGCCAGCGCCAGCGGCGCCAGGGTAGGCGCCGGATTCGACGCGGCCTTGGACGTGCTCTTGCCCTTGGCCTTGGTGGAGGCGCTGTCCTTGGCCGGTTCGGCCTTCTTCGGCGCCTTCTTGCTGGATTTGCTGCTTGCCATCGGAGTTCCTTGTTGCGGGGCACGCACCCGACGGTGCGCGCCGTTCATTGCTCAACCGTGACGCTGCTGGAAATCAGCCATGAAGGCGACCAGCGCCTCGGCCCCGGCCAGCGGCATGGCGTTGTACAGCGAGGCACGGATGCCCCCGACCACCTTGTGTCCCTTCAGCGCCAGCAGGCCGGCGGCCTTGGCTTCGGCGACGAAGCGGGCATCGAGCTCGGCATCGGGCAGGAAGAACGGGATGTTCATCCGCGAACGGGCCGCATGTGCGACCTCATTGCGGTAGAAGCCGCCGGAGCCGTCGATGGCGCCGTACACCAGCGCGGCCTTGGCGGCGTTGCGCTTGGCGAACTCGGCCACCCCACCTTCTGCCAGCATCCACTTGAACACCAGGCCGGCCAGGTACCAGTTCCAGGTGGGCGGCGTGTTGAGCATCGAATCACGGGCGACGTGCGAGCGGTAATCGAAGATGTCCGCACGTGGCTGGCCACTGCGCTCGAGCAGGTCGCGGCGGATGATCATCACCGCGATGCCGACCGGGCCCAGGTTTTTCTGCGCGCCGGCGTAGATCACGCCATAACGGCGCACATCCAGCGGTTCGCTGGCGATGGACGAGCTGAAGTCCGCGATCAGCGGAACGTTGCCGGTGTCGGGCACATCACGGAACTCGACGCCGTGGATGGTCTCGTTGGCGGTGATGTGCACGTAGGCGGCATCGGGCGACAGCTGCCAGTCGGCACGCGCCGGCAGTTCGCGGTAGCCGTTGGCCTCGCTGCTGGCGGCGATGTTGACGTCGACGTAGACACCGGCCTGCTTGACCGCGGTCTTGCCCCAGTGGCCACTGACCACGTAGTCGGCACGTTGGCCGGGGGCGGCGAAGTTGAGCGGGATCAGCGCCTGCTGGGTGGTCGCACCACCGGACAGGAACAGCACCGCATAGTCGTCGGGGATGTCGAGCAGGCGTCGCAGATCGGCTTCCGCCTCGGCGGCCACGGACATGAATTCCACACCGCGATGGCTCATTTCCACGATCGAGGCACCGGTACCGTGCCAGTCCAGCATTTCCGCCTGCGCCTGGCGCAGGACCGATTCCGGCAAGGTTGCAGGGCCGGCACTGAAGTTGAACGCGCGCGTCATGTCACACCTGTGGGGCAAGACCCCTAGTATGCCGCAGTGCACCAGCCTTGCGGCCTTGTGGCGCAAGGGAAATTTGGTTTCATTGGAATCCATTGGCCGCCCGCATGGCGCGGGTAGTCGCCGACCTTGGTCGGCGTACGCCGTCAGGCGTCATTCCCGCCGAAGGAGCGTGCCGACCAAGGTCGGCACCTACCGGAAGCGAGTGGGCACACGCCGGGGGGGTAGCGTCGGGCCATGCCCGGCGGATTCAGATCAGCGCGCGCCGAACCAGAGCAGCAGGCTGAGCAGCGCGGCCAGCAGCAGCGCACTGACCAGCAGCCACGGCCAGCGCCGGACCTTGCGCGGCACGGCCGGCAGCACCGGCGCCTGCTCGGCGTCCTGGCTGGACTCGTCTTCATCCGGCAGCGGGCGCCGGCGCGGGTCATGCGGCACTTCCAGCACGAACCGGTGCTGGCCATCGAACACTACCTGGTCGCCCGCCTGCAGCCAGCAGTGGCGCACGGCCACACCGTTGACCCGGGTGCCGTCGGCACTGCCCAGGTCACGCAGCAGCACGCGCTCGCCGTGCACTTCCACGCGGGCGTGCTGTTCGGCGAAGGCCGGTTCATTGATCTCGATGTCAGCGTCGCCGCCGCGGCCGATCAGGCGGGACCGCGACAGCGTGAAGCTGCGGCCATGGTGCAGGCCACCGACACCGCGCAGCAGGCGCTGCTGCTCATCGGAGCCGTCGTCGTTCTTCGGCGCAGGCGCCTGCAGCAGGCTCTCGACCTCGCCCTGCAGGACCATTTCCACGCCGTCCACATACACCGCATCGCCGGCACGCAGCAGCGCCATGCGCCGCACCGGGCGACCGTTCACATGAATGCCGCGGATACCGTTGCCGACCTGCAGCCAGAGGCCGCGATCATCCACGCAGAACTGCGCCAGCAGCAGGGCACCGTGGCCGGCATCGCCGAGCCGCACACTGCCGTTGGCCTGGCGCACGATGCGTTGCACCCCGGGCCGCAGCGGCTGGTCGGGCTGTTGTTGCTGACTGAAGTGGACAAGCAGGTTCTGCACGCGGCGCAGCCTAGCAGGTTGGCCGCCAACGAAGAAGAACCCACGATGAGTGCTTGGCGCGGAGGCCCTCGATGCGCACAATGCTCGCCCTCATTGATCATCCCCGCCCTGCGCCAGGAGCCTGCATGTCCACCATCGATGTCCGCCACGCCCACGCCCTGCCGGACGCACAGGCGCGCGCCGCGATCGAACAGGTTGCCGCCAAGTTGTCCGAGCGCTTCGGCCTGAAGTCGTCCTGGACTGCCGACGTACTGAATTTCTCCGGCAGCGGCGTGGACGGTGCGATCGAACTGCAGCCGGGCGCCGTGCGCGTGACCGCCAAGCTGGGCTTCCTGCTGTCGGCGATGAGGGGCATGGTCGAAGGCGAGATCCAGCGCGTGCTGAAGGAAAAGCTGGGCTGAACCCCGGCGGCGGCCATCACGGCCGTGCAACGCCAACGCGCGCTACTCTCGGGGGCAGGCCCAACTCCCACGGGAAGTGCGATGAACCAGTACGAAAATGATGACCGCCGCAACGACGACGCCTCGTTCGGTGACCAGGCCGAGCGCTTCTCGCGCAAGCTGAGTGACTCGGCGCAGCAGGTCTGGCTGGCCGGCCTGGGCGCTCTTGGCCGTGCACAGGCCGAAGGCAGCCGCTTCTTCGACGGCCTGGTGAAGGAAGGCGAAGCCTGGGAAGCCCGCCGCCGTGAACGCAACGGCGAACAGGGCCCGGGCTGGCGCGACAACGTTGAAACGTCGCTGGACGAGGCCCGCGAGAAGGCCTCCGGCACCTGGAACAAGGTTGAAAAGGCGTTCGACGATCAGGTGCAGGGCGTACTCAAGCGCCTGCACGTACCCACCGCCGACGAGGTGACTGCGCTGGAGGCTCGCATCGACGCCCTGCAGGCGCGCCTGGCCAAGCTGGAGAATCGCGACGCCTCGGGCACCGATGCACCTGCACCGGGCAGCCATCAGTCACCAGGCAGCGTGCCCTGACCAGCCATTGTTGCAATGCAATAAATTTTGATTGACAATCGCGAGCAACCCGCCAATCGCTTCGGCTGCCGTTTGTTCCCTCCCCTCACGGCTTCAGGATTGGCGGGTTTTTCGTGCCTGCGGTATTCCGAACTGCGCGTTCCATCACGCTTCCTGTCAGGAACCTCCTGACTCAGCGGCACGGCGCGACCTTTACACTGTCGCCTTCGCATTCGCCCCTTCCGCGCACCTCCTGCATGCTCCCTTGGATCCTGGCCCTGCTGTCGGCCCTGTTTACCTGTTCCCTGGCCGTTGTCTATCTGTGGTGGATCAAACGGCGGCAGAAGGAGATGCAACTCGGCCTGCAGGCCCTGGCTGGCATGCACTGGCGCGAATTCTCGGTACTGGTCAAGCGCATGCTGCGCGAGCAGCGCGGCCTGCGCGAACTGGATGACCCAGGCGAGGAATCCCGTGAGCCCAGCAGCGATTTCCTGCTCAGTGACGGCCCCAACAGCTGGCTGGTGTCGTGCAAGCACGGCCTGGCCTACCGCATCGGCACCGCTGCAGTGAACGAACTGGGTGCGGCCGCGCGCCTGGCCGGCGCCAAGGGCGGCGTGCTGCTGACCGAAGGCCGGATGGAACGCGACGGCCGCAACGCCGCCGAGAAGCAGGCGGTCGAGGTGCTGGACGGCCCGCGCCTGTGGCCGCTGCTGCAACCCTATCTACCGGCGGAAATCGAAACCCGTGTGCGCGCCAGCGCCCGCCATGAAGCCCTGCGCCGGATCGCCATTGCCGCGCTCGGCGCGGTCACGCTGGGCCTGCTGGTGGGATTGAGCCTGCAAGGGCTGCACGTGCAGGACGCCCCGCCCGTTGCCGAGGTGGCGGTCGCCCCCGCGCCGGTTGCGCCTGCGGTTGAAGCGGCGCCCGAACCGGCGCCGGCCCCCGCCACCATGCCGCCGGCCGCTACGCCTGCACCGGCCGCGCCCTCAACCGATGCGCGCAGCAACCCCAACCCGGATGCCGCTACGCTGGAGCGCTTCCAGGCCGATCTGTCCCGTGCCTTGGCCGGCAAGCCCGGCATCGCCAGCGGTGTCTGGTTGACCCGGCAGACGCTGGCGATCAACCGCACCGGCGAGCTGGACGCGGTGTGGCCGCAGGTCTGCGAGGAAGTGCTGCACTACCCCGCCCTGCGCAACGTGCGCATCCAGCTCAATGCCCGCCCCGGTGTGGATGAGCCGGTGCGCTGGCGCCAATGCGCCACGTATTGATGGGGCAGCATCCACGCATGGCGTGGATCTACCAGGGATTCACACGCGTCGGATAATCCCAACCGGGATTCAGTAGATCCACGCCATGCGTGGATACGCCTCTAGCGCGCCCCAGGCGCGAAGCGCGCAACCAGGTCCCAGGCATCGCCGAGGAACACCTGGCGCACGCGGGTGATCGGCTGCTCACCGCGCCAGGTCAGGCGCTCGATCACCAGACAGGCGGTACCGGGCTTCACACCGAGCAGCTTGGCGGTGACAGCATCCGCGCCCCAGGCACTGATGCGATGCTGGGCGCGGGTCCACGACACGTTCTGCAGCAGCCAGCTGCCCGGCGCGGTAGTGCTGAAATCGACCTCCAGCACCTCGGGCACGCCGACGGGGCTGATCAGGCGATGCTCCAGCGCCAGCGGGCGGCCATCGGCCAGGTGCAGGCAACGCATCGCCAGCAGCATTTCGCTGCCGGCCAGTTCCACTTCGCCGGCATTGCCCACTTCAGCCAGACGCAGCTCGCGCTGCAGCAGCCGGTAGCCGTACTGATGCCCGCGCGAACCGACCTCCATCGCAATGTCCGGAATTTCCAGCGCCACCTGCTCCAGGTGTGGCGGCTGTCGCGCCACGAACGAACCCGCACGACGGCGACGTTCGATCATGCCGCTCTCGGCCAGCGCGGTCAGCACCTTGTTCACCGTCATCCGCGAGCAGCCGTACTGCTCCATCAGCTCGTGTTCGTATGGAATGCGGAAGCCCGGCGCCCATTCTCCGCTGAGGATGCGGCTTTCCAGATCGCTGCGGATACGCTGGTTGAGCGTGGCGGACTTGCTGGCCTTCACGTAATGGGGTCCCGGTGGCGGAGGCGATCAGCCCAGCACGCCCTTCAGGGCGGCGGCGAAGGCGGTGGTGATCGCCTCGCGCTGCAGGTGGCGGCCCTCGGCCACGCATTGGCGGCCATGGCGCCAGACCGATCGCAGCGCGCCATTACGTGCGGCGAACACCCAGCTGTCAAGCCACGCGTCATCCTGTCGCGCCTGCAGCGCCGGGTGCGCGGCGTCCAGTTCGACCAGATCGGCACTGGCACCGACCTGCAGGCCAGCGGCCACGCCCAGCGCCTGCGACCCACCGTGCAGTGCGCCTTCGAACAGGAAGCGGCCGGTGCTGCGGGTGGCATCCGGCGCCAGCACGTTGCGACCGCGCAGGGTCAGGCGTTGGCCGTATTCGAGCAGGCGCAGTTCTTCGGCGGCATCGATCAGCACGTTGGAATCGGAGCCGACACCGAAACGTCCGCCCTCTCGCGCGAACGCCTGCATCGGGAACAGACCGTCGCCCAGGTTGGCTTCGGTGATCGGGCACAGGCCGGCCACCGCCTGGCTGGCCACGATGGCGGCGCGCTCGTCGTCGGTGATGTGGGTGGCGTGCACCAGGCACCAACGCGCATCGACCGGTGCGTGGTCGTACAGCCACTGCACCGGGCGCTGGCCGCTCCACGCCAGGCAGGCCTCGACTTCACGCACCTGCTCGGCGATATGGATGTGCACCGGTCCGTCGGTAAGCGGCAGCAATGCACTCAATTCCTCGCCGGTGACCGCGCGCAGGCTGTGCGGGGCGATGCCGAGCACTGCATCCGGCAGCGCGGCCAGTGCCGGCTTCGCGGCGTCCAGCAGCTGCGCGAAACCGTCCACATCGTGGATCAGGCGGCGCTGCGCCGGATTCGGCGCTGCCCCACCGAAATCGGCATGCGCATAGAACACCGGCAGCAGGGTCAGGCCGATGCCGGTCTGATCGGCCGCCGCCGCGATCCGCGCACTCATCTCGGCGCGGTTGGCATAGGCGCGGCCGTCGGCATCGTGGTGCAGGTAGTGGAATTCGCCGACGCGGGTGAAGCCGCTTTCCAGCATTTCCATGTAGGCCTGGGCGGCGATGGCCTGCACCGCGTCCGGGCGCAGATGGGCCAGGAAGCGGTACATCAGTTCGCGCCAGCTCCAGAAGCTGTCACCGTCACCGCCGCCGATCTCGGTCAGGCCGGCCATGCCGCGCTGGAAGGCGTGGCTGTGCAGGTTGGGCAGGCCCGGCACCAGGATGCCGACGCGGGTGTCGCCGTCCTGCGCGCCCTGCCCCGTGCTGATCGCGGTGATGCGGCCGTCCTGAACCTGCAGGCGGACATCACGGGCCCAGCCCTCGGCCAGCAAGGCGTGGGCGGCATGGAAACAGTGCGGGGAACGCGAATCGGACATGGCTGGACAACCCGAAATGGACACCTATATTGTATAGACATATAAGCACAGCCGCGTTGTGGATGCCATGCACGTCGATACCCTCTGGTCCAACGTTCACCTGATCACCCTCGACGGCGAGGGGCTGGGTGTCATCCGCGATGGCGTGCTGGCCTGCGCCGACGGCCGCATCGTCCATGTCGGCCCGCCCGGCAGCGACGCCCACCTGAAGCCGACCACCCGCATTGACGGCGAGGGCCGCTGGATATCGCCGGGCCTGATCGACTGCCACACCCACCTGGTCTACGCCGGCAACCGCGCCAACGAATTCGAGCAGCGCCTGCAGGGCGTGAGCTATGCCGAGATCGCCCGTGCGGGTGGCGGCATTGTTTCCACGGTACGCGCCACCCGCGCCGCCTCGCCAGAGCAGCTGGCGCACGAGAGCCGCCCGCGCCTGCTGGCGATGCGCGCCGAAGGCGTGACCACCCTCGAGATCAAGTCCGGCTACGGCCTGACCCTGCCCGACGAGCGCAAGCAGCTGCAGGTGGCACGTGCGCTGGGCGAGGAATGCAGGGTCAACGTGGTGACCACCTTCCTCGGCGCGCACGCGATCCCGCCGGGCCGCGAGGCCCAGGAATACACCGACGAGGTGTGCAACGTGATGATCCCGGCCATCGCCGCCGAAGGCCTGGCCGAAGCAGTGGACGTGTTCTGCGAGAACATCGCGTTTTCCCCGGCGCAGGCGCGGCAGGTCTTCGAGGCAGCGCGTGCAAACGGGCTGGCAGTGAAGATCCATGCCGAGCAGCTGAGCAACCAGCACGGCGCCGAACTGGCGGCCGGCTTTGGTGCGCTCTCCGCCGACCATATCGAACATCTGGATGACGCCGGCATCGCTGCGATGGCTGCCGCCGGCACCGTCGCCGTGCTGCTGCCCGGCGCCTTCTATTTCACCCGCGATACGACCCTGCCGCCGATCGCCGCGCTGCGTGCGGCCGGCGTGCCGCTGGCGCTGGCCACCGACAGCAACCCGGGCACCTCGCCGCTGACCAGTCCGCTGCTGGCGATGAACATGGGCGCCACCCTGTTCCGCCTGACCGTGGATGAGTGCATCGCCGGCTTCACCCGTGAAGCGGCGCGCGCACTGGGCCATGGCGAGCGTATCGGCCGCCTGGCCGTCGGCATGGACTGCGATCTGGCGATCTGGGACATCGACGCCCCCGCCGACCTGGTCTATCGCATTGGATTCAACCCGCTGCACGCGCGCGTGGTGCGCGGACAGCCCGACCTGCCTGCCTCCTGGAGCAACACATGAGCAACACCCTGGTTCTTCGCCCCGGCCATGTCACTCTCGCCCAGTGGCGGCAGGTCTATCGCGGCGCGCCGCTGGCACTGGATCCGGCCGCGCTGCCGCTAGTGCGCGCCAGTGCTGCTGCAGTCGCCGCCATCGTCGCCAAGGGTGCGCCGGTGTATGGCATCAACACCGGCTTCGGCAAGCTGGCCAGCGTGCGCATCGAGCGCGAGGACCTGGCCACCCTGCAGCGGAACATCGTGCTCTCGCACGCTGCTGGCGTGGGCGAACCGATGCCGGCCAGCGTGGTGCGGCTGATGATGGCGCTGAAGCTGGTCAGCCTCGCGCAGGGCGCTTCCGGCGTGCGCGAGGAAACCCTGCTGCTGCTCGAAGCGATGCTGGTCAGGGGCGTGCTGCCGGTAGTACCGGCGCAGGGTTCGGTCGGCGCCTCGGGCGACCTCGCGCCGCTCTCGCATCTGGCCAGCGTGATGCTGGGCGTCGGCGAAGCGTTCATTGGTGACGAACGCCTGCCCGCAACCGACGCACTGGCGCGTGCCGGCTTGCAGCCGATCGAACTGGGCGCGAAGGAAGGCCTGGCGCTGCTCAACGGCACCCAGTTCTCCACCGCCTACGCGCTGGCCGGCCTGTTCGAGATCGAAACCGTGTTCCAGGCGGCACTTGTCACCGGCGCGTTGTCGGTGGAAGCGGCCAAGGGCTCGGACACCCCGTTCGATCCGCGCATCCATGCCATCCGTGGCCAGCGCGGCCAGATCGCCACAGCGGCCACGCTGCGCACCCTGATGCAGGGCTCGGGCATCCGCGAGTCGCACCGTGACAACGACGTACGCGTGCAGGATCCGTACTGCCTGCGCTGCCAGCCGCAGGTGATGGGCGCAGCGCTGGACATCCTGCGCCAGGCCGCGACCACCCTGGAAATCGAAGCCAACGGCGTGTCCGACAATCCGCTGGTGTTCACCGATACCGGCGAAGCACTGTCTGGCGGCAACTTCCACGCCGAGCCGGTGGCCTTCGCCGCCGACATGCTGGCGATGGCGGTGTGCGAGATCGGCTCGATCAGCGAGCGCCGCCTGGCGATGCTGGTGGACCCGGCGCTGTCCGGCCTGCCGGCGTTCCTGACCCCACGCCCGGGCCTGAATTCCGGCTTCATGATTCCGCAGGTGACTGCCGCTGCGCTGGTCTCGGAAAACAAGCAGCGCGCCTACCCGGCCAGTGTTGATTCGATCCCGACCTCGGCCAACCAGGAAGACCACGTGTCGATGGCCGCGCACGGTGCGCGGCGCCTGATGCAGATGGCCGAGAACGCGGCCAACGTGATCGGCATCGAACTGCTGGCCGCGGCGCAGGGCTGCGACTTCCATGCGCCGCTGCGCTCCAGTGCCGCGCTGGAAACCGTGCGCGCCACGCTGCGTGCGCAGGTGCCGACGCTGGAAGAGGACCGCTACTTCCATCCGGACATGGTGACCGCCACGAATCTGGTGCGCAGTGGTGCGCTGGCGCAGGGCCTGGCCGACCTGCTGCCAACCGTGGAACCGCAGGCATGAATACCCATCCCGACTGGCTGACGGTGCACGAGGGCGACGCCCCCCTCATCGTCAGCTTCCCGCATACCGGCAGCGAGCTGCCGCACGACCTGATCGGCGACTACCACTCGCCGTGGCTGGCACGCCGCGATGCCGACTGGTGGGTGCACGAGCTGTACGACTTCGTGCGCGGCATGGGCGCGACCACGGTTCGCTCGGCGATCTCACGTTCGGTGATCGACCTCAACCGCGATCCCAGCGGTGTGTCGCTGTACCCGGGCCAGAACACCACCGGCCTGTGCCCGCTGACCACCTTCGACAACCAGCCGCTGTACCACGCGGGCCGCGAGCCGGATGACGCCGAGATCGCGCGGCGCCGCGACACGTATTTCCTGCCCTACCACGATGCGCTGGCCGCACAGATCACCCGCCTGCGCGCGCAGCACGGTACGGTGGTGGTGTACGACGCGCATTCGATCCGCTCGCATATTCCGCACCTGTTCGATGGCGAGCTGCCGCAGTTCAACCTCGGTACCGCCGGGCCGTCCGGCGCACCCGACACGTCCTGCGACAACGCCTTGAGCGATGTGGTGGAAAACCTGCTGAAGATCAGTGGCATGAGCCAGGTGCGCAACGGCCGCTTCAAGGGCGGCTGGATCACCCGCCACTACAGCAACATCGCCGGCGGCGTGCACAGCCTGCAGATGGAGCTGGCCTGCCGTGGCTACATGCACGAACCCCTGCCGGACCAGGTGGACGAACACAGCTGGCCCACCCCGCTCGACCCCGACCACGCCGCACCACTGCGCCACACCCTGGCGCAGGTGCTCAATGCCTGCCTTGAATTCGCTACGAACCGGAGCGCCGCATGACCCGCAACGACCCGTCCCGCACCATCGCCGCGCCGACCGGCACTACGCTCAATGCCAAGAGCTGGCTGACCGAAGCGCCGCTGCGCATGCTGATGAACAACCTGCACCCGGATGTGGCCGAGCGGCCGCAGGAACTGGTGGTGTACGGCGGCATCGGCCGCGCCGCGCGTGACTGGGAGAGCTTCGATGCCATCGTCGAAACGCTCAAGCGCCTGGACGATGACCAGACCCTGCTGGTGCAGTCGGGCAAGCCGGTAGGCGTGTTCCGCACCCATGCCGATGCACCGCGCGTGCTGATCGCCAATTCCAACCTGGTACCGCGCTGGGCCAACTGGGACCACTTCAACGAGCTGGATAGGAAGGGCTTGGCCATGTATGGCCAGATGACTGCCGGCAGCTGGATCTACATCGGTGCGCAGGGCATCGTGCAGGGCACCTACGAGACCTTCGTGGAAATGGGCCGCCAGCATTTCGGTGGTGACCTGACCGGCAAGTGGCTGTTCACCGGCGGCCTCGGCGGCATGGGCGGTGCACAGCCGCTGGCTGCCGTGATGGCCGGCGCCTCCTGTCTGGCGGTCGAATGCCGCAAGAGCAGCATCGACATGCGCCTGCGCACCGGTTACCTGGATACCTGGACCGACAATCTGGACGAAGCACTGCGCCTGATCGAGGAATCGTGCAAGGCCGGCACCCCGAAGTCGGTGGGCCTGCTCGGCAACGTGGCTGACGTGCTGGCCGAACTGCTGGAACGCGGCATCAAGCCGGACCTGCTGACCGACCAGACCTCCGCGCACGACCCGGTGAATGGCTACCTGCCGCAGGGCTGGACCGTCGAGCAATGGGACGAGAAACGTGTCTCTGCACCGAAGGAAGTGGAAAAGGCAGCGCGTGCTTCGATGGCTAACCACATCCGCGCCATGCTCGGCTTCCACGCACTGGGCGTGCCCACCGTGGATTACGGCAACAACCTGCGGCAGATGGCGCTGGAAGAAGGCGTAGAAAACGCGTTCGACTTCCCCGGTTTCGTGCCGGCCTACATCCGCCCGCTGTTCTGCCGTGGCATCGGTCCCTTCCGTTGGGCGGCGCTGAGCGGCGACCCGGAAGACATCGCCAAGACCGATGCCAAGGTGAAGGAGCTGATTCCGGACAACCCGCACCTGCACCGCTGGCTGGACATGGCCGCCGAAAAGATCAAGTTCCAGGGCCTGCCGGCGCGCATCTGCTGGGTCGGTCTGGGCGACCGCGATCGTCTGGGCTTGGCGTTCAACGAGATGGTCGCCAACGGTGAACTGAAGGCGCCGGTGGTGATCGGCCGTGATCACCTGGACAGCGGCAGTGTGGCCTCGCCGAACCGCGAGACTGAAGCGATGGCCGACGGCTCCGATGCGGTCTCCGACTGGCCGCTGTTGAACGCCCTGCTCAACACTGCCAGCGGCGCGACCTGGGTGTCGCTGCACCACGGCGGTGGCGTGGGCATGGGCTTCTCGCAGCATGCCGGCATGGTGATCGTGTGCGATGGCACCGAGGCAGCGGCGAAGCGGATTGGCCGCGTGTTGTGGAACGACCCGGCGACCGGCGTGATGCGCCATGCCGATGCGGGCTATGAGATCGCGATCGACTGCGCGAAGGAGAAGGGGCTGGATCTGCCAGGGATTCTCGGCTGATCGCAGGGGTGCCGGCCACTGGCCGGCACTACCGCAAGGCACCTGTAGAGCCGAGCCATGCTCGGCTCAGTGCTTCCAGGGTCACGACGTCTGGCCGGAAGGCAGCCGAGCATGGGCTCGGCTCTACATGCCAAGATGCGCCATCACCGCTGACGGACTACTGCGATGCATCGCGCTCTTGCCGTTGCACTTTCCTGTTTCCTGATGGCCACCCTGCCGGTTTCGGCGCGCAGTGCTCCCGACAACCTCTCGTCCCACCTGGATACCCAGCTGCAGACCAACCGCGAACGTTACGGCATCGCCGGGCAAGCGGTGCTGGTCGCCCACAACGGACAGGTGCTGTACCAGGGCGCCAGCGGCGAGCGTGACCCGGCCTCCCACGCGCCGGCCACCGTCGATTCCATTTTCACTGCGCAGTCGATGGCCAAGCTGCTGACCAGCACGCTGGTGATGCAGTTGGTCGACCAGAGCAAGGTGGATCTGGATGCGCCGGCCAGTCGCTATGTGCAGGACCTGCCCACTGCATGGCAGGCGATCCACGTGCGCGATTTCCTCAACCACAGCTCAGGTATCGGCGAGTACTACGACCGCGTGGACAACCGCTGGGTGAGCAAGGGCTACGCCGGTGTGGCCCCTGACCTTGGCGCTGCACTGAAGGTGGCCGGCGCGGCACCGATGCAGTTCGCCACCGGCAGCCGCGTGCAGTACACCCAGGCCAACTACCTGGTGCTGACCGCGTTGCTGGAAACGCACTACCGCAAGCCCTACCCGGCCATCGCTCGCGAACGCATCCTGCAACCGCTGAAGATGACCAGCACCTCATGGGGCGTCTCCAGCGTGCCAGCCACGCGCGCGGCGGTGCCGTACATCGGCAAGGACGGCCAACTGCAACCGGCCAATGAAGACCCCTGGCCGGACTATGGCTGGGGCCATGCCGATCTGCAGACCACCGTAGGCGACATGAACCGTTTCCTGCAGGCGCTGGCGACCGGCAAGCTGCTACGCACGGCGACCCTGGAAAGGCTCTGGCAGCCGAAGAAACTGAGCGGTGGCGGCAGCAGTTTCTTCTCCACCGGCTGGGACACCACCCGCAGCGACGGCTACACCCAGGTCGGTCACGATGGCGGCACCCGTGTACGTGCGCGGCTGGCCTACAAGGGCACGCTGGCCAGCGGCTACTGGGTATTCGTTTACCTGACCAACGGCAGCGCTCGCAATGTCTGGTCGAGCACACTGGTGGAAAGCACGATGGCGGTGGCCGCGCCCGGGGAGTTTCCGCATGCGGTGTTGTCCGAGCGGTTGATCGGCTATGCGTTGGATGACAGCACCGATGCGAAACCGCAGATGCGTAGCTGGCTGCGCGACAGCAATGGCGTTCCCACCGGCGAACTGGAGCGCGCGATCAATGCCGATGGCTACGCCATCCGCGAGAGTCTGGGTGCTGGCAAGGCGCTGAAAGTGTTCACGCTCAACACCGAGCTTTATCCGGATTCGGCCAACGCGTGGGACAGTCTGGCCGAGTGCCATGCGGCATTGGGCGAAAGGGAAGCGGCTGATCGGCTGTATGCGAAGGCCAAGGCGCTGGCGAAGCCCTCGCCTTAAACCCTGCTGTAGAGCCGAGCCCATGCTTGGCTGCTCTTCGTTGAGATCGCAGGAGACCCGCGCTGCGTGCGATAGCCGAGCATGGGCTCGGCTCTACATGGATGTTGCGGGCGGCCATACGCGAGCGACGGGTGACGTGACGCCGCCGACCTGTTAACTTGCGCGCCACTTTCGTGGTTTACAGCATTCCCGCATGTCGCTCTCGTCGTACCGCCCCACCCGATCACTGCTGTTCCTGGCCGTTTCCCTCGGCCTAGCTTCCACCGCCGCTGCGGCCCCACAGGCCACCACGCTGGATGCCGTGCAGGTCACCGCTGCCGCTGATGCCAGTGCCCAGGCGCGCGAGGCACTGAAGCGTGTACCCGGCGCCAGCAACGTCATCGACGTGGCCAAGGCCCACAGCCGGCTGTCCAGCAATGCCGATGTGCTGGCCTACCAACCGGGCATCAGCGCGCAGTCGCCGGGCAACGAGGGCACCAAGATCTCGATCCGGGGCTCGGGCATCAACCGGGGCCCCGGCGCGCATGCCTCAGGCATTGCGGTGTCGATCGACGGGCTGCCGCTGACCGGCCCGGGTGGCACGCCCTACGAGCTGCTGGAACCGCTGTGGCTGTCGCGCGTCGAAGTGCTGCGCGGCGCCAACGGCTTCGAGCGTGGCGCGCTGGCGCTGGGCGGTGCCATCGACTATGTAAGCCGCAGCGGCCGTGATTCGGCGGGCGTGCAACTGCACTACGAAGCCGGTAGCCGTGGCTACCAGAAGCACGGCATCAGCTGGGGCGGCGTCAATGGCGATGTCGATTACTTCCTGGCCTATACCGATACCGAGTTCGATGGCTATCAGCGCCATGCGCGCGGCGACGGCAAGGGCGCGATGGCCAACATCGGCTGGCAGATCACCCCCGATCTGCAGACGCGCTTCTTCGTGCGCTACCGCGAAACCAATCATGAAACGCCCGGCCGCCTGACCCGCGATCAGATCCGCAACGATCCGCACGCCGCGAATGCGTCCAACCTGGCCATTGATGCGCGCCGCCCGCAGCCGGGCAGCACCTGGGTGGGCAATGTCACCACGCTGCAGATCGATGAGGACTCCTCGCTGCAGGCCGGGCTGGTCTACCACACGTACCCGATGGACTTGAACGAGAGCCTGTACCGGCAGCAGCTGGACTACGCCAACCTCAACGCCACGCTGGACTACCGCCGCCGCCACCGGCTGTTCGGCCTGGACAGTGAAACCACGGTCGGTCTGCGCGTCACCCACGATCTGGACGCCGACGTGCGCGAGTCGCTGCGCTTTGCCAGCAACGGCTATGCCGCCGGTACGCGCACGCGTGACTTCCGCCACCACGGCACCGACAGTACGCTGCACGTCGGCAATACCCTCACCTTCAACGACCGCCTGCGCATGCAGACCGGGCTGGCACTGATCAGCACCCGCCGCGACGTGCAGGTGACCTGGCCGAGCAGCGGCGGCCGCCTGCGCGACCACGACTGGGATTACGCGCCGCGACTGGGCTTCACCTGGCAGCACAGCGCGCAGACGCAGTGGTTCGGCAACCTCAGCCGTTCGGTGGAGGCGCCGCACCCGTGGTCGATGATCTGGGGCTCGAACCAGTACTTCGGGCCGGGCAATGGCCCGTCTACCGGCCGCCAGCGCGCGCCGGTGCCGATGCAGAACCAGACCGCCACCACGCTGGAACTGGGCGCGCGCGGTGACGCGGCGCCGGGTCGCTGGGAACTGACCGGCTACTACGCACACGTGAACCACGAACTGCTCAGTGTCGAACTGCAACCGGTGCCGAACCTTTTCATCGCCGAGAACAACGCCAGCCCCACCGTGCACCGTGGCATCGAAGCCGGATTGGACAGCACACTGTGGCAGGCCGCGCCGGGGCGCCTGTCGTTGCGCCAGGCGTACACCTTCAGTGATTTCCGTTATCGCCACGATGCACGCTTCGGCAGCAACCGCCTGCCCGGCCTGCCGCGCCACAGCTACCAGGCCGAGCTGCGCTTCGATCATGCCTCCGGCCTGTACGCCGCGCTGAACACCGAATACGCCTCGCGCATCGCGGTGGACTACGCCAACAGCTACTGGGCCGACAGCCATGCGATCTTCGGCAGCCGCATCGGCTACGACGCACCCGGTGGCCGCTGGCAGGCGTGGGCGGAGATGCGCAACATCGGCAACCGCCACTACGCCGCCACGGTCACGCCGGGCTACGACGACGCCGGCAAGGATGTCGCGCGCTCGACGCCAGGCGAAGGCCGTGGCGTCTATGCGGGCGTGCGCTGGCGCTTTGACTGATGGCCGCAGGCGGCGCCGGGTCTGACCCGGCGCCGTCGTTCCAGGGTCAGCCGATACGCCAGGCCGGCAGGCGTTCGCTACGCTTCCAGATGGAAGGCGCGAAACCAATCAACACCAGCGCCGCCAGCCACTTCGGTGAGGTGTTGAGCAGTGTCGAGGTAAGCGAACCATCGCCGGGGGGGGCCATGTCCTGCCACGGGTTGTAGCCCAGGTAGACGACGCTGCCAGCCCACCACAGCAACGCCAGGCCGATGCCCACCAGCAGCAGAGCCAGCGTGCGGCAGGTCCAGCGCTGCGACGTGGTGCCCCATTCCCGCGACGCTGCGATCAGCAGACCCACCACCAGCAGCGATACCAGTGCAACCAGTCCGATATCGACCTTGGGCCCGATACGCTCATAGCTGCAGGCGCGGCATTGGGCCTCTTCCGTGGCAGTGGCGGCTTCGGCGCCATCGGCCTGCCCGGCTGCGGGCTGCGCCAGCGCTGCAAACGGCAACAACACCGCCAGCAGCGTCACCATGATCCAACGAAACAACGTCCTGTTCTTGCGTGCAGCGACATCCATGCGCTCTTCCTCGTCAGTGGTTGTACGTCCAGGGCCGCAGTATGCGGCCGTCCCATACGCCGCCCAGACCCCGTTCCGGGGGTTCGGCCATCCAGCGTCCTTGTTCCCGATGCAGCACGACAAGCTCCCGGTAGACGAAATCGTCGGAACACGAATCCCAGGCGACCGCAATCATAGCCCACTGCCCATCGACGCTGAAAACAGGCCGGGTCAGATAGGCGACGTGGTCGTATGTCCGAGTCGGCCCATGCACCGTTGCCCCGCACCCCTGCTCCCGCAGCGCTCGAAGCCCCGCGCCGTCCATCCGCTGCGCACCGGCCAATGCGGCCGCAGGCACTGGCGTGGACCGGCGATTGGCGGGAACCAGGTCCGCCTGCAGCTGCAACCGCAGCGCATGGATGTCCGGCGGCCACCAATCGTCCAGCGGCAGGACCAGATCGTCCACCTCCTGGCAGATGGAGGCACTGCTGCCCGGCCAGCAATAGGGCAAGGTCTGCTCCATCACGTAGATGTCCTCCCCCACCGGGTCGGTCAACTGCGGCTGTTCCTGCGGGCGCCATTGATCAACGCGCGTGAACGGTGTCTGCGGTGCGCTGGGCACCTCGCTCAGCGACGATGGCAGAACTGGCGTTGGCTGCGGCACTGGCGGGGGTGGAGGGGGGAATGGGGGGCGCTCTGCCGGATCGCCAGCGCCATCGCCTCCGCCTGCATCTGCGCTGTTCCCAGGTTGATCGGTAGCCGACCGATCTCCTGCTGCCACCTCGGGCGCAGGCTGCAGATCCCGGCCATGAGAGCCAAAGCCGACAGCGCCGCCGCCAGCGATGCAATGCGTCGCCAGGTGATCCGTTGTTGGCAGTCACGGTCTGGCTTGAACGAGTATCTGTCATCACGACTCCGCCAACGCGGGCCACAGGCCGTGTCCAACGCTCATATGGCGGACAGGCTCCACTCGAATACGCTCCCATCCGCTCTTCCTGCGGTGCAGAAGGTAGAGGACGCGCATCGCCGTTCCTCCACTGCACAGATCCGAGGCGACCGATGCCATTGCCCAGTTCCCCTCCTGGCTGAACACAGGACGCTGCAGATAGACAACGCCCAGATCGGGATTGCCCGGGCCACCCGTGCATCCCTCGATGCCACGCGCACGCCGTTGCTGAAGCTCGTCCCACGTCATCCGTTGCGCTCGCACATGCGCAAGCTCAAACGCAAGGTCGGGTACGCGTACAGCCCGGCGGTTCGCAACCTGCAGCATCGACTCCAGATGCTGCTGCAGCTGAATGGACGCCGCACTGTCATCATCACGCCATTCCACGACGCTGTGACGAACCTGGCAGACAGGGGCGGGGTCTCCTTCGCCACAGGTAGGCGCAGTCCATTCCATCACGGCAAATGGCATGTCGGGCTCCCAGCCGCGCGGCTCGAAGTGTGCTGGCGCGACATCTTCCAGCGGCACTGCCGCGGTCGCGGATCCACTGTTACCGGTCAGCATCGGGGAGAAGATTCCCTTGATTGGAATCGGTGGTTCCGGCGGCTTCCCTGGTGGTGTCGGTCGCAGGTCGATGAGCTCTGCCATCACTTCGGCCTGCATCCGTGCCGTTCCCAGATTGATCGGAGGCGGGCCGACTGCCTGCCCCCATTGCGAGCGCACGCTGACGATCAGCGCTACGACTGCAACCATCGATAGAACGACCGTTGTGGCCAGGACGCGTTTCCGTGCAATGCGCTGTCGCATGAAGTTCCTGGAAGAAATGAAGCAGGTTGGGATATCGGCCGGGGACGTGACGCTACAGCGCTTGAATGACCTGCAGCAGATGGGTCGCATCTGGCGCGAGTTCCTGCGCGAGCCCGCCCAGCACCACGAAGAACAGCAGCAGGCCGAGCAGCGGCCAGATCGTGTGCGTCACGCATACCCGCCACCACCCCTGCTCGTGCATGCCCTGCATGCGCCGGTACAGGCCACTGGCGATGGCCGCGTCCACCAGCAATTCGGCCATCAGCACCGGTGCCGACCACACCACCCACACGCTCGCCAGCAGGACGGACGCCACCAGCGCGACGATGCCGGGGATCGCCAGCAACGGCAGGCCTGCTTCGTCTTCGGCCAGGCCGGTCAACGGCAGCTCACCGGCATCGCCGCCGCCGGCCTGCGCCGACTCATTCCACGAAGCTGACGCGCCGCCACCTCCAGAACGGCCACCGACGCCGCCCCACGGTGATTCCACGGCACTTCCGCGAGGCGAAGGGCTGCCACTGCCCACATCCGGCGACAGGCCATCCAGCACGTTGTCCCAGCGCCAGCGGATCCAGATCCACATCAGCAGCAGGAACACGCCATAGGCCAGCAATACGGCCATCGGGTAGCGAAGCAGCATCGCGTCGATACCGGCCAGACGCAGCAGGTGCGAGGCAAGGAAACCGGCCGCACCGGTCAGGGCCACGATCAGCGTCATCTGCAGGCGTGGCCAGCCGCGTTCCCGCAGGTGTTGCCGTGCGCGCACAAGCTCACCGGCGGGGTTCACCGGCAACTTCAGCGGGTTCCGCGCAAAGAAATGGGTGCGTTTCATCGGCGCCACCGGGTGCCGCGGATCGTGGAGCGTGGAAGCTCAAGAACCTGATACAGCATGCGGACATCCTTGCCGGGCACGCGCGGGTGGTGTTGCGCGGATTCTACCGCGGCCGGGGCCTCTGTCCAGGCGACGGGCCGAGGCCATTGATCATCAACTGCGGTCGACGATCCGCACGATGCGACCGTCCTCAAAAGCGAACTCGCTGTGGCCCTGCAGTGCCAGTTCCGTACCCGCGCCGGGACCATCGGGAATGTCCTGCGCGAACACGCCACGCCAGCCGATGCTGGCCAGCACCACGCCATCCTTGAAGATCAGCTCCAGCAACCGCTGCTCGCGCTCGCGGAACAACGGCGCCGATTGCCGTGCCAGTTCGCCGAAGGCATCGATGCCTTCGGTGACCATCGTCAGCTGGCCACCGCTGTGGTTCTCGAAACGCACGTCATGCGCCAGCACCGCCAGCATGGCGTCGATGTCGAAGCGGTTGTAGGCCTGCAGGTAGTGCTCGATCAGATGGCGGCAGTGCGATTCGTCCACGGCGGCGTCCAGTCAGGGCCTGCGCCGAGTCTCCCGCGACCGTGCAGCCGTATCAAGGAGGCGCGGCGGCCTTCAGCAACTGCGCGGCCACCTGGTCGAACGGGGCGATGTCCTGCAGTGCGCGGCACATCGCCACCGCACCTTCCACACTGGCAATCACCAGATTGGCCAGCCCACCCGCGGCGACCGGATCGTGGCCGTCGGCGATGAACGCTGCGGCCAGATGGGCCTGCCAACGTGCGAACACTTCAGCAGCTGCTGCACGGGGCTGGCTCGGCACTGCCTCCACCGGCTCCTCCACGGCAGCGGCCAGTACCGGGCAGCCCGCCCGGAACCCGGAGCGCAGCAGGCGCTCGCGCCACATTGCCAGGAACTGCTGCAGGCCCTGCACCGCCCCGCCCTTCAGCAGCTCCACCAGCAGCGCTTCCACCTTGTCGCCAGCCATGTGGGTGGCACGCGCCAGCAGCTCCTGCTTGCCGCCGGGAAAATGGTGGTAGGTGGAGCCCAGCGGCGCCTCGGCCAGCTTGGTCACCTCACGAATGCTGGTGGCATTGAGGCCTACCCGCGCCAGCATCTGTGCTGCGGCATCAATCACCCGTTGCGGGGCATCAGAGGGTCGTGGGCTCACGGCGATCGCCTTGCTAAGACAGTCGTCATAGATTAGCGTACCGGCCGTTCTATAACAGTCGTCATAGCCATGAATCTCTGGTTCCGCCTGCTCCATCTGCTGCTTTGCAGCCTGTTCCGGCCAAAGCTGGAGGCCCCGTTCGGGGTCTCGCGCCTGCAGTTCCGTGTGCTGCCCAACGACCTGGACAGCAACCTGCACATGACCAACGGCCGCTACTGGAACATCTTCGATCTGGGCCGGCTGGACCTGATCCTGCGCATGGGCCTGGGCCGGGTGGCGCTGCGCGAGAAGTGGGCACCGATCGTCGGTGCCGGCACCATCCAGTTCCGCCGCGAACTCAAGCCGTTCCAGCGCTTCACCCTGGAAACGCGCCTGGTGGGCTGGGTCGGCTCGCGCGGCATCATGGAGCAGCGCGTGCTGATCGGGCCCGAGCAGAAGATCGCCACCCGTGCGCTGCTGGTCACCGGCATCTACGACCGTCGCGCGCGCCAGTTCCTGAGCATGCCGAAGATGATGGAAGCGATCGGCGTGGTCGCCCCACCGTCGCCGTCGCTCAGTGCAGCCGCCGAGGCGTTGCTGGCGGCCGATGCCGCGTTGAAGCTGGACGATGCCTGAGGCACGTCACCCTACCTTCGGCATGTTCTTGGTCACGCAATGGATGCCACCTCCGCCGCCGGCGATCGCATCGATATCCACCTGTTCGATCACGCGGCCGGGATACAGGTCCTCCAGCAGTTCACGGCAGTAGCCATCGGCTGCGTCGTCACCGAACTGCGGCGCGACCACCGCGCCGTTGATCGGCAGGTAGTTGATATAGCCCGTCGCCAGATCGTCGTTCTCGCGGGTATGCACGTTGTCGCGCCCGTCCAGCGGCGGCGGCAGCGTATGCACCTGCAGGCGACGGCCATCGGCATCGGTGGCCTCGCGCAGGATCTGTAGATGTTCGCGGGTCAGGTCGTAGTCGTAGGACTCCGGATCATTGTCCAGGTTGGCAATCACTACACCCGGGCGCACGAAGCGCGCATAGAAATCCACATGCGCGTCGGTGATGTCCTCGCCGGCGATGCCGGGCAGCCAGATCACCTTGCGCAGGCCCAGGTGATGCTTCAGCTCGGCCTCGATCTCCGCGCGCGACCAGTCCGGATTACGGTTGCGGTTCACCCAGCAGCTTTCGGTGAGGATGGCGGTGCCATGGCCATCGACTTCGATGCCACCGCCCTCGCCCACCAGATCGCTTTCCAGCAGCGTCGCGCCGGTCACCTGTGCCAGCCAGGGCGCCACCGCGCCATCGTTGCGTGCGCTCTGCTTGCCTCCCCAACCGTTGAAGTTGAAGTCGACCAGCCCCAGCCCGCCCCGGTCATTGGTGACGAAGCATCCGCCGTAGTCGCGCACCCATATGTCATCCAGCGGCACCTCGAGGAACTCGATGTTGTCGCGGCCGCAGCGGTCCTGCGCCTGCTTCAGCTGCTCCGGGCGGCACAGCACGCTGACCGGCTGGTGGCGGGCGATGGTGCGGGCCAGCCGTGCCACGGCGGTGTTCACCGCATCGGCCTGCGCGCCCCACACCCGCGGTTGCGCGGCGAAGGCCAGAAAGACACGTTCCTGCGGCCCGTGCTCGTCCGGCATGCGCCAGGCGCCCGCAGCTGGCCCCGCTGCGGATACGCGAGCCGGCAGCCCCGCCAGACCGAGGGCGGCCAGGCCGCCAAGACCGGCGGCGCCCGCCAGCTGGGTGAGGAAGTGACGACGGCTGCTCATGACGGGCTCCAGGGCCGGTGTGGGATGGAAGCTATGCTGCGCTTGCCCATCCATAAGAACAAACGATAGATTCAGCCATCAATTGAACAGTTTTACTTACCTGAAATGCTCAAGCATTGGCCACCGCTGAACGCGTTGCGTGGTTTCGAGGCCGCCGCCCGCCTGGGTAGTTTCCACAGGGCCGCCGAGGAACTGCATCTGACCCAGTCGGCCATCAGCCAGCAGATCCGGGGCCTGGAAGCCTCGCTGCAGCAGCCGTTGTTCTTCCGGCAGGGCCGCAGCGTCACCCTCACCGACGCCGGCATCGACCTGCTGGAAACCACCCAGTCCCTGCTGCGGCAGCTGGCCAGTGGCATCCGCCGGCTCGATCAGTACCGCAAGCCGAATCAACTGATCGTCAACACCAGCCCGGCCTTTGCGCGCCATTGGCTGGTGCCACGCCTGGCCGGGTTCCATCGCCTGCATCCCGGTGCCGACCTGTGGCTGCTGACCAGCGAGGACGCGCCGGACATGACCACGCAGACGCTGGACGTAGCGGTACGCGATGACCTCGACTCACAGGCGCAGTGCCAGCACCGCGTGCTGCTGCAGGACCGCCTCTATCCGGCCTGCCATCCGGCCCTGCTCGCCACACCGGTGCACGAACGACTGACCCTACATGGCGAGCGCGAAATGGATTGGAGCCAATGGCAGGTGCAGGGCGGCGCCGATGTCGGCCAGCGCCGCGAGGGCATGAATTTCTCCGAGCCCGGGCAGCTGCTGGATGCCGCATGCCAAGGGCTGGGCATCGCGCTGGTCAGCGAGCTGCTGGCGGCCCGCGCCTGCGATCAAGGCCTGCTGCTACCGCTGGATGAGGCGCGCGTGCGCGGCCCGCGCTGGAGCTGGCTGGTGCACCAGGACAGCGCGGCCGATCCGCTGGTGATCAGTTTCTGCGAGTGGCTGCTGGCGAGTCTGCCCGCGGGAGCTACTTCTGCTGCAGCGCGCGCTTGACCGCCGCTTCGGCCAACGGCGCCATCACTGCATAGCCCTTCGCCGTGGGATGCACGCCGTCCTCGGCCAGCTGCGGATCGAGGCCACCAGCCGCATTGGCCATCGGCGTGTAGTAGTCCAGATAGACCAGCTGCTTCGCCTCGGCATAGCGCTTCAACGCCGTGTTCAATGCGCGCACCTTCGGCGCAGGCGTGATGCCCGGCATCCACGGGTACTCGCTCACCGGCAGCACGGAGGCCAGCACCACGGCGATGCCATGTGCACGGGCCAGCTCCATCATCGCGTGCAGGTTGTCTTCGATCATCGCCTGCGTGGACGGGCCGGTGTTGCCGGCGATGTCGTTGGTGCCGGCCAGGATCACCACCACCTGTGGCTTCAGTGCCAGCACGTCCTGCGGGAAACGCACCAGCATCTGCGCCGTGGTCTGGCCACTGATGCCGCGGTTGAGCCAGCCCTTGCCGGGGAAGAAACCGGCACTGCCTTCCCTGCCCCAGCCCTCGGTGATGGAGTCACCGAAGAACACTACGCGTGGCTGGCCCGGCACTGCCGCAGGCAGTCGCGCGTTCGCGTCACGATAGCGTTGCAGCTGCGGCCAATCGGCCAGGCGCTGCTGCATGAAACGAATTTCGTCGGGGCGCAGCTGGTCGATCGGCGTCTGCAGCAGCGGATTGACTGCGACGGCTTCCGCAGCGCCCAGCGGAAAAGCCAACGCGAGGCCCAGCGTCACGACGGTGGCAGCGGCAAGCTCAACAGATCCACGCATGCGAGTACTCCTGAAATCATCTTCCGCAGTCTAACGCCCCGCCCTGTGCTCAGCGTGCAGCCGTACGCGCCGCCACACCCGTGACTTTCGCCGGCATCCACATGCCCGGCGTCCAGCCGCTGGCAGCGAGGATCGCCTTCGGGTTGTCCTGCTGGATCAGCGCACGCACCGCATTACGCTTGTCCTTGGCCTGCAGGTAATAGGCCTTGGCGATGCGGTAGCCCACCCAGTACCCGAGGTCGTAAGGCTCCTGCGAGCCCGGCTTGTAGTTGTACAGCCACGGCGACAGATCGGTGCTGTCCAGATCCAGCGCGAACGCGCTTTCGATATGCACTTCCCGGCCACGGGTCCAGGCCGCGTGGCGCCCGTTGCCGACGTTGCCGGAAATCAGTTCGGCGATGAACTCGGCGATGCCCTCCCCCAGCGAAACACGCAGCACCGTCGCATGCGGGTCGCCCGGCTCGAAGTCGGTCAGGCCCGTCTGCTGGATGTGCACGTACTCGTGCGCAATCACGTGCACGAAGCGGTCCTGCACATTGGGATTCATGAAATCGGCTGCGCACAGCGCTTCCAGGCCGATGATCACCCCGCTTTTCGAGGTCAGCCCGACCGGACGGCCACGGCCCACCGCGATGGTCACCGGCGGAAACGCAGCCTGCGGGTAGATCGCCTGCAGGTTGGAAAACACCTGCGTCAGGCGTTGTTTCACCGCTGGCAGTTCGGCCAGGCAGCTTCGTCCCTGCGCATACAGTTCCGGCTGGTTGGCGATGGACTCGGCAATGCGCTCGGGAGTGACCCGGCGCGCCTTCGCCAGTTCGGCCAGGCCCGCCGAACCCTCGGCCATGTATCCACGCAACTGCGCAACGCTGGGTTTGCCACCTGCGTTGTCGTACAGCGCGTAGAAGCGACTGACATCGTCAGTGACAATCTGAGGCCCGGCCGGTACCGTCGCCGTGGCCATGCCAACTGCCCCGGCACAGGCCAGGGCCAACAGGCCGCGCAGGATCATGGACATCGCTCCGTCCTTGGTGGAGTGCAGGCGAAGCGCGCAATCTATCACCCCGGCCCGGCCGCCGCAGCAAGCAGATGCGGGCACTCCGACGCTGTGCCAGACTCGATTCGGCACCTGCCACGGAAGATGGAGCACCCCGCGATGATGATCGTTCCCGCGTACTGGGCTGAAGCCCGCCTGCAGGCCCGCTTCCGTGGCCGGCCGGTGGTGGTGCGCCGCTTCGGCTGGTCCGACGAAGGCCCTGCAGAGGCGCAGGTGCACGCCGACCGCCGCGCCAACGAAGCCCTCAATGCCATCCTCGCCGGGCAGGCGCTGCCGCGCCGCGAAGTGCGCAGCAACTACGGCGTGGAGGGCGTGCCGATCCGCGAGCAGATCGTGCAGCGCGACGGCGACGTCATCATCACCCGCAACAGCTATGGCGCACTGTGCCTCAACAGCCCGGACGTGCTGTTCGCCGACATCGACCATGCGCAGCCGCCAGCCGGCTGCGTGATGCCGGCCATCGTTGCGGCGATCGTGCTGCTTGCCGGCGCCGTCACCGGCACGCTGCTGTGGCACTGGCTGGTTGGGCTGGTGCTGGGCGTAGCGGCGGTGGTTCTGGTCAATGCCGCATTGCTGTTGCGCCGCAGGCAGCGTCTGGCCGCCGCAGGGGGTGCCGAAGGGCTTGCGCTGCGGCGCGTGGAAGTCTTCAGCGAACAACACCCCGACTGGCATCTGCGCGCTTACCGCACGCCTGCGGGACTGCGCGTGCTGGCGATGCATGCCACCTTCTCGCCCGAGGACGAGCAGCTGCAGGCGTTCTTCAAGGCACTGGGCACCGACACCTTGTACGCGCGCATGTGCCGACTGCAGCACTGCTTCCGTGCGCGGCTGACACCGAAGCCGTGGCGCGTCGGCCTGCGTTATCGCATCCGCCCGCCGGTGGCCGCGTGGTCCGCCGAACAGGCCAACAACCCGGACCGTCTGGCCTGGATTGCGGAGTACGAAAAGAAGAGCGCCGGCTTCGCGGCCTGCGCTTATCTACGCAGTTTCGGCGATACCACCCGGGTGCATGCCAAGGCAGAACATGTGCGCGACCTGCATGACCGGCTGTCGCGCGCGCAGGACCGCCTACCGCTGGCGTGAGGGCGGGTACTCAGTCAGCGCTCTGCACGAACGGCTGCCCTGCCAGGGTAGTGCCCAGCTGCACCGCGATCTGTTGACCGTCCTTTTCGAAGG
Source organism: Stenotrophomonas sp. YJH_SMC_101-4 (assembly GCF_059370395.1). NCBI lineage: Bacteria > Pseudomonadati > Pseudomonadota > Gammaproteobacteria > Lysobacterales > Lysobacteraceae > Stenotrophomonas > Stenotrophomonas sp. YJH_SMC_101-4. The sequence continues at coordinate 353,106 of NZ_JCAFTP010000001.1, read as the reverse complement.
TCGTCGCACATTGCTTTCCATCCTTCTGGCATCCGACTTCCGGAAAGCCGTCCAGCGATTCCGGCGCGCCCTGCGCAGGTTTTGCCCGCCAGCCTGCGGCATCCAGCAGGCGCTTGGCCTTGGCGTAAGGCATGCCGGCGATGATCCCCAGCTGCGCCAATTCGGTGGGCAATGGCTGCGCACCTGCAGTTGAGACCAGGACCAAGGACAACGTTGCAGCAAGAAGGATGGCTTTCATTGCACCGACCTGGAACGAGCTATCAGGTTCAGCCTAGACCATTTGCGCGGCGTGCGAATGTGCCGGTAACACGTCGTTACCGAGTCTCCACAGTTGATTGCAGAGCACCTGCAACTGTTTACAGGCCAACGGATAGCCGAGCGTGGGCTCGGCTCTACAGCAGGATGCAGGAAGGCCGCCCGAAGGCGGCCTTCTGCAAAGCGGTCGAGCAGGCTCGACGCTACTTGGCGTTCTTCACGTAGGTGTCGAACCAGTTCAGCATTTCCGCCACCAGCTGCTCGTTCGATTCCAATGCGGTGTACCAGTGCGGTTCGTTCGGCAGCATCACCAGGCGGGTGGTGCCGCCGTTGCCGCGGATCGCCTGGTAGAGCTTGCGCGACTGGAACGGCTCGGTGCCCGGGTTGGCGTCGTCCTCGCCGTGGACCAGCAGCAGCGGCAGCTTGATCTTGTCGGCATAGAAGAACGGCGAGGCCTTCAGGTACACGTCCTGCGCCTGCCAGACCGAGCGGCGTTCGTTCTGGAAGCCGAACGGGGTGAAGGTCTTGTTGTACGAACCGCTGGTCGCCACACCGGCCTTGAACAGCTTGGTGTGCGCAATCAGGTTGGCGGTCATCAGGCCGCCATGGCTGTGACCGGTCACGCCGATGCGGTTGCGGTCGACCACGCCCATGTCCACGGCCTTGTCCACCGCCGCCTTGGCGTCGGCTTCCAGCTGCTCCAGGTAGGTGTCGTAGGCGTTCTTCGGGTCACCCACGATCGGGAACGAGGCGTTGTCGATGATCGCGTAGCCGGCCAGCAGCATCAGGCGGTACGGCTGCAGGCGGGTGAAGGTCTGCTGCGAACCGGATACCTGGCCGGCCTGCGCGGCGTTGGCGAAGTCGGCCGGGTACGCATACAGGATCGCCGGCACGCGCTGGCCCTCCTTGTAGCCCGGCGGCGTGTACAGGGTGAACGACAGGTCCACGCCGTCGGCGCGCTTGTAGGTCACCAGCTGCTTCTTGATCTGGCGCACTTCCGGGGTCGGGTCGACCAGCTTGGTCAGCGCGGTCGTGGTGGACGCGAACTGCGCCTCGCCGGCCTTCGCGGCGGCCACCGCCTCACCCTGCTGCCGAATGAAGGCATTCGGCGGATCGATCACCGACTGGTGCCAGGTCAGGTAGCGCCCCGGCGTGTTGCTGAAACCGAGGAACTGTTCGTAGGCATCGGCACTGCTGCGAAACAGGCGCTCGCTCTTCAGCGTGCCCAGGTCCAGGCGGTCCAGGAACGGACGGTCGCCCTGCGGCGACGCGCCACGGCCGCTGAGGAACACATGGTTGCCCTCACGGCGCACGACCTGCGCGCCATTCGGCAGGCGGGTGAAGACCAGGTTGCCGGGGTTGCCGTACAGCTCATCGCTGGACATGTCCCACAGCAGGCGGCCTTCCTTCTTCGGCTGGTCCACATCGACGATGCGGGTCTGCATCCAGTGGCGGTTCTCGTCGTTCTCGAACTGGAACGCCACGGACGGATCGGCGGACCACGCAAAACCTTCAAAGCGCTGCGTAGTGCGGGTGATTTCGGTCGGCTTGCCGTTGAACGGCGCCTTCAGCATCAGCACGCGATCGCGATGCGGCACGTTGACCTTCCAGTCGCCCTTGTCCAGCGCTTCGGCATAGACCAGGGTGGCCGGATCGGTGGCACGCCAGTCGAAACCGCGCGGACCTTCCGGTACGCCGTGCACCGGCACGCGGTCGGCCAACGGCAGGCTGGCGATCGGCGTGGACTTGCCGCTGGCGATGTCCAGCACGGCCACGTCGTTGGCGAAGCGCTGGTAGGTCACCGCATGCGAATACGGTGCCTTGATCGATTCGGTCAGCACGTGCACGCCATCGGGCGCGGCGCTGACTTCATTGAACAGCGCCGGTTGCCCGACCGGGCGCACGCGGTTGGCGACGGTATCGACCACGGCCAGCTGCGAAGTACCGTAATAGGCGAACAGCTTCTCGTCATGGACGCTGGTCAGCGTGTCGCGGGCTTCGTAGGTGCTGCTTTCGCCGCTGCTGCCCAGCGACTCCTGCGCGTCCGGACCGGTCGGCACGCCGCCATTGGACGGCGCCGGGCCCTGATTGGCCGGGACCAGCTTCACCAGCAGATTCTGGCTGCCGCCCAGCCACTGCACGGTGTAGCCGAAGATCGGGTTCAGCTGCACGTTCGGCACCTGCTTCACCTGGCCGGTGGCCGCATCGCCCACCCACAGCTGCACGCTGGTATCGACCGCATTCTGGAAGGCGAAGTGGCTGCCATCGGCCGACCACAGCGCGCCGGTGGCGCAGCCCTGCGGCAGGTTGACCTTGGTCTCCTTGCCGCTGCCGATATCGACCAGGGTGAAGTCGGCCACGCAGGCCGGAATGCCGTAGCCACCGGGGGTGTCATGGCGGCTGCGATTCTTCGGCTCCAGGCGCACGCCGGCCAGCTTCAGGTACGGCTGGGCGACGCGGCTGATTGACGGGTAGGTCTGCGCGGTGGTCAGCAGCAGGCGCTGGCCGCCCGGGGCCACGTTCGGCGCCGGCGGCGGCGGTGCCTTCAGCACCTTGAGCAGGTGTTCCGGCGGCTTGGCGTAGTCGGCAAGCGCCGGGCCAGCGGCCAGCAGGCCGACGGTGGCGACGGCAACGGCCGCCGCCAGAGAGGTTCGACGGATCAGCATCCTTATCCCCTGGAGTGTGAATGGGTACCCGGAATCGGGCATGGACCCGAATCTAGCACCGCAGGGGTTGTCGTGAATGGGCCGGAAGGGCTAGTGGCCGGATGGGGCAAAGTGCAGCTCCGGGAGGTGCCGGGGAACTGCCGGCACCTGCCAGGCATGGCTTGGCACTACTGCTGCGCGTGCAGGTCCCAGGTGGCCAGGTAGTCGGGGTCGACCACGATCATGCCACTGGTGTGCATGCGGTACTCCCCGGGCTCGGCTGGCTGGTACTGGTCCAGCATCGGCGGCAGGTAGCGCTCGTGGCCATCATTCTCGTCGGCCAGCACCACGCCCTCGTCGGCGCTGATGCGCAGCACCGTGCCGGCATACTGCTCCAGCCCCTTTACCTGGCCGTCGCCGCCATAGCGGGTCACACCTACCAGTACGACCTTGCCGATCATTTCCTCGACCTTGGCGTCGTCCAAGGGCGGCAGCATGGGAGTGAATTCGTCGCTCATCGGTGCACCTCCGTAGCCTGCAGGACATCGTGGATGAGGTTTCCGCTTCGCAGTGCGCGTCGCTGGCAGCCGAGCAGGTGCCCGGCCTGAAGCCTCTGCATCAAGAGTGCCAGTACGCCCATGAACCCAAGGGTTCCTGGAGCACGATGCTGCCATCGCAGGCGGAAGGGACAGGTGAAGGCCGAACTCGGTCCTCGCCGATCAGGGGGTTGCACCTGCACCACGCTAGAATGCGCCCATGCGCACCGTACATGCCCTCCGCTACATCACTCCCTTGCGGGAAGGTGGCTCCCTGCCGGCCGTGGTCGAGACCGACGACGACGGCATGGCCGTGCTGAAGTTCCGTGGCGCAGGCCAGGGCCCGAAGGCGCTGATCGCCGAGCTGATCGCCGGCGAAATGGCGCGCACGCTGGGCCTGCCGATTCCGGAAATCCTGTTCGTGGAGCTGGACCGCGAGTTCGCCCGCACCGAACCGGACCCGGAAATCCAGGAGCTGATCCGTGCCAGCGAGGGCCTGAACCTGGGCCTGGACTACCTGCCCGGTGCGATCAACTACGACCCGGCGGCGATGCCGGTGGATGCCGATCTGGCCTCGCGCATCGTCTGGTTCGATGCGCTCACCAGCAATGTCGATCGCACCACGCGCAATCCGAACCTGATGGTGTGGCATCGAAAGCTGTACCTGATCGATCACGGTGCGGCCATGTACTTCCATCACGACTGGGCCAACGCCGGCGATGCCTGCGAAAAGCCGTTCGTGCTGATCCGCGACCACGTGCTGCTGTCGTTCGCCAGCCGCATCGCCGAGGTGGATGCCGAACTGGCCGCGCGCCTGACCGATGCCGAGATCGAGCGCATCGTCGGCCTGGTGCCGGACAGCTGGCTGGTCAACGAGCCGGCATTCGACAGTCCGCAGGCCTATCGCCAAGGCTACATCGACTATCTCAAGCATCGCCTGAAAGTGCGTGCGGTGTTCGTGCAGGAGGCCATCCGTGCCCACGCTGCACACGTATGACTACGCGGTCATCCGCGTGGTACCGCGGGTGGAACGCGAGGAATTCATCAACGTCGGGGTGATCGTCTCCTGTCCTGGCGCGCGTCATCTGGAGGCGGCCATCGAGATCGATCCTGCGCGCCTGCGCGCCTTCGCGCCGGCGCTGGACCAGGAGGCGCTGCAGCCGTGGCTGGATGCGATCGTGGCCATCTGCCGCGGCGACGCCAGCGCCGGCCCCATCGCGCAGCTGCCCGCGCGAGCGCGCTTCCATTTCCTTACCGCCAAGCGCAGTTCGGTTGTGCAGATGTCGAGCACGCATGTGGGCCGCACTGCGGACCCGGCGGGCGTGGTGGAACACTTGATGACGAAGATGGTGCGGGTGCCCCGCTGATGCGCCCGTCTCTCACTTCCTGGCGCGCGCCCGGTACCAGGCAATGAGTGCACAGGCTACCGCAGCGGAAATCAACACCCACCCGGCTGCTGCCTGTCCATGCAGGTAGCCTTGTGCATACGCAGCACTGGTACCTTCGCTGGCCATCGCCGGGACACCCCTGAGTATCACGTGCACCCCGCGCAGCAGGAGCACCATGCTGGCGACCAGACACACCACGGGAAGGAATCGGCTCATGGCCCGATTCTGGTCCGCCAACTGCCCCAGCGTCAACATCGCTGCAGCACAGTCGCTCGGGGCTACAACGGCACTCTTCGCGCGATGTAGTTGACCACGTTGCTGATCGCATCCGGATCGACATTGGCCAGGCCAACGATCACATAGCCCTGTGCGGGCATCACCACGATGGCACTGTTCGATCCGGGCGCACCGCCTTCGTGGCCGTACTGGTGCTCCCTGCCCTTGCCCTGCACCACGAAGCCGAATCCATACCAGCCCTTGTGGTTCTGCGCCGTGGTGGCCTGCTGCAGCAATGCAGGTGAGACCAGCTTTCCACTGCGCAATGCCTCGGCGAACTTCACCATGTCGCCCACCGCGCTGTAGCCACCACCGGCTGACATGCCGCGCCAGGGCAGCGACTTCGTTTCACGGACCCATTGCCCGTCCTTCTTCGTGTAGGCGACGGCACGCTGCGGGACGTTCACTGTTTCCGGTTCGAAGCCGGTGCCCATCATGCCCGCCGGGCGCAGGATGTGTTGCTCCACATAGGCGTAGTACGACTGCCCGGAGACGGCCTCGATGATCCGCCCAAGCACGATGAAGCCATAGTTCGAGTAGCTGTCCTGGCTGCCTGGCGTGAATTGCGGCGCATCCTTGGCAAAGCGCCGCACGTAGTCATCCAGCGTCTTCAACGACGCGGAATACTGTTCGAAATCGTCGCCGAAGAAGTCGCCCAGGCCACTGGTATGTGACAGCAGCTGGCGAACGGTTACGCTGTTGGCAACGGCCTTGTTCGGATAGTCCGGCAGGCGACTGCCGATCGTGTCATCGAGACTGAGCTTGCCGTCCTGCACCAGCTGCAGGACGGCCACTGCGGTGAACATCTTGTTGGAGGACGCAAGGCGGAACTGTGTATCCACGTCCACTGGAATGCCAGCGGTGCGATCGGCATCGCCACCGCGCCAGTCCAGCAGCACCTTGCCATTCTGCGCCACCTGCAATGCACCCGACAGCGCGTCCTGCGCCCGCAGCGCCTCCAGCCTTGCCGCGGCATCAGCCATCAGCGCAGGCAATGCAACCCGTGCCGGCTTGTATTTGTCTGGCGTTTCAGTGCCCTCGATCTGGAACTGCTTCACGTGCGACGGGTTGGCCGGGTCCATGACTGCCGTCACCCACATCGCACGTTCGCTCAGCTGGCCCATCACCAGCAGCTTCGCCTGGCTGGGCGCGCGCTCGAGTGTTTCCAGAACGCTCAGCGGGCCCGTGCTCTCGCGGAACTCGAGATAGTCCTTGGGCGTGCTGCCCTCCTGCTTGGCATATCTGTCGGCGAATGCCTGCAACCCCTCGAGGCTGCCCGCATTGAAGGCGGCAAGCCAGTCATCGATGGCATCCCGCGCGCGTGGATGTTCGCGCTCGGAAGATGCTGCGCCAACTGCCGGAAATGCCGAGGCGGTCACCAGGACCAAACAGGCCAGCGCATTGCAGAGAAACAGGCGTCCAACAGCCCTCATGGCAATTCCTTTGCGGGTATCCCTGGGCGCATCCTAGACGATGGATCGGCCCGCCGCATCCACGCTAGGGACGCTGCCGCACCACCTCGACGGTGACGTTGAATGCCTCGATGCTATGCCATTGGCCCCGTTCGTACGGCAGCGATTCCACCCCCATGCCGATCTGATACCTCACCGCATCCGGACCTTCGCGCCAGTAGTAGGGTGCGCCGTTGCTCCAGCCACAACAGACGTAGCGCAATGCAGGCAGGCCGAATGCCGTGTGCAGATAGGCTTCGACCTGCGCCGCTTGCGCGCCTGAAACACGATAGTGGGCCTCCATCGGCTTGATGTAGGACACGTCATCCTGGCTGCAGCTTACATACTGCAGTTCCGGAGGCTTCCGGCCCATTGCCTGCAGGAAATCCTGGCATTCAGTATCAGGTCGCGCCAGGCCATCCGCGCGCCCTTGCACCTCCCACTCGGCCAACGCCTGCGCAGGCGTCTGCTGCGCAAGCACGCTGGCGCTGGAAAATGACGCCAGCAGCAGGACGCGGGCGGCATGCTGCGGCAACGGGAGAGACATCACGGGGCGAGTCCTTCGCATGGGAGCACAGGAATGCTGATCGATGCCACGCTATCGCCTTGCCATCGTCTGCTCTGTGAAACGCGCCACGCAGAAGTCCAGGAAGCTGCGCAGCTTGGGCGTCAGCTGGCGGTCGCGCGGATACACCAGGTTGATCCACGTCGATACCGGCACGTGGTCCGGCAGCACTTCCACCAGTTCACCACGCGCCAGCGCAGCGGCAAGCATTTCGTAGGGCTGCAGGATCAATCCCAGCCCACCCACGGCCGCTGTCAGCAGCGGCTCGGCCTGGTTGACCATGAAGCGACTGGACACCGGCACGGTCAGCACGCTGCCATCGGCATCGCGGAAACTCCAGCGTGTGCGGATGATCGAATGCGCGAAGCCCAGGCACTCGTGGCGGCTCAGGTCATTGGGATGGGTGATGGCCGGGCGCGAAGCCAGGTAGTCCGGCGAGGCACATAGGACGAGCGGATACGGCCCCAGCCGTCGCGCCACCAGCCCGCTGTCGGCCAGGTCACCGGTACGGAACACCAGGTCGTAGCCGTCCTCGACGATGTCCACCAAGCTGTTGGACAGATTCAGATCGACCTGCACATCCGGGTACTGCTGCATGTAAGCCACCACCGCCGGGCCCAGTGCGTGCACGCCGAAGGTGACCGGCGCGCTGATGCGCAGGCGCCCCATCGGCCGTCCACGCGCCACTTCCGCCAATTGCTCGGCGCCCTCCACTTCCTCCAGGATCACCCGCGCCCGCGCCAGGTAGGCCTGGCCGAAGTCGGTCAGGCTCTGCTTGCGCGTGGTGCGGTTGAGCAGGCGCATGCCCAGGTGCTGCTCCAGCGCCTGGATATGCTTGCCGACCAGCTGCGGCGACAGGTCCAGTGCCTCGGCAGCGGCGGCGAAGGAGCCGACCTCGGCCACCTTGGCGAAAGTCCGCAGGGGAGCGATCAGGTCCATTGCAAACAATTGTTATTCAATGAAACACCAGATTACCCCTTATTCTGGATGCAGACTACGCGCACAGTAGCCGTGACCCTTTCGCCGGCGCCCTCGTCGGCCCTTCCTCGGAGCCCCCATGAGCCAGATTGTCCGCATCCACGAATATGGCAGTGCCGATGTGCTGCGCATCGACGATATCGACGTTCACGCCCCCGCCCCTGACGAAGTCCAGATCCGGGTGAAGGCAATCGGCCTGAACCGCGCCGAGGTGATGTTCCGCAACGGCGCCTATCTGCAGGAAGCGCAGTTCCCCAGCCGGCTGGGCTATGAGGCCGCTGGCGTGATCGAAGCGGTCGGCAGTGCGGTGAGCGGCTTCACTGCTGGCGATGCGGTCAGCGTGATACCGCCACTGGACATCGCGCGCTGGGGCACCTATGGCGAGCTGGCCAACGTGCCGGCACGACTGGTGGTCAAGCACCCACAGGCGTTGGACTTTGAAACGGCGGCCGCGGTGTGGATGCAGTACGTCACCGCCTGGGGCGCGCTGCTGGAACAGGCTCATCTGGCCGCCGGGGATTTCGTCATCATTACCGCCGCCAGCAGCAGCGTCGGCCTGGCCGCCATCCAGATCGCCAATGCAGTAGGCGCCACGCCGATCGCGGTCACCCGTGGCCCGGGCAAGCGCCAAGCCCTGCTCGATGCCGGTGCCGCCCACGTCATCGCCACCCAGGAGCAGGATCTGGTGACCGAAGTGGCGCGCATCACCGGCGGTGCCGGTGCCCGTGTGGTGTTCGATCCGATCGGTGGCCCGCAGTTCGTGCCGCTCACCGAAGCGATGGCCCGTGCCGGCATCCTGCTGGAGTACGGCGCGCTGAGCAGCGAACCCACGCCGTTCCCGCTGTTCAACGTGCTGGGCAAGTCGCTGACGCTGAAGGGCTATCTGTACTCGGAAATCGTTTCTGACGATGCCGCACTGGCCCGCGCCAAGGCGTTCATCGTCGATGGCCTGGACAAGGGCACGCTGGCGCCAAAGATTGCCAAGGTGTTCCCGTTTGCGCAGATCCAGGAGGCACACCGTTACCTGGAATCGAACGAGCAGATCGGCAAGGTGGTGGTGACGGTGTGATCCAGCGTCATGCAATGGGGGTGGATCATCGCCCCCATTGCGGTTACCTGGGCAACGCAAACGCCATCACATAATCGCCGTTCGGGGTTTCCATGAAATGGTGGCCGCCGGCCATGATCACTACGTACTGGCGCCCGCCCTGCTCGTACACCATCGGATTGGCCTGGCCGCCCGCGGGCAGCTTGGCATGCCACAGTTCCTTGCCGGTCTTCAGATCAATGGCACGCAGCAGGTCATCGGTGGCAGCGGCGATGAAGATCAGGCCGCTGGCGGTGATCACCGAACCACCATTGTTCGGCGTGCCGATCTCGATCGGCAGGCCGGAACGGATGCCGAACGGTCCGTTGCCGCGCGCACTGCCGAATGGACGGTCCCACAGCAGCTTGCCGGTACGCAGGTCGATGGCACGGATACCGCCATAGGGCGGCTGCTTGCACAGCAGGCCGGTGAACGGCAGCCGCCAACCAGCGTTGACCTGGATGCCATACGGCGTGCCCACCTGCGGGTCGCCCGCGCCTTCTGCACCGCCCTTGTCGAACCGGATCTTCTCGCGTGGCAGCCAGCCCAGCCGGTCGGCCTCGGCGCGTGGCACCAGCCGGTTGTAGTTGGGCATGTCGTTGTAGTTGGCCACGATCACGCCGCGGCGCGTATCGATGGACACGCTGCCCCAGTCCGAGCCGCCGTTGTAGCCAGGGTACTCGATGGAATGGCGCTCGCTGCTCGGCGGCGTGTAGAAGCCTTCGTAGTACGCCTTGCGGAACTGGATGCGGCAGACCAGCTGGTCGATCGGGGTGATGCCCCACATGTCGCGCTCGGTCAGGTCATGTTCGCGGCGCAGCGTGTGGTACAGCGAAAACAGCTGGGTGGGTGAACGCTGCTCGGGTTCGACGCCGCCGACCGGCACCTTGCGCTCTTCGGCGGCGGTAAGCAGCTGGCCGTTGCGGCGATCGAGGATATAGAGGTCGCCCTGCTTGGTCGGCAACAGGATCGCCGGCACCTTGCCCGCCGCCGTCGGGTAGTCGATCAGGCTGGCCTGCGAACCCAGGTCGTAGTCCCACACATCCTTGCGCACCGCCTGGAAATGCCAGACCGGCTTGCCGGTGGCCACGTCGATCGCCACCAGCGAGGTTGCATAGCGGTTCTGGCTCTCCGTGCGCGAGCCACTCCAATAGTCTCCCGCAGAATTGCCCAGCGGCAGGTAGACCAGCCCCAGTGCTTCATCACCGGTGGCGGTGGTCCACATGTTGGGTGTGCCGCGCGTATAGGTCTGCTCGCGCGGCGGCAAGCCGCTGCGCTCGGGCTGGTCCATGTCCCATGCCCAGCGCAGCTTGCCGGTGATGGCATCGTAGGCCTGGATCACGCCCGAGGGCGCATCGCGGCGCTGTCCGTCGAGCACCTGATGACCGGTCACGATCACGCCGCGCACGATGGCCGGCGGCGAGTTGATCGACACGTAACCCGGTGGCACCTCGCCCATGCCCAGGGTGATGTCGACCTGGCCGTTGTTACCGAAATTCGCGCAGGGACGGCCGCTGTCCGCGTCCACCGCGATGATGCGACCGTCCAGCGTGCCTTCGATGATGCGCGCCCAGCATGCCGGACGACTGCCCGGTGCAACACTGCGGGTGATGCTGGGCGGCGGTTCCGGCAGCGCCAGATCAGCGGCGACATCGGCCAATGCCGCATCAGCAACGGTCGGCGTGCTGGGCTGCTCGTAATAGCTCACACCGCGACAGGCAGCGGTATAGGGAATCGAAGCATCCTTCACCCTTGGATCGAACCGCCACAGCTCCTTGCCGCTGGCGGCGTCGAGTGCGATCAGGCGGTTGCGCGCGGTGCACAGGTACAGGCGATCGCCAATCTTCAGCGGCGTGGTTTCCGCGCCCCAGCGCTTCTTCGGCATATCGCCGGTACGGAACTGCCAGGCCGGCTGCAGCGTGGCCACATTGGCCGGGGTGATCTGCTGCAGCGGCGAATAGCGGGTGGCCGCATTGCTGCGGCCCCACGCCGGCCAGTCGCCCTCGGCGGGCTGGTCAGCCGGCTGCAGGCCCGTGGTATCGCGCGTAGGTTCCAGTCCGGCGCTGACCGCGCCTTCCGGGAACGGCAGGTGCCCGTCCACTTCACCATGCGGCGCAAAGGCCAGGCCGAAGGCAGCTACGAACACCAGCATCAGCACGCCCGCCACGCTGCGCGACAGGCGCTTGGACACCGGTTCGCGCAGGGTCGGTGCGAGCAGCGCCACCACGATGCCCAGGGCCGTAACGAGGCCCAGGCGCGGCACCCAACGCCAGTAGTCGCTGCCTGACTCCCACCAGGTCCACAGCAGTGTGCCGATGAACACCAGCGCGTACAGCAGCGCGCCGCTGCGACGGTTGCCGAACAGCAGGAGGCCGCTGGCCAGCAGGCCGAGCCCGGCGATGGCGTAGTACGCCGAGCCGCCAAGGCTGAGCAGCCATGCGCCGAGCCCGCCGATGACCAGGCCGAGCACGACCAGCAACAGCGACAGCACGGTCACCAGCGGATGGCGCGGGGTTCGGACAGGAGCAGGATCGGACGGCGGCGTGACGGACATCGTCGATCTCCGGGGGCAGCATGCGCCCTTATCCCACCGCCGGCGTGAAGCGCGCGCGTATGTGTGGCGTCCGGATACGACGACGCCGGCACAGGGCCGGCGTCGTCGGGTACCTCAGGCTCGCGGCAGGATCACTCCTGCGCGGCGTCCTCGCTGCTGGCCGCAGCCGGGGCGCCGTCGGTCGTGGCCGGGGCGGCAGCCGCCACCTCGTCCTCGTCCTCGTCGATCGAGGCATCCATGCGCTCCACCGCCTGCAGCTTCTCGTCCTTGGACAGGCGGATCAGGGTGACGCCCTGGGTGTTGCGGCCGACGCGGCTGATTTCCGAGCCACGCGTACGCACCAGGGTGCCGCCATCGGAGATCAGCAGGACTTCGTCGCTGGAGCCCATCAGCACCGCGGCGACCAGCTTGCCGTTGCGCTCGGTGGTCTGGATGCCGATCACGCCCTGCGTACCACGGCCCTTGCGCGGGTAGTCCGGCAGCGGGGTGCGCTTGCCATAGCCGTTCTCGGTGGCGGTGAGGATGTACTGCACGCTGGCGTCGTCAGCGCCGTCGATCACCGCATCGCCATTGGCGGCGGCTTCTTCGACACCGTTGTCGTCCTCGTTCTCGTCCTCGATGCCACCGGCACTTTCGGCCACGATCAGGCTGACCACTTCCTCGCCGGCCGGCATCTTGATGCCACGCACGCCGGTCGCGGTACGGCCCATCGAGCGGACCTTGTCCTCGCCGAAGCGCACGGTCTTGCCGTTGGAGGCGAACAGCAGGATGTCGCGCTCGCCGTCGGTCAGGCCGACGCCAACCAGCGCGTCGCCCTCGTCGAGGTTGATCGCGATCTTGCCGCGGGCCAGACGGAAGGCGAACTCGCCCAGCGGGGTCTTCTTGACCGTACCGTTCTTCGTGGCGAAGAACACGAACTGGCCATCGGCGTACTCGCGCACCGGCAGCACGGCCTGCACGCGTTCGCCCGGTTCCAGCGGAATCCAGTTGATGATCGGACGGCCACGAGCGTTGGAACCGGCTTCGGGCAGCTGGTAGACCGGCAGCCAGAACACCTTGCCCGAACTGGTGAAGGTCAGCAGCGTGTCATGCGTGTTGACCAGCCACAGCTGTTCGATGAAATCCTCTTCCTTGGTCGCCGCCGCACTGCGGCCACGGCCGCCACGGCGCTGCGCGCGGTACACGCTCACCGGCTGGCGCTTCACGTAACCGGCGTGCGACACGGTGACCACCACGTCTTCCGGCGCGATCAGGTCGAGGATGTCCAGGTCTTCTTCGCTGTGGCGGATCTCGGTACGACGCTCGTCGCCGAACTCGGCCTTGACGCTGACCAGCTCTTCGCGGATCACCTGCAGCAGGCGGTCGGGGTCTTCCAGGATGTGGATCAGCCCGGCGATCACTTCCAGCAGCTGCTTGTACTCGTCGGTCAGGCGGTCCTGCTCCAGCCCGGTCAGGCGGTGCAGGCGCATTTCCAGGATCTGGGTGGCCTGGATCTCGGTCAGCTGGTAGCCGCCCTCGATCAGGCCCACGCCCTTGGGCAGGTCTTCCGGACGCGAGGCTTCGGCACCGGCGGCGCCCAGCATCGCACCGACCAGGCCCGGCTCCCACACGCGCGCCAGCATGCGCTCGCGTGCTTCGTTCGGGTTCGGCGAGGTCTTGATCAGTTCGATCATCTCGTCGATGTTGGCCAGCGCGACGGTCAGGCCTTCCAGCACGTGGGCACGGGCACGCGCCTTGCGCAGCTCGAACACGGTGCGGCGGGTGACCACTTCGCGACGGTGGCGGACGAACGCCTCCAGCATCTGCTTGAGGTTCATCAACTGCGGGCGGCCATCGACCAGCGCCACCATGTTGATGCCGAACACCGATTCCATCTGCGTCTGCTGGTACAGGTTGTTCAGCACAACCTCGGCAGATTCACCGCGCTTGATCTCGATGTAGATGCGCATGCCGTCCTTGTCGGACTCATCGCGCAGCTCGCTGATGCCTTCGATCTTCTTTTCCTTGACCAGCTCGGCGATCTTCTCGATCAGACGCGCCTTGTTCACCTGGTAAGGAATCTCGGTGACGATGATCGATTCGCGGCCGTTGTCGGCCACTTCGATATCGGCCTTGGCACGGATGCGCACGCGGCCACGGCCGGTGCGGTAGCCGGCGACGATGCCGGCGGTGCCATTGATGATGCCGGCGGTCGGGAAATCCGGACCCGGGATGTATTCCATCAGGCCGTCGACGTCGATTTCCGGGTTGTCGATCAGCGCGATGCAGGCGTTGATCGATTCGCTCAGATTGTGCGGCGGGATGTTGGTCGCCATGCCCACCGCGATACCGGCCGAACCATTGACCAGCAGGTTCGGGAACCGGGTCGGCATGACCGTCGGCTCCAGTTCCTTTTCGTCGTAGTTGGGCTGGAAATCGACGGTTTCCTTGTCGATGTCGGCCATCAGCTCATGCGCGAGGCGCGACATGCGCGCTTCGGTGTATCGCATCGCTGCGGCGGAGTCGCCGTCGATGGAGCCGAAGTTACCCTGGCCATCGACCAGCATGTAGCGCAGCGAGAACGGCTGTGCCAGGCGCACCAGCGTGTCGTACACCGACTGATCGCCATGCGGGTGGTACTTACCGATGACGTCACCGACGATACGTGCCGACTTGAAGTAGGGCTTGTTGCTGTGCGCGTTCAACTCGTTCATCGCGAACAGCACGCGGCGATGCACCGGCTTGAGGCCGTCGCGCGCATCCGGGAGCGCGCGGCCCACGATCACGCTCATGGCGTAATCGAGGTAGCTCTTGCGCATCTCGTCTTCCAGGTTGACCTGGATGATTTCCTTGGCGGTTTCTGCCATTCGGGTTCCGTTGTCTGGTAGCGGTCCAGTCCGGCGCAGCCCTCTGCGGGAGGGGGTCGTGCCGGAACCTCGATTCAACCTGTGGATACTACCACAACAGGCCGTTTTCCGCCTCCCTTTACGGGGATTTTACCGGCACAAATCAGGAACTTAGGGCCCCATACCGCCCCTGTAGCGCCGAGCCCATGCTCGGCTGCGGCGGATTTGCTGGCTGAGCCGAGCGTGGGCTCGGCTCTACAGACATCCGCGACCCTGCCCGCCTCAGCCGCCGAAGGCGGCGCGCATGTTGTCGGCGGTCGGGTTCAGGATCACCCCGCGCTCGGTCACGATGGCATCGATCAGCTCGCCCGGAGTGACGTCGAACACCGGGTTCCAGGCGGCGATGCCCTCGGCCACGGTGCGGGTACCGCCCACGCCGTACAGCTCGCCCGGGTCACGCTGCTCGATCTCGATCTGGCTGCCGTCCACGGTTTCCATGTCCACGGTCGAGGACGGCGCCACGACCATGAACTTCACGCCGTGGTGGCGCGCGGCAATGGCCAGCTGGTAGGTACCGATCTTGTTGGCGGTATCGCCATTGGCGCAGATGCGGTCCGCACCCACGATCACCCACTGCACAGCACCGGTCTTCATCAGGTGCGAGGCGGCCGAATCGGCAATCAGGGTGGCGTCGATGCCATCCTGCTGCAGCTCCCACACCGTCAGGCGCGCGCCCTGCAGCCACGGCCGGGTCTCGCCGGCGAACACCCGGGCAATGCGGTGCTGGGCCATGCCGGCACGGATCACGCCCAACGCGGTACCGAAGCCGGCGGTGGCCAGCGAGCCGGTGTTGCAATGGGTCAGCACGCCGCTGCCGGCCTCGATCAGGCCCGCACCCAGCGCACCCATGTGGCGGTTGGCGGCCAGGTCTTCCTCGGCGATGGCCTGCGCCTCCCCTTCCAGCAGAGCCTTCCAGTCGGCGCCAGCGGCGTTCAGGCAACGGCGCATGCGCGCCAGCGCCCAGGCCAGGTTGACGGCGGTCGGGCGCGAGGCGTTCAGGCGCTGCAGCGCCGGCTCCAACTGCTGCAGCGCATGCGCGCCATCAGCGGCCTGCACGTCACGTGCGGCCAGCACCACGCCCCAGGCCGCGGCAATGCCGATGGCCGGCGCGCCACGCACGGTCAGCGCGTGGATGGCGGCGGCAACCTCGTCACTGTCATGGCAGACCACGTGCTCGACCACGAACGGCAGCTTGCGCTGGTCCAGCAGTTGCAGGGCATCGCCGGTCCAGAGGATCGGGCGGATGTGGTCATAACGGGCGTAGTCGATGTCGGAGGCAGTGTTCATGGGCCCATTGTAGGGCCACGCCCCGCGCGGTTGGAGCCTGCCCCGGCTCAATTCACCGAGAATTCGGCGCGGCAGCCGCCGTCCACCCAGATCCCGTTGCGGTTCCAGCCCCAGGTGTTGCCTTCCTCGCACGGGGTGCTGGACAACTGTTCGGTGACGACGGCGCCGACCGAAATGCTCGCGCCACAGAAGCGGCGCTTCTTCGACTTCGACTCGCAGGTCAGGCGGCGTGGCACGTCGACAAAACGGCCGTCCTCGTCAGCCACTTCGAAATCGCCCTGGCAACCACGGCTGGTCCAGACTTCATTGCGCTTGTAGCCCCAGCCCTGCCCTTCGCGGCACGGCAGCACCGACAACTGGCGCAGCAGGCGCACCGGCGCCCCGTCCAGGCGCACCGGGCAACTCTGCGGGCGGCCATTGGATTCGCAGCGCACCACACGGCGGACCAGGCGCTTGCCTTCCGTTGCCGCAGGCGCTGCACCTTGCGCTCGACGCGCACGGAACTCGGCCCGGCAGCCCAGGGTGACCCACACGCCACTGCGGTCGGTGCCCCACTCGCTGCCACGGATGCAGCTGTTGCTGGACAGCTGGCGCACAAGGTCGATGCCATTGCTGACGTCGATATCGCAATGCACCCAGCCCATGTCGCGCGATTCGCAGGTCACCACTTCGCCGTCATAGCCCGCCTGCTGGGCCGACGCCGATGACGGCAGCCAGGCACCCCAGAGCGCGATGGAGTACACCGGTGCAGCGACAACCGCAAACCACTTGACCAAAGCCTTCCCCAGCAGGAATGGATGAACTGCGTGCCAGTGTCCGGCATCTGCCGTGATAAGAGCATCATCCCGCTTACCGAAGCAAGCGCAGAAACGCGGAATTCCGTTCAGTCTTCGATGTTCAGGAACGTGCGCACCGCGCTCACGCGTGGGCGAAGTCGTAGGCCAGCACATCGGCGATACGCGGCGTGCGGTTCATCGCCATCAGCAACCGATCAACACCCACCGCCACGCCGGCGCAGGCAGGCATCGAGGGCAATGCGGCCAGCAATGCTTCGTCCAGTGCCGGCTGCACCTGGCCGCGCTCATGGCGGCGCTGCAGGTCGCGCTGGAAACGCGCACGCTGCTCGTGGGCGTCGTTCAGTTCGTGATAGCCGTTGGCCAGTTCCACTGCCCCCAGGTACAGCTCGAAACGCTCCGCCAGCGGCGGCGTGCCTGCACGGATGCGTGCCAGTGCGGCCTGGCTGGCGGGCCAGTCATGGACCACGGTCATCACTGTGTCATCGAAGTGCGGCTGGATGCGATGGGTCATCAACAGGTCCAGCCAGTCATCGCGGGTCAGCCCGACCGGGTCGATGTGCACCTCGCCCAGCGCGGCACGCAGCGCGGCCTCATCAGCATCGAACGGATCCACGCCCACATGCTGCTGGAACAGCTCGCGGTAGCTGAGCACACGCAGCGTCGCACTGCGCCCGACCAGAGCCAGCGCCTGGCCAACCAGCTCGGCGGTTTCCTGCACCAGGCGATGGTGATCCCAACCGACCCGGTACCACTCCAGCATGGTGAACTCCGGATTGTGGCGGCCGCCCGCCTCGCCATTGCGGAACACCCGGCCCAGTTCGTAACAGTCACCCACGCCCGCCGCCAGCAGGCGCTTGAGCGGATACTCCGGCGAGGTGCGCAGCCAGCGGCGGCGTCCGCCGGCATCGACATGGCCGGTGAAATCGGTATGGAAGCTGTCGATGTTCGGCTCGGTGTTGCCGGCCACCGACAGGATCGGCGTCTCCACCTCCAGCACGTCGCGCTCGGCGAAGAAGCGGCGCACCAGCGCATTGAGCGCGGCGCGTTGCTGCAGCATGCGCAGCAGGGCCTCGCTCACAGGATGCCCTCCGGGCGCGGGTGGTCCAGCGGCAGGGTCAACAGATCGCGGGTGTCATCGATGTAACCGCTGGCCAGGTACAGGCGCCGGGCCAGTTCGTTGTGGTGGTTCACTTCCAGGCGCAGACGGCTGACACCACGCCCGCGAGCGCGCTGTTCGCAGATGGCCAGCGCCTGCTTGCCGCGGCCACGACCGCGCGCGCGATGGCTCAGGTACAGCTCGTCCAGCAGCATGAAGTGGCCGCCCTGCTCCAGGCTGAAGCCCATCGCGATCACTGCGTAACCGACCACCTCGCCCGCCTCGTCCAACCACAGCAGCACTTCGCCATTGCGCGGGTCAGCCAGCAGCGCATCCACACCGCGACGCACGCGCGCGTCATCGAAGTCGATCCTGTCTTCGGCGTAGAACTCGCGCATCAACGCGATCAACAGTTCCTCGTCGGCACGGGTGGCCAGGCGGAAATCCAGCGGAGCGGTCTGCATCGGTGTTCCTTTGTGTTTCATGCCGGGCGCGAGGCACCCGGCGGGGTCATCATTCGTGTTCGGCAAGGTAGGCCAGCAGGCGGTCTTCGTCCCACACCGGCACGCCCAGCGATTGCGCCTTGTCCAGCTTGGAGCCGGCTTCGGTGCCGGCGACCACGAAGCTGGTCTTCTTTGAGACGCTGCCGGAGACCTTCGCGCCGAGGGCCTCCAGGCGCTCCTTGGCGGCATCGCGGGTGAGCTGCGCCAGGGTGCCGGTCAGCACCACGGTTTGCCCCTCCAGCGGGCCAGCCACGATCTCGGCCAGCGCCGGCGCCTTGGCCAGGATCTGCTGCATCGCCTTCTCCGCCGCCAGCAGCATCGCGCCATGACCATCGGCATCGAGCCACGCAGCCAGGCCACGCGCGGTGTCGTCCGGTAGGCCGGCGTTGACGAACTGGCCATGTTCGGCGTCGAGCACGGCCTGCGCGCCAGGCAGCGCAGCCACCAGCTTCTCGGCGCGCAGGCGGGTGATGCCGGGGATTTCCGACTCGACCAGCAGCTGTGCCAGATCCAGGCCCTCACGCAGCTTGGCGCTGGGCGCATGCACATCGCTGATCCGCACCTGGCCAACCTGCAGCAGGTCATCGATGGCCTGCTGGTTGCCCTGCTGCTCGAAGAAATGGCCGAGCGAGCGCGCCACTTCGCCACCGATGTCCGGCACACGCTTGAACAACGGCCACGGCAGATGGCGGATCAGCTCCAGGTCACCGAACCACTGCGCCAGCGCCTTGGCCGTGCTTTCGCCCACATGCTCGATGCCGAGCGCGAACAGCAGGCGCTCCAGCGTGGCAGCACGACTGGCGTCGATCGCCGCGATCAGGTTGTCGGCCCACTTGGTGGCGATCTTCTTCGGGTTCCATTCGAAGCTGGCCGGCTGCACCAGCGCCCGCGCACGCCAGCCCGGATCGTTGCCGTCCAGCTTCAGCACTGCATTGAGCACCGCACCACTGCCCTCGGCGGGCAGATGCAGCTTCAGCGCAGCGGCCAGTGCTGACGGATCCTCGGCGTCCAGTACCAGTTTCAGGTGCAGCAGCTGGTCACGGCTGAGGCGGTACAGGTCGGCCACGCTCTTGACGATGCCGGCGTCGACCAGGGTTTCGATGTACTTGTCACCCAGGCCATCGATGTCCATCGCGCGGCGCGAAGCGAAATGGGCGATGGCTTCCTTGCGCTGCGCCGGGCAGGACAGTTCGCCCGAACAACGCCACGCCGCTGCCCCCTCCTCACGCACGATCTCCGAGCCACAGACCGGGCAGCGCGTCGGCATCTGCCACGGCGCGGTGCCCTGCGGGCGGCGGTCGAGGATGACGCTGACCACTTCGGGAATGACATCGCCAGCACGGCGCACGATCACGCTGTCGCCGACGCGCACATCCAGGCGTGCGATCTGGTCGGCGTTGTGCAGCGTGGCGTTGGACACGATCACGCCGGCCACCGCCACCGGCGCCAGGCGCGCGACCGGCGTGGCCGCACCAGTGCGGCCGATCTGGATCTCGATGGCCTCCACGGTAGTGCTCTGTTCCTGCGCCGGGAACTTGTGCGCGATGGCCCAGCGCGGCGCGCGCGAAACGAAGCCCATCGCCTGCTGACCCGCACGGTCATCGAGCTTGTAGACCACGCCATCGATATCGAACGGCAGGCCATCGCGGCGCTCACCGATGTCGCGGTAGTAGCCGAGCAGGCCGTCGGTGCCGTCCACCACCTTGCACAGCTCACTGACCGGGAAGCCCCAGGTACCGAGCTGGGCCAGGGTGCCCGAATGGGTGTCCGGCAGTTCGCCGCCCTGCACTTCGCCGGTGCCGTAGGCGAAGAAACTCAGCCTGCGCTGCGCACTGATCTTCGGATCGAGCTGGCGCAGCGAGCCGGCCGCGGCGTTGCGTGGATTGGCCAGCACCTTGCCACCGTGCTGGCGTGCACGTTCGTTGTAGGCCTCGAAATCGGCGCGCGCCATGTAGACCTCGCCGCGTACCTCCAGCACATCCGGCCAGTCCTTGCCGTGCAGGCGCTTGGGAATGTCACCGATCTCGCGCAGGTTGGCGGTCACGTCCTCGCCGGTACTGCCATCGCCACGGGTCGCGCCGAGCACGAAATGACCCTCTTCGTAGCGCAGGCTGATCGCCAGGCCGTCCATCTTCGGCTCGGCCGAGAACCGCAGGCTGCGACGACCCAGGCGCTCATCGATGCGGCGCACGAAATCGGCCACTTCTTCATCGCTGAAGGCATTGGACAGCGACAACATCGGTACCGCGTGGCGCACCTCCGGGAAACGGCCGGAGGGCCGCGCACCGACCTGCTGGGTCGGGCTGTCGGCACGGGCCAGTTCCGGGTGCTCGCGCTCCAGCGCTTCCAGCTCGCGCACCATCCGGTCGTAGTCGACGTCAGGGATCTCCGGCGCGTCCAGCTCGTGGTAGGCGCGGTTGGCCTGGGCGATCTGCCGGCGGAGGTCTTCGGCGCGTTCGGCTGGGCTGGGGCTCATCGGGATCCGGTGGTTCTGGGATGGCCGGGAATTCTACCGCGCCCGGCCGTCAGGCCCGGTAACGGCCCCGCTTTTGCAGCGTCGAGCCATGCTCGACTGCCCCCCCTCCGCTCTGGCAGGTGCCAACCTTGGTTGGCACGTCTGTAGTCGAGCACGGCTCGACGCTGCAAATGCAGCTTGCCGCCCACCCTCACCGGCGCTAGCGTGCGACGGTCTGCCCTTCGGAATCCTGCCCGTGCCCCTGCCCGCTTCCCGTCGACGCTTCCTGCAACTGGCCGGTGCTGGCCTCGCCGTCGCCGGCAGCGGGCTGCCGCAGCTCGGCCATGCCCAACCCGCGACAGCCGCCGCCGCCGCCCTCGCCCCCGCCGAAGGTGCGGTGCTGCTGAATTTCAACGAATGCCCCTACGGCCCCTCGCCCGCAGCCCAGCAGGCGGCACGCGACAGCATCGCCGGTTGCGGCCGCTACCGTTTCGCACTGGCCGGACAGGTGCGCGACGCCTTCATCGAACAGGCACGCATCCCGGCTGATCACGCGCGGTTGTATCCGGGTTCCAGCGAACCGCTGAACCGTGCCGCCGTGCTATGGACCGGCCCGCTGGCGGGACTGGTAGTCGCCGACCCGACCTTCGAGACGCTGGGCGAGGTCGCCGCCGCACACGGTGCGCACGTGCAGAAAGTGCCGCTGCGCGACGACGGCGCACATGACCTGCGTGCAATGGTTGCCGCCGCGCATGCACGCCCGACCGGACTGCTGTATGTGTGCAACCCGAACAACCCGACCGGCTCGATCAGCCCACCGGATGAGCTTGCCTGGCTGCTGGCCCACAAGCCCGCCTCCACCCGCGTGCTGCTGGACGAGGCCTACCTGCAGTACAGCGAGCAGCCGAGCCTGATCGCGCAAGTGGCGCAGCGCGACGACCTGATCGTGTTGCGCACGTTCTCCAAGCTTTATGGCATGGCCGGCCTGCGACTGGGCGTGGCGGCCGCGCATCCCGACCGCCTGCGCGAACTGGCCAGCCTGGGCGACAACCCGCTGCCCGTGCCGGCACTGGCCGCTGCACTGGCCAGCCTGCGCGATCCGCAGTTGATTCCTCAGCGCCGCCTGCAGAATGCCAAGGTGCGGCAGGCCACCATCGCGTGGCTGGGCAAGCGTGGTTTCAGCTGCGTGCGGTCGGAAGCGAACTGCTTCGTGGTCGACGTCCGGCGCGATGGCAGCGCGTTCGCCAAGGCAATGGCCGACAACGGCGTGGTGATCGGGCGAAGCTGGCCGATCTGGCCACAGCGCGTGCGCGTGACCGTCGGCACCGAAGAGGAGATGGCCGCGTTCCGCAATGCGTTCGCGAAGGTGGCCGGCGTACCGGCCTGACCCTGTTGGTGGGGGCGAACCTTGGTTCGCCCCATCCACGCTTGGCGCGGATCTACTGTTGTGGGTGCCGACCGTTGGTCGGCACGCCATGGCGCTTACCAGCGCGGGGTCTTGGTCAACGGCGGAGCCTGGTGCTGACGGTCATAGGCGCGCAGCTCGTCACGGATGTGCGCGATGCGCTGGCGCCCCAGGGCGTTGCGGCTGTCATCCAGCACAACGCCATCCAGCAGCTCGGCCATGCGCTGCACGGTCGGCAGCATTTTCTCCCAGGCATCCAGCGCGGTCAGCGGCGCCGGCAGGGTCAGGAAGAAGGCGATGGCTGGGGTCTCCATGGCACGGATGTTGGCCATGTCGAAGCTGCCCGGCTTCATGATGCTGGCCATCGAGAAGATCGGGCCGCGCTCGGGGTGGCCTTCCACCAGGCGGTGGAACACGTTCATGTGGCCGAACACCAGGCCGGTCTTTTCGGCCGCCACCACGATGTCTTCGCCACGCAGCTGTTCGCCGGCCCGAGCGGCCACGAACAGCGAGACGATCTTGTCGAAGTCCTGGGTGGCGCGCTTGCCGAGGTCGCTGGCGCCCGGATCGGTTTCGCCCAGGCCGAGTTCGGCCTGCTCACCTTCCGTGCCCATGCCCGGTTCGACGCGGCCATCGGCCACGGTGACGCCGTCTTCGCCCAGCACCGGCTCGCGGCGCTCGCCGCTGTTCGGTTCCGCGCTTTCCACGCGGCGGCCCTGGGGCTTCTTCTTCGGACGGCCAAACAGGAAGATCGCGGCGATCAACAGCAGGCCGGCGGCCAGGATGCCGATGCGCAACAGTGCCGTGTCGGACATTCGATAGGTTCTCCGGCTAGTTCATTCAGGTAACTAGGATGGCACGTCAGGCCGCGCCCGCCAATCGCGCGGCTTCTTCCAGGTCCACGCTGACCAGGCGGCTGACGCCCGGCTCGCGCATGGTCACGCCCGACAACTGGTGCGCGGCCTCCATCGTCGCCTTGTTGTGGCTGACGAACAGGAACTGCACCTTTTCGCTCATTTCCTTGACCATGTTGGCCAGGCGGCCGACGTTGGCTTCGTCCAGCGGCGCATCCACCTCGTCCAGCAGGCAGAACGGTGCTGGATTCAGCTGGAAGATGGCGAACACCAGCGCCACCGCAGTCATCGCCTTTTCGCCGCCGGACAGCAGCGAGATGCTGGACACGCGCTTGCCCGGCGGACGCGCCATGATGGTCACACCGGTGTCGAGCAGGTCTTCACCGGTCAGCTCCAGGTAGGCGTGGCCACCGCCGAACAGGCGCGGGTACAGCGCCTGCACGCCGGCGTTGACGCGGTCGAAGGTGTCCTTGAAGCGGCCACGGGTCTCGCGGTCGATCTTGCGGATCGCATCTTCCAGGGTTTCCAGCGCCGTGGTCAGGTCGGTGTGCTGCGAATCCAGGTAGTCCGAGCGCTGCGACGCCTCACCGTACTCGTGGATGGCGGCCAGATTGACCGGCTCCAGCCGGCGCATGCGGCCATCGATCTGGTGCACGGCCTGCTCCCAGTCGCCCAGGCGGGCATCCTCGGGCAGCGCATTGAGCACGTCCTGCAGTACGAAACCGGCCTTCTCCACCGCCCCCTGCAGGGTCTCCGCGCTGAGCACCAGCGCCTGCTGGTCCAGCTTGCGCTGCGAAATGCGTTCGCGCTGGGCCAGCGCCTGTTCGTCGCGCTGGTGGCGGGTCTGTTCGTAGTTGCGCAGTTCGGCATCGATGCCGTCCAGCAACGTGCGCGCCTCGGTCAGCACGCGGTCGGCGCGGACGCGCTCTTCCAATGCGTTCTGATGTTCGGCCTGCAGCGATTCGACCGGCGAATCGCCCTCATCCAGCTGCGAATGCAGTTCGCCCAGGCGCGAATCCAACTGCCCGCGCTGGGTACCCATGCGCTCCAACGCCTGGCTCAGTGAGGCCAGCTGCGCCCGCTGCGATTCCAGGGTCAGGGCCAGCGAGTGCGACCGCTCGCGCACCGCACGTGCAGCGTCGCGGGCCAGGTCGCGGGCCTCGGTCAGCTGGCGGCGCTCGCCCTCCAGCCGCTGCCGGGTCGATTCCAGGTCGCCCATGCTGCTGACCGCGTTCTCCAACCGCGAGCGCGCCTCACGCGCCTGCTCGTTGTTGGCTTCCAGCGTGTCCTGCAGCTGCTTCAGCTCACCTTCGATGCGGTCGATGCGCGTGCGCGCGGCCTCCACCTTGCCCTGCTGGCCCTGCAGCTGGCCAGCCAGCTCGGACACTGCACGATGGGCCTGGTACAGCGCGCGCTGCGCGTCTTCGCGCTGCTGCTCGGCCGCCTGCAGCTGCTCGCGGAACCCGCTCAGCTGCTCTTCCAGTTCGGCTTCGCGGTCCTGCAGCTGCTCGATCTGCTCGCGCAGCTCATTGATCTCGCGTTCGCGCAGCAGCGCGCCCTGCTGGGCCGCGCCGGAACGCGACACACGCAACCAGCCCTCGCCCAGGCGCTCACCGCCCTGGGTGATGATCGAATCGCCTTCCGGCAGGCTGGCCTGCAGCGCCTTGGCTTCGGCCAGATCCCTGGCACCGTGCAGGTGCGCCAGCAGGCGCCGGATCGCTGCCGGGCCACGCACGCGTGCAGCCAGCGAGGTCGGCGCGACCTTCAGGTCCGCGCCATCGTTGGCGACCAGTGCAATGTGGCCCTCGCCCAGTTCGCCCAGCGCGTCGACCAGGCTGGCCGGGTCATCGACCAGCACGCCTTCGATCAACTGGCCAAGCGCGCTTTCCACCGCGTTTTCCCAACCGGCATCAACATCCAGGCGTTCGCCGACACGCGCCGCCGAATCCAGCCCACGCGCCTTCAGCCAGGCCACGGCCGCGCCCTGCTCCTGGCCCAGCGCGGCCTGCTGCAGGGTTTCCAGCGAGGCCAGGCGGCCACGCAGGCCGTTGACCTGCTTGCGCAGTTCGGCCAGTTCGTTCTGGCCATTCCGCTGCTGCTCCTGCACGGCCGCCACGCCCTGCTTGCGCAGCTCGACGTCTTCGCTCAATTCATCCAGCGCGGTCTTCTGCGTGTCGTGCTGCAGGTGCAGCTGCTCGAAGGCTTCTTCCAGCGCATCCACGTCCAGGCCGGCGCGTTCGGTGGCCAGCGCTTCACGACGCCGGTCGGCGTCGAGGATCTGCTTGTCCAGGTAGTCCACGCGCGTGCGCTCGACGTCGCCGGCGCGCGAGGCCTCCGAACTCTGCGAGGTGTGCTGTTCCCAGCGCTGCTGCCAGCTCGCCAGCCGGTCTTCAGCCTCGCGCAGACTTTCCTGCTTGATCTCGTGTTCTTCCTGCAGTGCTTCCAGCTGCGGAGTGGCGGCCTCCACTGCCTCACGCAGCACCATCAGCTTCGCCTCGTCGCCACTGATGTGCTGGCCCAGTTCGGCCAATGCCTGACGGGTCTCGTCGCGTGCCTTGAGCAGGCGCTGCGACAGCTCGCGCTGGTGCTGGATCTGCTGTTCCAGGCGCGCCAGCGTGCTGCCGACCTGGTAGACCGCCGCCTGCGCGGTGTTGAGCGCATCGGCGGCCTCTTCGCGGCGTACCCGCGAGGTCTCGATGCGGGCCTCGGCGTCGCGTTGGTCGGCGATCAGCTGCTGCAGCTTGGTCTCTTCCTGCGACAGGCCTTCGCGCAGCTTCGACAGGCGTCCGTCGAGACCACGGAATTCCAGCGCCTTCCACTCGGCATCCTTGACCCGGCGCTCTTCCTGCAGCGCCTGGTACTGCTCGGCCTGCTTGGCTTGGCGCTTCAGGTGTTCGAGCTGCTTGCTGATCTCGTCGCGCAGATCACCCAGACGGTCCAGGTTTTCGCGGGTGTGGCGGATGCGGGTCTCGGTCTCCTTGCGGCGCTCCTTGTATTTGGAGATGCCGGCCGCCTCTTCCAGGTAGACGCGCAGGTCTTCCGGGCGTGCCTCGATGATCTGGCTGATCATGCCCTGCTCGATGATCGAGTAGCTGCGCGGGCCCAGGCCGGTGCCGAGGAACAGATCGGTGATGTCGCGGCGGCGGCACTTGGTGCCGTTGAGGTAGTAGTTGCTGGTACCGTCGCGGCTGACCGTGCGCTTGACCGAGATTTCGTTGAACGCGGCGTACTCGCCCGAGATCGTGTGGTCGGAGTTGTCGAAGATCAGCTCGACCGTGGCCTGCGAGACCGGCTTGCGGGCGTTGGAACCGGAAAAGATCACGTCGGTCAGCGAGTCGCCGCGCAGGCGGCTGGCCGAACTCTCGCCCATGACCCAGCGCACGGCGTCGATGATGTTCGACTTGCCGCAGCCATTGGGCCCCACCACGCCGGTCATGTTGGTCGGCAGGTGCAGGGTGGTCGGATCGACGAACGACTTGAAGCCGGACAGCTTGATCGTGGAAAGACGCATAGGGGTTCCGGACTGGGGCCGGCAAGCGGCCTGCGTTTACCCTCCAAGCCATTGATCCTGTTGGGATCGATGCCCGTGGAACGGGTGTGACGCCCTGAGTATACCGATGTGGCCGTGTTCTACGAATGGGCGTGGAACATTGTCCAGCCCCACCCCGTCGGCCAGAGGTGGTCCGACACCACGAAACGGAGCCATAAAACAAAACGGGCACCCTTGCGGGCGCCCGTTCTGCGGTGATGCCAGGCCTTGCGGCGTGGGATCAGGCTTCGGCGACGACGACAACCTTGACGGTGGTCTCGACGTCGGCGTGCAGGTGGATCAGCACGTCGTACTCGCCGATGTTGCGGAAGGCGCCTTCGCCCAGGATGACTTCGCTCTTGCTGACCGGCAGGCCGGCAGCGGTGAAGGCATCGGCGATTTCGCGGGCGCCGACCGAGCCGTACAGCTTGCCTTCGGTCGAAGCGTTGGCCGGGATGGTCACGCTCGCGCCGTCCAGCTTGGCCTTGCGGGCGTCAGCTTCGGCGTGGATGGCTTGGGCCTTGGCTTCGTACTCGGCGCGCTTGGCTTCGAACTCGGCCTTGTTGCTCTCGGTGGCCGGCACGGCCTTGCCCTGCGGCACGAGGAAGTTACGGCCGTAGCCCGGCTTCACGTCGACCAGGTCGCCCAGGTTGCCGAGGTTGGTGACTTTCTGCAGGAGGATCAGCTGCATGGTATTGCTCCAGATGAGTTATTCGTTAGCGAGGCGATGCCCCGCAACAAAGGCTGTCCGAATAGCTGGCACAGCGGGGGCGGCACCGGGCCGCCCCGCCGGGCATCAGACGTCGTGGTTGTCGGTGTACGGGATCAGGGCCAGGAAGCGAGCGCGCTTGACGGCGGTCGCCAGCTGGCGCTGGTACTTCGACTTGGTACCGGTGACGCGGCTCGGCACGATCTTGCCGTTCTCGGTCAGGTACTGGCGCAGGGTGTTGAGATCCTTGTAGTCGATCTCCTTCACACCTTCAGCCGTGAACTTGCAGAACTTGCGGCGACGGAAGAACTTGGACATGGGAAGGCTCCTTAGGCGGCAGAAGCGGCGTCGTCGCCGGCTTCGTTGTCAGCGGTGGTGGTGGACTCGCCTTCTTCGTCGTCACGACGACGGCGCTCACCGCGCTCCGGCTTGTCACCCTTCTCGTCCTTGCTCTTCATGATCAGCGACTGCTCGGTGTCAGCCTCGTCACGCTTGATGACCAGGTTGCGCAGCACGGCGTCGTTGAAGCGGAAGCTCTCGGTCAGTTCGTTCAGAACGGCCTGGTCGGCTTCGATGTTCATCAGCACGTAGTGGGCCTTCACCAGGTTCTGGATCGGGTACGCCAGCTGGCGGCGACCCCAGTCTTCCAGACGGTGGATGGTGCCGTTGCCGTTCTCGACCAGCGACTTGTAGCGCTCGATCATGGCCGGGACCTGCTCGCTCTGGTCCGGGTGGACCATGAACACGATTTCGTAATGACGACTCATGTTTTTTCTACCTTTCGGATGTGGCCTCGCGGCCGGACAGCCCCCCGCCGTTGAGACCGCGGTGGGGCAAGGGTTCCCGCCGGGTAGGCAGGAAGCCGCGCATTATGGCGCAGATGGGGTGGCCGGGCAACCCGCGGGCCACGAGGCAACCTGAACCGGGGGAGCACCCGGTGCCAACCAAGGTTGGCTGCTACCGGGCCCCGGGCGATCCATGACTCCGCCGGGAGCTATCCCAGGTCGACGTGAAGGCGATGCTGGCCGCATTCCAGGCACTGGAACAGGCAGCCGACCATCATCCCGTCCCGGCTCAGGTGCGCCAGCACCCAGTCGGCGTCGCGTGGATTGACCGCCGCCACATCGGGCCGGACCTGGTCGAGGATGGGCAGCAGGTCTTCGCTGCCGGCGAAGCCGAGGAAGGCGCAGGGCCGTTCGCAATGGCTCAACCAGACCGATTGCTGCCAGGACGAATAGCCCGGGGTGCGCTCGCAGATCTCCAGCAGCAGCTCACGGGCGATGGTCGGCGGCGGGTCGGCCGGATCCGGCGAAACCCCTTCAATATCGCTCCAGCCGGTGAATTCACCCTCGCAACTGGCCGCCGCCCTGCCGTCGGCAATACACCACGGGCACAGATACTCCGGCCGCAGGTGCGTGTAGAACGGCCCCCGGTAACGAAGCATCCGCGCCTGACCGCAGCAGTCACAGATTCCTTCGACCTCGTCGAAGGAGAGGGCGTAGGCGTTGGGGTGATAGGTGAAAAGCGGTCGTTCCATCCGTGGGGTCCCTGCCGAGCCCAGCGTGCCGGCCAAGGTCGGCACCTACCAGAGCACGCCTTGGCAGCGCAGGGCCATGCCCGGCGGCCGGCCGTCAGGCCTTGTCGGCGTCGGTGGTGAAGCTCTCGCCGCAGCCACACTCGGCGGTGGCATTGGGGTTGCTGAACGTGAACGTCTCGCTCAGGCCGTGCTTGCCGAAGTCGATCACGGTGCCGTCCACCAGCGCCAGGCTCTTGGCGTCGACGTAGATCTTCACGCCGTCCTGGTCGAACACGGTATCGCCCTCGCGCTCGTCGCGGGCCAGGTCGGTGATGTGACCCCAGCCGGAGCAACCGGTCTTGGTCACGCCGAAACGCAGGCCCAGCGCGCCGGGGGTCTGGGCGACGAAGCGCTGCACGCGCTCGAAGGCAATGGGGGTCAGGCTGACGGCCATGGGGCTACTCCAGAGGTACGGGGACATTATAAGGAGCCGTTGCCGCGAAAAATGCCTCGCAAGCAGAACGCTGCAACCGGTAAACTCCCGTGTTCACAGATCGAGTCGATCAGCAGAGGATTCAAGTCATGACGGTGGTCAGCGTTGAACATGCGCTTGCCGGGAAGATCCCGGAAGGCGGCGAAGTCACGGTACGCGGATGGGTGCGCACGGTGCGCGGTTCAGCGAATCTGGCTTTCGTGAATGTGAGCGACGGCTCCTGCTTCGCCCCGATCCAGGTCGTGGCCGGCGACGGCCTGGCCAACTTCGACGAGATCAAGCGCCTGACCAGCGGCTGCTCGGTCATTGCCACCGGCACCCTGGTGAAGTCGCAGGGCAAGGGCCAGTCGTTCGAGATCCAGGCCAGCGCACTGGAAGTGGTCGGCTGGGTCGAAGACCCGCTCACCTACCCGATCCAGCCCAAGCCGATGTCGCCGGAGTTCCTGCGCGAAGTGGCACACCTGCGCCCGCGCACCAACCTGTTCGGCGCGGTCACCCGCATCCGCAACTGCCTGGCCCAGGCCGTGCACCGTTTCTTCCACGAGAACGGCTTCAACTGGATCAGCACCCCGATCATCACCACCTCCGACGCCGAAGGCGCCGGCCAGATGTTCCGCGTGTCCACCCTGGACATGGTGAACCTGCCACGCGATGAGAGGGGCGCGATCGATTTCAGCCGCGACTTCTTCGGCAAGGAAACCTTCCTGACCGTGTCCGGCCAGCTGAACGTCGAGGCTTACTGCCTGGCGCTGAGCAAGGTCTACACCTTCGGCCCGACCTTCCGCGCCGAGAACAGCCACACCACCCGCCACCTGGCGGAATTCTGGATGATCGAGCCGGAAATCGCCTTCGCCGACCTGGCTGAAGACGCACGCCTGGCCGAAGAGTTCCTGAAGTACCTGTTCCGCGCGGTGCTGAACGAGCGCAGCGACGACCTGGCCTTCATCGCCGAGCGCGTGGACAAGAACGCAATCACCAAGCTGGAAGACTTCATCAACGCACCGTTCGAGCGCATCGACTACACCGATGCGGTCACCCTGCTGCAGAAGTCCGGCAGGAAGTTCGACTTCCCGGTCGAATGGGGCCTGGACCTGCAGACCGAGCACGAGCGCTGGCTGACCGAGGAACACGTCGGCCGCCCGGTGGTGGTGACCAACTATCCGGAGCACATCAAGGCCTTCTACATGCGCCTGAACGACGACGGCAAGACCGTCGCCGCGATGGACGTGCTGGCCCCGGGCATCGGCGAGATCATCGGCGGCAGCCAGCGCGAAGAGCGCCTGGACGTGCTGGATGCGCGCATGGCCCAGTTCGGCCTGGATCGCGAGCACTACAGCTGGTACCGCGATTTCCGCCGCTATGGTTCGGTGCCGCACGCCGGCTTCGGCCTGGGCTTCGAGCGCCTGGTGGTCTACGTCTGCGGGCTGTCCAACATCCGCGATGCGATCCCCTACCCGCGCGCCCCCGGCAGCGCGGACTTCTAAGCCCCACACGACCACGGAGGTACTGCCCCATGACCCTGTTCTTCGCCCTCTGTTTCGTCGGCGTTGCAGTGGCCGGGTTCAGTGCCTTCGTGATCTTCTGGCCGCTGACCCTGGTGCATGTGCGCGACCGCCATCCGGCGCTCGCCGAGCGCTTCGGCAGCGGCGCCTTCCTCAAGCCCGATGCCCTGGCCTGGCTGCTGCGCCGCGACTATCGCAAGCAGCCGGACCGCTCGCTGTCCGGGCTGGCGACGCCGGCCTGGGTATCGCTGCTGACCCTGCTGGCCGGACTGGGCATGGCCGCCCTGCTCTGGCTGGCCTCGCTCTGGTAACACACCCATGAATGACATCACCGCCTCGCGCGACAGCTGGTGGCTGGCCAGCCTCGGCAACACCCTGATCTGGGCGCGCCTGCGCGTGCGCCCGGCCGGCACCGCCGAAGTGCTCGACAGCGATGGCAACACGCTGAGCTATGACAGCGAAGACACCGCCCGTTCGCAGCTGTTCGACGCCGAGTTCGTCGAGTACGACGGCCTGGACGAAGAAGACGCGCTGGTGCGCGGCTTCAGCCTGCACGAAGTGCAGCCGCCGCAGGCCGACAGCGACGAGGGCCTGCGTGGCCGCATGATCCAGTCGCTGGGCGGGCGCGCCTGAACCCAGCATGTTCACCCCGCGCGCCTTCGCCGAGACCGACCTGCTCTGGCTGGACCGCCTGCTGGCGCGCGATCCATTCGTCACCGTGCTCACCCCCGGCAGCGATGGCCTGCCGGAGCTGACCCGGATGCCGGTACTGTACCGGCGTGACGGCGAACAGATCGAACTGCGCGGCCACTGGGCCCGCGCCAACCCGCAGTCGCGCCACAGCGGCGCGGCCAAGGTGCTGGTCGACGGCCCGCACGGCTATGTCTCGGCCAGCTGGTACCCGGACAAGGAACCTGCGGCGCGGGTGCCGACCTGGAACTACGCCGCCGCCGAACTGCGTGGCCAGCTGCAGACCTTCGACGACACTGATGCGCTGGCCGAACTGGTCGGTACGATCAGCGACCGTTTCGAAGCCAGTGTCGGCCAGGCCTGGCAGTTCGATGCCACGCGTGCCGAACACGGCCCGGAGCTGCGCGCCATCGTCGGCTTCCGTTTCCAGGTCGAGCAGGTGCAGCTCAAGCTCAAGCTGAGCCAGAACCATCCCGACGCCAACCAGCGCGCCGTGATCGCCGAACTGGAACAGCTCGGCACCCCCTCTTCCACCGAGTTGGCGCAGTGGATGCGCTGGCACCGCGAACAGGCCGCCCGCAGCGACTGAACGCCCCAGATTCCCGCGACGACGCAGCCGGATGGCTGCGGCGCGCCCCCACCCGACGCCAGGGACCCGTACATGAAAGACATCCACAAGCTGCTGCAGAACAACCGCGACTGGGCCGACCGCATCGAGAAGGAAGACCCCGAGTTCTTCCACCAGCTGGCCAAGCAGCAGCACCCGGAATACCTGTGGATCGGCTGCTCCGATTCGCGCGTGCCGGCCAACCAGATCATCGGCATGGCCCCGGGTGAAGTGTTCGTGCACCGCAACGTCGCCAACGTGGTCGCCCACACCGACCTGAACTGCCTGAGCGTGGTGCAGTACGCGGTGGACCAGCTGAAGGTGAAGCACATCCTGATCGTCGGCCACTACGGCTGCGGCGGTGTGCATGCCTGCCTGCACAACACCCGCGTCGGCCTGGCCGACAACTGGCTGCGCCATGTGGGCGACGTGATGCAGAAGCACACCGGCATCCTCGATGCGATCGAGACCGATGAGCTCAAGCACGCTCGCCTGTGCGAACTGAACGTGATCGAGCAGGTTGCCAACCTGTGCCGCTCGACCATCGTGCAGGATGCCTGGGCCCGCGGCCAGAAGCTGATGGTGCATGGCTGGGTCTACAGCCTGAAGGACGGACGCGTGCGCGAGATGGGCATCGACGTCGGTTCGCAGGAAGAGCTGCAGCCGGCGTATGAAAAGGCCCTGTCCTACATTCCGCGCAAGGGCAAGCGCGACTGATCCCTTACGGATGACCACCATGCTCGCTTCGCCGATCAACCTGCACGCCTGGATCGAAGAAAACCGCCACCTGCTGAAGCCACCGGTGGGCAACAAGATGATCGACAACGGCGACTTCATCGTGATGGTGGTGGGCGGGCCGAACTCGCGTACCGACTTCCACTACGACGAAGGCCCGGAGTGGTTCTACCAGCTCGAAGGCGAGATGGTGCTGAAGGTGCAGGAAGACGGCGCGGTGCGCGACATTCCGATCCGCGCCGGCGAGATCTTCCTGCTGCCGGCAAAGGTGCCGCACTCGCCGCGGCGTCCGCCCGGTGGCATCGGCCTGGTGGTCGAGCGCAAGCGCCTGCCGCATGAGATGGACGGTGTGATCTGGCATTGCGAACACTGCAACCACAAGCTGCACGAAGAGTACTTCCCGCTGCAGAACATCGAAACCGACCTGCCCAAGGTGTTCGCGCGTTACCACGCCAGCCTGGAGCTGCGTACCTGCAGCCAGTGCGGGCACGTGGATCCGCTGCCGGTGCCTGCGGCGGGCTGAGCACCTGCCCCTGTAGAGCCGAGCCCATGCTCGGCTTCGTGGCCCGGCAGCCGAGCATGGGCTCGGCTCTACAGGTTCGGCGGCAGGCACGCCGCCAAGCGCTACACTGGCGGTCCCGTTGCAGCCTGTTGCCCGACCATGTCCGACCTGCTCAGCCGCACCCACGCCATCGCCCTGGACGCCGCCGATCCGCTGCGCCCGCTGCGCAATGAATTCCTGATTCCGCGCCATGGTGGCGGCGAGCAGACCTACTTCGTCGGCAACTCGCTGGGGCTGCAGCCGCGTGGCGCACAGGCGGCCGTGCAGGAAGTGATGAAGCAGTGGGGCGAGCTGGCCGTGGAAGGCCACTTCACCGGCCCGACGCAGTGGCTGTCCTACCACCGTCTGGTGAGCGCGCAGCTGGCCCGCGTGGTTGGTGCGCTGCCCAGCGAGGTGGTGGCGATGAACACGCTGAGCGTGAACCTGCACCTGATGATGGTCAGCTTCTACCGCCCAACGGCCGAGCGCCCGGTGATCCTGATGGAGGCCGGTGCATTCCCGACCGACCGTCATGCGGTGGAAGCACAGATCCGCTTCCATGGTTTCGACCCGGCCGAGTGCCTGGTGGAAGTGCAGCCGGACGAGGCCAACGGCACGATCTCGCTGGCCGCGATCGAGCACGCCATCGCCGAACACGGCCCGCGCCTGGCGCTGGTGCTGTGGCCGGGCGTGCAGTACCGCACCGGCCAGGCTTTCGACCTCGATGCGATCACCCGTGCCGCCCGCCTGCAGGGCGCACGCATCGGCTTCGACCTGGCGCACTCGGTCGGCAACCTGCCGCTGCGCCTGCATGACATCGCACCCGACTTCGCCGTGTGGTGCCACTACAAGTACCTCAACAGCGGCCCTGGCGCGGTTGCCGGCGCCTTCGTGCACGAGCGCCACCATCGCGACACCAGCCTTCCGCGTTTCGCCGGCTGGTGGGGCCATGAAGAGTCCACCCGCTTCCAGATGGCACCACAGTTCACCCCGGCCATCGGCGCCGAAGGCTGGCAGCTGAGCAACCCGCCGATCCTCGGCCTGGCACCGCTGCGTGCCTCGCTGGAGCTGTTCGAGCGTGCCGGCATGGAGGCGCTGCGCAGCAAATCGCTGGCACTCACCGGCATGCTCGAAGCACTCGTACGCGCGCGCCTGCCGCAGGTGCTGGACATCATCACCCCGGCCGACCCGCAGCGTCGCGGCTGCCAGTTGTCGCTGCGCGTGATCGGGGGCCGCGAACGTGGCCGCGCACTGTTCGAACACCTGCGCGGCATCGGCGTGCTCGGCGATTGGCGCGAACCCGACGTGATCCGTATTTCGCCCACCCCGCTCTACAACCGCTACCTGGACGTGCACCACTTCGTCGAGGAAGTGGAAGCCTGGGCCGGCCTCTAAGCCGGCCCCTTCCCCTACTGCTGGACAGTTCGTTGATCGCACACGCTTCCCGCTCGTTGAGCATTATCGGTGCCGGCCTTGCCGGGTCCCTGCTGGCCATCCTGCTGTCACGCCAGGGCTGGCGCATCACCCTGTACGAGCGCCGCGGCGATCCGCGCGTGGCCGACTACGAGAGCGGCCGCTCGATCAACCTGGCGCTGGCCGAGCGTGGGCGCAATGCG
This sequence comes from Stenotrophomonas sp. YJH_SMC_101-4, assembly GCF_059370395.1. Lineage (NCBI taxonomy): Bacteria > Pseudomonadati > Pseudomonadota > Gammaproteobacteria > Lysobacterales > Lysobacteraceae > Stenotrophomonas > Stenotrophomonas sp. YJH_SMC_101-4. The sequence goes on along the minus strand of NZ_JCAFTP010000001.1, from coordinate 318,151 downwards.
CTGCGCCAGGCCGGCGTGGAAGACGAGGTGATGGCGCGCGCGGTGATGATGCGCGGGCGCATGGTGCACCCGCGCGAAGGCGAACCGCAGCTGCAGCGCTATGGCCGTGATGACAGCGAAGTGATCTGGTCGATCCACCGCAGCGACCTGAACACCACGCTGCTGGAACTGGCCGAACAGGCAGGGGCCACCGTGCATTTCCATCGCCGCCTGCACACCGTTGATTTCGATGCCGGCTACGCCCGCTTCATCGATGACCGGGATGACAGCCCGCACGACATCCGCTTCGACACCCTGATCGGTGCAGACGGTGCCGGTTCGGCGCTGCGTGCGGCAATGAACCGGCGCGCGCCGCTGGGCGAGGACATCGCCTTCCTCGATCACTCCTACAAGGAGCTGGAGATTCCGCCGGCCGAAGACGGGGGCTTCCGCATCGAGCGCAACGCGCTGCACATCTGGCCACGCGGCCACTACATGTGCATCGCCCTGCCCAATCATGAAGGCACCTTCACCGTCACCCTGTTCCTGCCCAACCAGGGCGATCCCAGCTTTGCCACGATCAATACCGGTGCGCAGGCCGAGGCGCTGTTCGCTCGCGAGTTCGCAGACGCGCTGCCGCTGATCCCGAACCTGCGCGTGGATTGGGAACAGCACCCGCCGGGCCTGCTCGGCACGCTCACCCTGGAGCGCTGGCACCAGCAGGGCCGCGCCGTACTGATCGGCGACGCCGCGCATGCAATGGTGCCGTTCCACGGCCAGGGCATGAACTGCGCGTTCGAGGATTGCGTTGCGCTGGCCCGTCACCTGATGGAGGCGGATGACCTGGAAAGTGCGTTCGCTGCGTTCGAGGCCGAGCGCAAACCCAATGCACGCGCGATCCAGCAGATGGCGCTGGAGAACTACCTGGAAATGCGCGACCGCGTGGCCGATCCCTCGTTCCTGCTGCAGCGCGAACTGGAGCGGGAACTGCAGCGGCGCTGGCCGACCCGCTTCGTCCCGCACTACACGATGGTCACCTTCCTGCACACGCCGTACGCCGAAGCGCTGCGCCGCACCGAACTGCAGCGCGATTTGCTGGCGGCGGCCACGGTCGGCCACGAGTCGCTGGACAACATCGACTGGGCGGCGCTGGAAGCGCAGATCCACGCGCAGCTACCGGTCCTGGAGGGTGCGCACTGATGGCTGACAGCTTCCTGTTCTACGACCTGGAAACCTTCGGCCAGGATCCACGGCGCACCCGCATCTCGCAGTTCGCCGCCATCCGCACCGACGCCGGCCTCAACGAGATCGACGCGCCGGTCAGCTTCTTCGTGCGCCCGGCCGACGATCTGCTGCCCTCGCCGATGGCCACCCTGGTCACCGGCATCACCCCGCAGCAGGCACTGGCTGAAGGCATCAGCGAAGCCGAAGCCTTCGACCGCATCAACGAACAGCTGTCGCGCCCCGGCACCTGCGCGCTGGGTTACAACACGCTGCGCTTCGACGATGAATTCGTCCGCTACGGGCTGTTCCGCAACTTCCACGACCCGTACGAACGCGAGTGGCGCAACGGCAATTCGCGCTGGGACCTGCTGGACATGCTGCGGCTGATGCGCGCGATGCGTCCGGACGGCATCCAATGGCCGCTGCGCGAAGATGGCGCCACCTCGTTCAAGCTCGAGCACCTGGCCGAAGCCAACAACGTGCGCGAGGGTGATGCGCACGAAGCGCTGTCCGACGTGCGCGCCACGATCGGCATGGCACGGTTGTTCAAGCAGTCGCAGCCGCGGCTGTGGGAGTACGCGCTGAAGCTGCGCGACAAGCGCTTCGTCGGCAGCCTGCTGGACGTCACCGCGATGAAGCCGGTGCTGCACATTTCCATGCGCTACCCGGCCAGCCGCCTGTGCGCGGCGCCGGTGCTGCCCTTGGCCGTGCATCCCACCATCAACAACCGGGTGATCGTGTTCGACCTGGACGGCGACATCGACGACCTGCTGGCACTGCCGGCCGAGATGATCGCACAGCGCCTGTACATGCGCGCCAGCGAGCTGCCCGAAGGCGTGGCACGGGTGCCGCTGAAGGAAGTGCATCTGAACAAGGTGCCGGCGCTGATTGCCTGGAACCACCTGCGCGCCGATGACCACGCGCGACTCGGGCTGGACGTGGCCGCGATCGAGGCCAAGGTCGAGCGCCTGCGCGCGTTCGCCCCGCAACTGGCCGAGAAGGCGCGCCAGGTCTACAACCAGCCCCGCGCCGCCACCGTGGCCGACGTCGATGCCTCGCTGTACGACGGCTTCCTCGGCAACGGCGACAAGCCGCTGCTTGCGCTGGCGCGCACCACCGCGCCGGAGCAGTTGGCCGCGCTGGAAGGCCGCTTCCGCGACCCGCGCCTGCCCGAACTGCTGTTCCGCTACCGCGCGCGCAATCATCCCGACAGCCTCGCGCCGCCTGAACGCCAGCGCTGGCAGGATTACCGCCGCCAGCGCCTGCTCGGAGACGGCGGCCTGGGCGAACTCAACCTGCCCCAGTACCAGCAGCAGCTCGATGCACTGGCCGCCGAAGCGCCCGATGACACCCGGCGCCAGGCCCTGCTGCAATCGCTGCGCGACTGGGGCCAGCAGCTGCAGGAGACCTTGTGAGTACCTATTTCTCGGACGCCAGCTTCAAGTTCCTGCGCAGCCTGGCGCGGCATAACGAAAAGGCGTGGTTCAACGATCACCGCCAGCAGTATGAAGACCACGTCCGGCAGCCGTTCCTGCGCCTGCTGGGTGACCTGCAGCCAGCGCTGGCGGAGATCAGCGACCACTTCCGCGCCGATACCCGTGGCGTCGGTGGCTCGCTGTTCCGCATCCACCGCGACGCGCGCTTCTCCAACGACAAATCCCCGTACAAAACCTGGCAGGGTGCGCGCCTGTTCCATGAGCGCCGCCGCGAAGTGGCCGCGCCTTCGTTCTACGTGCACCTGCAACCGGGCGAGAGCTTCGTTGGCGCCGGCCTGTGGCATCCAGAACCGGAGACCCAGCGCCGCGTGCGCCACTTCATCCTCGACAACCCGGGCAGCTGGAAGGCGGCCGCGCATGCTCCCGCGCTGCGCAAGCGCTTCGACTTCGAGGAGAGCGAAAAACTGGTGCGTCCACCGCGCGGCTTCCCGGCCGATTTCGAGTTCATCGACGACCTCAAGCATCGCAACTGGGTGATGTGGCGCTCGCTGGACGACGCCACCATGACCGGCCCTCGCCTGCTGTCCACGCTCGGCAGGGATCTGGCAGGGCTGGGCCCGTTCGTCGACTATCTGTGCGCGGCGCTGGACCTGGAATTCTGATGCCGTTGGCGCACCAACGCCGCACGCTGGGCCGCACCGGGCTGGCGGTTTCGCCGGTGGGCCTGGGCTGTTCCGGCTTCTGGGGGCATCGCCGGTTCCCGGAACAGTCGGCCGCGCACGTGGTCGAGCATGCACTGGCACAGGGCGTCAACCTGTTGGACACCGGTCACAACTACTCCGGTTTCCACGCCGAGCCGCGGCTGGGCCGCATCCTGCGCCCGTTGCTGAAGCGATACCCGCGCGAGTCGCTGGTGATCTCCAGCAAGGGCGGCACGCTGACCGGCCAGGCCGGCATCAGCGGCGCCGAGCAGCGCAATTTCTCGCCCGCCGCCATCACCGCCAGCTGCGAAGCCTCGCTGCGCAACCTCGGCCTGGATTACCTCGATATCTACCAGCTGCACGGTGCCAGCCAGCACGACATCAACGATGACCTGCTGGCCGCACTGCAGCGGCTGCGCGAACGCGGGCTGATCCGGCACACCGGCATCAATACGCACACGGCGTCGACCCTGTGCTGGATGATCGACCATCCCATGCTGTTCGATGTGGTGCTTCTGGACTACAACGCCCTGCAGCAGGACCGTGAACCGCTGATAGACCAGTTGCACGCGGCGGGCATCGGCGTGCTCGCCGGCACCGTGCTGGCGCAGGGCCATCTGCTGCCGTCACGCGCCCGCCTGCCGCGCCCGGCCGACGCCTGGTACCTGGCCAGAGCCTGGCTCAAGCCAAGCAGCCGCGCACTGATGCACAGTGCACGCCGGATGCGCCACGCCATCGCTACCATCCGCAGCCAGCGCCCCGCCCAGACCGCGTTTGCCTACGCCCTGGGCCATCCCGGCGTGGCCAGCGGCATCCTCGGCACCACCCGCACCGTCAGCCTGGACGAAGTGCTGGCGACGCGGCTTGAGGCACTGACCGCAGCCGAACGCCAGCAGCTGGTGAACGCCTTCGGTGATGGGCGCGGATCACCCAGTCATTGAGTCTTCACCCCATGCCGCTGCGGTTGCGGCAGTCTGTGCGGCATGAAGAAACTCACTGTACTCGTTGTGCTGCTGGTCCTGGCCTTGGCCGCCTGGTGGTTCGGTGGCCCCTACATGACCGTGCGCGGGCTGTCCCAGGCCATTGAACAGCGCGACACCGCGCGCCTGGAGCGCTACGTGGATTTCCCGCGCGTGCGCAGCAGCCTGCGGGCGCAGCTCAACGACTACCTGGTGCGCCAGGCCGGCCCGGATGTGGCGGCCAGTCCCTTCGGTGCCCTGCTGTATGGGTTGGGCGACCAGCTAGGCGGTGCCGCGGTGGACACCATGGTGACCCCGACCGGTATCGGCGCGATGCTGCAGGGCCACGTGCTGTGGAAGCGCGGCCGCAATGAACTGCAGGGCGGCGATGCCTTCGGCCCGACCGAGCCGGCGCGACCGCTGAAGCATGCCGAGCATCATTTCGAAGCGCTGGACCGCTTCGTGATCGATGTCGATCGCGGCCCCGGCCAGGCGCCGATGAAGGTCGTGCTGGAGCCGCAGGGCCTGCGCTGGAAGGTGGTCGACCTGCAGCTGGGGATGTCGGTCACGCATTGACCGGTAGATGCCCACCTTGGTGGGCATGGATCCAAGGCAGTGCCAACCAAGGTTGGCACCTACTCAGCCTTCGTTGGCGACGCCGTGCGGTACGTGGCCGGCGGCCACGTGCTCGCGGGCGCTGTCGATGTTGTGCTGCGAATCATCGAAGAAGATGTCGGCGCCGAACGCCTGCAGGAACGGGCCCTTGTGGCGGCCGCCGAGGAACAGCGCCTCGTCCAGGCGCACGCCCCACTCGCGCAGGGTGCGGATCACCCGCTCGTGCGCCGGTGCCGAGCGTGCGGTCACCAATGCGGTGCGGATCGGTGCGCTTTCGCCGGCCGGGAAGACTTCCTGCAGCGTATGCAGGGCCGACAGGAAGCCGCGGAACGGGCCGCCACTGAGCGGTTCCCGGGCACGTTCGCGCTCGTGGCGGCCAAACGCTTCCACGCCCTGCTCGCGCGAAATGCGCTCGCTCTCATCACCGAAGATCACCGCATCACCGTCGAAGGCGATGCGCAGCTGCCCGGCCGGGCGGGTGATGTCGATCTGATCGGCTGCCGCCGCGGCGGTTTCGCCGGGCGGCTTGGGCAGGATGGTGGCCGCAGCGATGCCATGGCGCAGCGCGCTGCGCACTGATTCCGGGTTGGCCGACAGGAACAGGTCGGTGCCGAACGGCTTCACGTAGGGCCAGGTCGGCTCGCCGGCGGTGAACGTCGCGCGGATGATGCCAAGGCCGTAGTGCTGGATCGAGTTGAAAATGCGCAGGCCGGTATCGGCCGAGTTCCGCGACAGCAGGATCACCTCGACCCGCGGGTTCTCTGGACTGGCGCCCTGGTTCAGTGCCAGCAGCTTGCGCACCACCGGGAACGCCACACCCGGGCCGAGGATGTCGTCTTCGTGCTGACGCTGGAACTCGGCATAGGCCGCCACGCCATCGCTCTCGAACAACGCGTGGCTTTCCTCGAGGTCGAACAGCGCGCGCGAGGTCACCGCGACGGTCAGCAAACGGGGGGAGTTGTCGCCCATCGGTGGGGGTCCTTCAAGCGGTCGGCAAGGCCGGCCGCCTATTGTCCTCAAAAAACGAACTGTTCGCTCAGGATCCGGTCTTCCAGATTGTGCTCCGGGTCGAACAGCAGGGTCACGCGGCGGTCCTTCGACTCGCGGATGGTCACCTCGACCACGTCGCGGGTCTCGTGCGAATCGGCGGTCACGCTGACCGGACGCTTGTACGGATCAAGCACGCGGAAGCGCACTTCGGTATCCGCCTTCAGGATCGCGCCGCGCCAGCGCCGTGGGCGATAGGGCGCCAACGGCGTCAGCGCGATGGTGTGCGAGCCCAGCGGCAGCACCGGGCCATGCGCGGAATAGTTATAGGCGGTGCTGCCGGCCGGGGTGGCCACCAGCACGCCGTCGCCGATCAGTTCAGCCACGCGCTCCTGGCCGTTCAGGTCGATGCCGATATGCGCGGCTTGCCGGGTCTGCCGCAGCAGCGAGACATCGTTGTAGGCCAGCGAACCGGTACTGGTGCCCGATTCGGTCAGCGCGACCATTTCCAGCGGGCGCAGGTTGGCCGGTTCGGCGCGCGCAATGCGGGCCTGCACGTCATCGTCGCCACGGTACTGGTTCATCAGGAAACCGACCGTGCCCAGCTTCATGCCGAACACCGGCTTGCCCAGGTGCCCGTGCCGGTGCAGGGTCTGCAGCATGAAGCCGTCGCCACCCAGCGGGCACAGTACGTCGGCCTGCTCCGGCGTGTGATCGCCATAACGCGAAATCATCGCCGCGCGAGCCATCTGCGCAGGTTCGGTGGTGCTGGCCAGGAAAGCGATGCGGGGGGTGTCGCTCATCGGTGGATCCGGGGGGAAGGCATGAGGGAGAGCATAACCGAGCGCCGGAGGTTGGACTCCGCTGGGCGGATGACCGGCCCGTCCGCCGGGACACGCCGTAAACCCATCCCTGGGGGCTCGGTCGCGCCATCCATGGCGCTCACGGTCCCGGCGGACGGGCCGGTCATCCACCTGACAGGTCGACGGCCGGCGTCGGGTCAGTGATCGCAGAATAGACAGGCAAAAACAGAACGGCCCCGCTTTCGCGGGGCCGCTGTGTTTCACGCATGCCGGGCAGCGCCCGGCGTTACATCACTTACGCACCATGCGCGGCCAGCTGGCCCAGGCGCTGGACTGCGACCGAAACGGTCGGGTAGTCCAGGGTCTTCTGCTCGGCCAGTTCGGCCAGCATCGCCAGGGTGAAGCGCAGGCTGTTGTCGTCACGGCCCATCCAGGCTGCGACCTTGGCCTCCGCGCTGCTGCCCTTGGTGCCCAGCACCTGGCCGGCCAGGTTGCGGTGGTTGGCCGCCAGTTCGTCACGCAGCACGCCACGTGCCACGGCGTGCCAACGACCGTTGACCTCCAGCGCGTCGACCTGCTCGAACAGCCACGGCAGCTGCAGGGCATCGCCCAGGCGGAAGTGGACCTTGGACACGTCCACCGGCTTCAGCTTGCGGGTGCGGGCCAGTTCGATGATGTCGAACGCCGGCTCCAGGAAGTGCAGTTCGGCCAGCTGCTGCGCCAGCGCGGACGGCAGGCCCTTTTCCTTCCACTCGGCCACCAGGGCTTCGTAGGTCGGACGCTGCGAATCCGGCAGCACACCCGAAGCAACGCGGATGTCGTTGAACGGACCCTGGTAGCGGTTGACCGCTTCGGTGATGCCCGGCATCGCACCCGGGCGCGACAGCAGCCAGCGCACGAACGAGCGCTGCAGCTTCCAGATCACTTCCAGCGCATCGATCTGCACCGACTCCGGCACCTTGCCGTCGAGGGCATCGATCTGCGCCCACAGCGCGCGTGCATCCAGCGTTTCGCGGCTGATGGTGTAGGCCTTGGCGACCTCGGCGATGGAACGGCCGGTGTCTTCCTGCATGCGCATCAGGAAGGTAGCGCCCATGCGGTTGATGGTCTGGTTGGTCACGGCCGTGGCGATGATTTCGCGCTTCAGGCGGTGACGCTCCATCGCGTCGGCGTACTTCTTCTGCAGCGGGGTCGGGAAGTAGCGCTGCAGTTCCTTGGACAGGTACGGATCTTCCGGGATGTCCGAATCCAGCAGCTGGGCGAACGCCACCAGCTTGGAGTAGGACAGCAGCACCGACAGTTCCGGACGGGTCAGGCCCTGGCCACGTGCCTTGCGCTGGGACAGCTCGGCGTCGGACGGCAGGAACTCGATCTGGCGGTCGAGCAGCCCCTGCTGTTCCAGGGTACGGATGAAGTGCTGCTTGGAACCCAGGCGCTTGACCGCCATCCGCTCCATCAGGCTCAGCGCCTGGTTCTGGCGGTAGTTGTCGTTGAGCACCAGCTCTGCGACTTCATCGGTCATCGAGGCCAGCAGCTTGTTGCGCTGCTCGACGGTCAGCTTCTTGGCCCGCACCACATCGTTGAGCAGGATCTTGATGTTGACTTCGTGGTCGGAGGTGTCGACACCGGCCGAGTTGTCGATGAAGTCGGTGTTGAGCAGCACGCCGGCCTGCGCGGCTTCGATGCGGCCCAGCTGGGTCATGCCCAGGTTGCCGCCCTCGCCCACTACCTTGCAGCGCAGCTCGCCACCATTCACGCGCAGCGCGTTGTTGGCGCGGTCGCCGACATCGCTGTGCTGCTCGCTGGCAGCCTTCACGTAGGTACCGATGCCGCCGTTCCACAGCAGGTCGACCGGTGCCTTCAGGATCGCGCTCATCAGATCGTTCGGCGACAGCGCCTTGACGTTGTCGTCCAGGCCCAGCGCTTCGCGCACCTGCGGGGTGATCTCGATCGACTTCAGGCTGCGCGGATAGACGCCGCCGCCCTTGCTGATCAGCTTGGCGTCGTAGTCCGCCCAGCTCGAACGCGGCACGGTGAACAGGCGCTCACGTTCGACGAACGTGGTGGCCGCATCCGGGTTCGGGTCCAGGAAGATGTGGCGGTGGTCGAACGCGGCGACCAGGCGGATGTGGCGCGACAGCAGCATGCCGTTGCCGAACACGTCGCCGGACATGTCGCCGACGCCGACCGCGGTGAAGTCCTGGCTCTGGCTGTCACGGCCCAGCGCACGGAAGTGGCGCTTGACCGACTCCCACGCACCACGTGCGGTGATGCCCATGCCCTTGTGGTCGTAACCGACCGAACCACCGGAGGCGAACGCATCGCCCATCCAGAAGCCGTGCGCGATGGCCAGGCCGTTGGCGATGTCGGAGAAGGTCGCGGTGCCCTTGTCGGCGGCCACCACCAGGTACGGATCGTCCATGTCGTGGCGCACGACATCCACCGGCGGCACGATCTTGTTGTTGACGATGTTGTCGGTGATGTCCAGCAGGCCCTGGATGAACAGCTTGTAGCAGGCCACGCCGTTGGCGAAGATCGCATCGCGATCGCCATTCACCGGCGGCATCTTGGCGAAGAAGCCACCCTTCGCGCCGACCGGCACGATGACGGTGTTCTTGACCATCTGCGCCTTGACCAGGCCCAGCACTTCGGTACGGAAGTCTTCGCGACGATCCGACCAGCGCAGGCCACCACGGGCCACGGCGCCGAAGCGCAGGTGGGTACCTTCCACGCGCGGGCCGTAGACGAAGATTTCGCGGTACGGGCGCGGCTTCGGCAGGTCCGGCACCAGCGCGGAATCGAACTTGAAGCTGATGACATGGCCGTGCTGGCCGTTGGCATCGGTCTGGTAGTAGCTGGTACGCAGGGTCGCGTCGATCACATCCATGAACGAGCGCAGGATGCGGTCCTCGTCCAGGCTGGACACGCGGTCCATCAGCTTCAGCAGCGCATCGCGCGCAGCCTGCATCTGTGCGTCGCGGTCACCCTTGCGGGCGTCGACCACGGTCTTGAGCACCTTCAGGGTGGCGTCGTCGCCAGCAGCCAGCACATCGAAGTGGGCCTTCAGCTGGGCCTGGCCGGCAGCGATGTCGTCCTTGCTCTCGTGGCCGGTGGCCGGATCGAAGCGCGCTTCGAACAGCTCGACCAGCAGGCGGGCCAGCAGCGGGTAGCGCGCGAAGGTGCCTTCCACGTAGGCCTGCGAGAACGGCACGCCGGTCTGCAGCAGGTACTTGCAGTAGCCACGCAGCATGGCGACCTGGCGCCAATGCAGGCCGGCAGCCAGCACCAGGCGGTTGAAGCCATCGTTCTCGGCATCGCCGTGCCAGACGCGGGCGAAGGTCTCGCCGAAGGCTTCATCGACGCTGGCGGCATCGATCGCGCCGGCGGTCGATTCGACCTCGAAGTCCTGCACGTACACCGGCGCGTTGTCGACCGACAGGCGGTACGGACGCTCGGCGATCACGCGCAGGCCCATGTTTTCCATCATCGGCAGCGCATCCGACAGCGGAATGTCGTCCAGCTGGCGATACAGCTTCAGGCGCAGGCCGTCGCCGCTTTCACGCGGCACGGCCTGCAGGCTCAGGCGCAGGTCGTCCGGGCCGGTCAGGGCGTCGAGCTGGCTGACATCGTTGGCGGCAACCGCGGTGCTGTTGTCTTCGATGTAGCCGGCCGGCAACGCCTTGCCGATGCGGGCGGCGATGCGCAGGCCTTCGGTCTCGCCATGGCGGGACACCAGCGCTTCGCGCAGGTCGTCCTGCCAGTTGCGCAGCACCTGGGCCAGCTTCTGCTCCAGTTCGGCGGTATCGACGTCGAGCATTTCACCCGGCTTCGGGCGCACGATCAGGTGCACCTGGGCCAGCGGCGATTCGCCCAGCACCACCGAGCTGTCCACGTACTCGCCGTGCAGCGCTTCCTTCAGCATCGCTTCGATGCGCAGGCGCACGTCGGTGTTGAAGCGCTCGCGCGGCAGGTAGACCAGCGCGGAAATGAAACGGCTGTACTTGTCGCGGCGCAGGAACAGGCGGCTGCGCACGCGCTCCTGCAGGCCCAGCACGCCCATCGCGGTGCGGAACAGTTCGTCCTCGCTGGACTGGAACAGTTCTTCGCGCGGCAGGGTTTCCAGGATGTGGCGCAGGGCCTTGCCGCTGTGGCTGGCCGGGGCCAGGCCCGACTGCTTCATCACGTGCTCGTGGCGCTGGCGCACCAGCGGGATTTCCCACGGGCGACGGTTATAGGCGCTGGAGGTGAACAGGCCGAGGAAGCGCTGCTCGCCGATGATCTTGCCCTTGGCGTCGAACTCCAGCACGCCGATGTAGTCCATGTAACCGGCGCGGTGCACGCGCGAACGGGCATTGGTCTTGGTCAGGATCAGCGCGTCCTTCAGCCCGGACGTGGTGTTCAGGCCCTGCGCGGCCAGGGTCTTGACCGGACGGGCGGCGGACTTGTCCTTGCCGCGCATCAGGCCCAGGCCGGTGTCGTTCAGCGGCGCCAGCACGTCTTCCTTGCCCTGCTTCTCGACGCGGTACTCGCGGTAGCCGAAGAAGGTGAAGTGGTTGTCGGCGGCCCAGCGCAGGAACTCCTGTGCTTCCTTGCGCGACGCGTCGTCGACCGGCAGCTGGCGGCTGCCCAGGTCGTCGGCCAGTGCCAGCGCCTTGTCCTTCATCGGCTGCCAGTCGCGCACGATCGCACGCACTTCGTCCAGCGCCTTGTTGATGGCCTGTTCGATGGCGGCCATGGCGTCGGCCGGCTGGCGGTCGATCTCCAGCAGCATCACCGACTCGGCATCGCCTTCGCCGACCTTGACCAGCTTGCCGGCCTTGTCGCGGGTAAAACGCAGCACCGGGTGGCCCAGCACGTGGACACCCACGCCCTGTTCGGCCAGCGACATGGTGACGGTGTCGACCAGGAACGGCATGTCGTCGTTGACGATCTGCAGCACGGTGTGCGGCGACTCCCAACCGTTGCCCTTCGCGGTCGGATTGAACACGCGGACGTTGGCCTTGCCGGCCTTGCGGGCACGGGCGAATTCCAGCGTCTCAGCCGCGAGAGCGGCCCACTCTTCAGCGCTGTGGTGCGGGAACTCGTCCGACTCCATGCGCTTGTAGAAGTCAGTGGCAAATGCCACTGCTTCGGCCTGTGCGGCCGCGGGGTAGCGCTTGCGCAAGGCCGTGTACACCGGCTCCAGGGAGAAACCAGCGGTCACTGCGACCTCCGCTTCTGCTGGTTTGGTCTTGTTTTTCACGGTCTTGGCTGCGGTTTTTTGCGGTTTCATGGCAGAGCGATGCGCTTGCTCAGTTGGGAAAATGAAATTGTAGCCCTACCGCACGAAAAGGCCTTGCTGCAGGACGGAATAACCAGATTCGGGTTTGCTGCGGTTTAGACGCCTATTCAGTTCGCACCGGTATGGTGCTGGCGCCCGCTTCAGCACTGCCGACAGGATCGGCAAAGCGTGTTACCGGAAGACACACGCGGCGACACCGATTCGATTCCACAATCCTGAACTGGACGGTATAGTCCACCGCGTGAATCCGGCCTACCTCCCCGTTGCCCTCGACGCACGCGATGAGCGCGTGTTCGATGCCGTGCGCGAGCTGCTGGCCCAGCAGGGCATGCAGATGAGCATGGATGCGGTGGCCCAGCACGCCGGCTGCTCCAAGCAGACCCTGTACTCGCGTTACGGCAGCAAGCAGGAACTGCTGCGCCGGGTGATGCAGCGCCACGTGGGCCACGCCACCGGCGCCATGGTTCGTGCACTCCGCACTGACGACCTGCGTGCCAGCCTGCTCCAGTTCGCCACCGACTTTCTGGAGCACTTCAACCAACCGCACGTGGGCCAGGCCTGTCGGCTGATCGCCGCCGATGCATCCCAGTTTCCCGAAGAGGCGCGTACGCTGTACCGGCATGGTGCCGGCGCGCTGACGCTTCATCTTGCTGAATGGATTGAAACCGTTTGCATGCGAGGCCAGCTCCGGCATGACGACCCGCACTTCATGGCCGAACTGCTGCTGAGCATGATCGCCGGTCAGGATTTCGACAAACAGCGCTTCCATACCCCCCATCGTGATGACGCGCAGCTGCGTCGGCGCTGGGCAGAGTTCTCCGTCGACAGCTTCCTGCGCGCCTTCGCGCCTCGGCCGTCGCCGGCCCCGTCTTCAAACCAACCCCGGAGTTCCTCCTGATGACCGCCCCACTCCGCACCCTTGCCTTGACGTGCGCCGTTGCTGTCGCGCTGGCTGCCTGCAAGAAGCCGGAACAGCAGACGCCCCCGCCGCCGGAGGTGGGCGTGATCGACGCCAAGCCGCAGACCCTGCCGCTGCAGCGTGAGCTGGTCGGCCGCCTGTCGCCGTTCCGCAGCGCCGACGTGCGTGCGCGCGTGCCGGGCGTACTGCTCAAGCGCGTCTACCAGGAAGGCTCCCAGGTCAAGCAGGGGCAACCCCTGTTCCTGATCGACCCGGCGCCGCTGCGTGCCTCGCTCAACGCCTCCGAGGCCCAGCTGGCTTCGGCCCGCGCCACCTACGCCAATGCCAAGGTGGCCGCCGACCGCGCCCGTTCGCTGGCGCCGCAGCAGTTCGTCTCCAAGTCCGACCTGGACAACGCCGAATCGGCCGAACGCACCGCGCTGGCCGCGGTCAAGCAGGCCGAAGCGGCGGTGACCTCCTCACGCATCAGCCTGGGCTATACCGAAGTGACCGCACCGATCAGTGGCGTGGCCAACAAGCAGCAGGTCACCGAGGGCGCACTGGTCGGCCAGGGCGATGTGACCCTGCTGACCACCGTCGACCAGCTCGACCCGCTGTACGTGAACTTCTCGCTGAGCGTGGATGAGCTGACCCAGCTGCGTGCGCAGCAGGCCAAGGGCGCGCTGGCGCTGTCGGGTGACGGCAAGGCCACGGTCAACGTCAAGCTGGCCGACGGCACCACTTACAGCGAGCCGGGCACGCTGGACTTCTCTTCGACCACGGTCGACCCGGCCACCGGCGCGGTGTCGCTGCGTGCGCTGCTGCCGAACCCGCAGCAGATCCTGCTGCCGGGTGCCTTCGTCAGCTTCCAGGCCAACCTGGGCGAGCGCAACAACGCCTACCTGGTGCCGCAGCAGGCACTGCTGCGTGACACCACCGGCGGCTACGTGATGGTGGTCGGTGCCGACGGCAAGGTCATCCGCAAGAACGTGAAGACCGACGGTGCGCAGAACGGCAACTGGCTGGTCAGCGACGGCCTGGCCGCCGGTGACAAGGTGATCGTGGCCGGCGTGCAGAAGGTCAAGGAAGGCGCACCGGCAGTCGCCAAGCCGTGGACCCCGGGGCAGGACGCCAACGGCAAGCCTGCCGCAGGCGGCGCCGCTCCGGCGGGCGCGGCACCGGCCGCAGGCAAGGCACCGGCCGACGCGGCCAAGCCCGAGCAGGCCGATGCGGCCAAGCCGGCAGCCACCGATTCGAACAAGCAGTAACGGGAACCTTCCGTCATGCCTAAATTTTTCATCGAACATCCAGTCTTCGCCTGGGTGGTTGCGATCCTGATCTCGCTCAGCGGCGTGATCGCGATCCTCAACCTGGGCGTGGAGTCCTATCCCAACATCGCCCCGCCGCAGGTCACCGTCTCGGCCACCTACCCGGGTGCCAGTGCCGACACCACGGAGAAGTCGGTCACCCAGGTGATCGAGCAGCAGCTGACCGGTATCGATCACCTGCTGTACTTCAGCTCCTCGTCCGCCTCCAACGGCCGTGCACAGATCACCCTGACCTTCGAGACCGGTACCGATCCGGACATCGCCCAGGTGCAGGTGCAGAACAAGGTCTCGCTGGCCACGCCACGCCTGCCCTCGGAAGTCACCCAGCAGGGCGTGGTGGTGGCCAAGGCCAACGCCGGCTTCCTGATGGTGGTGGCGCTGCAGTCCGATACCCCCGCCATCAACCGTGACGCCCTGAACGACATCGTCGGTTCGCGTGTGCTCGACCAGGTCTCGCGTATCCCCGGCGTCGGCAGCACGCAGCAGTTCGGTTCCGAGTACGCCATGAACATCTGGCTGAACCCGGAAAAGATGCAGGGTTATGGCCTGTCGGCCAGCCAGGTGCTGGCGGCGGTGCGCGCGCAGAACGTGCAGTTCGCCGCCGGTGCGCTGGGTTCGGACCCGTCGCCGGAAGGCCAGCACTTCACCGCCACGGTCTCGGCCGAAGGCCGCTTCAGTTCGCCGCAGGAGTTCGAGAACATCATCCTGCGCGCCAATGCTGACGGTTCGCGCGTGCTGCTGAAGGACATCGCCCGCGTTGCCTTCGGTGCCAACAACTACGGCTTCGACACCCAGTACAACGGCAAGCCGACCGGCGCCTTCGCCATCCAGCTGCTGCCGGGCGCCAATGCCCTGAACGTGGCCGATGCGGTGCGCGCCAAGATGGACGAACTGCAGCCCAGCTTCCCGGCCGGCGTCACCTGGTTCTCGCCGTACGACAGCACCACCTTCGTCAAGATCTCGATCCAGGAAGTGGTCAAGACGCTGTTCGAGGCGGTGTTCCTGGTGTTCCTGGTGATGCTGATCTTCCTGCAGAACTTCCGCGCCACCCTGATCCCGACCCTGGTCATCCCGGTGGCCCTGCTCGGTACCTTCCTGGGCATGTGGATGATCGGCTTCACGATCAACCAGCTGACCCTGTTCGCGATGGTGCTGGCGATCGGCATCGTGGTCGATGACGCGATCGTGGTGATCGAGAACGTCGAACGCATCATGACCGAGGAAGGCCTGGCGCCGAAGCCGGCCACGCAGAAGGCGATGACCCAGATCACCGGCGCGGTGGTGGCGATCACCGTCGTGCTGGCTGCGGTGTTCATCCCGTCCGCCCTGCAGGGCGGCGCCGCCGGTGAGATCTACAAGCAGTTCGCCCTGACCATCGCCATCTCGATGGCGTTCTCGGCGTTCCTGGCCCTGGGCTTCACCCCGGCGCTGTGCGCGACTTTCCTCAAGCCGACGCACAACGACAACCCGAACATCATCTACCGCACCTTCAACAAGTACTACGACAAGATCAGCCACACCTACGTGGGCCACATCACCTCGGCGGTGCGCCATGCGCCGCGCTGGATGATCCTGTTCGTGGTGCTGACCGCTCTGTGCGGTTTCCTGTTCACCCGCATGCCGGGCAGCTTCCTGCCGGAAGAAGACCAGGGATATGCGCTGGCGATCGTGCAGCTGCCGCCGGGCTCGACCAAGGGCCAGACCAACGAAGTGTTCGCGCAGATGCGTGGCATCCTGGAAAAGCAGGATGGCTATGAAGGCATGCTGCAGGTGGCCGGTTTCAGCTTCGTCGGTTCCGGCGAGAACGTGGGCATGGGCTTCATCCGCCTGAAGCCGTGGGAGGAACGCAAGTTCACCGCGCCGGAGTTCATCCAGAACATGAACGGCGCGTTCTATGGCATCAAGGAAGCGCAGATCTTCGTGGTCAACCTGCCCACCGTGCAGGGCCTTGGCCAGTTCGGTGGCTTCGACATGTGGCTGCAGGACCGTAGCGGTGCCGGTTACGAGCAGCTGACCCAGGCCCGCAACATCCTGCTCGGCCAGGCCGCGCAGAAACCGGACCACCTGGTCGGTGTGCGCCCGAACGGCCTGGAAAACGCGCCGCAGCTGCAGCTGCACGTGGATCGCGTGCAGGCGCAGTCGATGGGCATGTCGGTGTCGGACGTGTACAGCACCATCCAGCTGATGCTGGCCCCGGTGTACGTCAACGACTTCTTCTACGAAGGCCGCATCAAGCGCGTGACCATGCAGGCTGATGGCCCGTACCGCACCGGCCAGGAGTCGTTGAAGAGTTTCTACAGCCCGTCCAGCCTGACCACCAATGCCGATGGCACCAACGCGATGATCCCGCTCAACACGGTGGTCAAGTCCGAATGGGTGTCGGCACCGCCGTCGCTGAGCCGCTACAACGGCTACTCGGCGATCAACATCGTCGGCTCGCAGGCACCGGGCACCAGCTCGGGTGAGGCAATGCAGACCATGGAAGGCATCGTCAACGACGATCTGCCGGCCGGCTTCGGCTACGACTGGTCCGGCATGTCCTACCAGGAAATCCTGGCCGGCAACGCGGCGACGCTGCTGCTGGTGCTGTCGATCGTAGTGGTGTTCCTGTGCCTGGCCGCGTTGTATGAAAGCTGGTCGATCCCGGTGGCGGTGCTGCTGGTAGTGCCGCTGGGCGTGCTCGGCGCCCTCGGCCTGTCCATGCTGCGTGGCCTGCCGAACGACCTGTTCTTCAAGATCGGCCTGATCACCGTGATCGGCCTGGCGGCGAAGAACGCGATCCTGATCGTCGAGTTCGCGGTGGAGCAGCGCGCAGCTGGCAAGACCCTGCGTGATGCCACCATCGAGGCGGCACGCCTGCGTTTCCGACCGATCCTGATGACCTCGTTCGCGTTCATCATGGGCGTGATCCCGATGGCGATCTCCACCGGCGCCGGCGCCAACTCCCGCCACGCCATCGGTACCGGCGTGATCGGCGGCATGCTGTTCGCCACCCTGCTCGGCCTGTTGATGATCCCGGTGTTCTTCGTGGTCGTGCGCCGCATGCTGGGCGACAAGCTGGATGAACCGTCCAAGGAGTTCATGGAACGCCAGCGTGATGCGGATGCTGCACACCGCCCGGATCGTTGATCCGGTGGTGAGCTGAAACGAGAAAGGCCCCGGAGCGATCCGGGGCCTTTTTTCTGCTTTTGAATGCATCCCAACCAAGGTTGGCATCTACCAAGGCAACGACATGCCCGACGGCTGGCAATCACCAGAGCTGCGGCATGCCCGGTAGCCGCCAACCTTGGTTGGCGCCGTTCGGGCCACGTCTCAGCGCAGCAGCGCAATCACCACGCACACCACCACGAGAGCCAGCGCAGGCCATTGCATCGGCAGGAAGAAGAAGTGATGGGGTGCGGCCTCGCCCTTCTGCCGGGGCAGACGATTGAGCCACAGGCCCAGCAGTACGTTCACCGCTGCGCCGATGCCTGCACCCAGCAGCACCTGGGGCAGTGGAGTGTTGCCCTTGGAGCCTTCATGCGGGAAGAAGTACGCCAGCAGCAGGATGGCTGCGATCGGCGTCACCAGCGTCATGAATCCCCAACCTCGATAGATCATCTTTGCAGACCGCGTAATAAACGACCTGCATTGGAACAGATCGGGTATCGCCCGGCCAAGAAGACCGTGTAGATCCACGCATGGCGTGGATCTACCGGCCGCGCCGCCGTTGCAGCGGCGCGGCCCTTTCCACTCAGCGCAGTCCGGTCTCGTTGCGGGCGATCACCAGGCGCTGGATTTCCGAGGTGCCTTCGTAGATCTCGGTGATCTTGGCATCACGGAAGTAGCGCTCCAGCGGCATTTCCTTCGAATAACCCATGCCGCCATGGATCTGCACCGCCTGGTGGGTGATCCACATCGCGGCTTCCGAAGCGGTCAGCTTGGCCACCGCCGCTTCCGTGCTGAAGCGCTTGCCCTGGCCCTTCACCCACGCCGCGCGCAGGGTCAGCAGCAGTGCTGCGTCCAGCTTGCACTTCATGTCGGCAATCTTGGCCTGGGTCATCTGGAAGGTGCCGATGGCCGCGCCGAACGCCTTGCGCTCCTTCACGTATTCCAGGGTCGCTTCATAGGCGGCGCGGGCGATGCCGATGGCCTGCGAGGCGATACCGATGCGGCCGGCATCGAGCACACTCATGGCGATCTTGAAGCCCTCGCCTTCCTGGCCCAGCACATCCTCAGCCTGCGCCACGTAATCGTTGAACTCGATCTCGCAGGTGGCCGAGGCACGGATGCCCAGCTTCGGTTCGGTCTTGCCGCGACCGAAGCCCGCCTTGTCGGTATCGATGAGGAAGGCAGTGATGCCGCGCGCGCCCTTGTCCGGCTCGCTCATCGCGAACAGCACGATGTACTTGGCCACCGGGCCGGAGGTGATCCAGCTCTTCTTGCCGTTGATGATGAAGGTGCCGTCGGCCTGCTTCACGGCGCGGCAGCGCATGGCCGTGGCGTCCGAACCGGACTGCGGCTCGGTCAGCGCAAACGCGCCGATGGCCTCGCCCTCGGCGATCGCACGCACGTAGGTCTGCTTCTGCGCTTCGGTACCGTGAGTGAGGATGCCATTGCAGAACAGCGAGTTGTTGACCGACATGATGGTCGAGTGGGCAGCGTCGGCGGCAGCGACCTCCACCATTGCCAGCACGTACGCAACCGGGTCCATGCCCGCGCCGCCGTATTCGGTCGGCACTTCGATGCCCATCAGGCCGTTCTCGCCGAGCAGGCGGATGTTGTCCAGCGGGAACTCGCCGGTACGGTCATGGTGCTCCGCGCTCGGAGCGATCTTCTCCTGCGCGATCCGCCGCGCCACGTCCTGCAACATCAACTGCTCTTCAGTAAAGCTGAAATCCACAACACCCTCCCGGGTACATGATGTTATGGGCCGCGCACGGCGTGCCCAGGTGCCCCGATTGTACCGGGGCCGGCGGCGTCCGTACGCCAGCGACTTGACCGCGGCAGGCCTTCTCAGCGAATATATCTCTATATCGCGATAGGTAGATATTTATGGATCTTGAAGACTGGTCGACCCGCCTGAAGGTGTTCGCCGATGCGACCCGCGTGCGCCTGCTGGCGCTGCTGGAGCAGGAGGAACTGACCGTGGCCGAACTGTCGGCGATCACCCGGCTGGCACAGCCGCGGGTGTCCACCCATCTGGCGCGCCTGAAGGAAGCCGGCCTGGTTCGCGACCGCCGTGCCGGCGTGTCGGCCTATTACCGCTTCGACGAGGCCCAGCTGGACCCGGCGCAGCGTGCATTGTGGCATGCCTTGAGCAATGGAAGCGACGACCCGCTGCTTCGCCAGGACGCCGAACGCGTCGCCGCCGTGCTGGCCCACCGCGCCTCCGACCAGAACTGGGCCGACAGCGTGGCCGGCGACATGGAGCGCCACTATTCTCCAGGCCGGACCTGGGAGGCCCTTGCGCGCACCGCGCTGCCACTGCTGGAAACCGGCGACGTGCTGGACATTGCCTCCGGTGATGGCGTGCTGGCCGAACTCGTCGCCCCGCATGCCAAGCGCTACATCTGTATCGACACCAGCGCACGCGTGGTCGCCGCCGCCAGCGAGCGCCTGCGCCGCCTGCCCAATGTGGAAGTGCGCGAGGGCGACATGCATGCCCTGCCGTTCAAGGACGGCAGCTTCGACCTGGTGGTGCTGATGCATGCGCTGACCTACGCCAGCAAACCGGCGCAGGCGGTGACCGAAGCCGCACGCGTGCTGCGCCCCGGTGGCCGCCTGCTGCTGTGCAGCCTCGCCCGCCACGAGCACAAGGCAGCAGTGGAGGCTTACGGCCACGTCAACCTCGGTTTCAGTGACAAGGAACTGCGCAGGTTCGTCGACAAGGCCGGCCTGCAGGTGTCCAGCCTGGAGACGGTTACCCGCGAAAAGCGTCCGCCGCACTTCGAAGTGATTTCACTGATCGCCAACAAGCCCTGAGCCGAGACCGCCATGCCTGCCCTGCCCTGGTTGCATCCTGATCGTGCCAACGCCCTGCTCGACGCCCTGCGCGAGCGGATCCTGATCATCGACGGCGCGATGGGTACGATGATCCAGCGCCATGGCCTGCAGGAAGACGATTACCGTGGCGAGCGCTTCGCCGATGGCTACGACCATCTGCATGGCCCCGGCTGCGATCGCGCAACACCGGAAGGCCATGACCTGAAGGGCAACAACGATCTGCTGCTGCTGACCCGGCCACAGATCGTCGCCGACATCCACACCGCCTACCTGGAAGCGGGCGCGGATCTGGTCGAGACCAACACCTTCAACGCCACGTCGGTCAGCCAGGCCGACTACCACCTCGAACACCTGGTGTACGAATTGAACAAGGCCGGTGCCGCGGTTGCGCGAACCTGCTGTGATGCAGTGGCTGCGACCACGCCGGGCAAGCCCCGCTTCGTGATCGGGGTGATCGGCCCCACCAGCCGCACCGCCTCGATCAGTCCCGACGTCAACGATCCGGGCTTCCGCAACACCAGCTTCGACGAGCTGCGCGACACCTATCGCGAAGCGATCGAGGGCCTGATCGACGGCGGTGCCGACACCCTCATGGTCGAGACCATCTTCGACACGCTCAACGCCAAGGCGGCGCTGTATGCGCTGGAAGAGGCTTTTGATGCGCGTGGCGCGCGCTTGCCGGTGATGATCTCCGGCACCATCACCGACGCGTCCGGACGCACCCTGTCCGGGCAGACAGCGGAAGCCTTCCATGCCTCGCTGGCGCATGCACGACCGCTGTCGATCGGACTGAACTGCGCGCTGGGCGCCGATGCCATGCGCCCGCACGTGGAAACCCTTGCACAGGTCGCCGGCTGTTATGTCAGCGCACACCCCAATGCCGGCCTGCCCAATGCCTTCGGCGAGTACGACGAAACGCCGGAGGACATGGCCAGTACCCTGCGAGGCTTCGCCGAAGATGGCCTGCTGAACCTGGTCGGCGGCTGCTGCGGTTCCACCCCGGACCATATCCGTGCAATTGCCGAGGCCGTGGCCGGGCTGCCGCCGCGCGCCCTGCCCGGTTCCCAGGAGCAGCAGGCCGCATGAGCACCTCGCCCTACACCCGCCTGTCCGGGCTGGAACCGCTGGTCATTACCCCGGATCTGCTGTTCATCAACGTCGGCGAACGCACCAACGTCACCGGCAGCGCGCAGTTCCGCAAGCTGGTCAAGGAAGGCCGCTACGAAGAAGCGGTGGACGTGGCCCGCCAGCAGGTGGCCAGCGGCGCGCAGATCCTCGACGTCAACATGGACGAGGGCCTGATCGATTCGGAAGCGGCGATGACCCGCTACCTCAACCTGATCATGTCCGAGCCGGACATCGCGCGTATCCCGGTGATGGTCGACTCCTCCAAGTGGAGCGTGATCGAGGCCGGCCTGAAATGCCTGCAGGGCAAGAGCGTGGTCAACTCGATCTCGCTGAAGGAAGGCGAGGCACTGTTCCGCGAACACGCACGCAAGGTCCTGCGCTATGGCGCCGCCGCGGTGGTGATGGCCTTCGATGAAAGCGGGCAGGCCGATACCTGCGCGCGCAAGGTCGAGATATGCACCCGCGCCTACCGCATCCTCGTCGACGAGATCGGTTTCCCGCCGCAGGACATCATCTTCGACCCGAACATCTTCGCCGTCGCCACCGGCATCGAAGAGCACGACAACTATGCAGTGGACTTCATCGAAGCCACCCGCATCATCAAGCAGACGCTGCCGCACTGCCATGTGTCCGGCGGTGTCTCCAACGTGTCGTTCTCGTTCCGTGGCAACGAAACGGTACGCCAGGCCATCCACTCGGTGTTCCTGTACCACGCCATCGCCGCCGGCATGGACATGGGCATCGTCAACGCCGGCGCCATGCCGATCTACGACGAGCTGGAGCCGGAACTGCGCGAGCGCGTGGAGGACGTGATCCTCAACCGCCGCAGCGACGCCACTGAGCGCCTGCTGGAAATCGCCGAGCGCTACAAGGGCAAGAAGGGCGCGGCGAAGACCGAGGACCTGGCCTGGCGCGAGAAGCCGGTGGCGCAGCGCCTGGCGCACGCGCTGGTGCATGGCCTGGACGCCTATGTGGAAGAGGACACCGAACTGGCCCGACAGGCCTCCAGCCGCCCACTGGATGTGATCGAAGGCCCGCTGATGGACGGCATGAACGTGGTCGGCGACCTGTTCGGCGCCGGGAAGATGTTCCTGCCGCAGGTGGTGAAGTCCGCGCGCGTGATGAAGAAGGCGGTGGCCTACCTGCTGCCGTACATCGAAGCGGAAAAGGCGCGCAGCGGCGACACCGCCAAGAGCAACGGCAAGATCATCATGGCCACGGTGAAGGGCGATGTGCATGACATCGGCAAGAACATCGTCGGCGTGGTCCTGGCCTGCAACAACTTTGAAGTAGTCGACCTTGGCGTGATGGTGCCGGCACAGAAGATCCTCGATGCCGCGCGCGAACACAACGCCGACCTGATCGGCCTGTCCGGACTGATCACTCCGTCGCTGGAGGAGATGAGCCACGTCGCCCGCGAGATGCAGCGCCAGGGCTTCGAGCTGCCGCTGCTGATCGGTGGCGCCACTACCTCGCGTGCGCATACCGCGCTGAAGATCGACCCGCATTACAAGGCGCCCACGGTGTGGGTGAAAGATGCCTCGCGCGCGGTCGGCGTGGCCCAGTCGCTGATCTCGCGTGACCTGCGTGAAGCCTTCGTTGCCGCCAACGAGGCCGACTATGCCGAGATCCGCGCGCGCCACCGCAATCGCGGCGATGCCAAGCGCCTGGTCACGCTGGAACATGCACGCGGGCAGAAATTCCAGGGAGGATGGGACAGCTACACGCCGCCGGCACCGAACCAGCCCGGCCTGCACGTATTCGACGACTACCCGCTGGCCGAACTGGTCGACTACATCGACTGGACGCCGTTCTTCCAGGCCTGGGAGCTGGCCGGCAAGTTCCCGGCCATCCTCACCGACGAGATCGTCGGCACTCAGGCCAGCGATCTGTACAAGGATGCCCGCGCGATGCTCGAGCGCATCGTCGGCGAAAAGTGGCTGACCGCCAAGGCCGTGTTCGGCCTGTGGCCGGCCAACAGCGTCGGCGACGACGTGCGCGTGCAGCACCCGCAGGGCGAGACCACGCTGCACTTCCTGCGCCAGCAGGTGGACAAGCCGGCCGAGCGCCCCGATTTCTGCCTGGCCGATTTCATCGCGCCGGCCGACAGTGGCCAGCAGGACTGGATCGGCGCCTTCGCGGTGACCGCCGGCATCGGCATCGACGCCCACGTGGCGCGCTTCGAGGCCGACCATGACGATTACAACGCGATCCTGCTCAAGGCCCTCGCCGACCGCTTCGCCGAAGCGTTGGCCGAGCGGCTGCACCAGCGCGTACGCACGGAATTCTGGGGCTACGACCACGCCGAGACGCTGGACAACGAGGCACTGATCGACGAGCAGTATCGCGGTATCCGCCCCGCGCCGGGCTATCCCGCCTGCCCGGAGCACAGCGAAAAGCGCTGCCTGTTCGATCTGCTGCAGGCTGAGAAGAACGCTGGCATGGAACTGACCGAGAGCTTCGCGATGTTGCCCACGGCCGCTGTCTCCGGCTACTACTTCAGCCATCCGCAGAGCCAGTACTTCGTTGTCGGACGGCTCAGCCGCGAACAGGTCACCGACTATGCCCGGCGCAAGGGCGTGGACCGCGCCCAGGCCGAACGCTGGCTGGCCTCCAATCTCGACTACGATCCCGAATGAGGCTGTAGCGCCGGGCCATGCCCGGCGTCATCTCCCGTCCGCCGGGCATGGCCCGGCGCTACCGTGCATTATTCCCGCGATGACCGTTCCCGTTGCCCGCCTCTCCAGCTTCTACCTGTTCTACTACGCAGCGCTCGGTGCGTTCACCCCGTACTGGAGCCTGTTCCTCACTGCGCGCGGCATGAGCGTGACCGCGATCAGCGTGATGATGGGCCTGTGGTATGCAACGCGCGTGGTTGCGCCCAGCACCTGGACCTCGCTGGCGGCGGCCTCGCCACGGCCGATCCGCCTGCTGCGTATCGGCTGCCTGCTGACCCTGATCAGCTTCGCCGCGTTCCTGCTTCCTCTGCCGCAGCCGTGGATGTATCCGGCAATGGTGGTGTTCTGCTTCTTCTACAACGCGGTAATGCCACAGTTCGAGTCGATCACCCTCACCCATCTCGGCAGCGACAGCCATCGCTACGGCCTGATCCGGGTCTGGGGCTCACTGGGCTTCATCGCCATCGTGACCCTGTTCGGCTGGCTGATCGAAGGTGACGGCACCTCCAGCCGCGCCGGGCTGCTGCCGTGGATGATGCTGCCGCTGTTCGTCCTGCTGGTCGCTTCCGCCTTCAGCAATCACTACGCGCGCGGCATCGGCCGGACCGAAGGCGACGCCAGCGGCTTCTGGCAGATCGTGCGCCGCCCTCCGGTACTCGCGTTCTTCCTCGCTGCCTTCATGGAGCAGCTTTCGTTCGGACCGTACTACACGTTCTTCTCGGTCTACATGGACCATCACGGCTACCGCACATCCACGCTCGGCCTGCTGTGGACCATCGGCGTGGTGTTCGAGGTCGGCGTGTTCTTCACCATCGGCCGTTTCTTCCGTCGCTACGACGCCAGCTGGATGCTGCTGATCGCGCTGGTCAGTTCCTGCCTGCGCTGGGCGGTCACCGCGCTGTTCCCGGAGAACCTGCCGGTGATGCTGCTGGCCCAGACCGCGCATGCGCTCGGCTTTGCTGCTTTCTTCGCCGCAGCCATGCAGATGCTGGCGACCTATTTCCCGGGCCGCCTCAACGGCCATGGCCAGGGCCTGCTGTACGGTTTCTCGTCCGGTGTCGGCGGCGTGCTGGGCGCACTCATTGCCGGCCAACTGTGGAAGATCGACGATGGCCGCACCGCATTCCTGGCGGGGAGCGGGTTTGCCCTGGTCGGCGCATTGCTGTGCTTCTTCGCACTGAGCCTGCCGTTGATCCGTGCACGCCGCAGCATTGCGCGCGCCCGGTAACGAAAACGCCGGGCAATGCCCGGCGTTTTCATCGTGCAGCAGGTGTAGTTACCAGATCAGGTCGTCCGGCACCTGGTACTGCGGGTCCGCGTACGGATCTTCCTCGGCCGGCGCATCCGGATCGACCTTCAGCGCCACCGAGGCGGCGAACACCGCTTCGGACTGTGCCAGCACCTCGGCAGTCACCAGCAGGTAGCGGCCATTGAGCTGCACCACGCCCAGCTCACCGGCATTGAGCGCGGTCAGCTGTTCGGCGGTCACGTAGATGCGCTTGATCTTGCCGCCATACGGGAAGTGGCGGGCGATGTCCGCCGCCTCGGCGTTGAGGCTCTTGTCCTTCAGCAGTTCTTCCAGCTTGGCCTTCGCCTCGCGGCGAACGCGTGCTTCTTCCTGCTTCAGGCGCTCGGTCTCGATGCGCTCTTCCTTCTCCCGCTGCGCGCGGATGGCATAGGCCTTGGCCAGGTCCATCTCTTCGGCGCTGCGCGGCTTGCGCGGGCCCTGCTGTCCCTGGCCACCGCGCGCATGCCCGCCGGGCTTGCCCGCGCCACCATGACCGTGCCCGCGACGCTCGCCGGGCTTGTGTTCGCCCTTGCCTGCGCCCTGCGGCTTTCCATTGCCGTTGCCACCCTTGCCCTGCGGGCGGCCATCACGACGGGGGCCATCATTCTTGCGCTCGGGCTTGGGCGCGGGCTTGAAGCCCAGGCCCATCAGCTGGTCGCGGAGGGTATCGCTCATAGGATTCGGATCAGTAGTGCGGCGGCGGCGGTTCGCTCGCCGGATCAGAAGAATTCAGTGCGTTGCGGACCTTGCCCAGGTCTTCCAGCAGCACGCGCAGCACATCGGCGTTGCGCATGCCCTGCATGCGGGCATCAGCCAGCGCATCGCTCAGTTCGGCCAGCGCCTGTTCCTGGAAGGACACGCGCATTTCCAGCTCGACCAGGCGCGCTTCCAGCGCCTGCTCGCGTTCAGTGGGCATATCAGACATGCAACGAGCGCCCCCGGCCAATGCCGTAGTACGCAAGACCTGCAGCTTCCACTTCGCCCGGCTCATACAGGTTGCGGCCGTCGAACACCACTGCGTCCTTCAACTGCTCGCGCAGCTTCTGGAAGTCGGGGCTGCGGAACTGCTTCCACTCGGTGACCACCACCAGTGCATCGGCGCCCTGCAGTGCTTCGCCTGCCGTGCTGCAGAACGTGAGGTCGTCGCGCTCACCGAAGATGCGCTGCGATTCATGCATCGCTTCCGGGTCGTAGGCACGCACCGTGGCACCGCCTTCCCAGAGCTGGGCCAGCAGGCGACGGCTGGAGGCCTCACGCATGTCGTCGGTGTTCGGCTTGAAGGCCAGGCCCCATACGGCGAACGTCTTGCCGCGCACGCCTTCGTCCTCGCCCTTGTCGTAATGGCGCTGGATGAGCGCGAACAGGTGGCCCTTCTGGGCATCGTTGACCGCTTCAACCGCATTGAGCAGCTTCGGCTCCAGGCCATACTGCTGGGCGGTACGGGCCAGTGCCTGCACGTCCTTCGGGAAGCACGAGCCACCGTAGCCGGCGCCCGGATAGATGAAGTGCCAGCCGATGCGCGGGTCCGAGCCGATGCCCTGGCGGACCTGCTCGACGTCGGCACCCACGCGTTCAGCGATGTTGGCGATTTCATTCATGAACGAAATCTTGGTCGCCAGCATCGCGTTGGCGGCGTACTTGGTCAGCTCGGCCGAGCGCACGTCCATTTCCACCACACGGTCGTGGTTGCGGTTGAACGGCGCGTACAGGCGACGCATCACCGCCACCGACTCCTCGCTGGTCGCACCGATGATGATGCGGTCCGGGCGCATGCAGTCGGCGACTGCGTCGCCTTCCTTCAGGAATTCCGGGTTGGACACCACGTCGAAGGCGATGTCCGCGCCCCGCGCGGCCAGCTCTTCAGCGATGGCTGCACGCACCTTGTCAGCGGTGCCGACCGGCACCGTCGACTTGTTGACCACCACGGTCGGCACGCTCATGTGCCGGCCGATGGTGCGGGCCACGGCCAGCACGTACTGCAGATCGGCGCTGCCATCCTCGTCCGGGGGCGTGCCAACGGCGATGAACACCACCTGGCCATGCTTGATGGCGGCCGCCGCATCGGTGGTGAACGCCAGCCGCGAGGCGGCATGGTTGGCCTTCACCATCGGCTCAAGGCCCGGCTCATAGATCGGGATGATGCCCTGGTTGAGGCCATCGACCTTGGCCTGATCGATGTCCACGCAGACCACCTGGTGGCCTGCGTCGGCCAGGCAGGTACCGGTCACCAGTCCAACGTAACCTGTACCAAAAATCGCAACGCGCATATCCGTATTCGCTCCTGAATGACTTACGGCAGAACGCCCAGCAGCTCGACGTCGAACGTCAGCGTCGCGTTCGGGCCGATCGGGCCGCCCGGGGTGCCGTTCTCGCCGTAGGCCAGTTCGCCCGGGATCCAGAAGCGGTACTTCGAACCGACCGGCATCAGCGCGACGCCTTCGGTCCAGCCCTTGATCACCTGGTCCAGGCCGAACTCGGCCGGCTGGCGGCCGTAGGAACTGTCGAACACGGTGCCGTTGAGCAGCTTGCCTTCGTAGTTCACGCGCACCTTGCTGCTCGGCAGAGGACGCTCGCCGCTACCCGGGCGGATCACCTGGTACTGCAGGCCCGACGAGGTGGTCACCACGCCCGGCTGGGTCTTGTTCTTGGCCAGGAATGCGTTGCCTTCCGTGCGGTTGGTCTGCGCAGCCTGGGCGGCCTTGGCCTGCATTTCAGCCTGCTTGGCACCCATGAAGGCCTGGATGGTGGCGGTCGCGTCAGCTTCCGTCATCTTCGGCTGGCCCTTGGTCAGGCCGGTGCTGATCGCGTCAAACAGCGAGGCGACATCGATATCGTCCTTCAGCTGCGCCAGCGACGGGCCCACCGAGTAGGAGCCGATCATCTGCGACACCTTGACGCGGTCGACCTTCGGCGGCTGCGAACCCGGTGCCACGCCCGGCACCTGCTGGCCACTGCGGGCCATCACGACCTGGCGCAGGGCGGCATCGGTGGCCTTGGCCTGTTCCTGGGTGATCTGCGGCTGCAGGCCCTCGAACGAGCGCTCAACGGCGGTGCGCAGGGCGGCCACATCGATCTCTTCGGCGATCGGGGTGAACGACTTGGCCACGTCCAGGCCGATGGCATAGCCGAGCTTCTGCTTGGGGGAATTCAAGGTTGCGGTCTCCTTGGCGGCTGCGGGGGCAGCCGGTTGTTGCGACAGAGCGACACCCGAAGTGCCCATCGCCAGAATCAGAACCGACGCCGCGGCGCCGCGCATTCCCATCTTCATTCGCTGCATTCCTGGAAGTGTCTGGGCGCCGACGTCGGCGCGAAAAGAAGCATTGTCGCACGCATGCCGTCGATGTCGAGGCATGCGTGCCGGATATCAATGCGTGGCGGCTGCCGCCAGCGCCTTGTCGATGGCCGCGGTCAGCTGCGGATCGTCCGGCGTCACCTTGCTGGCGAACTGGGCAATGACCTTGCCATCGCGGCCCACGAGGTATTTGTGGAAGTTCCAGGCCGGCGCAACGCCGGTCGCTGCGGTCAAGCGCTGGTACAGCGGCGTGGCCTGGGTACCGACCACATGCACCTTCTCGAACATCGGGAACTTGACGCCATAGGTCAGGGTGCAGAAGTCCTGGATCTGCTTCTCGTCACCCGGTTCCTGGCCCTTGAAGTCATTGGAAGGGAAGCCCAGCACCGCGAAACCGCGGCCGGCATAGCGCTTCTGCAGCGCCTCCAGCCCTTCGTACTGCGGCGTGTAGCCACACTTGCTGGCGGTGTTGACCACCAGCAGCACCTGCCCGTGATAGCGCTGCTGCAGATTCACCTGCTGCTTGCTGGCCAACGGCCGGTATTCCAGATCGAGCAGGTCGGCCGCCAGCGCACTGGCGGAACCGGCGGCACCGGCCACCATCAGGGCCAGCAGGGACAGGCCGCGCAGGCGGCACGGGGAAACGGTCGGCAGGGGCATCAGAGGCGGTCCGCGGTAGCCATTCACAAGGCCCGGCCAGCGCTGGCCGGGAATCGGCCGAACTATAGCACCGGGCTCCGGCACCCCTGATGGCACAGGCCCACACGGGCTTTGCGCTGCGTGGCGGATGCGCTGCCCGGGCGCCATCGATGGCGCAGCGATGACATAGCATGGACATCACTGAATGGAAGGCGGCCCCGGGAAGACCCCTGCGGCAGTTTTATTTCCCTTTTAAATCAATCAAATAAAGGGATATTTCAGCAATCTGACCACCCCTGCCATCAGTTGGGGGCGGCAAGGGGTTGCACGTAGGCGTGCCGGTGTTATAGTTGCATACAACACCAGTCACCTGAGACAGGGGGAAGCCATGAACGTCCGGATCCGTCGCAACCTCACCGCGCCCGCGGCCGTCGCTGTTTCGACCCTGCTCGTGCTGGCCTGGTGGGCCACGCCCACCGCCCCTGCTTCTGCCGCTGCTGAAAGTACGCAGGACGCAACGCTCTCCCCGGCAGGGAACGCCCCCTCCTCCCCCCCTCCCCCGCGTCGGCTGCACAGCGCGCTGTCCATGCCGTATTTCTCGTTCGCCCAGCCGCTGACCCCACGGAGCTGAATATGAGCGACATCCAGTGGAGCGACGGCGCTCCCATCTACCGTCAGTTGAAGGAGCGCGTGATCGCCATGATGCTCGACGGAATCCTCAAGCCGGGCGATGCCCTGCCTTCGGTGCGCCAGGTGGCCGCCGACTATCAACTCAATCCCATCACCGTTTCGCGCGCTTACCAGGAACTGGCCGACGAAGGCCTGGTCGAGAAGCGCCGCGGCCTGGGCATGTTCATGACCGAGCAGGCGGCCACGCAGCTGCGCAGCAGCGAGCGCGACCGTTTCCTCAACGAAGAATGGCCCGCGGTTCTGGAGCGCATCCAGCGCCTGGGCCTGAGCCTCGACGAATTGCTGCCCCAGGGGAAAGTCTGATGAATAGCACTGCAAGTGAGTCGGTCATCACCGCCCGAGGCCTGCGCAAGGCCTACAAGACCACGGTCGCCCTCGACAATGCCAGTTTCAGCATTCCAAGCGGGCGTATCGTCGGCCTGATCGGGCCCAATGGCGCCGGCAAGACCACCGCGCTGAAGGCCCTTCTGGGCCTGACCTCGGTGGAGGGTGAACTGAGCGTGCTCGGCCGCGACCCGCGACTGCACCGCGACGAACTGATGAACGACATCTGCTTCATCGCCGACGTCGCCGTACTGCCGCGCTGGCTGAAGGTCCGCGAGGCGATCGACTTCGTCGCCGGCGTGCACCCGCGCTTCGACCGGGCCCGCTGCGAGCGCTTCCTGGCCAATACCAAGCTGCAACCGAAGCAGCGCGTGCGCGAACTGTCCAAGGGCATGATCGTGCAGCTGCACCTGGCGCTGGTGATGGCCATCGATGCCCGCATCCTGGTGCTGGACGAACCGACCCTGGGCCTGGACATCCTGTACCGCAAGGAGTTCTACCAGCGCCTGCTGGAAGACTACTTCGACGAACAGAAGACCATCATCGTCACCACCCACCAGGTGGAGGAGATCGAGCACATCCTCAGCGACGTGATGTTCATCCGCGACGGCCGCATCGTGCTCGACGCGGAAATGGACGACGTCGGCCAGCGCTACACCGAGCTGCTGGTCAATGCCGACCAGCTGGACACCGCCCGCGCCCTGAAGCCGATCGACGAGCGCAGCCTGGCGTTCGGCAAGACCGTGATGCTGTTCGATGGCGTGCCGCGCACCCAGCTCTCCACCCTTGGCGAGACCCGCAGCCCGGGCCTGGCCGATCTGTTCGTCGCCATCATGAAGGGGACCTACGCATGAATGCCGTCAACCACCCCGTCAGCCCGATGGGCACCCTGCGCTGGCTGCTCAAGCGCGAGTACTGGGAGAACCGTGGCGGTTTCCTGTATGCACCGCTGATCGCCGGCCTGATCTCGCTGGTGATGAGCACCGTCGGCATCGCCTTTGGCCTGTTCGCTCTGCATCGGGCCGCGCGTGATGGCGGCCTGCACATCGATGGCGAAGACGTGAACATCAACGGCCTGGACCTGGCCCTGCTGACCCGCGACATCAGCACCAAGGACCTGGCCGACCTCGGCAACGGCCTCGACCTGACCCTGGTGCTCAGCTCGGCCTGGCCGTTCCTGGTGCTGGCCTTCGTGGTGTTCTTCTACTGCCTGGGCGCCCTGTACGACGATCGCCGCGACCGCAGCATCCTGTTCTGGAAGTCGTTGCCGCTGTCGGACACGCAGACCGTGCTGTCCAAGGTGATCAGCGCACTGATCGTGGCACCGTTGATCGCGGTGATCGCTGGCATCCTCACCATGTTCGGTTTCATGCTGATCATCAGTGCCGTCGCGCTGCTGCACGGTGGCAGCCCGATGACCCTGATCTGGGGCCCGGCCAGCCCGCTGACCCTTGCCGCTGGGCACCTGGCCTGGATTCCGGTCTATGCCCTGTGGGCCCTGCCCACCGCCGGCTGGCTGCTGCTGTGCTCGGCATGGGCCAGGAGCAAGCCGTTCCTGTGGGCGGTGATGCTGCCGCTGTTTGCCGGCGTCATCATCAGCACCACCAAGGTGATGCCGCTGATCGGCCTGACCACGGGCTGGTTCTGGCAGAACATCGTCGGGCGCCTGCTGCTGGGCGCCGTGCCGGGCACCGACCTGGTGTACCGCCTAAGCGCCGATGAGGGCTCGCGCCGCGATCTCGAGTCGGTCGTCAGTCTGATGTCCCCCGCCTCGCAGCTGAAGTCGCTGGCGATGCCGGAACTGTGGATCGGCGCCGTCGTCGGTGCAGTGTTCATCTTCCTTGCCATCCGCCTGCGCAAGCGCGCCGGCGAGATCTGATCCCATCCATCCGGAGGCATTACCCATGCGTTCCCTGCTCGCCTGTTCTGCGTTGTTGCTGTTGCCGTTGTCGGCGCTGGCCGCCGATGCTCCGAACTGCAAGTTCACTGCTGCCCGCGCGCTGAAGCTGGACGTGGCCGGTGCCAAGACGGTGG
The DNA here is from genome assembly GCF_059370395.1 of Stenotrophomonas sp. YJH_SMC_101-4. Lineage (NCBI taxonomy): Bacteria > Pseudomonadati > Pseudomonadota > Gammaproteobacteria > Lysobacterales > Lysobacteraceae > Stenotrophomonas > Stenotrophomonas sp. YJH_SMC_101-4. The sequence continues at coordinate 285,882 of NZ_JCAFTP010000001.1, read as the reverse complement.
TGTTCGAGGTCAACCAGCATGACCTGAAGGTGGTCGCCAGCGCTGGCGGCGGCCAGCTGGACGGCCGCGCCTGCGCGTCCAGCCAGGAATGGCTGGACCAGCTGGTACTGGACCAGCGCAAGGTGGGCGACAAGCTGGTGGTGAGCCTGCGCCGCGACGGCCGCCAAAGTGGCATCAGTCTGGGCAACAGCTACGCCTGGCTGGATATCCGCGGCAGCGTGCCGGACAACCTGCCGCTGCAGTTCAAGGTCGGCTCGGGCGATGCCAGCGTGGAAAACGCACAGTCCCTCAGCGTGGACGTCGGCTCAGGTGACGCGGTGGCCCGCGGCACCCGCGGCAGCATCCACGCTGCAGTGGGTTCCGGCGACCTCAACATCGATGGCGGCAGTTCCTTGAATCTGCTGTCGCTGGGTTCCGGCGACGTCACCGTACGCAACATCAGCGGCGACGCCAGCACCGGTACCGTCGGCTCCGGTGACCTGAAGATCACCGATGTACGTGGCAACGCGCGGCTGGACACGGTGGGCTCGGGTGACATCGAGTTCAAGCGCGTGCAGGGCAACGTTGAAGTGGGCGTGGTCGGCTCCGGCGGCGTCGACCTGGCCGACATCGGCGGCAATGTGCACGTCCGCAGCCACGGCTCGGGCGACATCCACGTCGACGGCGTGCGCGGCACCCTGACCGTCGATCACAGCGGCAGCGGTGACGTCGATCATCGCAACGTCAGCGGGCGGGTCACTCTGCCGCGCAGCAAGTAACCCTCTTCCAGACACTATCAGGGGAACACCATGAACCTGTTGCGCCTGTTGCCCGCTGTGCTGCTGTCCCTGCCGCTGATCGCCTGCGGCGGCACGTCGTCCGCGCCCGACAAGACTGTCGGCAAAAGCGTCGCCGAAGCCACAGGTGGCGTTGGCGAGACCGTCAGAAACGCCATGGACGATGCCCGCAAGGATATCGCCCAAGGCAACATCAAGATCTCGGCGGACAAGCAGCCGCGTGCGGAGATCACCCCGGATGGCCGCCTGCTGATCGCGGGCAAGGAGATCGCTGCCAACGATATCCAGCGCCGCCATCTGCAGGACTACCGCGGCCACGTGGTCGCCATCGCGATGGACGGCATGGATGTCGGCCTGGCAGGCGCCAAACTGGGTGCCAGCGCGGCCGGCGAAGCGCTGAAGGGCATTTTCAGCGGCGACAGCGAAGGTGTCGAAAAGCGCATCAATGCCGAAGCCGAGAAGATCGAAGCCCAGGCCAAGCGCATCTGCGACCGCCTTCCGGCGATGCTGGCCAGCCAGCAGGCGCTCGCACGCGAACTGCCGGCGTTCAAGCCCTACGCGACCATGGACCAGGGCGACGTGGACGACTGCGGCAAGGACACCGTGGTCCAGCGCTAGGCCTGTGACAGATCAGCGCACCCGGTCGGCAGCGGCGTCCGGCTGCCGGCCGTAGTGCGCCGTCCGGCTTACAATGGCGGCCCCGGACGCCCCCGAACCGAATGTCATGAAGAAGCTGTTTCTGCTGCTGACCGCCCTGCTCTGCCTCGGCCTGGTCGGCTGTGACCAGGAATACCGCAACCACCGTGCCGAGCGCGGCAAGCCCAAGATTTCCGTCAGCGAAGGCATGGTCACCGTGCGTCGCCCGCCGGCACCGAACATCATCATCCTCGCCGATGGCACGATGAAGATGGACGAGATCCAGATTCCGCTGGACGACGGACAGAAGCAGATGCTGCAGACCATGTTCGGCAAGCTGCAGGTGCTGCGCCAGAACACCCTGGTGGCCGCACCGGCCGATCCCAACATGCAGCCGGTGAAGATCCAGCCGCCAGAGGGCATGGAAGTGATTCCGACGGACCTGATCCAGCGCATCCCCGAGTTCAAGGATTACACCGACACCTTCGGCAACATCGTCGCCGACCGTCGCTGAAGAAAAACGCCGCCCGAGGGCGGCGTTTCCTTTTGTAGAGCCGGGCATGGGCTCGGCTCTACAGATTACAGAATCCGGATCAACCGCCGCCACCGCCACCGGCCTGGATGCCACCGGCCGTCAGCGCGGCCGGGTCCAGCAGACGACGCAGCTCGGCTTCGGCCAACCCGCTGTCCTCCAGTGCCACGTCCAGCACCGGGCGCTGTTCCTTGTAGGCACGCTTGGCAATCGCCGCAGCCTTCTCGTAGCCGATGATCGGATTCAGTGCGGTGACCAGGATCGGATTACGCGCCAGCGCCTCGGCCACGCGATCCTCACGCACCTTCAGCCCGGCGATCGCGCTGTCCGCCAACAGGGTCGACACGTTGGCGAGCAGGGCGATGCCATCGAGCAGGTTCACCGCGATCAGCGGCAGCGTGACGTTGAGCTGGAAGTTGCCGGTCTGGCCAGCCACGGTGATCGCGGTGTGGTGGCCGATGACCTGCGCACAGGCCATCACGGTCGCTTCCGGAATCACCGGATTGACCTTGCCCGGCATGATCGAGCTGCCCGGCTGCAGTGCCGGCAGTTCGATCTCGCCCAGCCCGGCCAGCGGACCGGCGTTCATCCAGCGAAGGTCATTGGCGATCTTGATCAGCGCCACGGCCAGCGCATTGAGCTGGCCGGACAGCTCGACTGCATCGTCCTGCGCGGCCAGGCCTTCGAACTTGTTCTCGGCGCTGTCGAACTTGACACCGGTCTGCTGCTTCAGCGCCTTAGCCACTTGTGCACCAAAACGTGGGTCGGCGTTGATGCCGGTGCCGATGGCGGTGCCGCCCAGCGGCAGGCGACGCACGCGCTTCAGGCTGTCTTCGATGCGCTCCTGCGCCGAGGCCAGCTGTGCGGACCATGCGCCGAACTCCTGCTCGAAGGTGAGCGGCATCGCATCCATCAGGTGGGTACGGCCGGTCTTGACCACCTTGCGCAGGCTGCGGCCCTTCTTGTCCAGGGTCTTGCGCAGGTGCACCAGCGCCGGCAGCAGCTGCTCATGCGTCGCCAGTACCGCCGACACGCGCAGCGCGGTTGGAATCACGTCGTTGGAGCTCTGCCCCTGGTTGACGTGGTCATTGGGATGCACAGCGGCCTTGCCGGCCTTGCCGGCACGGTTGGCCAGGGTGGCGATGACCTCGTTGGCATTCATGTTCGAGGAAGTGCCCGAACCGGTCTGGTAGACGTCGATCGGGAAGTGCGCGTCCCAGTCGCCGGCAGCCACTTCGGCGGCGGCGGTCTGGATGGCCTTGGCCACATTCTTCGGCAGGTGGCCCAGCTCGGCGTTGACGCCCGCGGCGGCGCCCTTGACCAGGCCCAGGGCTCGGATGAAACCGCGCGGCATGCGCTGGCCCGACACCGGGAAGTTCTGCACGGCACGCTGGGTCTGGGCGCCCCACAGGGCGTCCACAGGCACCTGCAGCTCGCCCATGCTGTCGTGTTCGATTCTGAAACCCTTGCTTGCAGCTTTGCTCATTGCATCAACTCCGCACTACTTCAGTTGGGGAAAGGGAAGCGGCGGCTGGCAGGGTGTCGCTTCCCGGGCTGGCGGCTGCGCCAACGATACTCCCTTGCCCGCAGCGTGGGATGACGAGCGCGGGCCAGATCGTTTCATCCGCAGGGCCGTGTTGTAGAACCGAACCTACGCTCGGCTGGCCCGTGGGCGCTGGATTACCCGGAGCAGCCGCGCGTGGGCTCGGCTCTACAGGGCACGCCTGCCCGGCACGTCGTAGAATATGGCCCCCGCCGCTCGTCCCAGCCCTGCCGACATGTCCGATTCCGCCCTGCTCGCCCTGTCCCCGCTCGATGGCCGCTATGCCGGCAAGGTCGATGCCCTGCGCCCGATCTTCTCCGAGTACGGCCTGATCAAGGCCCGCATCACGGTCGAAGTGGAGTGGCTGCTGGCCCTGGCCGCCGAGCCGGGCATCGTCGAGCTGGCCCCGTTCTCCGACGCCGCCGTCGCCCGCCTGCGCGCCCTGGCCGCCAGCTTCAGCCCGGCCCAGGCCACGCGCGTGAAGGAAATCGAGCGCACCACCAACCATGACGTCAAGGCGGTGGAGTACTTTATCAAGGAACAGCTGAAGGACGACACCGAGCTGGCACCGGCGCTGGAATTCGTGCATTTCGCCTGCACCAGCGAAGACATCAACAACCTCAGCTACGGCCTGATGCTGGAGCAGGCCCGCCGCGAGGTGCTGCTGCCGACCCTGGACGGCATCGCCAACAGCCTGCGCAGCCTGGCCCACGCCCAGGCCGGCCAGCCGATGCTGTCGCGCACCCACGGCCAGACCGCCTCGCCGACCACCCTGGGCAAGGAACTGGCCAACGTGGTCGCGCGCCTGGAGCGCCAGCGCAGGCAGATCGCTGCCGTCGAGCTGACCGGCAAGATCAACGGCGCAGTAGGCAACTACAACGCGCACGTGGCCAGCTACCCGGACGTGGACTGGCCGGCCTTCGCCGAGCGCTTCGTGACCGGCCTGGGCCTGGTGTTCAACCCGTACACCACGCAGATCGAGCCGCACGACAACATCGCCGAGATCGGCGATGCCGCACGCCGCACCAACATCATCCTGATCGACCTGGCCCGTGACATCTGGGGCTACGTTTCGCTGGGCTACTTCAAGCAGCGCCTGAAGGAAGGCGAAGTCGGCTCGTCGACGATGCCGCACAAGGTCAACCCGATCGATTTCGAGAATGCGGAAGGCAACTTCGGCATCGCCAACGCGCTGTTCGAGCACTTCAGCGCGAAGCTGCCGATCAGCCGCTGGCAGCGTGACCTGACCGATTCCACCGTGCTGCGTGCACTGGGCACCGCGTTCGGCCACAGCCAGGTGGCGCTGGATTCGCTGGCCAAGGGCCTGGGCAAGCTGGAAGTGAACCCGCAGCGCCTGGACGCGGATCTGGACGCGGCCTGGGAAGTGCTGGCCGAAGCCGTGCAGACGGTGATGCGCCGCCATGGCCTGCCGAATCCGTACGAGCAGCTGAAGGCGCTGACCCGTGGCCAGGGCATCACCGCCGAGTCGATGCGTGCGTTCGTGCAGGGGCTGGAGCTGCCGACGGATGCGAAGCAGCGCCTGCTGGAGATGACCCCGGGCAGCTACACCGGTCTGGCGGAATCGCTGGCGAAGAAGATCTAAGGGGTTTCCTTTGCGGCGGCGGCCGCGGGCGCTGCCTGCGGCAGGCAACGGCAACAGCAACATAAACGTCAAGAGCGGCTCTGGATTGCTGCTAGCTGGGCGGGTCGGGATGGGCCAGCGGGACACGCCGTGAACCCGTCCCTGGGGGCTCGATGGCGCCATCCATGGCGCCAACGGTCCCGCTGGCCCATCCCGACCCGCCTCTGACAGATTCCCGGTGACGGATCGAAGAGCACTGGGTTGTCGGGACGGAATTTGAGAGGGACGCGGCTTCGCCGCGTCCCTCTTTGTCTTGGGATAGCTGTAGAGCCGAGCCCACGCTCGGCTGCCTTTCGCAATGGCAACGGCAAGCCGAGCGTGGGCTCGGCTCTACACGAGCAAGCGCAGCGCGCGACCCGCTTTTGCCTTTGATTTTCCTCTTCCATTCCGTGGCGGGCCGCGCAGGAAATTGTCAGGGGCCGGGCGGGTGGGCTGCGCGGGGGTGTCCGCCGCATGGATGCGGCGGCCAAGCTTACAGGGACGTACTTGCAGCGTCCCCCGCGCAGCCCACCCGCCCGGCCAAACCCGGCTTTTGCTTTCAGCGACCCACCCAGCCCCCGCCACGAGGGGCTCAGCCGTTGGCCGGACACCCCGCGACAAACCACCGCACGTGCGCAATCCCAACGAACGTCGGACAATGGAGACCTTGGCGGCCCGCCGCGCCGCCCCTCCCGCTTTCCGCTGCAAGGATTCCCCCATGGCCGCCCGCAAGTCCTCCGCCCCCCTCATCGAAGTCACCGCCCGTCCCGGCCAGCCGCTGGGCATGGCGCCGGCCACCTTCCTGCGCGATTTCTGGCAGAAGCGCCCGCTGCTGATCCGTAACGCCTTCCCGGACTTCCAGACCCCGGTGCAGCCGGAAGACCTGGCCGGGCTGGCCTGCGAGGAAGGTGTACTGGCGCGCCTGATCGAGCACGACAAGGCCCAGGACGGCTGGCGCGTGCGCACTGGCCCATTCCAGGAAGACGTGTTCCCCGCCCTGCCCGACCACGACTGGACCCTGCTGGTGCAGGACGTGGACAAGTGGGACCCGGACGTGCGCGCCCTGATCGAGCACTTCAGCTTCCTGCCGCGCTGGCGCATGGATGACGTGATGATCAGCTTCGCCGCTACCGGTGGCTCGGTCGGCGCCCATGTCGACCAGTACGACGTATTCCTGCTGCAGGCCCACGGCCACCGCCGCTGGCAGATCGATGCCAGCGAATCGATCAAGGGCAAGCAGCCGCCGCTGGGCTTCCGCCCGGACGTGGAGCTGAAGCTGCTGAAGGTGTTCAAGCCGACCCACGACTGGGTGCTGGCACCAGGCGACATGCTGTATCTGCCGCCGAACGTGCCGCACCACGGCGTGGCCGAAGACCCCTGCCTGACCTTCTCGTTCGGCATGCGTGCGCCGTCCTCGGCCGAGCTGATCAGCGACTATCTGGACACCCTGATCGCCGATGCCGACGAGAACATCCGCTACCAGGATGCCGACCTGAAGGTGCCGGCCGACCCGAACGAAATCGACACAGTGGCGATGGCGCGGGTGATCACCGCGCTCAATGCCATCCGCATGAACGACCCGGACAAGCTGGGCGACTGGTTCGGCCGCTTCATCACCACCTACCGTGCAGCGGGCGAAGTGATGGCCCACCAGGCCGCACCGGCACCGGAGGAAGTGGCCCAGGCGCTGGCCTCGGGCCTGCTGCTGCAGCGCCACCCGTGGGCGCGACTGGCCTGGCGCCGGGCCAAGCGTGGCGCCAGCCTGTATGTCAGCGGCCAGGACTTCGCGTTGCCGGTGAAGGACGCACAGCGCCTGGCCGGTGCCGAGCAGCTCGACGCCACCGCCTATCGCGGCCTGTCCGACAAAGGCCGCGCGGTGGTCCAGCAGCTGCTGGTTGGTGGCGTGTTCCAGTTGATCGATCCGAACGAGGTGTATGACGCCGAAGACGAGGACGACGGCGAAGACGCCGTGGTGCTCGGCGAAGTGGTCGAAGGCCGTGACCGCGTGGATGCGATAGACGCCGATGCGGTGTCCGACGATGTCCACTCCGTGACCGTGCACGACGACGGCATCGAGGTCATCGTCAACTTCGAGGACGACGAGGAAGACGACAGCGACGCCGGCCGCGTCTGAGCCGCCGCCATGATCCGGGTCCAGCAGGTCAGCCACGCCGACGCCCACGTCGCCATCCACGACGTGCGCCAACGCGTGTTCGTGCAGGAACAGGGCATCGCCGCCGAACTGGAACGCGATGCGCTGGACCCGGTCAGTGCCCATGTGCTGGCGCTGGACAGTGACAACCAGCCGGTCGGCACCGGCCGACTGGCCCCGGACGGCCGCATCGGCCGCATGTCGGTGCTGGCCAGCCATCGCAGCCAGGGGGTCGGCGAGGCCCTGCTGGAGGCACTGGTCGAGGCCGGGCGCCGCCTCGGCCTGGCCGAACTGCACCTGCACGCCCAGCTGCCCGCCCGTGACTTCTATGCCCGCCAGGGCTTCCTGCCCGAGGGCGAGGTGTTCGAGGAAGCCGGCATCGGCCACCAGCAGATGCGTCGCCGGCTGGGCGCGGCCAGCGCCATCGACGGCCGCGCCGAGGCGGTGGCGATCACCACCGCCATCATCCACCGCGCCCGCCGCCAGCTGTGGCTGCACAGCCGCCAGCTGGACCCCGGCCTGCTTGACACACCGCCGGTGCAGGCCGCCCTGCGCCGCTTCGTCACCGCCCGCCACGACAAGCAGCTGCGGGTGATCGTGCACGATGCGGCTGCCGTTGCCTCTGCCGGGGCACCGCTGCTGGCGTTGGCCCAGCGCCTGCCAAGCGTGATCCAGTTCCGCGAGGTCACCGACCCGGTCGACCGTGCGTTGGCCTCGGCCTGCCTGCTCAACGATGCGGGCGACTTCTACTTTCGTCTGATCGGGCATCGCCTCGACGGCGAGGCCGGCATCGCGCTGCCGGCACGTTCGCAGCCGTTCGAGCAGCAATTGCAGCGTGTCTGGGACCGTTCGCGCGATTGCAGCGAACTGCGCGCGCTCGGCATCTGAGCGCGGGCCACCGCGCCAACCTGTCTGGAAGCGGCACCGGGGGACGCGCGATGCCTCTGGTGGTGCCCCTTCGTGTCCGGTTGGGGGTACAATTTGGCTGTTTGAACGCGCCCGTGCATGGCTATTCATCTTCGTGCCGGGTCCTTCTGAAGCCATACCCCACAAAGCGAATCAGCACCCTCCATCGTGGACAATCAACTGAAGCAGTTTGCGCAATCTTCGCAACTCGCCGGCGGCAACGCCTCCTATGTCGAGGACCTGTACGAGCAGTACCTGGTCTCCCCGGATAGTGTCGATCCCAAATGGAAAACCTACTTCGACGGCTTCAAGGGCCGCGAAGCAGGTGACATCCCGCACTCGGCTGTCATCTCCCACATCGCGGACGCGGCCAAGGATGCGCTGAAAGCCGGCACCGGTAGCGGTGCGGGCGACGAGCGTGAGCGCAATGTCGGTCGCCTGATCACCGCCTACCGCTCGCGTGGTCACCTGGACGCGCGCCTTGATCCGCTGGGGCTGGCCGCACCGGTCAACACCCCGGACCTGGGCCTGCCGTTCCACAGCCTGTCCGATGCCGACCTCAACAGCGAGTTCAGCACCGGCGGCGTCGGCGGCCAGCCGCGCATGAAGCTGCGCGACCTGCTTGCACGCCTGAAGGCGACCTACACCGGCTCGATCGGTGCGGAGTTCATGCACATCTCCGAGGTCGAGCAGCGCCAGTGGATCTACAAGAAGCTGGAAGCGGCCGGTGGCAACTACCAGCTGGACGCTGACACCCAGCGCCGCACCCTGGAGCGCCTGACCGCGGCTGAAGGCCTGGAGCGCTACCTGCACACCAAGTACGTCGGCCAGAAGCGCTTCTCGCTGGAAGGCGGCGACTCGCTGATCCCGATGATGGACACCATCATCCGCAGCGCCGGCAAGGATGGCGTCAAGGACGTGGTGATCGGCATGGCCCACCGCGGCCGCCTGAACGTGCTGGTCAACACCTTGGGCAAGAACCCGCGCAAGCTGTTCGACGAGTTCGAAGGCAAGTTCGAGCACGACGAGCACGCCTCGGCCGGTGACGTGAAGTACCACATGGGCTTCTCGGCCGACGTCGCCACCGAAGGCGGCCCGGTGCACCTGGCGCTGGCGTTCAACCCGTCGCACCTGGAAATCGCCGACCCGGTCGTGGCCGGTTCCGTGCGTTCGCGCCAGGAGCGCCGCAAGGACACCGCCCGCAAGCAGGTCATGCCGATCCTGATCCACGGCGACGCGGCCTTCTCCGGCCAGGGCGTGGTCATGGAGCTGTTCCAGATGTCGCAGGCCCGCGGCTTCGCCGTCGGCGGCACCGTGCACATCGTGGTCAACAACCAGGTCGGCTTCACCACCTCCAACCCGCTGGATACGCGTTCCACGCGCTACGCCACCGACGTGGCGAAGATGATCGCCGCCCCGGTGCTGCACGTGAACGGCGATGATCCGGAAGCGGTGGTGTTCGCCGCGCAGCTGGCCTTCGAGTTCCGCCAGAAGTTCGCCAAGGACGTGGTCATCGACCTGATGTGCTACCGCCGCTGGGGCCACAACGAGGCCGACGAACCGGCGATCACCCAGCCGCTGATGTACCAGGTGATCCGCAAGCACGCCACCACCCGCGAGATGTACGCCGAGCAGTTGGAAAAGGCGGGCGTGATCGCCGCCGGCGCCGGCAAGGCGATGGTCGATGCCTACCGCGAGAAGCTGGACGCCGGTGAAGTGACCACCGAGCTGGCCAAGGTCGAGAAGACTCCGCCGACCAGCCCGCTGTTCGTCGATTGGCCGAAGCTGCTGGAAGGCAAGCTGTCCGATCCGATCTCGACCAAGGTCGAGAAGAACAAGCTGGTCGAGCTGGCCAAGCTGATCAACACCATTCCCGAAGACGTGCAGCTGCACTCGCGCGTGGCCAAGGTCTACGACGACCGCCGCAAGATGGCCGCCGGCGAGATCCCGGGCGACTGGGGCTTTGCCGAGAACCTGGCCTACGCCACCCTGCTCGATGAAGGCCATGCACTGCGCCTGGTCGGCCAGGACGTGGGCCGCGGTACGTTCACGCACCGCCACGCGATCCTGCACGACCAGAAGACCGACAACTACTACATGCCGCTGCGGCAGCTGGTGGATTCGCCGGAGAAGGCCACCGTCATCGATTCGCTGCTGAGCGAAGAAGCGGTGATGGCCTACGAGTACGGCTTCTCCACCACCGATCCGAACACGCTGTGCATCTGGGAAGGCCAGTTCGGCGACTTCGCCAACGGCGCCCAGGTGGTGATCGACCAGTTCATCGCCGCCGGTGAAGCCAAGTGGGGCCGTATTTCCGGCCTGACCCTGCTGCTGCCGCATGGCTATGAAGGGCAGGGCCCGGAACACAGCTCGGCGCGCCTGGAGCGCTTCCTGCAGCTGTGCGCGCTGGAGAACATGCTGGTTGTCGTGCCGTCGACCCCGGCGCAGGCCTTCCACATGCTGCGTCGCCAGCTGCACATGACCACCCGCAAGCCGCTGGTGGTGATGTCGCCGAAGTCACTGCTGCGCCACAAGCTGGCCGTGTCGACCCTGGACGAGCTGGCCAATGGCGAGTTCCAGCACCTGATCGGCGACGCCAGCGCGGACGCCAAGAAAGTCAAGCGCGTGGTGCTGTGCTCGGGCAAGGTCTACTACGACCTGCTGGAAGACCAGACCAAGCGTGGCCAGGACGACGTGGCGATCATCCGCGTGGAGCAGCTGTATCCGTTCCCACGTGCACTGCTGGCTGCCGAACTGAAGAAGTACGGCAAGGCCACCGACGTGGTGTGGACGCAGGAAGAACCGCAGAACCAGGGTGCGTGGTACCAGATCCGCCACCACCTGCAGTTCTGCCTGGCCGATGGCCAGAACCTGCACTACGCCGGTCGCGCACGTTCGGCTTCGCCGGCTGCCGGTCACATGGCTGACCACGTCCGCGAACAGCAGCAGCTGGTCGCCGACGCACTGGTCAACCCGTTCAACGACACGTTCGCTGAATAATCCTCCCCCTATTTAGAAGACAAACCAGGAAGCTCCCGCAATGGCCACCGAAGTCAAAGCCCCGGTACTGCCCGAATCCGTCGCCGACGGCACCATCGCCACCTGGCACAAGAAGGTGGGCGACGCCGTCAAGCGCGACGAAAACCTGCTTGACCTGGAAACCGACAAGGTCGTCCTGGAAGTGCCGTCGCCGGTCGACGGCGTGCTCAAGGAAATCAAGTTCAAGGAAGGCGATACCGTGACCTCCAGCCAGGTCGTGGCGATCATCGAAGAAGGCGCCGTGGCTGCTGCCCCGGCTCCGGCTGCTGAAGCCGCTCCGGCGGCTGCCGCTGCCCCGGCCGCCGCTGCTCCGGCCGCAGCCGCCGCTCCGGCCCCGGCTGCCAAGTCGGCCGCCGACGCCCTGCCGCCGGGCGCCCGCTTCACCGCCATCACCGAAGGCGTGAACCCGGCCGACGTCGACGGCACCGGCCGTCGCGGCGCGGTGACCAAGGAAGACATCGTCAACTTCGCCCGCAACGGCGGCGCCGGCAAGGCCGGTGGCGCACGTCCGGAAGAACGCGTGCCGATGACCCGCATCCGCAAGCGCATCGCCGAGCGCCTGATGGAGTCGAAGAACTCCACCGCCATGCTGACCACCTTCAACGAAGTCGACCTGTCCAAGGTCTCGGCGGCGCGCAAGGAACTGCAGGACGAGTTCGTCAAGGCACACGGCATCAAGCTGGGCTTCATGAGCTTCTTCGTGAAGGCCGCGGCCAATGCCCTGCAGCGCTTCCCGCTGGTCAACGCCTCGATCGACGGCGACGACATCATCTATCACGGCTACTCGGACATCTCGATCGCCGTGTCGACCGAGAAGGGCCTGGTCACGCCGGTGCTGCGCAACGTCGAGCGCATGTCGTTCGCCGACATCGAGAAGACCATCGCCGACTACGCCAAGAAGGCCCGTGACGGCAAGCTGAGCCTGGAAGAACTGCAGGGCGGCACCTTCACCGTGACCAACGGCGGCACCTTCGGTTCGCTGCTGTCGACCCCGATCATCAACCCGCCGCAGAGCGCCATCCTGGGCATGCACGCCATCAAGGAGCGTCCGATCGCCCAGAACGGCCAGGTCGTGATCGCGCCGATGATGTACCTGGCGCTGTCGTACGACCACCGCATCATCGACGGCAAGGATTCGGTGCAGTTCCTGGTGGACATCAAGAACCAGCTGGAAAACCCGGGCCGCATGCTGTTCGGCCTGTAAGACACCTCCCGCCCCTCCGCGCCTGCGCGGAGGGGTTCTGGTAATGCATCAAGGAATAATTCAATGGCTGAACAATTCGACGTCGTCGTCATCGGTGCCGGCCCGGCCGGTTACCACGCTGCCATCCGCGCGGCCCAGCTGGGCCTGAAGACCGCCTGCATCGACGCAGCGCTGGGCAAGGACGGCAAGCCGGCCCTCGGCGGCACCTGCCTGCGCGTGGGCTGCATCCCGTCCAAGGCGCTGCTGGATTCCTCGCGCCAGTTCTGGAACATGGGCCACATCTTTGGCGACCACGGCATCAGCTTCAAGGATGCCAAGATCGACGTCGAGGCGATGATTGGCCGCAAGGACAAGATCGTCAAGCAGTTCACCGGCGGCATCGGCATGCTGTTCAAGGCCAACAAGGTCGCCGCCTATTACGGCTTCGGAGAGCTGCAGCCGGGCAACGTGGTCAAGGTCACCCAGCATGACGGTTCCATCGTCGAGCTGAAGGGTACCAACGTCATCATCGCGGCCGGTTCGGATTCGATCGAACTGCCGTTCGCCAAGTTCGACGGCGAGACCATCGTCGACAACGTCGGCGGCCTGGACTTCACCGAAGTGCCGAACCGCCTGGCGGTGATCGGCGCCGGCGTGATCGGCCTGGAACTGGGCAGCGTGTGGAAGCGCCTGGGCGCTGAAGTCACCATCCTGGAAGCACTGCCGGAGTTCCTGGCCGTGGCCGACGCCGAAGTGGCCAAGACCGCTGCCAAGGAATTCAAGAAGCAGGGCCTGGACATCCGCCTCGGTGCCAAGGTCTCCAAGACCGAGATCACCGGCAAGGGCAAGAAGAAGGAAGTCGTTGTCACCTACACCGACAGCGAAGGCGAGAAGACCCTGACCGTGGACAAGCTGCTGGTGGCCGTCGGCCGTCGCGCCGCCACCAAGGGCCTGCTGGCTGAAGGCACCGGCGTCAAGATCAACGAGCGCGGCCAGATTGAAGTCGACGCGCACTGCCACACCGGCGTCAACGGCGTGTGGGCAGTCGGCGACTGCGTGCGCGGCCCGATGCTGGCGCACAAGGGCTTCGAGGAAGGCATCGCGGTGGCTGAGCTGATCGCCGGCCTGCCGGGCCACGTCAACTTCGACACCATCCCGTGGGTCATCTACACCGAGCCGGAACTGGCGTGGGTCGGCAAGACCGAGGCCCAGCTGAAGGCCGAAGGCATTCCGTACAAGGCCGGCAGCTTCCCGTTCGCCGCCAACGGCCGTGCGGTGGCGATGATCGAGCCGGCAGGCTTCGTGAAGATCCTGGCCCATGCCGAAACCGATCGCATCCTCGGCATGCACCTGGTCGGCGCCAACGTCTCCGAGCTGGTGCACGAAGGTGTGCTGACCATGGAGTTCAGCGGCTCGGCCGATGACCTGGCCCGCATCTGCCACGCCCACCCGTCGCTGTCGGAAGTGATCCACGACGCGGCGATGGCGGTCAGCAAGCGCGCCATCCATAAGGCGAACTGATCTGCATCCAGGTAGGTGCCGACCGTTGGTCGGCACGCGCCTGCAAACGAAAAACCCCGCCTCGGCGGGGTTTTTTGTTGCCCTTCTTCATGTAGAGCCGAGCCCACGCTCGGCTGCGCACTTGGCGGTCCGAGAAGGCCCAGCCGAGCATGGGCTCGGCGCTACACCTTTTCAGCTGGCTTCTTCGGCGGATCGTCACAGACCCTGTGCTGCACCACCGTCTCGCCAACCTTCCATTCCTTCGTGACCCGGCAGTGCGCCTTGGCCTCCGGCACCTTCGAAGCCGTCGCCCCCGCAGCATTCGCCTCGTCGGCACCGGCTGCCTGCTGGCGCTCCAGCCACGCCGATGGCGGCGCGGGCGGTGTGGCCAGCACCGGGCCTGACAACAGGACCAGGCCCATCAGCAACACGGCCCTCATGCCGCCACCGCCCGGCCGCCGAGCAACCGTGCCGGCAACATGAACAGCGCACGCAGGAACGCAAACAGCGCCGAGAAGGTGATGCCGACCAGTCGGAACGGCAGGCTCAGCAGCCAGACGAACGGCCAGGCGATCAGGGCGAGGATCGCCAGCGGCCAGCACAGCACGAACAGCAGGCACCACACACCGAGCGCGAACAGGGTCTTCATCACGGTCTCCTTGTGGCGGCACCTTGCCGCCTGCGGACACCTTGGCGCCCTGCCCTTGCCACGCACAAACGGTTTGCGACGAAACCGGGCTGGGGGCGATGAAACCGGTCCACCGCCGTTGTAGAGCCGAGCCTGCGCTCGGCTTTCCAGAAGCAGCCGAGCGTGGGCTCGGCTCTACAGGAGCTGCGATGCGCCCGGGCGGCCGTGGGTCACCTGGAAGCGCGCCGCGGTGCGCACTGCGGCATCCGCACGCAGCACGCTGTCGGCGAAGCGCAGCTCCGCCTCAACGGTCTGCCGGTTCAGCTGCAGCTTCCACCAGCCACGGCGGTCGCCATCGAAATAGCGGATATGCGGGTTCTGCGGTATCGATGGCCCGTAATACGGACCATACGGCGTATCGTCGCCGCCGCTGCTGATCGCCGGGGCGATGAATTCGGTCGCCACGACCGGCGCACTGGCCGCGTCGAAATCCAGTTTCAGGTCGTTGACGAAGGTGGAATGCCAGTCACCGCCCAGCACAATGGCATTGCCCTGCCCGCCCGCCTGCAGGGCCTGCAGCAGGCGGTTGCGTGCGGTGGGATAGCCATCCCAGGCGTCGTTCCAGAAGCGCTCGCGCGGTGTGCCACCGTCCAGCCGCAGCTGCGCCATCAGCAGCTGCTGTACCACCACGTTCCAGCGCGTGCCCCGCGCGACGGCCATCGACTGCGCGAACCACGCCTCCTGGCCCGTGCCGAGCATGCTCATGCGTGGATCCAGCGCCGCCTCGCAGCGCGGTGACTCACCCACACCGCAGGGATTGGCCGGGCGGAACTGGCGGCAGTCGAGCAGCGTCAGCTGTGCAAGATCGCCGTAACGCAGGCGCCGATGCACGCGCAGGCCACCGTTGCCCGCAGGCGTGCTGCGCATCGGCAGGTGCTCGTAGAACGCACGATACGCGGCCGCGCGGCGGATGATGAAATCCTCCATTGAGACGCCGGGCTTCTCCGGGTGGATGCCGGAGTAATCGTTCTGCACTTCGTGGTCATCCCAGATCACCGCGAACGCGTGTGCGGCGTGCGCGGCCTGCAGATCGGGATCGAGTTTGTACAGCGCGTACTGGTCACGGTAACGTTCCAGGCTCACCGTCTCGCCACTGAACCGCGCCGCATCCAGCGTGCTGTCGCGCGCGTTCTGCAGCGGGCTGTATTCATACAGGTAGTCGCCGGCATGCAGCACCAGGTCGACATCACTCTGCGCGATGTCACGCAGCACCGGGTAGTAGCCGCTGTTCCACGCCTGGCAGGTACACAGCGCCAACCGCAACTGCTGCAACTGCGTGTCCAGCAGCGGCGCGGTGCGGAAGTGGCCGACCACGCTTTCCTCATCGCCGTCGCAGGCGAAACGATAGTAATAATCGCGGCCGGGACGCAGGCCGTTGACCTCCACATGTACCGAATGGGCCAGCTCCGGCACAGCCGCAGCAACGCCCCGCTGCACCAGCCGGCGCATGCCGGGGTCTTCGGCCACGAACCAGCGCACGGGCACCGCCCGCGACGGCATGCCGCCGCCGTTGAGTGGGTCCGGCGCGAGCCGCGTCCACAGCACTGCCCCCTGCGGATCCGGATCACCGGCGGCGACACCGAGGGTGAACGGATCACGCCCCAGCCGCGGCCGTGGGCCGGCCGTGGCCAGCCCCGGCATCGCCGCCAGTGCGATCGCCGCCCCCGCGCCCTGCCACGCCATGCGCAACAGGCGACGACGGCTTTCCGGATCGACAGGCCCGCGCATCAGAAGTGCACGGTGGCAGTGGCCATCACCTGCCGCGGCGCGCCGACCTGCATGGTCGCCAAGCTGCGGGTCGGGTCGGCGGCGTAGGTGCCGTTGGTGTTGATCGAAGACAGGTAACGCTTGTCGGTCAGGTTGGTCAGGTTAAGCGCCACGGTCAGGTTCTGTGCCGGGCCGAGCGTGCCGAAGTCATAGGCCACCGACGCATTGACCAGCCAGTAGCTCGGCACCGACACATCGTTGGTATAGGTCACGTAACGCTTGCCGACATGGTTGGCGGCCAGTCGCAGGTCCCACGGGCCCGGGGTCCAGGCCAGGGTGCTGGCGAACATCCACTCCGGTGTGTCGACGGTCGTCTTGCCGCGGGTCGGCACCACGCCGTTGTTCACGTAGTCGTTGTCGTAGGTACTGTCATTCCACGACAGCGCATTGGACCAGATCAGGTCCTGCATCGGCTTCAACTGCAGGGTCGCCTCGGCACCGCGGCTGGTCACCGAACCGACGTTGGAGAACAGCGCCGGGCAACCGAGGATGCCCACGCACTGCGCGATGGCCAGCAGGCGGTTGTCGAACTTCACGTCATACACCGCCACCGAGGCTTCATAGCCCTGGCCGTAGCCGCGCCAGCCCAGTTCGAGGGTGCGCGACTGTTCCGGCTTCAGGCTCTTCGCGCTGGCATCGAACGCGGCCTGCGGCACGTTGAACGGGCTGCCCACGCCCAGCGCGTACGCGGCCACGTTCTTGGCGAACGAACCGAAGATCTCGTTGCCTTCGTTGAGCTTGAAGTTGAAGCCGGCCTGCGGCAGGAAGCCCTTCTTCGAGGTCAGGCTGCTGTTGTTGGCATAGCTGCCCAGCGGTGTGCGCACGCGGGTGCGGGTGTGCGGCGACTTCGCACCGATGTCGATGGTCAGACGGTCATCGAACAGGCGGAAACGGTCCTGCACGTAGAACTGGCGGGTGATGGTGGTGTAGCGCTGGTGCCACACGCGCTGGTCCGGATTGCGCAGGAAGAAATCGTCGGTGATCGGGCCGTCGATGTAATAGAAGTTGCGCTGCACGCTGTGGCCGTTGTCCTCGTACCACAGGCCCGCTTCCAGCTCGTGGCCCGCCACGCTCCAGGTGAACGCCGAGGTCACACCGGTGCGGTCGATCGCGTACTCGGTGGTGCGGATCGAGATCGGGATCTCGCGGCTGGTACCCGGGTTGGACGGATTGGACGGGCTGAACCAGTGGCCCTGGCCGCGGTTGCTGTGGTTGTAGACGTTGACCTTCAACCGCATCGACTCGTTCAGGCCGAAATCGCCGGCGATGCTGGACAGGTCGTCGTTGCGCAGGCCGTGGCCGGAGTAGTACGCATCCCACGGGCTGTTGACGCCGCCGCTGAACGTGCCGCGTGCAGCGGCCACGGCACGGTTCCAGTCCGGCGCGTAGTTGTCCCAGTCCCAGCCGAGACGATCGATCATCTCCAGCGACAGGTCCTGGTAATCGGCCTCGACGCGGCGCGAGGCGTTGAACAGCGCGGTAATCCTGCTGTCCGTTCCGAAGTTGTAGGTGGCCTTGCCGTTGAACTGCTTCAGCTCCTGCGAGCCCTTGCCCTTCCACTTGTCGCCTTCCGAGTATGCGCCGGACAGGTAGGCCGCGAAGCCCTGATGTTCACCAGTCTCCAGGCGCGCATAGCTGCGGCGCGCGTTGTCGCTGCCGAAGCTCTGTGCCAGCACTACCCCGTATTCGGTGGACGGGTCGATCGAATAGAACTGGAACACGCCGCCAAGGTTGCTGGTGGACGGCGTACCCAGCGCGCCAATGCCGGTGGAAACCTCCGCGCCGCCCAGGTTCTCGCTGATCACCGCGCGGCTGATGTGCAGGCCGTTGCTGTTGCCGTAGGCCATGTTGCCCAGCGGGATGCCATCAAGGGTGTAGCCCAGGCGGTTCTGGTTGAAACCACGCAGGCTGATGCTGGTGGACCATTCGTAGGCGCCGGTGGCATCGGCCGATTCGAAGTGCACGCCCGGCTTGCTGGCCAGCAGCTTCAGCGGGTTGGCACCCGGCGGCAGGATCTTCATGTCCTCGGCGGTCACACGCTGCACCTGGCGGGCTTCGCCGCGGCCGATCACCGAGATCGAATCGAGGGTGGTGGCCGACGGCGCGTCGGTCGTGGGGGCGGTTTCAGCGACAGCCAGCGACGGCAGCGAAGCACAGACCAGCAGGGCCAGCAGATTGCGGCGGAGCGGAGCGTGGGACGGCATGGGGGCGGATTCCTTGGGCACGCTGGACGCCGAAGGGCGGCGTCGAAGGGCAGCAGCGGCGGAATCGTAGAAGCGTCGCGTTACATGTCATTTACACGCCACATACGGACGTTTGGTGTTTGGAATGGTTTGCCGGCCAGGAGGAGATTGCCGGCCAGCGGCCGGCACGCCTGTTACTCGAACGAGCCGACCGAATCGTGGGCCAGGTTGTCGAAGCGGGTGTATTCGCCGAAGAACTTCAGCTTGCACGAACCGGTCGGGCCACCACGGTGCTTGCCGATGATGATCTCGGCCAGGCCCTTGTCCGGCGAATTTTCCTTGTTGTAGTAATCGTCGCGGTAGATGAAGACGATCATGTCCGCATCCTGCTCGATTGCGCCCGATTCGCGAAGGTCGGCCATCACCGGGCGCTTGTCGGTGCGTGTTTCCAGCGAGCGGTTGAGCTGCGACAGCGCGATCACCGGCACGTGCAGTTCCTTGGCCAGGCCCTTCAGCGAACGCGAGATCTCCGAGATTTCGGTCGCGCGGTTTTCACTGTTGCCCGGCACGCTCATCAGCTGCAGGTAGTCGATCACCACCAGGCCCAGGTCATGCTCGCGCTTGAGGCGGCGGCACTTGGAACGCAGCACCTCCGGCGACACGCCCGGCGTATCGTCGATGAAGATCTTGGTTTCCTTCAGCATCTTGATCGCGCTGGTGACGCGGCTCCAGTCCTCGTCCTCCAGCTGGCCGGTACGCAGGCGCTGCGCGTTGATGCGGCCATTGGAGGAAATCAGGCGCATCGCCAGCTGCGATGCCGACATTTCCATCGAGAACACCGCCACGCCCTTCTTCGACTTGATCGCCGCGTACTCGGCGATGTTCAGCGCGAAGGTGGTCTTGCCCATGGCCGGGCGCGCAGCCAGGATGATCAGGTCGGTCGGCTGCAGGCCGGAGGTCATCGCATCGAAATCGTTGTAGCCGGTCGGCAGGCCGGTGATGTTGCCGCCGTTCTCGAAGCGGCTGCGCAGCTCTTCGAAGGCATCCTTCAGTGCACCGGGCATCGCCACAAAATCGGTACGGCCGCGTGCGCCCTGTTCGGCGATGGCGAACACGCTCTTTTCCGCCGATGCCAGCAGCTCGCTGCTCTCACGGCCCTCGGGCTGGAAACCATCGTTGACGATGTCCGTGCCCACCTGGATCAGCTGCCGCAGCACTGCCTTGTCACGCACGATCTCGGCGTAGGCCACGATGTTGGCCGCCGACGGCGTGGTACTGGCCAGCTCGATCAGATAGGCACCATCGCCCACCAGTTCCATCTTGCCCTGCGATTCGAACCACTCGCCCAGGGTCACCGCATCGAACGGCCGCTCGCGCTCGGACAGCTCACGGATCGCGCGGTAGATCATCTGGTGGTCGCGGCGGTAGAAATCGCCTTCGGTCAGCTGGTCATTGACCCGGTCATAGGCCTCCGGAGCCAGCATCAGGCCACCCAGCACCGCCTGCTCGGCTTCCACCGAATGGGGCGGTACCCGCAACTGGTCGATGCGCGATTCGTCGCGATCGCGATCGAAGCCATCACCGCGCTCTCTGCGGTTGGAACGGAAGCCGGGGCGAGCGGACATGCTGCGGTGTTTCCTGCAAAAGTGGGCCGGACGAGTGTAGGCATGCGCCGACCCCGGCGGCCATGGACAAGCCTGTGGATAAGCCGTGGAGAAACGGGGGATATCCGCCGGTGCCTGGCCAGATTGGCGTGGGGGCGTCGCACTGCCTGCGACGGGCGCCGTTGCGGCACCCGAGCGGGCATTATCGCAGATGGGGGTGGCAACCGCTGGCGTCAATCGCCTTTGACGTGAACCGCGATCAGCGCCAGGAACCGGTCCACATAGCCTTGCAGGAACTTCTGCGTGCCTTCGTTGTGGACCGTGCCGTCGGCATCGATCAGGCCGTCCTTGAAATGGATGAACGCCTCGGGTTGGCCGAGCACGTGCATGTCCAGGAAGGCCAGGCTGTTGCGAAGGTGCTGCTGGGCCACGGCGGTACCGATCTGGCCGATGGAGGCGCCGATCACCGCCGCCGGCTTGCCGGCAAACGCGCTGTCACCGTAGGGGCGCGAGCCGATGTCGATGGCGTTCTTCAGCACGCCCGGCACCGACCGGTTGTACTCGGGGGTCACGAACAGCACCGCGTCGGCGGCGCGCACCTGATCCTTCAGCCGGGTGCCCTGCGGCGGGTACTGGCCATCGAAATCCTGGTCGTACAGCGGCAGATCACCGATCTGCACGTACTGGAAGCGTGCACGGTCGCCGGCGATCTTCTCCAGCGCATGGGCCAGCCTGCGGTTGCAGGACTCCTTGCGCAGGCTGCCGACGAACACGGCGATGGTGGGGACGGACATCGGGACATACTCCTCATGGTGCGGGAGACCCAGCCTAGTCGCCGGGCCCTTGCAGACCGGTGAAGATCAGCCGCCCGTGACGCCCGCGCGCACCTGCCGCCAATGTGCCTGCCAGGCCTGGAACATCAGCACGTTCCACAGATGGGTATGCCACTTGCGCTGGCCGCCGAGGAACTGCTGCCACAGCGGCTGTACCGCGGCCGCTGACAGCACGCCCTCCCGCTCCAGCCGCGCCGGCTGCAGCAGGTCTTCGGCCCATGGCCGCAGGTCGCCCTTCAGCCAGTCACTGACCGGCGCGCCAAAGCCACGCTTGGGCCGGTGCACCATCGACTGCGGCACATAACGACCCAGCACGCGCTTGAGCAGCACCTTGCTGGTGGTTTCGCTGCGCTTGAAGCCCAGCGGCAGCGACCAGGCGAACTCGGCCACGCGCCAGTCCAGCAGCGGCGCGCGTGCCTCCAGGCTGACTGCCATCGAGGTGCGGTCGACCTTGCACAGCAGGTCATCCGGCAGGTAGGTCACGTAATCGGCCAGCATCATCGCGTCGGCCGGTGTGCCGGCGCCGTGCAACGGATCGGCCAGGTCGTAGAAGCTGCCGGCAGCCTGTGCGCCCGGCACTGCCGCCGTCGGGTCGCGCCAGCGCGAGATGCGGTTGCGGTACACGTCACCGATGCCACGCGCGCCGGACTCGGCCAACAGCGCGGCCAGGCCGCCGGTACGCGAGGCCTCGCCCTGCTGCTGGGAGCGCGCGCCCATCCAGCGCCGCAGCGGCCCCGGCACGCGGCCCAGCATCTGCCAGTTGCGCAGCGCTCGCACATAGCGGGTATAGCCGAAGAACAGCTCGTCACCACCATCGCCGGACAGCGCGACGGTTACGCCCTGCCGCGCCAAGCGGGCGACCAGCGCGGTCGGCACCTGCGAGGCATCAGCGAAGGGTTCGTCGAACATCGCCGGCAACTGCGGCACCACCGCCAGTGCATCGGCACCGCTGACGTAGAGTTCGGTGTGGTCACAGCCCAGATGCGCGGCCAGTTCCTTGGCCAGCGGCGCCTCGTCGTGGCCCGAACCGGTGAAGCCGATACTGAAGCTGTGCACCGGCTGACCGCTCTGTGCCTGCATCAGCGCGGCCACCAGCGATGAATCGGTGCCGCCGGACAGGAACACGCCCACCGGCACGTCGGCCACCATGCGCAGCGCCACTGCGTCGCGCAGCAGCCCGTCCAGCTGTTCCTCGGCCTCCTCGATGCGGCCCTGGAACGGCGCAGCCAGCGCCGCCTGCATGCGTGCTCGCGCATCCCAGTAGGGGCGCTGCGCCTGCTCCGGGCGGTGCGCCGATGCCCCCGCCGCGACGGCTTCGGCATCCAGGCGCAGCACGCGCCCCGGCATCAGCTTGTAGCAGCGCTGGTGGATGCTGTGCGGGGCCGGAATGTAGTCCAACCGCAGCAACAGGGTCAGTGCGTCGCGATCGATGTCGTTGTCGAAGGCCGGGTGCTGCCACAGCGCCTTCAGTTCGGAACCGAACACCAGGGTGTCACCGGCCCAGCCGTAGTACAGCGGCTTCTTGCCAACACGATCGCGGGCCAGCCACAGGCACTGCTGCTGGCGGTCCCACAGCGCGATGGCGAACATGCCGTTGCAGCGCTGCAGGGTGTCCTCGATGCCCCACTGCAGGATCGCTGCCAGCAGCACCTCGGTGTCGGAGTGGCCACGGAAGGCATACCCCAGCGGCTCCAGTTCGGCACGCAGGGCGGCGAAGTTGTAGACCTCGCCGTTGTAGGCCATCACGTAGCGACCATCGGATGAGGCCATCGGCTGGTGGCCCAGCGGCGACAGGTCGAGAATGCTCAGCCGACGGTGCGCCAGCGCGATGCCTGCCCCGGCATCGGCCCAGCTGCCGCCATCATCCGGCCCGCGGTGGTGAAGCGCCTCGCCCATGGCCAGAACCTGCGCCTGCAGCACTTCGGCCGACGCCACAGGCGCCGGCAACAACATTCCCGCCAATCCACACATGCATCAAGGTTCCTGCGCCAGTTCAAGGGCGGCGCCAATCACCGCATTGTCGCTTGGAAGCCCGAACATTGCTGCCCCCGCCAGCGGGGTATAGGTATCGGCACCGCAGACCCGGCGCAGCGGCAGGTGGCCGAAACCGGCCTCGACCAGTGCCGTGACCACGCCCTCGCCCACCCCGCCACTGTGGCGGCCCTCGTCCAGCACCAGTACCCGCCGTGCACTGGCGGCCTGGCTGGCGATGAAGCCGGCATCCAGCGGCACCAGCCAGCGCAGGTCGACCACCCGCACCTGCCAGCCCAGCTGCTGCTCGATCGCCCGCGCCGCGCGCAGCGCCATCGGCACGCCGTTGCCATAGGTGTAGACCACCAGGTCGCCTGCCTCCGGCGCATAGACCCGGCCTTCACCCGGTACCAGCGCCTGGCCCTGGTCCGGGTAGTCGAACAGCCACTGGCCATCGCCCGGCTCATGCAGGTCCTTGCTCATGTACAGTGCAATGGGCTCCAGGAACACCGCCACACGTCCATCCACCCGGGCCAGCGCCGCCAGCGTGCGCAGCATCATCACCGCATCGTCGCCACGCGACGGGCAACCGACCACCAGGCCGGGAATGTCGCGCAGCGCCGTGATTGAATTGTCGTTGTGGAAGTGGCCACCGAAGCCCTTCTGGTAGCCCAGCCCGGCCACCCGCACCAGCATCGGATTGCGGTACTGGTCATTGGAGAAGAACTGCAACGAACACGCTTCGCCGCGCACCTGGTCGATGGCGTTGTGCAGGTAGGCCAGGTACTGGATCTCCGGAATCGGCAGCATGCCCATGTTGGCCAGGCCCTGCGCCATGCCCAGGATCATGGTCTCGTCCAGCAGGGTGTTGAACACCCGGCGTGGGCCGAAGCGGCGCAGCAGATCCTTGGTGACGGTGTAGACACCGCCCTTCTGCGCGACGTCCTCGCCGAACAACAGGCTCTGCGGATACTTCGCCAGCAGTTCCTGCAGGCCGTGGTTGATCTGGATGGCGAGGTGCCGTGGCGCCTGCCGCTCAGGCAGGGTCTCCGCACCGCCATACAGCGCTTCGCGCATCTCGGCGGGCACCTCGCGCCGCGCTTCAGCCTGCACCGCCGCCGGTGTGTACGGCGCCAGCGGCGCCATCACGTCCTGCAGCGACTGCAGCGTCGGGTGGCCTTCGGCGTCGGCGGCCGCCGCCATGCAGCGCGCGCGCATCGTTTCGTAGGCCACTTCGATGGCGGCTGCATCCATCCAGCCCGATTCCATCGCGATCTGCGCCGAGCGCAGCAGCGGATCCTGCGCCTCGGCCGCGCACAGCTCCGGCAGCGCGCGCCATTCCACTTCAAAGTCGGTGCCGGCATGGCCCATCAGGCGCGTGGTACGCAGATGCAGGAAGGTCGGCCGCCGCGTGCGCCGGCAATGTTCCACCGCGGCCTGCACCTGGGCATGCCCGGTGGCCAGGTCCAGGCCATCGGCGAAGAAATAGTCGAGCCCCGGCTGCCGGCTGAAGCGCTCGGCAATCCAGCCGTCCGGCGTCTTCACCGAAATGCCCAGCCCGTTGTCCTCGCAGACGAACAGGATCGGCGCCGGCAGCTTCTGGTAGGCCGACCACATCGCGGTATTGAACGCGGTCTGCGCGGTGGCATGGTTGGCCGAGGCATCCCCGAACGAGCACAGCACGATGCTATCGGTGGGAACCGGCAGCGCCTGCCCCAACCGCTTGCCGCTCTCGATGGCCAGCGCGGTGCCCAGCGCCTTCGGCAGGTGCGAAGCAATCGTCGAGGTCTGCGGCAGCACCCACAATGGCTTGCTGCCCCACACCTTGTGGCGGCCACCGCTGGCCGGATCATCCGCGCTGGCGGCGAAGGACAGCGCGGCATCGCGCAGCGGGTCGATACCCGGCACCTGGCGTGAACGCTCGGCCATGAAGGCACCGGAGCGATAGTGCAGGAAGGCGGGATCGGTATGCCGGCAGGCCCGCGCCAGCAGCGCATTGCCTTCATGGCCGGAGGAACCGATGGTGTAGAAGACCTTGTTCTGCACGCGCAGCACGCGTGCCATCAGGTCCAGCTGGCGGCTGGCCAGCTGCGAGTCGAACAGCTCGCCGAAAGCAGCGGCGGTGAGCGTGCTGCCCGACAGGATCGGCGCATCCGGTGCCGGGCGCGGACGCGGGGTGCCGCGCCAGCCACGCACCGCATCGAGGAAGTTGACGTCGCACACTTCGGCGCGGTTGAGCACGCGCATGCGTGCGGGAATTGGATCTGGAACCACAGCGAACATCGAACACCCTCCGTGTCGTTGTTGCATTCGGCCGGGCATGGCCCGGCGCTACCCTGTGGGAGTCACCCTGGTGAGAGTCACGCGGCCTCGAATCGCGAGCGCACTTCGGCGGTCACCGCCGGCATCGGCAGGAAGCGCGGCTGCTCACGCACGCGCTGCAGCCAGGCGCGAACTTCCGGGAACGGCTCCAGGCTGATACCGCCCTCGCCCGCCACATCGGTATAGGCAAACAGGGCGATATCGGCGATGCCGTATCCGCTGCCGGTGAACCATTGCGCCTGGCGCAGGTGCTGCTCCATCACCGCCAGCGCGGTGGCGGCGCGCTCGTGCAGGCGTGGCAGTTCGGCGCGGCGCGGCGATTCGGGCGCGGTCCAGCCGCGGATGAAGCGCGCCACTGCCACGCACGGCTCGTGCGTGTACTGCTCGAAGAACATCCAGCTCAACGCCTGCGCGCGCTCCCAGCCATCAGTGGGCAGGTACGGCGTGCCTTCGGCCAGCCAGAACAGGATCGCGTTGGATTCGGTCAGCACGCGGCCATCGTCGCGGACGATCAGCGGCACCTTGGCATTCGGGTTGAGCGCCAGGAATTCCGGGGTATGGGTCTGGCCGTGGGCACTGTCCACTTCCACCCAGCGGTAACGGCTGCCGAGCTGCTCCAGCAGCAGGCGGACCTTGTGGCAATTGCCCGAGACCGACATGCCATGCACCGTCAGCGGGACGCGCTCTTCCACCATTGCCTGCTCCATCACGTCCGGCCGGCGGCCGGCTGCGTGCAGTCTGGCAAGCACGCCGGTGAATGCCAAGCGCGGGTGCAGCATGCGGACAATCTGTAGAGCCGAGCCCATGCTCGGCTGCATTTGGCGAACGGCAGCCGAGCGTGGGCTCGGCTCTACAACCGTTAACGGCGCTGCCGCCACTGCTCGCGCGACTGGCCCCAGATCTGCATCGGCTTGTCGTTGTACGGCGCTGGCAGCTCCCCCATGCGCAGCATCGTGCTGCCGAGCTTGCGCGCGACCGCCCGCGAGTTGTCGTTGTTCTCGGCGATGGTGTGGATCACCTCATCCCACCCGAGCGTGTCGAACGCCCAGTCGATCGCGGCGACCGCAGCTTCCGGCGCATAGCCCCTGCCCCAGCTGGCATGGCGGATGCCCCAGCCGACCTCGGTACCGGGCCAGTCCTGCGGTTGCCAGGGACCCATGCGCCCGATCCAGTCGCCGCTGGATTTCTCGATCACGCTGAACATCGAGAAGCCGAACAGCTGCCAGGCGCCAGCCAGGCTGCAGAAGCCACGCCAGGCCACCGAAGGCGGCTGCACGCCACCGAGGGTGCGCATCGTTTCCTCGTCGGCGCAGAACGCCAGGTAAGGTTCGTAGTCCTCGCGCAGCAGCGGGCGCAGGATCAGGCGCTCTGTTTCGATGCGCAGGTCGAAGATGCTCATGCCGACTCCATGTCGAAGGGGCCACCATGATGGTGGATTCCGCGTCCACACGGATGAATGCCCGCGCTCACAAAAGAACGGGCCGGCATGAGCCGGCCCGTCGGGTACAGCAGGGTGTTCTGGATTACTGGCGCGTGGCCGCAGTGGCGCCGGCAGCAGCGGTCTGCGTGACCAGCTGGCCATCGACCACCGGCAGGCGATCGCTGGCCGGCTTGTTGTCCATGCGCACGGTCTTCTCGGCGCCGTCGTAGCGGTAGGTCACGTTGTAGCCCTTCACCACGTCGTTGGTGCCCATGGCAATGCGGTTGCCCGGCTTGCTGGCCATGCGCATGGTGCCGGTGGTGCCGTCCTCGTTGCGGTAGGTCACGTTATAGCCGGTGACGCGGCTCGACTCGGAGGTCGCGGTCTCGGTGTGGCACTGGCGCTCGGTGCGGTTGACCACGCGGCCACCCACATGGCGCTTGTCGATCTGGTTGCCGATGAAGCCACCGGCCACGGCACCGGCCGCGGTCGCGGCCTTCTTGCCGTTACCACCGCCAACCTGGTTGCCGAGCAGGCCGCCGACCACCGCGCCGACCACGGTGCCGCCGACGTTGCCGTCACGCTCCGGCAGGCGCTCCTGCACGGTCACGTCCTGGCAGACTTCATGCGGGGTCTGGGTCGTGGAGGTCTCGCGCACCGCATCGGTGCCGATCACGGTGGCGTAGGCCTTCTGCTTTTCGGTGATCGGGTCGACCTTCAGCACATCGGCATATTCCAGCCCACGCGGTGCCGACGGGTCGAGCGTGTCACCACGCGCGCCATCGTCAGTGGCGTTGCCATCGACCAGGCGCGATTCGCCATTGGGGGTTCCGGCGCTGATGGAATCAGGCGACGTGTCGCCGCTCTTCATGAAGGCGGCGGTGGCGATACCACCGACCAGCAGCGCGCCCGCTGCGACCAGGACAGTTGTAGTTGTGCTTTTCATGACCTGCTCCTTGCGGACCATCCGCAACGTTCTCGGACCAGATTGCAGCATGCGCTGCCTGAACGGAATCTCCACATTTCCTGCTCATTCCCGTAACCCATTCAGCATCGGGAAATGCTGGGCCCGTGGTAGCGTTTGCATATTCCCCAGGAGGACCCCCGCCATGGCCAACCCGATGCTGCTGCCGGTACTGCAATGGGCGCGCCGGCTACGCTACCCCACCCTGTTCAAGCTCACCGCAGGCCTGTTCGTGCTGACCCTGTTCATCCCCGACCCGATCCCGTTCGTCGATGAACTGGTGCTCGGCTTCGGCACCCTGCTGCTGGCCAACTGGAAAAGCCGCAACACCGCCACGGCGCCGCCGTCGCTGGAACAGCGTTGAGCCTGCTGGTCGACAGCCACTGCCACCTCGATGCCGGCGAGTTCGACAGTGACCGCGCCGCCGTGATCGCACGCGCGCAGGCCGCTGGCGTGCGCCTGCAGGTGGTGCCGGCGGTGACCGCGGCCAGCTGGCCGAAGCTGCGCGAGGTCTGCCAGCAGGCGCCGGGGCTGTACCCGGCCTACGGCCTGCACCCGATGTTCCTGTCCGAGCACCGGCCCGGCCACCTGCCGCTGCTGCGCGAGTGGATCGAGCGCGAACGCCCCTGCGCGATCGGCGAATGCGGCCTGGACTTCTTTGTCGAAGGCCTGGATGCCGAGACGCAGCAGGCGTACTTCATCGGCCAGCTGCAACTGGCCCGTGAGTTCGAGCTGCCGGTGATCGTGCATGCGCGGCGCGCGGTGGACGTGGTGATCGCCGCGATCCGTCGCATCGGCGGCCTGCGCGGCGTGGTGCACAGCTTTTCCGGCAGTCCGGAACAGGCGGCACAACTGCACCGGCAGGGCTTCCTGCTCGGGCTCGGCGGCCCGTTGACCTACGAACGCGCGCAGCGCCTGCAGCGGCTGGTGCGCGACATGCCGCTGGAACAGCTGCTGCTGGAGACCGACGCGCCCGACCAGCCTGACGCCGGCATCCGCGGCCAGCGCAACGAACCGGCACGGCTGGGGGTCATCGCCCGCCACGTGGCCACGCTGCGCGGGATGGAGCTGGACGCAGTGGCCCAGGCCACGACGGAGAATGCACGACGCCTGTTCGCGCTGCCGGCAATGTAACGGTAGGTGCCGGCCGCTGGCCGGCACGATCCATCACACCTCGCTGGCCTCTACCGCTTCGGCCTTCACTTTCTTCGGCTCCAGCAGCATTTCCAGCGCCTTGCCCACCGCCGCGAACGCGAACGCGCCAGTGATATGGGTCGCCGCACCCAGGCCGGCGCCGCAGTCCAGCTTCAACGCCGCATCGGCGCCGAGGTTCGGGCGGATGCCACAGACGCTGCCATCAGCCTGCGGATACTTCACGTTCTCCAGCGAATACACTGCCGGCACACCGAAATAGCGCTTGGCGTTCTTCGGGAAATTGAACTCGCTGCGCAGCTTCTTGCGGATCAGCGCCAGCATGGCGTCGTGCTCGGTGCGCGAGACGTCGCGGATGCGCACCAGGGTCGGGTCGGTACGGCCACCGGCGGCACCGACGGTCAGCAGCGGCAGCTTGCGGCGACGGCACCAGGCAATCGTCTCGACCTTGACCCGGAAGCTGTCGCAGGCATCGATCACCAGATCGAAGCCACGGTCCAGCAGCTCCGCCATGTTCGACACGGTCAGGAACGCCTGCACGGCATCGACCTCGATGTCCGGATTGATCGCGCGGCAGCGCTCGGCCATCGCCTCGGCCTTGTTGCGGCCGTAGTTGCCTTCCATCGCCGGCAGCTGCCGGTTGGTGTTGGAGACGCAGATGTCATCGGCATCGATCAGGGTCAGGTGGCCCACCGCCGAGCGGGCCAGCGCTTCCACCACCCATGAGCCGACGCCGCCCATGCCCACCACCGCCACGCGGCTACCCTGCAGGCGCTCGAGCGCACCCACGCCATACAGCCGTTCGATGCCGGCGAAGCGTTGTTTGACCTGTTCATTCATCCCGCTATTTTAACGTGCAGGCGCCAGCGCCTGCAGCGCGCCGGCATCGAACCCACCGTTGCACGCCCGGAGAGCCCGCCATGAACGCCAGCCCACCCCGCCGCCCGTCCACCGCCTACCGCTATCTGTTCGTGCTCGGCCTGGGACTGTTGATCGGCCTGATCGCCACGGTGATGGTGGGCCGCGCCCTGCAGGCGCGCCGCGACCCGTTCCCGGACAGCCTGATGCAGGTGATGCAACGGCAATCGCAGCTGCTGCAGCAGGCCCAGCAGCAGAACCGCTGCAGCCTGGCCGACAGCGTGCCGCGCCTGCAGGCCCTGCGCCTGCTGTCCAACGACCTCGATCTGGCCTTTCCCGGGCTGAAGGACAACGCGCAGTTCCAGCAGCACGCCAGCCAGCTGCGTGGCAACCTCAACGCCGCCCTGGCCGCGCCGCCCAGCGACTGCACGGCCCTCGCCCAAGTGGTGGAAACCGTGCAGGCCGACTGCCGCGCCTGCCACCAGGACTTCCGCTGAGCCGCATTCATCCTGCAGCCGGGCAAGGCACGCACGGTTGGCGCGTCGTTCACGTTCGAAAGGAGACGATTCGTCCACCCTGCTGCATGACGCAGTACCACCCCAGACACCCGCCTTCACGGCCAGGAGACGCCCCATGAAGATCCAGCTCATTGCCGCCAGCGCCATCGCTACCCTCGCCCTGGCAGGCTGTGCCACCTCGCCTGGCTACGGCGGTGGTGGTTACAACAACGGCTACAACAATGGCGGCTACGGCAACAACGGCGGTTACAACCAGGGCCGCTGCGCTGACTGCGGCATCGTCACCCGCATCAATACCGTGCAGTCCGGCCGTACCGCCCCCAGCGCGACCGGCGCGATCCTGGGCGGCATCGTCGGCGCCGTGGCCGGCCACGAGATCTCCGACCACACCGGTGGCAGCCGTGGCAACAAGAACATCGCCGCCGCTGCGGGCGCAGTCGGTGGCGCGCTGGCCGGCAACCAGATCCAGAAGAACGTGACCAGCGACACCTACGACATCAGCGTGCGCATGGACGATGGCCGCACCATCGTGGTCAACCAGCGTGACCTCGGCGGCATCCGCGAAAACACCTACGTGCGCGTGGTCAACGGCAAGGTCATCCTGCGCTGACCCGCACCGGGCCATGCGCAACGAAAAAGGCCCGCTTGCGCGGGCCTTTTTCATGCCGACAGGCGGCGGGCATTACACCGGCTGCACCTTGTCAGCCTGCAGACCCTTCTGGCCCTGCACGACTTCGAAGCTCACAGTCTGGCCTTCCTTGAGGCTCTTGAAGCCCTGGGTCTCGATGGCGCGGAAGTGCACGAACACGTCCTCGCCATTCTGCCGGCTGATGAAGCCGAAGCCCTTCGCATCATTGAACCACTTTACGGTACCGGTCTCGCGATCAGCCATCTCACTAACTCCCTTTGACTCTCTCTTGTTGTTGGAAACGCCTGGTGGGCGGCTGACAAGCAAGGGGGAAGCGAGGTGCATCGATGCAGCGGATCGGGAAGATCTTGCTTCATCAGGCCACGATCCACGGTGACCTTGCCAAGCTCAGCGACTGCAACTTAACCCGCCCAAAACGAAAAAGCAACTGGCAAAATCTTTCACTGTCAACCCCAAAACGGCCACCATACGGGACAGCATGGGACTCTCATTCATCTTATATCTGCTAGCGGTCATTTTTGTCCTCCTCGGCGTCGCCGGGATCATCCTGCCAGCCCTCCCCGGCATCCCGCTGGTATTCATCGGACTGCTGCTGGCGGCCTGGGCCGACGGCTTCGCCCATGTGGGCTGGCCAACCCTGGTCGCACTGGGTGTACTGACCGTGCTCTCGCTGCTGGCGGACGTGCTGGCCACAGTGGTGGGCGCACAACGGGTGGGCGCCAGCCGGAAGGCGCTATGGGGCACGTTCCTCGGCAGCATCGTCGGCCTGTTCTTCATGCCGATCGGCCTGTTCGCCGGCCCGTTGATCGGCGCCCTGCTCGGCGAGTACTGGCACACCCGCGAGCTGGGCCGCTCGACCAAGGTCGGCCTGGCCACCTGGCTCGGCATCCTGCTCGGCCTGGCGCTGAAGC
Source organism: Stenotrophomonas sp. YJH_SMC_101-4 (assembly GCF_059370395.1). Lineage (NCBI taxonomy): Bacteria > Pseudomonadati > Pseudomonadota > Gammaproteobacteria > Lysobacterales > Lysobacteraceae > Stenotrophomonas > Stenotrophomonas sp. YJH_SMC_101-4. The sequence goes on along the minus strand of NZ_JCAFTP010000001.1, from coordinate 254,154 downwards.
TGGCGGTGGTGATCGCGATGCTGGGGCTGTTCGCCTTCGCCTGGTTCCTGTGACCGGTGCAGCCTTCACGCTACACGCACGCAGTGGCCGTGCATAAACCGTAGGGGCTGGCCGCGATCCGGTACAGCCGCCACACTGTGCGATTCCCGTATTCACCGAAGGGCCTGCTGGAATGACCCTCCCCCCGCTGCTTCCCCGCCTCGCTCCGCTGGCGCTGGCCCTGGCCAGTGCGCCGCTGGCCGCGCAGGAATTCGTGCCCAGCACCGACACTTCGCCGGCGGCGTGTGCCGCCATCACCACCGACGCCGCGCGCCTGGCCTGCTATGACCGCCTGTTCGCGCACACCCCGCAGGCCACGGCGGCTGCCGACGCCGCTGCCGAGGCGGCCGCGCAGGCCCGTCGCGAAGAGCGCCAGACCGCACGCGTGAGCCAGGGCGAAGAGAAACTGCGCGAACGGGTCAGCGACCTGTTCCGTCCGGCAGCACCGGACAGCGCGCTGGCCAACGCCGGACGCGGTTCGCTGCTGGACAGCCGCTGGGAGCTGGCCGAGGACTCCAAGCTGGGCCCGTTCCAGCTGCGTGCCTACAAGCCGGTATACCTGCTGCCGGCGTTCTGGACCAGCGACCGCAACACCACGCCGCATTCGCCGAACCCGGCCAACACGGTCACCACCCCGCAGGTGCTCGACAGTGCCGAACTGAAGTTCCAGATCAGCTTCAAGACCAAGATCGCCGAGAACCTGTTCGGCGACAACGGCGATATCTGGGCCGGCTACACCCAGAGCTCGCGCTGGCAGGCCTACAACGGCGAGGATTCGCGCCCGTTCCGCGAAACCAATTACGAGCCGGAAGTGATGATGGTATTCCGCAACGGCTACTCGATCGGTGGCTGGCGCGGGCGCATGACCGGCATCGCACTGAACCATCAGTCCAACGGCCGCGCTGATCCGCTGTCGCGCAGCTGGAACCGGGTGATGCTCAACATCGGCCTGGACCGTGAGAACTGGGCACTGGTGCTGCGTCCGTGGTACCGCATTCCCGAGACCCGCAGCGACGACAACAATCCGGACATCGAGGACTACATGGGCCGCGGTGACGCGACCCTGACCTGGAACCGCAACGGCCATGAAGTCTCGCTGATGGCGCGTCATTCGCTGCGCACCGGCAGCCGCTCGCACGGCGCCCTGCAGCTGGATTACGGCTTCCCGATCAGCAACCTGCTGCGCGGCCATGTGCAGATCTTCGACGGCTACGGCGAAAGCCTGATCGACTACAACCACAAAGCCACCTACGTGGGTGTGGGCGTGTCGCTGCTGGAGTGGTTCTGATGGACGTGACGATCTGGCATAACCCGGCCTGCAGCAATTCGCGCGGCGCCCTGAAGCTGATCCGCGATGCGGGCTTCGAGCCGGAGGTGATCGAGTACCTCGGCAATCCCCCCGATGTGGCCACACTGCGCCAGGTGCTGGCCGAATCCGGATTGAGCGCGCGTGATCTGGTGCGCAGCAAGGAATCGCAGTTCGCCGAACTGGGCCTGGAAGATGCGGACGAGGCCACGCTGCTGGCCTCGATGGCCGAACACCCGCGCCTGATCAACCGCCCCGTGGTGCGCACGCCCAAGGGCACACGGCTGTGCCGCCCGCCGGAAACGGTGCTGGAGATCCTCTAGCCCGAAAAAGGGGACGGAGGGAATTAAGTCGTTTGTGCACAAACGACTTAATTCCCTCCGTCCCCTTTTTTGGTTATCGCCAGTCGGTGATGCCCTCGCGGCGATACACCTCGGCGAACGCCGGGCGCGCCTTCATCGACGTGGCATGCGCCTTCAGCACCGGCCAGGTGTCGCTGGGCTTCGGCATGCCGCGCGACCAGCGCATCAGCATCACCAGCATGTAGTCGACCACGCAGGGCGTGGCGCCCAGCAGGTAGGGACCATGCACCTGCAGGTGCGTGGCGACATGCTGCCAGGCCGCTTCAAGGCGCTGACGGGCCATCTCGCGGCTCGCCTCGATATTCGCCTCCCCCGCCATTTCATGCGGGTAGAACCAGGCGCGATAGGCGGGCTGCAGCGTATTGGCACACCAGAACATCCATCGGTAGGCCTCGGCACGCTGTGGCGTACCCACCGGGGGCAGCAGGTTGGCGTCCGGATGGCGATCAGCCAGGTACAACGCAATGGCCGCCGCTTCGGTCAGTACCAAGCCATCGATCAGCAGCGTCGGCACCACACCGGCCGGATTCAGCGCCAGGTACTCCGCCGACTTGTGCTCGCGCGCGTCGAAATCCAGCAGCACCAACTCGTGCTCGATGCCCAGCTCGATCAACAGCCAATGCACCACGAGGGCGGCAGTACTGGTCGAACCATACAGCGTGGTGCTCATGCGGAAGATCCTGTGCAGGTGGATCCGCCGATTATGCGCCCGCGCGCGCGATCGTTGCTCAGCCGCAGCTGCTCATGCAGGAATCCCGGCGTTCGCCACAGGACATCATCGGCGCGCGCATCGTGCAGTCATGCGCCTTCAGTTCGCAGGCACGGCGCAGTTCGGGGTTGGCAACGTCCTTGCAGCGCTTGTCCGGCGCAGGCACCGCCTGCTGCTCGCAGCTGAAGGCACTGTTGCCGGTGCTGCCCCGCGCCATGCAGCTGCGATAGTCGGCCTGGCACTGCATGCGGCACTGCGAGGAGGCGGAGAAATCCGCACCTTCATAGGATGACATTGTGCTGCAGCCGGCCAGGACCAGCAGGAACACAGCCGCGACGGATCGATGCAGGCGCATGGGCACATCCAGTGCAGGGGAGTGCCGACCCTAGCAGACTACGGTTACTCGTGCAGGCACCTACGCGTGCCGCGATCAGTACACGGGAATACCGGTGTCGGTGCGGACGTCATTCACGGTACCGCCGCAGGAGAGCAGGCACTGGGCGTACGGGGCACTGCATGAAGGAAGCGCCGGGGGACCGCAGTAGTTGCCGGCACCGTTGCCCCCTTCGCAGTTGTGCCGCTGCTTGTCGTCGGCGATACCACTGCAACGGCTGATGATCCGGCTCTTCTCGCTTTCGCAGCTCCGCTGATCCGATTCGGCACGGGCGCGGTTGTGGAAGTCGCACGTCGCCTTCTGGCTCTCGCAGACCGACGCGCAGATCTTCCCCGCTTCGTGGGTGGGTGGCTCGACGAAATAACGTGGCCCGCAGGCGCTGCACGCCAGCGTAGCGACCAGCAACACGAAAACACGCGACCACTGCAGCACGATGGACTCCCTTCCAGTACGCCGGCCAGTACGTTGGCAGAGCAGGCCGCGCGCGGGCAGGCTGCACACAACAACGGCGCCACGCGGGCGCCGTTGCCTGAAACGGAAGCGGAAGACTTACTCCACCACCACCGGAATCTTGCCGATGCGGGCCTGCCATTCGCGCGGGCCGGTCTTGTGTACCGATTCGCCAGTGGAATCCACTGCCACGGTCACCGGCATGTCCTGCACGGTGAACTCGTAGATCGCTTCCATGCCCAGATCAGCGAAACCGACCACCTTGGCCGCCTTGATCGCCTTGGACACGAGGTAGGCCGAACCGCCGACCGCCATCAGGTAGGCCGACTTGTGCTTCTTGATCGCCTCGATGGCGGCCGGGCCGCGCTCGGCCTTGCCGACCATACCCAGCAGGCCGGTCTGCGCCAGCACCTGCTCGGTGAACTTGTCCATACGGGTCGCCGTGGTCGGGCCGGCCGGGCCCACCACTTCGTCGCGCACCGGATCAACCGGGCCCACGTAGTAGATGAAACGCCCCTTCAGGTCGACCGGCAGTTCCTCGCCCTTGTTGAGCATGTCGACCATGCGCTTGTGCGCGGCGTCACGGCCGGTCAGCAGCTTGCCGTTGAGCAGCAGGGTCTGGCCCGGCTTCCAGCTGGCCACGTCCTCCGGCGTGATCGTGTCCAGGTCCACGCGGGTGCCCTTGGACGAATCGTAGGTCAGCTTCGGCCAGTCTTCCAGCGACGGCGGGTCCAGCATCACCGGGCCGCTGCCGTCCAGGGTGAAGTGCGCGTGGCGGGTGGCCGCGCAGTTCGGGATCATCGCCACCGGCAGGTTGGCCGCATGGGTCGGATAGTCGTTGATCTTGATGTCCAGCACAGTGGTCAGGCCGCCCAGGCCCTGCGCGCCGATGCCCAGCGCATTGACCTTCTCATACAACTCCAGGCGCAGCTCCTCGATGCGGTTGGAGGCACCACGGGCCTGCAACTCGGTGATGTCGATCGGCTCCATCAGCGCTTCCTTGGCCAGCAGCATCGCCTTTTCGGCGGTGCCACCGATGCCGATGCCGAGCATGCCCGGCGGGCACCAGCCGGCGCCCATGGTCGGCACGGTCTTCAGCACCCAGTCGACGATGGAGTCGGACGGGTTGAGCATGGCGAACTTGGTCTTCGCTTCCGAACCACCGCCTTTGGCGGCAACGATGACGTCGACCTTGTTGCCCGGCACCACCTTGACGTTGACCACGCCCGGGGTGTTGTCCTTGGTATTGATCCGCTTGCCGGCCGGATCAGCCAGCACCGAGGCGCGCAGCTTGTTGTCCGGGTGCATGTAGGCGCGGCGAACGCCTTCATTGGCCATGTCTTCCACGCCCATGGTGGCGTCATCCCAACGCACGTCCATGCCGATTTCCAGGAACACGGTGACGATGCCGGTGTCCTGGCAGATCGGACGGTGGCCTTCGGCGCACATGCGCGAATTGATCAGGATCTGCGCCATCGCCTCCTTCGCGGCCGGCGACTCCTCGCGCTCGTAGGCGGCGGCAAGGTTCTTGATGTAGTCGACCGGGTGGTAGTACGAGATGTACTGCAGCGCGTCGGCGATGGACTGGATGAGGTCTTCCTGCTTGATCGATGTCACGTCTTGCTCGCTTGCTCGAGGCTGGCGGGGGTAATCCGCCCATTTTACCCCCTCCCCCGGCCGCGGGGTGGTAGTGCCGGCCGCCGGCCGGCACTATCCGCGCAAGCCCTCTGTCACGCCATGCGCCACTGCGGCGTCCTTGCCCACATGAACGCTGAAACCGCTTTCCAGACCCACCGCCCGCGCCTGATGGCCCTGGCCTACCGCCTGCTCGGCAGCCGCGCCGACGCCGAAGACGTCGTCCAGGATGCCTGGCTGCGCTGGTCCGGCGTCGACCCGGCGGCCGTCCGCGACCCCGAAGCCTGGCTGGTCACCACCACCACCCGGCTTGGCCTGGACCGGCTGCGCGCGGCCAAGCGCGAGCGCGTGCACTACGTCGGCCCGTGGCTGGCCGAGCCGCTGGCGGTCACGCTGGAGCCCGACCCGGCGCCCGGCCCGGCCCAGCTGCACGCGCTGGCCGACGATGTCTCGGTCGCCTTCCTGACCCTGCTTGAGCAGCTGGGCCCTGAAGAGCGCGCCGCTTTCCTGCTGAAGGAGGCGTTCGACCACGACTACCGCGAAATCGCCGACCTGATCGGCCACAGCGAAGCCAACTGCCGGCAGCTGGTGCATCGGGCCCGGCAGCGCCTGCAATCCGGGCGCCCACGCTTCAATGCCGATGCCAGCCAGCACCGGCAGCTGCTGGCGCGCTTCATGGACGCCTCGCAGCGCGGCGACAGCGAAGCGATCCAGGCCCTGCTGCACGCCAACGCGCAGCTGGTCTCCGACGGTGGCGGCGTGGTTACCGCAGCAATCCGCCCGCTGCTTGGCGCCGAGCGCATCGGCCGCCTGTTCTGGGCGATCGCCCGCCGTGGTGCCGCGCACCCGGCGCAGCTGGGTTACGTCAACGGCGAACCGGCGATCCTGCGCTTCCATGGCGATCGGCTGCACTCGGTCACCACCATCGAAGTGGTCGATGGCCGCATCGCCAATGTGTACAGCGTGCTGAATCCGGAAAAGTTGCCGATCGTTGTCACGCGCGGTGACGGCACGGCGTCCTTGTAATGAAAGGCGGCCATCGTGGCCGCCGTGGAGCCGAAAATGTCCGACCACACCTCTCCCCGCGTCCCCTACACCCGCCTGGCCGCCGAGGCCTTCAAGGGCCTGCTGGCCACCAGCAAGGCGGTGCACGAAAGCTCGATCGACCCGACGTTGATGGAGCTGCTGTTCCTGCGTGTTTCCCAGCTCAATGGCTGCGGCTACTGCATGGACATGCACGCCACCACGCTGCGCAAGGGCGGCATCGAGCCACGCAAGCTGGACACCCTGCCCGCCTGGCACGAAAGCCGCTTCTTCGATGCCCGCGAACGCGCGGCGCTGGGCTGGGCCGAGGCACTGACCCGGCTGACCGACGGTGCGCCGTCGCAGGCGGCGTTCGATGCGTTGGCACCGCACTTCGACGAGAAGGGCATCAGTGACCTGAGCATGGGCATTGCGGTGATCAACGCCTGGAACCGGCTGGGTGCGGGCCTGCTGCCGCCGCTGCCGTAAAAGGGTTCTGTGGCCGGGCTGCCGCCCGGCACCCACAGAGGCCAGAGCAACAGCTGGAGCAACGGCAAAAGCTGGCTCTTCTGCGGGTTGGCAGGGTGGGTCAGGTCGCAGCGGAGGCTGCAAGTACGTCCATGCAAGCTCGGTCGCCGCATCCATGCGGCTCACGCCCCTACGACCTGACCCACCCCGCCCTCGACAGGCTTCTACTGCTGTTGGTAGGTGTCGACCTTGGTCGACACGGCAGATCCACGCCGTGCGTGGATGCGGGAGGGCTGGATCCCTTCGCTTTGCAAAGGGATCTGACCCCGGTGCCGGCCACACGGCTGCACTGACCCCCTCTGCACGTATCAGGCGCGCACAATACGGGCATGCCTGCTTCCCCCACCGCTGGCGCTGCCGCCGCGAAGAAACCCAGCCTGCGCCAGCGCTTCAAGGCGATGCGCAACCTGCCGCCGTTCCTGCGCATGGTCTGGCAGACCAGTCCTGTGCTCACCCTGGCCAGCTTGGGGCTGCGCCTGATCCGCGCGCTGCTGCCGGTGGCGATGCTGTACGTCGGCAAGCTGATCATCGACAGTGCCCTGCACCTGAGCCAGCACGATGCCGGTTTCCCGCCGCTGGGGGAGGCGCTGTCCAGCGGCGTGCTCAATCCACTGCTGGGCCTGCTGGCGCTGGAGTTCGGCCTGGCCATCGCCTCGGACCTGCTCGGCCGGTTGGTCAGCTACGCCGACGCCCTGCTTTCCGAACTGTTCGCCAACGTCACCAGCATCCGCCTGATGGAACACGCGGCAACGCTGGACCTGGAGGATTTCGAGGACCCGGACCTGCAGGACAAGCTGGACCGTGCGCGGCGCCAGACCATGGGCCGGATGAACCTGATGAGCCAGCTGTTCGGCCAGGTGCAGGACGCGATCACCGTGGCCAGCCTCGCCGTTGGCCTGCTGGTCTACGCGCCGTGGCTGATCCTGCTGCTGGCGCTGGCACTGGTGCCGGCCTTCATCGGCGAATCGCACTTCAACGCGGCCGGCTACAGCCTCAACTTCCAGTGGACGCCCGAGCGCCGCCAGCTCGACTACCTGCGCCAGTTGGGTGCCAGCGTGGAAACGGCCAAGGAAGTGAAGATCTACAACCTGCACCGCTTCCTGGTGGAGCGCTACCGGCGCCTGTCGGTGGCGCTGTTCCAGGCCAACCGGGCGCTGGCCCGCCGCCGCGCGTTCTGGGGCACGCTGCTGGCTGCACTGGGCACCCTGGGGTATTACACCGCCTACGCCTACATCGCCTGGCGCACGGTGCGCGGCGATTTCTCGATCGGCGACCTGACCTTCCTTGCCGGCAGCTTCCTGCGCCTGCGCCAGCTGCTGGAAGGCCTGCTGATCGGCTTTTCGCAGGTGGCCAGCCAGGCGCTGTACCTGGATGACCTGTTCTCGTTCTTCCAGATCCAGCCGGAAATCCATTCGCGCGAAGGGGCCGTGCGCGTGCCGCAGCCGATCCGCCAGGGTTTCGTGTTCGAGAACGTCGGCTTCCGCTACCCCGATGCCGAGCAGTGGGCGGTGCGCCATCTGGATTTCCAGCTGCGGGCCGGCGAAGTGCTGGCCCTGGTCGGCGAGAACGGCGCCGGCAAGACCACGCTGGTGAAGCTGCTGGCGCGGCTGTACGAGCCGGACGAGGGCCGCATCCTGCTCGATGGCCGTGACCTGCGCGACTACGACCTGGACGACCTGCGCGCCAACCTCGGGGTGATCTTCCAGGACTTCGTGCGCTACAACCTCAGCGCCGGCGAGAATATCGGCGTCGGCCAGGTCGAGGCGATGGACGACCAGGCACGCATCGCCGACGCCGCGCGGCGCGGCATGGCCGAGGACGTGATCGACGACCTGCCCGGCGGCTACGACCAGCTGATCGGCCGCCGCTTCAAGCAGGGCGTGGACCTGTCCGGTGGCCAATGGCAGAAGATCGCCATTGCCCGCGCGTGGATGCGCAATGCGCAGGTGATGATCCTGGATGAGCCAACCGCAGCGCTGGATGCCCGAAGTGAGTTTGAAGTGTTCCAGCGGTTCAGGGAACTGGCGGATAATCGCACCGCAGTATTGATTTCCCACCGTTTTTCCTCGGTACGCATGGCCGATCGCATCCTGGTGCTGGCCGATGGCCGCATCGAGGCCAGCGGCACCCATGAGCAGCTGATGGCCCAGGGAGGACGGTACGCCGAGCTGTTCGAGCTGCAGGCGGCGGGTTACCGCTGAGAACGCCTCTCGTTCCGCCTAATGAGAACCCGTCTCATTTGAGATAGAATCACCCCCGACGACTTTCGATAGATACGCCCATGTCCTCCGCTTTCGGCGCCGAAACGGTGCTTGAGGTCCGTCACTGGACCGACGCCTACTTCAGCTTCACCACCACCCGCGACAGCGGCTTCCGCTTCGAGAACGGCCAGTTTGTGATGATCGGCCTGGAAACCGAGGCGCGGCCGTTGCTGCGCGCCTATTCCATCGCCAGCGCCAACTGGGAAGAGCATCTGGAGTTCTTCAGCATCAAGGTGCAGGACGGACCGCTGACCTCGCGCCTGCAGCACATCAAGCCGGGCGACAAGGTGCTGGTTGGCAAGAAACCCACCGGCACCCTGCTGATCAGCGACCTGCACCCGGGCAAGAACCTGTATCTGCTGGGCACCGGCACCGGCATGGCACCGTGGCTGTCGGTCATCAAGGACCCGGAAACCTACGAGCGCTTCGAGAAGGTGATCCTGTGCCACGGCGTGCGCTACGAAAAGGACCTGGCCTACCGCGATTACTTCGAGAAGGAACTGCGTGAGCATGAGTTCCTGGGCGAGATGATCGGCGACAAGCTGCTGTACTACCCGGCCGTCACCCGTGAACCGTTCGCCAACCAGGGCCGCCTGACCCAGCTGATGGAGAGCGGCGAGATGCAGCGCACCCTGGGGCTGCCGGAGCTGAGCCCGGAAAACGACCGCGCGATGATCTGCGGCAGCCCGCAGATGCTGGCCGACCTGCGCACCGTGCTCGACGCGCGTGGCTTCCAGGTCTCGCCGCGCATCGGCCAGCCGGGCCACTACGTGTTCGAGCGCGCGTTCGTCGAGAAGTAAAGCGCGGGGCACCGCCCCCGCCTCTGCACCCGACCTGTTGCATGCCCTGCGCATTGCCGGCATGGTCCGCCACACACGGGCCGATGGCCCTCCTGGGGAATACACGGATGATGGACACATGGATCCCGCACCGGATGCGGGCGTGGGCGATTGCCGGTCTTCTGCTGGCGGCGGCTCCGGCGTGGGCTGCGCCGCCCGCCCGTGGCGACGTGCCGCCGCAGGCACTGGGCAACGACCGCAAGGGCAATCCGGTCAATCTGGCCGAGCAGCGCGGCAAGGTCGTGATCGTGACCTTCTGGGCCTCCTGGTGCGGCCCCTGCCGCAAGGAACTTCCGATCCTGGCCCATCTGCAACAGGTGGTCGGCGAGGACGCGTTGAAGGTCTACGCGGTCAACTGGGGCGAACCCCGACTGGAAGTCAGCCGTCTGATCCGTCAGCGCGACTGGCCGAAGCTGGAGTACCTGCATGATCCCAGCGGCGCGCTGGCCGAGCAATTCGGCATCGTCGCAGTACCCCACATGTTCATCGTCGGCCGCGACGGCACCATCGCCCATGCCCACCGCGGCTACAGCGAGGCCAGCCTGCCGCAGATCATGCAACAGGTGATCGATGCACTGCCCGAAGATGTGCGCAACCGCGAGGCAGGGGCGGCGCCGCTGGGGCACTGACGCCGTACATCGCCTCCAGCGCGAACAAGGGCGTGTTACAACACCGCTTCGATCTCGTCGCGCAGCTGCTCCGGCTTGGTGGTGGGCGCATGACGCGACACCACCCGCCCCTGGCGATCGACCAGGAACTTGCTGAAATTCCACTTGATACGGGCACTGCCCAGGAGGCCGCGCTTCTCGCGTGACAGCCAGGCCCACAACGGATCAGCCCCCTCGCCGTTGACCTCGATCTTCTCCGACAGCGGGAAGCTGACCGGATAATCCAGCGAACAGAACTGGCGGATCTGCGCGGCGTCGCCGGGCTCCTGCGCGCCGAACTGGTTGCACGGGAAGCCGATCACCACCAGGCCACGCTCACGGTAGTCCTGCCACAACTGTTCCAGCCCGGTGTACTGCGGGGTGAAGCCACAGCGGCTGGCGACGTTCACCAGCAGCAACGGGTGGCCCTGATAACGGGCCAGGGCCTGCGGCTGGCCGTCGAGGTCGCGGAAGCTGAAATCGTAGGCAGTGGTCATGGCAGCGGGCCGTGGGCGGTGGATGCATGGTACCCGCGCCCGGCCCCGGCAACATGCCTTTTGACACAAGTGCAGCCGCGCCGGACCGGGTTACCCTCGGGCCCTTGTTTGCCTTACCGGAGCTACTACCTTGACCACTCGCCTTGCCCTTGCCGTGGCCATGACCCTCGGCCTTGCCCTGCCCGCCTACTCGGCCGGTGCCGCCACCCCGGCTGCCAGCACCGCCGCGCAGCAGGCCAACCCGTTCTTCGCCGAAAGCCCGCTGCCGCTGCATTTCCCGCAGTTCGACAAGATCAAGGACAGCGACTTCGCCCCGGCCTTCGACGCCGGCATGGCGCAGCAGCTGAAGGAAGTGGAAGCGATCGCCAACAACAAGGCCAAGCCGACCTTTGACAACACCATCATCGCCCTGGAAAAGAGCGGTGATGTCCTCGACCGCGCGACTACCGTGTTCTTCAGCCTGGTCGGCGCCGACACCAACGACACCCGCAAGAAGCTGCAGGCCGACTACTCGGCCAAGTTCGCCGCGCACAGCGATGCGATCGCGCTGAACGGCAAGCTGTTCGCGCGCATCCAGGCACTGTACGACACCCGCAGCCAGCTGGGCCTGGACGCCGAAGGCGTGCGCCTGGTCGAGAAATACTACGACAACTACGTGCGCGCCGGCGCCAAGCTGTCCGACGCCGACAAGGCCAAGCTGAAGGAAATGAACGCCGAGCTGGCCAACCTGGGCACCAAGTTCAGCCAGAACGTGCAGTCGGAAGTGAACGCTTCGGCAATCACCGTCGACGACGTCAAGGAGCTGGACGGCCTGTCCAAGGAGCAGATCGCCGCCGCTGCCGAAGCCGCCAAGGCCCGCGGCCAGGACGGCAAGTACGTGATCACCCTGCTCAACACCACCGGCCAGCCGCCGCTGACCAACTTGGCCAACCGCGCCCTGCGCCAGAAGATCTACGAAGCGTCGGTCAGCCGTGGCAGCCGTGGCGGTGAGTTCGACAACACCGCGCTGGTCTCGCGCATCATGCAGCTGCGTGCCGACAAGGCCAAGCTGATGGGCTTCCCGAACTTCGCCGCCTACAACCTGACCAACCAGACCGCCAAGACCCCCGAAGCAGTCAACGCGATGCTGGGCAAGCTGGCCCCGGCCGCCGTGGCCAACGCCAAGCGCGAAGCCGCCGACCTGCAGGCGATGATCGACCAGGAACAGAAGGCCGCGCGCAAGCCGACGTTCAAGCTGGAACCGTGGGACTGGGCCTTCTACAGCGAGAAGGTGCGCCAGGCCAAGTACAACTTCGACGAGTCGCAGCTGAAGCCGTACTTCGAAATGAAGAACGTGCTGGAGAACGGCGTGTTCCATGCCGCCAACCTGGAATTCGGCCTGACCTTCAAGCAGCGCACCGACCTGCCGGTCTACCACGATGACGTCACCGTCTACGACGTGTTCGACGCCGACGGCAGCCAGCTGGCGATCTTCATCTTCGACCCGTATGCACGCGCCTCAAAGCGCGGTGGTGCGTGGATGAATTCCTACGTTTCGCAGTCCAAGCTGACCGGCTTCAAGCCGGTGGTCGCCAACCACCTGAACATCCCGAAGCCGCCGGCCGGCCAGCCGACCCTGCTGACCTGGGATGAGGTGAACACCACCTTCCACGAGTTCGGCCATGCCCTGCACGGCATGTTCTCCAACGTGAAGTACCCGTACTTCTCGGGCACCTCGGTGCCGCGTGACTTCGTCGAGTTCCCCTCGCAGGTCAACGAGATGTGGGCCGACAACCCGGTCATCCTGAAGAACTACGCCAAGCACTACCAGAACGGTTCGGCGATGCCGCAGGCGCTGCTGGACAAGGTGCTGGCGGCGGCCAAGTTCAACCAGGGCTTCGCCACCACCGAGTACCTGGGTGCAGCCATGCTTGATCAGCGCTGGCACCAGATCGGCGCCGACCAGGTGCCGGCCGCCAAGGACGTGATGGCCTTCGAGCGCGCCGCGCTGGAGAAGGACGGCATCTACTACGCGCCGGTTCCGCCGCGCTACAAGACCCCGTACTTCAGCCACATCATGGGTGGCTACTCGGCCGGCTACTACGCCTACATCTGGTCCGAAGTGCTCGACGCCAACACCCAGAAGTGGTTCAAGGACAACGGCGGCCTGAGCCGCAAGAACGGCGACCACTTCCGCGCCACGCTGCTGTCCAAGGGTGGCAGCGTGGATGCCATGCAGCTGTTCCGCGATTTCGCCGGCCACGAGCCGCAGATCGAACCGCTGCTGGAAAAGCGTGGCCTGACCGGCGCCGGCAACTGATCGCCGCTGCGGCAGCCTGAAACGAAAACCGCCCGGGAAACCGGGCGGTTTTTTGTTGGGTCATCCACGCATGGCGTGGATGCTCTTGCAGATCAGCGTGGCGCCACGTACCCGCCCGGCACGCCTTCCGGCGACAGCACCAGCTGCCACAACTGCGCATGCCGGCAGCGGAAGGTGGCCATCGATCCGGCCAGGTAGAACCGCCACATGCGGCGGAAATGCTCGTCATAACGCGCATCCAGCCGTGGCCATGCCGCTTCCACGTTGCGCCGCCAGGCTTGCAGGGTCAGGTCGTAATCGGTGCCGAAGTTGTGCCAGTCCTCCAGCACGAAACGGCCTTCGAACGCCCGGGTGATCTGCACTGCCGACGGCAGCATCGAGTTGGGGAAGATGTAGCGCGCGATCCACGGATCGGTGCGATGCCGCGAGATGTTGGTGCCGATGGTATGCAGCAGCAGCAGGCCACGCGGCGACAGGCAGCGTTTGGCCACTTCGAAGAAGCTGGCGTAGTTCTTGTCGCCGACGTGCTCGAACATGCCGATCGAGAAAATCGCATCGAACGGTTCGTCCAGTTCCCGGTAGTCCTGCAGGCGGATTTCAATCGGCAACCCCGCGCACAGCTCGCGGGCAAACTCGGCCTGTTCCTGCGAAATGGTCACGCCGACGCCGCTGACGCCGTAGCGCTCGGCAGCGAACTTCAGGGCTTCGCCCCAGCCACAGCCGATGTCCAGCACACGCTGACCCGGGCGCAGCCCCAGCTTGCGGCACACCAGGTCGAGCTTGGCTTCCTGCGCGGTGTCGAGATCGTCGGCATTGCGCCAGTAGCCACAGCTGTAGACCAGGCGCTGGCCGAGCATGGCCTGGTAGAGATCGTTGCCGAGGTCGTAGTGGCGGCGGCCGACTTCGTAGCTGCCCTGCCCCACCTGCAGGTTGAACAGGCGCGCCTTCAGCGCATCGGCCACTTCGCGCCAACCGTGCACCCGTTCGTCCAGGTGCGCCTGCATCAGGTGGACGAGGAATTCATCCAGGACGTTGGCATCCCACCAACCCTCCATGTAGCTCTCGCCGAGGCCGAGCGAGCCTTGGCCCATGACCCGCGCGAAGAAGCGCGGGTCATGCACCTGGATATCCTGTGGCTGGGTACCGCCAATGCGGACCCCGGCTTCCTGCAGCAGGCCGGCGACCCGCTCCTGCAACCCTGTATCCACGCCACCTCCTCGACTGCGGTCAACCGCGTGCGAACAGCTCCACGTAGTCCTTGGCCACGTGCGGCAACAGCACCGCCGCCGGAACATCGGCGGTCTGGGTGCCGTCCGAGTATGGACCCACCTGGTAGGGCGGGAAAACAAAGCGCAGTGCCGTGATCTGCCCCTTGTCGTCGGTCAGCGGCTGGAACTGGCTGAAATTGTCGGCCTGCGGGCCGGTACCGTCGGCGATCATGCGCGATGCGTTGCGCAGCGATTCCTGCAGCTGGGCCGGGTCCATGTCCTCGCCGCTGAGCCGCGTGGCCACGCGTTCGCGCAGCTGGTCGGCAACGAAATCACTGATCGCCTTCCAGCCCTTGGCATCGGCCACCAGCTTGTCGGCGCTGAGCATCTGCTGCTGCGCCGGCAGCCACACGAAACGCGCCACCAGCGGCTCGCCGTGGGCGCCACCGGTATAGCGGCTGCCATCGGCACTGACCACCACCAGCTGTGACGTTTCCAGCAGCTTCTCGAAACTCAGCGACAGCTCGTAGGGCATGGTCGGCTTGTCATTGCCCAGCCCGTCCAGTGCCTGCTGCAGGTCGCTGCGAGCGCTGGTGGCATAGTCCTGCAGCGCGCGTGCCAGGCCCGGGTAGCGGTCGATGCCGGCTGGGTAGCTGATGCCCACCACTTCGCGTTCGTTGTTCTCGATCACGTCGCGCAGGTCCAGCGGCGCTTCCGTGGCCCGCGTTTCGCCTGCGGCGGTGGTCTCGGCGGCAGGTGCCCCGTCGGCCACCGGTGCCTTTTCGCTCTCACGCTGGCAACCGGCCAGCAACAGCACGCCCACCACGCCGGCCAGCACGCTGCCGTGCAATGGCCGGTTGTTTCCAATCTTCATCGGGATCCCCTGTTCATGTTTGTACATCATCGCCTGCCATGGCTGAAGCGTGGCCCGCTGGCATTCAGCCAACGAGCAGGTCGTGGTACTCCTCATGCCGCTGCAGGAAGGCCTCGGCGTAGGAACACGCCGGCACCACCTTGTACTTCTGCTCACGGGCAAAACGCAGCGCCACACGGGTCAGCTCACCGGCAATGCCCCGGCCGGCGATCGGCTCGGGCACCTCGGTATGCGTGATGACCATGCGCCTGCGTTTGATCTGGTAATCCAGCACCGCCAGCTGTCCGCGCACACGGGCGGTGAAGCGATGGTTGGCCAGGTCGTGTTCGACCTCGTAGGCCAGACCGGGGGGCGTGACCGAAGCCATGGAACTGTCTCCTGCGGCGACTGCGTGGATGGTGCGCAGCCGGGCGCCATGATCGCGTGAAGCCTGAACAGGGGCAAGTCCAGTCCGTTCACGTCAGTTTTCGACCCTCAAGCTGGAGGGCCGGCGGCCGCTATCGCCTGTGGAGGGGTACGGCCAGGCTGGCACGGCCCTTGCGACCGTTGATCATGCGCACCACCGCGGAGGCACCGATGCACCCCAGCGATCCCCATTCCGATACCGACCGCGCCCTGCTGGAGGGCCTGCTGCAACTGGCGGTGGAAGGGCAGACCGAAGACCAGGATTTCCAGCGCATCGGCGAGGAAGTGTTCGCCCGCCTGCTGGACACCTACGGCCAGCAGACCGCGATCTGAGCCTGCCGGGGCGGATCGCTGCCGATCCGCCCCGCTCCCGCCATCAACCGCCGCCGAGGCGGAAGGTCGGGTTGGAAAGCTCGCGCAGGAAGTGGGTGAAGATGCTCGGCTGCATGGCCAGCATGAAGATCACGCCGAACGCCGCGCCCGCCAGGTGGGCGCTGTGGTTGATGCGGTCACCGCCGCGCTTGTCCATCCAGATGCTGTAGCCGACGTAGAACGCGGCGTAGACGATGGCCGGCGCCGGGATGAAGAACACCAGGATGATCGACCACGGCTTGATCAGGATGAAGGCGAACAGCACCGCCGACACCGCCCCGGACGCACCCAGGCTGAGGTAGTTCGGGTTCTTCTGGTTCTTCAGGTAGCTGGGCAGGATCGAGACCAGCAGCGCACCGATGTAGAACGCCGGGTAGGTCAGGTAGCTGCCGGTCAGCTGCACCATCACGCTCTCGATGAATCCCCCGAAGAAGAACAGGGTGATCATGTTGAAGATCAGGTGCGACCAGTCGGCATGGATGAAGCCATAGGTCACCAGCCGGTCGTACTGGCGGTGACGGTCGATGGCCGGCGGCCACAGGATCAGGCGGTCGGCCAGCTTGCGGTTGTTGAACGCCATCCACGACAGGATGGCGGTGATGGCGATCAACAGCAGATTGACGGGGGTCATGTCAGGCTCAGGCGCTACGGTAGTTGTCGACCATACGATAGCGTTTTGCGTACCAACCGAAGGCCAACGCCGCGACGAAGGCGAAACCGGCGAAGAAGAACATCAGGAATGCCGCCTCGCTCAGGCCGGTACTGGCGATCTTGTGGGTCACGGCATCGTTGCGCACGGCGGCATTGGACAGCAGCACCCACAGGTTGCCGATGGTGGTGGTCAGGTTCCAGAAGCTCATGACCACACCCTTCATGGCCTGCGGCGCCTGGCTGTAGGCGAACTCCAGGCCGGTGGCCGAGACCAGCACCTCACCGAAGGTCAGCAGCGCGTACGGCAGCATCTGCCAGAAGATCGACATGGCGTTGCCCCCGTCCATCACCACCTGGATGCCGCCGACCACAATCCAGGCCAGGCCGCTGAAGGCGATACCGGCGGTCATGCGGCGCAGCGCGGTCGGCTCGAAGCCGAAGCGGCGCAGGGCCGGGTACAGCACCAGGTTGTTGAACGGGATCAGGATCATCACCAGCAGCGGGTTCAGCGCCTGCATCTGCGAGGCGGTGAACCAGCTCGGCATCTGCATCTGCTGGCCCTGCAGGACCCAGGTCGAGGCCTTCTGGTCGAACAGCGAGAAGAACGGCGTGGTCAGCGCGAAGATCACCAGCACGCGCAGCACCGAGCGCACGCCTTCCACGGCTTCGGCCGGATGCTGGCCACGGGCACGCTCCAGCTGCAGCCAGGTGCCGCCGCCGATGCCCGCCAGGATCGACACCAGCGCCAGGCACAGGCAGATGACGATGCCCAGCGAGCCGACCAGGCTGAACGAGGCTGCTGCCAGCACCAGTCCGAGCACGGCGATCACCAGGCCCGGACGGCCCTGGCCGGTCACGCGCGTGGTCAGTGCGGTACGCACCACGTTGGCGAACGAATGCGGATCCTTCGGCGGCAGCGGCACCAGCACGTAGCGCTTGCGGCCCAGCCAGAACACGAAGGTGGCGATGAACATCAGGATGCCCGGGATACCGAACGCCCACTGCGGGCCCCAGTTCTTCAGCACCAGCGGGATCAGCAGCGAGGCGAACAGCGAGCCGAAGTTGATGATCCAGTAGAAGGCGTCGAAGACGATCTTGGCCAGGTGCTTGTTGCTCTGGTCGAACTGATCACCCATGAACGAGGCCACCAGTGGCTTGATGCCGCCGGCACCGAGCGCGATCAGGCCCAGGCCGAGGAAGAAGCCCTCGCGGCTGTTCTCGAACAACGCCAGGCACAAGTGGCCGGCGCAGTAGACCAGGCTGAACCAGAGAATGGTGTGGTACTTGCCGAAGAACCTGTCGGCCAGCCAGCCTCCGAGCAGCGGGAAGAAATACACGCCGATCATGAAGCTGTGCATGATGTCCTTGGCTTCACCGGCACGGCCTTCCGCAGTGATTTCCTGCAGCAGCAGCGAGGTGATCAGGAACTGCACCAGGATGTTGCGCATCCCGTAGAAACTGAACCGCTCGCAGGCCTCATTGCCGATGATGTACGGGATCTGGCGCGGCATCTTTCCCTGGCCGGCGATGGGGGCAACTGCGTCGTGGCTCATCCTGTAAGGCAATCCTGCAAAGCGAAAGGCGCAAGATTACCGGAAGCAGGGCTTGCGAAGCACGCTGCAGGGCTGCATGACAACGGTGCCAATCCATGGCAGACACCGCATGCCATGCCGGAAGTCACGGCACCTGCACGACAAAAGCGTAAACTTATCGTTATGCGCCCCCTCGCCCCCGCCCGTCTCCTGCTCAGTTGCCTGGTGCTGCTGATGGCGTTGCAGGCGCAGGCGCGGCCGCAGGCACCGGCCACAACGGCCAGCGAAAGCGAGCCCCGCCAGCTGACCGTGGCCGCGCTGGAACTGCCCAGCCGCGATGATGCGCAATGGAAGTTGCGCCGCGAACAGGTCGCACAGTTGCTGACCGACCTGCAACCGGACGTGATCTCGGTGCAGCAGGTGCTGCAGCAGCAGGGCCGCAACCCGGCCTGCTGGCTCGCCACCCGGCTGCGCTACAGCTGCGACTTCGTTACCGCCGATCCGCCCAGCCAGCCGTTGCGGCATGGCAACGCGATGCTGACCCGGCTGCCGGTCAGCGAGGATGGCGTGACCCTGCTGCACCCACCCGGCATCTTCAGCGCCGCCGGCATGATGCGGCTGAAGCTGGGCGAGGCACTGGTCAACATCTATGTGGCACGGCTGCGCCCGGACCCGGACGAGGCCACCGCCCGCCAGCATCAGACCAGCGACCTGATGACCTGGATCGGCGCCACCGCCGAGGGCATGCCCAGCCTGATCGCCGGCGATTTCTCGGCAACCACCGTCGAGCTCGTGCGCAGCACCCCGGGGTTCCAGCCCGCCCGGCGCAATCCCGGCGGTCGCGTCGAGGCGCCTGCGGCCAGTGGTGGCGGCAGCAGCGGTCATGGCCTGGATGTGCTGTTCCAGGTCAAGCACTTCGGCGGCATCCGCCAGCAGCCGATCCTGCTGCCGGCCGACGGCGACCTGCCCGGCCTGCGCCTGGGCGTGATGGCCACCCTGCGCCTGCAGGGTGATACCGCCACTACCGAATGACTCCTGCAACAGAAAAGGCCGGGTTTTCCCCGGCCTTCTCCGTTCATCCCATCACCGCGATCAGGCGATCGCTTCCTGGTAACGGCGCTCGACCTCGTTCCAGTCGATGACGTTGAAGAACGCGCCGATATATTCCGGACGGCGGTTCTGGTACTTCAGGTAGTACGCGTGTTCCCACACGTCCAGGCCGAGGATGGGGGTGTTGCCTTCCATCAGCGGGCTGTCCTGGTTACCGGTGCTCTCGACCACGACCTTCTTGTCCGGGGTCACGCTCAGCCAGGCCCAACCGCTGCCGAAACGGGTCAGCGCAGCCTTGGTGAAGGCGTCCTTGAACTTGTCGAAGCCGCCCAGGTCCTTGTCGATGGCCTTGGCCACGTCGCCCACCGGGTTGCCGCCAGCATTCGGAGCCATCACGGTCCAGAACAGCGAGTGGTTGGCATGGCCGCCACCGTTGTTGCGCACCGGACCCTGCAGGTTCTCCGGCAGCGACTTGAGCTTCTTCACCAGTTCCTCGACCGGCAGGTCAGCGTACTCGGTGCCTTCCAGCGCCGCGTTGACGTTGTTGATGTAGGTCTGGTGATGCTTGGTGTGATGGATTTCCATCGTCGCCGCATCGATATGCGGTTCCAGCGCGTCGTAGGCGTAGGACAGCTTGGGCAGGGTATAGGCCATGATGCATCTCCTGATTGCGAGGGCACCCGACGGTGTCGGGCGTTGCGCGGTGAATGATGGGGACAGACCGCCAGATTACCAAGGGGGATGTAAAGGAAATTGCGTCCTGCCAGTGAGCACGACGGCAATTGTTACGCAGCAGTGACGCGATGCCATCCTCATGCACCGTGCAGCGCACAGGCGCTACAGTGCCTGCACCGCCCTCGCCCGCTCCTTGCCCATGCGCAACCCCCGGCTGCTGATCACCGCCATCGCCCTGCTGCTGCTCGGCCTGGTCGTCAACCATTTCATGCAGCGCCCGCCGGCGCCGCAGTTCGCGCCGGACCTGCAGGGTGCGCCTGCCGCGCGCGCGCCGGCCACCGCCTCGCCCGGCAAGGACAGCGGACTTCCGGCGTTCCTGCCCGCTGAAGCCCGGCAGACCATCGCCCTGATCCAGCGTGGTGGCCCGTTCCCCCACCGCCAGGACGGCAGCACGTTCGGCAACCGCGAGCAGCAGCTGCCGCAGCGCCCGCGCGGCTACTACCGCGAATACACCGTCGATACTCCCGGCGCGCGCACCCGTGGCACGCGCCGCATCGTCACCGGCGGCGATCCGCCGGAGGCGTGGTACTACACCGACGACCACTACGAATCGTTCCGCAGCTTCACCGTACCGGCCCAGGGAGCGCAGTGATGAGCCACGATGATTTCGGCCTCGGCCTGCACGACATCAACAATGCTGGCGTCTACGCCATCGACAGCGACGACATCGGCGCACTGGCCGCAGCGATGCGCGATGCCGGGCTGAAGGTGATCCGCATCGATCTGGAAGGCGTGGGCGACAAGCGCACCCTGCTCGCCCGGCTGGCCGCGCAACTGGATTTCCCGACCGGCTTCGGTGGCAACTGGGATGCGCTGTCGGACAACCTGCGCGACCTGCAGTGGCTGCCGGCCAACGGTTACGCGCTGTTCCTGGCCGACGTGGACACGTTGCGCGCCTCCACGCAGAAGGACTTTGACACCCTGCTGGACGTGATGGACGAAGCCAGCCGCGACTGGGTCGGCCGCGACGTGCCGTTCTGGGTGTTCCTCTCGCAGAGCGCGTAAGGTCAGTGCCCTGGTAGAGGCCGACCTTGGTCGGCGCTTCTGTGCCAACCAAGGTTGGCACCTACCCAAGCGCGAGCCGGCCACTGTGTGGCGCGCCCGCCTTGCCTAGCGGCTCCCGTTGTCTTCCTGCAGTTCCTTCTTGAACGGGATGTCCGGCGGCGGTCGCGCCACGGCCGGCTGGTCCTGCATGTTCGGATTGGTCAGGCCGCAGCCACCACCGGCCTGCAGGATCGAGATCACGCAGGAGATCCTCGTACTGGTACCCGGCAATGGAATCTCCATTGCCTTGACTCCCTTGCGCACCCACTCGGCCAGCAGCGATTCCTGCGGGACCCAGTACTTGTCGAACGAAGTGGGCGTGTAGTCGTAAGGCGGTCGCTTCAACCAGGTGCCCGATTGCGCGATGCGTTCCTTGCTCCAGCCATCGTTGGCGCCCCCGGGCGCACCGCGCTCGGCACGACCCTCGCCTTCCTGGCCCGGCACACGCACGCTGCCATCGGCATTGAACAGGCCACTGCCCTTGCCGGTAGTGCTGGCCTGGCGGGCGCCCTTGTCGGCGCCGTCATGGTTGCGGCTCGATGCACCCCAGTCATCACCCTTGGCGGGGGTGGCCCAGTTGCCCGGATTGGGGGCCGGGCGCGCTCCTGCCTGAGCCGGGGTCGTGCTGGATGCAGCAGGCCGCGCAGTGCTGCTGCTCGCCTGCGTCGCGCTGCCATTGGCTGCCGGCGCGGGTGTTGCCGCGGGTGCATTCCCACTGGAAGACGAAGGGGCTGCGGCCGGTGCCGAGGCTACTTCGCGCTCGCGCACCTGTACGTCACGACCCGCCGGCGCACGCACCGCCGGATCACGACCGGCAACGGTTGCCATCCGCACCTGCGGATCGACCACCGCCTGCACTTCACGCTCGCGCACCTGCACGTCGCGCTGCGGTACCCGCACCTGCACATCGGCCGTGCGCAGCGGCTGCGACACCGCCGGTGCATCGACCGTACTGACTTCGCGCTCCTGCACCTGGATGTCACGCAGCTGCGGCGTCCGCACCGCGATTTCCGGCGCACGCAGTGCGGTTGGGGTTGGCGGCGCCTGCACCGGCTGCACGCTGCGCTCGCGCACTGCGGGCGTGGTGTCACGCGGCACGATGCTGACCTCGGTGCGCGGCACGCTCACCGGTGGCACCACGAAATCCGTACTGGCCTGCGCTACTTCGGTGGCCTGCACCGGCGAGGGTGGCGGGGCCGCAAGCGGGGCCGGCTCGGCTTCGGCCGGCGGCGACGGCACGCTGGCTGTCGGTGCTGGAGCCGGCGCGGGTGCAGGCGCCGACGCGGCCGCAGGACGTGGCTCAGGTGCCGTCGCTGCCCCTGCCTGCTGGCCGGCGGCAACCTGACCCGCCGGTGCAGCCGCAGCCGCTTCGACACCCGGCTGATCGCCACCACCTTCCTGGCTGGCGCGACCGACGAATTCCACCTGCACACGCTCGCCTTCGGCGCCCTCTGCTTCCGGTGCCGTGGTGCGGATCACCGCAACCCACAGCAGCAGCGTGAAAAACAGCAGGTGCAGCAGCGCGCTGGCAAACGCCGAGGTCCAGCGCATCCAGCGCTGATCGCGCGGCGCAGCGTCCCAGTCCTGCCAGAACAGCCGTCGCAGCGACTGCCACGGTGACAGCCGGGGCGATTGACCCGGCGGCCCAGGCAGCGGGCGCGGCAGCAATACCGCAATCACTTCGCGGGCGTGGAACGGCCGCGGCAGCGGGCCCAGCGAGCGCAGCCACAGCGCCCAGCCATAGGGCAGGCGCGTAGACTTCTCGAGGACGGCGCGTGGCTGCTGGCGGGCCAGCAGCAGTTCGATGAGTTGCTCGGCCCGGGTCAGAGGCACGCGTCAGCGGTCAGGCGACGTTGCCGCGCGGGATGTACGGCGCGTGGCCGCTGTCGTGGTCGGTCGCGTCGCGCACGGCGGTCACGCCCGGCACGCGGCCCATCAGAGTCTTCTCGATACCCTGCTTGAGCGTCACGTCGGCCATGCCACAGCCTTGGCAGCCACCACCGAAGCGCAGCAGCACCACGCCGTCGGCCGAAACTTCCTGCACGGCCACCTTGCCGCCGTGCGAGGCCAGCTGCGGATTGACTTCGTTCTCCACCACCCAGTGCACGCGCTCGACCAGCGACGCGGCATCGCCGGGGGCCTCGCCCTTGATGCGCGGTGCCTTGATGGTCAGCTGCTGGGTACCGGCGGTGCCGGCGACGATGTCGATCTCGGCGCCGTCGAGCCAGCCGACGCTGCTCGCATCGACGTAGAGGGTGAAGCCATCGCAGTCCACCGCCCACTCGTCACCGAGCAGGTCGGTCGGTTCGGCGAATTCCAGCCGGGCATCGGCGCGCGGGGTACCGGGGTCGACCGCGCTCAGGCGCACGCCCATGCCGGGCACGCCCTCGCGTTCGATCAGCTTGCGGAAATGGGTCTGGGCAGTGTCGGAGATCTGGATCATCAGGCTATTCTAGCCAAGTAAGCGTCAGCCGCTCATTCGGTTTATACACCGTCCGGCGCATTGTTCAGTCAACACGAGGTGGAGATTCCCATGGCCGACCTGATTCCACTGGCCCAGGCCCGTTGCGTGCCGCGCAAAGGCAGCGACCACAAGCTTGGCGAGGCCCGCCTGGCCGAACTGCTGCCGCAGGTTCCCGGCTGGGAGCTGAGCGAGGGCGGGCAGGCCCTGACGCGCACCTTCCGCTTCAAGGATTACTACGCCACCATGGCCTTCGTGAACGCGCTGGCCTGGATCGCCCATCACGAGGACCACCATCCGGACCTGGGCGTGCACTACGACCGCGCGGTCGTGCGCTTCTCCACCCACGATGTGGGCGGCCTGAGCGAGAACGACTTCATCTGCGCGGCAAAGACTTCGGCCCTGACGGAGCAACTGCCATGAACGTACGTTTGCTGAGCCTGTCCCTGATCGCTGCGACCGGCCTGGCCGGCTGTGGCCCGTCCGAACCACCGGCACCACCACCGCCGCCGCCGACCGAAGTGGCCGCGGTGAAGACGCCGCCGCCGCAGTACCCGCTTGAGCTGGCCTGCATGGGCGTGGGCGGCACCAGCACCTTCAAGGTGACCATCGGCGCCGACGGCAAGCCGAGCGAGGTCGCGCTGTTGACCGGGGCCGGCAACCCGCAACTGGACGAACTGGCCAGGACCGCCGTGCAGGGCTGGCAGTTCAAGGCCGCCACCCGCAACGGTGCTGCAGTGCCGGCCACCATCCAGGTACCGGTCAGCTTCAACCCGCCGCAGCCGAAGCCGGACCAGTGCTTCGCCATCGAAGAACGCCTGCGCCGCGGCGGCTGATCGCCCGCGCCCCGACGAGGCCAGCCGACGCCCGCCTCGCCCTCGCCGCCCCGGCCTTGCCCGGGGCGGTTGTCTATTGACCAGGACCGCGTCGGTACATGCTGCAGATTCCTCCCGAAAACATCTGGATCGCACTGGCGGTCACTCTTGCGGCTGGCCTCGCCACCGCCATCGGCAGCCTGCTGGTGCTGTTCTCACGGCGCCCCAACCCGCGCCTGCTGGCGTTCGGCCTGGCCTTCGCCGGCGGCGCGATGGTCTATGTGTCGCTGTCGGAGATCCTCAACAAGTCCATTGCTTCGTTCGCGCTGGCCTATGGCGAGCGTACCGGTTTCACCTACGGCACCCTGGCCTTCCTGCTGGGCGTGATCGTGATCGTGCTGATCGACCACTTCATTCCCAACCCGCACGACAGCCTGGACAAGCAGGACCCCGCGTTCCGCGAGAACAGCCGCGAGTACCTGAAGCGGGTCGCACTGCTGACGTCGGTCGCGATCACCGCGCACAATTTCCCGGAAGGGCTGGCAACCTTCTTTGCCACGCTGGAAAGCCCATCGGTGGGCATGCCACTGGCCTTCGCCATCGCCATCCACAACATTCCCGAGGGCATCGCGATCGCGGTGCCGGTGTACTTCGCCACCCAGAACAAGTTCTATGCGTTCAGTGCCAGCCTGCTGTCCGGCCTGGCCGAACCGGTGGGCGCGGCGCTGGGCTACTGGTTGTTGTCAGGATCGCTGTCGCACGCCACGTTCGGCTGGGTGTTCGGACTGATCGCTGGCGTGATGGTGTTCCTTGCGCTGGATGAGCTGCTCCCGGCGGCCAAGCGTTATGCCAAGGGCCACGAAACCGTGTATGGCCTGGTGGCCGGCATGGGCACCCTGGCGATCAGCCTGGTGTTGTTCAAGTGGTGAGGGGTTTGCAGCCAACGGGCTGAGCCCCCTCGTGGCTGGTACGTCCTGCAGTATCGAGAGGTCACGGGAGGGGTCGGCTTGCAGGGGTGTCCGCCGCTTGCTCGTGTGCGCTGTCCTGCGCACACGGCAAGACCGGGGGTGGGCGTCCTGCCCAACCCGCCCGAGGCATGCCTCGGGCCCATGCGGCGGACACCCCTGCAAGCCGACCCCTCCCGTGCCCCGTCATTTTTCCGTGCGTGCCAGCCGCGCGATGAAAGAACAAGAAAGCGAAGCCCGCGCTGCGCGCGCGAGTCGAGCGTGGCTCGACTCTACCCGGGCCGCCACGCGGCCCGGGTCTGCTCTTCTTTTGATGTTCCGTGGCTGACGCACACGCGATCTGTCGAAGGGCGGCCCGGATGGGTTGGCGGGGGTGTCCGCGGCATGGATGCCGCGGCCAAGCCCCCAAGGATGGGTTCACGGCGTCCCCCGCCAACCCATCCGGACCGACCAAAACCGGAATCCCGCTTTGGAGGCCAGCCGCGAGGGGGCTCCGCCCGTTGGCCGGTCAGCCCCTCGCAGAGGCTACTTCAGCCGGTCCAGCGCCTCAACCAGCTCATCCGCCAGCGGCGCGTTCAGCACGTATGGGCTCTTGCCGTCATCCAGCGCGAACTCCAGCGACGCCGCGTGCAGGAACAGGCGCTTCAACCCGATCTGCTCACGAAGCCGCTTGTTGACCGCCGGATCGCCGTATTTGTCGTCACCGGCCACTGGATGCCCCAGATGCTGGGCATGCACGCGGATCTGGTGGGTACGGCCGGTCTCGATGCGCACCTCACAGTACGAATGGCCGCCGCGGCGCTCCAGCACCCGGAAGTGGCTGATCGATTCCTTGCCGATCGCGTTCACCTGCACATGGCGCTCGCCGCCCTGGCGCAGGCCCACGTGCAGCGGCGCGTCGACCGTCATCACGCCGTCGGGCATGCGCCCGGCCAGCAGGGTCAGGTAGCGCTTG
This sequence comes from Stenotrophomonas sp. YJH_SMC_101-4, assembly GCF_059370395.1. Taxonomy (NCBI): domain Bacteria; kingdom Pseudomonadati; phylum Pseudomonadota; class Gammaproteobacteria; order Lysobacterales; family Lysobacteraceae; genus Stenotrophomonas; species Stenotrophomonas sp. YJH_SMC_101-4. Next base: position 228,098 of record NZ_JCAFTP010000001.1, on the reverse strand, counting down.
CGGATGCCGGCGCCATGGTCTTCACGCAGCAGCGCCTGCAGTTCGCTCAGTGCCGAGCGCTTCTTGGCCACGATCAGCAGGCCCGAGGTGTCGCGATCCAACCGATGGACCAGCTCGAGGGTCTGGCCCGGGCGCAACGCGCGCAGGGTCTCGATAGCGCCGAAGCTGATGCCGCTGCCGCCGTGGCTGGCCACGCCAGTGGGCTTGTTCAGGGCCAGCAGGCGGGCGTCCTCGAAGACGATGGCCTGCTCCAAGCGGCGCATGAACGCCTCCGGCGGGCCGGCCTTGTCTCCTTCTTCACTGAGACGAACCGGCGGCACGCGCACCTCATCGCCCGCCTCCAGCTTGCGTTCGGCCTTGGCACGGCCGCCGTTCACCCGCACCTGGCCGCTGCGTACCAGCTTGTAGACCAGGCTGCGCGGGGCGCCCTTCAGCTGGCCGAGCAGGAAGTTGTCCAGGCGCTGGCCGGCGCGGTCGGCGGGAACGGTGATCATGCGCACGGAAGGCTTGTCGCCAGCGGGTTTGGTCGGGTCTTGGGCGGTCATCAGGCTGTTTATTCTGTTACACTCGGGGGGCGAGATAAGGGATTGATTTCGTTGGAAGTTACTCAGGGCCAGAAGCCCAGCTTCCGACGAATCCGGCACAGTGCGCGACCACCGCCCGCGGGGCGGCCATGTTAGCGGCTCACCGGCCTTCCCGGCCATCGCCGGATGCCTGACACGCAACCGTGCTGAACATGTCCCGCGTGGCGCTCCAGCCTGGCTGACAGCTGCCTGCGGCCTGTAACACCCCAAAACCCATAAGAGTGAAGCGCTCCCGCGGCCTGCCGTGGTGTCGTAGCGCTGGAAACCCAAGCCGCCCTCCCCGCGCTTGCGCGAATGGGCGGCGAACCGTGTCCAGAGGCGAAACCCCATGGCGTTCCGCGCGGTAGCCGCTTGCGAGGAACGCAACAATGAAGCGAATGCTGATCAACGCCACGCAGGCTGAAGAGCTGCGTGTTGCCATCGTGGATGGCCAGTCGTTGTATGACATCGACATCGAACAGCCGTCGAAGGAACAGAAGAAGTCCAACATCTACAAGGGCCGGATCTTCCGCATCGAGCCCTCGCTGGAAGCGGCCTTCGTCGAGTACGGTGGTGGCCGCCATGGCTTCCTGCCGCTGAAGGAAATCTCCCGCGACTACTTCCAGGCCGGTGTCGACCACAACAAGGCCGGCATCCGCGAACTGCTGAAGGAAGGCCAGGAGATCGTCGTCCAGGTCGACAAGGAAGAGCGTGGCAACAAGGGCGCTGCCCTGACCACGTTCATCTCGCTGGCCGGCCGCTACATGGTGCTGATGCCGAACTCGCCCAGCGCCGGCGGCGTGTCCCGTCGCATCGAAGGCGAAGACCGTGCCGCCCTGAAGGACGCCCTGGACAAGCTGAACATCCCCGACGACATGGGCGTGATCATCCGTACCGCCGGCGTCGGCCGCGATGCGGAAGAGCTGCAGTGGGATCTGGACTACCTGCTCAACGTCTGGCGTGCCATCGCCGAAGCCGCGCTGAGCAAGCCGGCCCCGTTCCTGATCTACCAGGAATCGCGCCTGATCGTGCGCGCCCTGCGTGACTACCTGCGCGCCGACATCGGCGAGATCCTGGTGGACACCGAGGAGATGTACGAGCACGCCCGCGAGTTCATGCAGCAGGTGATGCCGCAGACCCTGCGCAAGCTCAAGCATTACAAGGACGACATCCCGCTGTTCAACCGCTTCCAGATCGAATCGCAGATCGAAGGCGCCTACGAGCGCAACGTGCGCCTGCCGTCGGGCGGCTCGATCGTGGTCGACCAGACCGAAGCGTTGACCGCCGTCGACGTGAACTCCTCGCGCGCCACCAAGGGCAGCGACATCGAGGACACCGCGTTCCAGACCAACCTGGAAGCGGCCGAAGAAGTGGCCCGCCAGCTGCGCCTGCGTGACCTGGGCGGCCTGGTGGTGATCGACTTCATCGACATGGCCTCCAACAAGCACCAGCGCGAAGTCGAGAACCGCCTCGCCAACGCGCTGAAGTACGACCGCGCGCGCGTTCAGGTCGGCCGCATCTCGCGCTTCGGCCTGCTGGAAATGAGCCGCCAGCGCCTGCGCCCGAGCCTGGGCGAGTCCAGCCAGATCGTCTGCCCGCGTTGCGACGGCCACGGCCGCATGCGCAGCGTCGAGTCGCTGTCGCTGTCGATCATCCGCGTCGCCGAAGAACATGCGATGAAGGAAAACACCGGGCAGGTGCTGGTCCAGGCCCCGGTGGAGATCGCCAACTACCTGTTGAACGAAAAGCGCAGCGCCCTGCGCGAGATCGAGCAGCGCCACGAGGCGCCGATCGTGATCGTCGCCGACGAGCAGTTGCACACCCCGCACTACACCGTCACCCGCCTGCGCGAGAACGAGCTGGGTGAAGAGAGCAACAAGCCCAGCTACCAGCGCGGCACCCCGCGCAAGTTGCCGGTGCACGCGCTGACCAAGGGCCAGCTGAACATCCCGCCGCCGGCGGTGACCCAGGTCAAGCACACCTCCCCCGCCCCGGTGCGCGAGGAAGTGGAGCCGGCCAAGGCAGCCCCGGCCCCGGTCGCGGTCGCACCGACGGCCCCGGCCCCCAGCGGCGGCGTGATCGGCTGGCTCAAGCGCGTGTTTGGTGGCGAGCCGGCCCCGGCGCCGGCGCCGGCCGCTCCGGCGGCGCGTCAGTCGCAGGACGGTGGCCGCAAGGAACGCAACAAGGATCGCAACAAGGACCGCAAGGACCGTCGCGACGACAATCGTGGCAACGGCAACGCGCAGCAGCAGAAGGACGGCGGCAACCGCAAGGACCGCGGTGAGCAGCGCAAGGATGGCCGCAACGGCAACAACGGCAATGCCCAGCCGCAGCCGCAGCAGGGCAAGCAGAAGGAGCCGCAGCAGAAGGATGGCCAGCAGCAGCCGCAGCAGCAGAACAAGCCGCGCAACGAGCAGCAGGGCCAGAACCAGAACCAGCAGCAGCCGAAGCTGAAGCAGCCCAAGCAGCCGCGTCCGCAGCAGCAGGACGGTGACAAGCCGGCCGAGAAGCCGCAGCGCGGTGCCGCCGATGCACCGGTCGACGCCGTGACCGCGGCAGCAGCCGTGGCCGCCACGGCCGCCGCCGCCAATGGGGTGACCGCACAGGAAGCCACTGCACCGGTCGCCCCGGTGGCCGCCGCTCCGGTGGACGCCGCAGTAGCGATCGAGACCGGTGCCAACGAGGCCGAGGTGGTTGCGGTTGCCGGTGAAGAGGCCGCAACCGACGCCAATGGCGAGCAGGCAGGCGAAGGCGCGACCCGCCGTCGCCGTGGCCGTCGTGGTGGCCGTCGTCGTCGTCGCGGTGGCACCGAGAACGCCGCCGGCAGCGACGCTCTGGGTGATGACCAGGACGAGGGTGATGACAGTGATGACGCCGACGGCGCCGAGCCGAACGTCGACAGTACTGCCGGCACTGCGCCGGTCGCTGTTGCGCAGCCGGCCCGTTCGCAGCCGGAGTTCGACTTCGATGACGAAGTCGAGCCGGTCGTTGCCGACGCCTCGAAGCCGGTCCGTGCTGCCGCCGCCGTTGCCGCCGCACCGGTTGCCGTGGTGAGCAGCGCCGTGGTCGAAGCCGCCGCCCCGGTCGTGGCTGAAGTGCAGGCCCCGGTCGAAGCTGCTGCGAAGACCGAAGCGGTGTCCTCGCCGGTGCAGACCAGCATGCTCGATGCCATCGACGCCGCGACCCCGGCCCAGCCGGTAGCCGCTGCCGCGCCGGTGATCGAAGTCATTGCGCCGGTGACCGAAGCACAGCCGGTCGCGGTTGAAGCAGCCCCGGTGGCTGAAGCCGCTCCGGTGATCGAAGCGAAGCCGGCGGCGGTCGAAGCTGCGCCGGTGGTTGAAGCCAAGCCGGAGATCGTTGAAGCCACTCCGGTGGTTGAAGCCACTCCGATGGTTGAAGCCAATCCGGAGGCCGTTGAGGCTGCGCCGGTGGTTGAAGCCAAGCCGGTCGTCGAACCCGTCGTAGCCGCCGAACAGCCGGTCGCTCCGGTGGCGGTGGAAGCCGCGCCGATCGAAGCCGCTGCCCCGGTCGCCGAAGCGGTGGTGACGCCGTTGATCGACCCGGTCGCCGATGGCCATGCCGACGCTGCAGCCCAGGCTGCAGAAGCCAAGGCCGACGAAGAAGACGAAGAGACTGCCAAGCGCACGCCGCCGGCGAACTGATCGCTCTTTGATCGCATGAAAACGAAACGGCGGGGATCAATGATCCCCGCCGTTTTTGTTTGTGCCTCGGGCGCGTGCAGCGCTCTGGAAGAGGCCGACCTTGGTCGGCGCCGTTGTTGGAGCGGACGCGGACACGTCCGTGCCAACCAAGGTTGGCACCTACCGAAGCGTGCTCCGTCAGGGTTTCGGTGCGAACTGCAGACGGGTCCACACGCCGTAGTGGTCCGAGGCCCAGCGACCGCTGTCATCGGGCTGGTCGAACAGGAGCTTGGCCTCACGCGCGACCATCTCGTCCTGCTGGAAGAAGATGTGGTCGATCCGCGAGGGTGCCTGGTAGTAGTGCCGGTTCAATGTACTGACCCCGGCCAGGTCAGTGTTGACGTGCACGCTGCCGTAGCTGTCGCCGTAGTGGCTGCGCAGCTCGCTCAGGTCACCAGCATCCACCAGCGCATTGAAGTCGCCGGCGATCACCACCGGAGCACCGGCCGACGTTGCAGTGATGAAGCGCAGCAGGTCCTCGACCTGGCTGCGGCGGATGCGCTGCCCGCTCTCGTCACTGCGCTCGTTGAGGTGCGTGGCATAGACGTTCACCGGCGTGCCATCGACGTCGATGCGCAGGTGAGCAACCGTGCGGTAGTCGTCCAACGGCTGCAGCAGATGATCCCCCTGGGCGAGGATCGGCCGCCGCGTCAGCAGCGCATTGCCGTAGCGCTTGGGCGCCCCAACCGGATCGGTGGACACGAACACGTACCTGTAGCCGAGTTGGCTGGCCAGCCATTGCGCCTGGTTGCGCACGTTGCGGCGCTGGATCACCTCCTGCAGGGCAACCGCATCCGGCTGCAGGCGCTTGAGTTCGGCCAGAATGGTGCGGCGCCGGCTCGGCCAGTCCTCGCGGTCATGATGCAGGTTGAAGGTGACCATGCTCATGCCCGGCGCGCTGGCAACGTCGGGCGCCGCGGTCGTGGCAGCCGGTTCGGCCGCCATCAACACGCCCGGCAATGTCAATGCAATGGCCAGCCCCAGGGCACGCACCGATGTGCGCACCCTCGCCCCCTGCTGCTTCATCGTTACTGTCCCTTGCGCTCGGCGCGGCGCACCGCGCTCGGCACTTCGATCTCGATCCGCGCCGGCAGCTGGTGCACGTGCAGTTCCTTGTTGATCCACTCGGCGGCTTCGCCGTTGACCGTCACCTCGCCCGGATCACCCGCGTACGGCCATGGCAGCACCACGCCCCCCACCGGCGGCACCAGGCCCGGCTGCACCTCCAGCACCAGCTGCTTGTCGCTGCGCTGCAGGCGGTAATTGAGCTGGCCCTGTGGCGTACGCAGGCCCTGCACCGCGACACCCTCACCCTGCAGCCACGCGCTCGGTACGCCGGCGGCCAGCACCAGCGCATCGTCCATGTCACGGTTGTAGGCGAACATGTCCAAGGCCGAGCGCACGAAGTCCGAGGCCACCCAGGCATGCGGCAGGTCACCGACGAAGAACGGCTTGCGCGGCGTGCGCGAGACCACTTCGGCCCACTGGTTCCAGGCCTGCGGTGCGCGGTCCTTGAAGAAGAACTCGGTGGCCTGCCAGGCGCGGTCGCGCCAGCCCAGGCGCACGAACGCGGCCACGTTGCGCCATTCGTACGGGGTGTAGTCCTTCCACTCGCGCTTGCCATCGCGCCGCGCGACGAACTCGTTCCAGTAGCGTTCGAAGGTCGCCTCCAGCGCCTGCTGCGGCAGCCTGCCCTGCTCGCCGCCCGGGGCCAGTGCGATGGTGGTCGACGTCGCGTCGAAGTCACCCAGCTCGGCCGAGCCCGGCAGGTAGTCGATGCTGTGCTGCTGCATCGCCGACAACAGCGAGGCCTGCAGGTCATCCCTGAACTGGTCGCGCGATTCGGCAATCTGCATCGCCTCGACCTTGCCCAGCTGGGTCGCCAGCAGCGCCGCGTCCTTGTAGCCGCGCAACGCCCAGAAGTTGTCCCAGTACGAGTGCATCGGCTTGGCCGAATAGCCTTCGTGGCTGATCGAGGCCGGCATCATCCCGTAGAACGCCGGGTTGCGCGCGCGGTTCTCTTCGGTGCGCTCGCTGGCGCGCAGCTGCTCCATGTAGGTGTAAGCGCCCTGCACGTGCGGCCACATCAGCTCGGTGAAGGTGCTGTCGCCGGTGTAACGCCCGTACTCGGCGATGCTGTAGATCAGCTCGCCATGGCTGTCGTTCTCCGGCACCGGATCACTGCCGCGCGCATCGACGCAGCACGGCACCTTGCCGTTCTCGAACTGGTACGGCGCATACCAGTTGATGTAGTCACGCACCGCATCGCTGCGGCCCATGCGCAGCAGGCCCTCGGAAATCATCGCGCCATCGCGGATCCAGCTGCGCGCATACGAACGCGTGCCCGGCTGCAGCCGCGGCCCGACCCGCGAGATCAGCATGTGCGCGACCGCCGTGCGCAGGGTGTCGACCAGCGGTTGGCCTGCAGCGGGCACCTGCAGCGAGACCACGCCCAGCTTCTTGCGCCATTGTTCGGCCACCTGCGCCTGCGCCTTGGCCACGTCCAGCGCCTGCGGCGCCCAGCCACCGGTCTGTGGCAGCACCACCGCCACCTCGCGGCTCTGGCCAGGCTCGAGCTTGATCGTATAGATCAACGCGCCCGACGCCATGCCGGTGCTGTCCTTCACCGCGGTCTCAGCCGGGTACTTGCCGTCCGCCAGGTGCATCGCATCGAGCTTGCCATCGAACGTACTGGCAAAGCGCGCGTCCGGCACCTGCAGCGGATAGAGGCGCGGCTCGCCGTTGACCCGTACCAGCTGCTCGCCGACATCCAGTGCATCGATGCGGCTGAAGCCACCGACGGTGTTGAGGAACTGCGTGGGCGGATTGACCTGCCACGGACGGATCGCCAGTGCCAGGGTGTATTCGTGTGCGACCTTGTCCGGATTGCTCAGCCGGTAGCGGCCGATCAGCTGCGCGCGCTCCGGCGTGCCCTGCACGAAGCCGGTCACCGCCAGGCCAACCTTTTCATGCACCCAATCGACGTTGGCGATCGGCAGGTAATGATCCTGCAGCGACTGGGTGATCGCCACCTTCGACCAGTCCAGCAGCTTGCCATCGAGGCGGATGAACGGTTCGATGCTGAAGCTGCCCTTGGCCGGCTCCAGTGCGCCGTCCTCGCTGATCAGCGCCTGTTCCTGGCCGCCATCGAGGCCGAGCAGGGTCCAGTACGGCTGCTCACCCACATAGGCACGTGGCAGCGAGCCGCGTGGCAGGTCGGCGGCGACCGAGGAGAGAAAAGCGTTCGGGGTGGCGGCAAAGGCCAGCGGCTTGAGCGTGATGTCACGGATGCCATAGCGCCAGTTCGGCCCGTCCTGCAGATCGAAGCGCACGTAGCGCGCATCGGTGTCCGGCAGCGCCAGCCAGTCGCGGCCACCGGCACCACTGGTCACTTCACGCACGGTACGCCAGTCACGGCCATCCTCGGAAGTGCGCACGGTATAGCGGCGGGCTTCCAGATTCGGCAGCCAGTCGATCACCGCACCGCCGATCTCGCGGCTCTTGTGCAGGTCCAGGCTGATGGTCTGCTGCTTGACGCCACCACTGATCCAGAACGTATCGCTCTTGCCGTCGATCATGCGGTCCTGCAGCGCGGTGGCGGTATCGGCAATCACCGATGGCACCAGCGCCGAATCATCCTGAGCTGGCAGGCCCTGCAGGGTCAGCTTGTCGAAGCACACCGTGCCGCGGCCGCCGACCTTGCTGTAGATCGTGAACTCGACCGCAGCACTGCGTGCCATCTCCTTCTCGGGCGAGGGACCCCACGCCTTGTCGATCTGGCGGCGGCGGTACTCGACCGGCGTCCACGCCTTGGGGAAGCTGTAGCCGGGCCGGTTGACCCACCAGACGTTGTCGCCACTGGTATCGATCAGCTTGAACTGCAGGTCGTTGCCCGGCGAATCACCGCGCAGCTGGAAACCGAAGCGGTAATTGACCGGGTATTCGATGTTCAGCGCGCGACGGATGCCGACGTAGCCGGAGACATCGTGGAAGTCATAGTCCAGGCACAGCGCGCGGCCACCACCGGCGCCGCTGACCGGCCGAAGCGAACCGCTGACCTGGTCGGACAGCACCAGCTTCCAGGCCGCGATGTCGTCGAAGTCGTCCAGCACCTTCGGTGCCGGCAGCGCCGGGGGGGCGGCGATCGCCAGGGAGGTCCACAACAGGCACAGTCCAACGGCGATCGCTCGCTTCATCCCTTGACGCTCCCCAGCAACAGACCTTGGATGTAGTACCGCTGCAGCACCAGGAACAGCGCCAGCACCGGGACCACGGTGACCACCGCGCCGGCCATCATCATTTCCACGTCCATGATGTGCTCGCGCGAGAGGGTGGCCAGCGCCACCGGCAAAGTGTAGTGCTCCTGATCGGTCAACACGATCAACGGCCACATGAAATCGTTCCATGCACCCATGAAGGTGAAGATCGCCAGGGTCACCAGCACGGGCTTGAGCATCGGCAGCACGATCTGGAAGAAGATGCGCAGCTCCCCTGCCCCGTCGATGCGGGCCGCTTCCAGCAGCTCGTCCGGAATCGAACGCGCGTACTGCCGCACCAGGAAGATGCCGAACACGCTGGCCAGCGCCGGCACGATCACGCCGCCGAAGCTGTTGACCAGGCCCAGCTGCTTCATCAGCAGGAACAGCGGCAGCATCGCCACCTGCGCCGGAATCACCAGCGCCGCCATCAGCACCTGGAACAGGCGCTCGCGGCCGACGAAGTTCAGCTTGGCGAAGGCATAGCCGGCCATCGTGTTGAGCAGCAGCGAACCCAGCGTGATACCGACCGACACCAGCAGGCTGTTGGCGAAGTTGCCGCCCATGCCGGTGCGCGCGAACAACTCATGGTAGTTGCGCGTGGTGATGCTCGATGGCAGCAGCGGCGGCGGGAAGTGGGTCGCCTCGCCCTGCGGCATGAACGAGACCGAGAGCATCCACAGCAGCGGCGCCAGGCTGACCAGGGCCAGCACCAGCAACGCACCATTGATCAACCACGGGTACCAGCGCGACTGGCCGATTTCACGACTCATACCAACTGCCTCTTGCGGCCGAAACGCAGCATCACGGTGGTCACCGCCAGGATGATCAGGAACAGCAGGAACGCCACTGCGGAGGCGCGCCCCAGGTTCCACCACTTGAAGCCTTCCTCGAACATGAAATACAGCACGCTGACGGTGCTCTGCAGTGGGTCGCCGCGGGTCATCACGTACGGTTCGGCGAACAGCTGGAAGTAGCCCGACACGGTGATCACGCCGACCACCAGCAGCACCGGGCCGAGCATCGGCAGGGTGATGTGCAGGAACTGCTTCCAGCGCGAAGCACCGTCGATACGGGCCGCCTCGTACAGATCATGCGGGATGGCCTGCAGGCCGGCCAGGAAGATCACCATGTTGTAGCCGAAGTTCTTCCACACCGCGAACAGCATGATGGTCGGCATCGCCCAGTTGGGATCGCCCAGCCAGTCGATCGGGCTGATGCCCAGATGGCCCAGGCCGTAGTTCACCAGGCCGTAGCTGGTATGGAACAGGTAGCGCCAGATCACCGCCACCGCCACCAGCGTGGTCACCACCGGCGCGAACAGGGCGGTGCGGAACAGCGCCTTGAAGCGTGCGGCCGGTGCATTCAGCAGCATCGCCGCACCCAGCGACACGCCAATCGACAACGGCACGCCGATCAACACGAAGTAGGTGGTGTTCCACAGCGACTTCCAGAACATCGGCGTCTGCAGCAGGTCGATGTAGTTGCCGAGGCCGACGAACCGCAGGTTGCTGCTGTCAGCCAGTGCATAGAGGTCGAAGTCGGTCACGCTCAGCGCCAGCGCCGAGGCGACCGGCAGGCCGAAGAACATGCCCAGCACGATCAGCGAGGGACCGGCGAAAATCCAGCCGGCAAGCGAAGTACGTTTCATTGCGCGCTCCCGGCGGCCACGGCACTGCTCGATTGCGGCGACGGCACGCGCTGCTGCAGGCGTTGTTGTTCATGCATCCAGCGGCGCTTGGCCAGCACCTTGTCCACGCGCTGGTCCAGCTCTTCCACGGCCTTGTCCTGCGCCAGGCCACCACGCACCACCTTCTCGGTGACGATGCGCATTTCCTGCACGATGCGCTCCCACTCAAGCACCTTCGGCGTCGGCTTGACCCGCTCCAGCTGGTCACGGAACGCAGCGGCCAGAGGATCATTGGCCAGCGACGGTGCGTTCCAGGTACTGCGACGCGGCGGCAGGTCGCCGATGATGGAATGGAAGCGGGCCTGGATTTCCGGGCGCGACAGGAACTCGATCAGCCTCCAGGAGGCTTCCTTCTGCTGCGACTTGCGGAAGATCACCAGGCTGGTGCCACCGGCAATACCGGCGCCCGGACCGTCCGGACCCGGCAACGCGGCCGTGCCCCACTGCCCTTCCAGCTCCTTGGGCTGCAGCTTCTTGAACTCGCGGATGTTCCAGGGGCCGGAGATGTAGAACACATTGAAACCACGGAAAAACTCGTCCCAGACGTTGGAGATCTGCGTCTCGGACATCTTCGGCGCCCAGCCCTGCTCGAACATGTTGGCGTAGAAGGCCAGCGTGCGGCGGAACCCCGGGCTGGCGAAATTGCCGCGGGTGTCATCGTCGCGCAGCAACGGATCGGGCTGCTGCAGCGCGAGCGACAGCTGCTGCTCGAACTCGTTGATCGGCATCAGCACCGCATAGCGGTTCGGGCCCTGCATGCGCTTGATAGCCGCCATCTGTTCGTCCCACTCCTGCCACGTGCGCGGCGGGTGGTCGTAACCGGCCTTGGCCAGCAGATCCTTGCGGTAGAAGATCAGGCGCGTATCGACATACCACGGCACGCCCACCAGCTCGCCGTGGATCACATTGGTATCCCAGATGCCTTGGAAGTAGTCCTTCGGGTCGACCACGGCCGAGCGCTGCACGAACGGCTGCAGCGGCGTCAGCGCATCAAGTTCGGCGAACTCCGGTACCCAGGTGTTGCCCAGCTGGCACACGTCCGGCAGGCCGTCGGCGGCGAACGCGGTCAGCAGCTTCTCGTGCGCGGCCGTCCACGGGATGTTCTGCACATCCACCTTGATACCCGGATTCTCGGCCTCGAACTCATGGATCAGCTCGCTTACCACCTCCGCCTCGCGGCCCATCGCCCAGAAACGTACGGTGGTGGTGCCCGGATCGGTACGGGCACAGCCGGCCACGGCCAATGCGGCCAAGGCAGGCAGCGCCCAGCGGCGCAGGCGGTCGATCCAGTTCGGCATCGGGTTACTTGCCCTGGCCTGTGGTGCGGTTGGCATTGTTCTTCTGTTCCTGCGCGGCAGCCGCGCGTGATTCGGCGATACCCACCGCGCGTGCCGCCGCGGCCTTTTCGTCTTTCTGCAGTTCCAGCGGCTGGAACGAACCTTCCGGTGCCAGCCAGCCACCACTGAACCCGGCCCGTTCCAGGCCCTTGCGGATGTACGGGTTCTTCTTCATGACTTCCCAGACGAAGTCATCGCGGTAGTTGGCGATCATGGTCAGGATCGGGCCCTGATCGATGGCGATGTAATCGCTGGCGACCCAGCCGCGATCCGGCACCAGGCGGCCGGTCTTGATCGGGATGTCGTAGTTGAAGCTGGGGTTGAATGAATCCAGGAAGCCGTAGCTGGAGTAGATGTAATCGCCAAAGCGCTTGTGCATCTCCAGCGTGGCCGGAATCACCTGCTCCGGCGCGAACACCACCGACGCGATCGCAGCGGTGGGAGCGATGGTGCCGTCATCGAAGTTCTCGCGCAGGCCGGCGCCGCGCGAGGAGTAATGGCGGAACTGGCGCTGCTCGCCGCGATAGTCCTGGGTGGTGTTCTGTGGTCCATCACTGGCGGTCAGGCCCCACACATTCTCGCCATACTCCTTCCACTGCATCGGGTTGGCGATGGCGTACTCGCGCTGGGCCAGTGCGGCCGAGCGGCTGTTGAGGAAGTAGGTGCTGCCGCGCTCGCGCATGTACGCATCCTGGATATCGCGGAAGTCGATCCAGACGTGGCTGTACTGGTGGCCGAACAGCGGGCCGAAGGACAGGTATTCCTGGCCCTGGTAGACGCCCCAGTCGTTGTCATAGGTACGCGTCCACACCGTCCACGCATCCGGGCTGACCGGGTGCGTCGGCGAGCCCAGGGCAAGGATGTAGACCATCATCGCCTCGTTGTAGCCCATCCAGTCGTGGTCGATGAAGCCGCTCTCGGGGAACCAGCCCATCGAGATCAGCGGTGCACGCTGCTGCAGCCACGGCCAGTCGACCTTCTTGTACAACGTGTCGGCGATCTGGCGGATCTCCTTCTCACGCGGATCGTCGCCGTCGTAGTACGACTGCGCGAACAGCACGCCCATCATCAGCAGCGCGGTATCCACCGAGGACAGCTCAACCCAGCTGTCGTAGCGACGCCCTTCCTGCATGTCCAGGAAGTGGTAGTAGAAGCCCTTGTAGCCGGCCTTGCCGGTGCGCTGCGGGCCCATCGGCACGTCGCGGAAGAACTTCAGCGTGGTCAGGGTGCGGTCGATCGCCTGGTTGCGGCTGACCCAGCCGTTCTCGATGCCGATCGGGTACGCGGTCAGTGCGAAGCCGACCGAGGCGATGCTGGCGAACGGCCGCGACGGATAGCGGTCCGGGGTCAGGCCATTGATCTCGTTGGTGGTATCCCAGAAGAACTGGAAGGTACGACGCTCGATGTCATCGAACAACGGCGGCAGCACCGGCTTCATCGGCCGCGGCGGTGCATCGGCCTCGATCAGGATCACCGGCGGCCGCGGCTTGGCAGGTTCCTGCTGGGCCGGCTGGCAGGCGGCCACGGCCAGGCTCAACGCTGCGGCGGACAACAGATGGCGTGCCTGCATGGCGCGATTTCTCCGGTGGTCTGATCGATGGGAAAGCATACCGTCCAATGATCTGAAATCGTTTACAAGATGCGTTCTGAAAAAACCACGAAAGACGTGGTTTGACACCGCGATCATTGCCCATGCCGCTGCCCCCTGGCCGGCAGCGGCATGGGCAATGGACCGGCGCGGGACCGGCCATTGCCGTTTTCAAGCAGCCGATGCCGCCGGCGGAACGGCGGCATCGGAGTACAGCATCAGGCGGTTCCGCTTAGAAGCGGAAGCCCACTTCGGCCTTCACCTGACGCGGGGTACCAATCACGTCGCCGGTCTCGTTGTAGCTCACCAGCAACTTGCCATCGCTCTTCACGTAGTTCAGGTTCGAGAAGTTGTCGAAGTTGAGCACGTTGATGATGTCGATACGTGCATACAGCTCGGTATCGCCAGCCAGCTTGAAGGTCTTGGTCGCCTGCAGGTCCAGCGAGCGGTAGCCGAAGATCTTGCCACCGAGCAGGAAGCGGCCATTGCCACCCGGAGTACCCGCAGCCGGAGTCGGCAGGCAGTTGGCGGTGCCGGCCTGCGCGATGCAGGACCAGTCATTGCCCGGCGTCGGCGTGGCCAGGGTCAGCTTGCCACCGAAGGTGATGCCCCAGAAGCCGTCATACGAGCCGGTGACCACCAAGCGGTGGCGCGGCGCGCCGTTGGACTTGATCGTCGGGTACTCACCGATGGTGCCGCGATCGAACGAGTAATGCTCGTTGATGTTGCGGTTGTGACGCGCGTTGGTCCAGGTATAGGCGATCGAGGTGCCCCAACCGCTTTCCTTGCTGTACGGCTTCTGCGCCGACAGCAGCACCTGGGTCGAACGGGTCTTGATGCCCTGCTGGCCGATGATCAGGCTGCCGAAGCCCGGAATGTTGCAGTTCCACGGCTGGCCGTAGGTCGGCTCCTTGGCACCACACAGCATCTGGTTATCGAAGAAGTTGCCGTTGTTGAAGCGGTTGCCCAGGGTGAAGGCAAAGCCATCATAGGTCAGCGTGCGAGAGATCGTCGCGTCAGTCAGCCACTCACCGAACTGGTTGCTCATGCCCAAGCTGAACTGGTCGGCGTACGGCACCTTCATGTTGTTGTTCAGCAGATCGACCTCCATGCCTTCATTGCTGGTCGAACCCAGCAGTGCCTGCACGTTCTCGATGCCGTTCATCAAGTTCGGATTCCAGTCAAAGCACGGAGTCTGGCCGTACATGCAGTTGCCGGTGGCCGGGTTGCGGAAATAGACGGTCGGCTGCGGCAGTGCCAGCTTCGTGGTTTCCAGCGCCAGGTTGTCGAACAGGTCGCGATCATAGGACCGGCCGGCGCCACCATGGAACACGTGCCGTTCGTCAGCGTTGACGTCATACGAGAAGCCCAGGCGCGGCTGCCAGGCATTCTTGAAGTTCTTGCGGTTGTGGCCGGTGCTGATGTAGTCGTTGACGTTCAGGCCGCTGAGCGCCAGCGTCTGCGCATAGGTCTGGGACACGCCCACCGGCGCATTTGGATCCTGCGAGAACAGGGCCTTCACAACCTCCGGCGGGGTCACGAAATCGGTATATACGGGGTTCTTTTCGTAGTCCCACCGCAGGCCGATATTCAGCTGCAGATGATCGTTGACCTGCCAGTCATCCTGGATGAACAGACCAATCTGCTTGACCTTGGCACGCACTTCGGACTGCACGCCGGTGACGCCGGTGCTGGCCTTGGTGAACTGCGCCTTATACGGCGTGCTCGAGGGGAAAGCCGGATTGTCGATGGTGTAGAAGAACTGCGGATTGATCTGCGCCGCATCGGAGGCGTACAGATCAATCTGCTTGTACTTGGCGCCCATCTTGATGGTGTGGTCGCCCGCCCACTGCAGGCCGTCCAGGGTCAGGTTGTCCTCGATCGCCCAGCCCTTCTGGCCCTTCACCTGCGAAGCGAAGGCATCAGCCGCGCCAACCTGGACGAGGGTCTTCTCCTGCGGGCGGTTGGCGTCCGAGTCGCCGAAATCCGGTGCGGTGTAGATGATGCCGTTGCCGATGGTCAACGGCAGCGGATTGTTGAAGGCCTCCTCGTGGGTAACCATCAATTCGTTGTAGAAACGCTCACCGCTGTGGTTCCAGCGCAGCGCGTAACGGCGGTCGGTGTTGTCCACGACCTTGCCGTGCACCTTGGCGGTCTGGCCACTGAACTGCTGCTGGGTTTCGTCGCGGTCCTGGAAGGTCAGTTCGATGCGATCGTTGTCAGTCGGTTCGAAGTCGATCTTGGCGAAGATCAGGTCCTGCTGGAACGGCTGGCTGGCCGGGCCAAGGCCTGCGGCACCGTCAGCGGGCAGATTGGCGGCCGACGGAGTGACGGCACCGTCCGGCGCGATGGTCACTGGCAGGTCGAAGCGCTTGGCTTCATAGGTGACAAAGAAGTGGGCCTTGTCCTTGATGATCGGGCCACCCAGCGCGAAGCCGTACTCCTTCTCGGCCGAGTCTTCCTTGCTCTTGCCCGGCTGGCGTTCGGCCGGGGTCATCGCACGCATGCTTTCGTTGGTATAACGGTAGAAGGTCTCACCCTTGAACTCGTTGGTACCCGACTTGGTCGCGGCGGTGATCGCGGCGCTGGACACCTGGCCGTACTCGGCCTTGTAGTTGCCGGTGATGACCTTGTACTCACCGATGGCCAACTGCGGGAACGGATTACCCGCGCTGCCGGACTGGCCGGAAATGCCGCCACCCTTGACGTAGCTCTTCTGGCCCACGCCGTCGATGTAGACGTTGGTGCCGTCGGAGTTGGTCGCGCCGCCACGCAGCGAAGTGTTGCCCTTGGCATCGCGGGTGAAGATCATGCCCGGCACCGCGTCGGCGAACTCCAGGAAGTTGCGCGAGACCTGCGGGGTGGTCTGGATCTGCTGCAGGCTGACGGTCTTGCCGACTTCGGACGTGCGCACTTCCTGCAGCAGGGTCGGCGCGACGACGTTGACGGTGTCCAGGTTGGTGGCCGCGGTCGAACCCGGGGTGCTGCTGGCAGCGCCGGCAAAGTTCAGCGTCGCGGTCGAGGCCACGGTGACGGTGACCTTCTGCGACTGGCCGTTGGCGACCACGTCGTAGGTGCCCGGGTCCAGGCCCATCAGCGAGTAGCTGCCATCGGCACGGACGGTGCCGCGACGGACGGTGCCTGTGGCGATGTTGGTGGCGGTCACTTCGGTGCCGGCCTGGGCGCCGGACACCTGGCCGCGCAGGCTGGCATTGGCCGACTGCGCCATGACGTTCGGGGCGGCGGCCAGCATCAGGCAGCTGACCAGTGCGGTGCTCAGCAGCCGGCGCGCCGGCGTGCGGAAGGTGGTGTGCATCATCAACTCAATCTCCGGGTGGCGGTAACCGCTCGCGCGGTACCTGCGATCAATCAAAGAAGAAGGAACGCCTCTGGCTTCAACGGCCCGATGGCGGAGTGGTGGAATCGCGAACTATCAAGCGGGGAACCAGGGTCTGCTTATCCCCTGTCCCGTCCGTGGAGGTGCCGTCCATCAACTGCAGCAGGCGCGTCATGGCCCGGTCGCCGAGCTCGGCGATGCTGACCTGCATGGTGGTCAGCGACGGGTGGACGAAACGCGCCAGTGGAATATCATCGAAACCCGCCAGGGCCACATCGGCCGGGACACGGACCCCTGCCTGCGTGAACGCATACAGGCAGCCCAGCGCCATCATGTCGTTGGCGGCGAACACGGCATCAGGCAGCGCTCCGGCTGCCAGCAACTCCTGACCGGCGCGATGGCCGGAAGCTTCGTCGAAATCACCGGGCAGCTCGATGCCTTCGGCGCCACCGCCAAAAGCCGCCAGCGCGTCACGGAAGCCGCGCAGGCGCTCGCGCGCGTCGAAGTTGAGATCCGGGCCAGAAATGAAAGCGATGCGACGGTGGCCAGCGTCAAGCAGATGACGGGTCATCGCCATCGCACCGGCATGGTCGTCGATGCTCAGCACCGGGTGGTCCTGCCCGGGCAGATAGGTGTTGATCAACACCGTCGGCAACGACTGCGGCAGGTTGTCGGTCAGGAAACCGGGGCTCTCGGCATAGGGCGAGAGCACCAGCAGGCCGTCGACGCGGCCGCGCATGGCGCGCAGGGCCGCACCCTGCTGCTCCTGGTCACCGTGGTAGCTGGACACCAGCAGGTGCTGGCGGCGGTTGCGGGCCACCCCGTCGATGCCGCGCATCAGCTCGGAGAAGAATTCGCCGTACAGGTCCGGCAACACCACGCCCACCGTATTGGTGCGGCGGCTGCTCAGGCTGCGGGCGGCGGCGTGCGGGGTGTAACGCAGCCGTGCGGCGACCTCCAGCACAAGCTGGCGGACCGGTTCGGCGACATTTTCATGCCCGTTGAGCGCGCGGGAAACCGTGGCCACGGAGACCCGGGCTTCGCGTGCGACGTCTTTGATTGTGATAGCTGCCTTGTTCACGAAGCCGCCCTCCACGGCTTGGACCTACCAGCATTGGCGCGGAATGTAAGCGTTTCCATCTGGGCTTGTAAACAGTCCGTTAGGCGAATGTCCCGAAATGGACATGGAAATCTGTCTGCAGCGGGCCCCCGCGGGGACCCGCCAGGACAGCGTGGGACAAGGGCTCAGCCCTGTTCTGACGGGGTCTGCGCGCGGATGGACAACGCGTGGATGTCGGTCTCCATCATCGCCCCCAGCGCGGCGTACACCGCGCGATGCCGGGCCAGCGGGCCCAGTCCGGCAAAGCGTTCACTCACCACATGCACGTTGAAATGGCCGCGGCCATCGCGCGCACCGGCATGGCCTGCGTGGCGATGGCTGTCGTCTTCGATCTCGAGCACGCTCGGCGCCAGGGCATGCTGCAGCGCATCACGCATTCGCGAGATCCGTTCCGCGCTCACGGCAACACCTTGCGGAACGGTCGCACCTGCACGCGGGTGTAGACGCCGGCGGCCACGTACGGATCGGCGTCGGCCCAGGCCTGGGCCTGCAGCAGCGACTCGAACTGCGCGATCACCACCGAGCCGCTGTAACCGGCCGGGCCCGGGTCTTCACTGTCCACCGCCGGGCACGGGCCGGCCAGCAGCAGGCGTCCCTCGTCGCGCAGCGCGTGCAACCGCGCCAGGTGTTCCGGCCGCGCCTGCAGCCGCTGCGCCAGCACATCCTGGCCGTCATACCCTTCGATCACATACCACACCGGCATTTCCTCGCTTGCGTTGTCGGGTCCGCAGATTCTAGCCAATGCGACCCTGCCCCGGCCCGGCTGGACACTGGCGCAACAAAGGCTTACCCTAGACTCCATTGCACGTGGCTGGATGCAGCAGCCCGTCGGTTTTTGCGGCCAACGCAGCCCCCGACGACCGTCCCGCTGCTTCAAACCGGTCCACCTGGCCGGGCCACGTAGACGACCTCCCCGTAGTTCCGTCGCCGCCGTTTCGTGCGGCGCGTCCTGCTGTTTGATATGTGTGGAATCGCGCCGATCCCGGCGTGTCTGGTGCCCTGGGGCTCCGTGGCGTTGGCCCGGCTAACCCGGTGCCGCGACTGGTCCGTTGCAATCCTGATGTCCATTAGATGACTTCCGAACTCGCGCTCGACGCGAACCCGCCAACCCGGCCGCCCGCCCCACAGCAGCAGGAAATGCCGCTGGCCGTGGTGCATGGGCAACCGGTCCTGCAGATTCCGCAGGACCTGTACATTCCGCCGGACGCGCTGGAAGTCATCCTGGATGCCTTCGAAGGCCCGCTGGACCTGCTGCTGTACCTGATCCGCCGCCAGAACCTGGATGTCCTGGACATTCCGGTAGCCGAGATCACCCGGCAGTACGTGGAATACATCACCGTGATGCGCGAGCTGCGCTTCGAGCTGGCCGCCGAGTACCTGGTGATGGCAGCGATCCTGGCCGAGGTGAAGTCGCGCATGCTGCTGCCGCGCCCGGTCAGCGAGGAAGGCGATGAAGCCGACCCGCGCGCCGAACTGGTGCGCCGGCTGCAGGAGTACGAACGTTTCAAGCAGGCCGCCGAGGACATCGATGCCCTGCCCCGCCAGGACCGCGACACGACGGTGGCGCACGCCTTCATGCCCGAACGCGCCACGGTGAAGCTGCCGCCGCCGGTGGACCTGAAGGAGATGCTGCTGGCCCTGCACGACGTGCTCAAGCGCGCCGAGCTGTTCAGCGGTCACGCCATCAAGCGTGAGGCATTGAGCGTGCGGCAACGCATGGGCGAAGTGCTGGGACGCCTGGAAGATGGCAAGTTCTATCGTTTTGAAGGGCTGTTCACGGCCGAAGAAGGCAAGCTGGGCGTGCTGGTCACGTTCCTGGCGGTGCTGGAACTGGCCAAGGAACAGCTGCTGGACATCGTCCAGGAAGAACCACTGGCGCCGATCTACGTGAAATCGCTGGCCGCCGGCAACACCAACGCCCCGCTGCAGTTCAGCAGCGAGTTCGACGACAACGACGCCGCCAATGCAGACGAGTGAGCGCTGACTGCCGATGGATCAACTGCTGATCAACCGCATTGTCGAGGGTGCCTTGCTGGCCTCCAGTCAGCCGCTCACCCTGGCCCAGCTGAAGGACCTGTTCCCGGAAGAGGAACCGGCACCGCCGGGCAGCATCGAACGCGCGCTGGAACGCCTGCGCGAAGCCTGCGAAGGCCGCGGCGTGGAACTGGTCGAGGTCGCCTCCGGCTTCCGCTACCAGGTGACCGGCGAAGTGCATGGCTGGATCAGCCGGCTGTGGACCGAACGCAAGACCCGTTACACCCGCGCCACCCTGGAAACCCTGGCGCTGATCGCCTACCGGCAACCGATCACCCGCGGCGAGATCGAGCAGGTACGCGGCGTGGCGGTCAGCAGCAACATCATCCAGGCACTGGAAGAACGCGAGTGGATCCGCGTGGTCGGCCACCGCGATGTGCCCGGCAAGCCTGCGCTGTTCGGCACCACCAAGGGCTTTCTGGATTATTTCGGCCTGAAGCGATTGGATGAGCTGCCGCCTCTGTCGGAACTGAAGGACCTGGGCGAGCTGGAACCCCAGCTGTCCCTGGACCGCGATGCGCCCGCAGCAGCAAGCGCCGACGGTCCTGACATCTCGGCCGGCGACGAAGGCGCTGCCGCGAACGATGATGCCGGCCTGGCCGGCAGTGACACCCCCGATTCCGCCGACGCAGCTCCTGCGGCGGCTATCGATGAGCAAGCACCTTCGCCCCTCGATGATGGGCACCCCGATTCCGCGCCGGGCGAGCGCGCGGTGCCAGTGAACGAACGCGAAGACAACGCCGTCGCGATGACGACCGTGGCTGTTGACCAAGCCGATTCCGAACCAGAGGCCGACCTCGAAACCGTCGGCCGGAGCAAAACTGATGAGTGACACCCCCCGTAACAAGCTCTCGCTGAAGCGCGAAGCCACCTCCGAACAGTTCAAGCTGGAAGAGCGCCTGCACAAGGTGCTGGCCCAGGCCGGCCTCGGCTCGCGCCGCGCGCTGGAACAGCGCATCGCCGAAGGCCTGGTCAAGGTCAACGGTGAAGTCGCGCAGACCGGCATGTCGGTCAAGAGTGGCGACAAGATCGAGCTGGATGGCCGTGGCTTCGTCGCCACCGCCCTGGCCGAGCCGTCGCGCGTGCTGGTCTACAACAAGCCGGAAGGCGAAGTGACCACCCGCGATGATCCGGAAGGCCGCCCCACCGTATTCGAATCGCTGCCGCCGCTGAAGGGCGCGCGCTGGATCGCGATCGGCCGCCTGGACATCAACACCACCGGCCTGCTGCTGGCCACCACCGACGGTGAACTGGCCAACGCCATGATGCACCCGTCGTTCGAGGTCGAGCGCGAATACGTGGTCCGCGTGCGTGCGCCGGAAGGCGAGGAAAAGGTCTCCGACGCCATCGTCGACCGCCTCACCCGTGGCGTGGCACTGGAAGACGGCCCGGCCAAGTTCGACGAGATCGAACGCATCGGCGGCACCGACTCGCACGACTGGTTCCGCGTCGTGGTGAAGGAAGGCCGCAACCGCGAAGTGCGCCGCCTGTGGGAGTCGCAGGGCTGCCAGGTCAGCCGCCTGAAGCGCACCCGCTACGGCAAGGTGAGCCTGCCGCGCGAACTGGCCCGCGGCCATTCGGTGGAACTGGGCACCACGCAGGTTGAAGCCCTGCGCGCGCAGCTGAAGCTGGAAGAAGGCGCGCCGTCGGCACTGACGCTGCAGCCGGTGATCGGCCAGCGCCGCGCCGCCAAGACCACCGTGCGCGTGCGCGAAGGTGGCCGCGGCAACGCCTACGTCAACGGCCACAACACCGCCGACGAGGGCCGCGAGCTGCGTCGTTTCGATAACGTCCGCGAAGACCGCGGCCGTGGTCGCGGCGGCAAGGGCGGCGGCTTCAAGGGTGGCCTGACGGTCAGCGGTGAAGCGGCAGCCAAGCAGTCGCAGAAGCCGTTCAAGCAGCGCGCCCAGAAGAACGACCGTTCGCTGCCGGAAGGCAACCCGGCCGCGTTCCGCACCTGGTACGTGCCGGATGGCGTGAGCACCGGCCCGAGCGGCCATCGCAATGCCGGCCCGGGCGCACGTGGCCCCGGTGCCCGTGGTCCGGGCGCAGGCGGCCAGGGCCGTCCGTATGGCAAGCCGAAGGGTCCGGGCGCAGGCGCCGGTGGCGGCCAGGGCCGTGGCGGTTTCGGCGGTGAAGGCCGTGGCGGCGCAGGCGGCCAGGGTCGTCCGGCCGGTGCGGGCAACCGCTCGCAGGGCCAGGGCAACAAGCACCCGTACGGCCATCCGGGCAATGCCCCGAGCTTCCCGTCCGACCACGCCACGCCGGGCTTCAACCCGTATGGCAGCCCGAAGCCGGCACAGGGCGCCCGTCCGGGCGGTCGCGGTCCGGGCGGCGGCAACCGCGGTCCGGGCGGTAATCGCGGCCCGGGTGGTCCGGGTAGCAACCGTGGCCCGGGTGGCCCCGGCGGCAACCGCGGTCCGGGCGGCCCGCGCCGCAGCGGCCCGCGCGGCGGCTGATCGCTGACACGCATGAAATGAGAAACCCCGGCGCAGGCCGGGGTTTTTCGTTGAAAAGGGGACGGAGGGGATTAAGTCGTTTTTGCCACGGTGTGTTTCGAAGGGGCGAAAGCGACTTAATCCCCTCCGTCCCCTTTTGCGTGGCGCTGGAAAGCGGCGGGAGTGGTGCCGGTCATGCTGCGGAAGAAGGCGATGAACGGGCTCTCGGCGGAGAAGCCGGTGTCCTGCGCCACATGCGCGACGCGATGACCCAGCAGCAGCAACTCCATGGCCCGCATCAGGCGCCATTGCTGGCGCCAGGCCTGATAGCTCATGCCGGTATCACGCTGCATCAACCGGCCGACGGTACGCGCGCTCAGGCCCGTGCGCGCGGCCAGCTCCCCCAGTTCGGGCGGCAGCTGTTCGGCCAGCGGCAGGCAACGTGCGATCCGCGGATCACGCGGTAAAGGCAGGTCCATCGGCGCCACCGGTGCAGCGGCGATTTCCAGCACGCACAACGCCAGTTGATGGTGCGCGCGCGGCGACTGCCAGTCATGGTCGAACGGCGCCTGCGCGATCGGCTCCAGCAAGGCCTGCAGCAGCGGACCGACGCCGATGATCGCCGGCTGCCGGGGCAGCTGGGCCGACAGGGTGGCGTCGAAGTACAACGAACGGTAGTCGACTGCCTGGCGCATCTGCGCACGATGGCGCAGGCCACCCGGAATCCACGCCGCGCGCGCGGGCGGCAGCAGGCTGACGCGGTCACCGTAGGTCAGGCGCGTACAGCCCTGCCGGGTGTACAGCAGCTGCGCGCGTGCATGCTGGTGCCAACCCGAGTCGTGATCCGCCAGTGAGGCCGCGATCCCCAGCACCGGAGCGCCCCAGGCATCGGCGTCGAAGTGCGCATCCGGCTGCAACCAGGCCATGTCTGATTTCATATATCTGATGACAGGATAGACAGAGTGCGCCATTGTGGGCGCGACCACAATGCGCGGCCCTGTTCCTGGAGCGCCCTCATGTCGCGCCGCCTGTTGTTGCTCACCATTGCACTGCTGATGTTTCCGCAGTTGGCACAGACCCTGTACAGCCCGGCCCTGGCCGATCTGGCCGAACGCTTCGCCCTGCCGCCGAGTGCCGCCAGCCAGGCCATGAGCCTGTACCTGTTCGGCTTCGCTGCAGGCGTGCTGCTGTGGGGGCGCCTGGCCGATCGTATCGGTCGTCGCCCCGCCCTTCTCTGTGGCCTCGGCGTCTTCGCAGTGGCTGCACTGGGCGGGCTGATGGCTGGCAGCTTCGGCCAGGTGCTGCTGGCCCAGGCGTTGGCCGCAGTCGGCGCCGCCGCCGCTTCGGTGGTGACCCAGACCGTGCTGCGCGACCATCTGCAGGGGCCAGCGTTGGCGCAGGCATTCTCCTGGATCGGCATGGCCCTGGCCCTGAGCCCGGCCATCGGTCTTGCACTGGGCACGCTGCTGGTCGCCGCCAATGGCTATGCCGGCGTACAGTCCGGCCTGCTGCTGATCGCTGCCCTGCTGGCGGTGGCATGCCTGGCAGGCCTGCGCGAAAGCCGCCCTGCACAGATCTCGCACACGCCCATGCTGCCGCTGCTGCGGGAACTGCTGCGCGATCGCTGGATCTGGTCACACGCGTTGCTGGTGATGGCCTTCAACGTGGCGATGTACAGCTGGTATGTGCTCGGCCCCTTCGTGTTTGCGCGCCTGCACTGGCCAGCCACCTGGTTCGGCGCCAGCGGCGCGGTGCTGGCACTGGGCTCGGCACTGGGCGCGTGGGGCAATGGCCGCCTGCTGCGTGCAGGCGTTGCCACAACCACGCGCATCCGCATCGCCGCAGGACTGGTTCTGACGGGAGGCCTGCTGGCCGCGCTGCTGCATGATCACCCTGCCCTGGTCGCGGCGATGGTGCCGGTGGTGACGGGCTTCGGCCTTGCCATTCCCAATGTGCTCGGCCAGGCCTTGCGCGGCTATCCACACTGTCTCGGCAGCGCAGGCGCGCTGTTCGGCCTGCTCTACTACCTGCTGATCGGTGCGGCAATGGCGCTGGTCGGTGCAGTGCAGCTGCTGGCACCGACCCTCATCGTGTGCGGCCTGCTGGCCTTGTGGCTGCAGCGGCAGCGTCCCGCTGCAGCCTAGGAATTGCTGCAAAAGCAGCGCACTGTGCGCGCCTTCCGGGAACGGCTTTGATTCCCTGGCTATCGTGCGCGCTCTCCCACACAAGGCAGATGCCCATGATCACCATCACCGCCGAACAGGCCCGCGCCAACGTCGATGCCGCCAAGCGCCCGATCGAACTGTTCTACCGCGATCTCGACAACGCCATCCAGATCGGCTCGGAAAATGGCCGCCGCTACGTCGTGTTCGGCTTCAGCCAGGTGATGGCCAGCGAGCAGCTCGTCGAAGACGTGGTCGCACAGCTGCTGAAGAATGGTTTCGGTGTTGAACGGTTGTTGAGCGATTCCGAACAGCACTACATCCGCATCAACTGGGGAACTGCCGCGCCGTCGCGCCTCAGCGCCGGCTGAGGGTGAACGCGGTGCCGTCCACGCCCAGGTCCCAGCCCTTGCCGGTACCGGACAGGGCCAGCGAGATGTCGCCCTTGGTCATCACCTGCGCGTTGCTGGACTTCACCGCACCGGCATGCGCGCCGACCGAGGCGTAAGTGCCCAGCAGCTCGTTGACGCTGACCGCGCCGGTGAAGCTGCCACGCCCGTTGGTGATCTTCGACTTGCCAACGGTCAGGCCGCCCCCCTTCATCTGGATGCGCACCGGCAGGCTGGCGCCGTTGCTGCAGGTGACCGTGCCATTACCGGATGCGGTCTTGTAGATCAACGACCAGCCGGACAGGTTGTAGCGCAGCTCGCAATCGAGGTTGCCGGCAGCGTGCGCGGCGGGGGCCAACGCTGCGGCGGACAGCGCCAGCAGCAGGGCGAAGGGCTTGTTCATGGCGGGACTTCCAGTTCGGTCGGACTGGCGGCGAATCTAACAGCGCGCACGTGCACGTTGAATGCAGGCGCGCGCGCTGGTGCGGCGGCGTTCAGGCCGTCGCTCAGGCCTGCTCGTCCAGATGGAAGGCATCGGCATCAAGCATGGCCGGGAAGCGCGCGCGGTGCGCTGCCAGCGCCTCGGCCGAGACGGTGGTGGTGACCACCTGTTCGCGTTCACGGATCTCCACCTGCGGTTGGCCGAGGAAATCCAGCACCGCGCTGTCGCCGGTGTAATGCAGCTGGTTGCCATCGACGCCGACACGGTTCACCGCAGCAACGAAGCACAGGTTCTCGATCGCACGTGCACGCAGCAGTGTCTTCCACGCATAGGCGCGTGCCGACGGCCAGTTGGCAACGAAGATCTGCAGGTCGAAATCCAGCTGCTGCGGACGCTCCACGTTGTAGCGGTTGCGGCAGAACACCGGGAAACGCAGGTCGTAGCAGACCTGCGGATTGATCCGCCAGCCCTTCCATTCCACGCTCAGGCGGTCGCGACCGGCAGCATAGCGCTCGTGCTCGCCGCCGTAACGGAACAGGTGGCGCTTGTCGTAGTACTCCAGGTTGCCATCGGGCGTGGCGAACAGCAGGCGGTTGTAGACGCCTTTGCCATCACGCAACTGCACGCTGCCGATCACCGCTGCGTTCAAGGCCCTGGCCTGCTCGCGCACCCAGGCCACGGTCGGGCCGTCCATGCCTTCGGCCTGGGCGATGGCGTCGTTGGAGAAGCCACTGGTGAAGGTCTCCGGCAGGATCACCAAGTCGGTGATGCCGGCCAGCGGTGCCAGCAGTGCGCCGTAGTACTCACGGTTGCCCGCCGGATCATGCCAGCGGGTGTCGCCCTGGACGAGGGAAATGCGCAGGTCCTGCATGGTCACTGCTCCGCTCAAAGAAGGCGCAGGCGTTCGATCGCCGCGTCCATGGTCGCTTCATTCTTGGCGAAGCACAGGCGCACCAGGCGCTGGCCGGCCGGCGGATTCTCGTAGAACGGCGACAGCGGGATGGCGGTCACGCCCTTCTCGATGGTCAGCCACTTCACGAACTCGTGGTCCGGCAGGTCGCTGATGGCCGAGTAATCGACCAGCTGGAAGTAGCCGCCGGGGACCGGCAGCGCCTTCAGGCGGGTGCTGGACAGCTGCTCGCGGAAACGGTCGCGCTTGGCCTGGTAGAACGCGCCCAGCTCGAGGTGGTGTTCGGGCTCATCGCGGATCATCGCGGCGAAGCCATACTGCGCCGGACCGAAGCTGGTGAAGGTGTTGTACTGGTGCACCTTGCGGAACTCGGCGGTCAGCGCCGGCGGGGCGATCGCATAGCCGATCTTCCAGCCGGTGCAGTGGTAGGTCTTGCCGAAACTGGAGATGACGAACGCGCGCTCGCGCAGTTCCGGGTAGCGCAGCGCCGATTCATGGCGGCGGCCGTCATAGATGATGTGCTCATACACCTCATCGGAGATCAGGTAGATCTGCGTGCCGCGCAGCAGCTCGGCCAGCGCCTGCATGTCCTGCGCCGACAGCATCGCGCCGGACGGGTTGTGCGGGGTGTTGACGATCAGCATGCGTGTGCGCGGGGTGATCGCCGCACGCACGCGGTCCCAGTCGACGGCGAAGGTCTGCGGATCCAGCGACACATGCACGGCCTTGGCACCGGCCAGATCGATCGCCGGTTCATAGCAGTCATAGGCCGGGTCGAGCACGATCACTTCTTCGCCGGCACGCACCACGGCGTGGATGGCGTTGAAGATGGCCTCGGTACCGCCACTGGTGACGGTGATCTCGCTGTCCGCATCGACCTGTGCGCCGTAGCAGTCCAGCGCCTTCTGTGCGATGGCCTGGCGCAGCGGCGCCACGCCGGTCATCGGCGGGTACTGGTTCAGCCCGGCGGCCATCGCCTTGGCCGTCTCATCGATCAGGCGCTGCGGCGCGGAAAAGTCCGGGAAACCCTGGCCCAGGTTGACCGCGCCGTGTTCGGCGGCGAGCTGGGACATCACGGTGAAGATCGTGGTACCGACCTTGGGCAGCTTGGTGTTGGGTTGCATCGGCCTGGAATCTGGGGGAACGAGGCCCAGAAGTGTACGAAATCCACGCTGCGACTGTGGGTTCAGACGGTAGCGCCGGGCCATGCCCGGCGGCTCTTTGCATATGCCTTGCAGCCGCCGGGCATCGCCTGGCGCTACCGGGACAGCATTCACCGCTACAATTGCCGCCGCACTCCGGCATGAAGACCCCTGCCCCTTGAACACCCCTGCATTGCTGGCCGCCAGCGGCCTGAGCTTCTCCCGCAATGACGAGCCGGTGTTCGGCCCGCTGGACTTCCATGTGGACGCCGGCGAAGCCCTGCTGGTGCAGGGCGGCAACGGCGCCGGCAAGACCACGCTGTTGCGCGTGCTGGCCGGCCTGGCCCGGCCCGGTGCCGGGCAGGTGCAGATCGATGGCCGACCGGCCGGCAATGCCGAGCGCGCGCGCTATGTCGCCTACCTCAGCCACCTGCCCGCATTGAAGCCCGATCTGGACACGCTGGAGAACCTGCACTTCCTGTGTGGCCTGCACGGCCGCCGTGCGCGGCAGATGCCCGGCAACGCGCTGGCCATCGTCGGCCTGGCCGGTTATGAGGACACCCTTGTTCGGCATCTGTCCGCCGGGCAGAAGCGGCGGCTGGCTCTGGCACGCATCTGGCTGTCGCCGGCGCCGCTGTGGCTGCTCGACGAACCCTATGCCAACCTCGACCTGGAGGGCATCACCCTGGTCAACCGGATGATTTCCGCGCACCTGCGCGCCGGTGGCGCGGCACTGGTCACCACCCATGGCGCCTATGCCGCACCGCCGGTGCGTACCCGCCAGCTCGACCTCGGCGGTGCCGCATGATCGCGCCAGGCACCGAACCGGGCCTGTGGCAGACCGCGGGCGCCCTGCTCAAGCGCGACCTGCGCCTGCTCTGGCGCCGCCGCGGCGATGCGCTGCAGCCGCTGCTGTTCGCGGTGCTGGTGGTGGTGCTGTTCGCGCTGGCGCAGGGTCGCGAGCCGCAACTGCTGGCCGCCACCGCAGGCGCAGTGCTGTGGCTTGCGGTGCTGCTGGCCGGGCAGCTGTCGCTGGATTCACTGTTCCGCTCCGATGCCGAAGACGGCTCGCTGGAACAATGGCTGCTGGCGCCGGTGCCGCTGGCCTGGCTGGTGCTGGTGCGCGTGCTGCTGCACTGGGCCACCACCGCCCTGCCGTTGATCGTGGTCAGTCCGCTGCTGGCCGAAATGCTGCATCTGCCGCATGACCAGCTGCCGATGTTGCTGGCATCGTTGCTGCTGGGAACGCCGTTGCTGAGCCTGATTGGTGGCGTGGTCGCTGCACTGACCGTCGGCATCCGACGCTCTGGTATTCTCGTGGCATTGCTGTCGCTGCCGCTGTACGTGCCGGTGCTGGTGTTCGGCGCAGGCAGTCTGGCGGCAGCCGGACGCGGACAGGATCCGGTCGGTGCGCTGCTGATGCTGGGCGCCGGCCTGCTGGTCGCGCTGGTGCTGGCGCCGTTGGCCACCGCCGCTGCAATACGTATTTCTCTGAGTTGACCGAGCTGAGAGCCAATCCACCCCTGCTGGATAGCCGCCACGCATGAATCCGATTGTCCGCTGGTTCCACCAACTCGGTTCGCCCCCCACGTTCGACCGATTCGCTGCCCGCTGGTCGCGGGTGTTCTACCTCGCGGCGGTGCCGGTGCTGCTGGTCGGCATGTGGCAGGCGCTGCTGGTGGTGCCGCCGGAAGCCAAGCAGCTGGACAGCTTCCGCATCCTCTACATCCACGTGCCCAGTGCCTGGATGAGCCTGTTCGTGTTCGCGCTGATGGCGCTGTATGCCGCCATCGCCCTGATCTGGCGGATCAAGGTCTGCGAGATCCTGGCCATGGCCTGTGCGCCGATGGGCGCCGGCTTCACCCTGATCACCCTGCTGACCGGCAGCATCTGGGGCAAGGGTACCTGGGGTACCTGGTGGGACTGGGACCCGCGCATGACCAGTGAACTGGTGCTGCTGTTCCTGTACCTGGGCGTGATCGGCCTGTACCACGCCATCGAGGACCGCCGCAGCGCCGCGCGCGCGGCCGGCCTGCTGGCCATCGTCGGTGTCAGCCTGCTGCCGGTGATCCGCTATTCGGTGGACTGGTGGGGCGGCCTGCATCAGCGCCAGTCGATCAACGTGTTCGGTGAATCGGCAATCAGCAGCGCGATGATCGCGCCACTGTGGTGGATGGTCATCGGCACCAAGTTCTGGTTCGCCGGTTCGGTGCTGGCCAAGGCCCGCGCCGACAATCTCGACCGCGAGGCCGGCAAGGCCTGGGTCGGTGGCCGGGTCGATGCCGCACGCGCGGCCGGGGAGGCCCAGCCATGACCCACCTGCCCTATGTGATCGGCGCGTACGCCGTGTTCGTGCTGGTGCTCGGCGCCGATGCCATCGGTTCGTGGCTGCGCCTGCGCATGGCACGCCGGTTGGCGCTGGCACGCCAGCAGCGGCAGCAGACCCGCGCCGTCAAACAGGAAGCTGCGGCGCCGCTGTCGACGGAGCTGGAACGATGACGCCGGTACAACGCCGCCGCCTGGCCTGGGTACTGCTGGCCCTGCTCGCCTCCGGGCTGGCCACCGCACTGGTGGCGATGGCGCTGGAACGCAACATCGCCTACCTCTACACGCCCTCGGAAGTGCTGCGCGGGGATGTCGATGCACAGTCGCGGTTCCGCTTGGGCGGCATGGTGGTGAAGGGCTCCTTCAACCGCCCGGTCGGTTCGCTGGAAGCACGTTTCGAAGTAACCGACGGCGATGCCCAGCTGGCGGTGACCACGTCGCGGATTCTTCCGGACATGTTTGCCGAAGGCACCGCGGTGGTCGCCAGTGGCCGCCTGCAGGAGGGTGTCTTCGTTGCCGACGAAGTGCTGGCCAAGCACGATGAAAAGTACGTGCCGAAGGAAGTGGCCGACAAGATGGGCGATGCCCATCGCAAGCATGACGTGCCGGTGACGGCACCCGAGGTGCGCTGAGTGCTGCCCGAACTGGGTCAGATCCTGCTGTTGTGCGCGTTGCTGGCCTCGCTGCTGCAGGCCGGCCTGCCGCTGGTCGGCGCGCATCGCAGCAACACGGCATGGATGGCGGTGGCACGGCCGGCCGCCTTCGCACAGCTGCTGCTGCTCGCCGGCGCGTTCGCGGTGCTGACCGCCGCGTTCGTGCAGCAGGATTTCTCGGTGCGCTACGTGGCCGAGAACTCCAATTCGCTGCTGCCGATGATCTACCGCTACTCGGCGGTGTGGGGGGCCCACGAGGGCTCGCTGCTGATGTGGGCGCTGGTGCTGGCGCTGTGGACCGGCGCGGTGGCGCTGTTCTCGCGGCACCTGCCGGCACACGTGCAGGCGCGCGTACTGGCGGTGATGGGCGTGGTCAGCGTCGGCTTCCTCGCCTTTCTGATCTTCACCTCCAATCCGTTCCTGCGCCTGAACCCGGCGCCGCTGGAAGGCCGCGACCTCAACCCGCTGCTGCAGGACCCAGGGCTGATCATTCATCCGCCGATGCTGTACATCGGATACGTGGGCTTTGCCGTTCCGTTCGCATTCGCGGTGGCGGCCCTGCTGGAGGGGCGCATCGATGCGCGCTGGCTGCGCTGGACGCGGCCGTGGACCAACGTCGCCTGGGGCTTCCTGACCCTGGGCATCGCACTGGGCAGCTGGTGGGCCTATTACGAGCTGGGCTGGGGCGGCTGGTGGTTCTGGGACCCGGTGGAAAATGCCAGCTTCATGCCGTGGCTGGTCGGTGCGGCATTGATCCATTCGCAGGCCGTCACCGAAAAGCGCGGCACGTTCGGC
Organism: Stenotrophomonas sp. YJH_SMC_101-4; assembly: GCF_059370395.1. Taxonomy (NCBI): domain Bacteria; kingdom Pseudomonadati; phylum Pseudomonadota; class Gammaproteobacteria; order Lysobacterales; family Lysobacteraceae; genus Stenotrophomonas; species Stenotrophomonas sp. YJH_SMC_101-4. Next base: position 197,216 of record NZ_JCAFTP010000001.1, on the reverse strand, counting down.
AGCTGGACACTGCTGCTGGCGATCGCCGCCTTCGCGCTGTCGCTGCTCGGGACCTTCCTGGTGCGCTCCGGTGTGCTGACCAGCGTGCATTCGTTCGCTGCAGATCCGTCGCGCGGCCTGTTCATCCTGGTGTTCCTGTCGGTGCTGGTCGGCGGCAGCCTGCTGCTGTACGCGCTGCGCGCCAGCCAGCTGAGCGTGGACGCCGACGATCCGCGCCGTGGCTTCACCGCCACCTCGCGCGAGACCCTGCTGCTGGCCAACAACCTGCTGCTGGCCACCGCCTGCGCGATGGTCCTGCTCGGCACGCTGTACCCGCTGCTGGCAGATGCACTGTCGCTGGGCAAGATCTCGGTCGGCCCGCCCTACTTCGGCAGCCTGTTCCTGCTGCTGATGGCGCCGATGATCCTGCTGCTGCCGTTCGGCCCGCTGGTGAAGTGGCAGCGCGACCAACCTTCGCGTGCATTCGCCCTGCTGGCGCCCTGGCTGGGGCTGGCGGTGCTGCTGGGCGCGCTGGCCTGGTGGCAGGCGCCGCAGAACGGCTGGAAGGCCGGTCTCGGTGTCGCCGCCGCGGCCTGGGTCGGCTTCGGTACCGCACGCTTCGTCTGGCAGCGACTGCGCGGCAACGGCCGCTTCACCGCCGAAATGCTCGGCATGATCGTCGCCCACGCCGGCATCGCCGTGTTCCTGGCCGGTGCGTTGCTGGTGGAAGCCCTGAACGTGCAGCGCGAAGTGGCGCTGGCACCTGGCCAGCAACTGGTGGTCGGCCGCTACGAAGTGCGCTTCGAGGGCGTGGACCACCGCGAAGGCCCCAACTTCATCGCCGACCGTGGCCATCTGCGGGTGTTCCGCAACGGCCGCGAACAGGCCCTGCTGCATCCGGAGAAGCGCCAGTACGCCAGTGGCGGCCAGGTGATGACCGAGGCCGGCATCGATGCACGCTTCGACGGCGATGTCTACGTGGCATTGGGCGAGCCGCTGGGCAACAATGCATGGGCGGTCCGGGTGCACATCAAGCCGTTCGTGCGCTGGATCTGGCTGGGCGCGCTGTTGATGGCCCTGGGCGGATTCATCACCGCAGCCGACCGCCGTTTCCGTCGTCCGTAGGAGTTTCCATGTCCGAGTCCCCCGCCCCGCGCCCCTCCCGCCCGCTGCCGCCGGTAGCCATCGTGATCGGCGTGCTGTTCTTCTTCGGCCTGCTCGGGCTGATGATCTACGGGGTGATGAAATCGGGTGATCCGCAGCGCGACGTGCTGCCCTCGGCGCTGATCGACAAGCCGGCGCCGGCGTTCGCCCTGCCGGTGCTGCACGACCCGGAGATGATCGTGCACAGCGACGAACTGCGCGGCGCGCCTTACCTGTTGAACGTATGGGGCAGCTGGTGCGCGGCCTGCCGCGAGGAACACCCGGTGCTGACCCGTTTCGCCGAGAGCAAGCGCGTGCGCGTGATCGGCTACAACTGGAAGGACGAGCCGACCGATGCCCTGCACTGGCTGGAGCAGCTGGGCAACCCGTTCATGGTCGTGCTCAGTGATGTTGAAGGCCGCACCGCCATCGACTGGGGCGTGACCGCTGCACCGGAGACCTTCCTTGTTGACGGCAGCGGCATCGTGCGCTGGAAGTACAGCGGTGCGATGACCCAGCGCGTAGTCGACGAGAAGCTGATCCCGGCGCTGGAAAAGATCGAGAAGGCCCAAGGCAATGCCGGCAGCACGCTGCACACGGCGCCCTGAGCCCATGCGCTGGCTGCTGGCGCTGCTGCTTCTGATGCTGCCGCTGGCCGCAGTGGCACAGCAGCCGCTGCACGATCCCCAGCCGCTGCAGTTCCGCGATGGCGCCGAAGAACGCCGCTTCCATGACCTGGCCGCGCAGCTGCGCTGCGTGCAGTGCCAGAACCAGTCGCTGGCCGATTCCAACGCGCAGATCGCGCAGGATCTGCGCCGCGAGGTGCTGCAGCTGATGCAGCAGGGCCACGACGATGCACAGATCAAGCAGTTCCTGGTCGCCCGCTACGGTGAGTTCGTGCTCTATCAACCACCGTTGCAGCCGGGCACCTGGCTGCTGTGGGGCGGTCCCCTGCTGATGCTCGGCGCCGGCGCACTGGTGGTGCTGGGCATTGTCCGCCGTCGTGGCCGTACGGTCGGCGCAGCACCGGCCGGCAAGGCCGATGAAGGAGACGGATGGTGAGCCATTGGCTGCCGGTGCTGGCCGGTCTGGTGGCCGCACTGATGGCGGCGCTGGTGCTGTGGCCGCTGCGCCACCACGGTCGCCGCGGTTTCGCGGTCGGCGTGTTCGCGCTGGGCGTGGCCGGTGCCTGCCTGTATCTGCTGGTCGGTGATCCGCGTGCAGCACAGGTACAACCGACGCCGTCGGTAGCCACCCTGCGCGATGGCGTACAGGCCCTGCAGGATGCACTGGAGCGTGACCCACAGCGGGCCGATGGCTGGGCACTGCTGGGCCGGTCGCAGGCCGAACTGGGCAACGCCGCAGCCGCGGCGGACGCCTTCGCACGTGCCGCCGCTCTCGCCCCGGAAGACTCCGGCGTGCTGGTGGAAGCGGCGCAGGCACGTGCGCAGGCCGATGCCGGCAAGCAGTTCGATGACACCGCGATGGCCTGGTTGCAACAGGCGCGTGCACAGGCACCCGATGCCGAGCGCGCCAGCTGGCTGCTGGGCATCGCCCTGCGCCAGCGCGGAAAGAATGCCGAGGCCGCGGATGTGTGGAGCGGCCTGCTGCCACGGCTTGAGCCCGGCGCCGCGCAGGCGCTGCAGGCGCAGATCGCCATCGCCCGCGAAGCCGCAGGCCTGGCACCCGATGCCGCCCCTGCAGCACCAGCGGCGCTGCTGCAGGTACGCGTGCAGCTGCCTGCGCTGGAGAATGCCGAGTGGCCGGCCAGCACCCGGGTATTCGTGCTGGCCCGCGCCGTGGGTGGACCGCAGATGCCGGTGGCCGCACGCAAGCTGCCGCTGGCCGGTTTCCCGGCCACGGTCGGGCTGGGCGACGCTGACAGCCCGATGCCGACCGCGCCGCTGTCGGCACATCGCGACGTGGAAGTGCTGGCACGCATCTCGCGTACTGGTAGCGCCAATCGCAGCGAGGGCGACCTGCAAAGCGACGTGGTGCGGGTGACGCTGCCGCATGACGGCGTGGTTGAGCTGCGGTTTCCCTGACCTGTAGAGCCGAGCCCACGCTCGGCTGCGATTGGGTTGCCGGCGCCCGCCAGCCGAGCATCGGCTCGGCTCTACAGCAGATCCACGCCATGCGTGGATACGACGGTCCGGTCCGCGTCCACCCGCTGCTGGAAACCAGCGTGTCGCCAGCTCCACATGCGGCCCCGCTAGAATGGCTGCATGACCGAATTCATCCCGCCCGGCACCCGCTTCCACGCCCTGCCCTCGCCCTTCCCGTTCAAGCGCGGGGGCGCCCTGCACGGCGCGCGCGTGGCCTACGAAACCTGGGGAACACTGGCGGCCGACGCCAGCAATGCGATCCTGATCGTGACCGGCCTGTCCCCAGACGCGCATGCAGCGGCCAACGAGGCCAACCCGGCACCGGGCTGGTGGGAAGCGATGGTTGGCCCCGACAAACCCATCGATACCAACCGCTGGTTCGTGGTGTGCGTGAATTCGCTGGGCAGCTGCAAGGGCTCGACCGGCCCCGCTTCGCTCAACCCGGCCAACGGTCAGCCCTACCGCCTGGACTTCCCCGAGCTGTCGATCGAAGACGGCGCACGCGCCGCCATCGAGGTCGTGCGCGCCCTGGGCATCGAGCAGCTGGCCTGCGTGGTCGGCAATTCGATGGGCGGCATGACCGCACTGGCCGTGCTGATGCTGCAGCCGGGCATCGCGCGCAGCCACGTCAACATTTCCGGCAGTGCGCAGGCGCTGCCGTTCTCGATCGCGATCCGTTCGCTGCAGCGCGAGGCGATCCGTCTTGATCCGCGCTGGAATGGTGGCCACTACGACGATGCCGAATACCCCGAGTCCGGCATGCGCATGGCGCGCAAGCTGGGCGTGATCACTTACCGCTCCGCACTGGAATGGGATGGCCGCTTCGGCCGCGTGCGGCTGGATTCGGACCAGACCGACGACGATCCGTTCGGCCTGGAGTTCCAGGTGGAAAGCTATCTGGAAGGCCACGCACGGCGCTTCGTGCGTTTCTTCGATCCGAACTGCTACCTGTACCTGAGCCGCTCGATGGACTGGTTCGATCTGGCTGAATATGCCGACGGCGACGTGCTGGCCGGGCTGGCGAAGATCCGGGTGGAAAAGGCGCTGGCGATCGGCGCCAATACCGACATCCTGTTCCCGGTGCAGCAGCAGCAACAGGTCGCCGACGGCCTGCGCGCCGGCGGCGCCGATGCGCGCTTCATCGGCCTGGAATCGCCACAGGGCCACGACGCCTTCCTCGTCGATTTCGAGCGTTTCGGCCCGGCCGTGCGCGGCTTTCTCGACGCGCTGTAGGTGGCATGGCGGCGTAATCTCGCGCTGGCCGCGTTCGGCGCGTTGATCGCGCTGACGGTCAGCGGCGTGCTGCCGCTGTGGCTGGGTGGGTGGTGCCTGCTCGCCAGCGCGGTGTCGTTCGGCCTGTACGGCCACGACAAGCGCGCGGCGCAGCGAAAGCAGTGGCGTATTCCGGAGCGCACATTACAGCTGCTGGCCTTTGCCGGCGGTTGGCCCGGCGCGCTGCTGGGCCAGGCGATGTTCCGCCACAAGCACCGCAAAGCCTCGTTCCAGTGGGTGTTCTGGCTGTGCGTGCTGGCCAACGTGGCCTCGATCGCGGTGATGCTGCGCGAGTTTTCGCGATAGCCAACCTGTAGAGCCGAGCCCATGCTCGGCTCCGTACCGAGGCAGCCGAGCATGGGCTCGGCTCTACAGTAGATCCACGCCACGCGCGGATGTGCATCGGTCAAAGTTCGCGGACCAGCGCCCCATCGCGCAACCGGTACTGCGCATCGACCACGCCTTCAGGCAGGTCGTCGTGGGTGATCATCAGCAGGCTGCGCCCGTCCAGCAACCCGGAAAGGTCCCGCAACAGCGCGCGTGCGGTATCCACGTCGAGGCCTTCGGTCGGTTCGTCCAGCAACAGGATCGGTGCATTGCGCAGCAGTGCACGGGCCAGCGCCAGCCGCCGCGCCTGGCCGGCCGACATCGTCGCGCCGTTCTCCCCCACCCAGGCCTGCAGGCCACCATTGCGCTCGGCCCATTCGCCCAGGCGCACGCGGCGCAGCACTGCCCACAAGGCGGCGTCGCTGGCATCGGGATCCCCCAGGCGCAGGTTCTCGGCCACGGTGCCGGCGAACACCGGCGCGTTCTGCGGCAACCAGGCCAGCTGCCGATGCCAGTCGGCCTGGCTGAAATCGCGCAGGTCGAGGCCACCATAGGTGATTCGCCCCTGCTGCGGATCCCACAGCCGCAGCAGCAGGCTGGACAGCGTGGTCTTGCCACTGCCGCTGTCGCCACGGATGGCGATGCGTTCCCCAGGCGCCAACGTCAGCCGCAGGCCGGACAGCACCGGTCGCACCGCGCCTGGCCACTGGAAATGCACGTCATCCCAGTGCACGCGCGCGGCCTGCGGTACCGGCTGTGGCGCTGCGGGATCCTCCACCGTCGTCGCCTGCTCGACGATGGCCTGCAACCGATCAGCGGCGATCCGCCCGGACTGCAGTGACTGCCACGCCAAGCCCATCCCGGCCCACAGTTCGATCAGCGCAACAGTGAGGAACACCAGGCCCGCGGCCATTTCCGGCGCGATACGCTGCTGTTCGGCCGCGTGGAGCGCCAGTGCCAGCATCGCCACCAGCCCCAGCCCTGCGACCAGGCCATGCAGGGTCGAGGCCGCGATCAGGCGCCAGCGGCGCCGACGATCCCGCGAAGCCAGCTGCTTGGCGGCCACGCGCACCTTCAGCTGCCACGCCGCATCGGCATGCAGCGCGGCCAGATCGCCCGCGCCCTCCAACCCTTCAAAGGCGGCGGTGCGCAGTGCGGCGCGATGCGCGGCACGGTCGGCCTCTTCATCGTCACGACCTCGCACACCCAGCCACGGCACGCCGAAAGCGATCAGCAGCGCCAGCACCGCCAGCAGCACCGCCGCTGACGGCAGGATCACAGCGGCTGAAGCGATCGCCACCAGCGTCAGCGCACCCAGCGCCACCAGCGGCCCGATCGCACGCACCAGCAGGCCGTCCACTTCACCGATGTCACCGAGCAGGCGCGCCAGCAGATCGCCGGTGCGCGTGGCCCCCAGCCGTGCCGGTGCCAATGGCAGCGCGCGGCGGAAGAACCACACGCGCAGGTCGCGGGCGATGCGCAGGGTGGCATCGTGGCCCACCAGCTTTTCGAAGTAGCGCGACACGATGCGCGCCATGGTCAACCCGCGGATACCCGCGGACGGCGAGAAGAAGTTGAAGCCCTGGCCGAGGCCGGCCGCACCGGCCAATGCAGCGGCGGTGAGGAAACCACCGGACAGGCCCAGCAGTGCGGTGCCGGCCAGCATGGTGGTCCACAACAGCAGGATCGTCAGCAGCAGGCGCGGCCGATGGCGCAGGAACACGGCGCGCAGCGAATCAGGCGAACGGCTCATGCGCGCACCGCCTGTGCCGGTTCCACCAACCGACCTTCCGGCAACAACAGGCAACGGTCGGCCCAGGCGATCACCGCCGGGCTGTGGGTGGCGACCACCACGCTGCGGCCGCGTGCATAGGCGGCCAGGCTGCGCAGCAGCGCCGCTTCGGTATCGGCATCGAGGAACGCGGTGGGTTCGTCCAGCAGCAGCACCTGCGGGTCGCGCAGCAGCAGGCGGGCCAGGCCGATGCGACGTGCCTCACCACCGGACAGGCCGAAGCCGCGCTCGCCGATCACCGTATCCAGTCCCTGTGGCAGGCGCTGCGCGAACTGCAGCACCTGCGAGGCCTCGGCCACTGCGCGCAACCGCGCGTCGCTGGCGCCGGGATCGGCCAGGCGCAGGTTGTCGGCGATGCTGCCGTGGAACAGGTACGGCCGCTGGCTGGCATAGGCTACCTGCACGCCGGGCCGCAGCTGCAGCTTGCCGGCACGCGGTGGCAGCCAGCCCGCCAGTGCTTCCAGCAGCGTGCTCTTGCCGGATCCACTGGGGCCGACCAGGGCCAGCCGCTGGCCCGGTTCCAGCAGCACATCCAGATCCTGCAGCACGTCGTGCGGCGCGCCCAACGGGCGCAGCACCAGCCCCTGCGCCTGCAGCGGCGGCAACGCGGCCTCGGCCGGTTCCACAGCCAGCGGCGCACTCTCGTTCTCGATCAGGCCCTGCTCGTCCGGCAATGACTGCAGCAGACGCTCAACCTCGGCTGCCGCGGCCAGTGCATTGGCGCGGTCGTGGTAGTGCGCAGCCAACCGCCGCAGCGGCGCGTAGAACTCCGGCGCCAGCAGCAGGCAGAACAGGCCCGCGCCCAGCGTCGGCACCGCCGAATGCAGCGACATCATGCCCAGATAGCTCAGGCCCAGGTACAGCGCGACCATCGCCACGCTCACCGAGGCAAAGAATTCCAGCACCGTGGACGACAGGAAGGCGATCCGCAGCACTTTCAGGGTACGCACGCGCACACCTTCGGCGGCCGCCTCGATACCCTCCAGCTCGGCCTCGCCGCGGCCATACAGGCGCAGCAGGCCCAGGCCCTTGATGCGGTCGGCGAAGTGGCCGCTCATCCGCGCCAGCTCCCCCAACTGGGCGCGACCGGCGGCTTCGGCGCCCCAGCCCACCAGCATCATGAAGAACGGCACCAGCGGCGCGGTGAACAGCAGGATCAACGCCACCACCCAGTCAACCCAGGCCACCGCGGCCAGGATCAGCAGCGGCACCACCAGCACCTCGGTGCGCACCGGCAGGAACCCGCTGTAATAACTCTCGATCGCATCACCGTGATGCAGCATCAGTTCGCCCAGTTCGCCGGTGCGGCGCTGGCGCAGCCACAACGGGCCATGGCTGAGCAGTCGGGCGAACACTCGCTCGCGCAGGGCCAGCCGCGCGGCATCGGCTACATCCCCGGCAGCCGCTTGGGTGGCGCTGCCCAACAGCGTGCGCAGCACCAGGATCACCACCAGCCCGCCCAGCACTGGCAGCCCCGAGGCCAGCGGCGCGCGCTCCACCAGCACCTGCTGCACCAGCCAGGCGATCGCGGCGGCCTGGCCGATCAGCAACGCACCGGACAGGCTGATGCACAGGGCCGCCAGGCGTTGGCGCCCCCGGGCAGAATGGGCCAGATCAGCCAGCCACGCCGCGCGGACACGACGCTGGCGGGCAGTTTCGGCTTCCGGGGACAGGCTGTCAGGGGTCGTTTCGGCAGCGCTCAAGGGGTCTTCACGGGCAACGGGGGAGACACGGCATTGTAGGCGCAGGCAATGGCCGGCCTCTGCGGCCAGCGGTCGCAGTCTTCATCGGGTTGGCATACGATCAACCGGGGCACCTGTTCATACATTGATCTGGATCAAGGCTGTTTGAAGTAGTCGGTCACATCATTCACGTCGTAGACCACCCTTCCCGCCACCTGCAACGGCACTATCCAACGAGGTAGCCAGGCCATGATTGATCAGACAGTCGTAGAACTGTCGCGGCTGCAATTCGCGCTGACCGCGATGTACCACTTCCTATTCGTACCACTCACCCTTGGCCTGTCGTTCATGGTGGCCATCATGGAGAGCGTGTACGTGATGACCGGCAAGGAGATCTGGCGCAGGATGACCCTGTTCTGGGGCGTCCTGTTCGGCATCAACTTCGCCATGGGCGTCGCCACCGGCATCGTCATGGAATTCCAGTTCGGCATGAACTGGTCCTACTACAGTCACTACGTGGGTGACATCTTCGGCGCGCCGCTGGCGATCGAAGGCCTGATGGCCTTCTTCCTGGAAGCCACCTTCGTCGGCCTGTTCTTCTTCGGCTGGAACCGCCTGAGCAAGGTCAAGCACCTGATGGTGACCTGGCTGATGGCACTGGGCACCAACCTGTCGGCGATCTGGATCCTGGTTGCCAACGGCTGGATGCAGAACCCGACCGGTGCGGTGTTCAACCCGGAAACCATGCGCATGGAAGTGGTCGACTTCATGGCGGTGGTGTTCAACCCGGTGGCGCAGGCCAAGTTCGTGCACACCGTCAGCGCCGGCTACGTGACCGGTGCGGTGTTCGTGATGGCGATCAGCGCGCTGTTCCTGCTGCGCAACAAGCACAAGGACCTGGCCCGTCGTTCGTTCGCGGTGGCCGCGGCGTTCGGCCTGCTGTCATCACTGTCGGTGGTCGTGCTGGGTGACGAGAGCGGCTACGCCGCCAGCGAACACCAGAAGATGAAGCTGGCCGCGATCGAAGCGATGTGGGAGACCGAGCGTGCGCCGGCCGACTTCACCGCCTTCGGCATCCCGAACCAGGAAACCCACCAGAACGACTACGCGGTGAAGATCCCCTACCTGATGGGCCTGATCGCCACCCGCTCGTTGAACCAGCCGATTCCGGGCATCCTGGAACTGGTCGAGCGCGCCGAACACCGCGTGCGTGGCGGCCAGCTGGCCTACGGTGCATTGGAGCGCCTGCGCGCCAACAAGAACGACGTTGAAGCACGCGAGATGTTCGACCGCCACTGGCAGGACCTGGGCCACGGCCTGCTGCTCAAGCGCTACCGCGACGACATCCTCAACGCCACCCCGCAGGAGATCTCGCAGGCGGCGATGGACACCGTGCCGCGCGTAATGCCGCTGTTCTGGACCTTCCGCGTGATGGCCGGCCTCGGCTTCTACCTGATCGCCTTCTTCGCACTGGCCTTCTACTACTCCTGCCGCAACAACTTCCAGGACAAGCGCTGGTTCCTCAAGCTGGCCCTGTGGACGCTGCCGGCACCGTGGATCGCGATCGAGTGCGGCTGGTTCGTGGCCGAGTATGGTCGCCAGCCGTGGGCTGTCGATGGCGTGCTGCCGACCTTCTATGCGGCGTCGGGCTTGGCCCTGCATGAAATCGTGCTGACCCTGGCAGGCTTCACCGCAATCTACACCGCGCTGATCGTGGTCGAGATCAAGCTGATGCTCAAGGCGATCCGCAAGGGTCCGGACGAGGTGCTGCCGTCGCTGCAGTCGCCCCAGCCGCATGCTTCCCACAATGCCTCGGCGCCAGCCGCCGGCCAGGCCTGAGGCAGGAGAACCAAGATGGATTTCATTCTTCTGGACTACACCACGCTGCGCGTGATCTGGTGGCTGCTGCTCGGCATCCTGCTGATCGGTTTCGCCGTGATGGATGGTTTCGACCTGGGCGTGGGCACCCTGCTGCCCTTCGTCGCCCGCAACGACGCCGAGCGCCGGCGGGTGATCAACACCATCGGCCCGGTGTGGGAAGGCAACCAGGTGTGGCTGATCCTAGGCGGCGGCGCGATCTTCGCCGCCTGGCCGCCGCTCTATGCGGTCAGTTTCTCCGGGTTCTACCTGGCGATGTTCGTGATCCTGTTCGCGCTGATCCTGCGTCCGGTCGGTTTCAAGTTCCGCAGCAAGATGCCCAGCGAACGCTGGCGCAACACCTGGGACTGGGCGCTGTTCATCGGTGGCTTCATCCCGGCGCTGATCATGGGCGTGGCGGTGGGCAACGTGGTGCTGGGCGTGCCGTTCCACTTCGATGACAGCATGCGCATCTTCTACACCGGCTCGTTCTTCGGCCTGCTGATGCCCTTCGCACTGCTGGCCGGCCTGCTCAGCGTGTCGATGCTGGTCGCCCACGGTGCCGCGATGCTGGTACTGAAGACCGACGGCCCGGTGGCCGAACGTGCAGCCCGCTTCGGCAGCATCGCCGCGATCATCGCCTTCGTGCTGTTCGCAGTGGGCGGTGCCTGGGTGGCCTTCGGCCTGCCGGGCTACCAGATCACCTCGCAGGTGGTTACCGATGGCGCCACCAATCCGCTGCTGAAGACTGCCGAACTCGGCGCCGCCGGTGGCTGGATGCGCAACTACAGCGCGATGCCGGCCACGATCCTGGCGCCGCTGCTGGGCCTGGCCGGCCTGCTGGCCAGTGCGGTACTGCTGCGTGCCCGTCGCGGCGGCCTGGCCTTCATCGCCTCCGGTGCGGCCATTGCCGGCATCATCCTGACCGTCGGTTTCGCCATCTTCCCGTTCCTGCTGCCGTCCTCGAGCCAGCCCACCTCCAGCCTGACCGTGTGGGATGCCTCGTCCAGCCACCTGACCCTGTGGATCATGCTGCTGGCCACGGCGGTGTTCCTGCCGATCATCATCGGTTACACCACCTGGGTGTACCGCGTGCTGAAGGGCAAGACCACCACCGAAGAGATGGGCAACAACCCCAACGCTTACTGATTGCCGGTGTGCCGGCCCACGGCCGGCACACCCTTGAACAAAGGAGATTGACCATGTGGTATTTCGCCTGGATTCTCGGCGCCGGCCTCGCCTCGACGGTGGCCATCCTCAACGGCATGTGGTTCGAAGCCCGCGAGCAGAACCGTATCGAGAAAGAAAATCGTCGCTGAGCTGTAAAAAAACCTTGCCGCCTTGGCCTTCACACGGTATCTTAGGCGGCTCCTTCGGGGTGTAGCTCAGTCTGGTAGAGCGCTACGTTCGGGACGTAGAGGTCGCAGGTTCGAATCCTGTCTCCCCGACCACTCAAGTGGTCGCATTGAAGCCTGGTGAAGTCGTCCAGGCTTTTTTGTTCCCTGAAGTGGCACTGCTTCGGCAGTGTGAAGAAAACAGCATTCACCCCTTGCCGCCATCGGGGTGAATCGCTAGAATAGGCGGCTCCCTTCGGGGTGTAGCTCAGTCTGGTAGAGCGCTACGTTCGGGACGTAGAGGTCGCAGGTTCGAATCCTGTCTCCCCGACCACTTCGGTGGTCACCAAGAAGCCTGGAAGACATCAATGTCCTCCGGGTTTTTTTGTGCCAAGCGCCAGGCCACCCGCATGACGGGACCTTGCCAGAGCGCACACGTACAATGGCCGCGCTGCCGGCCCGCCTGCAGCCCCTACCCCCACCTGCCGCTTCGGCGTAGACCGATGCCGGCGCTGCATGCCGTTGCTGCGGCGTGCGACACCTGCAAGGACCACCGATGAGTTCCTCCACTTCCGATTCGCCGTCGCTGCTGCACGGTCGCGTCCTCGCGTTTGCCGCGATCCTGCTGGCAGCGGTCAACCTGCGCACTGCGGTCACCTCGATCACCCCGCTGCTGGACGTGCTCGGCCAGCAGTTCGGCTTCGGCACCACCATGACCGGCGTGCTGGGCATGCTGCCGACCGCCTCGTTCGCGCTGTTCGGCGTGGCCACGCCGGCACTGGCGCGGCGCCTCGGCCTGGAGCGCACCACCCTGCTGGCGATGGTGATGGCGATGGCCGGCCTGCTGCTGCGCTCCAGCGCCGGCAACGTCGGCACGCTGTTGCTGGGTTCGGTGCTGGCGCTGGCCGGCATGGGCATCGGCAACGTGGTGGTGCCGCCGCTGGTGAAGCGTTACTTCGCCAACAAGGTCGGCACCATGAGTACGCTCTACATCAGCGTGCTGCAGCTGGGCACGATGCTGCCGGCGCTGCTCGCGGTGCCGATGGCCAACGCTGCCGGCTGGCGCGTGTCGCTGGGCATGTGGGCGCTGCTGGCACTGGCCGCCGCACTGCCCTGGCTGGTGCTGGCCAAGCGCGCGCCGAAGCCGCAGGCCGACGCCACCGACCCCACCGCGCAGCCGCATGGCAAGGTCTGGCGCACGTCGCTGGGCTGGAGCATGACGCTCATGTTCGGCATGACCTCGCTGATGACCTACTCGATGTTCACCTGGCTGCCGCGCATCGTGGTCGAGGCCGGTGGCACGCCCGCGTTCGGCGGCGTGATGGTGGCCGTGTTCTCGGCACTGGGCCTGCTACCGTCGCTGGTCATCCCGTCGATGGCGGTGCGCCTGCAGAACCCGTTCCCGCTGGTGCTGATCGGCTTCTTCTCGTTCGTGATCGCCTTCACCGGCCTGCTGCTGGCACCGATGAAGGCCCCGCTGCTGTGGGCCTGCCTGCTCGGCGTCGGTCCGTCCACCTTCCCGCTGGCGCTGACCCTGATCAACCTGCGCACCCGCACCCCCACCGGCTCGGCGGCGCTGTCCGGGTTCATGCAGGGTGTGGGCTACAGCTTCAGCTGCCTGGGGCCGTTCCTGGTCGGCTGGCTGCACACCGTCAGCGACGGCTGGACGATCCCGTTCAGCTTCCTGTTCGGCTGCGCCACCCTGATGCTGTGCGCTTCCTGGGTGGCCTGCAAGCCGCGCAAGCTGGAAGACCTCTGGTAAGCCGCATGGGGCCAGCAACCGGCCCCACCTACCGCTCGTCAGCCCGTTTGCGCATTTTGACGCCGGGCTGACAATTCCGGGCGGATAGTGCCCACGAATGCCCATCCTTGCCGCGTGCCGGCATTCGGGCATGGGGGCGGCAGCGCCGCCCAGGCCACCACTCGGTGCGCGGGGGACTCTCGTTTCAGACAAGACATTGCAGGTCGCTGTCCTGGTTTCGCCCATCCCTGCTGGATGGGAGTTCGCGAGGGGAGTGACGCAGGCCACGGCCACCCCAAAATCTGGCATGTGATGTGCGTCACATTTTTCAGGTTGTCTGGTTCGGAAGCCAAGGGGGTCCCCAATGGTTGTCCACCGCCGGCTGGCGCTCTGCGTCGGCCTTGCCTGTACCGCCCTGGCCTGGGCCAGCAGTGCTGCCCCGCCCGACCGCGAGGCGGCCCTGGCCGAGATCGGCCGCTACCGCGACCAGGCCCGCTGGCTGGATGCCCTCGGCGCCATCGAGCGCGCCAGCCAGCAGCAGCCCAACGACGATCTGCTGTTCAAGCTGCGCGTACTGACCCTGGGCGACATCGGCAATGCGTGGCGCGCCTGGGCGCTGTACCAGCAGCGCCCGCAGCTGTTCGACGCTGCACAGAAGCAGCGCATCGAAGGCGACTACCTGGCCAAGCTGGTGGTCTGGAGCCTGGCCTACAGCAGCAGCGAAGACAGCCGGCTGGAAGAGGCCGAATCAACCCTGGCGCGCATGCAGCGCTACCTGGGCGCCGAAGGCACTCCACCCGCGCAGGCGCCACTGCGCATCCGCATGGACCGGCTGATCCTGCTCAACCGGCTGGGCCGCCATGCGCAGGTGCGCGAGGAAGCCCGCGCACTGCAGGCCGAAGGCCATGCCCTGCCCGACTATGTGCTGCCCGCAGTGGGCGATTCGCTGATGGGCACCCTGCACCCGGAGGAAGCCATTCCGGTGCTGCAGGCAGCGGTCGCTGGCGATCCAACGCGCGACGCCTCGCATTCGGAACTGGCTTACGCCTACCTGGAAAGCGAGCAGCAGGAAAAGGCCGTCGACCTGCTGCAGGCGTGGCGCGACAAGGAACCTGCCTGGCGCTGGAGCAACGGGAAGTCGCCGTATCCAAACTGGTCGCGCTACGAGGCCGACCTCAACCTGGCGATGGTGCGCGCCTACAGCGGTGACCTGCCCACCGCGCAGCGCGATCTGGAATCGATGGTCGACATCGCACCGGGCAACGGCGGCCTGCAGAGTGCGCTGGGCAGTGTCTACATGATGCGCGGCTGGCCACGCAGGGCGCTGCAGCGGCAACAGATGGCGCATGCGCTGGACCCGCGCGACATCGAGCCCCGGCTGGGCATGCAGGAAGCCTACGTCGCTCTGCAGCGTGATGACCTGGCGCGACCGCTGCACGACGATCTGGTCGCACGCTACCCCACCCAGCCCGCCGTCGAACGCATGGACCAGGCCTGGCGCGCGCATCGCGGTTGGCAGCTGAAGGCATGGACCGACATCGGACGCAGTTCCGGCGGGGGTGGCACCTCGCCGCTGGGCAACGATGATCGCCGCTATGGCATGGAGGTCCAGACACCCGTACTCGACGATCGCTGGCGGCTGTTCGCCTTCGCCGACCGGCGCTCGGTCGATTTCCAGGACCAGCGCATCGACCCGCTGTGGCTGGGCGCGGGCGTACGCTACCGCTTCGGCCGGCTGGATGCGGAAGCGGCCGTGCTGCGCGCCAACGACCACATTGGCGATACCGGCCTGCGCGTCGGCGTGGGCTGGCAGTTCAACGACTACTGGCATGCCGGACTGATTGCCGCACGCAATGATCCGGAGGCATCGATGCAGGCGCGCGTGGCCGGCATCACCGCTGACAGCGTCAGTGCGCAGGTCGACTATCGGCGCAGCGAACGCACGCACTGGGTGTTCGGCGCCAGTCGCTTCCGTTACGACGATGGCAACCATCGCGAACTGTTCAGCACCGCACTTGAACAGCGCCTGCTGACCCGCCCACGGTGGCTGATCGATGGCCTGGCCAGTGCCTACACCAGTCGTGGCAGCCGCGACGATGCCCCCTACTTCAACCCGAAGCGCGACCGCATGGTCGAGATCGGCCTGCGCATCGACCAGCAGCTGTGGCGCCACTACGAACGCCACTTCCGGCACCGGCTGACCGTCTCGCTGGGCGACTACTGGCAGGACGGCTTCGGCAGTGCGCTGGTGCCGTCGGTGTCGTACATGCACGAGTGGCAGCTGGGCCAGGGCCGCGTGTTCGAGTATGGCGTGCGCTGGTCGCGGCCGGTCTACGACGGCCATCGCGAACGCCATATCGGCTTCGAAGCCGCACTGCGCTGGGGAGACTGACATGACCCGCATCCTGCGCCTGATCGTGCTCCTGCTGCTGTCGGCTGCGCCGCCGGCCTTCGCGCAGCAGGCCCTGCATCTCGATGCGATCGACAACGGCCTGCTGATCCTCAGCTACCACGACATCCGCGACCAGGTCGCAGCCAAGGGGGATGCCGATACCTATGCGGTGAGCACGCAGAACTTCGCCGCCCACCTGGACTGGCTGGGGGCACACGGTTACCACCCGGTGTCGCTGTCGCAGGTGATCGCGGCCTCGCAGGGGCGCGCCACGCTGCCTCCGAAACCGGTACTGCTGACCTTCGATGACGGCCTGCGCAGCGTCTACGACAAGGCCTTCCCGCTGCTGCAGGCCTACCGCTATCCGGCGCTGGTGGCGGTGATCACCGACTACGTGGACATGGCACCGGGCCGCACCATCGACTATGGCTACCGCCCGTTCGGCCGCGACGACTTCATCACCTGGGCACAGCTGAAGCAGATGCACGACAGCGGCCTGATCGAGGTGGCCAGCCATACCGACGATCTGCACCACGGGGTGCTTGCCAACCCGCAGGGAAATTCCACCCCTGCTGTCGTGACCCGCATCTACCGACCGGCCACGCACAGCTACGAGAGCGAGCCACAGTACGAGCAGCGCCTGCGCGCCGATCTCGGCCGCAGTGTGCAACGCATCCAGCAGCACCTGGGCGTGCGCCCGCGCGCCATCGTCTGGCCCTATGCCGCCTACAACCAGCTGAGCAACGACATTGCCGAGCAGCTGGGCATGCCAGTGTCCTTCGATCTGGAAGGCCGCAGCACGCCGGTGGCCAGCGACCTGCATGGCCTGGCGCGCTTCCTGGTCAGCGACAACCCGACCGTGGAGGCGCTGGCCTACGAACTGCGCCGCGACGTCGCGCTCGATGGCATCCGTGCCCTGCAGATCGACCTGGATGATGTGTACGACCCCGACCCCGCACAGCAGGCGCGCAATCTGGATGCGCTGATCGAGCGGGTCAAGCGCATCGCGCCGACGCACGTCTACCTGCAGGCGTTCGCCGATCCGGACGGCAACAACACCGCCGATGCACTGTACTTCCCGAACCGCCACATGCCGATGCGCGCGGACCTGTTCAGCCGCGTTGCCTGGCAGCTGAAATCGCGTGCGGGGGTGAAGGTCTACGCATGGCTGCCGGTGCTCGGCTTCGAGCTGCCCGACCCGGCGCAGCGCAAGGCGCTGGCGATCCGCAACGGCGATGCCGATGGCATGTACCGGCTGGATTTCACCAACCCGCGAGCGCGCCAGATCATGCTCGACATCTACGAGGACCTGGCGGTCAACTCGTACCTCGAGGGCCTGCTGTTCCATGACGATGGCTATCTGCGCGACACCGAGCTGCCCACGCTGGCGGCCGGCGATGGAGGCAGCGCACGCACGCAGGCATTGATCGACTTCACCCTGGCACTGCGCAACAGCGCGCAGCACTGGCGGCCGAAGCTGGCCACGGTGCGCAACCTGTACGCCGAACCGGTGCTGCGCCCACAGAGCGAAGCCTGGTTCGCGCAGCGCCTGGACCTGTTCAACAAGGCCTACGACCAGACCGCACTGATGGCGATGCCGTGGATGGAAGGCAGCAAGCATCCGGAACGCTGGCTCGACCAGCTGTTGGGCGCGGTGCGGGCGCATGATCCACAGCTGCAGCACACCCTGTTCGAATTGCAGACCGTCGACTGGCGCAGCGGGCAACCGATTCCCGCCGAGCGCCTGCGCGCGCAGATCCGCCAGCTGCAGGCGCAGGGCGTGCACCACTTCGCCTGGTACCCGGACGACTTCATCGCCGACCAGCCCTCCACCCGCGATGCCCGCGCGGCGATGTCCGCCGGCAACTTCCCGTACCCGGAGAAGTGACATGGACATGCATCCGTTGCTGCAGGTCCTGTTCCAGTTCGCCTTCTACTACCCGATGGTGATGGCGTTCTTCTGGATGTCGGGCGGCCTGTATTACTACTTCCGGCGCGAACGCCATTCGCGTCCACGCAACGACCCGCCGCTGATGGTCGATCCACCGTTCGCGAGCCTGCTGATTCCCTGTCACAACGAGTCCGCGAACCTCGACGACACGCTCGGCGCGGCGCTGGCACAGCGCTACCCGGCCGACTACGAAGTGATCGCCATCGACGACGGCAGCAGCGACGACACCGGTGCGCGGCTGGACGCCCTGGCGGCAAAGCACCCACGGCTGCGCGTGCTGCACCTGGACCGCAACCTGGGCAAGGCCAATGCGCTGCGCATGGGTGCACTCGCCGCGCGTTCGGAGTACCTGGTGTGCATCGACGGCGACGCGATGCTGGAGGAGCACGCGCTGCACTGGATGATCTGGCACCTGGTCAGCGGCAACCGGGTCGGCGCGGTGACCGGCAATCCGCGCATCCGCAACCGCTCCACCCTGCTCGGACGCCTGCAGGTGGCCGAGTTCTCCTCGATCATCGGCATGATCAAGCGCGCGCAGCGCGTATACGGGCGCATCTTCACCATCTCCGGGGTGATCGCCGGCTTCCGTCGTACCGCGCTGCACCAGGTCGGCTGGTGGTCGGACGACATGGTGACCGAAGACATCGACATCAGCTGGCGCCTGCAGCGGG
Organism: Stenotrophomonas sp. YJH_SMC_101-4; assembly: GCF_059370395.1. Classification (NCBI taxonomy): domain Bacteria; kingdom Pseudomonadati; phylum Pseudomonadota; class Gammaproteobacteria; order Lysobacterales; family Lysobacteraceae; genus Stenotrophomonas; species Stenotrophomonas sp. YJH_SMC_101-4. Next base: position 178,970 of record NZ_JCAFTP010000001.1, on the reverse strand, counting down.
CGCACTGGGACATTCGCTACGAACCCAACGCACTGTGCTTCATCCTGATGCCGGAAACGCTGAAGGGGCTGTGGAGGCAGCGGCTGCGCTGGGCCCAGGGTGGCGTGGAGGTGATGCTGCGCCACGCCCGCTCGCTGCTGCACTGGAAGGAGCGGCGCATGTGGGGCGTACTGCTGGAGTACGTGCTGAGCGTGATCTGGGCTTACACCATGTTGTTCATCGTGGTGCTGTGGGCGCTGGGCAAGTTCATCGAACTGCCGCCGCAGCTGCATATCGCCAGCCTGCTGCCGGAATGGCACGGCGTGATCCTGGCCCTGGTCTGCCTGCTGCAGTTCGCCAGCAGCCTGATCATCGACCGTCGTTACGAAACACAGATTGGACGCAACTACTTCTGGGTCATCTGGTACCCGATGGCGTACTGGTTGATCAGCCTTTCCACCACCCTGGTGGCGTTGCCGAAAACCCTGCTGCGCCGTCGCAGCAAGCGCGCCACCTGGACCAGTCCCGATCGGGGGATCCGATGAACGCACAACGCCCGTCCAACCGCTTCGACTCGCGGATGATCCGCAAGCCGCATCGCCAACCACGCTTCCAGCGCACCGCCTGGGGCTTCGTCACCCTCGCGTTCTGGGGGTTCTACTTCTACCTGTGGGCACCGTTGGTGACCCTGCTCTCGTGGCTGATCGGCGGGCAGATGGCCTGGCAGCAGCTGTACGAGCGCAAGAACCAGTTCGACCCCTATGTGCTGGTGGCGCTGCCGCTGATGCTGCTGTGCGCCAGCGTGCTGCTGATCGGCTGGGCCGAGTACAACCGCGCGCGCTTCCGCGGCCACGACCGGCGCCTGCCGCGGCCGCTGGCCAGCCTCAACGAAGTGGCCGCCGACCTGGGGGCCAGCACCGGGCTGGCCGAGCGCCTGCTCGGCTGCAAGGCCGCCACGCTGCACATGGACGATCACGCGCGGCCGATCGGCATCCGCCGCGAGGTGGTGTAACCCGACAACCCGGTGGGTGCCGACCCTGGTCGGCACTTGCTTTGGTAGATGCCGACCTTGGTCGGCACCGGGGTCTACCGCGAAGAGCATCCACGCACGGCGTGGATCTACGTGCGCGTCTGCCCTTCACCGCGCACGACAAATCGTTCGACGGTGAGTGCTTCCAGGCCCATCGGGCCGTAGGCGTGCAGGCGCGTGGTGGAAATACCGATCTCGCTGCCCAGGCCCAACTGTCCACCATCGGAAAAGCGCGATGAGGCATTCACCATCACCACCGCCGAACGCAGCGCGTTGACGAAGCGCTCGGCGTGGACCGCGTCTTCGGTCGCAATCACTTCGGTATGGTCGGAGGTATAGCGGCGGATGTGCGCGATGGCCGCATCGAGGTCATCCACCACCCGCACGGCCAGCACCAGATCCAGGAACTCGGCGGCGTAATCCGCATCGGTGGCTGCGGTGCTACCCGGCAGCAACGGCTGCGCAGCCGCGTCGGCGCGCAGCTCCACGCCGCGCTCGCCGAGCGCCTGTGCCACGCGCGGCAGGAACGCTTCGGCCACATCGCGGTGCACCAGCAGGGTCTCCAGCGAATTGCAGGCCGACGGACGACTGCACTTTCCGTCCACCAGCAGATCGATGGCTTTGCCGAGGTCGGCGCTGGCATCCACGAACAGGTGGCAGACACCCTTGTAGTGCTTGATCACCGGCACCCGCGCATGTTCGGCAACGAAGCGGATCAGGCCTTCGCCGCCGCGCGGAATCGCCAGATCGATCAGTTCATGCAGCTGCAGCAGTTCCAGCATCGCTTCGCGGCGCAGGTCGGTCAGCACGGTCACCGCCGCCGGTGGCACGCCATTGGCCTTGAGCGCGCCCGCCAACGCCTGGGCGATGGCTGTGTTGGAATGGATCGCTTCGGAGCCACCGCGCAGGATCACGCCATTGCCGGCCTTCAGGCACAGCGCAGCCGCTTCGGCGGTCACGTTCGGGCGCGCCTCATAGATCATTGCGATCACACCCAGCGGCACGCGTACCTTCTGCACGCGGATGCCGTTTGGACGCGCATCGTCGCGGGTGATCTGGCCGACGGGATCGGGCAGCGCGGCGACCTCACGCACGGCTTCGGCCATCGCGAACAGGCGTGCCGGGTCCAGCGCCAGGCGGTCGAGCATGGCGCTGCCAACGCCCTTGTCGCGCGCGGCGGCGAGGTCACGTGCATTACCGGCAAGGATCAGCCCGGCATTCACTTCCAGCGCCTGTGCCATGGCCAGCAGCAGCGTGCGGCGGGCCGCACTGTCGAGGCCGGCAACGTTCTGGGCCGCGTCACGGCAGGCACGCGCCTGCGTTTCGATGTCGCTCATCGGGGAGTCCTTCAAACCGGTCATGGCAGCACCAGATCGTCGCGATGGACGACGCTGCCGCCGTAGTTGTAGCCCAGCACGGCCTCGATGTCGCGCGAATGGCGGCCGGCGATCCGGCGCACATCATCGGCCGCGTACTGGCTGACGCCGCGCGCGACGCAGACACGGCCCTGCGGCGCGTTCCAGCACACCTGCACCATGTCGCCACGGCGGAACACGCCCTCCGCGCCGGTGATGCCACCGGGCAGCAGCGAGGCGCCCTTCTCGCGCATGGCCTGCGCCGCGCCGGCATCGATCACGATCGCGCCCTCGACCAGCGGCGCGTGCCGCAGCCAGTGCTTGCGTGCGGCCTCGCGGCTGCGTGCGGCGTGGATACGGGTACCGAACAGGCGATCCTGCGCCAGCGCGCGCACCACGTCGCCACTGCGGCCATTGAACAGATAGGTTTCTATGCCGAGGCGACCGGCCTTCGCCGCCGCCTCCAGCTTGGTGCGCATGCCGCCGGTACCAGCGCGCGAGCCGGCGCCACCGGCCATCGCCAGCACCTCGTCACTCAGTTCCGGCACGTCGTGCAACGGCCGCGCGTCGGCCACGGTGCGCGGGTCGGCGCTGTACAGGCCGTCGATGTCAGTGGCGATGAACAGTGCATCGGCATCGACCAGCGCCGCCACGGTCGCGGCCAGGTTGTCGTTGTCGCCGAGCTTGAGCTCGTCCACCGACACGGTGTCGTTCTCGTTGACCACCGGCAACGCACCCAGCCGCAGCAGTTCGTTGAGGGTAGCGCGTGCGTTGAGGTAGCGGCGGCGGTTGCGCAGGTCGTCGTGGGTCAGCAGCACCTGCGCCACCGGGCGCTCGAAGAAGCGCTGCCAGAGCCCGATCAGCTGGGCCTGGCCGAGCGCGGCCAGCGCCTGCCGCGCCGCCATCGCCGCGCCGGGCTCATCGGCCCGCGGCAGGATCGCGCGCCCGGCAGCGACCGCGCCGGACGATACGATCACTACCTCACGCCCGGCCAGTACATTGGCAGAGACGAACTGTGCCAGGCCCAGCGCGTGGCGTGGCGACAGGCCGCCGCCATCGGCTGCCAGCAGGCTGCTGCCGACCTTCAGCACTGCACGCCGCCATGGTGGCAGCGCTTGTTCGGGGAACGGCGAGGCGACGTGGGCAGCGTGCTGGATCATCGGTCAGGCTCTCAGCGAGTGTTCCATTCGTGCACGGTCAGGTCGGAGGCCTGCATCGTCACCAGCGGATCGGTGGCGACGATGGCCTGTGCCTGCGCCAGGCTGTCCACGTTGCACAGCACATAGGCGCCACCGCTGCCATCGGCGAAGCCGCCGGTCAGCTGCAGCTTTCCCTGCGCCTGCAACGCATCGAGGAAGTCACGATGCGGCTGCACGGCGGCGGCATTGAAACCGGGCCGGCGCATGGCCAACACCAGGTAGACCGTGCCCGCCATCAGGACAGCGCCTGCCAGCGCGCGCGCAGTTCATCCAGGCGCAGGTCGGCTGCCGAACCCGGCGACACGCGAGCGGCCAGGCTGCCTTCCGGCGTGCGCCCCTGCCCTGCACTATCGGCACCGGCCGCAGCGGCCTTGTAGGCCTCGCGGAACGGCACACCAGCCACGGCCGCTTCCACGGCAACGTCGGTGGCATACATGCCCGAGTCGATCGCTGCGCGCAGCCTGTCGTCACGCCACTCCAGATTGGCCAGCAGCGCCGGCAGCAGCTCCAGCGCGGCCAGGCCACGGCCGAAGCCATGGAAGATGGCGCCCTTGGACGACTGCAGGTCGCGATGGTAGCCCGACGGCAGCGACAGCAGCTGCTCGATCTCGGTGCGCGCGGCGGCGACGCTGGCATGGGTGGCGCGCATCAGCTCGATCACATCCGGGTTGCGCTTGTTGGGCATGATCGAGCTGCCGGTGGTGTACTGCGCCGGCAGTGCGACGAAGCCGAACTCGGCGCTGGTGAACAGCGACAGGTCCCAGGCGATGCGGCGCAGGTCCAGGGTGGCGCCACCGAGGGCTTCCAGCGCGGCCAGCTCGAACTTGCCCCGCGACAGCTGCGCGTAGATCGGCGAGATCTGCATGCGCGCGAAACCGAGCGCAGCCGTGGTGTGTTCGCGGTCCAGCGGCAGATTGACGCCATAACCGGCGGCGGTGCCCAGCGGGTTGGCATCGATCAGTGCATGGGTGTCACGGGCGCGGATGGCATTGTCGATGAAGGCCTCGGACCAGCCCGCCCACCACATGCCGGCCGAGGACACCACGGCACGCTGGATGTGGGTATAGCCGGGTATCGGCAGGTCCTTCTCGGCCTGCGCACGGTCCAGCGCGACCTTGGCCACTTCGGCGCTGAGCTGCGCCACGCGCTGCAGCTTCTCTTTCAGCCACAGGCGGGTGGCCACCAGGATCTGGTCGTTGCGGCTGCGGCCGGTGTGGATCTTGCGGCCGGCGTCGCCGAGGCGTTCGGTCAACCGCGCTTCGATCGCCGAGTGGCCATCTTCGTACTGCGTATCCAGCACGAAGCGGCCTTCGCGGAAGTCCTGCGCCAGGATCTCCAGTTCGCGCAGCAGGCCTTCCAGCTCGTCGGCGCTGAGGATGCCGATGTGCTGCAGGCCTTGTGCATGCGCGGCGCTGGCGGCGATGTCGTGCAGGAAGAATTCGCGATCGAGGATCACGTCGTCGCCGGCGAGGAAGGTCTGGATCTGGGCGTCGACGGCGACGCCGGGCTTCTGCCAAAGAAGGTCTGCCATGGGGGCTCCGGAATACGTGTTCAGTGCGGGATCGACGTCAGTTCGTCGATGCCCAGCGCGAGGTTGAGGTTCTGCATGGCCTGGGTGGCCGCGCCCTTGAGCAGGTTGTCCAAGGTCGCCACCACCACGACCCGCTTGCCGCCCGGGGCCAGGGTGAAGCCACCGACCTGGGCACCGTGGCGACCGGCAATGCGGCTGACCCACGGCGCTTCATCCACCACTTCGATCAAGGGTTCGCCGGCATAGGCCTGCTGGAAGCGCTCGACGATCTGCTCGCGGGTCTGCACCCGGTTCAGCCACAGATTGGCGGTGAGCGTGATGCCACGGAAATGCGGCGCGACGTGCGGCATGAACTCGACCGCCACGCCCAGCTGCACGGACACTTCGCGCTCGTGCACGTGGTTGGTCAGCGCATACGGCATCAGGTTGTCGGCCAGCAGTTCAACGTTGTTCTTGTCCGACGGCGTGGTACCGGCACCGGAGTAGCCGGAGACACCGAAGCACTGCGGCGGACCGGCCAGCAGGTCCAGCAGCGGATGCACCGCCAGCTGCATTGCCGTGGCATAGCAGCCCGGGTTGCTGATGTGCTTCTGGCCGTTGTAGCGGCCGCGGGTCAGCTCCGGCAGGCCGTAGTACCAGCTGTTGTCGAAGCGGTAGTCGGCCGAGAGATCGACGATGACAGTGTCCGGCTTCGCGGTTTCAAGCGCGGCCACGAACGGCGCGGCCAGGCCATTGGGCAGGGCCAGGATCACCGCATCCACGCCCTTGGCGGCCACCGCGTCGGCGTCCAGGTTCTCGTACTGCAGGTCACCCTGGAATTCCGGATGGTGATCGGACAGGCGCTGCCCGGCGCGCTCGCGCGAGGAGACGAAAGCCAGTTTCAGCCGCGGATGGGCGGCCACCAGCTTGATCAGCTCGGCACCGGTATGGCCGCGGGCACCGACGATACCCAGGGTGAAAGTCGAATCGTTCATGCGTGACTGTCCAGGCGGTACTGCAGGTGGCGCTTCACGCCCTGCCATTCCGCATCGATGATGGAGAAGATGACGGTGTCGCGCGGCGTGCCGTCGGCATGCCGCTTGTGGTTGCGCAGCACGCCGTCCTGCTTGGCGCCGAGGCGGGCGATGGCGGTACGCGAAGTAAAGTTGAACCAGCTGGTTTCCAGCACCACGCTGATGCAGCCCATGGCCTCGAAGGCGTGCTGCAGCAGCAACAGCTTGGCTTCGGTGTTGGCGCCGGTGCGCTGCACACGCGGCGCATACCAGGTGTAGCCGAGACTGAGCTTGGGCACCCCGGCATCCATGTCGTAGAAGCGCGTGCTGCCGATGATCTCACCCGCCGCATCGCGGATCACGAAGGGCAGCACCTTGCCTTCAGCCTGCGCCTGCAGCGCGGCCTGCACATAGTGCTCGACCCGCTGCGGTGACGGCACCTGGGTGTACCAGAGCTGGTCCAGGCCGCTGCCTTCAAGCGCATCGCGCAGGCCCGGCACGTGCTCCATCTGCAGCGGCTGCAGGGTTACGTGCTGGCCGCGCAGGGTGGGAACCGTGTTCCAGGCATCGAGGTTGCTCATCGCTCAGCCCTGCAGGCTCGGGGTGCGCTGCGCGCAATGATCGACATAGGTCTTGATCCGGTCGATGCCATCGGCACCGAACCAGAACACCTTCCACTGATCCTGCTTGTAGCAGCCATCGGACTCGGCGTAGTAGAAGTGATTGATCGGGTTGCCGTGGCGCGAGCGCCAGAACAGCTGCGGGGTTTCCTCCAGCATCACGTTCCATACTGCGCGGCCCAGGCCCTCGCCCTGCGCGTCGTCGAGCACGGCGAACTTGTCCAGGTACACGCCCTCTGCCTCGTCGGTGAGGATCACCGCGGTGCGGTAGTTCTCGCTGACATAGGCACGCAACAGTTTGGTCTTCTCGAAGTAGTCCGGCACCAGGGTGCGGCCGAAACTGGATTCGATCAGGCCCTTCAGGCGCGGCAGGTCCAGTTCGTCCCAGGCGGTGGCGCGCAGTACTTTCTCGCCCTTGCGTACCAGCGTGCCCGAGCCCTTGTGGGTGAACAGTTCCTTGGCCAGGTCGGCCGGACGGGTGATCGACACCGACGATTCCAGCGGCAGGCGATCAAGCAGATCCTTGATCTGTTCGATCTTCACCTTCATGCCGCCGTGGATCCACGGCTGCGCGATCAGGTGGTCGTACTCGGTGGACAGGTTGATCGAATCGATCACGTTGCCCTGCTCGTCCAGCAGGCCGCCGGTGCCGGTCAGGAAGATGATCTTGTACGGCTGCAGTTCCTGCACCAGCTCGTTGGCGGCGAAGTCGGCGTTGACGTTGAGGATCTGGCCGCCGGCGGTCTCACCCAGGCTGGTGATGACCGGGATCGAACCGGCGCGCAGGCTGGCCTCGATTGGCGCCAGGTTGACCTTCTTCACCTCGCCGACCAGGCCGTAGGTGTCCACGTCCAGGTACTCGGCCTCGAACACACCACCGGTGATCGAGGTGGCGCGCGCGCCGTTCTGCTGCAGCGCCTCGACCAGGCGCAGGTTGGACTGCTGGAACACCCGGCGCACGATCGCCAGCGCTTCCGGCGAGGTCACGCGCAGGCCGTTCACGGTCTGCTTCTCGATGCCAGCGGCCGACAGCTCGGCATCCAGCTGCGGGCCGGCGCCGTGCAGCACGATCGGGGTCAGACCGACCTCCTGCAGGAACGACAGCGAGGAGGTCAGCGCGTCGAGGTCGTCGCGCAGCACCGCGCCGCCGACCTTGACCACGGCGAAGCGCTTGGCATCCAGCTGCGAAAAGCGCTTGAGGTACTGGCTGATCTCCTTCGCGCTGGCCATGCTGGAAAGCAGGCGCACGATGGTCTGGCGGGTCTGGCGGTGGGGCTGGAGGGCAGGAGACATTTCGGTTTCGTCGGAAAGGGAAGAATCAGGCGCCGGCGGCGATGATGCGGTGCACGGCGTCGGTGTAGCGCTGCAGCTGCTCCAGCGTCACGAACTCGTCGGCGGTGTGGGCCTGGGCGATGTCGCCCGGGCCGAACACCAGCGTGGTGTAGCCACCGGCCGAGAACAGCGAGGCCTCGGTCCAGAAGTCCACCGCGTTGCCGATCGGCAGGTCCAGCGCATCGGCCACGTCGCGCGCCAGCAGGCGGCGGTTCTCGGCTTCGGCGATGTCACCGGCCGGCAGGCTGGGGCCACGGAAGGTTTCGGTGAACAGTGCCGCCTGCGGCTCGGCGAAGCCGGCAAAGGTCGCCAGCAACGCATCGATATCCATCGACGGCAGCGGACGGAAACCGAAGCGCACTTCGGCAGCGGGCGCGATCATGTTGGCCTTGATGCCACCTTCGACGCGACCGATGTTGAAGCGCAGGCCGGTCAGCCCGCCGAAGCGCGCCGACGCCAGCGATTCCACGTGGTCCAGCGCGCGGTTGCCCCAGCGCATGGCCTGATGCAGCGCGCTGGCGGCTGCATCCTGCTTGCCCGAGGCATGCCCCGCGCGGCCAGCGAACTGCATCAGCACCGAGCTGATGCCACGGTGCGCCAGCACCGCCTCGCTCATGGTCGGCTCGGCCACCAGCACCGCTTCATACGGCAGGCCACGGGCCAGGAACGCAGCGATGCAGCGCGGATCGTTGGCTTCTTCATCGCTGGAGAACAGGAAGGCTGCGTCACCGTCGCTGGCATTGGCTGCGGCCACCAGTGCGGCGGCCGCGCCCTTGATGTCACACACGCCCAGACCGACCACGCGGTCGTCCAGGCGGCGCATCACGTGCGGGTCGGCACTCCAGTGCGGCGAATCCGGCACGGTATCCAGGTGTACGTTGAACAGGTACTTCGGCGTCCCGCGCACGGCGTACAGGCTGACCGCACCGGCGCCGTGGTCGATCACCTCGACGTTGAAGCCGGGCAGGTTCGCGCGCAGGTAATCGAAGATGCCACCGGTGGTGATCGCACGCGGCGGGTTGCGGGTGTCGAAGGACACCAGCGCCTGCAGGTGATCGAGCGTCTGTTCAAGCATGAATCAACAATCCTGTGGAATTCCGCCGGGCATGGCCCGGCGCTACCGGAATGCGTCTGGTGGAGAGCCCCCTTCTTGTTGAAGGGGGCGCGCCAACGGCGCAGGGTTGAGGTGGAATGCGTGGTCAACCGCTCAGCGGTTGACTTGCGCGTAAAGCGTCGAGCTCATGCCGAACAGCTTGATGAAGCCCTCGGCCTCTTCCACGCCCCAGTCGGCCGACTGCGCGTAGGTGGCACCCTTGGTGTTGAGCAGGTGCGGCGACTTCACCGCCACTGCATCGACGCGGCCACCACGGGTCTCCAGCACCACTTCACCGTTGACCTTGGCCTGCGAGGACTTCAGGAACGCTTCGATGTCGGTCTTCAGCGGGTCGTGGTAGAAGCCTTCGTACACCAGCTCCACCCACTTGCGCGCCACATCCGGCTTGAAGCGGTTCTGCTGCTTGGTCAGCACCGCATCTTCCAGCGCGCGGTGTGCGGCCAGCAGCGAAACCAGGCCCGGTGCCTCGAACACGATGCGGCCCTTCAGGCCGATCACGGTGTCGCCGGTGTACACGCCACGGCCGACGCCGTAGGGGGCGAACAGCTTATTGAGCTGGGCCAGGATCTGCTCGCCCGGCAGTACCTTGCCGTTGAGCTCGACGGCTTCGCCTTCGACAAACTTCAGGGTGACGGTCAGCGGTGCTTCCGGCCATTCGCTGCGCGGTGCGCACCAGCCACGGGCGCCCTCGCCCGGTGCTTCCCAGCGATCGATCTCGCCGCCGGACATGGTCAGGCCCAGCAGGTTCTCGTTGATGGTGTAGGCCTGCTGCTTGGCGCGCACGCCGAAGCCACGCTCTTCCAGGTACTTCTGCTCGTAGGCGCGGGTCTGGGTGTGTTCCTTCTGGATCTCGCGGATCGGCGCGATGATCTGGTAGTCACCCAGCGCCTTCACTGCCAGGTCGAAGCGCACCTGGTCGTTGCCCATGCCGGTGCAGCCGTGGGCGATGATGTTGGTGCCCAGTTCGGCAGCGCGCTTGAGCGCGGCATCGACGATCAGGTAGCGGTCCGACACCAGCAGCGGGTACTGGCCCTGGTAGCCTTCACCGGCCCACACGAACGGCTTGACGAAGCCTTCCCAGATGGCCGGGCCACCGTTGACGGTAACGTGGCTGGTCACGCCCAGCTCGGCGGCGCGCTTTTCGATGAAATCGCGCTCTTCATCATCCACGCCGCCGGTGTCGGCGAACACGGTGTGCACGTTGTAGCCACGCTCCTGCAGGTACGGCACGCAGAAGCTGGTATCCAGGCCGCCGGAGAAGGCGAGAACGACGTCTTTGTTGCTCATGGGGAGGGTATGTCCTGTTCGTGTGTGTCGTCGAGCCATGCTCGACTTCGTCTATGTAGAGTCGAGCCATGCTCGACTGATGCTTCTCAGCGCCCGGCAACGGCGGCCATGATCGCCTTCTGCACGTGCAGGCGGTTCTCGGCTTCGTTGATGGCGATGCACTGCGGCGAATCCATCACGCCGTCGGTGGCCTTCACGTTGCGGCGCAGCGGCAGGCAGTGGCTGAACACACCGTTGTTGGTCAGCGCCATCTTCCGCTCGTCCACGATGAAGTGCTTGAACTGGTCGCGGATCGGCTTTTCCGGCTCCCAGTTGCCGAAGAACGGCAGCGCGCCCCAGCTCTTGGCATAGACCACGTCGGCGCCGGCGTAGGCGCTGTCGATGTCATGGCTGATCTTCAGCGAACCGCCGCTCTCGGCCACGTTCTGCTCGGCCCAGCCCATGTAGCGGTCGTCGAGGATGTAGTCGGCGGTCGGGCACAGCAGGGTCACGTCCATGCCCATGCGGGTGGCGATGGTCAGCGCCGAGTTGGCCACGGCGGTGTTCAGCGGCTTGGGGTGGTAGGTCCAGGTCAGCACGTACTTCTTGCCACGCAGGTCCTGGGTGCCGAAGTGCTCCTGCAGGGCCATGATGTGGGCCAGCTCCTGGCACGGATGGGTGATGGTCTCCATGTTGATGACCGGCACCGGCGAGTACCTGGCGAAGCTGTTGAGGACGATGTCCTGGCGGTCGTAGGCCCAGTCGATGAACTTGGGGAACGCGCGCACGGCGATGATGTCGCAGTAACGGCCCAGCACCTTGGCCACTTCAGCGATGTGCTCTTCGGTATCGCCATCCATCACCGTGCCGAGGTTGAACTCGATCGGCCACGCATCCTTGCCCGGCTGCAGCACCACCGCGTGGGCGCCGAGCTGGAACGCGCCCAGTTCGAAGCTGGTGCGGGTGCGCATGGACGGGTTGAAGAACACCAGCGCGATCGACTTGCCCTTGAGCTGGTCGCCGAGCTTGTTGCGCTTGAACAGCGCGGCCTGGGTCAGCAGCGCGTCGAGATCGCTGCGGCTCCAGTCCTGGGTGTTCAGGAAGTGCTTGGGGGACATCATCTTTCCTTGCGTGGCGGCGCCGGGTTCGACGCGGTGGAAGGGAAAACAGGAAGCAAAGGTGGAACGAAAAGGTTGCAGTTGCAGCTTTCAGAACGCAGAAACGAAAAAACCCAGCCGGGCGGCTGGGTTTTTTTCGGACGAACAGCAAAAAGCTCCGGTTACCCAGCGAGAATGTGGGGTTCCGGTCGACGCGCACGCGAGGTCATGCCCGACGCCTGTCGGGCTGCGCTGCTGTCGTGCTGGAAGTCGGTGAGCTTCATGGTCAACCATCTTTGCATGCGGCCGGGGCCGACGCAAGGGGCCGGGGTCGCAGAATCAGGGATTGCCCGTGGCGCCCTGCTCGGGGCCGACCCAGGGGGTGATCGACACCCGGATCTTGAGCCGGTTGCCGGGGTCTTCCGGCAGCCGTGAGCGGTACTTGGTGCCCTTGTAGACGTAATCCACGTCGTAGGCGATGGGCCTGCGGAATTCACGCCCCACCGGCACGATACGGCAGTCACGGGTCAGCATCGGGCCATTGTTGGCCGGTGCCGGCGCCGGGGCGGGTGACTCGGCGGCGGTGTCCTCGGAGACCTCTTCATCGCTGCGCTTGAACATCGAGCGCACCGAGTCCCAGAAGCGGCTGATCCGGCCCTTGTCCTCAACCGGCTCCTCGCCGGTGACATTGACCGGCGCCAGGGTCCGGGTCGAGACCGGCTCGCAGTGTTCTTCGGTGCGGGTCGCGCGCAGGGTCTGGAACACGGGCTCGACGTTCAGCACCTGCGCGTAGTCGAACTTCACGTTCTCCACGATCACCACCCGGTTGCGGGGCTCGGCCTCCTGCGCCTGGGCCACGGCGGCCAGCGCCGACAGGCAGGCCAGGGTCAGCAACGCGGTGGATTTCATTGGCGAAGGGAGCAAGGACACGGCAATAGTGTAGGCAGTGGCGAGCGCAAGGGGCTGAACATTACCCGTCCACGCTGCTCCTGCCCACCCCACCTTGGATGGCCCCGGCGTCCACCGGTGGCAGGCGGTGCCCCCAAAGGGGGCCGACACGTTCTAAAATCACAGGCTTGTCCCCCAGCCACAGCCCCATGACCCTGCGCCTGCACAACAACCTGACTCGCCAGCTCGAACCGTTCATCCCGCTCGACCCGGCCTGTCCGACCCTGTATGTGTGCGGCCCCACGGTCTACAACTACGTGCACATCGGCAACGCCCGTGGCCCGGTGGTGTTCGGCGTGCTGGCCGACCTGCTGCGGCGCCGTTTCGGTGGCCTGCGCTACGCGCGCAACATCACCGACGTGGACGACAAGATCAACACCGCCGCGCGCGAGCAGGGGGTGCCGATCAGCACCATCACCGACAGGTTCGCTGCCGCCTACCGTGAAGACATGGCCGCCCTGGGCGTGGTGCCGCCGGACATCGAACCGGAAGTGACGGCGCACATGCCGCAGATCGTCACCATGATCGAGCAGCTGATCGCCAACGGCCATGCCTATGCCGCCGAGGGCCATGTGCTGTTCGCGGTGGCCAGCTTCGACGGCTACGGCAAGCTCTCGCGCCGCGACCCGGAAGAGATGCTGGCCGGCGCCCGTGTCGATGTCGCCCCCTACAAGCGCGATCCCGGCGATTTCGTGCTGTGGAAGCCGTCCAGCGACGACTTGCCCGGCTGGGAATCGCCGTGGGGCCGTGGCCGCCCGGGCTGGCACATCGAATGCTCGGCGATGGCCGCCGCCCATCTGGGCGAGACCATCGACATCCATGCCGGCGGCGTCGACCTGCAGTTCCCGCACCACGAGAACGAGATCGCGCAGAGCGAATGCGCCCACGGTGGCAGGATCTTCGCCCGTTTCTGGCTGCACAACGGCATGCTCAACTTCGGCGGCGCCAAGATGAGCAAGTCGCTGGGCAACATCGAGCGCGTGCACGACCTGGTGCGCCAGCATCCGCCGGAAGCCCTGCGCCTGGCGCTGCTGTCGGCCCACTACCGGCAGCCGCTGGACTGGTCCGATGGCCTGATCGAGCAGTCGGTGCGCACCTTGGATCGCCTGTACGGCACCCTGCGCGAACTGGCGTCGGTCGACGCGGTCGTGGCGATCCCGGCCACGGTCGAGGCGACCCTGGATGACGACCTGAACACCCCGCAGGCGCTGGCCGAAGTGGCCCGCATCGCTGCCGATGCACGCCGAGCCACCGACCCGGCCGAACAGGCGCGCCTGAAGGGCGAGCTGCTCGGTGCCGGCCTGGCCCTGGGCCTGCTGCAGGCCGATCCGGCGCAATGGTTCGGTACCGCTGCGGGCGATGACGGCGACGATGCCCGTATCCAGGGCCTGATCGACGAGCGTGCCGCTGCCAAGAAGGCCCGCGACTTCGCCCGTTCCGACACCATCCGCGACCAGCTGGCCGCCGAAGGCATCGTGCTGGAAGATACCCCGCAGGGCGTGCGCTGGTCGCGCAAGCGCGGCTGACCTGCCCTGCCCCGTGGCCGGTACGCCGGCCACGCCCCACCGTAGAGACTGTTGTGACCGACTCCCCGTTCCCGCTTGAACCCACCGCCGCCGAGGCACAGACCGCCATCGCCGAGGAATTCGGCTTCTTCGGCGACTGGTCCGAGCGCTACCAGTACCTGATCGACCTCGGCCGCAAGCTGCCGGCCTTCCCGGAAGAATGGAAGACCGAAGAGCATCGCCTGCTCGGCTGCCAGTCGATGGTCTGGATCGTGCCGGAAGGCAATGCGCAGTCGCTGCGCTTCCATGCCATCAGTGATTCGGCCATCGTCTCCGGCCTGATCTTCCTGGCGCTGCGCGTGTACTCCGGGCGCTCGGCGCAGGAGATCCTGGCCACCGAACCGAGCTATATCCAGGACATCGGCCTGGCCCGCCACCTGTCTCCGACCCGCAGCAATGGTGTGGCAGCGATGCTGGCCTTCATCCGCGAGACCGCGCAGGCCCAGCTGCAGCGCGATCCGTCGTGAGCGAGCCTGCCACAGCCGAGGACACCGCGCTGGGCCTGCTGTCCCGACCCGGCTTCGCCAAGCTGCTGGCCTACCGCATCTTCGCGATGCTGTCCTACCAGGTGGTGGCAGTCACCGTCGGCTGGCACATCTACGAAGTCACCCGCAATCCGTTCTCGCTGGGCCTGATCGGCCTGGCCGAGGTGCTGCCGTTCTTCTGCGTGGCGCCATTCGCCGGCTACCTGGTCGACCATCTGCCGCGGCGTCGGTTGGGCATGGCGGCCTGTTCCGGGCTGATCGCCACCGCGCTGGTACTGACCAGCGTGGCCAAGGGCTGGCTGCCGTTTGAAGGCGTGTGGCCCATCTATGCAGCCATCGCCCTGACCGGCATGGTCCGCGCCTTCCTGTCGCCGATCTACAACGCGCTGTTCGCCCGCGTGCTGGCCCGCGATCAGTTCGCGCGCGGCGCAGGCCTCGGCGCGGTGGTGTTCCAGGCCGGCATGGTGGCTGGTCCGGCACTGGGTGGCGTGCTGGTCGGCTTCGGCGGCAAGGGCCTCTCCTACGCGGTGGCTACGGCCTTTGCGCTGGTGGCGATGGCCTGCCTGGCTACATTGAAGGTGGAAGAACCGGTGCACACCGGTCCCGCCGCGCCGATCTTCAAGAGCATCGCCGAAGGCGCGCGCTTCGTGGTCGGCAACCGGATCATGGTCGGGGCGATGGCGCTGGACATGTTCTCGGTCCTGCTCGGCGGCGTGGTGGCGATGCTGCCGGCGTTCCTGCATGAAATCCTGCACCACGGCCCGGAAGGCCTGGGCATCCTGCGCGCGATGCCGGCGCTCGGTTCGGTGTGCGTGGGCCTGTGGCTGGCCCGCCACCCGCTGCACCGCAATGCCGGCCGCGTACTGCTGTTCGCGGTGGCCGGTTTCGGCCTGTGCGTGATCGGCTTCGGCCTGTCGCAGCACTTCTGGCTGTCGGCGCTGATCCTGCTGTTCTACGGGGCCTTCGATGGCGTCTCGGTGGTGATCCGCTCGACCATCCTGCAGTTGGCCACGCCGGAAGAGATGCGCGGACGGGTGTCTTCGATCAACGGCATCTTCATCAGTTCGTCCAACGAGCTGGGCGCGTTCTATGCCGGCACGATGGCCAAGCTGCTCGGCCTGGTGCCGGCCGTGGTGCTGGGTGGGTTCGCGGTGCTGAGCGTGGCCGGGATCACGGCCTGGAAGAACCCGACATTGCGGAAACTGAATCTTCGCGACCTGCAGTGACGCTGCGAACAGCGGATTCGGCGGCGCCGGGCGTTTGGCTGGGGCCGTTGCTCTCCCTCGATGATTGGGCTTGTCACTTTCTTTTCGCGAAAAGAAAGTAACCAAAGAAACGCTCCGCCATCCGCGAGCCGGTGCTGCGCGCCGGTGCCCTGTGCTCCTCGGTAAATCAGGGGACGGCGCCGAACTCGCTGCGCTCAAACAGCGGCGCCTCTTCGCCCCTGATTCCCCTGCGGTGCTCGGCTCGCTACAAGGCGGACTCAACAGCCGCGAGCACGCATGACCGCTCCTGTCGGCCTGAGCCGAGCGTGGGCTCGGCTCTACATCGGCCGCGCACGCAGGAAACCGTCGAGAGCCTGCGGGTGGGTCCGGGCGGGACCGTCCGCGGCATGGATGCCGCGGCCGAGCTTACAGGGATGTACTTGCAGCGTGTCCTGCCCGGACCCACCCGCAGGCTCCACCCGATACCCGGAAGGCGCTGCTCTACACAGCCAACTCGAACCCAACAAAAAACCCGGCCGAGGCCGGGTTTTTCGCATGACCATACAACGAGCAGGAATCAGTCGCCCTGCTGCTTCTGCAGGTGCTCCCAACGCTCCTGGGCGTCGATGGTGCGTTCGGCGGTCAGGCGCGCTTCCAGGCGCTCCAGGCCGATTTCTTCGCCGGTGTCGACGCAGTAACCGTAGTCGCCCGCTTCCAGGCGCTTCAGGGTGCTGTCGATCTTGCCGATCAGCTTGCGGTAGCGGTCGCGGGTACGCAGTTCCAGCGAGTTCTCGGTCTCGCGGGTCGCGCGCTCGGCTTCGTCGCCGATGTCACGCACTTCCTCACGAAGATTCTCGATGGTTTGCTTGGACTCTTCCACCAGGTCCGCGCGCCAGTTCTGGAGACGCTGACGGAAGTACTCCTGCTGCAGCGGGCTCATGTATTCCTCTTCCGAGGACGGCTTGTAGCCAGCCGGCAGGATCGGGCGGCCGGTGGCCTCGTCGGTCTTGTACTCGACCACCTTGTACTTGCTGCGCGGGGCCGGTGCAGCCGAGCGGGCGGCGACGGCCACGGCAACCTTGCCGACAGGGCGCGACACGGTCTTCGGGGCGGAATCGGATTTCACGGCGGTTTTGGCAGGCGATTTCGAAACGGGCACGGGATTCTTGGATTGCGGGGCCTTCGAAGCGGCAGAAGCGGCGGCCGGGGCCGGCTTGGAAGCCGGTTGGGCTGCTGCCACTGCCACGGTCTTGGCCGGGACAGGCTTGGCCGGAGCCGGCTTGACAGCAGGCTTCGGTGCGGACTTCACTACTGGGGCCGGGGCCGGCTTGACGGCCGGCGCGGCAACATTCTTGGCAACCTTCTTTACAGCGGCAGGCGTGGCAACCGGTTTAGCTGCAGCGACCTTCTTTGCCGCAGGCTTGGCGACCGGCTTGACCGCAGCCTTCTTCACCACCGCCTTCGGCGCCGGCTTGGCTGCTGCCTTCTTCGCCACCGGCTTGGCGGCGGCCTTCTTCACCGGCGCGGCCTTGCTGGCGGCCTTCTTCACCACCGGCGCCTTCTTGCTGGCAGCGGCAGGCTTGGCCTTGGCGGGCGCAGCAGCCTTCTTCGCCACCGGCTTGGTTGCCTTGACCGGCGTTTTCTTTGCGGTGGCCTTCCTGGCCGCCGGTTGCGAGGACGCTGCCTTGGTCGCCGGCTTGCTGGCCGGTTTCTTGGCAACGGGCTTTGCCGCCAACTTCTTCACAACAGGCTTGGCGGTTTTCTTGGCGGCCGTTGCGGCCTTCTTTGCAGTTTTTTTAGCAGCCACGAAACGCTCTTCCTTGGATTCCCCGGGGCCCGGGAAAGCGGGCCTTTATAGCCTACCCGACCCGCAGCAGCAACCTCGACCCCCTGCTCCATTCAGTCCTGGAGTCAAGGCGCCCTTGGAGGCAGTCCGACGAACACGGACCGCCTTGCGCGGTACGGAACCTGGCCAGCACCCGGAGGTGCTGGTACCGGTCGCAGGCCATCGGCGACATGCGACCAACGGCCCATCCTGCACAAATGCGGCCTTCATGCCAACTGGCATAAGATGACTGGGTGATCTCGCGCCTGCTCATTGCCCTGCTGCGCTTCTACAAGCGCTTCATCAGCCCCCTGCTGGGGCCGCGTTGCCGTTTCGTGCCGAGCTGTTCTGAATACGCGATGGACGCCATCTCCCGACACGGTCCGCTGCGCGGCAGCTGGCTGGCTGCGCGCCGGCTGGGCCGCTGCCATCCGTTCCATCCCGGCGGCTTCGACCCGGTGCCCGAATCTACCCACGCCCCCTCTTGCCGTTGCACAGGAAAACACTGACATGTCCTCCACCCTCATCACCAACGCCCGGATGGTCAACGAAGGCCGCACCTTCGACGGCGACCTGCGCATCGAGAACGGCCGCATCGCGCAGATCGGCAGTGGGCTGGCGCCGCGCGATGGCGAGCAGGTGGTGGACGCGGCCGGACGCTGGCTGCTGCCTGGCATGATCGATGACCAGGTGCACTTCCGCGAACCGGGCCTGACCCACAAGGGCGACATCGCCAGCGAATCGGCGGCGGCCGTGGCCGGCGGCCTGACCAGCTTCATGGACATGCCCAACACCAATCCGCCGACGCTGGATTCGACCATCCTGGAAGCCAAGTACGAACTGGCACGCGGCCGCGCCTGGGCCAACTACGGCTTCTACCACGGCGCCAGCAATGACAACCTCGAAGCGATCCGTGCGCTGGACCCGAAGAAGGCCCCGGGCGTGAAGGTGTTCATGGGCGCCTCCACCGGCAACATGCTGGTGGACAACCCGGAAACGCTGGATGCGATCTTCCGCGAATGCCCGACCCCGATCATCACGCACTGCGAAGACACGCCGATGATCGATGCCAACCTGAAGGCCTTCCAGGAAAAGTACGGCGACGAGCTGACCCCGGACATGCATCCGGATATCCGTTCGCGCGAGGCCTGCATCAAGTCGACCCGCCTGGCGATGTCGCTGGCGCGCAAGCACGGCACCCGCCTGCATGTACTGCACATCTCCACCGCCGACGAGCTGGCGCTGTTCGAAAAGGGTCCACTGATCCGCGCCGACGGCAGCCGCAAGCAGATCACTGCCGAAACCTGCGTGCACTTCCTGCACTTCGCGCGCCCCGACTATGCGACCAAGGGCAACCTGATCAAGTGCAACCCGGCGATCAAGGAAGTGTCCGACCGCGAAGCAATCACCGCTGCGCTGGCCGACGACGTGCTGGACGTGCTGGCCACCGACCACGCCCCGCACACCTGGGAAGAGAAGCAGAAGCCCTACGCGCAGGCGCCGTCGGGCCTGCCGCTGGTGCAGTACGCGCTGGTGGCCGCGCTGGAGCGCGTGCACGAAGGGAAGCTGACCCGCGAGCAGGTGGTGCAGAAATTCGCGCATGCGCCGGCACAGCTGTTCGACGTGGAAGAACGCGGCTTCCTGCGCGAAGGCTACTTCGCCGACCTGGTGCTGGTGGAAGACGTGCCATTCACCGTCAAGCGCGAGGACGTGCTGTCCAAGTGCGGCTGGTCGCCGTTCGAAGGCACCACCTTCCGTTCGCGCGTGGCCTCGACCTGGGTCAACGGCCAATTGGTGTGGGACGGCAGCAAACTGGTGGGTGAACCGGCCGGCCAGCGCATGACCTACGACCGCTGATGCGCAAGGTATTCCTGTTCGGGGCGCTGCTGCTGGCCGCGCCCCTGTTCACCGCACCGGCGGCGCAGGCGCAGGATGGCATCGGCAGCCTGATCGACAGTCGCGTGGTGTTTCCGGCCAGCGCGTCGCAGGGCGCGCTGGTGATCGGCAAGGTGCCCGCCGGCAGCCGCGCGCAGTACGCCGGCCGCCAGCTGCGGGTGAGCGGCTATGGCAGTGTGGTGTTCGGCATCGGTCGCGACGAGAAGGGCCCGTTGCGCGTGCAGGTACAGCGCCCCGATGGTGGCAGCGAGACGGCGACCATTGCGGTGACGCCGCGCGACTGGCCCATCGAGCGGGTCAACGGCGTGCCGCCGAAAACGGTGAACCCGCCGCCGGCGATTGCCGGGCGGATCAAGCGCGAACAGGCGCAGGTGACCGCGGCACGTGCCCGCGATGACGACCGCACTGATTTCACCCAGACCTTCATCTGGCCGGTGCAGGGCCGCATCAGTGGCCGCTTCGGCAATGCGCGTGTCTACAACGGTCAACCTGGTGCCGGTCATTCCGGCATGGACATCGCGGTGCCGACCGGCACCCCGGTGAAGGCACCGGCCGCCGGCATCGTCACCTTCGCCGGCCCGGACCTGTACCTGACCGGTGGCACGCTGCTGCTCGACCACGGCTTCGGGGTCAGCTCCAACTTCCTGCACCTGTCGCGCATCGACGTGAAGGTCGGCGACCGGGTGGAACAGGGCCAGGTGATCGCCGCGGTCGGCGCCACCGGTCGCGCCACCGGCCCGCACCTGCACTGGGGCATGAACTGGTTCGATACCCGCATCGACCCGTTGCTGGTGCTGGAACGTAAATAACGCGTGCAACGCGCTGTGGTAGGTGCCGACCTTGGTCGGCACAACCTCATGGAGCGTGCGGACCAAGGTCCGCACCCACCAGAATCGATCAACCGCGGGCAGCCCACCACACGCGCAGCAGGGTGCGCACCGGGGTGGCTTCGATCGGCTTGCCTGCGGCCTGCGCCGCCACGCGTGCGCGCGCCAGGCTGGACCACACACGGCGCGGGCGCGGGCCGGGCACGCGACTTCCCCACCCCTTCAGCAGGTACTGCGCCCAGCGCTGCGCAGCCGTGCTGGAATCCTCATCCAGCAGGCTGCGCGGTACACCGGCCACGCCGGCATCCTGCAGGCGCTGGGCAAGGGTCTGCAGCTGCACCGCACGACCAGCGCCGGTGCGCGGCTTGTCGTTGAACAGCGCCGCTTCCACCGCGGCAACCGCGTCGGCGTAATTGGCCAGCGCACGCTCGGCACCGGCCGCATCCAGCGCGACCGTGCGCGCTTCAACCAGATCGGGCAGCGCTTCGGCCAGCTGCGCCCACGGCGCACGCACCGGTTCCAGCAAGCGACCCAACGGGTGGCGCGACCGGTGCGCAGCCCAGCTGCGCAACTCCTCGCCCCACCACGCCAGCTTGGCGTCGGCCGGCAACGGATCGCCGCCGGTATTGAGCATGTCGTCGAACTCCTGCAGCAGCGCAAACCACGCCACTGCAAGCTCGCGTTGCGATTCGGCCACGAACGGGGCGGCCACCGACCATTCCGGCCAACGGCTGCGCCACTTGTCGAGGAAACTGTCCAGCGCGGTACTGCTCACTACGTCATTCCTTACGGCTGGGCCGGGGCTGCCGGCCGGGTCGGCCAGAGACTGGCCAGTTGCAGAAGGCCGGCGTTCTCGACCAGCACGTCGGCCTGCCAGGCCAGCGGGTCGTCGCTGTGCAGGCGATAGCCCCACAGTGCCGCCACCGACGGCATGGCCGCGGCACGCGCGGCGATGATGTCGCGCTCGTCGTCGCCCACGTACACGCAGTCTTCGGCGGCAACGGCGATTGCCTGCGCCGCGTGCAGCAGCGGCAGCGGATGCGGCTTGCGCTCGGCCAGGCTGTCACCACCCACCAGCACCGCACAGCGCTGCTGCCAGCCGTGCTGCGGCAGGATCAGGCGCGCCAGGTACTCGGGCTTGTTGGTGACGATGCCCCACACCGTACCGGCGGCATCCAGTGCAGCAAGCATGCCGGCCACGCCATCGAACAGCACCGCGTGCTGGCCGATCAATGCTTCATAGCGCTGCAGGAATTCCGAAATCAATGCGTCGCGCGCAGCGGCATCCAGGTCCGGGAATGCCGCACCGACCATCGCGCGCGAGCCCTTGGATACCACCGGGCGCAACAACGCCGGATCGATCGGTGCACGGCCACGTTCGGCCAGCATCGCATCGCAGGTGGCAACGAAGTCCGGCGCGCTGTCCAGCAGGGTGCCGTCCAGATCGAACAGCACCGCGCGCGGGAAGCGGGCAGAGGTCATGCCGGCTTGACCGCGTAGGCCAGGTAGTTGATGTCGGTGTGGCTGCTCAGGCGGGCGTGGTTGCGCCACGGCTCGTAGGCCATGCCACTGACATCGACCAGCTGCAGGTCGGCTTCGCGCAGCCAGCGTGCCAGCTCGGCCGGCTTGATGAATTCCTGGTAGTGATGCGTGCCCTTGGGCAGCAATCGCGCCACGTACTCGGCACCGACAATCGCCACCGCGAATGCGGCAGCGGTGCGGTTGATGGTCGACAGGAACAGGTGGCCGCCCGGCTTCAGCAGGCGCTTGCAGGCCTCGATGATCGCGCCCGGATCCGGCACGTGCTCGAGCATTTCCATGCAGGTGACCACATCGAAACTGCCCGGCTGCTCGGCAGCCAGGTCCTCGGCGGCCTGGACGCGATAATCCACCTTGGCACCGCTTTCCAGCGCGTGCAGGCGCGCGACCTTGACCAGTTCCGGGGCCAGGTCGATGGCGGTGACGTCGGCACCGGACTGCGCCAGCGCCTCGCTCAGCAGGCCGCCACCACAGCCGATGTCCAGCACGCGCGCACCGCGCAGCGGCACGCGGTCGGCCACGTACTTCAGCCGCACCGGGTTCAGCGCATGCAGCGGCTTCTGCGGGCCATCAGCGTCCCACCAGCGGTTGGCCAGCGCGGCGAACTTGTCCAGCTCGGCCTGATCGAAATTGGAGGATGCGTGGGGGGCAGTCATGAGGGTGTCCTTGCGGCGCCAGGGTTCAGGCGCGGATATGGCGGATGCGCTCGCGCCACTGGCGCGCGTTGGCGATGATGCCCGGCAGGTCCATGCCGACCAGCTCGCGCTGCACCAGCTTCGGCTTGCCGGCAATCCAGACATCGCTGACCTGCTGGCGGCCGGTGGCGTACACCAGCTGCGACAGCACATTGTGCAGCGGCTGGGTTTCCAGCGCCGAGAGGTCAACACAGACCAGGTCGGCCTGCTTGCCCACTTCGATCGAGCCGATGCGCTCGCCGAAGCCCAGCGCGCGGGCGCCGCCCAGCGTGGAGGCGCGCAGCGTGGTGGCTGCATCCAGCGCGGTGGCGTCGTCGGCCACGGCCTTGGCCAGGATCGCCGCCGTGCGGTTCTCGCTGAACATGTCCAGGTCGTTGTTGCTGGCGCAGCCGTCGGTGCCGATCGCCAGGTTCACGCCGGCGCGTTGCAGGGCGCAGGCCGGGCAGAAACCGGAGGCCAGCTTCAGGTTCGATTCCGGGCAGTGCACCACGCTGACGCCACGTTCGGCGCACAGGTGGATTTCCGCGTCGGTCAGCTGGGTCATGTGCACCGCGATCAGGCGGTCGTTGACCAGGCCGAGGCGATCCAGCCGCGCCAGCGGGCGCTGGCCGTGCAGCTTGATCGAATCGGTGATTTCCTGCGCGGTCTCGTGGGTGTGCAGGTGCACCTGCATGTCGAGCTGGTCGGACAGCATCCGCACCCGCTCGAAGTTGGCATCGTTGACGGTGTACGGCGCATGCGGCGCGAACGCGGTGCCGATCAGCGGATCGGTGCGCCACTGGTCATGCAGTTCACCGGCCTTGGCGAAGTACTCGTCGTCGGTCTTGGCCCAGGCGGTGGGGAAATCGATGATGACCGCGCCAACCAGCGCGCGGAAACCGTGCTTCTTGTAGACCGCGGCCTGCACGTCGCCGAAGAAGTAGTTCTCGTTGGCGCAGGTGGTGCCACCGCGCAGCATCTCGGCGATGGCCAGGGTGGTGCCGTCGGCAACGAATTCGGGGCCGATTACCGCGGCTTCCACCGGCCAGATGTGCTGCTGCAGCCAGGTCATCAGCGGCAGGTCGTCGGCGACGCCGCGCAGCAGGGTCATCGGGTTGTGCGTGTGCGCGTTGACCAGGCCCGGCATCAGTGCGGCCTCGGGGCGGCTGACCACCTGGGCGGCGCGGAAACGCGCGCGCGCCTCGGCACGCGGCAGGATCGCGATGATCTCGCTGCCACGCACGGCCACGGCGTGGTCTTCCAGCACCACCGCATGCGGCTCGATCGGAACGACGTAACCGGCTTCGATGAGCAGGTCGCAGGCTTCGGGGAGGTGCGGGCTATCGCTCATGCGGGCTCACTGGCTGGGGGGGCGGCGAGATACTTCTGGGGGACACGCCCCTGGGTCAGGGGCTGCCGCGAAGCGGCGGGGTCTGGAGACCCGTGAAGCGGGGCCCATGATCTGCCGAAGCAGATCATGGGAGCGCCAGCGCGAATGCGATGACGCCTACCCGAGCATGGCTCGGCTCTACAGGTAATCCGGCTGCGCCGGATTACTTGACGCGTGCGGAGTACTCGCCCGAACGGGTGTCGACGCGGATCACTTCGTCCTGGTTGACGAACAGCGGCACGCGGACCACGGCACCGGTTTCCAGGGTGGCCGGCTTGCCGCCGCCGCCCGAGGTGTCGCCACGGACGCCCGGATCGGTTTCAGTGATCTTCAGTTCAACGAAGTTCGGCGGCTGCACGAAGATCGGCTCACCATTCCAGAGGGTGACCACGCAGGACTCTTCGCCCTTCAGCCACTTCTCGGCGCCGCCCATGCCGGCCTTGGTGGCCTGGACCTGCTCGAAGGATTCCGGGTCCATGAAGTGCCAGTACTCGCCGTCGCTGTACATGAAGTTCATGTCGGTATCGACGACGTCGGCTGCATCCAGCGAGTCGGTCGACTTCATGGTCACTTCCTGGGTACGGCCGTCCTTGATCAGGCGGTACTTCACGCGGGTGAAGGCCTGGCCCTTGCCCGGCTTGACGTATTCGGTGTCGATGATGACGGCCGGTTGGTTGTTGACCAGGATCTTCATCCCGTTCTTGACGTCGTTCATGCCGTAGCTGGCCATGCGTAAACTCCTGAGTGGCAAAAACGCCGCGGGTGCGGCGAGCCGTTAGAATGGAAAGCCCACCGGATGCCGGTGGGCGACTGTTTTTCTGCCCCCATGATAACCGCAGGCCCCCTCTCCATGCAGCTTTCCGCCTTCCCACGGCCCCAGTCGCCAGGTGCGCCCGCGCGCTGGCAGCAGCTCTGGCGCCAGGCGCTGCGCGACCCGCACGCGCTGCTGGCCCGGCTGCAGCTGGACCCGGCCGCGCTGGGCGTCTCGGAGGCGGCCATGGCCCAGTTCGCGCTACGCGTGCCGGAAGGCTTCGTGGCCCGCATGCGCCCTGGCGATGCGGCCGACCCGCTGCTGCGCCAGGTGCTGCCGATCGACGAGGAAATGCGCCCGGTGCCCGGGTTCAGCTTCGATGCGGTGGGCGACGGTGCCGCCAAGAAGGCCACCGGCGTCATCCAGAAGTACCGTGGCCGTGCCCTGCTGGTCGCCACCGGCAGCTGCGCGATCAATTGCCGCTACTGCTTCCGCCGCCACTTCGACTATGGGGCGGAGAACGCCGCCAAGGGTGGCTGGCAGGAGGCCGTAGCCGCCATCGCCGCCGACCCGGACATCGACGAGGTGATCCTGTCCGGCGGTGACCCGCTGTCGCTGGCCACGCACAAGCTGGCCGAGCTGACCGACGCCCTGCGCGCGATCCCGCATATCCGCCGCCTGCGCATCCATACCCGGCTGCCGATCGTGCTGCCGGAGCGCGTGGACGATGAACTGGTCTCCTGGCTGGGCAGCCTGCCGTGGCCGCTGGCGATCGTGGTCCACGCCAATCATGCCAATGAATTCGATGCCAGCGTGGACGCGGCGATGGCCCGCCTGCGCGGCATCGGCGCCCAGCTGCTGAACCAGGCGGTGTTGCTGCGCGGGGTCAACGACAGCGTGCAGGCCCTGCAGGACCTGAGCGAGCGCAGCTTCGCCGCCGGCGTGCTGCCCTACTACCTGCACCAGCTGGACCGGGTCGAGGGCGTGGCCCA
The DNA here is from genome assembly GCF_059370395.1 of Stenotrophomonas sp. YJH_SMC_101-4. Taxonomy (NCBI): domain Bacteria; kingdom Pseudomonadati; phylum Pseudomonadota; class Gammaproteobacteria; order Lysobacterales; family Lysobacteraceae; genus Stenotrophomonas; species Stenotrophomonas sp. YJH_SMC_101-4. The sequence continues at coordinate 153,358 of NZ_JCAFTP010000001.1, read as the reverse complement.
TTTCGAAGTGGACGATGCCCAGGCCAAGGCACTGATTGCCGGCCTGACCGCACGCCTGTCCGGTTATCTGATCCCGAAACTGGTGCGCGAACTGCCCGGCGACCCGAGCAAGCGCCCGGTGTAGCCCCAAAAAAGGGGACGGAGGGCATGAAGTCGCAAATGCATAAGCGACTTCATGTCATCCGTCCCTTTTTTGTGTCGGTCAGATGCCCGATTCGATCATCCGCACCACTTCGGTGGCGGTCACCGGGTGGCTCAACCAATAGCCCTGCCCAAGGTCGCAGCCGCGCTGCGCCAGCAGCTCGAACTGCGCCTGCTGCTCGATGCCTTCGGCCACCACGGTGATGCCCAGCGCGTGGGCCATGGCAATGATCGCCGTGGTCAGCGCGAGGTCATCGGGGTCACGCTGCATGTCGGCCACGAAACTCTTGTCGATCTTCACGCCGTCCACGGGTACCTGGCGCAGATGACTGAGCCCGGAGAAGCCGGTCCCGAAATCATCCAGCCAGACCTTCACGCCGGTGCGGTGCAGCTTGTCCAGCAGCTGCGCGGCAACCATCTCGTCGCCGATCACGGCGGTTTCGGTCAGCTCCAGATGCAGGCGCGACGCCGGCAGCCCGGACTCATGCAGGCACTGCGCGACCAGTGCCGGCAGCTCACCGCCGCGCAACTGCCGTGGCGACACGTTGACCGACACGAACAGGTCGTCCCCGGCCGCCCCGCGCGGCCACTGCGAGGCCTCCATGCAGGCCGCACGCAGGACCTTCGGGCCGATGATCTCGATCAGCCCACTCTGCTCGGCTACCTCGATGAACACCGAGGGCGGAATCGTGCCCAGGGTCGGGTGCTGCCAGCGCAACAGTACTTCAACGCCGACCATCCGGCGGTCGCGCATGCGGAAGATCGGCTGGTAGGCCAGGCGCAGTTCGCCGCGCTCCCAGGCACCGCGCAGCTCCTGTTCCATATGCACGCGACGCTCGACCGCATGGTCCATCGCCCGGCTGTAATAGCGATAGCAGTTCTTGCCGGCCATCTTCGCCTGGTACATGGCGATGTCGCCGTTCTTCAGCAGGGTGGTCGCATCGGCTGCATCGTCGGGGAACAGGGTCACGCCGATCGAGGTGCCCAGGAACAGTTCCCTGCCCTGCACCACCAGCGGCTTGCCCAGCTCGCGCACCAGCACTTCGGCCAGCAGCCGCGCGTTGGCGGCCACATCACCGTCGCCCACCAGGATCACGAACTCGTCTCCGCCGAAGCGCGCCAGCAGGGTTTCATCGCCCCCGGCCTCGGTGACCGCGCGGCCGATGCGCTGGGCGAACTGCAGCAATGCCTCATCGCCGGCCTCGTGGCCAAGGGTGTCATTGACCCGCTTGAAGTCGTCGATATCGGCGAACAGCAGGCCCAACCGGTGATTGGCGGCACGGGCGGCCATCAACCGATGATCAAGCGCCTCGCGGAATGCCAGCCGGTTGGTCAGCCCGGTCAGCGCGTCGGTATAGGCCATGCGTCGCACTTCGCGGTCATGGCGGGCGATCGCATCGCGCATCCGGGCGAAACCACGTACCAGTTCGCCGACCTCATCGTCGCGGGTGTTCTCGGCCAGGGGCGTCTGGTAGTCACCGGCCTCGATGCGACGCGCGGCGACGGCAAGATCACGGATCGGCGCGACCAGGGTGCGCTGCACGTACAGGATCACCACCACGCCGATCACCACCAGCAGGCCCAGCATCAGCAGCAGCCAGCCCAGGTGACGGCTGCCGACCTGCTGCAGGCGCTCGCCCAGGGTGGCGTTGGCCGCCTGCTCGCGCTGCTGCACCTCATCCAGCGCCATGCCGACCCGGACGCCGCCAATGCGCTGGTTGCCGATCATGATCGGCATGGTGTTGTCGAGCACCTTCGGCGATTCCTGCACGACCAGCATCTGCGCGGCTGCAGCCTTGGGTGCCAGGGGATCGGCCATCGGCTGGCCGAATCCGGACACCTCGACCGAGCCGTCGTGTACCAGCCGGCCGCGATCGTCGAACACCAGTACATAGCGCACCACGGGCTGGCGCGCGGTACTGCGTACCAGTACGCCGACCTGGTCCAGATCGCGGTAGTACAACGGGTTGGCCAGGGCGTCGGACAACTCACGCGCCATCGCCTCGCCGCGGCTGCGCACGCTGCGGTCGAACAGTTCATGGATGACGCCGCCGCTGAGGTTGCGCACCTCGCTCTGCATCGCCGTCTGCCGCCCCAACAACACCGCAAGGATCGCGATCACCACGACCATCGCCCCGCCCATCGCGAGCAGGAACCGGGCCTGCATCCCCGAGCCAAGCCACTTCATTCCACTTCCATCCGCACGCGCGTCAATCCTTGTTTCAATTCATCCAACCGCTGCTGCGCATGCGCATCGACGCGGTGGAACCCGGAAGTGCCAAAAAACCGATGCAGCGCCCCCTGCGCCTGCGGGTCGCTGGCTGCCTGCAGCAGCACTTCCTGCAGGCGATCGCGCACGCGTGGATCCAGGTCGGCGCGGACCATCTCCACCGCACGCGGGTAGGGTTCGGTGCGCAGCAGCTCGCGGAAGTCGCGCCGGAACGCTGCCGGCATCCGCCGCTCGTCATTCCAGTCCACGCTGCTCACCGCTTCCACGTCAACCACCCCCTTGTGCACGAACGTCGCGATGTTCAGCTCGCTGCGTGCAAATACGTAACCCACACTGTCCCGGCCCGGCATGTCCCATGCACCGGCCAGGATCTGCGGCGACAGGCCCTCCTGCAGCAACGTCATCACCGGCACCAGATAGGCACTGGTGGACGCCGTGTTCTGCAGGGCCAGGCGATGGCCCCGCAGATCCTGTACGCGCTGGATCGGGCTGTCGCGGCGCACGAAGAACACCGTCTGGTAATCACGCACGCCGTTGCGCTCGGTCAGCAGCAGTGGGCGGGCGCCACTGCGCTGGCCCAGCGCCACCGCCGTACCCGAGGTTTCGGTGACCCAGTCGACCCTGCCCCGCCGCAGATAGCTGGCCATCTGCTGCGGGTCGCGTGCCATCAGGATCCTCCCCTCCTTGATGCCAACGTCGTGCATGCGCGCCACCACGTAGTCCAGCAAGGGCTGCAGCTGTTCGTAATGCGCCTTGGGATCATCGCTGATCCGGCCCAGCACCAGTACCGGGTCCGGTGCTGCACGCACCGTCCCGGCCAGCAGGACCATGGCCAGGCTCAGCAGTCCCCCCTGCATTGCCTTTCGCAGACCCGACACAGGCTTCATCCCCCCTGGGTATCCAGACAGACTACCCGAAAAAATGAGAACGTCGTCAGCTGTCCTTGTTGCCCGCTTGTGCCAGTCGCGCCATGCGCTGGGTGTCGGCGAGGATGCCGCGCAACAGGCGCACTTCCTGCTCGCTGGGTTCGCTGCGCAGGAACAGGCGGCGCAGCTTGCGCATCGCCGATTCCGGGGCGCGGCCCTTGTGGAAATCGATCTCATCCAGCGTGTCGCCAAGCTGGGCGAAGAAGCTCTCCATCTGCTCGTGGCTGGCCGCCTGTTCGCGGAAGCCCGGCTCGGCGTCGGCTGCAGGCTGCGCACCCAGCAGCTGCATGCGCGTTTCATAGGCCAGCACCTGCACGGCAGCAGCCAGGTTGAGCGAGCTGAACTCCGGGTCGGACGGGATGTGCACCGCTGCATGGCACAGCTGCAGTTCCTCGTTGGTCAGGCCGGTGCGCTCACGGCCGAACACCAGCGCCACCTCGGCACCCTCGCCGGCCTTGGCCACCGCGCGGGCAGCGGCATCGGCCGGCAGGTACTCCTCCAGCTGGACACGGCGGGCACGGGCGGTGCAGCCCAGCACCAGGCGGCAGTCAGCCACGGCCTCGGCCAGAGTCGCCACCACCGGGGCGTCCCCCAGTACGTCTTCGGCACCGGCCGAGCGCCGGAAGGCCTCCTCGTCCAGCGGCTTTTCGGGAGCGACCAGTACCAGGCGGGCCAGGCCCATGGTCTTCAGGGCACGGGCGGCGGCCCCCATGTTGCCGGGGTGCTGGGTACCGACCAGGACGAATCGGAGGCGGGTGGCGGCGGGAAACTGGGACATGAACAGGGAAAAGGTCGAGCTGGACGATGACCAATGGTAAACTGTGCGGCCGGCCACTGCGCCGGACCCGCTCTTTTCCCCCGCCAGTCCATCTCTTCTGCCTTTCCGGGAGCCCACGCCATGCAGAAACCCGCCGTAACCGTCATGGTCAAGGCCGCCCGCCTCGCCGGCAACGTCCTGTTGCGCAACATCAACAAGCTCGAGGCACTGAACGTGGTGCAGAAGGGCCGGATGGACTACGCCAGCGAAGTGGATGCGGACGCGGAAAAGGTCATCGTCAAGGAACTCAAGCGCGCCTACCCGGACTACGGCATCTTCGGTGAAGAAGGTGGCGTGCAGGGCGAGCGCCGCCAGATGTGGGTCATCGACCCGCTGGACGGCACCAGCAACTACCTGCGCGGCGTGCCGCACTACTGCGTGTCGATCGCCCTGGTCGAAAACGGCGAGCCGACCGATGCGGTCATCTTCGACCCGCTGCGCAATGAACTGTTCACCGCCAGCCGTGGCGCGGGTGCCGTGCTGAACGACCGCCGCATCCGCGTGGCCGACCGCAAGGATCTGGAAGGCACGATGATCCACACCGGCTTCGCCCCGCGCGAGCGTTCCCGCGCCAGCGCCCAGCTCAAGGCAGTCGACGCCCTGCTGGTGCACGGCGAGGACATCCGCCGTACCGGTTCGGCGGCACTGGACCTGGCCTACGTGGCCTGCGGCCGCGCCGACGCCTACTTCGAAGCCGGCGTGAAGGCATGGGACATCGCTGCCGGCCTGCTGCTGGTCCGCGAGGCCGGCGGCAAGGTCTGCGACTTCAAGGGCGCGACCCTGGGCCGCATGGACAACCGCGGCCCGGAGACCCACCAGATCGTGGCCGGCAACCTGAAGGTGGCCGAGTCGCTGCAGAAGGTGCTGGTGAACACCGGTTACGCGGCGGAGTTCGACGCGAAGTTCTGAGATTCCGTGTAAAAGCGATTCATGGAGACGGCACCTGCGAGGGTGCCGTTTTCGTTTGCGCGGACGGAGAGTCGTTTCCGCGACCGCGGAGGGGTGTCACTTTCTTTGCGCGCAAAGAAAGTAACCAAAGAAACGCTCCGCCAGCCGCGAGCCGTCGCTACGCGACGGTTCCCTGTGCTTCTCGGAGAATCAGGGGACGGCGCCGAACTCGCTGCGCTCAAACACCGGCGCCTCTTCGCCCCTGATTCCCCTGCGATGCTCGGCTCGCTCAAGGCGGACTGGAAGGTCAAGATCAACAGCAAGAGCATCCACGCATGGCGCGGATCTACTGGGGGGCAGCTTTTGCCTTTGACGTTGGGTCCGCCTTGAGCGAGCCGAGCACCGCAGGTCCGGCGAGGGCGAAGAGGTGCGGGTGTCTGAGCGCAGCGAGTTCCCGCACCGTCCCTCGACGGACCGAGGAGCGCAGGGTACCGGCGTGCGCAGCACGTCGGCTCGCGCCCCGGCGGCGTGTTTCTTTGGTTACTTTCTTTGCACGAGCAAAGAAAGTGACACCCCTCCGCGGTCGCGGAAACGACTCTTGCCGGGTCGTACCCGGCGCCACCCATGCGTGGGCGCGCAAACAAGAACGCCCGGCACGGAGCCGGGCGTCTCTCACTCCTCTGCAAGCCGAGGCTTACGCCACCGTCGACGCCCGCAGCGCGGCAATGCGCTCTTCCAGCGGCGGATGGCTCATGAACAGCTTCTTGGCCGTCGAACCGGAAATGCCGAAGGCGGCGATCTGGGTCGGCAGCGTGCTCTGGCCGTGGTTGAGCTGCAGGCGCTCCAGCGCGGCGATCATCTTCTGGCGGCCGGCCAGCGAGGCACCACCCGCATCGGCGCGGAACTCGCGGTGGCGCGAGAACCACATCGCGATCATCGTGGCGAACAGGCCGAACACCATCTCCAGCACGAACACGATGATGTAGTAGGCGAAGCCGCGGCCGCCACCTTCGCGGTTGCCCGACAGCGCGCTGTCGATGATGCCGCCGACCACGCGGGCCAGCACGATCACGAAGGTGTTCAGCACACCCTGCAGCAGCGCCATGGTGATCATGTCACCGTTGGCGACGTGGGCGATCTCGTGGCCCAACACCGCTTCGGCTTCATCTTCGCTCATGTTGTGCAGCAGGCCGGTGGACACCGCCACCAGCGCATTGTTGCGGTTGGCGCCGGTGGCGAAGGCGTTGATCTCCGGGCCTTCGTACACGGCCACTTCGGGCATGCCGATGCCCGCCGCCTTGGCCTGGCGCTCGACCGTGGCCAGCAGCCAGCGCTCGGTCTGGTTGCGCGGCTCGGTGATCACCACCGCACCGGTGGAGCGCTTGGCCATCCACTTGGACAGCAGCAGCGAGATGAAGGAGCCACCGAAACCGAAGATGCCGGCCATGATCAGCAGGCCGCTCATCTTGCTGGGGTCGGTTCCCGTCAGCGACATCACGATGCTGGCGAGGATCAGGACCGCGAAATTGGTCGCCAGGAACAGGGCAATGCGGGTAAACATGGGAAAATCCGGCTCGGAAGGGGTCGATACCGGTCAATTTGCGGTGTGGTCAGCTTGAATTCAAGCGCCAACCTGACCGACGATTCAGCCTGCATGACCGCCAATGTTCCCTGCGGCCGCTTCGCGCCCTCGCCGACCGGCCTGCTCCACCCCGGATCCCTGCTCGCCGCCTTCGGCAGCTGGCTGCTCGCGCGCCATCACGGCGGCCTGTGGCGGCTGCGCATCGAAGACGTCGACCCGCCGCGCACCGTGCCCGGTGCCGCCGAGTCACAACTGCAGGCACTGGCGGCGTTCGGGCTGGTCCACGATGGCCCGATCTTCTGGCAGAGCGCGCGCGGCGAGGCCTACCAGGCTGCGCTGGACGTACTGCTCGCCAGCGACCAGGCCTTTGTCTGCCACTGCAGCCGCGGCGACCTGGCCGCCAGCGGCGGCATCCACCATCACTGCGTCGCCCGGCAACCGCGACCGGACCCCGCCGTCCGTTTCCGCGTGCCACCGGGCAGCATCGTGCACTTCGACGATGGCCTGCGCGGCCCGCAGCAGCAGGACGTGCATGCCGAGGTCGGCGACTTCGTGCTGCGCCGCGCCGATGGCTGCTGGGCCTACCAGCTGGCGGTGGTGGTCGATGACGCCGCGCAGGGGGTGACCGAAGTGGTGCGCGGTGCCGACCTGCTCGACTCCACGGCACGGCAGATCCTGCTGCAGCAGGCCTTGGGACTGGCGGTACCGCGCTACTGGCACCTGCCGCTGCTGCTCGATGCCCCGGGCCACAAGCTGTCCAAGTCGCTGGCGGCGCTGCCGGTGGACAGTTCGCGCCCGCTGCGCGTGCTGCGCCAGCTCTGGCAACTGCTCGGCCAGGCACCTGAAGCGCTGGAACCTGCGCACGATCTGGACACGCTGCTGGCGGCCGCTCGGAATGCCTTCGACCCAGCGCGGCTGCCACGTACCGACATCCTGCTGCCAGCCGGCGCACTTTCCGCGCCGATGTTGCAGAATCACCCTTCCCCCACCTGATACCCGGACAGCACTCCATGACATCTCGCGTCGCACTGGTCACCGGCGGAACCGGCGGCATCGGTACCGCCATCTGCCAACGCCTGGCCGACCAGGGCCACCGGGTCGCCACCAACTACCGCGACGAGGCCAAGGCCCGCGCCTGGCAGCAGGCGATGACCGAACGCGGCTACAGCGTGTCGATCTTCCCGGGCGATGTCTCCGATCCGGGCAGCGCCGAAGCGCTGGTGCGTGCGGTCGAAGCCGCGCTGGGCCCGGTCGAGATCCTGGTCAACAACGCCGGCATCACCCGCGACACCACGTTCCATCGCATGCGCGTGGACCAGTGGCACGATGTGATCAACACCAACCTCAATTCGGTGTTCAACGTCACCCGCCCGGTCATCGAGGGCATGCGCCGACGCGGCTGGGGCCGGGTCATCCAGATCAGCTCGATCAACGGCCTGAAGGGCCAGTACGGCCAGGCCAACTACGCGGCGGCCAAGGCCGGCATGCACGGGTTCACCATCTCGCTGGCGCGCGAGAACGCCGGCTTCGGCATTACCGTCAACACCATTTCGCCCGGCTACGTCGCCACCGACATGGTGATGGCGGTTCCGGAGGAAGTGCGCGCCAAGATCATCGCCGATATCCCCACCGGACGCCTCGGCAAGCCGGAGGAAATCGCCTACGGCGTCTCGTTCCTGGTTGCCGACGAAGCCTCGTGGATCACCGGTAGCAACCTGGACATCAACGGCGGCCACCATATGGGTTGGTAAGCCGCGCAGGGGACCCTCGCGGCGATCGCCGCCGGGCCCCTGCCAAGAGTCATGCTGCGCAGCACGCAAACCCTTGTTGCGCAACATGATCGCCGCCGAAAGCCAAGCCTGGCGGGGGCTGAGGCGGTTGCAACGGCTGCTGCACTGCGCCATGCTGCGCGTCTACTGTGACGAGTACCGCTTCATGGCTGCGACCCGCATCATCAAGAAGTATCCGAACCGCCGTCTCTACGACACCGAGATCTCCAGCTACATCACCATCGAGGACGTGCGCCAGCTGATCCTGGACGGTGAAGACTTCGAAGTCCGCGACGCCAAGAGCGGCGACGACCTCACGCGATCGGTCCTGCTGCAGATCATCGCCGACCAGGAACAGGACGGCGAACCGATGCTGTCCACCCAGCTGCTGAGCCAGTTGATCCGCTTCTACGGCGACTCCCTGCAGGGCTTCATGGGCAATTACCTGGAGCGCAGCATGCAGGTCTTCCTCGACCAGCAGCAGCAGTTCCGCCAGCAGATGGGCAACCTGCTGGGGCAGACCCCATGGGCGATGATGAACCAGCTGACCGAGCGCAACCTGGAGCTGTGGCAGGAATTCCAGCGCAACATGGGCACGGGCTTCGGTGGCCCGCGCCCGGGCGGCACCGGAACGGGAACCGGGGCAGGTACCGGCAACAAGCCGAACGAACCGGGCGCCGGCACCGGCGGCAAGACCCGCCGCTGAGCTGCAGCAACGGTTGATACGAAAACGGCGCGCCCCTGGCGCGCCGTTTTGTTTGAATCGCGTCGGCGATACATCAGCGTTTCGCCTTGCACCCCGTGCATACGCGCTCGACCTTGTAACCCTTCGCCTTCAGCTTCTCGACCACGCCGTCGTTGCCCAGCAGGTGCAGCGTGCCCACCACCACCAGCGTGCCGCCCTGCCCGGCCTGCAGGTACGGCAGCAGCTTCGGCACCCAGGCGTCATTGCGGCCGGTATTGATGCGCTGGTAAAGCTGTGGATACTGCTGGCGCATTTCCGCCGCCATCCTGGTCCACAACAGGCGCTCGTCACCCCGGCGCCAGGCATCATGCAGCTGGCGTGCCTGCTCGTCGGCCTTGCCAGCCTGGTCCAGCGCTTCGGCCAGCATCTGCCGCTGTTCCTGCAGCGTCATTCCGTCGAGCATGCCGATCTGGTTGTCGATGTCTTCAAGCCCCTCGGTCTTGCGGCCGGTCTTCTGCGCCCGCTCCATGAAGTGGCGGTCCAGGCCCAGTGCCGGGTCCAGGCCCAGCTTCTGCATCTGCCCGACCGAAATGCTCAGGCCGACAAACCACGGCTTCATGCCCTGCATCTGCGCCAGCGGCAGCTTGTTCTCGGTGGCGAACACCTGCAGCTTCTGCCAGGTCGCAGCATCCAGGTCACGCTTGAGCTCGCTGCCATCGGTGCGGACCGCTGCCTGCACCATGCGGCTGGCCAGCTGTGGCGACTGCATGTCTTCCGGCGACAGTTCGAACACGACCCGCTGCGAGGCCTCGAACGCCTGTTCGACATCGGGCGACAACGGGTAGTCCTGCGGCTTCAGCAGGTGGAAGGAACCGAGCAGGTAGAGGCGCGAGTCGCCCGGCCCAGTCACTTTCCACAGCAACGGCACCGGCGGCTTGGCCACCGCTGCGCCAGCGATGTCGGCTTGCGCGGTACGCGCTGCAACCAGCGGTGCCAGCGCACAGGCCGCCAGTACAACGGCGGTACGCAACAGGGATCTGATCGGCATATCAGCCTTCTCCTTCAGGCAGGTGGTAAGCCTTCTCGCCCGCTTCCACGCGCAGGTCCAGCCGGTTTTCCGGCGGCGCCAACGGGCAGGTCGCGTAGGCGGTGAACGCACACGGCGGGTTGTAGGCATGGTTGAAATCGATGCGTACCGTGCCATCGGCTGCCGGCGCATCGGTATCCAGGTAACGCCCGGCCGGATAGCTGCCGCGGCCACTGGTGCGGTCGGCAAAGATCAGGAACAGCGGTTGACCGGGCGCACCAATCGCCTCCAGCCGCCAACTGCGGCCATCACGCTGGAACTCGACCGCGCCTGCGTTTGGCATCTCGGTGGTCAGGCCAGTGATATCGACGATCGGCAGGGTTTTGCCCGGCGAGTGCGCGATGAAGCGGGCCTGCACCTGCCAGTCAGGACCACCCGGCCAGTACTCCAGTCCTGCAAAATCTCGGCGTGCCGGCGCATCGGCATGCTTGACCCGCAGCGCATCGCGCGGGCCGCGGCGGATGATGCTGAGCTGCCCCTTGCCACCATCGAAGGCCAGCAGCGTCGGCTGCGGATCCTTGTCGGTGTCGACACGGATGCGGCCGCGCACCGGCTGCCCGTCATGGCTGACGTCAACGCCGGCCTCAGGTGTGAACCACCATTGGCTGCCTTCGCGGCGCAGCAGGCCCAGCTTGTCCGGCCCAACCGCCAGGCGGATGCCATTGGTCGCGCCGCTGCCGACGAAGTGCGATTTGTTCTGCAGCCAGTGCAGGCCGACCAGCGCTGTCCAACCGTCCGGCCGGGTCAGATCCTGGTAGCGCGCTACCCGCCACTGCTGCTGCGTGGCCGCGTAGGCCGGATCTTCAGTGACCTTCGGCGCCGGCGGTGTCGCCGGGCTGCAGGCAACCAACACCAGAGCGGCCAGCAGGCCGCCCACTCCCCGATAACGCATCGATGCTCCCCTCAACGTCCGCGCAGGAACCAGCGGTCGATCTCCGCCAGCGAAAAACGGGCCCAGGTCGGTCGGCCGTGGTTGCACTGGCCAGACCGCTCGGTGATTTCCATGTCGCGCAGCAGCGCGTTCATCTCCGGCACGGTCAGGCGCCGGTTGGCGCGCACCGCACCATGGCAGGCCATGGTCGACAGCAGTTCATCGCGCGCACTGGCCACGCGCCGGCTCTGGCCGTGTTCGCGCAGGTCGGTCAGCACGTCGCGCAGCAGCCCTTCCGGTTCGGCATGCGCCAACAGCGCTGGAATGCTGCGCACATGCAGGGATCCGGGGCCGGCGCGGGTCACCTCGAAGCCGAGCGCCGCCAGTGTGTCGGCTTCGCTTTCGGCAGTGTCGGCCTCACGCTCGCCCACTGCCAGCGTGATCGGCACCAGCAGCGGCTGCGACTGCAGGCCGATACCGTCGTGCGCGTTCTTCAGGCGCTCGTAACCGATGCGCTCGTGCGCGGCATGCATATCGACCACGATCAAGCCTTCTGCATTCTCGGCCAGGATGTAGATGCCATGCAGCTGCGCGATCGCGTAGCCCAGCGGCGGCACGCCTGCGTCGGCACTGGTGACCGGCAGTCCGTTCTCGGTCGGCATTGGCGGCAGCGCAGCACCGCGCTCGGCGCCGGCTGGTGCGGCATACAGCGCGGCATAGGCAGCCGGAGCATCGGCCACCTGCAGCCCCAGCGGTTGCTGCGGGCGCCAACCAGAGAATCCACCACCGCCGCCACTCGAACCGGCACCCGGTGCGGCACCGCGGACCAGACCGAAACCGGAGGCGCCCGCACTGGAGACCATCGATGCCGCACCTGCATCCGCCGGATGCGCGGACCCGGCACCGATGTCCTGCGCCGACATGCCGGCACGGGTATCGGCCAGCGCATCCTTCAGCGTGCGGTAGACAAAATCATGCACCAGCCGCGAATCACGGAAACGCACCTCGTGCTTGGCCGGGTGCACGTTGACATCAACGCGGGTCGGGTCGAGCTCAAGGAACAGCACATAGGCCGGCTGGCGGCCGTGGTACAGCACGTCGCCGTAAGCCATCTTCACCGCATGGGCGACGCTGCGGTCGCGCACCGAACGGCCGTTGACGTACAGGTACTGCTGGTCGGCGCTGGCGCGCGAATAATGCGGTTGCGCGATCCAGCCGTGCAGGCGCAGGCCGGCACCACTGTGGTCGACGCGCACGGCCTGGTTGGCGAAATCCTCGCCCAGCGTTTCAGCCAATCGCGCATCGGAATACAGATCGCCCGGCTTGTAGCGGCGCGAGGCCTTGCCGTTGTGCGACACGCGCAGCTCGACATCCGGCCGCGCCAGCGCCAGCGAACGCAGCCATTCTTCGATATGGCCCAGCTCGGTACGCTCGGCGCGCAGGAACTTGCGCCGCGCCGGTACGTTGTAGAACAGCTCGCGCACTTCTACCGTGGTGCCCGGCGCATGCGCGCGCGGGGTCACTTCGCCGATCTTGCCGCCTTCGATCTGCAGCGCCGAACCGTGTTCATCATGTGCGCGACGCGAGGAAAGGGTGAAACGGCTGACCGAGGCGATCGACGGCAGCGCTTCACCCCGGAAGCCGAGCGTGGCCACCGATTCGAGGTCGTCCAGATCGGCGATCTTGCTGGTGGCATGGCGCGATACCGCCAGCGGCAGCTGTTCCGGTGCGATGCCACTGCCGTTGTCGCGGATGCGGATCAGGCGTACACCGCCCTCTTCAAGATCGATATCAACGCGGCTGGCACCGGCGTCGATCGCGTTCTCGACCAGCTCCTTGACTACCGACGCGGGACGTTCGACCACTTCGCCGGCGGCGATCTGGTTGATGAGGATCTCCGGCAACGGCCGGATCGGGCGCGGGCCGGGCGCGCTCATGGGAGAGGATGGGCAGCAGACTTCATGGGTCGATGATAGCGGAGCCACACGCCCGCCGGGCATGGCCCGGCGCTACCCGGCACGCGGAACGGGTTACTTGCTGCCGCCGGCCATGGTGCCGGCTGCGTCGATCTCGGCCTGGGCGCGGGCGGCATACAACGTGCCCGGTGGCGGCTGGCGGCTGAAGAAGGTGTGCACACCGTCCAGCACGGCACCGGCGATCTTGCGCTGGTAGGCCGGGTCGATCAGGCGGCGCTCTTCATCCGGGTTGGAGATGAACGCGGTTTCCACCAGCATCGCCGGCATGTCCGAGGTGCGCAGCACCGCGAAGTTGGCGCGCTCGATGTTCGGCTTGTGGTTGTTGCCGATCCGCTTCAGGCCGCCCAGCACGTGGCCGGCCGCGTCCTCGGACGCCTTCATGTAGCCGCTCTGGGCCAGATCCAGCAGCACGTTGGCAAGCGTGCCTTCGGTCTGCTGCAGGCGCACGCCACCGACCAGGTCGGCCGCGTTTTCCTTGTCCGCCAGCCAGCGGGCGCGCTGCGAAGAGGCGCCCTTGGTCGACAGCACGTACACCGACGAACCGGTGGCCGAACGGTTTTCGGCCGCGTCGGCATGGATCGAAATGAAGATGTCGGCCTTGTTCGCACGCGCCTTCTGTGCGCGCATCGGCAGCGGGATGAACACGTCGCTGTCGCGGGTGAGGTAGGCCTTCAGGCCCGGCGTCGCATTGACCTGGCGGGCCAGTTCACGCGCCACCGCCAGGGTCACATCCTTTTCGCGCTTGCCGGTCGGGCCGATCGCGCCCGGATCCTGGCCGCCGTGACCCGGATCGATGGCCACCACCAGATGACGCATGCCAGCCTGCATGCGGATGCGCGACGCATCGCTGGGCATGGCCGGACGCGGCGGTTCCACCGTCGTCGGTGCCGGTGCGGGCACCGTAGCCGGCGGCGTGGTCACCACCGCTGCGGTGCGCTGTCCAGCCAGGATCGCGGCCGGCGACGAAGAAGGCGAGCTGCTGGCCACGGTACCGGCCGCCGCGACCTGGGCCGGTGCAGTGGACGGCGCCGGGGTGGGCGTGGCCGGCGCGGCGGCAGTGGCACTGGCCTGCTGGCGAACCTGGGCAGTCAGCAGCGCGGTGGCACGCGCAGCATCGGAACGCGACTGCGCGCTCTCCGCCGGCGTCGGCGTCGGTGCAGGCGTGTTGACCGGTGCCTGTGGCTGCACCGCCGGCGTCACTGCAGGACGGCTGGCGGCCACGGCCGGGCCATCGCCCGGCCATTCGATCACCAGCTTGGATTCATTGCCCTCGCGCTGCATCTGTGGGCGGAACGGCGCCACCGATTCAGCAAGGTCGAAAACGACACGGAAGGTGCCCGGCACCGGCTGTCCGGTACGCACCGCCGTAACCACGCCCTGCGCAGCCGGCATTTTCAGGTTGCGTATGGCGCTGGAGTCGGGGAAATCGACCACCAGGCGGTTCGGACCGGCCAGAGAAAGCGTCTTGTAGCCGCCACTGCCGACCAGCGAGATTTCGGCACGGGTGCCGGTAGCGCCGGTATTCAGCAGGACCTGGCGGACTTCACCGGCCCACGCACTGACGCTCGCCAGACCCAGTCCGACGGCGGCACAGATAGCGATGAGTCGGTTCCCCGGGCGCATGGCTCAGGATTCAATCACCGCGCTGAACGGAATGCAACACCTTTTTCCTTAATAATCCGTAACCTGCCGGTCTTTGTTCTCGTCAGCCGACAGAAATGGCCTGCAAGTCGCCCCCCTTGGGAAGCCGCTTCAGCCATTCATGTCCGACGTCGCTTACTCCAGTGAGACGCGCGCGACGCCCCTGCCCCTCGATCTCCAGCGCCACCACCAGGTCGGTCGGCGGTAGCGCGCCGGCGCCGCGTTCCGGCCATTCCACCAGCCACAGCACCGCGCTGCCCTCGTCCAGGCCGAGGAAATCCAGCTCACCGGCCTGGCCGATGCGGTACAGGTCCAAGTGCCACGCCTCACCGCCACTGGCCAGCGGATAGCGCTCGACCAGGGTGTAGGTGGGGCTGCGGATAGCGCCCTGCACGCCCAGCGCGCGCAGCAGTGCGCGGGCGGTGGTGGATTTGCCGGCGCCCAGGTCGCCGCGCAGTTCGACCAGCGCCTGCGGCGGCCGGGTGGCCGCCAGCCATTGCCCGAGCAGTTCAGTGGCATCGCTGTCGGCAAGGAAGAAATCGATCATCGAGAGAGTTCCGGGTTGGCCAGTCGCCGCAACGGCGACAGCAGATCAGTAGGAAGCAGGCCGCGCACGCCATCGGCGGCCGCGGCGTCGCCCGCGAGCGCATGCAGCAGTGCACCAGCGGCGGCAGCGTCGAAGGCGGCCAGCCCCTGCGCGCGCAGGCTGGCAATGATGCCGGTGAGTAGGTCGCCCATGCCTCCCACGGCCATGCCGGGATTGCCTGCACCGATCAGCCGTGGCGCCTGCCCGGGGGCCGTCACGATGCTGCCTGCGCCCTTCAGCACCACCACGGCGTGGAAGCGTTCGGCCAACGCCTGCGCACAGCGGTAGCGATCAGCCTGGATGTCAGCGGTACTGCAGCCGAGCAGGCGCGCGGCCTCGCCCGGATGTGGCGTAAGGATGGCGTCCGGTAGCGCGCGCGGATCCTGCGCCAGCAGGTTCAGCGCATCGGCGTCGACCACCAGCGGTTTGGCGCTGGCCAGCACCCGCGCAAACAGTGCAAGCGCCCATTCGTCCTGGCCCAGACCGGGGCCAATCGCGACCACCCTGGCCTTGTCCAGCAGCGCCGGCAGCACATCGCCGTCTTCCAGCGCATGGGTCATCGCCTCCGGCAGGCGCGCCAGCAACGGACCGACGTGATCGCGGCGGGTACCCAGGCTCAGCAATCCCGCGCCCGCACGCAAAGCGGCCTCGGCCGCCATGGCGATGGCGCCGCCGCTGCCATGGTTGCCGCCGACGCACAGCACGTGCCCGGATTCGCCCTTGTGGGTGTTGGCGCGGCGCGGCGGCAGCAGTGCCGGCAAGCGGGCCTGGGTCCAGTGCTCCGCGGCGGGTGACACGCCCTGCCGTGCGGCCGCGGGCAGCTGCAGCGGCGCCAGCGCCTTCTGGCCGCAATGATCCAGCGCGTCGCCGGTATACAGCCCGCGATGCGGCACGATGAACTGCAGGGTCAAAGCGGCCTTCACGGCCACGCCCGGTACGGCACCGCGATCGGCATCGACGCCACTGGGGACGTCCAGCGCCAATACCGGTACCGCCTGCGCGTTGAGCGCGACAATCAGCGCCTGCGCCACGCCTTCCGGCGCGCGATCGAAGCCCAGACCGAACAGGGCATCGACCCAGATATCAGCCTCGGGCAGCGCGCCGTCGAAATCGGTGATGGTGCCGCCGCCGGACTTGAATTCCGATGCCGCACGCTGTGCCAGCACGGTTGACGGTGACTTCCCCGGCAAGGCGATCACCATCACCTCACGCCCGGCCTGCAGCGCGTGGCGGGCCAGCACATGGCCATCGCCACCGTTGTTGCCCGCTCCGACCACCACGCCGATCCGCCGCGCCTGCGGCCAGTGCTGCAGCAGGCACTGCCAGGCAGCCTGGCCGGCCTGCGCCATCAGGCCCCAGCCGCCCTCGGCAGCCAGTGCCGAGGCCTGCGCATCAAGCGCACGCGCGGCAGCAGAATCGAACAGATCGGCGAGGTTGGCCATGCAGGGATTTTATACTGGTGCACATGTCCCCTGCCCCCACCCCTGTCGATCCGGCCCAGGCCGTGCAGCGCATCCGCGAACTGGCCCGTGCGCATGGCTTCCAGCGCTGCGGCATCGCCGGCATCGAGCTGGGCGAGGATGAAGCGCACCTGGCCGACTGGCTGGGCCAGGGCCTGTACGGCACGATGGACTGGATGGCGCGCCACGGCACCCTGCGCGCGCGCCCTGCGGAGCTGCTGCCCGGCACCGTACGGGTGATCTCGGTAGGCATGGACTACAGCCACAAGGACGACACCGAAGCCTGGGCGACCCTGGCCGACCCGGGACGTGCCTACGTGGCCCGCTACGCGCTGGGCCGCGACTACCACAAGCTGATGCGCAACCGCCTGCAGAAGCTGGCCACGCAGATCAACGATGAAGTGGCACCGCTGGGCTACCGCGTGTTCGTCGATTCGGCCCCCGTGCTGGAACGCGCACTGGCGCGCAATGCCGGTCTCGGCTGGATCGGCAAGCACACCTGCCTGATCGACCGTCATGGCGGCTCATGGTTCTTCATCGGCGAGATCTACATCGATATCCCGCTGCCGATCGATGCTCCGGCCACTGCACATTGCGGTACCTGCACGCGCTGCATCGATGTCTGCCCGACCCAGGCCATCACCGGCCCGCAGCGCCTGGATGCGCGGCGCTGTATCTCCTACCTGACCATCGAGCACAACGGTGCCATCCCCGAAGACATGCGGCCGTTGATCGGAAACCGCATCTACGGCTGTGACGACTGCCAGCTGGTGTGCCCCTGGAACAAGTTCGCCAAGCGCACCGACGAAGCCGACTTCCGCGCACGCAACAACCTCGATACCGCGCGGCTGGACCAGCTGTTCGCCTGGGATGAAGCCGAGTTCCTGCGCCGCACCGAAGGCAGCCCGATCCGGCGCAGCGGCCACGAGCGCTGGCTGCGCAACATCGCCGTGGCGCTGGGCAATGCCCCCTCTTCGGTCGAAGCGCTCGCTGCACTGCAGACCCGCATCGACGATCCCTCGCCGCTGGTGCGTGAACACGTGCAGTGGGCGCTGGGCCAGCACACGGCGCGCTGACGTGCGATCCTGAGCACCCGCTCCACCCGCAGCACGCCGTTCCCATGCAGCCACGCAACAACGACATCCTCACCCCCAGCCAGCTCAACACCCTGGCCCGCGACCTGCTGGAAGGCAGCTTCCCGGCGATCTGGGTCGAGGCCGAGCTGGGCAGCGTGGCCCGCCCTTCCTCCGGGCACCTGTATTTCACCCTGAAGGACGCACGCGCGCAGCTGCGCGCGGCGATGTTCCGGATGAAGGCGCAGTACCTGAAGTTCGTGCCGCGCGAAGGCATGCGCGTGCTGGTGCGTGGCAAGGTGACCCTGTATGACGCTCGTGGCGAGTACCAGATGGTGCTGGACCACATGGAGGAAGCCGGCGAAGGCGCATTGCGCCGCGCCTTCGAAGAGCTGAAGGCACGCCTGGAGGCCGAGGGCCTGTTCGACCCGGCGCGCAAGCGGCCGCTGCCCGCGCACGTGCAGCGCCTGGCAGTGATCACCTCGCCCACCGGCGCCGCCGTGCGCGACGTGCTGAGCGTGCTGGCCCGCCGCTTCCCGCTGCTTGAAGTGGACTTGCTGCCGACCCTGGTGCAGGGCAGCAGCGCCGCTGCACAGATCACCCGCCTGCTGCAGGCCGCCGATGCCAGTGGTCGCTACGACGTGATCCTGCTGACCCGCGGCGGCGGTTCACTGGAAGACCTGTGGGCCTTCAACGATGAAGCACTGGCCCGTGCGATCGCCGCCAGCCGCACCCCGGTGGTGTCGGCGGTGGGCCACGAAACCGACTTCAGCTTGAGCGACTTCGCCGCCGACCTGCGCGCGCCGACACCGTCGGTGGCCGCCGAACTGCTGGTGCCGGACCAGCGCGAACTGGCGCTGCGCCTGCGCCGCACGGCGGCACGCATGGTGCAGCTGCAGCGGCACACGATGCAGCAGGCGATGCAGCGTGCCGACCGTGCGCTGCTGCGCCTCAGCGCGCAGAGCCCGCAGGCCAGGCTGGATCTGCTGCGTCGCCGCCAGCTGGACCTGGGCCGGCGCCTGCATGCCGCGTTCAATCAGCAGCAGGAACGCCGTGCCGCACGCCTGCGCCATGCAGCGGCGGTGTTGCGCGGGCACCATCCGCAGCGCCAGCTCGACGCGATGCAGCGCCGCCTCGCCGCCCTGCGTGGGCGTCCGCAGGCTGCAATGCAGCGCCTGCTGGAACGCGATGCACTGCACCTGCGCGGGCTGGCGCGTTCGCTGGAAGCGGTCAGCCCGCTGGCGACCGTGGCCCGCGGCTACAGCATCCTCACCCGCAGCGACGACGGCACTCTGGTGCGGAAGGTCGATCAGGTGCAGCCTGGCGATGCGCTGCAGGCGCGCGTCGGCGACGGCGTGATCGACGTGCAGGTCAAGTAGAGGGTTGTTCGGCAGGGCTGCGCCCTGCACCCACAGAGGCTTCAAGCCAAGGCAACGTCAACGTCAAAAGCAGGCATTCCGTGGGATGGCGGGGCGATGTCGGAGTGCGGGGACGCCGCAAGTACGTCCTTGTAGGCTTGGCAGCCGCATCCATGCGGCTGACACCCCGCACTCCGACACCGCCCCACCTCTGACAGATTCCGGTGGCTGTTGGTAGGTGTCGACCTTGGTCGACACGGTAGATCCACGCATGTGTGGATGAATCTCCATCGGAATCGAATATTTCGAATCGAGATCGAAAAGCATCCGCGCATGGCGTGGATCTACTGCAGGTCGCAGAAATCTGTCGAAGGCGGGGTGGGTCCGGTTACGGGAGTGTCCGCGGCATGGATGCCGCGGCCAAGCCCCCATGGACGGGTTTACGGCGTCTCCCGCAACCGGACCCACCCCGCCATCCCACGGATAGCCAGCTTTTGCTTCGGCGGTTGCGGTTGCTGTTGCTCTGGCTTCGGCAGGTGCAGGGCTGCAAGCCCTGCCGAACACCCTCTACTTTGCCTGCTCGCAGAACTTCTGCCGGTACTCGAGTGCCTTCGGCATCAGCGCCTGCAGGTTCTGGATGCGGGTGCCCGGGTTCGGGTGGGTCGAGGAAAACTCCGGTGGTGACTGGCCACCACTGGCCTGGCCCATGCGCTGCCACAGCGGCACCGCCTCGCGTGGGTCGAAGCACGCCGCCGCCGCCAGCATCAGGCCCACTTCGTCGGCCTGTGTCTCGTGGCTGCGTGCATACGGCAACAGGTAACCGTAGCCCATCGCTGACATCATCATCTGTTGCTGCTGCGCATCCATGCCGCTGGCGGCGCCGGCCACCTGCCCGATCTGGGTCAGCTTCTGCTGGGCCATGCGCTGTGCACCATGGCGCAGCAGCGCATGCGCGATCTCGTGGCCCATCACCACCGCCATCGCATCGCGGGTGCGCGCCACCGGCACCAGCCCGGTGTAGACCGCCATCTTGCCGCCCGGCAGGCAGAACGCATTGGCCTGGTCGGACGGAATCACGTTCACTTCCCACTGGAAATCCCGCGCGAAGTGCGCCGGCTGCACGCCATGCTCCTGGGCCAGCGCGGTCTCCACCACATCGACCTTGGCGATCAGGCGCTGGGCGATGTCACGCACATCACGCGCGATCGGTGCATTGGGGTCCATCGGCCGTTCCTGCGACAGGATCTGCTGGTAGGCCTGCAGCCCCAAAGCAGTCTCCTGGCGCGCGTCCAGGCTGCTGTCGATCATCACCTTCTCGCCGGTATAGGGATCCACCGTGCGGTTGGAAAACCAGTAGAAGACCGCGTAGCCGGCGGCCAGCAGCAGCACCCACCAGCGGATGTTGCCGAACAGGCCGCGGCGCTGCGAGCCTTGTGGCGGGCGGGAAAAGGGATCGTTGCGCATCGGGTCGGCTTCCAGCAGGCCCCGCCGGCCGGCGGGCACGGCGCAATCTTAGTGCGCCGATGCCAGCAACGGGTGAAGCCGGCTGCCGATCAGATGCCGCGTACCAGGCGGAAGCCGATGCGCGCGTTGGTGGTATCCGAGTCCTGGGATTGCCGCCAGGCGGCGCGGGTCTGCTCCGGCGCATTGGCCCAGTTGCCCCCCCGGATCACCCGTGCGCGACAGCCCGGGTTGAACCAGGCGGCGCCATCGGAGGGCGCGCGCCGGTAGCTGGCATGCCAGCAATCGGCCACCCATTCGCTGAGATTGCCGCCCATATCGTGCAGGCCGAAGGCATTGGCCTGGAAACTCCCTACCGGTGCCGGCCCCCACCAGCCATCGCCATAGCCGATGAAGGCGTTGTGCCAATGCCGCCCGGACGGCGACACATCCTTGCTGCCGGTGAAATTGCCGCTGCCCGGCGGCGGCGTGCCCGCATCGCCCCAGGGGTAGCGACCACTGTTGCCGCCGCGCAGCGCGTACTCGAACTCTGCTTCACTGGGCAACCGGTAGCTGCGCCCGGTCTGCTCGGACAACCACGCCGCATAGTTTTCGGCATCGCGGATGCTGACGTGCATCACCGGCGAATTGGCCATCGCGCGGCCACCGTCGTAATCCGAGCGCCAGTCCACGCCGCTGCGGCGGATGAAATTGCCGCTGCGTTCGTCATAGACCACCGAATGGCCACGCCGCGTCGCCCGGGGGCGCGCGTTGGTGGCCTTCACGTAGCGCTGGAAATCGCTGACCGTGACCTCGGTGATCGCCATCGCGAAGCCTCGATCAAAGCGCACATAGTGCGATGGTCGCTCAGCATCGCTCGAACCCGGTTCGGCATCACCGGCGCCCATCTGGAAACCGCCATGCGGCACCACCACCATCTGCGGACCGCGTCCGCCATCACGCATGGCGTCGCTGAACACCTGTCCCGGGCGGAAGCTGCCGTAGTGGGTGGCCAGGTCGATGCGCTCACGCAGCTGGGCCACCACCGCGTCTCCCGGCAGGGCGATGCGCAGGGCCTCGGCCAGTTTCTCGCGTGCCGGCTTCAGGCCCTGCGGCGTGGACAGGTCGCGCAGGCCGTCATCGCGCAACTGCAGCAATGCCGCCGCACGGATCTGCTCGATGCGCTCGAACGCGTCGGCAATGGTCGGCGACGAGTCACGCACCTTGCTGGCTTCGGCCAGCCAGGTGCCCGCGCTGGCGAAATCGCGCGTGCGAGCAGCGTCCTCGGCACGACGGATCAACCCGCTTTCGGCCGCGGCCAGTCCCTGCCGTGCACGGCTGTTGTTCTCGTCCAGTGCCAGCGCCTCGCGGAAGTTGCCGATGGCGCCATCCCCGTCCTCGCCGATCCGGTCCGCGCGCAGGTCCTCTTCACCGGCGCGGTTGTAAGCGACCACCCGCTGCGCAAGCTCCACCCGACCCTGCAGTGCGCGTACCTTCTCGTCCTTGGGCGCCAAGGTCAGCAGCACCAGCGCCTGGCGGCTGGCCTCGGCCAGCGCCTCGCGCTGCTTCAGCGGCCGCACCAGCAACGCATCCGCCTGCTGCTGCAGGCGCTGGCGGGCACGCTGCAGGCCCTGGCGGGCCTGGCGGTCATCCGGGTCCTCTTCCTGTACTGCCAGCCACAGCGGAATGGCGGCATCGGCATCCTCATACAGCCGGCCCTCAGTGAAGGCCTGCCCGGCCGCGCGGCGCAACTGGGCCAGGCTGCGGCCCTGGCGGTCCACCCGCGGCGGCGTCCACTGCTGTACGTCCTCGGCGGCATCCTCACCGGCGATGGTCACGCTGCCCTGCCCGGCCTGCGGGCGCTCGTCGCTGTCTGCGTTCGCGGACGGGCGCGCCTCCTCCCCGGCACTCCGGTCCGCTGCCGTGGGGGGCGACGGCGTGCAGCCTGCCAAGGCCATGGCCAGGGCGGTGCACAGCGCGGACGACAACGGAAAACGCAAGCGGAGCCTCCTTCGGCACGGACGCGCACCGACGTTAGGCTATTCTCCCCTGCCTGAGCAAACCCGAGTAGTAGGCCCTGAACCGTGGCAACCTGGATCACCACCCCCGCCGAGCTGGATGCGTACTTCCAGCAGCGCCCGACCCGCATCGGCCTGGACACCGAATTCATCCGTGAACGCACCTTCTGGCCGCAGCTGGCCCTGGTGCAGATGGCGGTCGGGCAGGACATCCTGCTGATCGACCCGCTGATTCCCGGCATGACCGAGGCGCTGGCACCGTGGCTGGCCGATGAATCCATCACCAAGGTGATGCACAGCGCCAGCGAAGACCTGGTCGCCTTCAAGTGGGCGTGCGGCGTGCTGCCGCGACCACTGTTCGACACCCAGATCGGTGCCGCGCTGGCCGGCATCGGCGGCGGCATGGGCTACCAGAAGCTGGTGGCGGAAATCACCGGCGTCGCCCTGGCCAAGGGCGAAACCCGTTCGGACTGGATGCGCCGCCCGCTTTCGGAGTCGCAGCTGCAGTACGCCGCCGACGATGTCGAGCACCTGTTCGCGCTGCATGACGCCATTGATGCCAAGCTGCAGACGCTTGGCCGCCAGCAGTGGCTGCACGACGATGGCGAGCGCCTGCTGGCCAGCGTCGCCAACGACGAGGACCGCTGGCCGCATCTGGCGATGCGCTCGGCGCAGTTCCTCGACGCGGCGGCACAGCACCGCCTGCTGCGCCTGCTGCGCTGGCGTGATGTGCAGGCGCGCAGCAGCGACCGCCCGCGAAGCTGGATCCTGGACAACGAACTGGCCGCCACCCTGGCGCGCACGCCACCGGCCGACGAGACTGCACTGGGCAGGCTGTTCGAGCAGTTCCCGAAGGCGCCGCGCAAGCTTGCAGGCGCGGTCTGGCAGGCACTGTCCACGCCGCTGGCCGATGAGGCCGAGGCACCGCTGGCACTGCCCGCCAACGACAGCAACAAGCAGGTAGTGAAGAAGCTGCAGGACGCGGTGACCGAACGCAGCCGCGAGCTGGGCCTGCCGGATGGCGTGCTGGCCTCCCGCAAGCATCTGGAAAGCTATCTGGAACGCCGCCAATGGCCGGCCGCACTGGCCGGC
Source organism: Stenotrophomonas sp. YJH_SMC_101-4 (assembly GCF_059370395.1). Taxonomy (NCBI): domain Bacteria; kingdom Pseudomonadati; phylum Pseudomonadota; class Gammaproteobacteria; order Lysobacterales; family Lysobacteraceae; genus Stenotrophomonas; species Stenotrophomonas sp. YJH_SMC_101-4. The sequence continues at coordinate 129,718 of NZ_JCAFTP010000001.1, read as the reverse complement.
TGGCGCCAGCAGGAACTGGAGTCGCGGCTGCAGGCGTTGCTGCCCGCACGTTGATGGCACAAGGCGCCGGACCACGCCGGCGCCGTGCACCTCAAGCCTGCAGGGGCCGTGCTAGGGTTTGGCGGTACTGACAAGGAGACGTCGATGCAGACCCTCAAGATCGCGACCGCCTGCGCACTGCTGCTAACCACGTTGGGCCTGGCATGCTCTGGGCAGGCCGCACCGCTTTCCTATGCACAGGAAAAGGAGAACACAGCCAAGCTGGTGGACATCATTGACGGTGCCACCCGCGACGGTCTGGTTGCCGTGCTGGTGCCGGCCCCGTATGTCGTGCACAACGGCGGGCCAGGTGTCGGCTCTCCGGTCCCCGGCTTTCATCTGGGCAACCGCTCGACCGACCTACCCGGGTTCTCGACGCGGGTGTCCTTCCAGCACAAGGATATTCCCTCCCAGGGCTATGTGCAGCTGTTCAACACCAACGAACTGGAAACCGGCCCGCAGCGGACGGTGTTGATGGACGTGTTCGAGGTGCATCTGATTCCGCCGGGCACCTATCTGCTGAACGGTGCGGAGAACTACCGCCTGAACACCCGCGTGGCCAAGCTGAAGCCGCTGGGGACCACGGACGAAGTATCGAAGGACATCGGCGCCACCCGCCTGGCCGACGTCGATTACCGTTTCTATTCCTGGAAGAAGGTCTGGGTACCACCCGGCGTCCTGACCGATCAGCACTCCCAGCAGGTCTGCATCTCGGTGCATGTGGCCTCCGGCAACTGCGTGGCATGGGGCACCCAGAACTACGAAACCTCGCGCCCGACCGAAGGCTACTGGGATGACAGGATCGTCCCTGAAGACATCCCTGCCGTACGCATCCAGGCGGTCATCGCCAAGGCCCACGCGCCACTGGCCTTCACTGCCCGCGAAGGGCAGATCCTGCTCAGCCCCTTCATTGTTGCCGCCGACGGCGATATCGATTTCAACGCCAACGACTGCGCACCGGTCGACAAGCTGACGGGATGCGCCCTGCGCCGCTTCACGGTGCACTACCAACCCGCGCCGCTGGACGCTGCACGCAAGCACATCGCAATCACCTCGCGCGGCCTCAACGGCAAGCAGCGCAAGGTACTGGAGCGGATGGAGGCGATGCAGCTGCAGGTGCTGGGCCCCAGTGCGCCGTCCGATGCAGCGCTGGGCAAGGGCGTCAGCGCCACGCCTTGAGCACGGATGATGCCTGGCCAGCAACGAAAAACGGCGCTCGATGAGCGCCGTTTCCGGTACACGACGGGGTAAGGCTTACCAGTTCATATTCAGCGAGACACCCACGGTACGCGGTTCGTTGTAGACCGCCGCCATGTAGTTCTCGATCACACCCTTGAGGTTCTTCTCGTTGGTGATGTTGCGCGCGAACAGCGCAACTTCGTAGGCACCGTAGTTGCCCGAGTAGCCGATCTTCAGGCCACCTTCGAAGTCACCCTTGGAGTTGAACTCCTTGCTGTCGTACAGCACGAAGCTGGTGTAACCCTGCTTGTTCCAGTCGGTGGAGACGAACATGGTGCCGGCGTCGCTGACCGGGAAGTCGTAGCGGGCGGCCAGGTTCACGTTGTACTTCGGCGCGTTCGGCAGCGGGTTGCCGTCGATCTGCGCGAAGGTGTTGGCACCGACCTTGATGGTCGGGTCGCCGACGGTGCAGACCACCTGGCCGTTGAGGCCGCAGACCTGCGCGTAGACGCGCTTGTCCTTGATCTCGCTGTGCAGCAGGCTCAGGCCGGCGCTCAGGGTCAGGTTCGGGATCGGGCGCAGCTCCATGTCGGCTTCGAAGCCGTAGGCCTTGGCCTTGTCGGCGTTGAACAGCACGCCGTTGCCGTCCGAATCGTTGCCGTTGAGCTGGATGTCGTTGACGGTGTAGGTGAACGCGGTGGCGTTCAGGCGCAGGCGGTTGTCCCACAGGCTGCTCTTCACGCCCGCTTCCCAGGACAGGATCGTCTCGGAATCGGCGGTGGTGAAGTCGGCATTGAACACTGCCGAACGGCCCTGGATGGTCGGGCCACGGAAGCCACGCGCGACCTTGGCGTAGACGCTCACGTCCGGCGTGATCTGATACATCGCGCTCAGATCCCAGCTCGGGGTGGTGTCGGACATCTTGACGTCGGTGCGGCCCTTGTAGGTGACCACGCCGGCAGCGGTGTCGGCGGTCTTCAGCAGGCGGGTGTGCTTCTCGTCCCTGGTCTGGCGCAGGCCGGCGGTGACGGTGAACTTGTCGGTGAAGGCGTAGCTCAGCTGGCCGAAACCGGCCCACGAGGTGTTCTTGTTGCGCAGGCGCACCCAGTTGTTCGGATTGCGTGCCGCGCCCTGCAGGAACCAGGCGCGCTGGTAGAAGTCGGTGGTGTCGCTGCCGTTGAAGTAGAACGCACCGGCCTGCCACTGCAGCGCGCTGTCGTCATGGCTGGCCAGGCGGAATTCCTGGGTCCACTGGTCCAGGTCGCGGATGCGGCCCATCGACTGGCCGTAGCCGTTCGGCACGCCGTTCACCGGGAAGTTCACCGCAGCGCCGCCGTCGGTGTCGCCACGGCTGTAGCCGGAGGTGGTTTCGTAGGCGGTGATCGAGGTGAAGTCGATCGCGCCGAAGTCGTAACGTGCCTTCACCGAGCCGCCGTAGGTCTTGTAGGCCTGCGGATTGTTGTCGGCTTCGTCGTAGGCAACCTTGTCGCGCGGCACGTCGGTCTTGTTCGAGCCCTTGGTCAGCGCACCGCGCAGGAACAGGGTCGAGGTACCTTCGTAATCACGAGCATGGGCCGAGGCCAGGATCGAGAACTGGTCGCTCGGGGTCAGCAGCAGCTGCGCGCGCACGTTGCGGTCATCGAAGCCGCCCATGGCGTTCTTCTTCGGGCTGACCGTGCCGTCGGCGCTCGGGCCCTTGTAGGTGTTGTCGACGTAGTCGTCGCGGTGCTGGTACAGGGCCGACACGCGGAACGAGGCGATGTCGTTGATCGGGCCGCCGAAGCCGCCGTCGATCGACACGCTGTTGTAGGTGGCGTAGCTGGCGCTGACGCGGCCGGTGTAGTCCTGGGTCGGCTTCAGGGTGTCGAACTTGACGATGCCAGCAGTGGTGTTGCGACCGAACAGCGAGCCCTGCGGGCCGCGCAGCACTTCCACCTGGTCCACGTCATAGACCGGATTGGACTTCAGCACCACGTGTTCCAGCACCACGTCGTCCTGGATGATCGACACCGGCTGCGAGGCGCCCAGGTAGAAGTCGATATTGCCCAGGCCGCGGATGTAGAAGCGCGGGAAGATGCGGCCGGTGGTGGTTTCCGCATACAGGCTCGGCACGCGGCCGGACAGCGCCAGCAGGGTGTCGTCGCCGCCAGCGGTGAAGTCGCGCATGCGCTCGCCCTGCACCACACCGACCGAAACCGGCACTTCCTGCAGGTTCTGCTCACGGTGTTCGGCGGTCACGGTGATCGTGTCCAGCCCGGTGGGGGTCGGCGCGCTGTCCTGCGCAGCGGCACCGAAGCTGCCGACCAGGGCCAGGCCGGCACAGGCCAGTGCCAGCGGGTGGCGGCGGAAGGAAACAAGGGAAGACGACAGACCCGACAGGCGGCGGGAATCGGTATGGGAGGGCATGCAGTGCTCTGAGGAGGCGTCCGAGCGGCCTGCGCGGGCCGGGCGGCAAAAAGGAGGAAAACTGCGCAAGCGGCCATTATCCCCCAAATTGTTACGATTTCGTTGCGCAGCACCCAAACCCGGCGAAACAAGCGCTTTCGGCACAGTTACAGGGCATTCCGCACGCCCTGAAGGCTTGACTCAGGGCAGCGGGGTCAACGCGACATCGACCATCGCCAGCAGGCGCTCGCGGCTGATGCCATCACGCGCCTGCACCGAGATGCCATGCAGCACCGTGGCGAAGTGGTCGCCCAGCGCCTGCACCTCCGCGTCGTCGGCCAGCTCCCCCTCGGCCTGCGCCTGCTGCAGCCGCGCGATGATCGCCGCCGTGCGCTGGCGACGATGACTGGCCAGCCAGTCCCGCACGCCTTCGCCATCGGGCGACACGCTGCTGGCCGAGGACACCACCAGGCAACCATGCGGGCGCCCGCGACGGGTGTAGGTCATCACCGCCTCGCGCAGCATCGAACCGATCGCCTCACGCAATGTTGCCTGCTCCAGCGCGCGCGGCGCGAAACCGCCCTCGCCTTCTTCGTACAGCGCCACGGCTTCGCGGAACAACTGCTCCTTGCTGCCGAACGCGGCGTAGATGCGTGCAGAGGCAATGCCCAGTGCTTCGACCAGTGCCGACATCGACGTGCCTTCATAGCCGTGCTGCCAGAACAGCAGCATCGCCTTGCGCAACGCCTGGTCCCTGTCGAATTCGCGCGGTCGCCCTGCCATCTGCCTGCCTGCTCCAGTGAGGCGCGCAGTGTAACGCGGGTGTTGACCATCGCGAGAGTCGCGCCTATTCTTTGTCGACCGACAAATAATTGGAGCAACACATGCAGACCCTCAAGGGCCCCAGCCTGCACCTGGCGCAGTTCGCCGGCGACCAGGCCCCGTTCAACTCACTTGCCAGCATTGCCGCGTGGGCCGCCGGCCACGATTTCAAGGCGCTGCAGATTCCCGCGTGGGATGCACGCCTGTTCGACCTGGCCACCGCCGCCGACAGCCAGGACTACTGCGACGACATCCGTGGCACCCTGGCCGAGCACGGCCTGCAGGTCAGTGAGCTGACCACCCACATCCTCGGCCAGCTGGTGGCCGTGCATCCGGCCTACGATGAACTCTGCGATGGCTTCGCGCCGGAAGCACTGCGCGGCAATCCGCAGGCCCGCTCGGAATGGGCACAGCAGCAGCTGCACCTGGCCGCTCGCGCCTCGCGCCGTCTTGGGTTGCAGGACATGGGCACCTTCTCCGGCTCGTTCGCCTGGCCCTACCTGTTCCCGTTCCCGCAGCGCCCGCCGGGCCTGATCGATGCCGCCTTCGATGAACTGGCCCGCCGCTGGCGGCCGATTCTCGACAGCTGCGAGGACAATGGCATCAACCTCTGCTACGAGATCCATCCCAGCGAAGACCTGCACGACGGCACCAGCTTCGAGCGCTTCTTCGAGCGCGTCGGCCAGCACGAGCGCTGCCGCATCCTGTTTGATCCCAGCCACTTCGTGCTGCAGCAGCTCGACTACCTGCAGTACCTCGACATCTACCACCCGCTGATCCGCATGTTCCACGTCAAGGATGCGGAGTTCCGCCCCAGCGGCCGCCAGGGCATCTATGGCGGCTACGCCGACTGGACCGAGCGCGCCGGCCGCTTCCGCTCGCTGGGCGACGGCCAGGTCGACTTCAAGTCGATCTTCTCCAAGCTGGCCCAGTACGACTACCAGGGCTGGGCGACGCTGGAATGGGAGTGCTGCCTGAAGGACCAGGAAGCCGGCGCGCGCGAAGGCGCTGCATTCATCCACGACCACATCATTCCGGTCACCGACAAGATCTTCGACGACTTCGCCGGTGCACCGATCAGCACCGCGCAGATGCAGCAGATGCTCGGCATCGCCTGAGCCCCAACGGAGCACTCCCTCATGACCACTTCTCTTTCCGCTGGCGCTGCCGGCGACGCTCCCCTGCGCCACCATTACCTGCGCATCGACGGCCAGCGCGTGCATTGCGTGTCCGCGGGTCACGGTGAACCCGTATTGCTGATTCCCGGCTGGCCGCAGACCTGGTACGCCTGGCGCCATGTGCTGCACGCCCTGGCCGAAGCCGGCTTCGAAGCCATCGCGGTCGATCCGCCGGGCATCGGCGAATCCGATCGCCCCAGCCACGGCTACGACACCGGCAGTGCCGCCGCCGTCCTGCACCAGACCATGCAGGCGCTGGGCCACGAGCGCTACCAGGTAGTCGGACATGACATCGGTATGTGGATTGCCTATGCACTGGCCAGCGACCAGCCGCAGGCGGTGCGCCAGCTGGCGGTTACCGAAGCGGTGATTCCCGGCCTGGCGCCGGAACCGGGCATCTTCGCTGCCCCGGCCGACAACATCTTCCTCTGGCACTTCATGTTCAACCAGGTCGCGGACCTGCCTGAAGCACTGATCAGTGGCCGCGAACGCGCCTACCTGGAGTTCATGTTCGACCGCTGGTCGTACCGCCGTGACGCGGTGGCTGCCGACACCTACATCGCCGCCTACAGCCGCCCCGGCGCACTGCGGGCCGGCTTCGCCTGGTACCGCGCGATCCCGGAAACCATCCGCCAGAACAAGGAACGTGCACAGCGCCGGCTGGCGATGCCGGTGCTGGCCATCGGCGCCGAGCACGCCACCGCCGATGCGCCGATGCTGACCCTGCAACCGCACGCCGACAACGTGCGCGGCAGCATCGTGCCGGGCTGCGGCCACTTTATCATGGAAGAAGCGCCGCAGGCGTTCCTGGCGCAGCTTCTGCCGTTCCTGCAGGAGGTGCGCCATGCAGCTTGAACCGGCGCTGCAGCAGTTTGTCGACGCCGTCGCGGCGCATCCGCTGCCGGAGGAGCTGCGCGAACTGCGGGCGATCAGCGAGAGCGCGCTGCCACAGTTGCAGGGTGCGCCGCAGCCGGTTGCGCGTGTAATCGAACATGCGGTGATCGCACGCGACGGGCAGGCGCTGGAGGTCCGCCTTTACACACCGGAAGGCCTGCCCGACGGGCCGGCGCCGGCCCTGTTGTTCGCCCACGGTGGCGGCTGGTTCCAGTGTTCGCTGGCGGTCTATGACGGCCCCTGCCGTGCGCTGGCCAATGCCAGCGGCTGCGTGATTGTGGCCGTGGGCTACCGGCTGGCGCCGGAACACCCGTTCCCGGTTCCACTGCATGACGTCGCCGACGCCTGGTCGTGGCTGCAGGACAACGCCGAGCGCCTCGGCCTGGACCCGCAGCGATTGGCGATCGGTGGCGACAGCGCCGGTGGCAATCTGGCCGCCGCCTGCTGCCTGCTGCTGCGCGATCTCGGCCTGCCGCAACCGTGCCACCAGTTGCTGCTGTACCCGGCGCTGGATGCCGGCATGGGCAGCGATTCCTACCGCGACTACGCCGCGGGCTACTACCTCAGCGCCGAACTGATGCAGCGCTGCTGGCAGGCCTATCTGGGTAGTCTGGATCAGCCGCCGTCACTGGCCTCGCCCGCGCACGCAACAGACCTGCAGGGGCTGGCGCCAGCCTCCGTACTCAGCTGCGAACACGACCCGCTGCGCGACGAAGCCGAGCAGTACGCGCATCGCCTGCAGGCTGCGGGTGTCGACTGCACGCTGGAACGGCTGCCGGGGATGATCCATGCCTGCATCCACCTGCAGGGCGTGGCTGTTTCCACCGGCGTGGCGGTACAGCGCGCGGGCGCCCTGCTACGCCAGTCGCTGGCCTGAACCGGCTGGAGGCGGCGGCAGATCCACGCCTGCCGCCGTTCCGGCCCGGCGCTTGGCAAGCCCGGCAGGCGGCGCTACACTGAAAGCCTGCCGTGGGGCCATAGCTCAGCTGGGAGAGCGCGTCGTTCGCAATGACGAGGTCAGGAGTTCGATCCTCCTTGGCTCCACCACTATTCAGAAGAACCCGTAGATCTCCATGATCTGCGGGTTTTTTCTTTTCAGCACCCGGGGCTCAGGCCGGCTCCTCACCGCCATCCTTGCGATGTGGACTGCGCGAGTGCCTATCGCGCACCTGTTGATCGCGCTGCCCCGGCCGCTGCTTGGCCACATCGTCCTGCTTCCTGTCCTGGCGGCTTTCCTGGATGCCCTGCTTCGGGTCCTGATCCTTGTCTCGCTCGTTCATCGAAATCTCCCACGCCGGCGGCGGGCCCACGTTGCCCACCACGCTAGAGGTTGCCGGGTAAGCCGCAGGTCAGTCCTGCGCCAACGTCATGTGCAGGCACGGGCTTGCCGCCACGGCCCCGCGCAGCCAGAATCCGGGGCACCACGCCCACCGGTATGCCATGCCCTCTTCTGCCCAGCACGCAGCCCACGCGTTGCCGATGCTCCTCGATGCGACCAAGGGCAGCATCCAGCTCGGCAACCTGCCGACACTGATCGGCCCCACCCTGCCACGGGATGAGGCGCGTGTCGCCTTTGCCACGCTGATGCGAGGAGAGCGCGATGTCGGCACCGGCTATCACTGGCTCAGCCTGCACCAGCTCAGCCTGGGCGGTGCGCCCGCTGGCATCAGCCTGTGCTTCCACGGGCAACAGCTCGACATGGTGACAATGGGCGTCGATCTACCCGGTGCAACGTTGGAAGACGGCTGGCCGACCCAGGCCGCGATCGATGCCGAAGTCGCCTTCATGCGCCGCACCCTGGGTGCGGCGCTGGGTCGCAAGCTGGCCGGCGGCCACGCCCGGTTCGGCTGGGGCGAAGCCTGGGCCCGTTTCGATCCGAAAGGCTTCATGGCCAGCAGCGGTATCCGCTACGCGCCACGCTCCTGACCCCGCTCAGGTACGTGTGATCGACACCCCACCTTCCACACGCATCGCGGTTCCGGTAACGAAACTGCTTTCATCGCTGGCCAGGAACAGCGCCGCGTTGGCGATCTCCTCCGGCTCGGCCATGCGCTTCAGTGCGTGCAGCGAGCGCACGAAGTCGCGGGCATCGCCGGTGGGTGCGGCCTGCCGCCCCATCTCGGTATCGGTGCCACCGGGCAGCAGCACGTTGCTGCGCACGCCGCGCGCGCCGTATTCGGCAGCGATCACCTGGCTCAGGCCGATCAACCCGGCCTTGCTCGACGCATAGGCCGCCATGCCCGGGAATCCCACGGTGTGGCCGACGAAGGTACCCACGAACACCAGCGAGCCGCCGCCGCGCGCCAGCAGTGCCGGCAACTGCGCGCGTGCCGCATGGAGGGCGGCATCCAGATTGGTCGCCATCACTTCGCGCCAGGCGTCCACCGGGAACTCCGCCGCCGGCACGCCCGGGCCAAGCATGCCGGCATTGTTGAGGGCGATATCCAGGCCGCCGAATGACTGCTGGGCCAGATCGACCAGCGCCTGCGCCGTACCCGGGTCGGCCACGTCGGCGGCATGTACCACGGCTTCGCCACCGGCGGCGCGAATCTGCTCGGCCAGCGCCTGCAGCGGCTCCGGCCGCCGTGCGTTGAGCACCAGCTTTGCCCCTTCGGCAGCGAAGCGCAGGGCGCTGGCGCGGCCGATGCCGGCGCTGGCACCGGTGATGAGAGCGATCTTGTTGTTCAGGCGCATGGTCGTGGTACCGGTTGTGAAGTGGCCGCCACGATGCCGCGCCTCTCCCCTACCAACACTCCGTTTCCGGGCCTGGCCCATCGGTGCAGGAAACGGAGTTTCCGCAGCACCGGCGCGTGCCAGAATCCGGCCATGGACAGTACCGCCACCACCGCCCTCGATGCCCGCGTCGAACGCATCTGCCGCTACCTGCAGGACAGCCTCGACGAACCCTCGCTGCAGGAACTGGCCGGGATCGCGGGTTGCAGCCCGACCCGCCTGCACCGCCTGTTCAAGGAGGCCACCGGGCTGACCCCGAAGCAGTACGCTGCCGCGCTGCGCGCCGATCGCCTGCGCACCGGGCTGCAACAGCAGGAACGCATCACCGACGCCTTCCACGATGCCGGCTTCGGTTCCAGCGGGCGTTTCTACGAGAACGCACCGAAGTTGCTGGGCATGACTCCCAAGCAATGGCGCGCAGGGGGGCGTGGCGAAGTCATCCACTTCGCGCTTGCCGAAAGTTCACTGGGCAGCGTGCTGGTGGCCAGCAGTGCCACCGGCGTGGTCGCGATCCTGCTCGGCGACGATCCGGAGACGCTGCTGCAATCATTGCAGCAACGCTTCCGCCAGGCCGAACTGGTCGGCGCCGACCAGGGCTATGAACAACTGGTGGCACAGGTGGTGGGCCTGGTCGAGGATCCCACGCGGGGCGCCACGCTGCCGCTGGACATCCGCGGCACCGCGTTCCAGCAACGGGTATGGCAGGCGCTGCAGCAGATTCCGCGCGGGCAGACCGCGTCGTATGCGGATGTCGCCGCACGCATCGGCGCGCCCCGCTCGAGCCGTGCCGTAGCACGTGCATGCGCAAGCAACCCGCTGGCGGTGGCAGTTCCCTGCCACCGCGTCGTACGTCGCGATGGGGACCTGTCCGGCTATGCGTGGGGTGTAGCGCGCAAGCGCGAACTGCTGCGCCGGGAAAAGGCCTCGACTGTCTGACGTGGGTGCCGACCTTGGTCGGCACGCCCAGCTTCCGGTAGGTGCCGACCTTGGTCGGCACACCGCCAAGCCCTCAATCCAGCTTCACCACCAGCTTGCCGAAGTTGTGCCCCTTCAGCAGCCCGAAGAACGCCTCCGGCGCATTCTCCAGCCCTTCCACCACATCCTCGCGGTACTGGATGCGGCCATCGCGCAGCCACTGCGGCATCTCGCGTTCGAAGTCCGGCCACAGGTGGTTGAAGTCGTGCACGATGAAACCGCGCACGGTCAGGCGCTGGCGCAGAATCTGGCTGAACAGTGCGGGCAACCGGTCCGGACCGGGCTGCTCGACGCCGCGCTCGTTGTAGGTGGCGATGGTGCCGCACACCGGAACGCGGGCAAAGTCGTTGAGCAGCGGCAGCACTGCATCCAGCACGTGCCCGCCCACGTTCTCGAAATACACGTCGATACCCGCAGGAACCGCTGCGCGCAGCTGCGCGGCGAAATCAGCGGCGCGATGATCCAGCGCCACGTCCACCCCCAACGTCTGCAGGTAAGCGCGCTTGGCTTCGCCACCGGCGATGGCGACCACGCGCGCGCCCTGCAGCTTGGCCAGCTGCGCCACGGTCGCACCCACCGGCCCGGTCGCGGCAGCCACCACCAATGTCTCGCCCGCCTTCAAACGGGCGATTTCATGCAGGCTGGAATAGGCGGTGAAGCCGGGCATGCCATATACCCCCAGCGCCGTACTCAGCGGCAGCCCGGCCGGATCCAGCCGGCGCCCCAGTGCCTTGGCCGGCAGCACCGCGTGGGTCTGCCAGCCACCCGGTGCCAGCACCAGCTCACCTGTGGCTACGCCCTCGGCGTTCGACTGCAACACCTCGGCCACGGTCTGCCCTTCCATCACCGCGCCCACCGCCACCGGCGCGGCGTACGACGGGCCCTCGTCCATGCGTCCCCGCATGTACGGGTCCAGCGACAGGTAGCGGTTGCGCAGCAGCACCTCGCCAGCGGCCAATGTCGGCAACGCAACTTGTTCCAGGCGGAAATTGGCTGCACTTGGCGCCCCCTGCGGACGCGACGCAAGCACGATGCGGGAGGTGGTCGAGGAATCGGACATGGCCAGGTCTCTGCTGTTGCCAGCATCAGGAAAGGAGTGCCGACACTACGCCGCAGCCATCCCCGATGGCGGCCACGAAAACAGCGTTCCATGGACCGGCGCGGCACGGGTCCGGCGCAGCCCTTGCCCTTGCAGCTTTGACGATCGCGGCGATCTGCTGATTTCCACCGCAGACGATGATCGACTGACCACGCCCCGCCCCACGACGGAGGATCAAGCACTTGCGAGCACGCAGACGGCAATGTGAAGAAATCTTGGCAAAACGCTTGCCGAAGGCAGCCGACCTCCGTAATATACGCGTCCTTGGCAGCGACCTCGCTGCAACGAAACATGTGGCCGAGTAGCTCAGTTGGTAGAGCAGGGGATTGAAAATCCCCGTGTCGGCGGTTCGATTCCGTCTTCGGCCACCACTTTCGAAGGCCTGCAGAAATGCGGGTCTTTTTTTTCCGGAAACCGGGTTTGATGACGGTTGCCACACAATTTGGCCGAGTAGCTCAGTTGGTAGAGCAGGGGATTGAAAATCCCCGTGTCGGCGGTTCGATTCCGTCTTCGGCCACCATCTTCAGAGACCTGCAGAAATGCAGGTCTTTTTTTTTGCGCGACCGTGCCTGCCGGCTCTGTAGTACCGTCCTTGGTTCACTGCATGGAGCACTGATGACATGGATGACGCACCTTCTCTACCCCAACTGCAGCAATCGCTGCGACGCCTGCACTGGCTGGTTGCCGGGCTGTCCGTGTTGTTGCTGGGCCTGGCCGCAGTCACGGCCTGGCTGCTTTCGCAGCGCGATGCCCCATTACACGTCGATCATTTGAGCACGCGGCAGCTGCAGGTACTCGACGAGCACGGCGTGGTGCGGGTGGAGATTGGCCAGGACAGCGCAGAAGACGGGCGACGAAGCCGCGCCGCGGGCATCCTGATTTTCGATGCTTCCGGCGCCGAGCGAGGCGGCCTGAGTACATTCGAGGACGACAGCGTCGCTCTCGCCCTGGATGCCCCGAAGGGACAGGACGAGGACCGTTGGCGGGACCGGGCCGGACTCCGTGTGGACGCCGACGGCTCCGCGCAACTGCTGCTGACCGACAATCTGACCCGCGGCGCAGTACGCCTGCATTCCAAGGGAACCGGCGGCGGAGGGCTGGACACCTTCAAATGGGATATGAACAGCGGCACGCTGCATACGCGAACGCTTACCTTTGACGGCGACGAGCGCAGTCAACGCCCGTTCGAGCGGTAGTTGCAACAGTCGGCGGCAATGGTTGCCGGCGCATGGAACCTTTACACGTGGCCTTGGCCGCTCGCCTAAGCTCAGGACTCCTGAACGGAGTACGCCGATGCCTCTGCGCCCCGCCCTGCTCGCCTGCCTGCTGCTGGCCGCCCTGCCGGTGATCGCCGCCGAGCCGGTGCGCGCGGTCGACATGCTGGACATCGATCGCTATGCCGGCCAGTGGCACGAGATCGCGCATCTTCCGGTGTCGTTCCAGAAGCAGTGCGTCGGCGAGATCACCGCCAACTACGGGCTGCGCCGCGATGGCCGCATCAGTGTCACCAACGCCTGCCGCAACGGCGACGGAGAACGTGTGGTTGCCGAAGGCGTAGCACGCCCGGTCGCCGGCCATCCCGGCCAGTTGCAAGTGCGCTTCGTGCCGGACTGGCTGAGCTGGGTGCCGCTGGTCTGGGCCGACTACTGGGTCCTGGCACTGGATCCGGACTATCAGTGGGCGTTGGTCGGTGAACCGGACCGCAAGTACCTGTGGATTCTCTCGCGCCTGCCGGAAATGGATCGCGCCCGGTTCGAACAGCTGAAAGAAAAAGCCGAAGCCATGGGCTACGACCTCGGCCCACTGCGCCTGATGGCCCCGATTCGCGATACGCCCGCCGACTGAACCGCCCGGCATCCAGCGCACCACGCGTGCGCCATCCGGCGCTGCGCACGCCCGGCCGCCATCTTCACGCGCTACCCTCTGCGACGGGTCGCCACAGGCGATCCAAACGACCATACGCCGTAGTATGCTTATCCAACGCACCCCTCCAGAGGACCTGCGCCCATGCTCCACCGTTTCCGTATCGCCTTGATCGTCCTGTGCACCCTCGCCCTTGTTGCCTGCAACAACGGCATCGTCAAGCGTGTTTCGGAACCGGCGGCCAGCCTGCAGCAGCTGACCGTGCGCGCCGACGGCAACTGGACCGTGGCCCTGCGCCTGCAGAACTACAGCTCCATGCCCATGACCTTCGATGACGTCGCGCTGGCGCTGACCGTCGGCGACAGCGACGCCGGCACCCTGCAGGCCAAGCCGGGCATCTCCATCGGCGGCACCTCGGCCGATGTCATCAATGTCGACCTCGTGCCCAGCTCGGCCGCACGCCTGGTGGTGGCCGACGCATTGGCCAGCAACCGCACCCTGGCTTACGGCCTGAAGGGAACGGTGGCGGCCACGCCGCAGGAAAAGAAGCAGCGCAGCTTCGACATCAGCAGCCGCAGCACCCTCAACCAGGCCCCGGGCCTGCCGGGCGTGCTGCGCTGACTCCCGCTTTCCGCCGCGGCGCCCGGCGCCGCTCCCCCTGTCCCTGATCAAATCGAGACGTACCGATGAGCAGCTACACCGCCCCGCTTTCCGACCTCCGTTTCGCCCTGCACGATGTGCTCAAGGTCGAGCCCCTGTTCGCCCGCCTGGGCTTCACCGACGCCACCGCCGACGTGGTCGATGCCGTGCTGGAAGAAGCCGGCCGCTTCAGCGCCACCGTGCTGGCCCCGCTCAACAGCGTCGGCGACGAGATCGGCTGCGTGCTCGACCAGGCCACCGGTGAAGTGACCACCCCGCCCGGCTTCAAGCAGGCCTACGACCAGTTCGTCGATGGCGGCTGGACCGGCCTGACCGCCTCGCCGGAGCTGGGCGGCCAGGGCCTGCCGCACACCTTAGGCGTGCCGCTCAACGAAATGATCAACGCCGCCAACCTGGCGTGGGGCAACTTCCCGCTGCTCTCGCACGGCGCCATCGAAGCGCTGAAGCAGCACGGCGAAGCCTGGCAGCACGAAGCCTTCCTCAAGCCGCTGATCGAAGGCCGCTGGACCGGCACGATGTGCCTGACCGAGCCGCACTGCGGCACCGACCTGGGCCTGCTCAAGACCAAGGCCGAGCCGAATGCCGATGGCAGCTACGCGATCACCGGCACCAAGATCTTCATCACCGCTGGCGAGCACGACCTGACCGGCAACATCGTGCACCTGGTGCTGGCCAAGCTGCCTGACGCCCCTCCGGGCGCCAAGGGCATCTCGCTGTTCGTCACCCCCAAGTTCAAGGTTGACCGCGATGGCAACGTCGGCGAGCGCAATGCACTGCGCTGCGGCTCGATCGAGCACAAGATGGGCATCAAGGGTTCGGTCACCTGCGTGATGAACTTCGATGGTGCGCAGGGTTACCTGGTCGGCCAGCCGCACAAGGGCCTGCAGGCGATGTTCACCATGATGAACACCGCGCGTCTGGGTGTGGGCCTGCAGGGCATTGGCCTGTCCGAGCGCGCCTACCAGAACGCGCTGAAGTACAGCCGTGAGCGCCTGCAGTCGCGCGCCCTCAGCGGCGCCAAGTTCCCGGACAAGCCGGCCGACCCGATCCTGGTGCACCCGGATGTGCGCCGCATGCTGCTGACCGTGAAGTCACTGGTCGAGGGCAGCCGCCTGCTGGCCCTGCACGCTGCCACCCTGATCGATGTCGCCCACCATGCCGAGGACGCCGCCGAGCGCGAGCGCGCCGACACCCTGGTAAGCTTCCTCACCCCGATCTCCAAGGCCTGCCAGACCGAGTGGGGTATCGAGAACACCTACAACGCCCTGCAGTGCTTCGGTGGCCACGGCTACATCCGCGAGCACGGCATGGAGCAGCTGGCGCGCGACGCCCGCATCACCACGCTCTATGAAGGCACCACCGGCATCCAGGCACTGGACCTGATCGGCCGCAAGACCGCGTCCAGCCAGGGCGCCGGCCTGAAGCTGATGCTGGCCGAGATCGAAGCCTTCGCCAAGGAACACGAGGGCAACGAAGCGCTGGCCGAGTTCATCGGCCCGCTGCGCGCAAAGGCCACCGAATGGAGCAAGCTGACCCTGGACGTGCTGCAGCGCGCGGCCGCCAACCCGGACGAACTGGGTGCGGCCAGCTACGACTACCTGTTCTATTCGGGCTACGTGGTTCTGGCCTACTGGTGGGCCCGCAGCGTGGCCGCCGCCGATGCCAGCGCGCACGGCGCCGCCTTCGCCCAGGGCAAGCGCGAGACCGCGCGGTTCTACTTCGCCCGCGTGCTGCCGCGCACGCTCAGCCATGCCGCCGCCATCCAGGCCGGCGCCGCCCCGCTGATGGCGATGGACGACGAGCGCTTCGGCGCCTGAGCCGGGCACCCGCGGTTGCGCCGGCCGCTGGCCGGCAACCGCAAAAGCAACAGCTGCATCCCGGTGGATGGCGGGGCGGTGTGGGCTGGCAGGACACGCCGTAAACCCCGCTCCGCGGTCCGGCCCAGCCGCTGGCGGCTGTGCGTTCGGGCGCTTGCGAAGCAGTGCTTCGCAAGCAAAGCACCCTCACCCTTGGGGGCTCGATGGCGCCTTGCTCGTGTGCGCTGTCCTGCGCACACGGCAAGACCGGGGTTGGGGCGTCCTGCCCAACCCGCCCGAGGCATGCCTCGGGCCCATGGCGCCAACGGTCCTGCCAACCCACACCTCCCCGCCTCTGACAGTTCCCCGCGATCTGCGTAGATCCACGTCATGCGTGGATGAAAACCACCGAAATCCCTCTGGAGAAGAGCCCCCCTTTGTTAAGGGGGGCGCACCGACAGGTGCGGGGGATAGGAGGAATGCGCGGACCTGAATCTTGCGATTTGGGTTTCGCCCACAGGGCGATACCCAAATCGCAATGATTCAGGTATAAGCTGTTCTCCCGATGGAGACAGACACTACACGCTTGGGTCTGATCGAAGCCGGAGCTCCGTTTTCTGCTCCGGGCGCCGAAGCATCGCCCAACGCCACGACGCTGCATCGCCCCGGTTCGGTCCGGCTGCTCTCGCTTGATGCCCACGGACGCGTACTGGACTGGATCACCTGGCAGGATGCGGCGTGCCTCTACGCCCGCGAAGCCGTCGCCTGGACACTCGGCGATCCCTGCCTGCACATCCACGGCGGCACAAACCGCTTCAGCGGCCTGCAGAGCGGGATGGACCTGCACCCGATCATCGCCGCGCGCGGCCACGCCCGCTCCCGCGCGATCGACCCGACGCCGAACCTGACCAACCCGGCCCTGTTCGCCCGCGACGCCCACCTGTGCATGTACTGCGGCCAGCAGTTCAACCGCCCCACGCTCACCCGCGACCACGTCATGCCGCTGTCCAAGGGCGGCCTGGACTGCTGGGAAAACGTGGTCACCGCCTGCTTCCACTGCAACTCGCGCAAGAGCGACCGCACCCCGCAGCAGGCCGGAATGCCACTGCTGGCGGTGCCTTACCGGCCCAGCTGGATCGAGCATCTGATCCTGTCCAACCGCAACATCCTGGCCGACCAGATGGCCTTCCTGAAGGCGCAATTGCCGAAGCGGTCAAAACTGAGCACCTGAATCGCCGAAAATGCAACCCTCACCGTCCTGTCACGGCCGGCGGCGTTTGCTTGCCCCACCCCCGTTTGAGGGCGAAAATGGGCGTTCAGAACAAGTGCGAACATGATGATCGACTCTGCCCGCTATCCCCGCCTCGCGCGCATCCAGACACCGGATGACCTGCGCACGTTCGACGAATCCGAATTGAGGGCGGTCGCCGACGAACTGCGCGCCTACCTCATCGAATCGGTGGGCAAGAGCGGCGGCCACTTCGCCGCCGGCCTGGGCGTGATCGAGCTCACCGTGGCCCTGCACTACCTGTACCAGACCCCGCAGGACCAGCTGGTCTGGGACGTCGGTCACCAGACCTACCCGCACAAGATCCTGACCGGTCGCCGCGACGAGATCCACACCGTCAAGCAGAAGGACGGCGTGGCGCCGTTCCCGAAGCGTGAAGAGAGCGAGTACGACACCTTCGGCGTCGGCCATTCGTCGACCTCGATCTCGGCCGCGCTCGGCATGGCCATCGCTCGCCAGTCCGAAGGCGACAACCGCCAGGTCGTTGCAGTGATCGGTGACGGTGCGATGACCGCCGGCATGGCCTTCGAAGCGCTGATGCACGCCGGCGGCATGGAGCCGGAACCGAATCTGCTGGTGATCCTCAACGACAACAACATGTCGATCTCCGAGGCGGTCGGCGGCCTGACCAAGATGCTCGGCCGTGCTACCGGCAGCCGCACGCTCAATGCACTGCGCGAAGGCGGCAAGAAGATCCTCGGCGACAAGAAGAACAACCCGGCGCGCTTCGTGAAGCGCTGGGAAGAACACTGGAAGGGCATGTTCGTGCCGTCCACGATGTTCGAGGAAATGGGTTTCCACTACACCGGCCCGATCGATGGCCACGACATGCCCGCCCTGCTGTCCACGCTGAAGACGCTGCGCGCCTCCAAGGGCCCGAAGCTGCTGCACGTGATGACGACAAAGGGCAAGGGCTACGAGCCGGCCGAAGGCGATCAGATCGGCTACCACGCGGTGGGTCCGTTCGATCCGGACAAGGGCCTGGTGGCCAAGGCTGGCGCCAAGAAGCCCACCTATACCGACGTGTTCAGCGACTGGCTGTGCGATGCCGCCGCCGCCGAGCCGCGCCTGTACGGCATCACCCCGGCGATGCGCGAAGGCTCCGGCCTGGTGCGTTTCAGCAAGGAATACCCGCAGCGCTACTTCGACGTGGCGATTGCCGAACAGCACGCGGTCACGCTGGCCGCCGGCATGGCGACCCAGGGGGGCAAGCCGGTGGTGGCGATCTATTCGACCTTCCTGCAGCGCGCGTACGACCAGTTGGTGCATGACGTGGCCATCCAGGACCTGGATGTTCTGTTCGCCATTGACCGCGCCGGTGTGGTCGGCCCGGACGGTGCGACCCATGCCGGCAACCTCGACCTGAGCTTCCTGCGCTGCGTTCCGAACATGGTGGTGATGGCGCCATCCAATGAGGCCGAGTGCCGGCAGATGCTCAGCACCGGCCTGCAGCACCCGGGCCCAGCCGCCGTGCGCTATCCGCGCGGCACCGGCACCGGCGTGGCTGCCGGCACCGACCTGTCCACCCTGCCGATCGGCAAGGGCGAGTTGCGCCTGCAGGGCAGTCGTATCGCCCTGCTCGCCTTCGGCAGCACCGTGGCCGCCGCCGAACAGGTTGGCCGCGAACTGGGCCTGAGCGTGGTCAACATGCGCTTCATCAAGCCGCTGGACCGCGAGCTGGTGCTGGCTGTCGCCGCCCAGCACGAGGGGCTGGTGACGATCGAAGACAACGTGGTGGCCGGTGGCGCCGGCTCCGGCGTCGGTGAGCTGCTCAATGCCGAAGGCGTGCTGCGCCCGATCCTGCACCTGGGCCTGCCCGACAGCTACCAGCACCACGCCAGCCGCGAGGACCTGCTGGCCGAAGCCGGCATCGACGCCGCAGGCATCCGCGCGGCGGTACTCAAGCGCTGGCCGCAGCTGGCTGCCGGGACCCCGCCGCTCAGCGCGGCAGGCTGAGACCGGTCACCACCCAGTGGATCCACGTATGGCGTGGATCCACTGCGGAACAGGGGTCGATCCACGCCATGCGTGGGGACAGATCAGGGAGCCCCAGCTCTCAGCCGTAGCTGACCGCTTCCACGAACGCGCCGCTGGCCTCCACCCGCACCGCAGCGCGCTGCCCGGTGTCGACGAAGTGGAGGCGTGCAAGGGTTTCAGCGAAATCGTAGGCCCGGGCACCATCGCGGAACTCGATCGGTTCCGGCCGGTCCGGGTGCAGCACGCGCCATTGGCGTTGCTCGCATTGCAGGCGGATCAACATGCAGCTCACTCCTTGAGGCAGCGTATCGACGGTGGCGGGACGGGCGTGCCGGTTACGGCAGACTTCATCGCGGCGGATCAGGGGCACGCAGAGGTGCCCTGATCGCAGAAGATACGACGTTCAAAATGTGAGCTGTATCAGATTATTCTGATTTTCGAGGCGCGTGCTCAATTCACCTGGAACTGCGCCCGGCAACCGTCGCTGACCCAGATGCCACGGCGGTCCCAGCCCCAGGTCTGGCCCTCGATGCAGGCGCTGCGCGAATCCTGGCGGACCAGGCGCACACCACGACGGATGCGCGCATCGCAGTACTCCTGGCGATGACCGTTGGAATGGCAGGTGATCACCTCACCCCCACCCCAGCCATTGCCACCATTGCCCCAGCCGTTGCCATGGCCACCACCCCAGCCACCGCCGCGGCGGTACTCACCAACGAACTCGGCACGACAGCCCTGGGTAACCCAGACACCATAGCGCGATTGTCCCCAGGTCTCGCCTTCCACGCACGGCGAGCCCGACAACTGGCGGATCATCCGGGCACGGCCTTCCAGGCGGCATTCATTGCTGCGGTTCTTGATCGATTCGCAGCGTACGATGCCGCCGCCATCACGACCGCCGTAGCGATCGTCGTCATAACCGTAACCATAGCTCTGCGCCTGCGCGCCGCCCGCGGCCGCCAGCATTGGCAGCAGGGTGCAGGCCAGGGTGCGCCAGGTGAGTGCCTTGCCCATCGGGATCTCCGGATGAATACGATGGCGCAAGCATCGGGGATTCGTGGCGCGGCGCACAGGGGGGCGCCCCACGGCGGTTTTTCCCCATTCAAACAACTCAACCGTGGCTGACTGCGCCTCAGCCGGTGGTGTCAACTTCCGACGTGGAGTGCGTCCACCGAATTGCCGAGCGCCTCGACCCGTACCGTGCTGCGCTGGCCGGTACGGCGGTGGTGCTCCAGGGCCCGCGCCGCAGCGACATCGAAAGCCTCGGCGCCCCGTGCATAACGGGTGGCGTCATGCGCCTGCGGATCCAGTACGGACCAGTGCCGGGCGTTGCATTGAACGGTAATGACCATTGGAAGACTCCTGCGGAATGAAGGCACGCCGGCAGCGGAAGGCTCTGAGTGCCGGTACACCATCAGGCTAGCGAGCACCTCCGGGATGGCCTATCAGATTTGTACGAAAATGCCGCGCCGGACTGTCAGACCGCCCCGCCCTCACATCCCTGAGGCCGTTTAGTGAATCCCTTTCGTGACCCTTGTCACGGAGTTGACAGAGCTTCACACTACCGTCACCAACAGGGGCCCCTTCCACATGCGCACCTTCTTCTCGCAGCAGCGTTCGACGTTGCTGAAGTTCTACTTCGTGGCCAGCTATCTGGTGCTGATCGAGGAACTGATCCGCGCCGCCCTGCACTGAGCACTTGCTGCCGTTTTTCCTGCGGCCGACACTGTTGCTTTAGGCACGGAGCTCCGCCGATGAAATCCCTTCTTCTGATTCCCGCGCTACTGGTCCTGGTCGCCTGCGCCAGCCCGGACAAGGCACCCACGCACGCCGAAGCGACAGCCACGCCGGTGGTCGGCGGTGATCGCGATGCGCATGGCTGCATCGGTTCGGCCGGCTACCAGTGGTGCGAGCACAGCCAGCGTTGCGAACGCCCGTGGGAACTGGCGCAGGCACAGGGCCTGGCCAACACCGCCGAAGCCATCAACGCCTATTGCGCAAAGCCGGCCAGCCCGGCGCGCAAGTGAGTCGCGCCCACCATGGCTGAGCTCAGTCCGCTCCCCACCCTGGCCCCGGGCCGCTACCGCCACTTCAAGGGCGGCGAGTACGAAGTGCTGGACATCGTCCGCAGCAGCGAGACCCTGCAGCCGATGGTGCTGTACCGCGCGTTGTATGGCGAAGGCGGTCTGTGGGTACGCCCGTACGCCATGTTCGTCGAGCAGGTGCCCGGCGAGCACGGACCGCAACCACGTTTCGCCCGCGTCGACGCATGACGGTTCCGCTGCCGGTCCAGGCCGGCAGCGCGCGGCAACACAGCGGGCCTGCGCTACAATCGTACCGTCCAGTCGGTTTCTTCCCACCATGTCCGCATCCCCCTCCCGTTCGCGCCGCAAGGCGCCCGACAGCGTGCGCCAGTCACTGCTGCAGGCCACCATTGAAGTGATCGGCCGTAACGGCCTGGCCGCGCTGACCGTGCAGGACGTCGCGCAGGCCGCTGGTGTCAGCAAGGGTGCGTTGTTCCATCATTTCAGCAGCAAGCAGGCACTGGTGGATGAAGCCGTCGGAGCGCTCATCGGCGAGTTCGAAACGCGGGTACGCGCCCTGCTGCAGGAGAATCCCGAAGGCCATGGCCGTTTCAGCCGCGCCTATGTGCAGGCCAATTTCGAGCATCTGCTGCAGCAGGAGCAGGACAACGACATCGGCCTGACCCTCGGCAACCTGATGGAACCGGCCCTGCTCGCGCATTGGCGCACCTGGAAGCGTGCGATGCTGGCCGAATTCGCCGGCGAAGCCAACGATCCCCGGCTGTACGCGGCGCGCTGCGCTGCCGATGGCTACTGGGCCACGGCCTATGGGCGTCCGCTGGACGAGGAGGAACGTGCCAACGCATTGGCCATGGCCGAGCAGGCCCTGAAACTGTGCGACCCGCAGTGAGCTGGAGCGCGCAATGAATCCCTACCTCTACCTTGCTGCCGCCATCGTGCTGGAAGTGATTGCCACATCACTGCTGAAGGCATCCGACGGCATGAGCCGGCTGGCGCCGACGCTGGGCGCGCTGGTCGGCTACGGGCTGTGCTTCTACCTGTTGTCGATGACCATGAAGTCGATTCCGACCGGCATCGCCTACGCGATCTGGTCCGGCGTCGGCATCGTGCTGATCTCGCTGATCGGGCTGGTAGTGTTCAAGCAGCGCCTGGATGCACCCGCGTTGATCGGCATCGGCCTGATTTGCGCCGGTGTAATGGTGATCAATCTGTTCTCGCGCAGCAGCGCACATTGAGCACGCTGCTGCGCGATCAACGCTAGCTGACCTTCTTCGCTACGGTCATGCCGAGCAGGAACAGCACCACGGCGATGATGATGCCGGCCCAGAACAGGAACTTGGCGATGCCGACCGCGGCACCGGCAATGCCACCGAAGCCGAGCACGCCCGCAATGACGCCGATGATGGCGAAGATGATGGCCCACTTGATCATGTCAAACCTTTCCCCGCAGGGACTGCGTACTGGATGATCAGGCTAGGCCGTGGCCGATGCGGCAGTCGTGAACAGGCCGCGTGCGCGGCGTGAATCAGCGCGGACGGAAGCGCAGCAGCGCGACGGCAAACGCCAGGAACACGCTGCCCACCAGCCGCTCGAACCAGCGTCGCGCAAACGGCTTGGCCAGCCAGCGGCGCAGGCCATGGCCACCGGCTGCATACATCACGTACCAGAACAGTTCGCAGGCGGCGAAGGTGGCCACCAGCACGCTGTACTGCAGTGCCTGGCCGCGTGACGGATCGACGAACTGCGGCAGGAACGCCGCCGCGAACAGCAGCAGCTTGGGATTGCTCAGGCCCACCAGAAGGCCACCACGGAACACGGTCCAGGCACCAAGCGTCGGCGTCATCGGCAGTGCGGCATCCACCGTCACCGCAGGCGCGGGACGGCAGCTATCGCGCCATGCCTTCAGGCCCAGCCAGGCCAGGTAGGCCACACCCAGATAGCGCAGCACTTCGAACAGCATCGGCGAGGAATGAAGCAATGCGCTCAGGCCAGCAGCGGACGCGGCCAGCACCAGCAGCATCGCCAGCAGGCAGCCGGCCATCGCCGGCACACTGCCGCGGAAGCCGAGTCCGACGCTGCGGCCGAGGATATGCAGCATGTTCGGCCCCGGCGTGCCACACAGAACAAACACCGTGGCCAGGAACCACCACCAGGTATGCAGGGCCATGGCGCACATCCACTTCAGAAGACCGTACCAGCATAGAGTGCGTCTGCAACGCGCGGCACATACAGCACAGCGTGGATGTGGTGGTTACAGAGGCAGGCTCAGGCCGCGTGCGCGTCGCGCCGTACCAGTACCTGGTCGATCAGGCCCCATTCGCATGCCTGCTCGGCACTCATGAAATGATCGCGGTCCAGGGTCTGCTCGACCTCCTCGACACTGCGTCCGCAATGCTGCGCATACAGCCGGGTGATGCGCTGCTTGGTGCGCTGCATTTCCTCGGCGTGGATGAAGATGTCCGAAGCCTGGCCCTGCACCCCGCCCAGCGGCTGGTGCACGTGCAGGCTGGCATTGGCCAACGCCGCGCGGTGACCGGGCTCGCCGGCCATCAGCAGGAACGAACCCATCGACCGTGCGGTGCCCATGCACAGCGTATGCACCGGGGCCGAGATGTATTGCATCGTGTCGTACATCGCCAGGCCGCTGGAGATCACCCCACCCGGCGAGTTGATGTACAGATGGATCGGCTTCTCCGGGTTTTCCGATTCCAGGAACAACAACTGCGCGCAGACCAGCGCCGACACGGCGTCATCGACTTCGCCGTTGAGAAAGATGATGCGCTCGCGCAGGAGCCGCGAGTAGATGTCATAGGAGCGCTCGCCCCGCTCGCTGCGCTCCACCACCATCGGTACCAGCTGCATTCTGTCCGGCATGTGCCTGCTCCTTGTCCGGTGGGATTGAGGCGCCACCTCAGGCCGCGCGCATCATGGTGCGATGATCGTCGTTGGCGGCCAACGGCAGCGGCGCGCGCAGGTCGGTGAGCCGATGCACGATGGTCAGCACCGTCCCCCCACTGTCATCCGCGCGCAGCTGGAAACACACCAGGCTGTGCAGATGTGGGGGCTGCGCATCGCGCAAGTGGAACCCCAGCTCCCGTCCTTCCTCGCACAGGCAGGGCTGCGGGTCGGCAAGATCGGCTGCAGGCAACCAGCGCTCACGCAGCGCTGGATCGCACAGTGCGCGCCAGACCCGTCCCGGTGGTGCTGGCAGCCGTTGCTCCATCACCAAGGCGGGAGCCGCTTCGTTCAGAACGTCGTCCATCAGTCCATCTCCTCCAACAGGTTCTGCAGTGCGGACATCCGCGCCGGCCAGTAGGCCCGGTAGCGCTGCAACCAGCGGCCGATGTGGGCCAGCCCGCGCGGATCGACCTCGTAGTGGACGAAGCGGCCTTGGCGCTGCTCATGCACCAGTCCGGCATCGCGCAGCACTGCCAGGTGCTGGGACATCGCAGACTGGCTGATCGCCATGCCCTCGCGCAGCGCGCTGGCATGCTGCCCGCCCTCGGCCAGCTTTTCGAAGATATGGCGGCGGGTGGGGTCGGCCAGCGCCTTGAACAGGGCGTTCTCGATCATGATCAATACATTAGTATCCACTAATGTTTAATGCAACCCTCCGATCTGCTGTGCTGCAATGACAGCCTCTTCCCTGGAGCAATGCATGAAGACCCTTGGCCTGATCGGCGGCATGAGCTGGGAAAGCTCGGCCCAGTACTACCGGCTCATCAACGAGGACGTACGGCAGCGCCTCGGTGGCGCGCACTCCGCGCAGCTGCTGCTGTGGTCGGTGGACTTCGCCCCGATCAAGCAGCTGCAGCACGACGGCGACTGGGATGCACTGGGCGACCACATGGTCGACGCCGCACGGCGCCTGCAGGCCGGTGGTGCCGATCTGCTGCTGGTCTGCACCAACACCATGCACACGCTGGCCGACCGCATCGAGGCGGCCTGCCCACTGCCGCTGCTGCATATCGTCGACCCCACCGCCCAGGCCATCGTGCAGGCAGGCGCACGCAAGGTGGGCCTGCTCGGCACCGCCTTCACCATGGAGCAGGACTTCTACCGCGGCCGGCTGCAGGATCGCTTCGATCTGGAAGTGCTGGTGCCCGATGCCGATGACCGGCGCAGCGTGCACGACATCATCTACCAGGAGCTGATTGCCGGCGTGGTCAGCGAGCACTCACGGCAGGTCTATGCCGGCGTGATCGCGCGACTGGTGGCGCGCGGTGCCGAAGCGATCATTCTTGGCTGCACCGAGATCATGCTGCTGGTACGCCCGGAGGACAGTTCAGTGCCGTTGTTCGATACCACTGCCCTGCATGCGCGGGCTGCCGTGGACGCAGCACTGGCCTGATCCTGCCTTCGGTGCAGCGCGGAATCAGTCCGCGCCCTGCACTTCCAGCGCGGTGATCAGCCACTCGACCACCGCCTGGGAATCGCACAGGAAGAAGATGGCATCGCCGGAGCGCGCTTCGGTAAGCAGGCGATAGACCGTGATCGCCACCGCCGACTGGTTGGCGATGAACACTTCCGGGCTGCGCGGCCCTTCGCTGTGGCCGGCAACCGCGTGCAGCGCCTTGCGTGCGGCCACGGTCGCAGCCGGGTCCGCGCTGCGGGTCAGTTCCGGCCCGCGCAGGCCCCAGGCAATGAACACATGCTTGCCCTTGAACGTGGTGTCCAGGACCCGCACCTCGGCGCCGCCTGCGTCGGCCGAGCGATGAATGACGGTACTGCTGATCAACGCAACCCCCTGTGGTCGTCGTGGTCCGCGCATCCTCCCCCACAGGCCGCCCGCACACCAGTGACGGCAGCCACAGGCTGCGCCGACAGGCGTGGAAGACATGTAAGAAGGTGTAAACCGATGCGATCGGATGTGCAGCGATGATACGGGATGTAAGCCTCTGCATGGGCCCGTGCGCACTACTAAATCCTTACTGAGCCACATCCGGAACGATGCGTTCCGACGGCCTCGTGCTGGGTCATTCTTGCCGCCCGAATCCACGCTCGAGGCTCCCTATGACCCTTCGCCCGCTGCTGCCGATCACCGGCGCCGCCCTTGTCCTGCTGCTGGCCGCCACCGCCGTGGCCGCCCAGGACTACGACACTGATCACATTCCAGCGCTGCGCTGCGAATCCCAGTTCAACAAGACCGAGCAATGCCCCATCGAGGGCCCGATGCGCCTGGCCAGGCAACTGTCGGTCACCCGCTGCGTGGAGAACCAGAACTGGGGCCAGAGCCGCCGCACGTTATGGGTGACCGACGGCTGCCGCGCCGAGTTCGTCGCCGATGGATACGGGCGATGGCCGGGACGTGGCCGCGGCCGTGACCGCGACAACGAGGGTGAACGCCTGGTCTGCGAGTCCTACGAGAACAAGGACAAGGAGTGCCGGATTCGCGTTCGTCACGAGGTACGGCTGGTCAAGCAGAAATCGGTGACGACCTGCATCGAGGACCGCAACTGGGGCTGGGACCGTCGCGGCGTGTGGGTCAGCGACGGCTGCCGTGCCGAGTTCCGGGTGTATTGACTGCCTGCCACGCGCTGGCTGCAACGCGTAGGCGTGCGTGCAAGGCGGAGTCGATAGACTATGGCCTGCATGGCAGGGAGCACGACATGGAACGATGGTATCTGGCGACGCTGCTGGCGTTGATCCTGCATCAGATCGACGCTGCGTTCTGGCAGGAATGGACCATGTTCCATGTGCCCGGCGGCATCCAGGGCTTCCTGCTGTTCAACCTGTTCGCAGTCGGCGCCGTGCTTTGGGGTTATCGCCATGCCCTGCTGGGTACATCCACGGCGCGCGGCTATGCATTGGTTTGTGGCGCGCTCGGCATTGGCACGGCGCTGATCCACCTGGCGTTTGCCCTGCTCGGTCGCAATGAATTCCACCTGCCGCTGTCGATCATCGTCCTGCTCGCCTGTTTTGTATCGGGTGGCGGTCTGTTGCTGCAGCTCCGCCCGCGATGAGCCAGACGTCCCGTTCTCCGCGCCTGCGTAACGGCAGCCCCCAGGACGCGGATGCCTTGATCGCGCTCGACAGCGTGGCAGCCATTGATCCAGAGCGGATCATGCAGATTGGCAACTGGCTGGCACACGGCGGCGTGTATGTCGCCGAGCAGGACGGCAGGGTCGTCGGCTACCTGGTCATGCATCACCACTTCTTCGGCGAGGCCTTCGTCGAGATGCTGATGGTGGCGCGCGAACGCCGCGGCCACGGCATTGGTACCGCACTGCTGCGACACGCGATCGCACGGCGCGGTCGCGGCAAGCTGTTCACCTCGACCAATGCCTCCAACATCGGCATGCAGCGCCTGCTCGTTGCGTCGGGCTTCATCGACAGCGGCATCGTGCACGGATTGGATGACGGCGACCCGGAGCTGATCTACCGCTTCGCTGAAGACTGATCATCGGCATCAGCAGCGCGCACAAAAAAGCCCACGCATTGCTGCGCAGGCTTCTTGATTCATCACAGTGGTCGGGACGGCCGGATTCGAACCGACGACCCTCTGCCCCCCAGGCAGATGCGCTACCAGGCTGCGCTACGCCCCGACTGATGCTGCGATGTGCCCGCCAGTGCGGCGGGCCGTGAAGTATAGCGGATTACGATGGAAATGGGATCAGCGGCGCAACAACTGCAGCACTTCTTCCAGCTCCATGCGTACCTGCTTGATGATCTGGTTGCTCAGCGCCGATTCCTCGCGGGCATCGGGGCCGTCCAGACGCAGGCGTGCACCACCGATGGTGTAGCCCTGTTCGTACAGCAGGCTGCGGATCTGCCGCACCATCAGCACGTCATGGCGCTGGTAGTAGCGGCGGTTGCCTCGGCGCTTGGCCGGCTCAAGGCTGGGAAACTCGGTTTCCCAGTAGCGCAGGACGTGCGGCTTGACGTCGCACAGCTCGCTGACTTCACCGATGGTGAAGTAGCGCTTGGCCGGGATCGGCGGTAGTTCGCGGTTACTGCCCGGATCCAGCATAAGCTTCCACCCTCTCCTTGAGCTTCTGGCCCGGACGGAAGGTGACCACCGTACGGGCGGAAATCGGAATTTCCTCGCCGGTCTTGGGGTTGCGACCCGGGCGCTGGTTCTTGCGCCGCAGATCGAAATTACCGAAGCCCGACAGCTTCACCTGACGTCCCTGTTCCAATGCTTCACGCAGCACATCGAAAAACGCGTCGACGAATTCCTTGGCTTCCCGCTTGTTCAGACCGACTTCGTCGAACAGCTTTTCCGCCATCTCCGCCTTGGTCAATGCCATTGCCTGCTACCCCCGAGTGCTGCCCGCTCAGCCGCGGATCCGGGCGTGGTGTTCACGCTCGATGGCAGTGACCGCCTCGGCCACCACCGCATCCACGTCGCGGTCCGTCAGAGTGCGCGACTTGTCCTGCAAAATCAAGCCCATAGCGAGACTCTTGAATCCCGGCTCGACGCCCTGGCCGACATAGCGGTCGAACAGGTTCAGGTCGCGCAGCAGCGGGCCGGCGGCCTGGCGGACGGTCGCCGCCAGATCGGCCCAGGCCACCTGTTCAGGCACCAGGAACGCCAGGTCGCGACGCACCGCTGGGAAGCGCGACAGCTCGCCGGCACGCGGCAGGCGGCGGGCGGTCAGCGGTTCCAGATCCAGTTCGAAGGCGTAGACGTCGGATTCGATGTCCATCGCCTTGACCAGGCGCGGATGGACCTGGCCGATCCAGCCCATCGCCACGCCATCGCGGAACACCTCGGCCGAGCGCGCCGGGTGGCCGTAAGGACGGGCCGACGGGCGGAACTCCAGCTGCGCGCCACTGGCAGCGGCCAGCGATTCCAGGTCGCCCTTCAGATCGTGGAAGTCGACCTTGCGGGTCGGCAGGCCCCACTGCACCGCCTGCGCATCACCGCAGACCGCAGCGGCCACGCGCGGGGTTTCCAGCGGCGCCGGCTGGCCATCTCCGGCCTGCTGGGTGAACACCCGGCCGAGCTCGAACAGGCGCACGCGACCCAACTGGCGCGCGGCATTGCGGCCCAGCGTGGCGACCAGGCCCGGCAGCAGCGACGGGCGCATCACCGCCAGTTCGGCCGACAGTGGGTTGGCCAGCGGTACCAGGCCATCGCGCAGCTGCCACTGGGTCAGCAGCGCGTCGTCGACGAAGGCAAAGTTGACGGTTTCCTGCTGGTCGCGGGCGATCAGCTGGCGACGAACGCTCAGCGCGTCCAGCTGGGTCTCGCTCGGCATCGCCACGCGCGAGGCACCGCCCGGCAGCGTGGTCGGGATCTGCTCGTAACCGTGGATGCGGGCCAGTTCTTCGATCAGGTCTTCTTCGATGGCGATGTCGAAGCGACGGCTCGGCGCGGCGACCTGCCAGCCCTCGGCCGTCGCAGCCACGTCCATGCCCAGCGCGCGCAGGATGCGCTCGACTTCGGCGTCGTCGATGGTGATGCCCAGCACGCGGCTGATGCGAGCACGGCGCAGTACGATCGTCGCCGGCTGCGGCAGGTCATCGGCACGCACGGCCTCGGTGACCGGCGCCGGGGTACCGCCGGCGAGGTCCAGCACCAGGCGGGTGGCGTATTCGATGGCGGTGCGCGGCAATGCCGGGTCGACGCCACGCTCGAAGCGGTGGCCGGCATCGGTGTGCAGGCCGAGCTTGCGGCCACGGCCCATGATCGCGGCCGGCGCGAAGTGCGCAGCTTCCAGGAACACGGCGGTGGTCGCGTCGGTGACGCGGGTATCGAAGCCGCCCATCAGGCCGGCCAGACCGACCGCACGGTCAGCATCGGCAACCACCAGGAAGCTGTCGTCCAGTGCGGCATCGCGGCCGTCCAGCAGCTTCAGGCTCTCGCCCGCGCGCGAACGGCGCACGGCAATGCTGCCCTGCAGGGTACCGAGGTCGTAGGCATGCATCGGCTGGCCCAGCTCCAGCATCACGTACTGGGTGATGTCGACCAGCAGCGAGACCGGACGCACACCGCTGCGGC
This sequence comes from Stenotrophomonas sp. YJH_SMC_101-4, assembly GCF_059370395.1. NCBI lineage: Bacteria > Pseudomonadati > Pseudomonadota > Gammaproteobacteria > Lysobacterales > Lysobacteraceae > Stenotrophomonas > Stenotrophomonas sp. YJH_SMC_101-4. The sequence goes on along the minus strand of NZ_JCAFTP010000001.1, from coordinate 99,838 downwards.
GCAGGCGCTCAGCCATCCACAGCGGGGTCTTGGCAGCGGCGTTGACGCCTTCGATGACGCGGCCCAGGTAACGCGGTGCTTCGGCGCCGGCGTCGAGCTGGATCGACAGTTCGCGGCTGCCGACCGGCGCAATGGCGTCGGCCGCGAAGTCCAGCACTTCACTGCGGGTGGCGGCGGCGACGTCGTAGGCGATGCCGCGCAGGCTGAAGCAGTCGGCACGGTTCGGGGTCAGCTTGATCTCGATGCTGGCGTCCGGCAGCCCCAGATACTCGACCAGGGACTGGCCGACCGGTGCGTCGTTCGGCAGTTCCAGCAGGCCGGAGGCATCGTTGTCCAGGCCCAGCTCCTTGGCCGAGCACAGCATGCCGTTGGACTCGACGCCGCGCAGCTTGGCCGGCTTGATCTTCAGCTCGCCGATCTGCGCGCCGACCATCGCCAGAGGCGCGACCAGGCCCGGGCGCGCGTTCGGCGCGCCGCACACGATCTGCAGCAGCTCGCCCTGCCCGGCATCGACCTTGCACACCTGCAGGCGATCGGCTTCGGGATGGCGCACCGCTTCGACGATGCGCGCCACGACCACGTGCTCGAGGCCTTCGCCAAGCGCGGCCACCTCTTCCACTTCCAGGCCGATGGCGGTCAGCACCGCGCTGAGCTCATCGCGCGAGGCGGAGGTCGGGACGTGGCTGCGCAGCCAGTTTTCGGAGAATTTCATGGTGTCACCCTGGTGGGCCCGGCGCATGCGCCTGGGCCTGCGAATTTAGGAGCAGCCGAGCATGGCTCGGCTCTACATGGTTGCGACTTACGCGAACTGTTTCAGGAATCGCACGTCGTTCTCGAAGAACGCGCGCAGGTCGTTGACGCCGTAGCGCAGCATCGCGAAACGCTCCACGCCCATGCCGAAGGCAAAGCCGGTGTAGCGCTCCGGATCGATGCCGACATTGCGCAGCACGTTCGGATGGACCATGCCGCAGCCGAGCACTTCCAGCCAGCGGGTGCTGCCATCGGGCTGCTGCCAGGCGATGTCCACTTCCGCACCCGGTTCAACGAACGGGAAGTAGCTGGGACGGAAACGCATCTCGAAGTCGCGCTCGAAGAACGCGCGCACGAACTCGGCCAGCGTGCCCTTCAGGTCGGCGAAGGTCGAATGCTCGTCCACCAGCAGGCCTTCGACCTGGTGGAACATCGGCGAGTGGGTCTGGTCGCTGTCGCTGCGGTACACCTTGCCGGCGGCGATCATGCGCAGCGGCGGCGCGTGGTCGCCCATGTAGCGCACCTGCACACCGGAGGTATGCGTGCGCAGCAGGCGTCCGTCGCCGAAGTAGAAGGTGTCGTGCATGGCGCGCGCCGGGTGGTGCGGCGGGAAGTTCAGCGCCTCGAAGTTGTGCCAGTCGTCCTCGATCTCCGGCCCTTCCGACAGCTCGTAGCCCAGCCGGCCGAAGATGCCGGTGATGCGCTCCAGGGTGCGGGTGATCGGGTGCAGGCCGGCGCGGTCGCCGTTGCGACCCGGCAGGGTGATGTCGATGGCTTCGGCGGCCAGGCGCGCATCCAGTGCCGCGTCTTCCAGCAGTGCCTTGCGCTCACCCAGCGCGCGGGTCAGCGCATCGCGGGCCTGGTTGATCGCTTCACCGGCGGCCTTGCGCTCGTCGGCCGGCAGCGCGCCGAGCTGCTTGAGCTGCGAAGTGATGCTGCCACTCTTGCCAAGCAGGGCCACGCGCAGCTGTTCCAGCACGTCGGGGCTCTGTGCGGCGGCCACATCGGCCAGCGCCTGGGTGGTGAGGGATTGGATGTCGCTCATGGGGGGCCGGAACTCCAGTCGATCTGCCATCGCGATGCGCGAAGGGCCGACCCCTGTCGCCACCGCCGTCCCCGCGCTGCCATCGTGGCCTCGCCGGGACCCAAAAAAGAATGGGGAAGGACTTGCGCCCTTCCCCATGCATTGCCTTGACCTGACACCGTTCCGAGTGAACGGTTACGGCATCGGGAAGGACTTATGCCGCCAGCGCGCCCTTGGCCTTTTCGGCCAGCGCAGCAAAACCGGCTGCGTCGTGCACGGCGATGTCAGCCAGGACCTTGCGATCCAGGGTGATGCCGGCCTTCAGCAGACCGTTCATGAAGCGGCTGTAGCTCAGGCCGTTGATGCGGGCAGCCGCATTGATACGGGTGATCCACAGCGAACGGAAGTTGCGCTTCTTCTGCTTACGGCCGATGTAGGCGTACTGCTGAGCCTTGATGACCGCCTGCTTGGCGACGCGGAAGACCTTGCGACGGGCGTTGTAATAGCCCTTGGCGAGATCCAGAATCTTCTTGTGGCGGCGACGCGCCTGTACGCCACGCTTAACTCGTGCCATTTTTCAGTTCCTCAGAGGTAAGGGAGCATGCGGTCCAGACGGCCTGCGTCTTCTGCACGGACATGGCCCGTCTGACGCAGATTACGCTTACGCTTGGTCGCTTTCTTCGTGAGGATGTGGCTACGGTTGGCGTGGCCGCACTTGTACTTGCCCGAGGCGGTCTTGCGGAAACGCTTGGCCGCTGCCCGGTTGGTCTTGATCTTGGGCATTGCAATGTCCTTGATGGGATATGACCCTGGTTTCTGACTGATCTGGCGGCGGCCTGGGCCGCTCTTTCCGTCCTGCCATGATCGGCGTACGACCCGTCCTGGGTGGGTCGAGCCGGGCATGATACAGGCAAAACCGCCCTGCCACCAGCCCCTGCAACCCTTTCACGGCAATTCACCGGCATGCCGCAAAAGCGAAGGGGCGCCGATGGCGCCCCTTCACCCTGAACCGTTCAGCCAGGCGCCCCGGAGGGCGGCCCGTCAGGCCTCAGGTCTTCTTCTTCGGCGCGATCATCATGACCATCTGACGCCCTTCCAGGCGCGGACGGGATTCAATGACGATGTCCTCGCCCAGATCGGTCTCGATCCGGTTGGCCATTTCGCGGCCCAGTTCCTGGTGGCTCATTTCACGGCCACGGAAGCGGATGTTGACCTTGATCTTGTCACCATCCTCAAGGAACCCGCGCATCTTGCGCAGCTTGATCTGGTAGTCGCCCTCGTCCGTGACCGGACGGAACTTCACTTCCTTGATCTCGACCTGCTTGGTCTTCTTCTTGGCCTCGCTGGCCTTCTTCTGCGCTTCGAACTTGAACTTGCCGAAGTCCATGATCTTGCAGACCGGCGGATCGGCCTGCGGCTGGATTTCGACCAGGTCCAGGCCTTCATCTTCGGCCATGGACAGCGCTTCGTCGCGCGACAACACGCCGATCATTTCTCCGTCACTGCCGATCACGCGGACGCGCGGCACACGGATTTCCTGATTCTTGCGGTTCTGTTTGTTGTCAGGGGTGCTGATATTACGTTCTCCCAAGGGTATCGAACCGGTCCGGGTGCCTGTGCGCCCGGACCGGACCTTTGCTTACGCGCCCTCGGCGTGGAGCCGCTCGATGAAGGCCTGCAGGCTCATGCTGCCCAGATCTTCGCCAGAACGCGTACGCACCGCCACAGCCCCATTTTCCTTCTCGCGGTCACCAATGACCAGCAGGTAGGGCACGCGCTGCAACGTATGCTCGCGGATTTTATAGCCGATCTTCTCGTTACGCAAATCCGAGCTGACGCGGAAGCCTTGCTCCGCAAGGGTTTTGGTCACGCCCGAGACGTAGTCGGCCTGGGCGTCGGTGATGTTGGCCACCACCACCTGGGTCGGGGCCAGCCAGGCCGGGAACTGGCCGGCATGGTGCTCGATCAGGATGCCCAGGAAGCGCTCCATCGAGCCGACGATGGCCCGGTGCAGCATGACCGGGTGCCTCTTCTGGCTGTTCTCGTCCACGTACTCGGCGCCCAGGCGGCCCGGCATCATGAAGTCGACCTGCATGGTGCCCAGCTGCCAGGTACGGCCGATGGCGTCCTTCAGGTGGTACTCGATCTTCGGGCCATAGAAGGCACCCTCGCCCGGCAGCTCCTGCCATTCCACGCCACAGGCGGTCAGCGCCGAGCGCAGCGCGCCCTCCGCTTTGTCCCAGGTCGCATCGTCACCCAGGCGCGATTCCGGGCGCAGGGCGATCTTGATCTGGATGTCGTCGAAGCCGAAGTGCTGGTAGACCGCCAGCGCCTGCTGATGGAAGGCCGTCACTTCCGACTCGATCTGGTTTTCCGTGCAGAACACGTGGCCGTCGTCCTGGGTGAAGCCACGCACGCGCAGGATGCCGTGCAGCGCGCCGGACGGCTCGTTGCGGTGGCAGGAACCGAACTCACCGTAGCGGATCGGCAGGTCGCGGTAACTGTGCAGGCCCTGGTTGAACACCTGGATGTGGCCCGGGCAGTTCATCGGCTTGACCGCGTAGGTGCGCTTCTCCGATTCGGTGAAGAACATGTTGTCCTGGTAGTTGTCCCAGTGGCCGGACTTCTTCCACAGGCTCACGTCCAGGATCTGCGGGCAGCGCACTTCGCCGTAGCCGCTGTTGCGGTAGACCTTGCGCATGTACTGCTCGACCACCTGCCACAGCGCCCAGCCCTTCGGGTGCCAGAACACCAGGCCCGGCGCTTCTTCCTGCAGGTGGAACAGGTCCTGCTGCTTGCCGATGCGGCGGTGGTCGCGCATCTCGGCTTCCTCGATGCGCTTGATGTACGCCTCAAGCTGCTTCTTGTCCGCCCAGGCGGTGCCGTAGATGCGCTGCAGCTGTTCGTTCTGCGCGTCGCCACGCCAGTAGGCGCCGGAGATGCGGGTCAGCTTGAAGGCCTTCAGGAAGCGCGTGTTCGGCACGTGCGGGCCACGGCACATGTCCACGTATTCCTGATGGTAGTACATGCCCATCGCCTGGATGTCGTCGGACATGTCCTCGATCAGGCGCAGCTTGTAGTCCTCACCACGGGCCTTGAAGATCTCGATCACTTCGGCGCGCGGCGTCATCTTCTTGATGACGTCGTAGTCCTGGGCGATCAGTTCACCCATGCGCTTCTCGATCGCGGCCATGTCGTCCGGGGTGAACGGGCGCTCGGAGTAGATGTCGTAGTAGAAGCCTTCGGCGATCACCGGGCCGATCACCATCTTCACATCCGGGTACAGCTGCTTGACGGCGTGGCCGACCAGGTGGGCGCAGGAGTGGCGGATGATCTCCACGCCCTCCTCGTCCTTGGCGGTGATGATGCGCAGGCTGGCATCGTGGTCGATGACGTCGCTGGCATCGACCAGCACGCCATCCACGGCACCGGCGATGGTGGCCTTGGCCAGGCCGGCACCGATCGACTGGGCGACGTCCATGACGCTGACGGGGTTTTCAAACTCGCGGCGGCTGCCGTCGGGAAGGGTAATGTTGATCATCGCAGTGGCTTCGTGCGGGGCCCGCTGGGCGGGCTGGAAAGCGCTCCCGGGGCGGCGCCCGGGCAATAAAAAAGCGCCACGAGGGCGCCAGGGACACAGGGCCTTCGGGGGCAGGTCAACAGTGGGCGGTGGTAGTGCTCATGTCGCACGCTCGGCCGGCGCTGGGCGCGGGCCACCTTGTTCCAGTCAGGGAGTGTGATGATCTTAAACCAGCGCACCGGAAAGCCCAAGGGCTACCGTACGGTACGCTGAATGGCCCTCGCTGGCGGCGTGAAAACGCAATGATTACCATGTCCGCGCAGCCCGCCCCGTGCCAGCCTGCCCGCTTCCCCCCAGGACCTCGTGATGCGCCACCCGCTCCGACCGGCTCCCGCCGGCCCCGCCCGTGCCCCGCGTTCGCTGGCCCGCTGCCACGGCGGCCGCCCGCAATGATCACCGTCGGCCTTTCCACCCTGGGCTTCTGCAGCCTGGGCATGCTGGCGGCGATGTTCTCCGCGCTGGCCTTCTATGCTGCCTCGCCGCACTGCCGCTGGCCGCGCCTGCGCCGGGCCGGCCGCCTGGGCCGCCAGATCGGCCTGGTCGCGGCCGCCGCCGCGCTGTGGCTGTGGATGGCCGAGCTCGGCTTTGCCGCCGGCCTGGTGGCCATGCTGTGCACCTGGATGCTGGCGGCGATGCTGCTGCCGGCACTGGCCGCCTGGCATCGCCCGGGCACGGAGTCGCCCTGATGTGGCCGCGCGCCTTCGCCGGCATCGTCGCCGGCTTCTTCCTGGCCGCGGCCGCGACCGGCCTGCTGGCATGGCTGCCGCCCGGCCCCTGGCAGCGGGCGCTGGTGCCGACCCTGATCGCTTTCATCCCGCTGTGGATGCTGGCCGCCCTGTGGGCGTTCAGTTTCCGCAGCGCGCTGCGTGCCTGGCTCGTGCTGGGCGGCAGCGCCGCCGCCGGCTTCGCCGTGCTCGGGCTGCTGCGCCTGACCGGCGCGGTGCAATGAGACCTCTCCCATGAAGTTCAGTTCGCAGACGCTGCGCACGTTCACCACCCTGCACACCTGGGTCGGCCTGGTCGCCGGGTTCGGCCTGTTCGTGGCCTTCTACGCCGGTGCGCTGACCCTGTTCCATCACGACCTGCCGCTGTGGCAGACCCCGGGCGCGGCCACCGCACTGCCAGCCGGGCTGGACGATGCGCAGTACCTGCTGGAAGACGTACTGGCGACACACCCGGAAGCCCGCCGCCACGTCGGCATGACCTTCCCCGGCGCCGACCACCCGCAGCCACTTGCGTACTGGCAGGCCGATGATGGCAGCTGGCGCTATGCCTGGCCGGGGCAGATTGGCGGCAGCCCGACGCCGCCGCAGACCGGGCTGGCCGAGCTGGTCAACGAGCTGCACTACAGCCTGGGCCTGCCCGTGGCCGGCATCTACGTGATGGGCATTGTCAGCCTGCTGTACGGCATGGCGCTGCTCAGCGGCCTGGTGATCCATCTGCCGAAGCTGCTCGGCGACCTGTTCGCGCTGCGTCCGGGGCGCAACCTGAAACAGCTGTGGCAGGACGCGCACAACGTGATCGGCGTACTGAGCCTGCCCTTCCACCTGATGTTCGCGGTGACCGGCGCCCTGCTCTGCCTGGTGTTCGTGCAGATGGCCCTGCTCAACCCCCTGATCTTCGACGGCAAGGCCCTGCAGGCCGTGCCAACAGCGATGGACACCGCACCGGTGCGTGAAGCGACCGGCATCCCCTCGCCGCCGGGCAGCCTGCGCGTGCTGCAGGCGCGGGCGCTGGAGGTGGCGCGCGCACAGGGCGTGACCAGCTTCGAGCCGGCCTACCTGAAGCTGGCCAACGCGGGCGACACCAACGCCACCATCGAGATCACCGGCGAATCCACCGGCACCCTCGGCCCGCTCGGCGCCGTGGCGCTGGATGTCGCCACCGGCCAGGTACTGGCCACCCAGCTGCCAGGCCAGCGCGACGCCAACCACGCCACGCTCAGCGCCGCCTATGCGCTGCACTTCGGCGAGTTCGGCAACGGCGTGGTGGTCTGGCTGTACTTCCTGCTCGGCCTGGGCGGTGCGTTCCTGTTCTACTCGGGCAACCTGCTGTGGATCGAGTCGCGGCGCAAGCGTCGCCAGCCGCAGCAACCGCGCGCCGGAGTGAACATGGCACGGGCCACGGTCGGCGTGTGCATCGGCCTGTGCGTGGCGATCTCGGTCGCGTTCCTCACCGCGCTGGTGCTGGAACGGCTGGCGCCGGCGGCGGTCGACCACGGCATCCGCTGGGCCTGCTTCGGCAGCTGGGCGGCCTGTGCGCTGTGGGCCGCGCTGCGCCGCCCGGCACAGGCCGCACGCGAGCTGCTGTGGGCGGCGGCAATCAGTACCGCGCTGGTGCCGATCCTGCACGGCGCACTCAATGGTGACTGGCTGTGGCGTGCGGCCGCGCGTGGCCACTGGCCGCTGTTCTGGGTCGATGCCATCGCGCTGGCCATGGCCTTCGGCTTCGCCCGCCTGGCAGTGGCCAGTCAACGCCGCGCCCGCAACGGCGATCCGAACAGCGTCTGGGCCAACTGAGCCTTCGCCGGGCATGGCCCGGCGCTACCGGAGCAGGTGCGCTGGGTCCAGGTAGCGGCTGACTTCGATCAGGTTGCCATCCGGGTCGCGGAAGTACACCGATTCGATTGGACCCAGTGCGCCGGTGCGGGCCACCGGCCCCTCCTCCACCGCGACGGCCTGCGCCTGCAGGTGTGCCAGCACATCGATTGCCGCCGTATGCGTGACCAGGCACAGGTCGGCGCTGCCCGGCGTGGGTCGTAACGCATGCGGCTGCAGCGGGGCACTGGCCGGATGCAGATTGATCTTCTGCTGGCCGAACTGCAGCGCGGTACGTCCCGCGCCGAAGCGCACGACCTGCATGCCGAGCACGCGCTGGTAGAAATCACAGCTGCGGTCGATGTCGGCGACGGTGAGGACCAGATGGTCCAGGCGTTCGAGATGGATCATGCCCGCAGCGTAACGCTGCGGGCGTGGACATGCTGTGCGGGGTTGGGCCGATGGCGTTGCGGCATTGCGCCGGGCATCGCCTGATGCAGCTCAATCGCCGATGCGCGCCTTCTGCCAGGGGCCCAGCATGGCGTTGAGCAGGCTGGCCTGCTCGTCGTCGCCGGTCAGCTCCCACATGAATACACCGGCCAGGCCCTGCTCGCGGGCGAACTGCGCACGCAGCCCGATCGAGCGCGGGTCTTCATAGCTGATGAAGACCTTCTGTTCGGCGTTGTACAGCCACGGGCTCTGCGCCTGCGGCTGCCAGTGCTTCGTCCAGCCCGGCTGGTCGAGATAGCGCGCCTTGATCACCCGCCAGTCGCCTGCATCGGCCGGTGCGCTGTAGGGCTGGTACAACCCATCCGGGGCATCACCTGTAACCTTGAAGCCGCGCCCGTAGAACGGCACGCCCAGCACCAGCTTGTGGGCCGGTACGCCGTGGTCGCGGTAAAACTGCACGGCACCGGCCACGTTGTTCCAACGGCGCAGCTCCGGCGCCAGTGGATCGGCCGCCACCTCAAGCAGCGGTGCGTTGAAGGTCGACACCGCCGAGAAGCCGGTGCCCATGTCGTAGCTCATCAGGTTGATGAAATCGAACACCTTGGCCAGCGCCTGCAGGTCGTAGCTCGCCGCCGGATCGTAGGGGCCATCCGTCTGCAGGCGACCGGCGGCCAGCGCGGCGGTCAGCAGCATCGGCTGCCCCGCCTTGCGACCGCGCGCATCAAGTGCCACGCGGAACGCCTGCGCGAGCCGGGTCAGGTTGGCGCGATCCTGCGGGCGGTGCGCCAGTTCCTTCGGCCCACCACTGACCGGGAATTCCCAGTCGATGTCCACACCATCGAAGCTGCCTGCATGACGCTCGAAGAACAGCGTCATGCATGAGTCGACCAGGCGCTTGCGGCTGGTATCGGTCAGTGCCGCATCGGAGAACCCGCCTGCGCCCCAGCCGCCGATCGAAATCAGCGTGCGCAGGTGCGGATGCGCCTTCTTGAGTTCGGCCAGTGCGGCGAAATGCTTCGGCGCTTCCGCACCGATCGTGCAGCGCCCGTCCTCGATGGTCGAGAACGCGTAGAACAGGTGGGTCAGGCGCTCGGCCGGAATGCTCGACACCGGATAGCGCTCGGCGGAACCACCGGGGTAGTAGGCACCGAAGATCGGCGGCTGTGCGGGCGCAGCGTGCGCGGCAATGGGCAGGGCGCCGGCAATCAGTACGGCAAGGACGGCCACAGTCTGGCGGAACATGGAATCTCCCGGTTCGAAGGCGCCGCCACGTTAGCAAACCGATGGGGCTGTGGGACCGATGTCGTGGCATGTCGTCCGATGGACAGGCGCGATCCGTGCAACGGTGACAGAACAATGGCTGCGTAGCGCCTCTCATGCACCGCAGCAGGACATGCGGCGACCTGGGTGAGCGGTTGTTCGCAACTTCGAGGCAAAGAAAAAGCGGGCCGAAGCCCGCTTTTTCATTTCAGCGATTCCAGGAGCGTGTCAACCAAGCAAGGTTGACACCCACCGCCGATTATTCGGCGCTGACGGCGTCGCCTTCTTCCACGGCCTTCATCGACAGGCGGATACGGCCCTGCTTGTCGACTTCCAGCACCTTGACCTTGACCACATCGCCTTCCTTCAGCACGTCGCCGACCTTCTCGACGCGATCGCTGGAGATCTGCGACACGTGGACCAGACCGTCCTTGCCCGGCAGGATCGTGACGAACGCACCGAAGTCCATGATCTTGGCGACCTTGCCTTCGTAGATGCGGCCCGGCTCGACGTCCGAGGTGATCTGCTCGATGCGGGCCTTGGCGGCCTGGGCAGCGATGGCGTTGACCGATGCGATGACGATGGTGCCGTCGTCCTGGATGTCGATCTGGGTGCCGGTTTCCTTGGTGATGGCCTGGATGGTCGAACCACCCTTGCCGATCACTTCGCGGATCTTGTCCGGGTGGATCTTGATGGTCAACAGGCGCGGCGCGTAGTCCGACAGCTCTTCACGCGGAGCGGTCAGGCCGTGGGCCATTTCGCCCAGGATGTGCAGACGGCCAGCCTTGGCCTGCTGCAGGGCCTGCTTCATGATCTCTTCGGTGATGCCTTCGATCTTGATGTCCATCTGCAGGGCGGAGATGCCCTCAGCGGTACCGGCCACCTTGAAGTCCATGTCGCCCAGGTGATCTTCGTCACCCAGGATGTCGGACAGGACGACGAAGCGCTCGCCTTCCTTGACCAGACCCATGGCGATACCGGCAACCGGTGCCTTCACCGGCACGCCGGCGTCCATCAGGGCCAGCGAGGAACCGCAGACCGAGGCCATCGACGAGGAACCGTTCGACTCGGTGATTTCCGAGACGACGCGGATGGTGTACGGGAAGGCTTCCAGCGACGGCATGACAGCCAGCACGCCGCGCTTGGCCAGGCGACCGTGGCCGATTTCGCGGCGCTTCGGGCCCATCATACGGCCGCACTCACCCACCGAGAACGGAGGGAAGTTGTAGTGGAACAGGAAGTTTTCCTTGTACTCACCGGCAACGGCGTCGATGACCTGGCCGTCACGGGCGGTGCCCAGGGTGATGGTCACAATGGCCTGGGTTTCGCCGCGGGTGAACAGCGAGGAACCGTGGGTACGCGGCAGCACGCCGGTCTTCACGGCGATCGGGCGGACGGTGTCCAGCGCACGGCCGTCGATGCGGATCTTGGTGTCCAGCACCGAGTCACGCATGGTGCGGTATTCCAGCTCGCCGAATTCCTTCGACAGCTCGGCCGGGTTCCAGCCTTCAGCGGCCACGCGGCCAGCCAGGGTTTCGACCACGTCCTTCTTGATCGCCGAGATGGCGTCGCGGCGCTGCAGCTTGTCGCGCACCTGGAAGGCTTCGCCCAGGCGCGGGCCGATGGCTTCCTTCAGGGCGGAGATCAGCGCGTCGTTCTTGGCCGGGGCTTCCCAGGTCGACGGCTTGGTGCCGGCTTCGACGGTCAGCTCGTTGATCGCGTTGATGACCTTCTGCATCTCGCGGTGACCGAAGGTCACGGCGCCCAGCATCACTTCTTCGGACAGCAGCGCAGCTTCGGATTCAACCATCAGCACGGCGTTGGAGGTGCCGGCGACGACCAGTTCCAGCTGCGAGTCAGCCAGTTCGCTGACGGTCGGGTTCAGGATGTACTCGCCGTTCTTGTAACCGACCTTGGCAGCGCCGATCGGACCCATGAACGGGGTGCCGGCCAGGGCCAGGGCAGCCGAGGCGCCGATCAGGGCCGGGATGTCGCCGTCCACGTCCGGGTTCAGCGACATGACCGTGGCGATGATCTGCACTTCGTTCTTGTAGTCTTCGGGGAACAGCGGGCGGATCGGACGGTCGATCAGACGCGAGATCAGGGTTTCCTTCTCGGTCGCACGGCCTTCACGCTTGAAGAAACCACCCGGGATACGGCCGCCGGCGTAGAACTTTTCCTGATAATCGACGGTCAGCGGGAAGAAGTCCTGGCCTTCGCGCGCGCTCTTGGCGGCGACGGCGGTGACCAGCAGTACGGTGTCGTCCATCTTGACGATGACGGCACCGCTGGCCTGACGGGCGACTTCGCCGGTCTCGAGCGTGACGGTGTGCTTGCCGTACTGGAAGGTTTTGGTGATTTTTGCCACGGAGGGTGTCCTTGGGGATGCTGTCTGCGAATTTGGACCGTCGGCGACCCTTGCCGCCAGCGGGTGGCCGGATCGTTCCGGCCTGAATCGGGGATTGCGGTGCTACAAAACAAAACCGCGGCGCATCGCTGCGCCGCGGGGGATTCGTTGCTTAGCGACGCAGGCCAAGCTTTTCGATCAGGGCCTTGTAACGCTCGACGTCCTTCTTCTTCAGGTAGTCGAGCAGGCTGCGACGGCGGTTGACCATCTGCAGCAGGCCGCGGCGGCTGTGGTGGTCCTTCTTGTGGGTCTTGAAGTGGCCGGTCAGCAGTTCGATGCGGGCGGTCAGCAGTGCAACCTGGACTTCCGGGGAGCCGGTGTCAGCCGAGCTGCGCTTGTTGTCTTCAATGACCTTCTGGGTGTCGATCGACATTTCTTTTTTCTCTGTGATGCGTGGCCGGCAGGAACGCGCTTCGCGCACCGCCAGGCTCGCCGTGGACTACGAGGATGAAACCCGCGCGAGGCAGGCTGCCGGAAAACGGCCGCGAAATTGTAACGGTCGGGGGCTTCCGGGACAAGGACCGGGGCTGAACCGCCCGGGCCCGGTCAGAGGTTGAAACGACGCTGCGGAGCCAGCAGGCCACTGTCATCGACCTGGCCCAACCCCTGGACAGCATCGTCCGGACCGAACACGGACACCAGACCACGGGGCCACGACAGATCGCGCTGGCGCTGGCCGACGCAGAAGCGATGGGCCTGGTCGGCATCGAGGTCGACCCGCGGGTATTCAGCCAGGCCGGCCGCCAGCGGCAGCAACAGCGCGTCCATGCCCGCCTCGTCACCCGCCTCGACCATCGCCCGCAGCTGATCCAGGGTGACCATCGCCGGTTCACGGAACGGCTCGACCCAGAGCCGGCGCAGCGCGCTGATATGCGCGCCACAGCCCAGCGCCTCGCCCAGATCGCGGGCCAGGCTGCGGATATAGGTGCCCGAGCCGCAGGTCACACGCAGCCGCAACCGCTCCGGCCGCTGCTCGAGCACCTCGATGGCGTGCACCTGCACCTCGCGCTCCGGCGCTTCAATGACGTCACCGCGGCGGGCCTTCACATACAGCGGCTCCCCGCCCTGCTTCAGCGCCGAATAGATCGGGGCGCGCTGGCGGATGCTGCCGGTCAGCGGCGCCAGCGCCGCCTGCAAGGTCTCGGCACTGATCGAAGGCACCGGGCGCTGCAGCAGCACCTGGCCTTCGGCATCGTCGGTGTCGGTGGTCTGGCCCAGCATGATCTCGGCGTCGTAGGCCTTGGCCGAGCCGAGCAGCAGGCCGGCAATCTTGGTCGCCTCGCCGAAGCACAGCGGCAACAGGCCGGTGGCCAGCGGGTCGAGACTGCCGGTATGGCCGCCCTTTTCGGCACGGAACAGGCGACGAGCCACCTGCAGGGCGGCGTTGGAACTCATGCCGGTCGACTTGTCGAGCAGCAGGATGCCATCCAGGCGGCGGAACTGAATTCGGGTCATGACAGGATTGTGTAGAGCCGAGCCATGCTCGGCTGCCGCAGCGCGGCCGGCACAGGCATCGCGTTGCCGGAATGAAAAGACGCCGGGCATGGGCCCGGCGCTGGCTTATTCTTCGTCGCTCTCGCGACGCTTCTCCGCGGCCAGCGTATCGGGCAGGTCGCGCAGGATGTTGTCGATGTGCTCACCACGGTCGACCGAGTCGTCATAGTGGAAATGCAGCTCCGGCACGTGGCGCAACTTCATCGCACGGGCCAGGTCCATGCGCAGGCGGTAGCCCAGCTCCTTCAGGCCGGCCACGGCTTCGGCCGAACGCTCCGGCATCAGCGCGGTGACGAACACCTTGGCATGAGCCATGTCGCGGGTGATTTCCACGTCGGACACGCTCACCGAGGGCAACCCATGCTCGCGCACGGCGTTGTGCACCAGGGTGCCGAGTTCACGGCGCAGCTGGGCGGAGACACGGTCGGTTCGATGGAAAGTCTTGGGCACGCGGTCGGGCTCTCGATTTGAATGTGACCCGACCAAGGTCGGGTCCTACCAGGAGGAGCGGCCCGACCAAGGTCGGGCCCCACCAGGGGGTGGACCGGCCCGTGAGGGCCGGTCCTGTACAGCATTACAGGGTGCGCGGCACTTCGATACGCTCGAAGCACTCGATCTGGTCACCCGGCTTGACGTCGTTGTAGGCCTTCACCGCGATACCGCATTCGGTACCGTTGCGGACTTCCTCGACGTTTTCCTTGAAGCGGCGCAGCGATTCCAGTTCGCCTTCGAAGATCACCACGCTGTCGCGCAGCACGCGGATCGGCTTGTTGCGCTTGACCACGCCCTCGATGACCATCGAGCCGGCAACGGCGCCCAGCTTGGAGCTGCGGAACACGTCGCGGACCTCGGCGATACCGATGATCTCTTCGCGGATCTCCACGCCCAGCAGACCGGAGGCCACCTGCTTCACCTGATCGATCACGTCATAGATGATCGAGAAGTAGCGCAGGTCCACGCCGTTGGATTCGATGATGCGACGGGCCGAAGCATCCGCACGCACGTTGAAGCCGATGACGGTAGCCTTCGAAGCGGCCGCCGAGTTGGCGTCCGATTCGGTGATGCCGCCCACGCCGGAGTGGATCACGTTGATGCGGATGTCTTCGTTGGACAGCGCGACCAATGCCTGGCTGAGGGCCTGCACCGAACCCTGCACGTCGGCCTTGATGACCAGGTTGAGGACCTGCTGGCCCTCGCCCTTGCCCAGGGTCGCCATGATGTCTTCCATGCGGCTGCCCGCGGTGGCCACCAGGCGCGATTCACGGCGCTTGGTCTCACGCTGCTGGGCAACGTCCTTGGCCAGGCGCTCGTCCTCGACGACCACGAAGTCGTCACCGGCTTCCGGCACGCCGGACAGGCCCAGGACCTGCACCGGGATGGACGGGCCGGCGAACTCCGGCTGCTTGCCGGTTTCGTCGAACAGCGCACGCACGCGGCCGTACTGGATGCCGCACACCAGGTAGTCGCCCTTCTTCAGGCGGCCCTGCTGCACCAGCACGGTCGCGACCGGGCCACGGCCCTTGTCCAGCGACGATTCGATCACCACGCCCGCGGCGCGGCCTTCGTCGACCGCCTTCAGTTCCAGCAGTTCGGCCTGGATCGAGATGGCGTCCAGCAGGTCGTCGATGCCCAGGCCGGTCTTGGCCGAGATCTCCACCATCTGGGTGTCACCACCGAAGTCTTCGGCCACGACCTGCTCGGACAGCAGTTCGTTCTTGACCCGCATCGGGTCGGCGTCGGACTTGTCGATCTTGTTGATCGCCACGATCAGCGGCACACCCGCCGAACGGGCGTGCTGGATCGCTTCCTTGGTCTGCGGCATGACGCCGTCATCGGCGGCCACGACCAGCACCACGATGTCGGTCAGCTTGGCGCCGCGGGCACGCATCGAGGTGAAGGCAGCATGGCCCGGGGTATCCAGGAAGCTGATCACGCCCTTCGGCGTATCCACGTGGTAGGCACCGATGTGCTGGGTGATGCCGCCGGCTTCGCCGGTGGCGACCTTGGTACGGCGGATGTAATCCAGCAGCGAGGTCTTGCCGTGGTCGACGTGGCCCATGATGGTGACCACCGGCGGACGCTGGGTGGCTTCGCCCTGGTTTTCACCGGTCGAGGCCAGCAGTGCGTCTTCGGCGTCGTTGTCATTGGCACGGATCGCCTTGTGGCCGAGCTCTTCGGTCACCAGCGCAGCGGTGTCATGGTCGATGGACTGGGTGATGGTGGCCATCACGCCCATCTTGAACAGCGCCTTGACCACCTCGCCGCCCTTCAGCGCGAGCTTCTGCGCCAGGTCGGCCACGGTGATCGTGTCGCCGATCGCCACTTCACGCACCACCGGCGCGGTCGGACGCTCAAAGGCGTGCGGACCGGCGTTGTTGCCACCGCGCGACATGTCGCGACGGCCACCCGCCTGGTTGCGCCCGCCCGGACGACCACGGGTGTTGCTGTTGTTGCTGTTGCCACGACGCGCGCGGTCGGCAGCCGACAGGTGCATCTGGCCGGCGAAACGATCGCCCGGGCCACGCTCGTTGCGCGGCGCGCTGCGGTTGTTGCGGTCGTCGTTGCGCGGCGGCGGCGGCGCACTGCGCGGCGCAGCCGGAGCGGCGGCCGGCGTGCGTGGCGGCCGCGGCGCGGTTTCATCGATCGGAGCGCGCTTGGGCTTGGTGGCGGCCAGTGCCTCGGCAGCCTTGGCGGCAGCCGCAGCCTCTTCGGCAGCCTTCTTCTCGGCCTCTGCGCGTTCCTTGGCCGCAATCTCTTCCTCACGGGCGCGGACGATGGCTTCGTCGCGCAGACGATCCTTCTCGGCCAAGGCCTGCTGTTCGGCGAGGTTGCGGGCACGCGACTCTTCCAGCTTGCGCAGGATGTCGGCGCGCTCTTCGTCCGGCGTCATGGCGCGCGCACCATCCTTGACGTAGGTGCGCTTCTGGCGCACCTCGACATTCACGGTCGTCTTGCTGCGACCGGAATTGACCGTCACTTCCTGCTGCTTCCGGCGGTTGAGCGTGATCTTCTTTGCAGACTGATCGGTCTCTTCCGGGGCCTGCTCGGGCTTGCCGTGCGAACGACGAAGGAAGCCCAGGAGCTTAACCTTCTCGGAGCTGGTCACGACCTGGTCGGGACCGCTGAACTTCATGCCGGCACCGGCCAGCTGTTCCAGCAGTTTTTCGACCGGCGTGTTGACCAGTTCGGCAAGCTTGCGGATGGTGGTTTGCTGCGACATTCGGATCCTATGATCTTGTGGGCGCCCCCCCGCATCTGGAGGTGGCGCGGATTCTACGCCCTGAGCGGCTCAGGGCCCTGTTCATTGCCGGCTCATTCGCCGCGTTCCAGTCGGGCGATCTCTTCGGCACGGGCGGCCAGGATCAGCGCAGCGGCGCGCGCCTGATCCAGTCCTTCGATACCGAAGTCCATGACCTCGTCGGCGGCCAGGTCGGACAGGTCCTCGCTGGTACGCACGCCGTGGCCGGCCAGCGCATATGCGGTGGCTTCGTCCATGCCCTTCAGGGACAGCAGGTCCTGCGCCGGCTGGCCGTCTTCAAGGCCTTCTTCGACTGCCAGGGCCTCATTGAGCAGCGCATCGCGGGCACGAGCGCGCAGCTCTTCGACGATGTCTTCGTCGAAACCTTCCACGGCCAGCAGTTCGCCGACCGGGACATAAGCGATTTCCTCGACGGTACCGAAGCCTTCGCTGACCAGGATGCCGGCGATCTCTTCGTCAACTTCCAGCTTGTCCATGAACAGCTGGCGGGCCGACGCCTGCTCGGCTTCCGACTTGGCGGTGACCTGGTCCTGGGTCATCACGTTGAGCTGCCAGCCGGTCAGGCGGCTGGCCAGGCGCACGTTCTGCCCGCCCTTGCCGATCGCCTGGGCCAGGCGGTCTTCAGCGACAGCCAGGTCCATCGAGTGCTTGTCTTCATCAACGATGATCGACTGCACTTCGGCCGGCGCCATCGCGTTGATGACGAAGTTGGCCGGGTTGTCGTTCCACAGCACGATGTCCACGCGCTCGCCATTGAGCTCGTTGGACACGGCCTGCACGCGCGAACCGCGCATGCCGATGCAGGCACCGATCGGATCGGTGCGCTGGTCGTGGGCCAGCACGGCGATCTTGGCGCGGTCGCCCGGATCGCGGGCACAGGCCTTGATTTCCACCAGGCCCTGGCCGACTTCCGGCACTTCCAGCTTGAACAGCTCGATCATGAATTCCGGGGCGGCACGGCTGATGAACAGCTGCGGGCCACGCGGTTCCGAACGGACTTCGGCCAGGTAGCCGCGCACGCGGTCGCCGGCGCGCAGCACGTCGCGCGGAATGCCCTTGTCCTTCGGGATGAAGCCTTCGGCGTTGCCACCGAGGTCGACGTAGATGTTGCCGCGCTCGGCGCGCTTGACCACACCGGTGATCAGCTCACCCACGCGATCCTTCCATGCATCCACGACCTGCTGGCGCTCGGCTTCGCGCACGCGCTGGACGATGACCTGCTTGGCGGCCTGGGCAGCGATGCGGCCGAAATCCGGGTTCTCGATCTGCTCTTCGATGTAGTCGCCGACGTCCACGCCTTCGGCCTCATCGACCGCGTCCATCAGGCGGATCTGGCGATCCGGCGATTCCATGACCACGTCATCGGCCACCACTTCCCAGCGGCGGTAGGTTTCGTAGCTGCCATCCTTGTGGTCGATGACCACGCGGGTCAGCACTTCCTCGTCGGGATAGCGCTTCTTCGCTGCCGAGGCCAGGGCGGCCTCGATGGCATCGAAGATCACTTCACGCGGCACGCCCTTCTCGTTGGCGACTGCGTCGACTACCAGCAACAGTTCCTTGCTCATTGGCTCACTCCGCGCGCGGCTTCTTTGCCGCCGGCTCGTTGGAAGAAGAATTCGTGTTCGGCTTCGGACGCTTCGGTGCCGGACCGGTCGGCTTGCTCGGGGCCAGCCCCAGCGCCACCCAGTCGGGCATGATCCGTGCCTTGTCGATGTTGTCGGCCGACACCACCACTTCGGTCTTGTCGACGATGAAGGTGATGGTGCCAGCGGCCTCGTCGGTCGCCTCGATACGGCCCTGCAGGCGACGACGGTTGTCCTGCGGCAGCTTCAGCGTGACCTTGGCCGATTCACCCTGGTGGCGGGCGAACTGCTCCAGGTTGAACAGCGGGCGATCCACGCCCGGCGAGGACACTTCCAGCGTGTAATTGCCGCTGATCGGGTCTTCGACGTCCAGCTGCGCCGACACTTCGCGGCTGACCCGCTCGCAGTCGTCGACATTGATGATGCGCTCGGGCTGTTCAGCCAGCGGCACGTCGATGTAAAGGCGCAGGGTCGCACCGCCGGGGGCCGGCAGATACTCAACGCCCAGCAGCTCCAGGCCCAGCGACACGACGGTCGGGGCGAGCAGATTCGCGATGTCGGTTGCCTTGTCGCTCACAGCCTGCCTTGATCTCTTGGTTGGGTGCCGGCCTTGGCCGGCGTGAAAACATGACGCCCCGGAAACGACAAAGGGCCCGCTGGGCCCCTTTTTCCGGAAAGACTCCGGTGACTGGATTCCGGTTGCAACCCGCATTGCCTGCCGGTTGCGGCCCTCCTTCCGGGTCTGGACTCCCGCTGGGGAGGCCACCTTCAGGGGTGTTGCTAGGTCGCTGATGATAGCGGCTGCACCGCGCTGGTGCAAGGTGCGAGGCCTGGGGTCAGATCCCATTTCCGCAGGATAAAGGGATCTGACCCCAATCGGACGGAAACGACGCAAACTGCAAAGAAAAACGCCTTCGAAGCAGGACTTCGAAGGCGATCTCTTTACTTGGTAGCGGGGGCAGGATTTGAACCTGCGACCTTCGGGTTATGAGCCCGACGAGCTGCCAGACTGCTCCACCCCGCATCAGAAGCGGAATTATGAGTGATGGCTTCAAAACATGCAAGCTTTCCCTCATTCATCAAACCGGTTGGCGCCGATCTGAAGTTGGTAGCGGGGGCAGGATTTGAACCTGCGACCTTCGGGTTATGAGCCCGACGAGCTGCCAGACTGCTCCACCCCGCACCGGAAGTGTTTGAACTGCTGCCCTGCTCTTTCGAGGAGGACTCCCGCAACGATGTTCTGGCTGAACCGCTGCAGTGACAACTCAGGCTGCGCATATTACACGAATCGCGCAGCTTTGTGTCAACTTTTATGCAAGATGCGCAAATGCCTGCTGGCACCAGACCATGATCGGGTTCCAGGCCAGGCCCAGAGCCAGCAGCGCCAGGGCGTTCACGCCCAGCACCAGGCCCAGCACGCGATCGTTGCTGCGCGGCATGGCCTCACCCACCGGCTCATCGAAGTACATGACCTTGATGACACGCAGGTAGTAGAAGCAGCCGACCACCGCGCACAGCACGCCCAGGATCGCCAGCCACAGCAGGCCACCGTTCACGGCAGCGCCGAGCACGGCCAGCTTGGTCCAGAAGCCCAGGAACGGCGGGATGCCGGCCAGCGACGCCATGATGCACAGCACGAGGCCGGCCATCCACGGGTTGCGGGCATTGAGGCCCTTGAAGTCCTCGATGTTCTCGGCTTCAAAGCCGGCGCGCGACAGGGCGATGATCGCACCGAAGGCGGCGGTGGACATGATGGCGTAGGCCAGTGCGTAGAACAGCGCTGCGGCATAGCCCTGGGCGCCACCACCGGCGATGCCCATCAGCAGGAAGCCGATATGCGACACGGTGGAGAAGGCCAGCATGCGCTTGAGGTTGCTCTGCGCGATGGCCATCAGGTTGCCGATGACCAGCGACACGGCGGCCAGGCCGGCAATCAGCATCTGCAGTTCGGTCGACAGCGGGCCCACGCCCATTTCCAGCAGGCGGTAGGCCATGCCGAAGGCGGCCAGCTTCGGCGCCGAGCTGATGAACAGCGCGATCGGCGCCGGGGCACCCTGGTAAACGTCCGGCAGCCACATGTGGAACGGCGCGGCACCCAGCTTGAAGGCGACGCCGGCGATCATGAACACCGCACCGGTGATCAGCAGCACGCGCTCTTCCGAGTGCGGGATGGCATCGCGGATGACGTCCAGGTGCAGGCTGCCGGTGGCGCCGTAGATCAGCGACATGCCGTACAGCAGCAGGCCGGAGGCCAGCGAGCCGAGCACGATGTACTTCATCGCCGCTTCCGAGGCCAGGCCGTTCTCGCGGTTGCTGGCGACCAGGGCGTAGGAGCACAGCGCCAGCAGTTCCAGGCCCAGGTAGACCATCAGCAGGCTGCCGGCGGACACCAGGATCATCATGCCGGCGGTGCCGAACAGGATCAGAACCGGGATTTCACCCTGGAACAGGTCACGGTCACGCAGGTAGCGCCAGCCGTAGATCAGGGTCAGGCCGCTGAGCAGCACGATCCCGGTCTTCATCACGTCCGCGGCGGTGTCGCGCACGAACATGCCATGGAAGACTTCCCCCTGCCCGCCCACGCCGGTGGCCAGCATGAACAGCACCACGGCCAGCGCGGCGACTGCGAACAGTTGGGTGACGATCTTGTTCCGGTTGCTGACGAACAGGTCGAGGATCATCAGGGCGAAGGCGCTGCCGATCAGCACCAGCTCGGGAGCGAGCGGAGGCAGGTCGGCGGCGGTCAATGGCAGCAGCGGCGAGGTGGTCATCATCAAATCCTGGAATTACAGCAGCTTGCTGGATGCGATCTGCATCGCCAGCTTCGCGATCGAGGGCTCCATCAGGTCGGTCAGCGGCTTGGGGTAGATGCCCAGGGCCAGCACGCCGATGGCGAACACGCCCAGCACCAGCCATTCGCGGCCGTTGATGTCCTTCAGTTCGGCCACGTGGCTGTTGGCCACTTCGCCGAAGAAGATGCGCTTGTACAGCCACAGGGTGTAGGCGGCGCCGATGATCAGGGTGGTGGCCGCGCCCAGTGCGATCCACGGATTACGCTGGAAGGCCGACAGGATGACCATGAACTCGCCAACGAAACCGCTGGTGCCCGGCAGGCCCGCATTGGCCATGAAGAACAGCATGGCGAAGGTGGCGAACCACGGCATCACGTTGACCACGCCGCCGTAATCGGCGATGCGGCGGCTGTGCATGCGGTCGTACAGCACGCCGACGCAGGAGAACATCGCACCGGACACGAAGCCGTGCGAGATCATCTGCACCATGGCGCCCTGCAGGCCCAGGCGGGCGGCATCGGCGTTGCCGGCCTCACGCACCAGCCACAGGGCGATGAAGGTGCCCAGGGTGACGAAGCCCATGTGCGCGATCGACGAATAGGCGATCAGCTTCTTCATGTCGTCCTGCACCAGGGCGACCAGGCCGACGTAGATCACCGCGATCAGCGACAGCGCGATCACCAGCCAGGCCCATTCCTGCGACGCGTCCGGGACGATCGGCAGGTTGAAGCGCAGGAAGCCGTAGCCACCGATCTTCAGCGCGATGGCGGCCAGGATCACCGAACCGGCGGTCGGCGCTTCCACGTGGGCGTCCGGCAGCCAGGTGTGGACCGGGAACATCGGCACCTTGACCGCGAAGGCGATCAGGAAGGCGAAGAAGATCCAGGTCTGTTCCTTGGCCGACAGCGGCAGCGCGTACAGGTCGGCCAGCTGGAAGCTGCCGCCCTTCATGTACAGGTAGATCAGCGCCACCAGCATCAGCACCGAGCCGAGGAAGGTGTACAGGAAGAACTTCAGCGCGGCGTAGATGCGGCGCGGACCACCCCAGACACCGATGATCAGGAACATCGGGATCAGCATCGCCTCGAAGAACACGTAGAACAGCATCGCGTCCGTGGCCGAGAAGATACCGACGGTGACGCCTTCCAGGATCAGGAAGGCCGCCACATACTGGTTCACGCGCTTGTCGATGGCGCTCCAGGCGCCGATCAGGGCAAGCACGCTGACCAGGGTGGTCAGCAGGATCAGCGCCACGGCAATGCCGTCCACGCCCAGGTTGTAGCCGATCTTGTACGCCGGGATCCAGGCATGGGTCTCGACGAACTGCAGACCGTCGATGCCCGCGTTGTAGCCGCTCAGCAGCGAGAGGCTTGCAACGAAGGTGAGTACCGCGACGCCCAGCGACGCCCAGCGGGCGGTCTGTGCATCACGGATCGCAAGGATCAGGGCGCCACCGATGATCGGCAGCCAGATGAGGACACTGAGTAGAGGCCAGTTCGACACGTCTTCTTATTCCGTACAGGTCATCAACGCAGGTAATGCATCAGCACGCCCAACAGGGCAATCAGGCCGATGATCATCGCGAAGGCGTAGTGATAGAGGAAACCGGATTGGGTACGACGCAGCACGCCGGCTGCAACGTCCACAACACGTGCCGAGAGATTGACCACGCCGTCGACGATGTTGCTGTCGATCCAGCGCGAGACCTTGCCCAGCTTGACGCTGCCGCCGGCAAAGCCATCGATCCACAGCTTGTCGAAGCCGTACTTGTTTTCCAGCACCGAAACGATCGGGGCGAAGGTCTTGCGTGCCTTGCCCGACAGGTCCGGCTTCCACAGGTAGAACAGCGCGGCCAGCAGGAAGCCCGCCAGGGTCAGCCAGAACGGCGGCAGCATCATGCCGTGCAGCGCGAACGCCACCGGCCCGTGGAACTCTTCGCCCAGGAAGGCAACGGTGTTCTTGGCCGGATCGTAGAAGTCGACGATGCCGGTGAAGAACGTCTGTGCCTGGCCCTTGATCGCCTCGTGCGCATGGTGGCCGGCCCAGTCGGTACCGTGCAGCATCGGACCGATGCTGAAGAAACCGATGGCGATCGACGGGATGGCCAGCAGGATCAGCGGCAGGGTCACCACCCACGGGGTTTCATGCGGCTCATGCGGACCGTGGCCATGGCCGTGGTCGTCATGGGCATCGCCGTGGTGGGCGTCAGCGGCGTGGTGATCGTCATGGCCATGGCCATGATCGTCGTGCGCGTCGCGGAAGCGTTCCTTGCCATGGAAGGTCATGAACAGCAGGCGGAAGCTGTAGAAGCTGGTCACCAGTACGCCACCCAGCACCGCCCAGTAGCCATAGGTGGCCACCCAGCTGTTCTGCATGTGGGCGTGGATCTCGGCTGCCTCGATGATGGTGTCCTTCGAATAGAAGCCGGAGAAGAACGGCGTACCGACCAGGGCCAGCGTACCGATCCACATGGTGATGAAGGTGATCGGCATGTACTTGCGCAGGCCGCCCATCTTGCGCATGTCCTGCTCGTGGTGCATCGCGATGATGACCGAGCCGGCACCCAGGAACAGCAGCGCCTTGAAGAAGGCGTGGGTCATCAGGTGGAACACGGCGGCCGAGTAGGCCGACACGCCCAGCGCCACGGTCATGTAGCCCAGCTGCGACAGCGTGGAGTACGCGACGACGCGCTTGATGTCGTTCTGCACGATGCCGATCAGGCCGGTGAAGAACGCGGTGGTGGCACCGATGAAGAGGATGAAGTTCAGCGCGGTCTGCGACAGCTCGAACAGCGGCGACATGCGGGTGACCATGAAGATACCGGCGGTCACCATCGTCGCGGCGTGGATCAGTGCCGAGATCGGGGTCGGGCCTTCCATCGAGTCCGGCAGCCACACGTGCAGCGGGACCTGGGCCGACTTGCCCATGGCACCGATGAACAGGCAGATGCAGATGACGGTGGCGATCGACCAGATCACCGGCTCGTTCAGCAGCTGCATGCCCAGGATCGTGCCGTCCCAGATCTGCAGCTGGGCACGCGGGTCAGCCAGCATGCCGGCCTGCGAGAACACCTGCGAGTAGTCCAGGGTACCGAACACCCACAGCACGCCGGCGATGCCCAGCAGGAAGCCGAAGTCACCGACGCGGTTGACCAGGAACGCCTTCATGTTGGCGAAGATCGCGGTCGGACGCTTGAACCAGAAGCCGATCAGCAGGTACGACACCAGGCCCACCGCTTCCCAGCCGAAGAACAGCTGCAGGAAGTTGTTGCTCATCACCAGGGTGAGCATCGAGAAGGTGAACAGCGAGATGTAGCTGAAGAACCGCTGGTAGCCCGGATCGTCCTGCATGTAGCCGATCGTGTAGATGTGGACCAGCAGCGACACGAAGGTCACCACCACCATCATCATCGCGGTCAGCTTGTCGACCATGAAGCCGACGTGGGCCGAGTACTGGCCGACTTCAAAGAACGTGTAGATGTTCTGGTTGAACGGCTGCGCACCGCCCCAGAGCAGCTGGTAGAGCGTGTACATCGACAGGCCGCAGGCAACCGCAACGCCGAGGATGGTGATGGTCTGCGCGCCGAAGCGCTTGACCTGGCGACCGAACAGGCCGGCGATGATGCTGCCGAACAGCGGTGCAAGCACCACTGCGATCAACAGACTCTTGGAGAGAGTGATTTCCATCTGCGGATCAGCCCTTCAACGAATCGACTTCGCCGACATTGATCGTGCGGCGGGTACGGAACAGGGTCACCAGGATCGCCAGGCCGATGGCGGCTTCCGCGGCGGCGACGGTCAGGATGAAGAACACGAACAGCTGGCCGGACGGATCGCCCAGCTGACGCGAGAACGCGACGAAATTGACGTTCACCGACAGCAGCATCAGCTCGATCGACATCAGCAGGACGATCACGTTCTTCCGGTTGAGGAAGATGCCGGCCAGGCTGATGGCGAACAGCACCGCGCCCAGCGCAAGCATGTGGCCAAGGGTAATCACGGCTGGGTCTCCTCGCCGGCGGCCGGCTTGCTGTTGCTGTGCACGACCGGTGCCTCGGCGCCCATCTTGACCATGCGCAGGCGCTGGCCGGCCTTGACCATGGTCTGCTCGCCCGGGTTCTGGCTCTTCACGCCGGTACGGCGACGCAGGGTCAGCATCACGGCGGCAACCACGGCCACGGTCAGGATGACCGCAGCAAACTCGAACGGCAGCAGGTATTCGGTGAACAGCGTGCGGGCCAGCCAGGTGACGTTGGAGCTGTCGGCGGCGAGCGCAGCGGCGTTGTCGGCCGGGAACGGGGTGACCGCCCTGCCCTTCACGCCGATCAGGATCAGCATCTGCACCAGCATGGCCACGGCAACGATCAGGCCGACCGGCAGGTAGCGCACCCAACCCTCACGCATCTTGGTGGGGTCGATGTCCAGCATCATCACCACGAACAGGAACAGCACCATCACCGCGCCGACATACACCAGCACCAGTGCCACACCGAGGAACTCGGCGCCGACCAGCAGCCAGACGCAGGCGATGGAGAAGAAGGTCAGCACCAGGCAGAGCACGGCGTGAACCGGGTTGCGCACGCTGATCACCGCACCGGCCGAAACCGTTGCCGCGATGGCGAACACCCAGAAAGCGATATTTACCCAATCCATCTCTCGACCTCAGCGGTAAGCGGCATCGGCGGCGCGACGCTCGGCGATCTCGGACTCGAGACGGTCGCCCAGGGCCAGCAGCTGCGGCTTGGTAACGATGTTTTCGCCACGATTCTCGAAGTGGTACTCGAGGATGTGGGTTTCGACGATCGAGTCCACCGGGCAGCTTTCTTCACAGAAGCCGCAGAAGATGCACTTGAACAGATCGATGTCATAGCGCGTGGTACGGCGGGTGCCGTCTTCGCGCTTGGCCGAGTCGATGGTGATGGCCAGTGCCGGGCACACCGCTTCGCACAGCTTGCAGGCGATGCAGCGCTCTTCACCGTTGGGGTAACGGCGCAGGGCGTGCAGGCCACGGAAGCGCGGCGACTGCGGGAACTTCTCCATCGGGTACATCATCGTGTACTTGGGCTTGAAGCTGTACTTCAAGGTCAGCCAGAGACCGGCCAGCAGTTCGAGCAGCAGCAGGCTCTTGAAGTAATGGGTAATCCTGTTCATCACTTTAGACGCCCTTTTGAATCACGCCGAAGAACACCATGACGGCGGTAACCGCGATCCACAGAATGGCCAGCGGGATGAAGACCTTCCAGCCCAGGCGCATGATCTGGTCGTAGCGGAAGCGCGGGAAGCTGGCACGGAACCAGATGTAGGCACTGGCGAAGAAGAACACCTTGACGAACAGCCACGGTGCACCGCCCTTCCAGATCCAGTCGACCAGCGGCGAGACATCGCCGAAGTTGACCCAGCCCTGGATCGGGCTCAGCCAGCCGCCGAGGAAGAAGATCGAGATCAGGAAGCTGATCAGGATCATGTTCGCGTATTCGGCCAGGAAGAACAGGGCGAAGGCACCGCCGGAGTACTCGACCATGTGGCCGGCGACGATTTCCGACTCGCCTTCCACCACGTCGAACGGCGCGCGGTTGGTTTCAGCCACGCCCGACACCCAGTAGATGACGAACAGCGGGAACAGCGGCAGCAGGAACCAGTCGAAGAAACCGGAATTGCCGGCCTGCGCCATCACGATGTTGCTCAGGTTCAGGCTGCCCGACGCGATCATCACGCCAACCAGGGCGAAGCCCATGGCGATTTCGTAGCTGATCATCTGTGCCGAGGCGCGCATCGCACCCAGGAACGCATACTTCGAGTTGGATGCCCAACCGGCCAGGATGATGCCGTAGATGCCCAGCGAGGTCATCGCCAGCAGATACAGCAGGCCGGCGTTGGCGTTGGACAGCACGATCTGCGAATCGAAGGGCACCACCGACCAGGCCGCGAAGGCCGGCGCCAGGGTGATCAGCGGTGCCAGCAGGTAGATCGCCTTGTTGGCACTGCTCGGCTGGACCACTTCCTTGAACAGCAGCTTGAAGACGTCGGCGAAGGCCTGGAAGATGCCCATGCCCACGTACATCGGGCCGTGGCGGACGTGCATCCAGCCGATCAGCTTGCGTTCCCAGACCACATAGAAGGCCACCGAGATGATCACCGGAACGGTGATCACCAGGATCTTCAGGATGATCCAGATCAGCGCGCCGATGTCACCGAGGCCAAGCAGCCACTGGTGCAGCGGGTCGACCGCGTTCAACAGCAATTCGTTCATGCAGCCACCACCGATACGCGAGCGGCACCCAGCGGCGCGGTCGCGCCGTGGCCCGATTCAATCCAGACCGAACCCGCAGCGACGCGGGCGTCGACCACCACCGGCAGGGTGGCCTTGCCGGCATCGGTGCCGACCTTGGCCATCTGCCCTTCCTGCAGCTGCAGGCGAGCGGCATCTTCAGCATTCAGCACGATGCGCGGGGCGTTGTTGAGCGGATGCGACTGCAGCGCCGGGGCGCGACGGACCACCGCATCGGTGCGGTAGATCGCGGCGGTCGAAGCCACTTCCAGGCCTTCGCCGGCAACCGCCGGCTGCGCCGAAGCGGCGACGGCGACCGAAACCGGGGCCAGGCTGGCACGCAGGCCGGCCAGGTCGGTGAAGTCGAAACCGGCCACGGCCAGCTCGCCGCCCAGGGCGCGCAGCACGCGCCAACCCTCACGGGCCTCGCCCGGCAGCTTGCCGCCGGCACGGGCCAACTGCTCGCGACCATCGAGGTTGGTCAGGGTGGCGTCGATTTCCGGCAGCGCACCGATCGGCAGGATCACGTCGGCGACGTCGCGGGTCGAAGCACAGGCGAACTGGCTGAAGGCCACCACCTGGGCACCCACCAGCGCCTTGCGCGCGGCGGGTGCGTCGGCGAAGTCCAGGCCCGGCTCCAGGCCGTACACCACGTAGGCCTGGCGCGGCTGCGCCAGCATCGCGGCGACGTCCTTGCCGGCCGGCAGCACACCGGCGCGGGTCAGGCCAACAGCATTGGCGCCCTGCGGGATGCGGCACAGCTTGGCACCGGTAGCGGCAGCGAAGTCACGCGCGGCGGCGCGGATCGCGGCAGCCTGCGGGTGGTTCTCGGCGATGCCACCGACGATCAGTACGGTGTTGTTGCCGCCCTGCACTGCCGAGCGCAGCTCTGCGTTGGCCAGCGCGTCGACGAACTTCGACGGCGCAACGATCTGCTTGCCGGCGATGCTGAAGGCGAAGTCGAAGTCCACTGGGTTGACGACGTGGATCTTCGCGCCGTTGGTGGTCTGCGCCTTGCGCAGGCGGGCGTGCAGCAGCGGCAGTTCGTGGCGGATGTTGCTGCCCAGAACGACGATGCGGTCGGCGCCTTCGATTTCGGCCAGCGGCAGGCCGAACACTTCGGCGGTGGCGGCGTCGGAGAAATCGCGGTTGTTGACGCGGTGGTCGATGTTGCTCGAGCCCAGGCCCTTGGCCAGACGGGCCAGCAGCGCACCTTCCTCGTTCGAGGTGGACGGATGCACCAGCACGCCCAGGTTGTCGCCCTGGTTCGCCTTGAGAATCTCGGCGGCCGCGGCCAGGCCTTCGGCCCAGCTCACTTCCTTCCACTCGCCATTGACCTTGCGCAGCGGCTTGACCGCACGGTCTTCGCTGTACAGGCCCTGGTGCGAGTAGCGGTCACGGTCGGACAGCCAGCACTCGTTCACCGCTTCGTTGTCGCGCGGCACGGTGCGCAGCACTTCGCCGCGACGTACGTGCAGGAACAGGTTCGAACCCATCGCGTCGTGGTAGCCCAGCGATTCGCGCGCGGTCAGTTCCCACGGGCGGGCGCGGAACTGGAACACCTTGTTGGTCAGCGCACCGACCGGGCAGACGTCGACGACGTTGCCCGACAGCTCGGTGGTCAGCGGCTTGCCGTCGAAGGTACCGATCTGCAGGTTCTCACCGCGGTACATGCCACCCAGTTCGTAGGTACCGGCCACGTCGGCGGTGAAGCGGACGCAGCGGGTGCACTGGATGCAGCGGGTCATCTCGGTGGCGACCAGCGGGCCCATGTCCTCGTCCGGCACCACGCGCTTGCGCTCGTTGAAGCGGCTGACCGAACGGCCATAGCCCAGCGACACGTCCTGCAGCTCGCACTCGCCGCCCTGATCGCAGATCGGGCAGTCCAGCGGGTGGTTGATGAGCAGGAACTCCATCACCGAGCGCTGGAACTTCAGTGCCTTTTCGCTGCGGGTGGCGACCTTCATGCCGTCCATCACCGGGGTAGCGCAGGCCGGCGCCGGCTTCGGCGACTTCTCCACGTCCACCAGGCACATGCGGCAGTTGGCGGCAATCGGCAGCTTCTCGTGGTAGCAGAAGCGCGGAATCGAAATGCCGGCCTTGTCGGCCGCCTGGATGATCATCGAACCCTTGGGCACGACCAGGGACTTGCCATCGATTTCGATGGTCACGTGATCCGGTGGCACGTTCGGGTTTACGGGTTGCGCGCTCATGCGGCGGCTGCCTCCACCTTCTTGCCGTCAACCATCGAATGACCGTTGACGATGTAGTACTCGAATTCGTCCCAGAACTGGCGCAGGAAGCCCTGGATGGGCCATGCAGCCGCTTCACCGAACGCACAGATGGTGTGGCCTTCGATCTGGCCGGCCACCGCCTTCAGCTGGTGCAGGTCTTCCATCGTGGCCTTGCCGGCGACGATGCGCTCCAGCACGCGGTGCATCCAGCCGGTACCTTCACGGCACGGGGTGCACTGGCCGCAGGATTCCTTGTGGAAGAACTGGCTGATGCGGCAGGCGAACTTGACGCAGCACACGCTGTCGTCGAGCACCACGATCGCACCCGAACCCAGGCCGGAGCCCAGCGCACGGATGGTGTCGTAGTCCATCGGCAGGTCCTTCAGCTCGGCCGCGGTCAGCACCGGCATCGACACACCGCCCGGGATCGCGCCCTTCAGCGTGCGGCCCGGACGCAGGCCACCGGCCATTTCCAGCAGATCGTGGAATTTGGTGCCCAGCGGCACTTCGAAGTTGCCACCGTTCTGCACGCAGCCGGACACCGAGAAGCACTTCGGGCCGCCGTTGGCGGTCAGGCTCAGGCCCTTGAACCACTCCGGGCCGTTGCGGATGATCGCCGGCACCGAACCATAGGTTTCGGTGTTGTTGATCGTCGACGGCTTGCCGTACAGGCCGAAGTTGGCCGGGAACGGCGGCTTGTAGCGCGGCTGGCCCTTCTTGCCTTCCAGCGATTCCATCAGCGCGGTTTCTTCGCCGCAGATGTAGGCGCCAGCGCCCAGCGCGCCGTAGATGTCGATGTCCACGCCGCTGCCGAGGATGTTCTTGCCCAGCCAGCCGTTCGCATAGGCATCGGCCAAGGCCTGTTCGAAGTGCTCGAACGGCTCATGGTGGAACTCACCGCGCAGGTAGTTGTAGCCCACGGTCGAACCGGTGGCGTAGCAGGCGATCGCCATGCCTTCCACCACCGAATGCGGGTTGTAGCGCAGGATGTCGCGATCCTTGCAGGTGCCCGGCTCGGATTCGTCCGAGTTGCAGAGGATGTACTTCTGCATGTTGCCCTTGGGCATGAAGGACCACTTCAGGCCGGTCGGGAAGCCTGCGCCACCGCGGCCGCGCAGGCCCGAGGCCTTGACCATCTCGATGACCTGCTCCGGCGGGATCTTCTCTTCGAGGATCTTGCGCAGGGCGGCGTAGCCACCGGTCTTCAGGTAGCTTTCGTACGACCACGGGGTGTCGTAATGCAGGGTGGTGTAGACCACCTGGTGCGGCAGCGGCGCGGGGCCGACCGGACCCTTGGATTCGTGGTGATGTGCCATGCCCTTACTCCAGCCCGTCCAGCAGCTCGTCGACCTTTTCCAGGGTCAGACGCTCATGGTAGTGACCGTTGATGACCATCATCGGCGCGCCACCGCAACCGGCCAGGCACTCTTCCTCGCGCTTGAGGTAGACGCGGCCGTCCGGGGTCGATTCACCGTGCTTGATGCCCAGCTTCTTCTCGCAATGGCGGACGATGTCCTCGGCGCCATTGAGCCAGCAGCTGATGTTGGTGCAGATGGCCACGTTGTTGCGGCCCACCTTCTCGGTCTCGAACATCGAGTAGAAGCTGGCGACCTCGTAGGCCCACACCGGCGGCAGATCAAGGTACTTGGCCACGCCGGCGATCAGCTCGTCGGTAAGCCAGCCCTCGTTCTGTTCCTGGGCCGCATGCAGGCCCTGCAGCACGGCAGAGCGCTTGCGGTCCGGCGGGAACTTGGACAGCCAGTGATCGATGTGAGCGCGGGTCTTGTCGCTCAGCACCACCATCGGGTCGACGTCGCGCGCCGCCTCGAAATTACCTGTCGCCTTCATCGGCCGACCTCAGCGAAATGCATAACGTGAAATTCCAGAAACTGCGGCGCCGGCTTGCGCCGGCTGCCTGCAGCGGGCGTTGGCGTGGCGGACGGCATTACCGGTCAACCTCGCCGAACACCAGGTCGTAGGTACCGATCATCGCCACCACGTCGGCCAGCATGTGGCCGCGCACGACCGAATCGATCGAGGACAGGTGGGCGAAGCCCGGTGCGCGCAGGTGCACGCGGAACGGCTTGTTGGCGCCATCGGAGACCAGGTAGCAGCCGAACTCGCCCTTGGGCGCTTCCACTGCCGCATAGGTCTCGCCGGCCGGCACGCAATAGCCTTCACTGAACAGCTTGAAGTGATGGATCAGCGCTTCCATGTCGTCCTTCATGTCCTCGCGCTTGGGCGGAGCGACCTTGAAGTTCTTCACCATCACCGGGCCCGGGTTGGCCTTCAGCCACGCCACGCACTGCTTGATGATGCGGTTGGATTCGCGCATTTCGGCAACGCGGACCAGGTAACGGTCGTAGCAGTCGCCTTCCTTGCCCAGCGGGATGTCGAAATCGACGGCATCGTACTTGGCGTACGGACGCTTCTTGCGCAGGTCCCAGGCAATGCCCGAGCCGCGCAGCATCACGCCGGTCATGCCCCACTGGTGGGCCAGTTCCGGAGTGACCACGCCGATACCGACGGTACGCTGCTTCCAGATGCGGTTGTCGGTCAGCAGGGTTTCGTATTCGTCGATGCGCTTGGGGAACTCGACGGTGAAGTTCTCCAGGAAGTCCAGCAGCGAGCCTTCGCGCGAAGCATTGAGCTGCTTCAGCGCCTTGCCCTTGTGCCAGCGCGATTCCTTGTACTTCGGCATGTGGTCCGGCAGGTCGCGGTAGACACCGCCCGGACGGTAGTACGCCGCGTGCATGCGCGCGCCGGAGACCGCTTCATAGCAGTCCATCAGCTCTTCGCGCTCGCGGAAGGCGTACAGCATCACCGCCATCGCACCCAGGTCGAGCGCGTTGGAGCCCAGCCACATCAGGTGGTTGAGGATGCGGGTGATTTCGTCGTACATGGTGCGGATGTACTGCGCACGCTCCGGCGCCTCGATGCCCATCAGGGTCTCGATCGCGCGCACGTAGGCGTGCTCGTTGCACATCATCGACACGTAATCCAGGCGATCCATGTAGCCGATCGACTGGTTGAACGGCTTGGACTCGGCCAGCTTTTCGGTACCACGGTGCAGCAGGCCCACGTGCGGGTCGGCGCGCATGATGGTTTCGCCGTCCATTTCCAGGATCAGGCGCAGCACACCGTGCGCGGCCGGATGCTGCGGGCCGAAGTTCATGGTGTAGTTGCGGATTTCCTGCCGGCTTTCGGCGGCGTTGCTGGCGAATGCTTCGCCGGCCTGGTGTACGTGGCTCACTTCACTGCCTCCTGCGCGCGCTCACCTTCTGCGGTCTGCAGACGGGCGTCGTCGCGGATCACGCGCGGCACGCCGACGCGCGGCTCCACCGAGGTGACCGGTTCGTAGATCACGCGCTTCTTTTCTTCGTCGTAGCGGACTTCGACATTGCCGATCAACGGGAAGTCCTTGCGGAACGGATGGCCGACGAAACCGTAGTCGGTCAGGATCCGGCGCAGGTCCGGGTGGCCTTCGAAGATCACGCCGTACAGGTCGAACGCTTCGCGCTCGAACCAGTTCAGGCCCGGCCAGATGCTGGTCAGCGAGGACACCACCGGCAGCGCTTCGTCAGGGGCGAAGCACCGCAGGTGCATCATCAGGTTGTGCTGGTACGAGCGCAGCTGGGCGACCACGGCGAAGCGCTGGGTCGGCATGTGCTGCGGGCGGGCACCGTCGGCGCCGTTTTCCTCGGTGGGGAACTCGCCCCACGCGAAGCGGCCCTGGGCCTTGCCTTCGACGCCGCGACTGAAGCCCTGAGAAGACACGTCGGCGGTGTCCCATTCGTCGGAGCCATAACCAAGGTAGTCGACGCCGCAGAGATCCACGGCCTGTTCGAAACCAAACTCGTCACGCAGCGCCAGGGCGGTGGCGTGCCACTCGGCGGCAGGCACTTCCAGCGTCACTTCGCCGCGGGGTTCGACCACGATGACTTTCGCACCAGCGAAACGTGCGGACAGTCGGTCGATGAAGGATGCTTGCTCTGCCATGGGGGCTTGGCGCGCTCTTGTCAGGTGAAGGGGTCAGCGGGCGATGGTCTGTGTACGCCAGATCTTCTTCTGCAGCTGCAGGATCCCGTACACCAGCGCCTCGGCGGTCGGCGGGCAGCCCGGGACGTAGACGTCCACCGGCACCACGCGATCACAGCCGCGCACCACAGAATAGGAGTAGTGGTAATAGCCGCCACCGTTGGCGCAGCTACCCATCGAGATGACCCACTTCGGGTCCGGCATCTGGTCGTAGACCTTGCGCAGCGCCGGGGCCATCTTGTTGACCAGGGTACCGGCCACGATCATCACGTCGGACTGACGCGGCGACGGGCGGAACACCACGCCGTAGCGGTCAAGGTCCAGGCGAGCGGCGCCGGCGTGCATCATCTCGACCGCGCAGCAGGCCAGACCGAAGGTCATCGGCCACATCGAGCCGGTGCGCGCCCAGTTCAGCAGTGCATCGACGCTGGTGGTGACGAAGCCCTTTTCCAGCAGCGGGTTGTCGCCTTCCGGCCGCAGGATGTCATCAACCCGGCCTTCCGGCGTGGGGTTGTTCATGAGGCCATCGAGAGTCTGAATCACTCCCATTCCAGCGCTCCCTTCTTCCAGACGTAAATGAAACCGAGGAACAGCATGCCGACGAACAGGCCCATGGTGATGAGCGAACGGGCACCCAGCTCCATGAAGACCTGGGTCCACGGCACGATGAAGATGATTTCCAGGTCGAAGACGATGAACTGGATCGCGATCAGGTAGTAGCGCACGTCGAACTTCATGCGCGCGTCTTCGAAGGCCTCGAAGCCGCACTCGTACGGCGACAGCTTTTCCAGATCGGGGCGGCGGGGACCGAGGAATCGACCAACCAGCATCAGCGTAACGCCGATACCGGTGGCAACGATCAGAAACAGCAGAGACGGCAAATATTCGGCCAGCACAGCGATTCTCTCTTGCCTCTGCCGCCGCGCCTGCAGGCGCTTTGGCATGGGGGAGTGGACGGGAATCTGCCTGGCGCCTTGCGCGCCAGACGAACCCGCTTTACTTACAAATGGTGCCCAAGAGGGGACTCGAACCCCTACGACTTGCGTCGCTACCACCTCAAGGTAGTGCGTCTACCAATTCCGCCACCTGGGCAAACGATCACATCAGACTATCTTCCCGATGCGCCGCGTATTGTAACCGGCTTCAGTCTTTCTGGGAGCCTTCCGAAGGCATTTCTTCACCAGAAACCGAAGATTCCGCCTGAGCCGGCACATTCGCGGCCGGAACCGGGGCGGCCGGGACCGCATCGGCCTTCGGAACGGCCGGCAGCTCGCCCGCCGGAGCCGCCGGAGCGACGGCCGCCGGAGCGGACATCAGGCCCAGATCCTGGTCGGCCGCCGGGCGGCTGCCATGACCGGCATACCAGGCCATGAAGAGGCTGATGCCGAAGAACACGACAGCCAGCCACTTGGTCGATTTGGACAGGAAGTTCGAGGCGCCACGCGCACCGAACACCGTACCCGAGGCACCGGCACCAAAGCCCGAACCCGCCGCCGCACCCGAACCACGCTGCATCAGGATCAGCGCGATCATGGCCACAGCGACCAGCAC
The DNA here is from genome assembly GCF_059370395.1 of Stenotrophomonas sp. YJH_SMC_101-4. Lineage (NCBI taxonomy): Bacteria > Pseudomonadati > Pseudomonadota > Gammaproteobacteria > Lysobacterales > Lysobacteraceae > Stenotrophomonas > Stenotrophomonas sp. YJH_SMC_101-4. Next base: position 64,612 of record NZ_JCAFTP010000001.1, on the reverse strand, counting down.
GTAGACGACATTGAGGATCAACATCAGCATTGGAAACCGCCCTCGGACAAAACTTCTAGGATTAGTTCGCGGCCGCCGCCCTTGCGATGGCCAGGAAGTCCGCGGCCACCAGGGAGGCGCCGCCGACCAGCCCACCATCGACATCCGGCTGCGCGAACAGTTCCCCGGCATTGTCGGGCTTCACGCTACCGCCGTAAACAATGGGCAGTGAATCAGCGATTCTAGCATCGATGCGCGCGACTTCGCCACGGATGAACGCGTGCACCTGCTGCGCCTGCTCCTTGGTGGCGGTACGGCCGGTACCGATGGCCCAGACCGGCTCGTAGGCGACCACGGCCTTGGCGAAACCGGCCGCGCCGACCAGCTCCAGCACCGGCGCCAGCTGGCTGGCGATGACCGCTTCAGTCTGCCCGGCCTCGCGCTGCTCCAGGGTCTCGCCCACGCACAGCACCGGCACCAGGCCGGCGTGCTGGGCGGCGGCGAACTTGCGTGCGACCAGCTCGCTGCTTTCATGGTGGTACTGGCGACGCTCGGAATGGCCGACCAGGCCATAGCGGGCCCCGACCTCGACCAGCATGGCCGCGCAGACTTCGCCGGTGTAGGCGCCCTTCTCGTTGCTGCTCACGTCCTGTGCGCCAAAGGCCAGGCCGGCCTCGCCGAAGTCCTCGACCAGCTCCCCCAGGTAGGGCAGCGGCGGCAGGATCACCACGTCCACCCCCTCCAGCGGCAGCCCGGCGGCCACCTGCCCCAGCAGTTCATTGGCGAATTGACGGCTGCCATGCAGCTTCCAGTTTCCGGCGACGATCTTGCGGCGCATGAGCGGGTGGCTCCTGTGTGAAGTCAGCCGGTCATGATACCCGTTGCGGCAAAAATCCGTTTCCTTGTAAGCGGTTACATGGATTTTCAGCCAACGGCGCAGCCCCTCGTGGCGGGAGTTTGGTTGGGTTGGTCGCGGAAAGCCCGGTTGGATTGGCGGGCTTGGCCGGGCGGGTGGGGATGGCGGGGGACGCCGTAAACCCGTCCCTGGGGGCTTGGCCGCGGCATCCATGCCGCGGACACCCCCGCCATCCCCACCCGCCCGGCCTCTGACACATTCCGGCGGTTCCGCCCGCCACGGAAAGAAAAAGAAGATCAAAAGCAAAAGCGGCATTGCGGGTGGCTGCCGGGCTGGACCAGCCCCCTACCCCGCTTCGATCTGACAGATCTCATCCACGCATGGCGTGGATCTACTGTGTCGACCAAGGTCGACACCTACCCACCGTCACCGGGAATCCGTCGAAGGCGGGGCGGTGTGGGCTGGCAGGACCGTTGGCGCCATGGATGGCGCCATCGAGCCCCCAGGGACGGGTTCACGGCGTGTCCTGCCAACCCACACCGCCCCGCCCAACACGCAGAAACCCAGAGCCGATTTGGCTTTGGGCCTTGGCTTTGGCTTCGGCCTCTGCGGGTGCAGGGTGCAACCCTGCAAAGAAGAAGGCCGCCTTTCGGCGGCCTCACTTCTCTTTACTTCAGCTTGATCTCGCGCAGGCGTTCCTCGAGGAAGCCGTGGGCGGTGATCGCCTCCGGGTACCGGCTCGGGTTCTCCGGGGTGATGCAGGACGGCAGCACGTCGATCAGGAAGTCCGGGTTCGGGTGCAGGAAGAACGGCACCGAGTAGCGCGGCTGGCGCGCAAGCTCACCCGGAGGATTGACCACACGGTGGATCGTCGACGGATACACGTGGTTGGTCAGGCGCTGCAGCATGTCGCCGATGTTGACCACGATCGTGTCCGCGTCTGACGTAAACGGCACCCACTCGCCCTCATGCGACTGCACTTCCAGGCCCGCGGCGCTGGCACCGACCAGCAGGGTGATGAAGTTGATGTCGCCATGGGCACCGGCACGCACGTTCGGGATGTCGTCGGTGGTGATCGGCGGGTAATGGATCGGGCGCAGGATCGAATTGCCGAAGTTGGTCTTGTCGGCGAAGAAGTCTTCCGGCAGGCCGATGTGCAGGGCCAGCGCCGACAGCACGCGCGAACCCAGATTATCCAGCGCCTGGTACAGCCCGTAACCGCGCTCACGGAAGCCCTCGACCTCGGTCGGCCACAGGTTCGGCGCCATCACGTCACGATACTTGGAGTCGTCGGCGATCTCGCGACCGATGTGCCAGAACTCCTTCAGGTCGAAGTGCTTGGAGCCCTTGGCGGTCTCCACGCCGAAGGGGGTATAGCCGCGGGCGCCGCCGCTGCCGGCCACGTGGTACTTGCGCTTGACCTCCTCCGGCAGGGCAAAGAAGGCCTTGAAGGCATCGTAGGCAGCGTCGATGTCGGCCTGCGGGATGCCGTGGTTGCGGATGCCCGCGAATCCCCATTGGCGGTAGGCCGCGCCCAGCTCGGCCACGAAGGCCTCGCGGTCGCTGTCAAAACGGGTGATGTCGAGGGTGGGGATCTGGCTCACAGCGGTTCCTGGCTTGTCGTTGGGTCTGGGAGGGCCAGCGCATTCATGGCCCACCTGAACATTGTGACAGATCGCCCCGGGGACGCCACTCGATACGAAGAAACAAACCGATACAATGCGCAACCCGCGCGCGGATTAACGATTCCGTCACAACCGGGACTCCCGCCCTGTTCCACCTGCCCCCTCCGTCCTTCATGCGTCCTGCTGCTCCTTCTGCCGACACCTCCCTGCCCTCCGGCCCGGCACGCCATTGGCGACGACTGGCCTGGTGGTCGCTGTTCGTGGCCGGCAACGCATTGCTGGCCATGGCGATCACGCTCGGCAACGTGCCGTTGGCCGACAACCCGGGTGGCAGCGTGGGCCTGGCCTATCTGGCCGTCGCCCTGCCCGGCCACCTGCTGGCCTTCGGCGCCCTTGCCGGCCTGCTGCCTCTGCTGCTGGGCCTGTGGCCGCGCAGCGCACGCACGCTGAGCATCAGCGCCGTGCTGCTGCAGGGCCTGTGGCTGTGCCTGTTGCTGGTTGATGCGAAGGTTTTCACTCTGTATCGGTTCCACCTCAATGCCATGGTCGTGAACATGGTGTTCGGCGGTGCGCTGCAGGACCAGGTCGCGTTGTCGTGGAAAACCTGGCTGCAGGCCGGACTGCTGGTGGCCGCCATCTTCGCTGCCGAAGGCTTGTTGGCCTGGGCCTGCTGGAAGCTGCTGCCTGCCCCGCCGCGCCGCCGCCGGGTCCTGCAGGCCTGGGCCGTGGTTGCACTGCTGATGGCGGGCGGCCAGGTCGCCACGGCCTACTACGATGCCCGCGGCGACCGCGACGTCATCGCCCAGTGGAACTACCTGCCCTGGGCACAGCCGATCACCGCCAAGAGCTTCATGCGCAGGCTCGGGGTCATCAGCGAACAGCAGGCCGGCCTGCCCGACCCGCGCCATGCGCAGCTGCTGTATCCGCTGCACCCCCTGCGCTGCCAGAACCCACACCGGCCGAATGTGCTGATGGTGGTGCTGGAGTCGCTGCGTCAGGACGCCATGACCCCCGAGCTGATGCCCAACACGACGGCACTGGCCCGGACCGCGCGCGTGTACGACCAGCATTTCAGCACCGGCAATGCCACCCGCTACGGCCTGTTCGGCCTGCTCTACGGCCTCCCCGGCGGCTACTGGCAGAGCATGCTGGACGAACAGCGCGGCTCGCAGCTGTTCCAGGTGCTGGGCCAGCAGGGCTACGACCTGCACCTGTACGGCAGTGCACCGCTGTACAGCCCGGAGTTCGATCGCACGGCCTTCGCCGACGTGCGCGACCAGCTGCACCAGGGCCCCTCCGCCCTGACGCCCGACAAGCGTGACGCAGCCATCGTCGCCGCACTGCAGACCGACATCCGCACCAGCCAGGCCGCGCAGCGCCCGTGGTTCGGCTTCGTGTTCCTCGACTCCACCCACGCCGGCTACCACCTGCCCACCGGCTACCCGCCGGTGGCCACACCGATGGCCAAGGAGATCGACTTCCTGTCCTTCGGACCGGACCACGACCCGACGCCGGAGCTCAATCGCTACCACACCGCCGTGCACTACGCCGACAGCCTGATCGGCTCGCTGCTGGACGACCTTCGCGCGCAAGGCCTGGCCGACGACACCATCGTGCTGGTCACCGGTGACCATGCCGAAGAGTTCAACGACCTCAAGCTGAACTACTGGGGCCACAACGGCAATTTTTCCGACTACCAGTTGCAGGTGCCGTTCGTGCTGCACTGGCCCGGCCAGGCCAGCGGCCATGAGGCGCGCACCAGTTCGCATGAGGACTGGGTGCCGACGTTGATGCGCCACGCACTGGGCTGCGAGAACGCATTGAGCGACTTCAGTACTGGCCAGGACCTGCTGGCGGCACCCACCACCGGCAAACGTGCGCTGGTGGTGGAGAGCTGGTCGCAGCGCGCGGTACGCCATGGCGATGCCATCTACGTATTCGACAAGTTCGGCAACGCCACCGCGCTCGACCGGCACTACCGCCCGCTGCCGCAGCAGGCTCCGGACGCCGCCGCCATCCGCTCCGCATGGGAAGCGCTGACCCGCTTCCGCAACCGCTGATTTTCAAGGGCCGATCCTGCATGAACCGTCCGCTGCGCATCCTGCATACCGAAGCCGCCAAGGGAATGGGCGGGCAGGAGATCTACATCTTCCGGCACATGCAGGTGATGCGCGCGCGTGGCCATGAGGTGTCGTTGCTGTGCCAGCCCGATGCGCGCCTGGCCACACTGGCACGCGATGACGGTTTCACCGTGCATACGCTGCGCATGGGAGGCCTGGCGCGCCTGCTGCGTGGCGTGTGGTCGGTATCGCGACTGGTGCGCCGCGAACATTACGACGTGGTCAATACCACCAGCCGCCGCGATGCGCTGATCGCCGCCGCCGGTGCACGCCTGGGCGGCACGCCGCTGGTGGTGCGCTCGCGCCATCTGATGAGCCCGGTCAATTCGCTGCTGACCTATACCGGGCTTCCACACCGGGTATTGACCGTCAGCAGCTTCGTCAAGCAGCTGCTGGCCGACCGCGGCATTCCGACCGAACGCATCGGCATCGTGCCGCCGATCGCGGTTCCGCCGCGCTGGAGCGAGATCCGCAAGGCCGATCCCTGGCAGTGCCTGCAGGAGGTGCGCACGCAAGTACGTGCCGAGCTCGGCTTCGGCGAACAGGACATCGTGGTCGGCTGCGTGGCGGTGCTGCGCGAGCCCAAGGGCCACGCCGACCTGCTGCAGGCGATGGTGCCGTTGTGCAAGGCCAACCCGGACCTGCACCTGGTGATCGTCGGCGATGGCCAGGCCGTGACGGAACGACTGCAGGCGATGTGCGCCGAGCACGGGCTGCAGCGCCAGGTGCACCTGCTCGGCTACCGCGATGGAGCCTGCCGGCTGATGGCCGGCTTCGACATCTTCGCACTGGCCTCGCACAAGGAAGCAGCCGGCACCGTGTTCCTGGAAGCGGCTTACGTGGGCGTACCGATCGTGGCCACGCGAGTGGGTGGCGTGCCGGAGATGGTGGTCGATGGCAGCAATGCGATCCTCACCCGTTTGGGTGACAATGCCGCCCTGACAGGTGCATTGCGCCTGCTGGTGGACGACCCGGAACGGCGGCGGCAGATGGGGCGCGCTGGCTGGGACTGGATGCACGGCGCACATCGCTTCACGCCGGACGGCCACGGTGAAGCCACCGAACACTACTACCACCAGTGGCTGAAGGAGCTGGGACATGGCTGATGCGCGAACCGTTCCGGTGCTGATGCACCACCATGTCAGCCCCTCGCCGGGCATGATCACCGTGTCGCCGGAAAACTTCGAAAGCCAGATCGCGTGGCTGGCAGGCAATGGCTGGACCTCACTGACGCTGGACCAGTACGCAGGCTTCCTGGCCGGCAAGCCGGTGCCGCGCAGGTCGATCGTCATCACCTTCGACGATGGCTACCTCGACAACTGGGTGTATGCCCATCCGATCCTGCAGAAGTACGGCATGCATGCGGTGGTGTTCGTGGTCACCGGCTGGATGGGCGAAGGCCCGGAACGTCCGCACGCGGGCATTGCCGGGGCGACGCTGCCGCCGACGCCGGACCATCGTGGCTGCGAAGCCGCGATCTACGAGCAGGACCGCAGTGACGATGTGATGATGCGCTGGAGCGAAGCACGTGCGGCCATCGCCGCCGGCACCTTCGAAGTGCATTGCCACACCCATACCCATACCCGCTGGCTGCGCCGCGACGATCTGGACCGTGCGCAGCGCCGCGCAGGCCTCAGCCGGGATCTGGCGATCTCGCGCGAAGTCCTGCAGGACAAGCTCGGCGACGTGTCCGATACGCTGTGCTGGCCGTACGGTGATTTCGACCAGGATCACATCGAAGTGGCGCGCGAGCAGGGCTTCCGCTACCTGCACACCACCCATCCGTTCGGCCGCAACGTGATCGGCGGCGACCCGGAACGCATCTATCGTTTCGCGATCCGCAACCGGCCGGCCAACTGGCTGCGCAAGCGCATCCGCCTGAGTTACAACCCGCTGATCGCGCCGCTGTTCAATGGGTTCAAGGCACGCCAGAAAAAGATGGTGCCGGGGCCGTAGGCGCGACACAGCCCTGCCCGCAAACACAAAACGCCCCGGAATTCCGGGGCGTTTTTCCTGTACCGACGGGCAGGCGCCTCAACTGGCGGCTTCACGCACCGCAGCGGACAAGCGGTCCAGCGTCTGCTGCATCAGCGTGGCGTCATCGGCCTCCACGGTGACCCGCACCACCGGCTCGGTACCGGACGGACGCAGGAACGCGCGGCCACGGCCGGCTACGGCCTGCTGCGCCACAGCCAGCGCGGACTGCACGCTTTCAGACTGCACCGTGGCCTTGGCCGAGACATTGCCCAGGCGCACGTTGACGGTCTTCTGCGGCACCCGTACCAGGCCCTTCAGTGCCTGGCGCAGGGTCTGCCCACTGTTGCGCAGCGCGACCAGCACCTGCAGGGCGCTGACAATGCCATCGCCGGTGGTGGCCCGGTCCAGGCACAGCAAGTGGCCCGAGGCTTCGCCACCGAGTACACCACCGCCCTCGACCAATGCCTGGTGCACGTAGCGGTCACCGACGTTGCTGCGCACGAACGGGATCTGCAGATCGGCGAAGGCCTTCTCCACACCGTAGTTGCTCATCAGCGTGCCGACCACCGGGCCGCGCAGGCGGCCTTCGTCCTTCCAGGCGCGGGCCAGGATGTACAGCAGGTCATCGCCGTCGACCGGGTTGCCCTGGTCGTCGGCCATCAGCACACGGTCGCCATCACCATCGAAGGCGATGCCAAGATCGGCGCGGGTCTCGCGGACCTTGGCCGCCAGGTTGTCGATATGGGTGGAGCCCACGCCGGCGTTGATGTTGACGCCATTGGGCTCGGCCCCGATGCCGATCACTTCGGCACCCAGTTCGCGGAACAGCAGCGGTGCGATCTGGTAGGTGGCGCCGTGTGCGCAATCCAGCACCAGGCGCACGCCACGCAGGTCGAACGCGCGCGGCACGCTGGCCTTGCAGAACTCGATGTAGCGGCCGACCGCCTCGCGCGCGCGCGACGCCTTGCCCAGCTTCTCCGATTCGGCGGTGGTGAACGGAATGTCCAGCGCCGCTTCCAGGGCCAGTTCGGTGGCGTCGTCGAGTTTCTCGCCCTGGGCGGAGAAGAACTTGATGCCGTTGTCGTAATGCGGGTTGTGCGAGGCGCTGATGACGATGCCGGCGTCCACACCCAGCGTACGGGTCAGGAATGCCACCGCCGGGGTCGGCATCGGGCCGAGCAGCTGCACGTCGGCACCGGCGGTCACCAGGCCTGCTTCCAGAGCCGCTTCGAACATGTAACCGGAAATGCGGGTGTCCTTGCCGATCACCACGATCGGCCTGCGCCCGTCCTGGCCGCGCTGGGCGACCAGGACACGGCCCAGGGCGTTGCCCAGGCGCAGCACGAAGTCGGCCGAGATCACGCCCTGGCCGACCCGCCCACGGATGCCATCAGTACCGAAGTACTTGCGGCCTCCCATCAAGCCACCTCCGGCGCCGGCTGACGGCCCAGCATCGCCAGCAGATCGGACAGGCGGTCGCGCATCTCGCGGCGGTCGCAGATCTGGTCGATGGCACCGTGCTCCAGCAGGAACTCCGAACGCTGGAAGCCTTCCGGCAGCTTCTCGCGCACGGTCTGCTCGATCACGCGCGGGCCGGCGAAGCCGATCAGCGCCTGCGGTTCGGCGATGTTGATGTCGCCCAGCATTGCGAACGAGGCCGATACGCCACCGGTGGTCGGGTGGGTCAGCACCGAGATGTACGGCAGGCCAGCTTCACGCAGCTTGCCCAGCGCGGCCGAGGTCTTGGCCATCTGCATCAGCGAGAACAGGCCTTCCTGCATGCGCGCGCCGCCACTCTGCGAGAAGCACACATACGGGGCACCGATCTCGACTGCGGTTTCGGCGGCCAGCGCGAAACGCTCCCCCACCACCGAGCCCATCGAGCCGCCCATGAAGGCGAAGTCGAACGACGAGGCCACCAGCGCACGGCCCTTGAGCAGGCCGCGCATGGCGATCAGCGCGTCATATTCGCCGGTGTTCTTCTGCGCGATCTTGATGCGCTCGCTGTACTTCTTCTGGTCCTTGAACTTGAGCAGGTCGGTCGGCCCCAGGCGCGCACCGATCTCGGTGGTGCTGTCGGCGTCGAACAGGGCGGCCAGGCGCGCGCGCGCGCGGATCGCCATGTGGTGGCCGCACTTCGGGCAGACCTCCAGATTCTCTTCCAGTTCCGGACGGTACAACGCGCTGCCGCAATTGCTGCACTTTTCCCACAGGCCCTCGGGGACACTGCGCTTCTTGCTGGGGGTGTTGTCGGTGCGGATGCCGGACGGCATCAACTTGCTGAGCCAACTCATGCGGGAGGACACTTCCGTTCAGGGCGGCCCAAGGGCCGCAAAGGCGGACAGTCTAGCTCCGCTTTCCCCGCCCGTGCACCCCCTTGCCGGCCACGGGGCAGCCTGAAAAAACCATGCTGGGACGTACGTTTAGGTGCTGGGTCGTGCCGGCCGCTGGCCGGCAGCCCTTGCATGCGAGCCGCCAGGAGGATGCCGGCCAGCGGCCGGCACCACCGTTACGCATCCAGCGCCTGCCGCAGCGGGGCCAGGAAGGCTCCAGCGCGCTGCTCGGCCTCTTCAGCCGAGCCCGCTTCGGCCAGCACCGCCACCAGTGCACTGCCGACCACCACGCCATCGGCCTGGCGCGCCATCGCCGCCGCACTGGCCGCATCCTTGATGCCGAAGCCAGCCACCACCGGTACCGAAGCGCGCGCACGCAGGGCCTGCAGGCGGGCGCTGGCAGCATCACTGTCCAGCCGCTCGGACGCGCCGGTGACACCGGCAAAGCTGACGTAATAGAGATAGCCACGGGCCAGCGCCAGCAGCTTGTCGGCACGTGCCTCGCTGGTGGTCGGCGAGGCCAGCAGCACCAGCGCCAGGCCGGCCGCATCGAAAGCCTGCTGCGCTTCACCGGCTTCTTCCGGCGGCAGGTCGACCAGCAGCACACCATCCACACCGGCCTCCACGGCCGCCTTGGCGAAGGCGGCGTAGCCGTGGATCTCCACCGGGTTCAGGTAGCCCATCAGTACTACCGGCGTCTGCGCGTCACGCTCTCGGAACTGCGCCACGGCCTGCAGCACGTAGCGGCTGCCCGCCCCGCGTGCCAGTGCACGTTCGGAGCTGCGCTGGATGGTCGGGCCATCGGCCATCGGGTCGGAGAACGGCACGCCCAGTTCGATCACATCGGCGCCGGCATCGACCAGTGCATGCATGACCGGCACGGTGGCCTCCAGCGAGGGATCACCGGCAGTGATGAAGGGAATCAGCGCCTTGCGCTGCTGCTCGCGCAGTCGCTGGAAACAGGCATCGAGTCGGGATACAGGCATCTCAGGCACATCCTTCAATCAGTTCAATCGCATCGCTGGTCCCCCAGTACATCCGGGTGACCTTCCCTTCAAACAGTTCCAGGCGGATGCCCAGGTCCGAACCCGGGTCCTGCCAGGTGAGGTACTCGCCCTGGTCACCGTCGTAGGCATGCGGGCTGGACACCGGCGGTTTCGGGAACTGGGCCATGGCCTGGGCTCGGGTCATGCCGATGCGCAGGCCGAACGGCCCCGGCTGTTCGACCGGCAGTTCCGGCTCATCGCCCGGCTTAAGATCAAAACGGACCACGCGGTCGTCGTCGGTCATCATCGACACGCCCGGCGGCAGCCCCTTGCCGTCGTAGTACTCGCAGTCGCCTTCGAAGAATTCCTTCGCGCCCTGCGCCTTCCAGGGACCCAGCGCCTTCAGGTCAGTCATGTGCTGGCCAACCAGCACGTCACCGGCATGGTCCAGTGCCACCGAAGCCACCGCAGGCGCGTCATCGCCGCTCGTCCCTTCTTCGGAGGGGGCATCGACAATGGGCGTACGCGCCATCGGGTCAAGATCATCGTTGGCAGCCTGCTGCACAGGCTGCGTGGTGGCCTTGGCGGCCGGTGCCAGCACCGGCGGCTCCGGCGGCTGGCACGCGGCCAACCCCAGTGCCAGCAGCAGCACGCCACTGTTCCGCAGCAGCGCGCTCACAGCACCAGCCCTTCGCGCGCGGCGATGGTATGCACGTCCTTGTCGCCACGGCCGGACAGATTGCAGAGCACGATCTGGTCACGCGGACGCTCACGCGCCAGCTTGATCGCCTGCGCCAGCGCATGGCTGGATTCCAGTGCCGGCAGGATGCCTTCGGTGTGCGCCAGCAGGTGGAAAGCCTGCAGCGCTTCCTCGTCAGTGATGCCGAGGTACCGTGCACGACCGGTATCGGCCAGGAATGCGTGCTCCGGGCCGACGCCCGGGTAGTCCAGGCCGGCCGACACCGAGTGGGTCTCGATGATCTGGCCGTCGTCGTCGCACAGCACATAGGTGCGGTTGCCGTGCAGCACGCCGGGGCGACCCGCCGCGATGGAGGCGGCATGGCGACCGGTGCTGATGCCATCACCGGCAGCTTCGGCGCCGACGATATCGACCTGGCGATCGTTGAGGAAAGCATGGAACAGGCCGATGGCATTGCTGCCACCGCCCACGCAGGCGGTGATCGCATCGGGCAGGCGACCGTATTCGGCCAGCATCTGCTCACGCGCTTCGCGGCCGACGATGGCGTTGAAGTCACGCACCATGCGCGGGTACGGATCGGGGCCGGCCACGGTGCCGATGATGTAGAAGGTGTCCTGCACGTTGGTCACCCAGTCGCGCATCGCTTCGTTGAGCGCGTCCTTCAGGGTGGCCGAGCCGGAAGTGACCGGTACCACCGTCGCGCCCAGCAGCTTCATGCGGTAGACGTTGATCTTCTGCCGCTCGATGTCGGTGGCGCCCATGTACACCACGCATTCCAGGCCCAGGCGCGCGGCAACCGTGGCACTGGCCACGCCATGCTGGCCGGCACCGGTCTCGGCAATGATGCGCTTCTTGCCCATGCGCGCGGCCAGCAGCGCCTGGCCGATGGTGTTGTTGATCTTGTGCGCGCCGGTGTGGTTCAGGTCCTCGCGCTTGAGCAGGATCTGCGCGCCGCCGACGTGATCGCTCAGGCGCTGGGCGTGATAGATCGGGCTCGGCCGGCCCACATAATGCGCCAGGTCGCGGTCATAGGCCGCCTGGAATTCGGGGTCCTGGCGGGCCTGGTCATAGGCCTGGGCCAGTTCCTGCAGCGGGCCGACCAGGGTTTCGGCAACGAAGCTGCCGCCGTAGCGGCCGAAGTGGCCCTGGGCATCCGGGAAGGCGTGGTAGTCGGCAATGGGGGAGGCAGACATGGATACGACCGGTGGTTCAGACAGGTGGATACTCTAGCGCACGGGTCGTGACCGGAAAATGGATATTATCTGGCGCATATCGTCAGGAAATCTCACATGAGCCGTTCCCTGCTTCCGCCGCTCAATGCACTGCGCGCGTTCGAGGCCACCGCACGCCTCGGTGGCGTGGGCCGCGCCGCACAGGACCTGCACGTCACCCACGGTGCGGTCAGTCGGCAACTGAAGCTGCTGGAGGATCACCTGGGCCTGGCACTGTTCCAGCGTGCCGGCCGCGGGCTGCGCCTGACAGCGGCTGGCACCCGCCTGCAGGCGGCGTGCAGCGAGGCCTTCGGCGGGATCGAGGACTGCGTGCGCGAACTGCGCCGGCCAGCGGCCTCCCCAGCACTGGTACTGGGCTGCAGCGGCAGCGTACTGGCGCGCTGGATGATTCCGCGCCTGCCCGTGCTGCAGGCCGCCCTGCCCGGCGTGCGCCTGCAGTGGTCGGCGCTGGATGGCAGCTTCACCGAAGCACAGGCGGCGCTGGACGCCGTGCTGCTGCTGGCGCAGGGTCCGTGGCCACGGGGCTGGCAGGTCCGCGAGCTGGCACCGGAGCGGGTGGGCGTGGTGGTGGCCCCGTCACATCCGGCGGCGCAGCGCCTGCGGCAGGCACCGCCCTCGGCACTGCTGCAGGAAACAGTGCTGCACACCAGCTCGCGGCCACAGGCGTGGCCGGCATGGGCGCAGGCACATCGCCTGGACCCAGCAAAGCTGCAGCTGGGCACCGCTTTCGAACATCTCTATTACCTGCTGGAAGCAGCAGTCGCCGGGCTGGGCCCGGCGATCGCGCCCGAGCCGCTGGTAGCCGAAGATCTGGCAGCAGGCCGGCTGGTCGCACCGTGGGGGTTTGCCGCCACCGGCGGCTTCTGGGTGCTGGCACGGCCGGATGGCCCGGCCGATGCACGGGTGGACGCCCTGGCCGAGTGGGCAGCAGCGCAACTGCGATGAGACGAGGCCCCGGGCGGCATTCACCTCCCGGAGCCGGCAACGCAGGCCTCAGCGACCGCCCATCGAGACCCGCTGCTGCTCCTCATGCACCTGCTGCTGGTGCGAGGGATCTGCCAGCAGCTTGGCACTGGTCTGCTCCAGCGACGGCGGCGCCTGGGCCAGATCGACAGCGGTGCGGAAGCCCGGCGTCGTGCCCATCACGAACGCCTTGCCATCCTGCACCGTGATGCTCTGCAGCTTGTCGGCCGCGTCGATACCGTTCTGCTTTGCATGCAGGGTGATATTGGCCGCAGCCTCTTCGGAAAACACGCTGGGAAGCTTGCTGCGGACGGCGTTGTGCAGTGCGTGGTCCGGATGCGATGCATCGTTCAGCGACGGCCCCTTCGGCGCAGCCGCTGCAGGTTCATGGCCCTGCGCACGGCCCGCCGCCAGTGCGGCAGTGGTCTGGCGACCGACAATTCCATCGGCCGCCAGCCCCTGCTGCTTCTGGAACGCGATCACCGCTTCGCGGGTGTGGTCACCGAAACGGCCATCCTCCGACAACCGATGGCCCTGCGCATCACGCACGCCGAGCTGATTGAGGGTCTGCTGCAACGCCTGCACGTCGGTGCCACGCTGCCCCTGCTTCATCACCTCGCTGGCCGCAGGGTGTGATGCAGCCGGCTGCACGGTGGCGCCAGGCCGGGACAGCGCAGGTTCGCCATTGCCATGCAGCGGCGCGCGCACCTGGAATTCCGGCTTCGGTGTCAGCGCACCAACGATGCGGGTGCTTCCGCCATCCCAGTACCCGCCCGGCCGGATGGTGACTTCGGCCGGCCCCGTGCTTCCCTGCGAACCGATGAACTGGATGTTTCCCTGCGCGTCGTAGCCTTTGAAAATACCGACATGCTGGCCCTGCGACGAGGAGAACATCAGGATGTCGCCCTGCTTCAGCGATCCGTTCGGCTTGCGTGCTTCGGCAGCCGAGGTCACGTCGAAATGCTCGCGTGCGTAAGCGGTCGTGTTCGCGCCATTGAACAGCGTCGAGGTAGTGAACCCTGCGGCGTTCTCGCCACGCACGTCGTAACCCGCGTTCTTCAGGCCACGCCATACGAATGCCGAGCAATCCACGCCCAAGCGTCCGTCACCATCGAGATCACGCTCCAGCCGGCTGCTGTCGCGACCGGGACGCGGATGGTCGGGGCGCCCGTATTCGTACTGGCGGCCCGAGGCCATGAAATGCTGATAGGCCTCGTTGTAGAGCGCGGCACTGCCGACTGCAGCCGCGGCCTGGCCCGCCGCGGGCGCAGCTGCCGAAGGCATCTGTACCTGCGTTTGGGCCTGGGCCTGCACGGGCGTGGCCGCCTGTGTGCGCGTGGGTGGCTGCTGCGTGGCAACCTCACCCGGCTGCCAGCCCTCGAAACGGCGAATGCCGTCGGCCAGCACTTCACGCTCGCGCACGCTCATCTGGCCGACGGTCTTCGAACGCAGATCGACACCCTGGCGATCGCCTTCGGCATAGATGGTGGCCGCCTGCTCCTTGTGGTGGGTGGTGCCGCTGTAATCCTTCGTGGAGTAGCTCGGCAGCATTTCCTCCACGGTCTTGTCGCCGAACCGGCGTTCGAGCAGCTGGATCTTCGCCACCCGGCCCGCTTCATAGCTTTCGAAGACCGCGTTGCCCCATTGGTCGAGATCGACCACGCCCTTGTAGCGCCCCTGCGCCGATTCCAGCGCCTGCTCGCGGGTACGCGGATTGGTCACCGTCTTGTCCGCGCTGCCGGCGAATTCAAACTTGAGATTGCCAGGATTGTTGTTGCGCCACGAGACGCTGCCACCTGATCGTTCGATGACACTGCCATCGTCCATTTCCAGCGTGCGCGTGGTACCTACGCTGCTGACCAGCCGGGTGATTTTTGGATCCGACATGAGCTGTTCCTTTGCCAGTGGTTGATTGGACCGCTCCCCTGGCGGTGATTACATTCCGTTGGAAAACACGTCGAGCACGTCCGCACTGACCCAGCCCTGTGCGCAGTTCCCGGCGTAACGTCCCGGCGCCGCCGCATGGCAGGCCTCGCCCCCTGTGCTGGCCAAGCCAGTGATCGGCCTGTCGCCATAGGTGTCACACAACGTGTTGCCCTTGCACTTGCCGACCGTCGCGGCGGGAACCGCAACGACGTAATAGAACAGGGGATTCTGTCCGGTGCGCCCGATGCCCTGCACGCAGACCAGCTGCCCCTTCGACAGCTTCGCGGTCACGCTGGCCTTGCTGCCGGTGGATGGCACCGCATTCAACGTTTCCACGCCTTTGGCGTCGGCTACGCCGGCGAAGAAACCCTGGTCGCCACAGTCCGGCGACAGTTCAACATCGTAGAAATCGCCGCTGTCCACATCACCGGCCGTGCAGCCGCTGCCCGTACTGGCGTTGCTGCATTTCACGCCACTGGCCTGGATCAGCGCAGCCAGGCCGTCGGCAGCCGGAGCCGTGGCCGGCGCTGCGGCAGGTGCGGCCGCCGGTGCTGTAGCGGCCGGTGCCGACGCTGTCGGGACGGATGAGTCACCGGCCGCACATGCGCCCAAGGCGAGCAGCAGGCCGGGCACGAGCGTCAGGCGGGCCAGGCGGAGACGGTGGGAAGAAAGATGGGGCATATCCATTGCGTCCTCGTTCGAAAGGTAGGGCATATCTCAAGGGTGCGGCCAGCGACACGCACACGGCATCACACCCGGCCAGCTAAGGCTGGGCGCATTGTGTCCGATCAGATGTTCGGGGGGTGTCGACTTTTTGGCGCTGGAACCTGAATTGCCCGGAAGCGTGACTCCCATCACACCAAGGTGACGCGGATCACTCCAGAACGGTGCAATCCGCGCGACGCACTTCCTCGACGAAGGTGCGCATCCTGTAGCCGTCCTTGATGCCCGGCTCCAGTTCGATGCCACTGGAGACGTCCACGCCCCACGGCAGCGTCGCCAGCACGGCGTCGTAGACATTTTCCGGGTTCAGGCCACCGGCCAGCAGGAACGGCCGGTGCAATCCGGTCGGAACGCGGCCCCAGTCGAATGCCACGCCGGTGCCGCCGCCACCACCCGGGGCGTGGCTGTCGAACAGGAAGCCGGCAGCGCTGGGATAGCGTAGCTGCAGGGTGCGGGCGTTGACCTCTTCACGGCCCCCCATGGCGATCGCCTTCAGGTAAGGCATGTTGAAGCTGCGGCAGAAGCTCTCGTCTTCCTCACCGTGGAACTGCAGCAGGGTCGGCCGCACCGTGCGCAGGACCTCGCGCACTTCTTCCTTGCTGTTGTTGCGGAACAGCGCCACCACGTCGACCATCGGTGCGATCGCCTGGCGCATCGCGCGGGCCTCAGCCGGTGCGACCCGGCGGCTGCTCTCGCGGGCAAAGATGAAACCCACTGCGTCCACGCCCAGCTCACCGGCCAGGCGGACGTCGCCAGCACGGGTCATTCCACAGAACTTGATGCGCGTACGGTAGTAGGAACGGCTCATAGCGTGACCTCGGCGGGCAGATGCCAGTTGTCGGGGTACAGGGGCCCAAGGAACACCAGGCCCTGCGGCGGTGCGGTGGGACCAGCTACGGTGCGGTCGCGCCCGGCCAGCAGTTCGGCGATCCATTCCACCGGTTTTTCACCGCTGCCCACCAGGATCAACGATCCGACGATATTGCGGACCATGTGATGAAGAAATGCATTGCCACGTACTGCGACTTCGATCACTTCGCCATCGCGGCTGACCTGCAACGACTGCAGTTCACGCCGCGCATGCAGCGCCTGGCACTGCACCGAACGGAACGCGCTGAAGTCGTTCTCGCCAAGCAGGGCCTGGCCGGCGGCGTGCATCAGGGTCTCGTCCAGCGCCCGGCGCTCCCAGCTCAGGGTCTGCCGGTCCAGTGCCGGCCGTACCTCACGGTTGAGCAGCCGATAGCGGTAGCGGCGCGCACGTGCGGAGAAGCGGGCGTGGAAATCATCGGCCACCGGCACGCACCAGCGCACCGCGATCGAGCGCGGCAGGCGGGTGGTGGTGCCGAGCATCCAGGCGCGCGGATCGCGCACCACGTCGGTATCGAAATGCACGACCTGGCACTGGCCATGCACGCCGGCATCGGTGCGGCCGGCGCAGACCACCTGCAGCGGCGCATCAGCCACCGATGACAGGGCCTGCTCGAGGCTGGCCTGCACGCTGGGCCCCCCCTCGCCCAGGTTCTGCCAGCCTCTGAAATCGCTGCCGTCGTACTCGACGCCAAGCGCATAACGCATGTGCTACCTCGATGTTGCGGATGGGGCGGCGCTCAGGCCGGATCGCGTTCGGACCAGACCGCCAGTTCGTTGCCACCGGGCTCGACGAACTGGAAGCGGCTGCCACCGGGGAAGGAGAACACCGGGCGCACGATCTCGCCGCCGGCGTCGCGCACGGCGGCCTCGACCGGTGCCAACTGGTCGGCATACAGCACCAGCAGCGGTGCACCGCTGTCGCTGGCCCGCTGCGGCTGGCCACGGAAGAAGCCGCCCTGCAGGCGGCCATCGTCGAACGCCGTGTAGTCGCTGCCGTAGTCGACGAACGACCAGTCGAACACCTTCTCGAAGAAGGCACGGCTGGCGGCCGGGTCGCTGGACGCGAATTCAACGTAGTCGATGCGGCGTTCGCGGCTCATGGCAAGGTCCTTGTCGGCAGGTTCGGTCACGGCAGGCGCCCCAGCAGTTCGCGGGCCTGGGCCTGGCTGTGCAGGTCACCGCCTTCAGCGACTTCCAGCAACAGGGTGCGCGCGGTCTGTGCGTCGCCCAGATCGAGGTAGGCAATGGCCAGTTCCAGGCGCTCCTGGCCGGCACGTGGCGACCAGCCCGCGTCGCCGGCAGGCGCAGCCGCGCTCGACGCGATGTCGTCGGAATGAGAGGCCTCGACGGCGCCATGATCGATGCCGTCGATGGCTTCGCGACGGGCGGCGTCCACCGGAGCCTCGTTCTCATGCGCGTCGGCCGGCAGATCGAACACGCCACGGAACTGCGGCTGCTGTTCGGCATGCAGTGCGTAGTCCGGCACCACCACTTCGACCGGCGCCTGCGGTGCAACGCGCTCGTCCTGCAGCGGCTCGGCGACGACACCCTCGTCGCCGGTGGTTGCGGGATCGTCCCAGCGCGGCAGATCGGTCACCGCTTCGGGCAATGCCACCACGTCCTCCTCGCGCAGCGTGTCGGTCTGCCAGCCGGCCCGCGCCAGGTCCTCGGCAACGGGTTCGGCGACCACCACGTCATGCACTTCGGTTTCGGTGGCCCAGGCGGGCATCGCCGGTTCCTGGCGGCCATTGTCGGCAACAGCCGACGACCATGAGGACTGCTCGGCCAGCGTATCCAGCGCCGCACCCGCCGGCACCGCCGCGGTCAGGCCGGCGGCATCGTCTTCCTCACGCAGCGGCGGCAGCGGCGACGGCTTGCGACGACGCAGCAGCCAGGCCGCGCCCGCCGCCAGCAGCAGTACCGGCAGCCCCAGCCAGTACCACGGCGTTGCCGCATCGCGGGCATCCGGTGCCTGCGCCAGGCGCTGCTGCGCGGCGGCCAGGTCGTTGTCCTTCATCGCGATCAGCGACTGCTGCTGTTCCTTGAGTTTCTCAAGGTCGGCCACGCGCTGCTTCAGCTCGCCGATCTCGGCATCGCGGGTGGCGATGTCCTCACGCGCCTGGCGCAGTTGTTCGTTGCCCAGCATGTCACCCTCGCTGCCGGCAGCGGTGCCGGTGGTTGTGCCCGCGTGCGCGGCGTCGGACGCCAGCGCCGGAGCGATCTCAAGTCGTGCCCCGTTGGCGGCAGGCGGGGAAGAAGCGTTCGTGGTTGCGGCCTTGGCGACCGGGGCGACGGTACCCGCGGGTTGCGGCACGGTACGCGCCTGCCGCCATTGCGCAGCGTGCTCGCGCACGAGCGTCGCCGCTTCGGCAGCGTCGACCGCAGCAAGCGCATCGCTGCCTGGCATGCGCAGCACCGCCCCCTGCTTGAGCAGGTTGACGTTGCCCCGGATGAAGGCTTCGGGATTGGCACGCAGCAGGGCGATCATCGCGCGGTCGCGACTGACCTGGTTGCCACGTGCCACTGCACTGGCGATCTGCGACAGGGTCTGCCCGCGCTGCACGGTGATGCTGCCATCGGCCGCCGGTGCAGCAACCGGCGCGGAGGCCGCACGCGGGCGTGCCGGTGCAGGCACCACCGCAGATGGCGGCGTAGTGGGCGTCTCTGCTGCCGGCACCGTTGCCGAAGCCGGTGCAGGTTCGCGCACGATGGTATTGGAGAGCGTGCCGGCCGGTGCGACGATCTCCGGCTCGGCCACGGCCAGCGCACTGGGCGGCGCATCGACCAGCGCCGAGTACTCACGCACCAGGCGGCCCTGACCCCAGTCGGCTTCGATCAGGAAGCTCAGCGACGGCGTCTCCACCGGCGCCTGCGAGGTGACGCGCACCACTGCCCTGCCCTGCGTGTCGCGGGTCAGTTCGAACTGCAGTTCACTGACCAGTCCGGTTGGCCGCTGCAGGCCGACACGTTCGAAGGTGACCGGTGAGGCAAGCGCCACGCGCAGGTTTTCCAGCTCGGACGGATCGGCCGAGACCACCGGGATTTCAGCCAGCAGGGGCTGGCCCGGCTTGGACAGGACCCGGATGTCACCCAACCCCAGGGCGAGCGCCGAACTGCTGGCCAAGGCGAGCAGTGCGGCGGACAGATAGGTGAGCGGGCGCTTTGCGCCCTTGGCCCGTTTATTCATGGGCGACACTATAAAGCGTGCGGACCGGGGTCCGCACCCATGTAGAGCCGAGCCCATGCTCCGCTACATGGCCTGAGCCGAGCGTAGGCTCGGCTCTACAGAAAAGGCCGGACATTGCCCGGCCTCTCCATCAGCGCTGCTCGGCGGCGACCAGCTCGGCCAGCTGCACGGCATTCAACGCCGCGCCCTTGCGCACGTTGTCCGACACGATCCACAGGTTCAGGCCGCGCGGATGCGACAGGTCTTCACGGATACGGCCGACATACACCGCATCGGTGCCCGAGGCATGGGTGACCGGAGTCGGATAACCACCGGCTTCATGGCGGTCCACCACTTCAACGCCCGGCGACTGTTCCAGCAGCGCGCGCGCTTCGGCCACGGTCACCTTGTCGCGGGTTTCGATCGCCACCGATTCGGAGTGGCCGTAGAACACCGGCACGCGCACCGCGGTCGGGTTCACCAGGATGCTGTCGTCACCGAGGATCTTGCGGGTCTCCCAGATCAGCTTCATCTCTTCCTTGGTGAAACCGTTGTCCTGGAAGTCATCGATGTGCGGGATCAGGTTGAAGGCGATCTGCACCGGGAAGCGCTGCGGATCGATCTCCTGGAAGCTCAGCAGCTGGCCGGTCTGCTTGCCCAGTTCCTCGGTTGCCGAACGGCCGCCGCCAGACACCGACTGGTAGGTGGAGACGTTGATGCGCTCGATGCCGTACTTGCGGTGCAGCGGTGCCAGTGCCACCAGCATCTGCATGGTCGAGCAGTTCGGGTTGGCGATGATGCCGCGCGGACGGTTGGCGACCTGCTCCGGGTTGACCTCGGACACCACCAGCGGCACGTCATCGTCGTAACGGAAGGCCGAGGAGTTGTCGATCACCACAGCGCCCGCTGCTGCGAACTTCGGCGCGTATTCCTTGGACACGCTGCCGCCGGCCGAGAACAGGGCGATCTCGACGCCGCTCGGATCAAAGGTAGCCAGGTCCTGGACCTTGACCTTCTGGCCGTTGAACTCGATCTCGCCGCCGGCCGAACGCTCGGAAGCGAGAACGCTCAGGGTACCGACCGGGAAATCACGCTCGGCCAGGATCGACAACATGGTCTCGCCGACCGCACCGGTGGCACCGACGACGGCGACGTGGAAACTGCGCTGTGCATTGCTCATGGGGGAAACTCTCACGAAAACGGGAATGGGGAAGAAACACGCACGACAGCTGGGTTCGGGGAACCTCCTCAAGCGGGGCGCGCGGAGGTTCCCTATCGTTTCCCGGTTTTTTTGCCCAGAGTCACGCGCGCGGCCATCGCCGCGTCAGCGTTGATCGCGCTCGGCATGCGCGACAGGCCGCCGTCCAGGCCGAGCCCGGCAACCAGATTATCCACGGCCAGCTGTACCATCGCCGTGCGCGTGGCCAGCGAGGCGCTGCCGATATGCGGAGTCAGCACGACATTGCGCAGCGCCAGCAGTTCGGGGCGCACCTTCGGCTCGCCTTCGTACACATCCAGGCCCGCTGCGGCAAGGCGACCGTTGGCCAGCGCATCGGCCAGCGCGATCTCATCAACCAGGCCACCACGGGCGATGTTCACCAGCGTTGCCGACGGCTTCATCTTCGCCAGCGCGACGGCATCGATCAGATGGTGCGAGGCCGGCGTGTACGGCAGCACCAGCAGCAGGTGGTCGGACTGTGCCAGCAGCGTATCCAGGTCCACATAGGTGGCGCCCACTTCCGCTTCGGTCGCGGCCGGCAGCTGCGAGCGGTTGTGGTACAGCACCTTCATGCCGAACCCGTGTGCACCGCGGCGGGCAATGCCCTGGCCGATGCGGCCCATGCCGAGGATGCCCAGCGTGCTGCCGTGGATGTCGGCACCGAGCATGGTCTGGAACGACCACTGCTGCCACTGCCCTTCGCGCAGCCAGCGCTCGGATTCAGTGATGCGGCGTGCAGTGGCCATCAGCAACGCGAAGCCGAGATCGGCGGTGGTCCCGGTCAGGACGTCCGGCGTGTTGCTGGCGAGAATGCCGGCGGCGCTGAGCGCGTCGACATCCAGGTTGTTGTAGCCAACGCCGACATTGGCGATTACCTGCAGCTGCGTGGCATCGGCCACCTGCGCTGCACCGATGCGCTCGTTGAGGGTGATGATGGCGCCGTCGGCGCTGGCCAGCTGTTCGGCGATCTGGTCGGGCGACCAGGCGGTGACGGTGTCGGTGGTGCGCAGCTGCACGCGATCGCGCAGCGGCGCGATGGCCGCGTCGATCAGCGGCTGGCTCACCCACACCGTCGGCCGCGTGTCAGCCATCGATCTGCCCGGGAATGCGCGGGGTGATCGTGCCGACATCGCCACACTGCGCGCGATGACGCAGCGCCTGGTCCATCAGCACCATCGCCACCATCGCCTCGGCGATCGGTGTGGCGCGGATGCCGACGCAGGGATCATGGCGGCCGGTGGTGACCACCTCGACCACGTTGCCGGCCGTGTCCAGCGACGGGCCCGGCAGGCGCAGGCTGGAGGTCGGCTTCAACACGATCGAGGCGACCACCGGCTGGCCGGTGGAAATGCCACCGAGGATGCCGCCGGCATGGTTGCTGGCGAAGCCCTGCGGGGTCAGCAGGTCACGGTGCTCGGTGCCCTTCTGCGCTGCACTGGCGAAACCGTCGCCGATCTCCACACCCTTCACCGCGTTGATGCTCATCAGCGCAGCGGCCAGTTCGCCATCGAGCTTGCCGTAGATCGGCTCGCCCCAGCCCGGCGGCACGTTGTCGGCGACCACGTCCACGCGCGCACCGACCGAATCACCGGACTTGCGCAGCGCATCCATGTACGCCTCCAGTTCCGACACCTGTGCGGCGTGCGGCCAGAAGAACGGATTGTCTTCCACCGCCGACCAGTCGAAACCGGCCGGCGTGATGTCGCCCAGCTGCGACAGGTAGCCACGCACGGTCACGCCGAAGCGCTCGGCGAGCCACTTCTTGGCGACCACGCCGGCGGCCACGCGCATGGTGGTCTCGCGTGCCGAGGAACGGCCGCCACCGCGCGGGTCGCGGATGCCGTACTTGTGCCAGTAGCTGTAGTCGGCATGACCCGGCCGGAACTGCTGGCCGATGTTGGCGTAGTCCTTGCTGCGCTGGTCGGTGTTGCGGATCAGCAGCGCAATCGGCGTGCCGGTGGTCAGGCCCTCGTACACGCCGGACAGGATCTCGACCTCATCGGCTTCGCGACGCGCCGAGGTGTGCCGGCTCTTGCCGGTTGCGCGACGCTGCAGGTCGTGGGCGAATTCGGCCGCGTCCAGCGCCAGCCCCGGCGGGCAACCATCGATCACGCAGCCGATGGCCGGCCCGTGCGACTCGCCGAACGTGGTGACGGTGAACAGCTTGCCGAACGAATTGGAGCTCACGGGCGCTGCGCCGCCAGTTCGGTGATGCGGGCGCTGTGGGCGATCAGTTCGCGGCACTCGACCGCGAAGATGCCCATCTGGCCAACCTTGAACTCGATCCAGGCGAAATCGACTTCCGGCAGCAGCTTGACCAGATGCTGTTCGGACTCGCCCACTTCACAGATCAGCAGACCGTCTTCGCTCAGGTGCAGCGGGGCATCGCGCAGGATCTTCAGCACCAGGTCCAGGCCGTCATCGCCGGCACGCAGACCCATCTCCGGCTCGTAGGAGTATTCCCGCGGCAGGGCATCGGTCTCGTCGTTGGTGACGTACGGCGGGTTGGTGACGATCAGGTCGTAGTGGCGGCCGGTCAGGCCGTTGAACAGGTCCGACTTGAGCAGGGTGACGTTGTGCGCCTGCAGGCGTTCCTTGTTCTCTTCGGCCAGCGACAGCGCGTCGTCGCTCAGGTCGACGCCATCCACTTCCCAGTTCGGGTAGTAATGGCCCATGGCGATGGCGATGCAGCCCGAACCGGTGCAAAGATCCAGCGCGCGGCTGACATCGCGGCCGGCCAGCCACGGCTCGAAGCCGCATTCGATCAGTTCGGCGATCGGCGAACGCGGCACCAGGGCGCGCTTGTCGCTCTTGAAGCTCAGGCCGGCGAACCAGGCCTCACCGGTCAAGTAGGCGGCCGGGATGCGTTCATCGATGCGACGCTGGAACAGTTCCAGCACGCGCAGCTTTTCGGCCTGCAGCAGGCGCGCCTGGCCATAGGCCGGGCCCAGATCGTGCGGCAGGTGCAGGCTGTGCAGCACCAGCTGGGTGGCCTCGTCCAGCGCATTGTCGTAGCTGTGACCGAAGGTCAGCCCGGCTTCGTTGAAACGGCTGGTGCCGTAGCGGATCAGATCGATGATCGTGTGGAGTTCGGCGGCCGTTTCAGCGGTCATGGCGGTACTGCGGGCAAAGTGGCCCCCGATTATAGGGGCTGGCGCCCGCGGCGGCATCCGTTGCGGCAGAAACGATCGGGCCGCAGCCGGTATGATGGAGCCCACTTCGCGCGGGGGCTCCCATGTTCAATCGCAACGCCGGCATCATCCTGCTGATCGCCCTGGCGGCGGGCCTGGGCCTGCTGGCCGCCCAGCAGGTGTTCGCGCCGAAGCCACCGGCCAACGCCCCGGCCACCGAAGCGATCACGCTGTACCCGCAGCCGCGCGAACTGCCCGACTTCAACCTGGCCCAGTCCGACGGCACCCGCCTGATTCCGGGCGAGCTGAAGGGCCACTGGACCCTGGTGTTCCTGGGCTTCACCTTCTGCCCCGACGTCTGCCCCACCACTCTGGCCGAGCTGGCCGGCGCGCAGAACCAGTGGGAGGCCCTGCCCGACAGCCTGCGCCCGCGCGTGCTGTTCATCTCGGTCGACCCGGACCGTGACAGCGCCACACGCCTGGGCGAGTACGTGCACGGCTTCCACAAGGACACCCTGGCCGCCACCGCCGATATCCCGTCGCTGGAGCGCTTTGCCACTTCGCTGGGTTTCGTGTTCCAGAAGGTGCCGGGCAAGCACTTCGACGAGAACCCTGAGGATTACACCGTCGAGCACTCGGCCAGCCTGGCCGTGCTCGACCCGCAGGGCCGCCTTGCCGGCCTGGTGCGGCCCCCGTTCAACGCGCCGGCCATTGCCCGCGACCTGCAGAAGCTGACCGAGAAAACCGCCCCATGAGCCTCACCACCGCCCTGACGTACGCCCTGCCCCACCGCCTGCTGTCCTCGATGGCGCGTTCGCTGGCGTACTCGGACGATCCGCGCGTGTCGCGCTGGCTGATCGACACCGTCACCCGCAAGTTCAACGTCAACCTGGACGAAGCGGCCAACCCGGACCCGCGCAGCTATGCCACCTTCAACCAGTTCTTCACGCGTGCGCTGAAGCCGGGGGCGCGCGTGGCCGATGCCGATCCGCGCAGCCTGGTGATGCCGGCCGACGGCCGCATCAGCCAGCTGGGGAAGATCGAGGCCGGCCGGATCTTCCAGGCCAAGGGCCAGTCGTTCACCGCCGCCGAACTGCTGGGCGGCGACGAGGATGCCAAGCCGTACAACGACGGCCTGTACGCCACCGTGTACCTGTCGCCGCGCGATTACCACCGCGTGCACATGCCGTGGACCGGCACCCTGCGCGAGACCGTGCACGTGCCGGGCCGCCTGTTCAGCGTCGGCCCGGCCGCGGTGAACGGCGTGCCGCGCCTGTTCGCCCGCAACGAGCGCCTGGTCTGCCACTTCGATACCAGCTTCGGCCCGATGGTGAGCGTGATGGTCGGTGCACTGCTGGTGTCCGGCGTGGAGACCGTATGGAGCGGTGAGGAGATCCCGGCCTACGGTGACCGCATCACCCGCAAGGATTACCGCGGCCAGGGCATCCAGCTGGAGCGCTTCGCCGAGATGGCGCGCTTCAACTACGGTTCGACCGTGATCGTGCTGCTGCCGCCGGGCGTGGCCGAGTTCGCCCCGCAGCTGGGCGCCGAAAGCCCGGTGCAGCTGGGCCAGGCGCTGGCGAAGCTGCGCTGACAAAAAGGGGACGGAGGGGATTAAGTCGTTTATGCATAAACGACTTAATCCCCTCCGTCCCCTTTATCCACGCCATGCGTGGAGGGAATCAACGGAATGCCGGCCAGCGGCCGGCACTACCGGTATGCGCGTTACTGCAGGGACGGGGCCGGGCCGACGTCCATGCCGTCGTAGTCTTCCACGCCCTTCTCCGCGGCCAGCGCCGCGAACTCCTGGTTGCGACGGTCCAGCGAGGCTTCGTCGTGAATCTCCACGCGCTCCACATGCAGCACGTGGAACGGCGCGTCGCCTTCTTCCGGCTCCTGCTCGAACAGTTCCACGAAGGTGTAACCCTGCGCCTGCAGATGGTCAGCCAGCACCTGCAACGGCTCAGCAGTGGAATGCACGAAGAAGTACCCCCACAGTAACGGGCCGGTGATGTCCCAGTCGGTGTTTTCGCGGAGGTTGGCGAACAGGTTGCGGGTGTCTTCGAGGTCCATGCGGATTCCAGGGGTCGGGGGGGATTACTTGTCGCAGCCCTGCAGCTTCAGCGTCTGGCCGTGGCGCAGGCTGTAGGCCGGGGCCTTCAGGCCGTTGGCGCGGGCCAGGGTCGGCACGTCGCACTGGAATTTCGCGGCGATGGCGCCCAAGGTCTCGCCCTTGCCCACCTTGTGGCTGCGCACCGGCTTCGGGCGCGCCGCCGGGCGCGGGGCCGCCACCGGCGCCACCGGGGTGGTCGGCACGCTGGTGGACGCGGCCGCATCGGCCACCGGCACCACACCGCCCACGGCCACGCTGCCGGTGTAGCTGGCAGCGGTCGGACGCTTGATCGCTGCGTTCAGATCGGCGGTGATCAGGGTACGGGCCAGGTCGGCACGCGGGCCGCTGACGCAGTTGCGCTGGTACAGGCCGGCGATGCGGGTGGTGGCGTTGATCAGCGTGCCGGCCGGAATCCAGCCGTCGGCTTCATAGCGCGGGTTGAGGTTGCGCAGCGCGCGCATGTAGCCATCGCGGGTGCCGTGGCTGCCCAGGCAGATGGTCAGTTCGTAGATGGTGGTGGACTTGGCCAGGCGCAGCGTGGCCGGCTGCGCGCTGATCTTCGGGAATTCCACGCCGTACTGCTGCGGGTGCAGGAAGATCCAGGCCGCCGCGATCACCATCGGCACATAGTCCTTGGTCTCGCCGGGGAACTGGTTGTAGACGCTGTCGGTCCAGAAGCTCTGGCCGGCGCTCTGCTTGAACACGCGCGCGGCACGGCCTTCACCACCGTTGTAGGCGGCCACCGACATTTCCACGTTGTTGTTCAGCTCGCGTAGACGCTCGTTGAGGTAACTGGCGCTGGCTTCAGCAGCACTGCGCGCATCGAAACGGGTATCGAAGCCGGTGCCATCCGGACCGAGGCCGAAGCGGCGGCCGGTGGCCGGCATGAACTGCATCAGCCCGGCGGCGCCGGCGCGCGAGGACGCATGCACGCGACCGTTGGATTCCTTGGCCATGATGCCGAACAGCAGTGCCTCGGGCAGGCCACGCTTCTCCCACTCCGGCCACATCACCGCGCGCAGGTTCTGGTAGTTCTCATAGCTGGTCAGCAGCGCCGGGCGCATGTCGGTCAGCCAGCGGCGGATGCCGGCCTGCACCGCCGGGTTGTATTCGACCATGCTGTCGAAGGCGTGCCGCTTGTCGTTGAGCAGCGCGGCAGCGCGCGCGGCCTCCGGCACGTCGGCGGTGAGCGGGCCGATATGGTCGGGGTCGGCTTCCAGGCGGTCGCCGCCTTCGTCCGCCACATCATCGCTGGCCGCGGCATCAGCGTCGTGCTTGAGCAGGCGCTTGTAGCTGGCAAGCAGGGTGCCCATCTGGCAGCCCTTCTGCTTCACGCAGTCGTTGAGGACATCTTCCATGTCTTCCAGCGCGGCATCGGCCTCGTTGCTGCCCTTCGGGTCGGCATTGGCGACCAGCAGCAGGGCGTCGCTGTAACGCTTCTCGGCGACGGTCATGCGCTGCTGCAGCGCATCCACCTTCACCTTGTCCCGGGCCGAAACCCGCTGCGCATGGGCGTCGGGCGCCAGGGAAACCAGGCCGGCCAGGGCCAGCAGCGGCCAACCGCGGGAAATCAGGACAGGAACGGGCATTGATGGCACTGTGTGCGAAACAGGCAGGCAGAGTAGCGGCGCCGCCAAGGTCCGGGCAAGCCGACCTTCGGACCGCCACCGCCGGCGGTTAACATTGGGCTATTCACCACAAGGGCTGGACCATGGATCCGATTCTGCTCGGCAAAGGCATTACCGACGATATTGCCGTCACCCTGCTGCCGAAACTCGGCAACCGCCACGGCCTGGTGGCCGGCGCCACCGGTACCGGCAAGACGGTGACCCTGATGACCCTGGCCGAGGGCTTCTCGCGGCTGGGCGTACCGGTGTTCCTGGCCGATGTGAAGGGCGATGTGTCCGGCCTGGCCGTGCCCGGCACCGGCGCCGAGAACCTGCTGACGCGTGCTGCCGAGATCGGCGTGGCCGACTATGCGCCGGCCGCCAGCCCCACCATTTTCTGGGACCTGTACGGCAAGCTCGGCCATCCGGTGCGCACCACGGTCAGCGAGATGGGCCCGACCCTGCTGGCGCGCATCCTCGAGTTGAACGATACCCAGTCCGGCGTGCTCGACATCGTGTTCAAGCTGGCCGACGACCGTGGCCTGCTGCTGCTGGACATGGACGACCTGCGCGCCCTGCTCGGCCTGGTGGCCGAGGAGCGCAAGGACATCTCCACCGAGTACGGCCTGGTCAGTGCGCAGTCGATCGCCGCGATCCAGCGTTCGGTGCTGCGCCTGGCGCAGGATGGCGGCGAGAACTTCTTCGGTGAGCCAGCCCTGGAACTGGCCGACATCATGCGGGTCAATCACGACGGCCGCGGCGTGATCGGCATCCTCGCCGCCGACCAGCTTGTGCTCAAGCCCAAGCTGTATTCCACCTTCCTGCTGTGGCTGCTGTCGGAGCTGTTCGAGCAGCTGCCGGAGGTGGGCGACCTGGACAAGCCGAAGCTGGTCTTCATCTTCGACGAGGCCCACCTGCTGTTCGACGACGCACCGCCGTCGCTGGTGCAGCGCATCGAGCAGGTGGTGCGCCTGATCCGCTCCAAGGGCGTGGGCGTGTATTTCTGCTCGCAGTTCCCCGACGACGTGCCGGGCAACATCCTCGGCCAACTGGGCAACCGCGTGCAGCACGCGTTGCGTGCGTTCACCCCGCGCGACCAGAAGGCGGTGAAGACCGCGGCCGAAACCTTCGTGCCGAACCCGAAGCTGGACGTGGCCAAGGTGCTGAGCCAGCTCGGCACCGGCGAGGCGCTGGTATCCACGCTGCAGGACAAGGGCGTGCCGATGCCGGTGCAGCAAACGATGATCGCGCCGCCGCGCTGCCGGATGGGACCGATCACCGAGACCGAGCGCGCGCAGGTGCGTGCCGGCAGCCCGGTCGGCAGTCGTTACGACACGGCGATCAACCGTGAATCGGCCGCCGAACTGCTGGCCCAGCGCGCGCAGAAGACGGTCGAGCAGGCGCAGGCACCGGCCGCCCGCAGCCGCGAGCAGGACGAAGCGCAGGAAGGCGGTTTCGGCCAGGCGATCAAGGATGCGATTTTCGGCACCAAGCGCCGCCAGGGCATGATCGAGACGATGGCCAAGCAGACCACGCGCACGGTCGGCACCAAGCTGGGCAACCAGATCGTGCGTGGCCTGCTGGGCGGCATCTTCGGCGGCAAGCGCTGATTCACCGCCACTGGCGGTCAGAGCTCTTTCCACGGGAAAGGGCTCCGACCCCATCGTTCCCCTGAAAAGAAGTCTTACCGCATGTCCCGTTGGCGTCCCCCTGCAGAAAAGAGTACCGCCCTGATCACCGCCTCCGGCCACGCACGGCTGAAGGCCGAACTGGATGACCTGTGGCGGGTCCGCCGCCCAGAGGTGGTGAAGGCGCTGGCCGCAGCCGCCGCGGAAGGCGATCGTTCCGAGAACGCCGAGTACACCTACCGCAAGAAGCAGCTGGGCGAGATCGACCGTCGCGTACGCTACCTGACCAAGCGATTGGAATCGCTGCGCGTGGTCGACACCACGCCGACCGATCCGCAGGCGGTGTTTTTCGGCGCGTGGGTGGAACTGGAGAACGTGGACAGTGGCGACACCAGCCGCTATCGCATTGTCGGCCCGGACGAGACCGACGCAGGCCTGGGTTGGATCAGCATCGATTCGCCGCTGGCACGTGCGCTGCTGAAGAAGCGGCTGGATGATGAATTTTCGGTGGAACTGCCCGGCGGCCAGTTCACCTTTGCGGTAATCGGGGTGGAGTACCCGCAAGTGTAGGGCCGAGCCGATGCTCGGCTGATGGGCAAACGCAGCCGAGCATCGGCTCGGCTCTACAGGGAGGACATCAACGGCGGCGGGTACTGGCGGCCGGCACGCAGCGGGCGGAAGTACGCGGCATCTGCGTAGAAGGCGACATCCTGTCCCTCGTACCAGTCCGGGATTCCGGCCAACGGCAGCGGACGCAGCTGCAGCGGATCGGTCACTGCCCTGCCCTCGGCGATGGCCGCAGTCACTCCGTCAACGCAGGCATCATCGACTTCACCGTGCACCACCACACACTTGCCCACCAGCCGGCGGCCCGGCAGCAGCGCCTGCTCCATCAGCGCGTGCCCGAATACCGCAGCGATGGCGATGTCTCCGCTCAGCCAATATCTCGATTCAAACAGCGCACGCCAGTCGTGGGCATCCCAGGCAGTCAGCGGCGCGTGATCGCGCACACGCACGATCACGCCGGTCTCATCGAACTGGGTCAACGCGGCCTGCGCACGGTTGCGCTGGCCCGGCGGCATGGCCTCGATATGCCGGCACTGCTGCACATTGAGGGCCTGCTTGAGCTGCGGGTAACGGGCCCACACCAGTGCATTGAACAGGTCATGCCAGTTGTCGGTGCGGGTGGCGATATGCCCCTGCGCGATGCGCGCCTCGTAATGCAGGCCGTCGGCCAGCAGCGCGGCGTCCTGTTCCACCAGGCGCTTGCCGGGCAACCCGAGCCGCGCATCAAGCGCTGCGATGGACGGCCATGCCGCATCGTCCAGCAGATCACGGAATTCCTGCAAGCCGGCGAACAGCGGATGTTCAAGCACCTGCGGATCGACCGCCGCACGCGGCGGCGGCACGAAGCGGCGGACACCGCTGCCGTCACCGGCGGCGGTCGTCGCTGTGGTCACAGCATCTTGAGATCGAATGCCGGGCGGGTAGCGGCCGGCAGCGCGTCACCGTACAGGTCGTGCTCGTCGCTCTCGGTGATTTCCACGTCGACGAACTCACCCACGCGCAGCGGCACCTGGTCGGCATTCTGGATGTGCACCAGGCCATCGATCTCCGGGGCATCGGCCTTGGAGCGGGCCACGGCGATATCGCCTTCGATGGCGTCGACCAGGCACTGCTGCACGGTGCCGATCTTGGCCTCCAGGCGCGCAGCGGAAATCTGCGCCTGCTTTTCCATGAAACGGGCCAGCCGCTCCTGCTTCACTTCCTCCGGCACCGCATCGGGCAGGTCGTTGGCGGTGGCGCCTTCCACCGGCGAATAGGCGAACGCACCGACGCGGTCCAGCTGCGCCTCGTCCAGGAACGAGAGCAGCTCTTCGAACTCGGCCTCGGTCTCGCCCGGGAAGCCAACGATGAAGGTCGAACGCACGGTGATGTCCGGCGCGATACGGCGCCAGTTCTGTACGCGCTCCAGGGTCTTCTCGACCGCACCGGGGCGCTTCATCAGGCGCAGGATACGCGGGCTGGCATGCTGGAACGGAATGTCCAGGTACGGCAGGATGCGGTTCTCGGCCATCAGCGGCACCACCTCGTCCACGTGCGGGTACGGGTAGACGTAGTGCATGCGCACCCACGCATCCAGCTCGGACAGGCCTTCGCACAGTGCCTTCAGGCGAGTCTGGTAGGCCTTGTCGCGCCACATCTTCTCGGCGTACTTCACGTCCACGCCATAGGCCGAGGTGTCCTGCGAAACCACCAGCAGCTCACGCACGCCGCCGCGCACCAGGCGCTCGGCTTCGCGCAGCACCTCATCCACCGGGCGCGAGACCAGCTTGCCGCGCATCGACGGAATGATGCAGAAGCTGCACTTGTGGTTGCAGCCTTCGGAAATCTTCAGGTAAGCGTAATGGCGCGGAGTCAGCTTGATACCGTAGTCGGGCACCAGGTCCACGAACGGATCGTGCTTGGGCGGCAATGCTTCATGCACCGCTTCCATCACGCTCTGGTAGTCCTGCGGGCCGGACACCGCCAGCACGTTGGGGTACGCCTCGCGGATCTGCTCAGGGCGCTTGCCCAGGCAGCCGGTGACGATGACCTTGCCGTTCTGGTTCATCGCCTCGCCGATCGCGTCCAGCGACTCGGTCACCGCCGAATCGATGAAGCCACAGGTGTTGACCACCACCACATCGGCCGAATCGTAGGACGGGACGATGTCGTAGCCTTCCGAGCGGAGCTGGGTAAGGATGCGTTCGGAATCGACAAGGGCCTTCGGGCAGCCAAGGCTGACGAAGCCGACTTTGGGGTTCAGCTGGGACATGGAATCGCGGGACTCTGGGGGCCTGGGCCCCTGCCGTCGTGGCAGGGGTTCCTGGGGGCCGGGGCCTGAAAGGGCGCCAGTATACCGGGGTTGGCGGCCGCGCTCTGAATGGCCAGCCGCCCGATCCCGCACAGCCGCTGACATCGCGCTAACCCACGCTGCACCGACAATGCCGTTCTGTTCCCCACAACGAGATGGAAACGATGGCCGAGTGGATCACCCTGGATACGCATCACGGCCCGGTACGGGCCTGGCAGGCCCTGCCGGAGGGCACCCCGCGTGGCGGGCTGGTGGTGGTGCAGGAAATTTTCGGCGCCAACCCGCACATCCGCGGCGTAGCGGAGCGCTTCGCGGCCGAAGGCTACGCGGTGCTGGCGCCGTCGTTCTTTGACCTGGTCGACGGTGCAGAAGCCGATCCGGATGCCCTGCCCTATGACGCCGAAGGCGTGAAGCAGGGCCTGGAACGGGTGACCGCACTGGGCATGGAGAAGGCGCTGGAGGTCGTGCGTGCGGCCGCCACCCGGCTGGCACCCCATGGCAAGGTCGGCACGGTGGGCTACTGCTGGGGCGGCACGGTGGCGATGCTGTCGGCCCTGCGCCTGGGCCTGCCCTCGGCCAGCTACTACGGTGCGCGCAATGTCCAGTTCCTGGATGAGACGCCCAAGGCCCCGGTGATCTTCCACTTCGGCGCCCAGGACAGGAGCATCCCGCCGGAGGCGGTCCAGGCCCATCGCGAGAAGCTGCCGCAGATGGCCACCTTCGTCTATCCGGCCGACCACGCCTTCAACCGGGAGGTCGGACATGCGTATGATCCAGACAGCGCCGCCCTGGCGCTGCAACGCACCCTGGACTTCTTCTCGGAGCATCTTGGATGAGCGATTTCGAACTCGATTCACGCCTGGCCACCGATAGCGTGCTGGTGGCGGAAGGACCGTTGTCGCAAGTGCGGCTGATGAACGACGAACGATTCCCCTGGCTGGTGCTGGTACCGCGCCTTGCCGGGGTGACCGAGTGGATCGAGCTGGACGGCGAGCAGCAGGACAAGCTGCGCACCGAGCTCAACCGCGCCTGCAAGGCCCTGAAGGGTGCCGACGGGGTGGAGAAGATCAATATCGGTGCGCTGGGCAACATCGTGCGGCAGCTGCATTTCCATGTGATCGGCCGCCATGACGGCGACCCCGCGTGGCCGGGCCCGGTCTGGGGCAGCGGCCCCGCGCACCGCTACGAGCCGGGTGCACTGGACCAACATGTCGCCTACTGGAAGGAACGGCTAGGATATCCAGCCCAGTCCTGAGCGTTTGCCGACCCGATGCGATTCAACCTCGTTGCCGCCGTCCTGCTGATCCTGATCGGCCTGTTCATGCTCGCCAGCAACCTCGGCTGGACGCACCTGAACCTGTCCAAGCTGCTGCTGACCTGGTGGCCGGTGGCACTGGTGGGTGTCGGCATCGCGATGCTGTTCGGTCGCGGAAAATAAAGGAGGCGGCGCATTGCGCCGCCTCCTTCATGTAGAGCCGAGCCATGCTCGGCTTCACAAATCGCCTTCAATCTTCAGGTCCGCGGCAGGGTCACGCCGGTCTGGCCCTGGTACTTGCCACCACGATCGCGGTACGACGTCTCGCAGATGTCATCGGCGGCCGCCTGGAAGAACAGCATCTGCGCCACGCCTTCGTTGGCATAGATGCGCGCCGGCAGCGGCGTGGTGTTGCTGAACTCCAGGGTCACGTGCCCTTCCCATTCCGGTTCCAGCGGGGTCACGTTGACGATGATGCCGCAGCGCGCGTAGGTGCTCTTGCCCAGGCACACCACCAGGGTGTCGCGCGGGATGCGGAAGTACTCCACGGTGCGCGCCAGCGCGAAGCTGTTTGGCGGGATGATGCATTCATCGCCGACGATATCGACGAAGCTGCCCGGATCGAAGTGCTTGGGATCGACGATGGTCGAGTTGATGTTGGTGAACACCTTGAACTCGCGCGAGCAGCGCACGTCGTAGCCGTAGCTGGAGGTGCCATAGCTGACGATGCGCTCGCCGTTGGCCTGCTTGACCTGCCCGGCCTCGAACGGCTCGATCATGCCGTGCTGCTCGGACATGCGGCGGATCCAACGGTCACTCTTGATGCTCATGCTTTGTCCTGGGGTGCGAGGGGGCGCGAGGATTCTAGCAGGGGGCCGGGCGTCGCCGGCGGCCCCTGCCCGGGCACTTACAGCAGCGACGACAGGATCGGGATCGAGGCACGCGGACGCTTGCCAACCTCCTCGATCAGGCGCTGCGCGGCATGGCGGTAGGCCTGGGCCGGAACCGAATCCGGCTGGGCCACGGTGATCGGGGTACCGGAATCGCCCTGCTCGCGGATGCCGATCTGCAGCGGCAGCGAACCGAGCAACGGCACGCCGTACTGCGCGGCCATGCGCTCGCCGCCGCCCTCGCCGAACAGGTGCTCGACATGCCCGCAGCTGCTGCAGGTATGCACCGCCATGTTCTCGACGATGCCCAGCACCGGCACCTCGACCTTCTCGAACATCTTCAGCGCCTTCTTCGCGTCCAGCGTGGCGATGTCCTGCGGCGTGGTGACAATCACCGCACCGGCCAGCGGAATCTTCTGGGTCAGGGTCAGCTGGATGTCACCAGTGCCCGGCGGCAGGTCGATCAGCAGGTAGTCCAGGTCGTCCCACAGGGTGTCGTTGAACAGCTGGGTCATCGCCGAGGTGGCCATCGGCCCACGCCAGATCATCGGCGTGTCCTCTTCGATCAGGTAGCCGATCGACATGGTGTCGACGCCGAACGCACGCAGCGGCTCGATGCTCTTGTTGTCCGGGCTTTCCGGGCGGCCGGACAGGCCCAGCATGGCCGGCACGCTGGGGCCATAGATGTCGGCGTCGAGCACGCCCACGCGCGCACCGAGCTGCTGCAGCGCCACGGCCAGATTGACCGCGGTAGTCGACTTGCCGACGCCGCCCTTGCCCGAACCAACCGCGATCACATTGCGGATGCGGGCATGCGGCGTGAGTCCCTTCTGGACCTGGCTTGCATGGGGACGGCGGGGAGAACTGTTCACAACGAGCACCGGCGGGGTCAGGGGGAATAACCGAGCATCATACAAGCTGGACGTAACCTGACTGAAATTCAGGATTGCTACAGATTCGTGCACAGATTGTTAAGTTCATGTTACGTTCGACCCGCACTGTTTTGGGCTGCGGAGCTGGCATTTCCAGCCCGCGCGATGGCGCATGCGCAGTGCCGTTTTTGTTTTTGCTCTCCAATGGAACTACATGAACTACGTAAGCAACACCGCACGTCGCAACACGCTCGCCGTCGCCCTGATTTCCGCTCTGATGGCCGCCGCCCCGGCAATGGCCCAGGACAAGGCGACCAACCTGGACAAGATCACCGTCACCGGTTCGCTGATCCCGCAGACCCAGGTTGAAACCCAGACCCCGGTGATGTCCATCACCGCCGAAGACATCCAGACCCGCGGCTTCAGCAGTGTTGCTGAAGTGCTGCAGCAGTCGTCGCTGACCACTGGCGGCCTGCAGGGCGGCCAGACCTCGGGTTCGTTCACCCAGGGCGCCGAAGCCGCCGGCATGTTCGGCCTGAATCCGGGCTACACCAAGTACCTGATCAACGGCCGCCCGATGCTCTCGTATCCGGCGCTGTACAACGGCAGCGAAACCTTCAACAACATCAGCGGCATTCCGATCGACATCGTCGAGCGGATCGAAGTGCTGCCGGGCGGCCAGTCCTCGCTGTACGGCTCGGACGCGATCGCCGGTGTGGTCAACATCATCCTGAAGGAGCGCATGGACGGCGGCACCATGACCCTCCGTGGCGGCACCTACACCGAAGGCGGCGGCAGCAACATCCGCTTCAGCGCTGCCAAGGGCATCAACGCCTTCGACGACCGCTTCCATGCGCTGTTCAACGTGCAGATCGAGAACGGCAGCCCGATCTGGGGCTACCAGCGCGACATCACCCGCCAGAACAACCCGGTCGGCTACACCGCCCAGGTTCCGTCGAACGACTTCGCCGTCATCACCAACGCTGACAACAAGCTGCTGATGATGGACCCGAGCCGTTGCGCCAACGTCGCTGGGCTGTATGACGGCACCACCGTGGTCGGCCAGCGCGCGTCGGGCGAGTCCTGCGGTTCGGTGTACAGCGCCGGCTACAAGACCCTGAAGAACGGCAAGAACAGCGGCCAGTTCTACTCGTCGATGACCTTCGACGTGAACGACAACTTCCAGCTGTTCGCCGACGTGCTGTACAGCAAGGAAAAGACCGAGTTCACCTCCGGCTCGAGCGCCCTGTGGTGGGGCACCAAGTCGAGCCTGGGCAGCTTCTACGACCAGGGCCTGGGCAAGGTCGTGAACCTGCAGCGCGCCTTCGCGCCGGAAGAAATCGGCCCGGGCCATTACAACAACATCATGAACTCCGACGAAAGCCGTGCCTACCAGGTTACCCTGGGCGGCAAGGGCATGGTCGGCGACTGGGACTACAGCGCCAGCTTCACCCGTGGCGAGTACCGCCTGGACCAGAACCGCTTCGTGCGCTGGAAAGACAAGATCGATGGCTTCTTCGTCGACAACGTGCTGGGCCCCAAGCTGGGCACTACCGCTGATGGCTTCGACATCTACAACCCGAACTACGCGGCCTTCTACTCGCCGATCACCCCTGACCAGTTCGCCAGCTTCACCGGCTACGGTACCCACCGCAGCAAGACCTGGCAGAACCTGGGTCGGGTGCAGGTGACCAACGGTTCGCTGTTCAGCCTGCCGGGCGGTGATGCCGGCCTGGCCGTCGTGCTGGAAGGTGGCAGCGAAGGTTGGGATTACTCGCCGGACCAGGCGTTCGTTGATGGCAATGTGTG
This sequence comes from Stenotrophomonas sp. YJH_SMC_101-4, assembly GCF_059370395.1. Taxonomy (NCBI): domain Bacteria; kingdom Pseudomonadati; phylum Pseudomonadota; class Gammaproteobacteria; order Lysobacterales; family Lysobacteraceae; genus Stenotrophomonas; species Stenotrophomonas sp. YJH_SMC_101-4. The sequence continues at coordinate 27,775 of NZ_JCAFTP010000001.1, read as the reverse complement.
GGGCACCACCGCCGTCGCCGGCGCCGGCCACCGCAGCAACTACGCGGTCACCAGCGAACTGCGCATGCCGCTGCACGACACCCTGACCGTCAGCGCCTCGGGCCGCTATGACGCCTTCAAGATCGCCGACAAGACCGTCGACAAGGCCACCTACAGCATCGGCCTGGAATTCCGTCCGATCGAGAGCCTGCTGCTGCGCGGCAAGTACGGTACCGCCTTCCGCGCACCGACCCTGTCCGATGCCTTCCAGGGCATGAGCGGTTCGTACTCGTCCGGCCAGAACGACTACTACCGCTGCAGCCAGATGGGTTACGGCCTGCGTGATGAGGCCTGCTCGTTCTACAAGAACACCTCGGTGTACAGCGAAAAGTCCGGCAACCCGGACCTGAAGCCGATCACCGCCGATGTCTGGAGCGCAGGTGTGGTGTGGGCTCCGGTCAGCAACTTCTCGCTGTCGGCCGACTACTACAACTGGAAGATCAAGAACGAGGTCAAGACCCTGAGCTCGGACCAGCTGCTGCTGGCCGAGTACCAGTGCCACAACGGCCTGCCGAACAACACCTCGGCCAGCTGCGGCGACGTGACCAACTGGGTGTCCCGTGACAAGGGCGGCAATCTGGAGCGCGTGTACACGCCGAAGCTCAACGTTGCCAGCCAGAACCTGGAAGCGGTGACCGTGGCGGCCAAGTACCAGCAGGATATCGGCCGCTTCGGCTCGCTGATGTTCTCCGGCAACTACACCAACATGCTGAAGCGTGAAGTGCAGCCGATGCCGGGCGCCGCCAAGCTCGACCTGCTGAGCGACCCGTACAACATGTGGTACTACGACAACTTCGCCAAGGTCCGCGGCGATCTGTCGGTGGCCTGGAACATCGCCAAGTTCACCACCACCGTGTACGCCAACTACGTCGGCAGCACCCCGAACTACCTGGCCTACACCGGCCGCAGCTACGGCTACGTCCACTCCTCCGGTGCCAAGGCCGGCAAGTGGGGTTCGTACACCACGTACAACCTGAGCATGAACTACCAGGCACAGGAAGATCTGGTCCTGTCGCTGATGGTCAACAACGTGTTCAACAAGCTGCCGGAAGGCCAGCGCTACAACTACCCGGGCAACGAATCGACCCCGTTCAATGACGGCTTCTACAGCGTCTACGGCCGCCAGATCTCGGCCCAGGTCAAGTACAACTTCTGATCCCGTCGTTTTCCGGACTCCGTGTCTGGACCAGGCCCCGCTTCGGCGGGGCCTTTTTTTTGGCCAGTCAACCTGTCTCGCTGCGCAAAGGCACCCCATTCCGCCCATTCATCTTCAACTCATAAAGACTGAACATGCACATCACGAATGAGACCAAGCTACCGAATTCATTGCACTTTCAAGTCCAACGAATGCACATTTCGAGACATAGAGTAACGCGAACCTCCATTTTTCGTTAAGCCCGTGTTAGGTTCGATGAACCACAGGCCTACACATGAACGCCGCTGTAACGCCTGAATGGAATCAGCATGCTTCAGTCAACAAGGGGATCCACTACGATGACCAAGACCCGTACACCCGGCCGCCACCCGCTGACCAGCGCTCTGCTCGTCGGCCTGCTTGCAGCGAGCTCGGCACCTGCCTTCGCGCAGGAAACCAATTCCAACCCGGTCGATCTTGACCGGGTCAGCGTGACCGGCTCGCGCATCGCGCGTACGGGCTTCGTGACATCCTCGCCGGTTACCGCCATCACCGCCGAAGAAATCCGCCAGACCGGCGCGCTGACCATCAGCGACCTGATGAACAAGATGCCGCAGCTGGCACCTTCGTTCACCCTCGGCAACTCCACTCGCTACATCGGTACCGCCGGCCTGGGCCTGATGGACCTGCGCGGCATGGGCTACGACCGTACCCTGGTGCTGGTCAACGGCCGTCGCCATGTCGGTGCCAATCCCGGCAGCACCGCGGTCGACGTCAACACCATCCCGGTGGAGTGGATCGAGCGCGTTGAAGTCATCACCGGCGGCGCATCGGCCATCTATGGCGCCGACGCCGTGGCCGGCGTGGTCAACTTCATCATGAAGAAGAACTACGAGGGCTTCGAGGCCCGCGCGCAGAAGGGTATTGCGGGCGAAGGCGGCTTCAATCGCGGCTTCGTGTCGGCTACCGCGGGCACCAATTTCGCCGACGGCCGAGGCAATGTCGCCGTGGCGGTCGAGTACAGCCAGCAGGATCGTTTCGGCCGTGGCGACCGTTCGATCGGTAAACGCTACGACGTGACCGTGCCCAATCCGAATTTCGATCGCACCAAGCCGCCGAGCGAGAGCAACCCGCAGACCGTCCTGGCCCGCCCGGGCGGCAACTACTCCACCTCCTACGGCGGTTCGTTCCAAGCCGGTGGCACGTTCGATTTCACCAAGCCCAACACCTACCAGTACCGCTATCACTTCAATCCGGATGGCAGCTTCAGCCGCAACCGTTTCGATGGGCCAGTGGTCAGCCCTTCCTCGTGCGTCAACTGTGACTTCACCGATCTGAACGCTGTTGCCGACCTGCAGCCGAAGTTCGACCGCCTGAGCGTCAACACCGTCGCCCACTTCGACCTGAACGACAAGCACCGCCTGTTCTTCGAAGGCAAGTACACCAAGACGGAATCGACCTTCTTCGGCCAGCCCGCTTTCGACAACACCATCCGCATCCGTCGCGACAATGCTTTCATCAGCCCTGAGCTGGGCGCCCTGATGGATGCCAACGGTCTGACCCAGCTGCAGATAGCCCGATTCAATGTCGACGCGGGCCGCCGCGGCGAGGAAGTCAAGCGCGAGACCAAGCGCTTCGTCTTCGGCGTGGAAGGCATGTTCGGTGACAACTGGAGCTACGAGGCCTCTGGCAACTATGGCGAGACCGAGATCAACCGCGTCAACGTCAACAACCGCATCAACGAGCGCTGGCAGGCCGGTCTGGACGCAGTCCGCGATTCCAGCGGCAAGATCGTCTGCCGTGTCGACCGCGATGCCAATGCCACCAACGCCAATGCCGGTGGCCGCGCTTACAACCGCGACCTGATCGGTTCGGGCTGCATTCCCTTCAGCATCTTCGGTGATGGCGCCGTGCCGCAGAATGCGGCCGACTGGTTCAATACCCGTTCGCACTACTTCGGCAAACTGCAGCAGACCGTGTTCAGCGCGTCGGTGAGCAACAACGCGCTGTTCTCGCTGCCGGCCGGTGATGTCGGCATTGCGGCCGGCGCCGAGTACCGCAAGGAGAAGAGCCAGGAGCGTACCGATCCGCTGGCAGCCTCCGGTGCCACCTTCCTCAACGCCATCAACGGCGGTGGCGGTTCGTACAACGTCAAGGAAGTGTTCGCCGAAACCAACATCCCGCTGCTGGCCGACATCCCGGGCATCCGCCGCCTGTCGCTGGATCTGGCTGGCCGCTATTCGGACTACAACACCATCGGTTCGACCAAGACCTGGAACGTCGGCCTGGACTGGGAAGTGATCCCGTCACTGCGCGTTCGCGGTACGTTGGCCAAGGCCATCCGCGCACCCAACATCGGCGAACTGTATGACGAGCAGTCGCAGAACTTCGCGACCATCGCCGACCCCTGCAACACCAACGCCACCAATTCGAACCGTCCGGGCACCGCTGGCGATCCGGCCCTGCGCGCCGCCAACTGCGCGGCTCTGGGCATTCCGGCAAACTGGGTTGACTCGTACAGCGCCAACCGTCCAGGCGTCAGCGGCGGCAATCCGAACCTGAAGCCGGAGCGCGCCGAGTCCACCTCGATTGGTTTCGTCTGGCAGCCGGAGTTCTTCGAAGGCTTCGGCATGTCGGTCGACTACTGGCGTATCACCCTGAAGGACGCTATCGGTGCGGTCAACGCCCAAACCCTGGCAACCCGCTGTGTCGATTCGCCGGGGGGCATCAACAACGCCTTCTGCGGCAACATCAAGCGCGCGCCGGTGGGCGGTGCGGTCGGTGCGAACGGTGCTGAGTTCCCGGCATACAGCATCTACGACTGGACTGCGATCGCAGAGAACCTGGCCAAGAGCCGTCGTACCGGCATCGACCTGGAAATGAACTACGACTTCGGCATGTTTGGTGGCCACACCAACCTGCGCCTGGTCGGCACCCGCCTGCTGGAATCGCGTGAGTGGGAGTTCCAGGACTTCCCGAACGAATACAAGGAACGTTCGAACTACGTGACCAACCCGCGCTGGCGTGGCCAGTTCACCGCCAAGTACACGCTGGGCAACTTCCGCGCCAGCTGGGACATGGTGTACATCCACCGCAACCTGCGCGTGTTCCCGGAGAGCTACAACAGCAATCCGGGTTCGCAGAGCCCGATCTGGAACCCGTCGTTCACCTATCACAACATGCAGGTCGGCTACAAAATGGCTGACTCCGGCGTAGAGGTGTACCTGGGCGTGGACAACGTGTTCGACAAGGATCCGCCGGTCAACTACTTCGGCGCGGACCTGGGCTCGGCGTACTACGACAACGTCGGCCGCTTCATGTACATGGGCGTCAACTACAAGTTCTGATCCATCCACACTTGCAGCACCCCGACAGACCCGGCTTTTGCCGGGTCTGTCTTTTCCGGGCCACGAAACGGCCCCCTTGCGCCCGGCCATGACCTTCGACACCCTTGCAGGGCAGGCCGGCGGCGTATCGTTCGGCCCACGGCCGTCCCCGCGGCCCTTCCCTGACTCACTCGGCCTGGAGGCCATCAAAGTGACCCGTACTCCCAAGATCGTGCTGCTGACCCTGGCCGTTTCGGCCGCGCTGGTCGGCTGCGGCAAGAACGAAACCCCGGCCAAGGACGCCACCGCCTCCACGCCGGCTGCGGCCGAAGCCACCCAGTACACCCTGGACGAGAGCAAGCTGCCGGCCTACAACGCCTTCCAGCCCAGCGATCTGGATACCAGCAAGGACGCCTGCGGCGCCTTCGGCGACTACGTCAACAGCAAGTGGCTGGCCGCCAATGAAATTCCGGGCGACCGCACCAGCTGGGGCGCGTTCACCATCCTCGACGAGCGTTCGGTGGCCGTGCAGCACCAGCTGGCTGAACAGGTCGCGCAGGTCAAGAACCCGAACCACATCGAGAAGATCGTCGGCGACCTGTGGGCCACCGGCATGGACGAGGCCAAGATCAATGCCCAGGGCATCGAGCCGCTGAAGGCCGACCTGACGGCGATCGACGGCCTGCAGGACAAGGCGGCCATCGCCGACTACCTGCGCAGCAGCGCGGCCAAGGGTGACAACGTCCTGTTTGGCTTCGGCGCCGAAGCCGACTTCAAGAACTCGGCCGTCAACCTGGCCTACGCCAGCCAGGGCGGCCTCGGCCTGCCGGACAGCACCTACTACACCGATGCCAAGAACGCCGACAAGCTGAAGGCCTACCAGGCGCACGTCGCCAAGGTGCTGGAGCTGTCCGGCGTCGCCGCTGCCGACGCTGCCAAGCAGGCCGAGGACGTGGTCAAGTTCGAGACCCGCCTGGCCAAGGCCTCCAAGTCGCGCGTCGAGCTGTCGCGCAACGTCGAGCTGTACTACAACCCGGTCACCCTGGCCGACGCCGACAAGCTGACCCCGAACTTCAGCTGGACCGAGTTCTTCAAGTCGCAGGGCGTGGCCGCACCGGAGAAGTTCTCGCTGGCGATGCCGGCCTTCCATGAGGAAGTGAGCAAGGCACTGGGCGACACAGATCCGTCGGTGTGGCGTGCCTACCTGCGCTTCCACACCGTGGACAGCGCCTCGCCGTATCTGGCCGACGCCTTCGTGCAGGAGAACTACGAGTTCTACGGCAAGACCCTCAACGGCCAGAAGGAACAGAAGCCGCGCTGGAAGCGCGTGCTGGGCACCATCGAGAACGATGCCGGCGAAGCCTTCGGCCAGCTGTACGTGAAGGTTGCCTTCTCGCCGGAAGCCAAGGCGAAGATGGAAGAGCTGGTGAAGAACCTGGCCGCCTCGCTGAAGGAACGCATCCAGGGCCTGAGCTGGATGAGCGATGAAACCAAGGCCAAGGCCATCGCCAAGTGGGAAACCTTCACCCCGAAGATCGGTTACCCGGACAAGTGGCGTGACTGGGCGGGCCTGCAGACCCAGCGCGACAGCTACCTGGGCAATGTGCGCGCTGCCAGCGAGTTCAACTACAAGTTCAACCTGTCCAAGATCGGCAAGCCGGTGGACAAGACCGAGTGGGGCATGACCCCGCAGACGGTCAACGCCTACTACAACCCGCTGCAGAACGAGATCGTGTTCCCGGCCGCCATCCTGCAGCCGCCGTTCTTTGACCCGAAGGCCGATGACGCGCTGAACTACGGCGGCATCGGTGCGGTGATCGGCCACGAGATGACCCACGGTTACGACGACCAGGGCGCACGTTTCGGGCCGACCGGCAACATGGAAGACTGGTGGACCGCCGCTGACAAGAAGAACTTCGAAGGCCTCACCGGCAAGCTGGTCAAGCAGTTCGACCAGTACAAGGTCGACGGCCAGGCCGTGAACGGCCACCTGACCCTGGGCGAGAACATCGCCGACCTGGGCGGCCTGGCTACCGCCTACGACGCGCTGCAGAAGGCCTCCGCCGGCAAGGAAGATGCAAAGGTCGATGGCTTCACCCGCGACCAGCGCTTCTTCTTCAACTGGGCCACCGTGTGGCGCACCAAGTACACCCCGGAAAACGCCAAGGTCCGCCTCGCGACCGACCCGCACGCGCCGGCGCAGTTCCGCGCCATGGGTGCGCCGTCGAACCTGCCGACCTTCGCCGCGGCATTCCAGTGCAAGGCCGGTTCGCCGATGGCCCGCACTGGCGAGCAGCAGGTGGTGATCTGGTAAGCCCCGGCTGACGCCAAGGCAGACCTGCAGAGGCCCGGGAATTCCCGGGCCTTTGTTTTTCTGGGGTGTCTTTCATCCACGCATGGCGTGGATCTACTGATCCCGGCGCTCCCCGGTAGCTGCCGACCTCGGTCGGCGAATGCACCGCGACGCGTGCATGCCGCGTCGATGCCCGGCTTGCTATAGTGCGCGCGCCCTCAATCCATCACGGATTCGTTCCACATGCCCAACTTCCGTCCGCTTGCCATCGCCCTGGGCATCAGCCTGGCGACCCTGGTCCCGACCCACGACGCGTTCGCTGCCAAGAAAAAGGCTGCGCGTGCCCCGGCTGTCAGTGCCCAGTGCAGCGACTTCTATGACGCCACCAATGCAGGCTGGCTGAAGGCCAACCCGGTGCCGCAGACCGGCGCCACCACCGCGCTGGGCCAGCTTGTCGACCGCAGCCGCCAGCAGCAGCGTGAACTGCTCGACGCCGCGATGAAGGCGCCGCAGGGCAACGTGCAGAAACTGCTGGGTGACTTCTGGGCCAGCGGCCTGGACGAAGCCGCCGTGGAAGCAGACGGCTCCAACCCGATCGCCCCGCTGCTGACCCGCATCAATGCCATCAAGAAGGCCAAGGATGTGCCGGCCTCGATCGCCGCACTGCACCAGGTCGGCATCCCGGTGGCATTCAACTTCGGCCCGGACGTGGACCTGAAGGCGCTGGACCGCCACATCGGCTACTTCATGCAGGGCGGCATGGGCCTGCCGGACCCGGCGTTCTATACCCGCAGCGACGCCGACACCGTGGCGCTGATGGGCCGCTACCGCAACTACGTCAAGCAGATCCTGGCGCTGACCGGCACCCCGGCTGCCAAGCTGGATGCCGAGTCGCAGGCGGTGATCGCGCTGGAAACCGAGCTGGCACGCAATGCGCAGTCGCTGGCCGGCATCAACAACCCGTTCAACAACTACGCGCCGATCTCCACCAAGGAGCTCAACAGCCGCTACCGCAACCTGCAGCTGGATGCCTTCCTGAAGGCACAGGGCGTGGATGACGACCTGGTCTCGCTGGCCGACCCGGGCCTGTTCAAGCAGCTCGACGGCATGGTCACCAAGCTCAAGCCGGACCAGTGGAAGGCCTACCTGCGCTGGCGCGTGGGCGACTCGATGGCACCGTACCTGTCCAAGGCCTATCGCGACGCCGAGTTCGAATTCCGCGGCCGCGTGCTGCGTGGCGAAACCCTGCCGCCGCAGCGCTGGGAAGATGTGCTGGAGGCGATCAACGTGGCCGCCGGCCCGATGGTCGGTCGCGAGTACGCTGCCCGTTACCTGTCCGCCGAAGATCGCCGCCAGGCGGCGTGGATCGTCGACAAGGTGCGCGAAGTGCAGATCGAGGCGGTCAAGAACAGCAGCTGGATGAGCGCCGAAGCCAAGACCGAAGCGCAGGCCAAGCTGGCCGCGCTGAAGATCGAGATCGGCACCCCGCTGCGCGACCTCGACTACAGCGTGCAGCCGATGGGCCGCGGCTCGTTCGGCGGCAACATGCTGATTGCTTCGACCTGGCGCCATCGCGAAGAAATGAAGCGCATCGGCAAGGGCAACGCCGACCGTCGCTGGGACGTGCTGCCGCAGCAGCCGTCGCTGGCCTACGACCTGGCGCAGAACCGCCTGATCGTCACCGCCGCGATCCTGCAGGGCCCGGTGTTCAACGCCAAGGCCGATGCTGCCGACAAGTTCGGCAGCTTCGGTGGCCTGGTCGGCCATGAGCTGACCCGCGCGATCGATGCCAAGGGCGCGCTGGTCGACGCTAAGGGCGAGCTGCGCAGCTGGTGGACCCCGGCCGACAAGACCGCCTGGACCCTGCTCGGCAGCCGCGTGGCCGCGCAGTACAGCGCCTACGACTTCCCGGGCGTGAAGGGTGCCAAGGTCAACGGCGCGCTCACCCAGGAAGAGAACCTGGCCGACATCGCCGGCCTGGAACTGGCCTGGGCGGCGTATGTCGCGCAGGAGCCGAAGGCCAAGCAAGCGCAGCAGCAGGGCTTCTTCCGCGCCTGGTCTGCACTGTGGGCGCAGCAGCTGGCGCCGAACGAGGCCGTGCGCCGCCTGACCGCTGACATCCGCGCACCGGGCCTGTGGCGCAGCAACGGCACGCTGGCCAACCTGCCGGCCTTCGGTGCTACTTTCAGCTGCAAGGCCGGCCAGCCGATGCAGCGCAGCGAAGCCGAGCAGATCAAGGTCTGGCGCTGATCATGCGGTTGTAGCGGCTGACCCGTCCTGCCATAGGTTGACACCGATGGGGTGGATGATCTGGCCGCCCTCAGGCGGCCAAAGACGCCCGATGCACCGCATCGGGCGTCTGCATTTTAAGGGACAGATGGGGTCGCTCCGCGTTATAGACCTCCACTGCCTCAGCCACCATCTGCCGGGCCTGTCCCAAGGTCCCGTGGGCGACGAAGCAGAAATTCTCCTTTGAGTATCCCGTTGATCCGTTCCGCCAGCGCCTTTTTGTAGGTCAGTTCCCCGCGCTCCACCTGGTCGACCACCGACAGCTTGAAGGCCAGCGAATAGTCCCGTTGGCTGCGCCTGATTGTTGATTTCATTGAACATTCCTTTTCCGTAGGGAAGAGGTGTCAACCCAATTCAGGACGGGGCAGGCAACAGGAAAAGGGCGCCTTCAGGGCGCCCTTTTCCTGTGCCAGTCACTCCAAAAAAAGGACCCCGGCAATGCCGGGGTCCCACTCATCTCATGGAGAGGTCGACACGCGACTACGATCAGAAGTCGTACGACGCACTGACACGGACCGAACGCGGTGCGCTGAAGTACGTGCCCATACCGTAGGTGTTCGACACAGTGTAGGGGGCATCCCCATATACCGCATCGGTCTGCACGGCACGACGCTGATTGAGCACATTGAAGACATCCAGACCGAATGCCAACTTGTGATCGGCAAACGCAGGGCGATACATCACCCCCAGATCCACGCGCGTGGTCCATGGCGTACGGCCGGCGTCACCCGGACGCGAAGGCGTGCCACCACAGTAGTGATACGCTGCATCGTAACCCAGAGGATCGCTTTCATCGGTGCCGTAGTAGCCCAGGCAGCTCTTCGGCATTCCAGACATGATACGCAGGGTCGCCGACGCTGACCACTCGTCATTGAACATGTATGCACCGTAGCCCTTCAGCTGGTGGCGTCGGTCGTTGGCGAGGTACCCGCCCGCGTATTCCATCAACGCCCCGGCGTCCCAGTCCTGCGTCTTGGATACATCATCCTGTCCGATGTCCGACTTCACCTGGCCCTCGGTATTGCCGAAGTTGCGCGACCAGGTGTAGTCCAGGCGGCCATACCACTTGTCACTCAGCGGGTGTTCGATGAACAGGTCCACAGCAATGTAGTCGCGCTTGGCCTTCTTGTTCCCGAAACCCCAGTCTGCCGAACTCATCCGTACCGGCGTATAGCCCGAGCCATCGGCATGCTTGAGCATGATCGTGTTCGTCTTGCCGGGATTGAAGATCACGCAACCCGGGATCACCAGATCGCTCGAATCAACGCCCATCGCGTCCAGCTTGTCGATGATACGATCCGAGTCACAGGTGTCGTCGATGGCCGACTGCAGGCGGCGATAGGTGAATTTGGCACCGGAGTTCCAGCGCTCACCCAGCGTCTTCTCGAAACCAAGAATGAGTTCGTCCTGATACTGCGACTTCAGGTCTGTTGGAGCTACCGACAGCGGATCCGGGGTCTGGCCATACTCGTTGTTGGACGACACCGGACCCGGGCCAAGCGCGGTGAGGCCCGTCGGAACACCGTTCTCATCAATGCCGTTGTAGGCAAAGTACTCGCGAGTGAAGGTCGATGCCGAAGCACCGCGAATAGCCACACTGTTCGGAAGTGCCAGGTAGTAGCGGCCGAGATTGGCAAACAACTTCAGCGACGAATCGCCGAACACGTCCCAGCTTGCACCAAGGCGCGGCGCCCACTGATCGCCACTCTCCACATAAGGCCTGGCATCACTGTTGTAGTTGGTGAACTTGTCGTTGCGCACGCCGATGGTCAGCAGCCAGTTCGGCGTGACTTGCCAGCGATCCTCCAGATAGTAGGCCTTCTGCTTGACCGACATGCTGGTGGTGGTGGAGAAGATGTACTTCTGCACGAAGTAGCCATCACCCGGCGGTGGCGCGATGTCAAAGCGCGGGCTCGGCGATTCGCCGGGCTCGACGCGTCCATAGATCCACGCGTAGCCGGGGCCCGTGACCTTCTGGCCTTCGTTGTGCCCCTGGTAGTACATGTTGTCGATACCACCGGTCAGCTCGTGGTCACCGATCCGATACTGCAGATCCAGTCGCAAGCCACGCGTCTTGCTGCCCGCATCTGCAGCCTTTTCATAGAGCTCAGGCTGGCTGTTGCGGATCGGACGTCCGCCCGTGATGGCGGGGTCCTGGTTACCCGGGGCACTGAGATAGGGGATACCGGACGAGGCCGGGTTGGATTCCAGGTTGCTCTGCTTGCTGCGTCCCCAGACCGCACTGAGGGTCAGGTCATCAGTCAGGTAGCCGGTGTACTTGAAAATATCGAAATCGTCCTTGACCTTCGTGGTATTCGGGAAGGTCCCGGTGCGATCGCCTTCGGTCAGGTCGTCGTACTCGAACGACCGGTAGTAGCCACCAGTGCGATCGGTGTTCTGCACACGGGTGTACTCAAGGGTATTGCTGTCGTTTATGTTCCAGTCGATCTTGCCGTAGAACTTCGGCGTGTCGATCGTGTAGTGGTTGCGAACCTGTTGCGAGGCCGCAGCACTGTTCGTCGACACGCCTTCCGTACGGTCCTTCTCGGCGGCCAAGTGGATGAACAGGCGATCCTCGATCAACGGGCCGCTGGCATAACCGCTGTACGTGGTGCGAGTCGCGGCATCGTCCTTACGATAGCGATAGAGGCTGCCACGCAGCGAATCCTTGGTATAGGCGTAGCCTGCGGGCAACTCGCGGTCCGGATACATCACCGTCGCCGCGGAGGCAGCCAACGAGTCGGGTGCCCACGTTGCCTGCACACCAAAATGCCATTCGTTGGTACCGCGCTTGCCCAGCTGATTGATCACGCCACCGGTAGATCGACCATAGCCGGCACCGTAGCCGCCCATGTAGGTTTCCTGCTGGTCGATCGAACCATAGGGCAGGCTGACACCACCGAGGTTGCTCAGCGGGTTGGACGCGTTGAAGCCGTTGAGGTAGTAGGCGTTCTCGGTAACGCTGGAGCCACCGAACGACAACACCGACCGCGAACCGTTGGTGAATGATCCACTGCCAGACACCACGCCCGGCGCCAGCAGCGCAATGGCTTCAGCGCTACGGCCCAGGGGCAGCACGTCGAGTTGCTCGGAGGTGATCACCGACTTGGAGACCGTGTTGCTGACGTCGATCTTCGGCACGTTGGCCGCAACCACGTTCACAGTGCCAAGCGTAGTCGCGCCGGCCGCACCGCCGCCAAACGACACCTCGGTACCGCCGCCGACCCTCAGCAGCACGTTCTCGCGACGCTCGACGATCTGGCCATCGCGCTGCTGGGTAATGGTGTACTTGCCTACCGGCAACGAACCGAGGTTGTAGCGTCCACTGCTGTCGACCGTCGCTGATCGGGTCAGGCCGGTGTCGCTCTGCACGACAATGGTGGTGCCGGCGGGGGCACTGCCGAACAGCGAGCCGGTGGTGCTCTGCGCGGCGGCTGCGCCAATGAATGAGGTCAGGACGACTGCGAGGGCGGTGCGCTTCAACCGTGCAACGTTGGTGCGGCTGGTCATGAAGTTTCCTTGATTCAGTGAGATCAGGCGTCTGTGGCAATTGCGCTGCAGCAAAGCGAAGGCCTTACGACAACTGAACCCGATCTTAATTTCATCAATCACGCATCCGCAACGGCAGATGAACAAATGTAACCATTTGATCTTGAAAGACAAATTTCGACACAATAGTGAAAATAATCCGCTTTTAATTTATCTTTCAGTCACTTGCAGCCATCTCCGGCCCTCCCCTGACGCGTCTTTACGTGCGAGTGTCAGCAGATGCCGGATTAACGGTCGACGTGCTATCGCTGGTATCTCCCCCGCTGCGGAGCCCACGCTGATGGCACACAAGAACACGATCTGTGTCTGGTACGACAACGGCGCGCTCGAGGCCGCCACCTTCTACGCCAGTATCCTGCCCGACAGCGCAGTAATTGCCGTACATCACGCACCGGGCGACTATCCCGACGGCAAGGAAGGCAACGTTCTGACCGTCGAATTCACCGTCTGCGGCATCCCCTGCGTCGGCCTCAACGGCGGCACCGCGTTCAAGCACAACGAAGCCTTCTCCTTCCAGATCCAGACCGAGGACCAGGCCGAGACCGACCGCCTGTGGAACGCGATCGTGGGCAATGGCGGCCAGGAGAGCCAATGCGGCTGGTGCAAGGACCGATGGGGCATCTCCTGGCAGATCAGCCCGCGCATGTTGATCGAAGCGGTGACCAGCAAGGACAAGGCACTGGCCAAGCGCGCCTTCAACGCGATGATGCCGATGAAGAAGATCGACATCGCCACCATCGAAGCAGCGATCAAAAAAGGGGACGGAGGGGATTAAGTCGTTTTTCCCCATTGCCGGTGACCCCATGCGAATTGCGACTTGATCCCCTCCGTCCCCTTTTCCCGAGGTGCTGATGTCCTGGGATGCAATCATCATCGGCGGTGGCCACAACGGGTTGGTCTGTGCAGCCTATCTGGCACGCGCCGGCAAGCAGGTGCTGGTGCTCGAACGGCGTGATGTGCTCGGCGGCGCCGCGGTCACCGAGGAGTTCCATCCCGGCTTCCGCAACTCGGTGGCGTCGTACACGGTGTCATTGCTGCAGCCGAAGGTGATCGACGACCTGCAGCTGCATGCGCATGGGCTGCGCATGGGCTGCGCATCGTCGCGCGCCCCGTCAACAACTTCCTGCCATTGCCGGACGGGCGCCACCTGTTGTCGGCGCCCGGCCGCACCCAAGCCGAGGTGGCGAAATTTTCCGAGCGGGATGCACAGCGCCTGCCCGCATATGAAGCGCGACTGGAGATTTTCGCCGACGTGCTGCGTGCGTGGGCCCTGCGTACACCACCGGACCTGGGCGTGGCGGGTGGTTGGCGCGCACTACCCGCACTGTGGCGGATGGGAAAGCTCGGCCGCGAACTGGCGGCGTTGGATGCGCCACTGCGACAGGAGCTGCTGGACCTGTTCACGCTGTCGGCGGCGGAGTACCTGGACCGCTGGTTCGAGAGCGAGCCGATCAAGGCGCTGTTCGGCTTCGATGGCATCGTCGGCAACTACGCCAGTCCGTACACGCCCGGCAGTGCCTACGTGTTGCTGCATCACGTGTTCGGCCAGTGCAATGGCGTGAAAGGTGCGTGGGGCCATGCGATCGGTGGCATGGGCGCGATCAGCCAGGCCATCGCCGCCGCTGCACGCGAGGCCGGTGCGGAACTGCGCGTGGATGCCGGCGTGCAACGGGTAGTGACCGAACAGGGCCGCGCCGTGGGGGTGGAACTGGCCAACGGCGAAACCCTGCGTGCACGCGCGGTGGTCGCCAACGTCAATCCGAAGCTGCTGTACGAACAGCTGCTGGAGCCGGCGCAGGTACCGGCTGCCACACGCGAGCGCATGGCGCAGTGGCGCTGTGGCTCGGGCACCTTCCGGATGAACGTGGCGCTGTCGCGGCTGCCGGACTTCCGCGCCCTGCCCGGCCCCGGCCCGCACCTGAGCGCGGGCATCATCCTGGCCCCCTGCCTGGACTACATGGATCGCGCGTGGCTGGATGCGCGGCGCGACGGCTGGTCGCGCGAACCGATCGTGGAGATGCTGATTCCCAGCACACTGGATGACTCACTGGCGCCAGCGGGGCAGCACGTCGCCAGCCTGTTCTGCCAGCACGTGGCGCCGGTGCTGCCCGACGGGCGTCACTGGGATGATCGTCGTGAAGCAGTGGCCGATCTGATGATCGCCACCGTTGAGCGGTATGCACCGGGTTTCGCTGACAGCGTGCTGGGCCGCCAGGTCCTGTCACCGCTGGATCTGGAGCGCACGTTCGGGCTGATCGGGGGCGACATCTTCCACGGTGCGCTCAGTGCCAACCAGTTGTTCTCGGCACGGCCGATGGTTGGCCAGGCCGGCTATCGCGGTGCCCTGCCCGGGTTGTATCTATGCGGGTCGGGTACCCATCCCGGTGGTGGCGTGACCGGCGCGCCAGGTCACAATGCGGCGCAGGTGGTGTTGCAGGATCTCTGAAGGCGTGCCGACCAACGGTCGGCACCTACCGCGTCAAATGATCCTGGCCAAGGTGTGCCAACCAAAGTTGGCACCTACCCGCGTGAAGCGAGGCGCATCGCGCCTCACTTCACGCTGCGCAGATGGTTCGGGCGCTTCGGCGGGCCGGGCGGGCCGGGCGGGCGACGCTTGTTGAATGGCGGCTGCCCGCGCCAGTAGCGGATCAGCAGCCAACCGAACAGCATGCCGCCCAGATGCGCGAAGTGGGCCACGCCCGGCTGCCAGCCGGTCATGCCCAGCACCAGCTCACCCACACCGAACAGGATCACGAAGGTCCGTGCCTTCATCGGGATCGGCGGGAACAGCAGCATCACCCGCTGGTTCGGGAACAGCATGCCGTAGGCCAGCAGCAGGCCGAACACGCCGCCGGAGGCGCCCAGCACCGTGGCCGGATTCTCCAGCAGGGTACCCACCAGCAGCTGGCAGACACCGGCGCCAGCCACGCACACCAGGTAGTACAGCAGGAAGCGCTTCTCGCCCCAGGTCTGCTCCAGCGGCGCGCCGAACATGAAGACCGCCAGCATGTTGAAGAACAGGTGGCCGAAGCTGCCATGCAGGAAGCCATAGGTCAGCAGCTGCCACGGCTGGAAGTTGCCGCCCGGCGAGAACGCATCGAAGCCCTGCTGCAGCGGTTGCAGCATGAACGGCTCGAAGGTCTGCATGCCGAGCAGGAACGGCTGCTGCAGCAGGAACAGGATCGCGTTGGCGATCAACAGGGCCTTGGTGACGGTAGGCAGTCGCGGGAACATGGGAGCACCGGCATGGAACGGCCTCCATCATAGCCGCAGCACCGTGTGTTGTTGGCGACCGGCAGGCGCAGCCTGTTCAGTCGCCAGCGGTGCTCAGCCCGGGCCCCACACGGCGGCATCCAGCGCCGCGGCCGGATCGGTGGCCGGCATCCGCACCCGGCCGTTCTCCACCACCACACCTTCGGCACGCAGCCGTTGTGACTGCTCGCGCCAACCAGCCGACCCTTCTTCCATGGCAATGCGCCCGTCCGAACGCAGCACGCGATGCCAGGGCAGGTCGGGATCGTCGTTCTGGCCGAGGATGCGCGCGGTCAAGCGCGCACGCCCCGGTAGGCCGGCACGCATCGCCACCTGGCCATAGCCCATCACCTGCCCCGCCGGGATCGCGCGGATCACCGCCAGGATGCGCGCCCGCGCCTGCTCCGGCGTCAGCGCCGCAGGCGGGTCACCAGTAGTACACCGATCAGCACCAGCACGGTGCCGGCGATCTGTGCCGGCCCCATCGGTTCGTCGAGCAGCCATAGGCTCATCACGATGGTGGAAACAGGGCCCAGCATACCGACCTGCGCGGCCAGCGACGAACCCACGCGCTGCACCGCCAGCATGATCGCCAGCACCGGCAGCACCGTGCACACGGTGGCATTGACCAGCGACAGCCACTGCACTGCTGCCGGCGCCTGCCACAGCAACGGCAGCGGGTGGGTCACCGCGAAGTGCAGCAGCACCAGCACGCTGGCCACGCAGCTGGCGTAGGCGGTCAACCGCACCGCGCCGATGCGTGCCACCACCTGCCCGCTGCCGAACAGGTACAGCGCGTAGCTGAGCGCACTGCCCAGCACCAGCAGGCTGCCGACGATGATCTGCCCGCCCTCGCGCTGCAGATCGTGGCCGAAGGCGAGCAGCACGCCCAGATAGCTCAGCACCAGCGCACCGATCTGCCAGCGGCCCGGCCGCTGCCGTGCCAGCAGCACGTTGATCAGCAGCACCAGGGTCGGGTTCAAGTAAAGAATCAGCCGCTCCAGGGTCACGCTGATGTACTGCAGGCCCTGGAAATCGAGCAGGCTGGACAGGTAGTAGCCGGTGAAGCCCAGCCACAGCACGCGGGCGCGGTCTGCCCAGGACAGCGGCTCTGCCCGGCGCGCAGCCCACAGTGCCATCAGCACGAACAGCGGCAGCGCCATCAGCATGCGCAGGGCGAGCAGCGTGGTGGCATCGACGCCGTGGCGCAGGCCGAGCTTGACGATGATGGCCTTGCCGGAGGCGGCGATGGCGCCGATCGCGGCCAGGCCGATACCCCCCAGCGCGATGCGCGGGGAAGCGGTGGCGATACGGGAAGCGGGGCTGGACATCAGGACGACGGCGGGCCGCATGGAGCGGCCCGGAAACGCATGGGGGCGCCCAGTATCGCATGGGGGCGCCAGGTGCCCTGTAGAGCCGAGCCTGCGCTCGGCTGCACCATGTCTGCACGGAATGCAGCCGAGCATAGGCTCGGCTCTACAACCGCCCAGGTCAGCGCATCAGCACCACTTCCTCGGCCGAGGTCGGGTGGATCGCCACGGTGTCGTCGAACTGGGCCTTGGTCGCGCCCATCTTCACCGCAACCGCGAAGCCCTGCAGGATCTCGTCGGCCGCTTCGCCCAGAAGGTGGATGCCCACCACCCGCTCTTCCGGACCAGCACAGACCATCTTGAACAGGCTGCGCTGGGTGCCGTTGGCCAGCGCCTGCAGCATCGGGCGGAAACGGCTGTGATACACACTCACCTGATCGAAACGGGCGCGCGCCTCTTCTTCGCTCATGCCCACCGCGCCCAGCGGCGGATGCGAGAACACCACGCTGGCCACGTTCTCATAATCCATCTTCGACTGCGGCCGGCCACCGAACAGGCGGTCCATCAGCCGCCGCGACGCGGCCACCGCCACCGGGGTCAGGCCAACCTTGCCGGCGATGTCACCCACCGCATGCACGTTCGGCACGCTGGTGGTCTGCCATTCGTCCACCTCCACCTGCTGGTGCTCACCGATGCCGATGCCGAGCGCTTCCAGGCCGAGGTCACGGCTGTTGCCGCGCCGGCCGGTGGCAAAGAACACCGCGTCGAACACGCTGTCGAGCGGGCCATCATGGCCGAATGCACGCACACGCTCGCCATCGCGCTGCAGTTCGCGCAGGCGATAGCCGAAATGGATGCGCACGCCCTGTTGCTTGAGGTTTTCGGCCAACTGATCAGTCAGCTCGTAGTCGAAGCGCTCCAACAGGCGCTTGCCGCGCACCAGCAGGCTGACCTTGCTGCCCAGTGCCTGCAGCAGGCCGGCCAGCTCCACCGCGATGTAGCCGCCACCGATGATCGCCACCTCGGCAGGTGCCGCGCGCAGATCGAAGAAATCATCGGAGACCAGACCCAGTTCCGCGCCGGGAATGTCGGGCCGCAGCGGGTGCGCGCCGGTGGCGATCAGGATGTGCTCGGCGCTGTAACGCACACCATCGCTGCAGGCCACGGTGTGCGCATCGAGCAGATGACCGCGCGCCGGAATGCGCACCACGCCGGTTTCGTCCAGGCGCTTGTGGTAGCTGGTGTGGATGTTGCTGATATAGGCCTGGCGATGGATCACTAGTTCCTTCCACGACAGCGCCGGGCGCGCTTCGACATCGAAGCCCATCGCACTGGCCAGGCCGATGCGCTCGTGCAGGTCGGCCGCCAGCCACATGGCTTTCTTCGGCACGCAGCCGACATTGACGCAGGTTCCGCCCAGTTCGCCAGGCTCCAGCATCGCCACGCGCTTGCCGTGCTGCGCGGCGCGGATCGCGCCAGCCAGGCCGGCGGAACCGCCGCCAAGGACGATCAGGTCGTAATCATAGGGTGCAGTGCTCATCGGAATCGCTCGGGTCGGTAAGGGGCAGGATCGATCGCCGGCGTGCGGCCGCAGACGAGATCGGCGATCAGCTGGCCGGTGCCGGCGCTCATGCTGATGCCGAGCATGCCATGCCCCGCTGCAAGCCAGACGTGAGGATGTGCGGGCGCGCGGCCGATCAACGGCACATCGTCCACGCTCATGGGACGCCAACCGCACCACTGCTCCTGCAGCTGCGCACCACGCGGCGCGCGCAGGTAGTGGTCGGCAGCGTGCTGCAGGGCCTGCAGGCGGGTCGTGCGCAGCTGCGGGTCGGCACCGGCGAATTCCATGGTGCCGCCCAGTCGCAGTGCTTCACGCCAGGCAATCACGAACACGGAATGGTCCTTCAGCACGACTGGGCGCTGCGGCACCTGCGCCGGTCGCGACCAGGTCAGCGAATAGCCCTTGCCGGGCTGGATCGGCACGCGCAGATCCAGTTGCCGTGCCCAGCGCGGTGACCACGGCCCGGTCGCCAGCACCAGCTCGCGTGCGTGCAGCGTGCGTTCGCCGACGTGCACGCGCACACCCTGCGCGTCGGCGCTGAAATCCCGCATGTCCGAGTGCTCTTCGATCACCACGCCCTGTGCGCGCAGCACGCGCGCCAGTTCGGCGGTGTAGCGGTCCGGACGCAGCTGCGCATCGCCGGGGAAGTGGATCGCACCGGCAAGGCGATCATGGAACGCTGGATTGTCGCGCGCGTAGTCGGCCCCATCGATGCGCACCGTGGCGATGCCCTGCGCGTTCAGCGCCTCACACTCGGCTGCATGGTGATCGAAATTGCGGGCGTCACCGAACACATAGTCCAGACCGCGCGCCTCGAACTCGCAGTCCAGCGCATGCGTCCGCACCCACTGCGCCAGGCGCAGCCGTGAATCATTCAACAGTGCGCCGCGTGCCCGCGTGGAGTGCAGCCAGTCACGCGCGTTGCAGCGCGCCCCGAACTGCAGCAGCCAGCGCCACAATGCAGGGTCGAGGCGTGTACGGACGTACAGCGGCGCACGCGGATCGAGCATCCAGCGCAGCGCCCGTAACGGCACACCAGGCGCTGCCAGCGGTGGCGCGTGGCTGGGGGTGATGGTGCCGCAGTTGCCATGCGAAGTCGCCGCACCCACGCGTCCCCGCTCGATCATACGGACCTGCCGGCCGTTCGCGCACAGCGCAAGCGCGGTGGCCAGGCCGATGGCACCGGCGCCCACCACGATCACATCCTCGCGCGCGCCCTGCATCGATCAGCCCTGCCCGGCCTCGCGCCGCATCGGCGGCCACTGCCGGTAGGTCATCGCGCGCCACAACCATTCCATCGGGCCAAAGCGGAAGCGGCGCAACCAGACGTGTGAAAGGGCCACCTGCACGGCAAACAACAGCAGTGCGAACAGCAGCTGCACGCTGCGTGGCATCATTTCGAACGCGCCCAGGCCGTAGTGGTAGAACACCCAGGTGCACAGCAGCGACTGGCCCAGGTAGTGGGTCAACGCCATGCGCCCGACCGGTGCCAGCCAGGCCAACCGCGCACGCCAATGCACGATCCACGCCAGGTAGCCCAGGCACATCGGCAGGCCACCGATCGTCACCAGTGCCATTGCGGCTGTCACCGGCAGATTGTAGGCACCCGGTGCAAGGTAGGGTTTCCAGGCAACACCGATCAACGTGACCAGCAGGCCCAGCGGCAACGCAATCCAGCGCAGCGTCGCGTACAGCCGCGGGAAGCGCTCCGGCGCCGCCAGCGCGCCACTGCCGGCAAACCAGCTGCCGATCAGGAACATGCCCAGCACCTCCGGGCCGGTGATCAGCAGCGCGCCCATCGACGTGCCGAACTCGCTCAGCCGCTGCGCATTGGCCTGCATCCAGCTGCCGTGCCCGTACACCAGGCGCTGCAGCTCGATGCTCTGCTGCGCGTCGGCGAGCATCTTCTGTACGTCTTCCGTCGAAGCCATCGACACCATCGCGCCCACCAGCAGCATCATCGCTATACCGCCGAGGTACACCGTCACGCCCATCCACGGCAGCCAGCTGCGCGGCGCCTCGCGGCAGGCCAGCAGCGGCAACGAGACCAGCGCGTACATCACCAGGATGTCGCCGGACCAGACCAGCAGCGCGTGGCACAGGCCGATCAGCAACAGGCCAGCGCTGCGGCGCAGGTAGAACGGGGTGAAGTCGCGCCCGGCGGCCTCGGCGCGCTGCGCCATCACCGCGAAGCCGGCGCCGAACAGCAGCGAGAACAGGGTGAAGAACTTGCCCTGCACGAACACGTACACAAAGGCATCGGCCCAGTAGTCGATGCCCTGCCAGTGCACGTCGATGCCAGTGAAAGCCAGGTCCAGCGGTCCGCTGAAGGCCTCGATGTTCATCAGCAGGATGCCCAGCAACGCCGCACCGCGCAGCACGTCCAGTATGGCGATGCGTTCGCCGGAAGCCATCGGCTGCAGGGAAGGAGAAGCGGCGTTCACGGGGCATCCGTCAGGCAGGTCCGCCATTATGCCGTCGGCCCACACGCCATGGATGGCCGCGTCGTGTTCCAGAAACGCAACGGCCCGCCGAAGCGGGCCGTTGCTGCCATCACGATCGCGCTGCGATCAGTGGTGGTGGCCGCCGTCGCCGTGGACGTGGCCGTGGTCGATCTCTTCCTTGCCGGCTTCACGCACGTCAACGATTTCGACGTCGAAATGCAGGTCCTTGCCAGCCATCGGGTGGTTCAGGTCGACGTCGACGACGCTCATGCCGACCTTCTGCACGGTCACCGCACGCGGGCCGAAGTTGGTCTGCAGCACGACCTGCTGGCCCGGGGCCAGCTTGGTGTTGCCGAAGTGCTTCTTCGGCACGCGCTGGGACAGGCCCTCGCGGCGCTCGCCGTAGGCATCAGCGGCAGTGACGTCGACGCTGAAGGTCGCGCCGGCTTCCTTGTCCATCATGGCGTTTTCCAGGCCCGGGATGATGTTGCCGTGGCCGATCAGGATCGCCAGCGGCTCGCCGCGGTCCTTGGACGATTCGATCGGCTCCTGGCCGACTTCGGAAACGGTGTAGTGGAAGCGGACAACGCGGTCTTTTTCGATCTTCATGCGCAACTCTGTCTGGATCTGCCGAAGGCAGGCGGGTTGGGGCGGGTTGTCGCCCGGCGGGGACGCCGCCATCATGACGGCCAATCCAAGGTGGCGCATTATCCGGAGATCATGCACATCACGCCAGTTTCGTCCGGCCAGCGCCGGTTTCTCGCCCCGGCCCTGCTGCTGGCCCTGCCCCTGTTGATGACCGCCTGTGGCGGTGGCAAGGCCACCCGCCCGGCCCCGCCCCCGCCCACGGCGAACTGGCCAAAGACCGTGCCGGACAACCCCGAGGCGGCCAACTCGGTGCTGATGCGCGCCATCAGCCTGGTCGGCACGCCCTACCGCTATGGCGGCAACACCCCGGATTCGGGCTTCGACTGCAGCGGCCTGGTCGCCTATGTCTATCGCGAGATGCTGGACCTGCGGCTGCCGCGCACCTCGCGCGACCTGGCGGCGGTACAGGGCCCGAAGATCGACCCGCAGCGCCTGGCCACCGGAGACCTGGTGTTCTTCGGCAGCCGCGGCAGCGTCACCCATGTCGGTATCTATGTGGGTGAAGGGCGCTTCGTGCACGCGCCGAGCACCGGCGGCACGGTACGCCTCGACTCGCTCAGCGGTCCCTACTGGAAGGACCACTACACAGGGGCGAAACGCGTCCTTCGCTAAAATGAACAGGTGATATGTTTAAAACTGTGACGTCCATCACCACGAAACTAACGGTTTACTAACGGAATTTTTAACTTATTGCCGCGTTTACAGGGCATGATGCCCCATCGTTTTTTTCCTGTGACCGACGCGTGACGACTGACGACCTGAAAAGCGAAGGCCAGACTTCCGTATCTTCACGTAGTGCCCGCCCGCTGTTGCTTGGCCTGGCACTCTGTCTGACCAGCCTTCCGGCCTGGTCGCAGACTGCTCCGAATCGTTCCGATGTGACCCCGGCCCCGGTGGCCGAGAGCACCGCCCGACCGGCCACCAAGGCCGAGGCCGCTGCTCCGCAGCGCAGCCGCGTCGATGCCGCCGCCAGTGCCACGCTGGCCGCCCTGCTGCCGCACCTGGCCGCCAATGACACCATTCCGCTGATGGACCGCTCGGCCGTGGTGGCGGGCGATCTCAGCCGCCTGCTCGCCAACTACGACACCAGCAGCGCCGCCAATGGCAGCGTTGTCGGCACCGCCGCCGATAACGGCAAGGTGCAGTCGCTGCTGCGCCGAGCGATGACCCTGCTGGGCACCCCGTACCGTTGGGGTGGCAGCAACCCGGACAGCGGCTTCGACTGCAGCGGCCTGGTCGGCTACGTGTTCCGCTCGGCGCTGGGCATCGAGCTGCCGCGCGTCTCGCGCGAGATGGCCCACGATGACAACGCCGAGCTGATCAACGACCGCACTGCGCTCGCCGCCGGTGACCTGGTGTTCTTCGGCCGCAAGGGCCGCGTCGACCACGTCGGCATCTATGTCGGTGACGGCCGCTTCCTGCACGCACCGAGCTCGGGCAAGGACGTCCGCGTGGACACCCTGCTCAGTGGTTACTGGGGCAACAAGTTCATGCAGGCCCGCCGGGTCGACCTCTGACCCGCTGGCGCTACGGCGCCGCCTGAAAGACAAAAAGCCGCTGCCCCGCAGCGGCTTTTTTGTTTGCGCCCCCGGTAGGTGCCGACCTTGGTCGGCATCGCGCCGCCTGCCCTGGTGGGTGCCGACCGTTTGTCGGCACTGCCTCCATCCACGCATGGCGTGGATCTACCAGGACCCGCCTTGGCCGCCACCGCGCCAACCAGCTCCCAAACAAAAGGCCCGCCGGGTCAGGGCGGGCCTTTTACATCTCCACGCAACCTCAGGCGCGTGGCGGTGTCGGGTCTGGATCGTCCACCCCGACATTGCTGGACGGATTGTCATACACCGCCTGATCGAGCAGCCCGGTCTCCTTGGCCACGATCACCGGCACCAGCATCTGGCCCGTCACGTTCGTCATCGTGCGCATCATGTCCAGGATGCGGTCGATGGCATACAGGTAGCCGATGGTCTCCAGCGGCAGGTTGGCCGCGCTCAGCACCACCGTGGCCATGATCACCGCAGTACCCGGCACGCCGGCGGTACCGAAGCTGCCCAGCACCGAGGCGATCAACACCACCACATACTGTTCCGGGGTCAGCGGCACACCGCTGTACTGCGAGATGAACACCGCGCACAGCGCCGGGTAGATCGCGCCGCAGCCATCCATCTTGATGCTGGCGCCCAGCGGCACCGCGAACGAACCGTAGTCCTTGTTCACACCCAGGTTGTGGGTGATCGAACGCAGCGCCACCGGCATCGCGGCGAAGCTGGACGAGCTGACAAACGCCACCTGCATGCCCGGCGCGGCGCCACGGAAGAACTTCAGTGGGTTCAGGCCGTGCGCCAGCAGCAGCGCGCTGTAGACCACCACGATGTGCAGGGCGCAGGCCACGTACAGGGCCAGCACGAAATGCCCCAGCGGCAGCAGCTTCTCGAAGCCGTAGCTGCCGACCAGGCCAGCGATCAGGCCGAAGGTGCCGATCGGGGTGACTTCCAGCACGAAGCGGGTCACCTGGATCATGATGTCGCTCATCTGGCCGACCAGCTTGCGCGCCTCGGTCACCTTCTCGCCCAGCTTGACGATGGCGAAACCGACCAGACCAGCAAAGAAGATCACCGGCAGGATCGAGCCACGGCCCGCGGCCAGCACGGTTTCACCGGCGGCGTTGACCTTGGTGCCGATGCCGGACAGCGCGTAGAAGACATTGGCCGGCACCACATCCAGCAGCACCTGCACCACGCTGGGCACTTCACGCGGCACGTAGTTGCTGGCCATCGTCAGTTGCAGGCCACCGGCGCCGGGCTGCAGCACGGTGCCCACGCCCAGACCGACGCACACCGCCAGCGCAGCGGTGATCACGAACCACAGGAAGGTGCGGCCACTGAGCGCGGCGACCGATTTCTGGCCGTGCAGCGACGAGATCGCGTTGATGACCGCGAAGAACACCAGCGGCACCGCGATCATCTTGATCAGGGTGACGTACAGCTCGCCGAGCGGGCCGAACCACGTTTCCGCGGCCGGGCCGAGCGCCCAGCCGGCCAGCGCGCCGAGCACGAAGCCACCGACCACGCGCTGCCAGAATGGAATCCGCAGCCAGGCAGAGACCAGCTTCATAGGCAATCCAGAGGGGAAGGAAGGGATGCTGGCACGATAGCCCAAGGCGGCCCGCAGAACGACCGCCCGGCCGGCAAATCAGTGTGTCATCGGCGTGCCTTGCGAGGGCGGGCATAATGAACGTCCCGTTACAGTTTGTGAGATCCCAGCGTCCATGCGCCGTTCCGTCTCCCTGTTGGCCGCCTGCGCCACCACCCTGCTGCTGGGCGCCTGCGCCAGCACCGCCCCCGCGTCCGCTCCGGCCGGCCTGAAGGTCGCCGTCGATCCCGTTACCCACCCGGCCGGCGAGACGCCGCAGTGGTGGTACCGCAGCGGCGCGGCCCAGGCCGCGGCGAACGGTGCGATGTCCGGCAAGGCCAGGAACGTCATCCTGTTCCTCGGTGACGGCATGAGCCTGACCACGGTGGCCGCCTCGCGCATCTACGAAGGCCAGCAGAAGGGTGGCTCGGGCGAAGAGAACCTGCTGTCCTGGGAACGCTTCCCGGCCACGGCGTTCAGCAAGACCTACAACACCGATTCGCAGACCCCTGATTCGGCCGGCACCATGACCGCCATCACCACCGGCGTGAAGACCCACATGGGCGCGATCGGCGTCAGCGCCGGCAGCCGCACCGACTGCGCCGACAGCCTGTCCAAGGGCCTGCTGACCTGGCTGCAGCTGGCCGACAGCGCCGGCCTGGCCACGGGCGTGGTGTCCACCGCACGCCTGACCCATGCCACCCCGGCCGCCACCTATGCACATTCACCCGAGCGCAACTGGGAAAACGACACCGACCTGACTGAAGCGGCCAAGGCGGCAGGCTGCAAGGACATCGCCCAGCAGCTGCTGTCGACCTCGCGCTATGGCCGCGGCCCGCTGGTCGCCCTCGGCGGTGGCCGCGGAGAATTCACCACCGTGGAAGAGCGCGATCCGGAGTACGACGACAAGGTCGGCCAGCGCCTGGACGGCCGCAGCCTGGTGCAGGAATGGCAGCAGGCCCATCCGCAGGGCGCCTACGTCTGGAACAGCAAGCAGCTGGCCGCCGCCGCCAATGCGCCGGCCATCCTTGGCCTGTTCGAGCCGGACCACATGCGCTACGAGTACGAGCGCCCGCAGGATCCGGGCGGTGAGCCGAGCCTGGCCGAACTGACGGCTGCGGCGATCAGGAATCTGTCGAAGCACCAGGAAGGCTACGTACTGATGATCGAAGGCGCGCGCATCGACCACGCCAACCACAGCGGCAACGCCTACCGTGCACTGACCGAGACCGTGGCCCTGTCCGATGCAGTGCGCGTGGCCAACGAACTGACCTCGGCCGACGACACCCTGATCATCGTCACCGCCGACCACTCGCACACGCTGAACTTCGTCGGCTACCCGGCACGCGGCAACCCGATCCTGGGCAAGGTGAAGGACAAGGGTGGCGAAGATGGCGCCGGCAAGCTGGATTACGCGCTGGACGGCACCGGCCAGCCGTACACCACGTTGAGCTACGCCAATGGCCCGGGCCATACCGGCAGCAGCAACCAGCAGCCGGCCGGCCCGAAGCGCTACCCGCACAACCCGAGCAGCTTCGAACCGGCCAACGGCCGCCCGAACCTGCGCGAGGTCGACACCGAGCATCCGGACTACATGCAGGAAGCACTGGTGCCGATGAAGTCCGAGTCGCACGGCGGCGAAGACGTCGGCATCTGGGCACGCGGCCCGGGCAGCAAGGCGATCCGCGGCACGCTGGAACAGAACGCGATCTACCACATGATCGTGCAGGCCACCCCGGCCCTGCGCGAGCGCCTGTGCCAGGCCGGCACCTGCGATGACAAGGGCGTGCCGGTGCAGCTGCCGGCGCCGACGGCCTTCGAACGCAAGGCCGAGGCCAAGTGATCGCCCTGCAGGCCCGCCCTGCGCCTGCCAGCGGCCGCTTCGCGCGGTCGCTGGCCCTGCTCGGCGTGCTGGCCAGTGCCAACGCGCTGGCGCAGGCACCGGCGTGCAAGCTGCTGACCGACGAACACGGGTTGTGGCCGCTGCCCAACTGCGAAGTGGTCGACCACCGGCCGAAGATCCAGCCGGACACCCTGAAAGACCTGAACTTTGATGACCACGGCCTGGCCGTGGTGTATGCCGACCAGGGTTTCCACTACGTCGACCGCAAGGGCCGCAGCCTGCCGGTGCTGACTTGGGACAACGGCCCGGAGATGCCGGAAGAAGGCCTGCTGCGCGGCCGCGTCGGTAATCGCGTGGGCTACTTCGATCTGACATTCCGCCAGGTGGTGCCCGGCACCTTCGATTTCGCCTGGCCGTTCCGCGACGGCGTGGCCGAGGTCTGCAACGGCTGCCGTCGCGGCACGCCGGATGCCGATGGCCACACGCCGATGGAAGGCGGAGAGTGGTTCCGGATCGACCGCTCGGGTCGTCGGGTGAACTAGGGGTTTTCGGCAGGGCTGCGCCCTGCACCTGCAGACGCAACGGCAACGGCCGAAGCAACAGCAACAGCGTGCATTTCGTGGGATGGCGGGGCACTGTGGGTTTGCGGGGACGGCGCAAGTACGTCCATGTAGCCTTGGTCGCCGCATCCATGCGGCTCACACCCCGCAAACCCACAGTGCCCCGCCTTCGACAGTTTTCCGGTGGCCAGTAGATCCACGCCATGCGTGGATCAGATCTGTCAGATATCGAATTGAATCCGGGGTCAGATCCGTTTTCCACAGGAAAACGGATCTGACCTCAAGAGCAATTCCGACAGTTCGCAGGAAACTGTCGAAGGCGGGGTGGGTCCGGTTGCGGGGGCGTGAGCCGCATGGATGCGGCGACCGAGCTTACATGGACGTACTTGCAGCG